>CAVPHN010000030.1:0-102104 GCA_963704205.1 uncultured delta proteobacterium
AGCCTCCAGCTCATTCACACCGCTTGTTGCAAGTATTATCCGTATCCGTCAGCTCTGATGGGCTATTCCGGAATGCGGGTCCGCCCGTCCCGTGGCGGCAGGGAAAGGCACAGGCGCTTCATTTTTCGGAACAGGGTGCTCTTGTGGATACCGAGCGATCGGGCAGCGGCCAGGCGGTTAAAGCCCGTTTGCTCCAGGGCATTTTGAATGGCCTGGGTCTCCATCAGATCCCTGGATGTCTGCATGTCGGCATGACAGACCTGTGTCGTGTAACGCCCCGACAGCTCTTCCGGCAGATGTCCGATGGCAATGACACCCTGGTCGCACAGGATAAAGGCGCGTTCGATTGCATTTTCCAGCTCTCGGATGTTTCCCGGGCCAGTCATGGGCCATGAGCAGGGAAAGCGCTTCGGGGGCAATCCCTCGGGTGTTTTTTTGCTGAAGCCGGTTGAACCGGGCGATAAATTGCGCAACCAGAAGCGGAATGTCTTCTTTTCGCCGGCGAAGCGGCGGCAGCTCAACGCGGATGACATTCACGCGATAATACAAATCCTCGCGGAATGCATGCCGGCGCACCTGTTCGGCCAGGTCCTTGTTGGTCGCAACAATGATCCTTGCGCTGGTGGTTTCGGATTGGGTCGCGCCCAGGGGCTCGTAAGTCCGGTCCTGGAGCACCCGCAGGAGGCGTACTTGAAACGCCGGGCTCACTTCACCGATTTCATCCAGAAAAAGGGTTCCGTTTTTGGCCATCGCAAAACGTCCCGGCTTATCCTTTCCCGCGCCTGTAAAGGCTCCGGCCTTATAACCGAAGAGTTCGGACTCCAGCAGGGTATCCGGAAGTGCGCCACAATTGACGGCAATAAACGGTTTTTTGCATTGGGGACTCAGAGCGTGAATTGTCTTTGCCACCAGTTCCTTGCCGGTTCCGGTCTCCCCGAGAATCAGCACCGTACTGGGACTGGCGGCAATGGCGGGAAGGACATCGAAAACCTTCTGCATCAGGGGGCTGCGGCTTGCCAGGTCCCCGATGTGAAAGCGCCCCTCCAGTTCCTGGCGCAGCGCCTCGACTTCGCTCAGGTCCCGGAAGGTCTCCGCCCCGCCGATGATCTGCCCCTGTCCGTTTCGAAGGACTGCGGTGGAAACGCTTACCGGAATGCGGGTTCCTTCTGCGTCGATGATGTAACCGGACTGGCCGATGATCGCTTTGCGGTTTTTCAGGGTCCGCCGCAGCGCGCATTCGACTTCGCACATGCTGGAACGGAACACTTCCGAGCAGAACCGGCCGATGGCCTCGCTGCGTGAAGTTTTGGTAATCTTCTCGGCCGCCCGGTTAAACGAAGTGATGCGCCATTCCCGGTCCACCGTGAAAACGCCATCCGAAATGCTTTCAAGGATGGTTTCGGTCGGTGTAAGCGGTCCGGATGTTTTTTTCTTGTCGCGAATGTTCATTCAGTTGTATGAATACTCCTGCTGGAAAAGAAAGTTCAAAATGCTTTCGTGAGATGATCTTAGGGAATCCTCATTCATTGGTCAAATTAAAAAAGTATTTCAACGGCGGCGGCTTTTTTTGTCATTCTGTTTTCCCGGTCCTGACATCAGCGACTCAAAAGCGTTTTTGGGATTTTGATGACAAACTGAGAGCCGAAACCCGGCGTGGAGGCAACTTGGATGGACCCGCCATGCTGTGCAATGATTTTATGAGAAATGAACAGCCCAAGGCCTGTTCCCTTGCTGCCTTTTGAGGAAAAAAACAGGGTAAAGAGCTTTTCCCGGGTTTCCCGGTCCATGCCTGTGCCGGTATCGCTGACTTCAAAAAGAATATGCTCGGCATCCTGCTTGACCCCGAACGTCACCTGTTTCTGCTTATCCGCCGAATCCCGGGTACAGGCATCCATGGCGTTTTCAAGGATGTTGATCAGTGCTGAATGGAGGCTTCCGGGATCCACTTCAAAGGCGCCGATGGACGAATCGAAGTCTTTTACAAACGCGATCTTTTGAAAGGCCATTTTGGGCTGCATGCCGGCGGCGATATCTTCGGCAAAACTGAGAATATCCACCGTCTCCCGTTTCAAATCCCTTTCCTTGGCGTAGTAGAGAATATCCAGAACCATCTTTCGAATGCGCTCCACCGTAAGCTTCACGATTTGCCAGCCCTCCTGAATCTGATGCCGGTTGTCTTTGGTAAAACCGGAATCCACCAGATACATGCCCCCATCCAGGCCGGTCAGAAGCCCTTTGAGGCCATGAGAAATGGACCCGATCATCAGTCCCAGCGAGGACAGATGGTTCTGAAGCTCGGTTTTTTCCCGGATCAGTTTTTCCAGATTTTCCGTATATTCCCGAAGCATTTTACGGCAGAGAATTTTATCATGGACTTTTTTCAAAGCGATTTCCAGAACGTCCACATTTATGGGTTTGGTGATAAAATCCGCAGCCTGTCCCTGAAAACTGATAATGGCAAGCTCCATATCACCATGGCCTGTGATCATGATAAATTCCGTGTCCGGGCTTTCCTGCTTGATTTTTTGAAGCAGTTCAATACCATCCATTCCCGGCATTTTGATATCTGAAATCACCAGCGATGGCAGTGTCTTTCGAAACAGCTTGAGCGCATCCACGCCGTTTTCCGCCGCAAACACCGTATAGCCCAGGTCTTCCAAAAAAAGCGAAAGAATTTCCCGGATATCCGCTTCGTCGTCAACCAGCAAAATGGTTTTTTTCATCATTTGCATCCTGTATGGGAAAGTGGATTACAAAGCAGGCGCCTTTGCCTTCTTCTGATCGAACCTGAATATCGCCGCCGCATTCCTTGACAATGCCGTAGCTGATGGATAGTCCCAGGCCCGTTCCTTTTCCAACTTCCTTGGTGGTAAAAAAAGGCTCGAATATTTTATCCAGAATGGCTTTTGGAATACCTTTTCCGGTATCCTGAATTTCGATTCCAATCCTTTTATCCGCTGTCCAGGTTCTCAGGGTGATTTGTTTCCCGCCTTCTTCGGCTTCCTGATTGGCCGCCACAGCTCCGGTGCCCCATTTTTCTTCAATGGCGTCTCTGGCATTCAGCAGCAAATTGATAAATACCTGCTCCAGACGCCCCGGATCACCCAGAATCCGCGGCAAATTCTTTCCAACATGCCACAGCACCTCGATGCCCCGAACCTTCAGTTGCTGGCTGAAGATCTCGAACGCTTTTTCCAGGATTTCATTTACCTGGATTTTTTCCAGCTTTCCCTCGGATTTTCTGGCAAACAGCCGCATGTGGCCGATGATTCGACTGGCCCGATCCACATTGCTGTCGATTTTTTCCAGCATGTTGATCAGAATGTCATCATCCAGCTTTTCCTGTCTGGAGATTTTCCGGATAAAAAAACTGCTGGCCGTCTTGATGACCGAGAGGGGCTGATTCAGTTCATGGGCAACGCCGGTCGCCATTTCCCCCAGCGTCGCCATTTTACTGGCCTGAATAAACTGCTGCTCGGTTTCAAGGCGCTGGGTGATATCACTGGTTGTCACCAGCAGCACTTTTCGCCCCGGATATTCGGAAGGGGAAATCCAGATATCCACGAACAGTGTTCCGCCGGTTTTTTTGACCTGTTTGATGCTATGAATAACGGTTTCTGTTTTTAATTTCTGATCCAGAAAAGATCTGTCCTCTTCCATGAACAGCTCCATGAACGATCGATGCATCAATTCTCCCGGAAAGAAACCATAAACCGTTGACACGCTATGATTGAAGTCCAGCACTTCAAAGGTATCCATATCCAGAACAAACACGGGATTCGGGATATTGTTAAAAATGGCATGATATTTCTTTTCCGATTTCTCCAGACTGACTTCCAGCTCTTTTCTTCGCGTTATATCCAGACAGACTTCCATGACCGCCACAATCTCTTTCGCTGCATTTTTCACCGGCGATGTTCGCGCCACCCAGTGGGTCACAGATCCATCGGCATTTACCCGGGATTCCTCGCCATAATGGGGCAAACCATCCTGAAACGTTCTCTCAACCGGACAGGGGCTGCATGGAATATTCTGCCCCTTGTAGGCATGAAAACAGGAATCGCCTTGTCGCGGGCTGAACTTATCGGAAAATTCCCGGTTATAGTGAATGAGTTTAAACGCCTTATCCTGTATGGTAATCAAACACGGAACGAGTTCAAAGAGATTCTGATATTCATCTTTTTGCTTGTTCAGCTCAGCCTGTTTTTCACCGATTGCCCTTCCCATCCGGTTGATGGCTTCCGCCAGAAACCCCATCTCGTCTTCCGGCGCAATGTCCACATGATGATCATACTCGCCCCTGGCAAAAAACCGGGTTCCGGCAATCAGTTTTTGAATCGGCCGGCTGACAAACCGGACCACGATGATGGAAATCAACATGGACGTAATCAGAAACACAAACACCGTCAGGGATAAAATCCCTCTTTCAAACCCGGAGATTTCCTGATCGGTTTTTTCAAGCGAAACCACCACATCCAGCGCTCCCAGAATTTTTTTCCCCTGGGGGTGAACATGGCAGACATCCGTTGCACAGCTTGGTTCATTGCAGATCGGTGTGATGATGCCCAGAAGCCGATATCCCTTTGGAGAATTTACAATCCGGGTTCGGCTTGAAAGCGTCAGATCGGAAAGCGGCGGATCTGTCCGATGGCAGATATCACAGGCCTCTGCCTTGATGTTGGTCTTCGTATTGACCTCAGTGGCTGAATTGGAAAATTTGATCTGGCCTTGTTTGTTATAGATCCTTAAATTCTCAATGCCCTCCTGTTTGCCGATATTGGTGATGATCTGGGTGATATCATCGCGGGAATTGAGCATCATGGCATAATGGGTTCCCAGACGGATCGTGTTGGTCAGGCGATCCGCATTGGCAATGATGTTTTCCATGACCCGGTTTTTTTGATCATTGATATTAAAATAGGCCCAGGTGGACATGGACAGCAGCAAGGTCATACCGACAATCAGAATGAGTTTTGAAATCAGGCTGCGGCGCAGATAACGGAACAGATTCAGCATGGCCCCCCTTTCTTCATCGCTTGCATTTAATTCTGAACTCTTCATTTGCGGAAAGGTTCAAATCCAGTCGGATGTCGGCGCTTGAAAGTCCAAAAGCGATTCCCAGCAGTTGCGGAAGATAAAGAACAGCGATTTGAAGGTTTTCATTACAGGCTGCGGAGGCTTTATGCTGATAGGCTTCCAGATTCAGTTGACACATGGGGCAGACCGTTGCAATGGCGTCTGCACCCCGAGCTTCTTTCAGCAGGGCGGTCACCAGAGAAATCCCGACGGACATATGCGTGTTCAAATTGGAAGCCCCGCAGCAGACACCTCCCATATTCCAGGGGTAAACCCGCGCGCCGGCAGCCTCAATCAGCCGGTTCATGGAAACGGGCTTTTCAGGATTGTCAAACACAGGGTAAGGGCGAAGGCACTGGCATCCATAATACGGTGCGATACACAGCTTGGAAAGGGGTCTTTCTGTCCGGGATCGAATCCGGTTCACGTCTATATCCCGGGACAGCACATCCAGAAGGTGTCGCACCCGGATCCGGCCGCTTAACTTCAGGTTCTCGGTTTCCAGAGCAGCGTTCAGCTTAACCAGAATACCCGGCTCCCTGCGAATGGTTTCTTCTGCTTTTTTCAGGTTCAGATAACAGGCGCTGCACGGAACAATAATATCGCAGGCATCTGAAGCTTTTTCCGCAATGGCCAGATTTCGGGCAGGAAGGACCAGGGACAGCAGGGGGCTGACGGCTGCCGCGGCTGTGGCCCCGCAGCAGGTCCAGTCGGACAGTTCCAGCAGCTCAACCCCGAGTGCATTCAAAACAGCCTTTGTTGAAATATTATATTCCAGAGCCGAGCCATCCAGAGAACATCCGGGATAATAGAGATATTTCATAGGGCATCCTCCAATTCATTCACTTTGCGAAACAGTGCTTTCAGGCGTTCACTGCCCTTCGACGGCAATTGAAAGGGCAGTTTTTTTCTGGATAGAAGCCTGATTCCGAGCCCGGCAAACTGAAATGGAAGCAGTGGACTTTTCATGGCTGAAAAATAGAGGGCCATGAATTCCATCTCCCGAACCCGGCCGTGCCGGCGAACGCTTTCCAGAAATTTTTGATAAAACAAAACGCCCGAAGGATCCAGCATCGGTACCTGTCTGGCGCTGACCTGTTTCAAGGCGCTCATGACATCCGTCAGGGCCAGCCCCCGTGGACATCGCAGGGTACAGCTGTAGCATGAAGAGCACAGGCTGAAGGTTCTGCTCTTTAATACCGCCTGCGTTTCGCCTGCCTGAAGCAGTCGCCACAGATATCTGGGAGTCAGGTCCATTGCAAAAGCATTCGGGCATGACGCAGAGCAGGTGCCACATTGAATGCAGGCTTTAACCATGTCGCTGACGGCAGACAGAAGATCCACAGCCGCAGATGGTGAATTATCTTTCATATAACCTCTCAAAACAGGCTGAAGACAGAAGGAAATATATACGACCGCCGTTAACCCATAGCCTTCAACCTAAACTCATATCTATCATTTCAAAGAATTGCGGCATAAGAAATCCATCCACTACCGCAGCGCTGTTGGGACAGATGGCCGCGCAGGCCCCGCAACCCTGGCACGACACAGCATTTACTTCAATTCGATCCAGATCCTCATTCCAGTCCCTTGCATGGTAGGGACAGGCATCGATACAGATCTGGCAGTGGCTGCAGAGGCTGTGGCGAACCCTGGCGGTGATCCGGCCGGCCGGCAGGCTTTGCCTGCTTAGAATCCGCAGCGATCGCTGGGCCGCTGCCTCCGCGGATGCTATTGCATCGGGGATGGATTGCGGCGAATTCACGATGCCGCAACCAAACAGGCCGGGTTTCATGGCATCCACCGGCCGCCATTTGACATCTGCTTCCTGAAAAAATCCGTCCGCATCGCGTTCGGCCTCAAATATTTCCGCCAGATTCTGCGGAAAATCGGGCGTAAGGCCTGTGGCCAGAACAATGATATCTGCCTCGATTTCAAGCAATTGATCAATAATGGGTTCAAAAACAGCCACAACCGGCCTGGCCTGGCCGGTCTCGACCCGGGGTTTGTTGCCCAAGGTATAGGGGATAAACAGAATGCCGGCCTTACGCGCCCGGGTGTAATAACTTTCTGAAAATCCGGTCACCATCATGTCCCGGTACAACACATAAATTTGAATCTCGGGATTTTGAGACTTGAGATAAAGCGCCTGTTTGATTGCAGTCGGGCAGCAGATCCTGCTGCAATAATTTCTGGGATCTTCACGAGAGCCCACGCACTGGATCATGACCATGGACTCCAGTTTCTCCGGATCAATCGTTCCGCTTTGCAGGGATTTTTCCAGCTCTTTCTGGGTCATGACCGCCGGATGTGCGCCATGCCCATAGAGCTGCGTCGACGCCTCCGTGCCGCCGGTGGCCAGAATCACCGCGCCGTGTTCCAGTTGGACCACGGCGTCTTCCCGGGCCGCGATTGCAGAATAAAACCGCCCCGCCGCTCCCCGGGTGCTGACGACAGTCGCTTCACTGTAAACGTGAATTTGCGGGTGTTTTTCAATTTTTTGCCGGATTGCATCCAGAAATGATCCGACAGCATGGCCTTCCAGGGTCTGGCGAATCCAGTTGAGGTTGCCGCCCAGTTTTTCAGACCGCTCGATCAGATCCACCGGATATCCATGGTCGCCGATGGCCAGGGCCGCGCTCATGCCGGCGATGCCGCCGCCGACAACCATCGCCCGCCTGACAACGGTCGTTTCCGGGAGAGATTCGGGTTCCGCGTATTTCAGCTCGGATATTCCCATGCTCAGAATAGGCATCAGGGTTTGCGTAATCCGCGTTGATTCCCGGGAATCCGGCAGCACCGTGAAGCAAAAGGCCGGGCTGCGAATCTCCACAACACGGATGAGGTTGGGATGAATTCCGGCGGACTTTCCCACATCGCGGACCTGGTCCGCGCACGCAGCGCCGGCGGCAATCAGCAGGCGGTTTGGCTGACGGCTTTTGATTTCCTGAATCAGGCCCTCCATTTCCGGTCCTGCGCAGATGCGATTGAATACCAGGAGACTTGTCACCGCCGGGTCCTTTTTAAGCCGGTGCTCGATTTCAGAAGCGTCCAGGAATGGTGTCAGCATCCCATCGCAGGAGCAGATCACGACCAGGACGCGGGAAGGTTCGCGGGATACATTCCGGACTCCGGTCTGGGCCGGGGTTGAAACCAACGCATTTCCTCCGCCCGCCTGATGAATCACGCGGGATGCGGCCAGTGCGGCGGCTGAGGCATGCGTCACCGACTCCCGGATATCCTTCAGACCCGAAAAAGATCCGGCCAGTAAAACGCCCTGTTTCTGGCTCTGTATCCGGGAAAACGGGATGGTTTCGGCAAATCCCCAATCGTTTAAGGACAGGCCGTATTTTTCAGCCCACGTCCCCGTATCGGGATGGGGCCGCTGACCCACGGCCAGCACGATGAGGTCATACGCCGACTCTGTATCCGCACCTGAAACCGTCACATACCGGATTCTCAGATCGCCGGAATCCGGGTCCGAAACGACCGTATGCGCCCGTCCCCGGATAAAATGGACATTTCCGGTTGTTTCCGCCGTTTCCTTGTACCGGTGATAATTTTTGCCGCATGCACGAACATCCATGTAATAAATGTCGGTGGTAAGTTTTGGCCCCAGTTTTTCATGGGCCAGCAGGGCCTCCTTGATGGAAATCATGCAGCAGATGCTGGAGCAGAAATCCGCGCCGGCCTGAAGATCCCGTGAGCCCACGCACTGAATCCACGCAATCCGGGATATGGGCTTGCCGTCTCCGGAACGGATGGGCCTTCCCCGCAAAAGGTCCGGCGTTGCCGATCAGTCGCTCGAATTCCAGGCTGGTGAGAACGTGGGGATAAACGCCGTACCCCAGCGTGTTTTTGCCGCTGGACGGCTTGTAGAGCGCGGCGCCGCCGGCCAGCACAATGGCGCCGACCCGGATTTTCTCATCCCTGGCAGCCATGAATTCCGAAAAGCGCTTTTCCACCATCGGCATGAGCGCATCGATTTCAAAGGGCTTGATCAGGTATTCCATGGCGCCGGTTTTCATGGCTTCGATGGCGGTTTCCACCGTGGCATAAGCCGTCATCATGACAACCGTGACTTCCGGGGCAATTTCTTTGGCTTTTTTAAGCACCTCCACGCCATCCATGCCCGGCATCTTGATGTCCAGCAGCATGAGCTGAAATGTCGACTCCCCCAGCCGGGTCAGGGCATCCTGACCCGATCCGGCCATGTCCGCATCAAAGCCCTCTTCCATCAGCCATTCACGGATGGAATCCCGGACAATCAGCTCATCGTCCACGACCAGAACGCGAAACAGTTTTCGCTCCATCTCCCGAAGATAAACGGCGCCGGTCGGGCATGCCGCAACACAGGCCCCGCATCGGGTGCAGGCCGAAAAATCAATCCGGTAGGAATTTAAAACCCGGTAAGGCGCCGCCGGATAAATGGCCTTTCGCTTTGAAAGCCCTGAATTGAACATATCCGGAACTTCCACGGGACACACCTGCATGCAGACGCCGCATCCGACACATTTAAGCCAGTCCACCCCGGCCGGCTTTTTTCGAAGTGACACCTCATAACCGCCGGCCTCTCCTGTCACGGTCATGACTTCCGTGGACAGACGGATATCGATATTTTCATGAACCAGGTCTTTGCGCAAACAGTATTGAGAGCCCGATTCCCTGTCCAGAAGCGGCAGCATCCGGCACATGCCGCAATGATTGGTGGGAAATTGATGATCGAGCTGGGACACGATGCCTCCAAGATACGGCGCCTGCTCAACGAGCGTAACGCCGTATCCGGTTTCAGCAAGGTCCAGGGCCGCCCGCATGCCGCTGATGCCGCCGCCGACAATCAAGGCGCAACCTGCTTTTCGATTCATTTTACGCTCCTTATTCAGACAAGCCCACCACATCCACAAATTCATGTTCCCGGAACACGGTCATCGGCGGCGGCGCATCCGGGTCTTTACCCGCCTCGTAATCAAAAGCGCGCTGCGTCCGGATGGCTGTTGCACGGAACAGTTCCGTCAGGGGGATTTCACTGGGACAGGCATTGGAACACTGGCCGCATCCCACGCAGGCCGTGCTCATGTGCACCAGACGGGTCAGATGGTAAAATACCGTATCCGTCGGCATTTTGATCTCCCCTTTACGGTGCGCCCACTGCAGATATTGAAACGGTTCATGATCAAATACGTCGGTAGTGAACACGCATTCCCGGCAATAGCATACCGGACAGGCGACCCGGCAGTTATAGCAGTTGACGCAGCCCGACAGATAGTCCGTCAATTTATCAAGTGTATTCGTAGCCTCCCGGGTTAGGTCAAAGAGTCTGTCTCTTTCATGAAACCGCGCTGAAACCAGGGCCTCGATGGCTTCTGTCCGCAAAGCGGGAATCGCAGCATGGTCCAAGCCCAGGCGCAGGAGCATTTCTTCCCCTTTTGGGCTCTGCCCCTGAACCAGCAGATGATCCAGGGGCGAAACCCCCAGAAACCCGATGGCAATATCGGCGCCATCGGGAACCGGGTGTTCACAGGCCTTGCAGGCGGTTGTCAGGTCAATGCCTTCCATGATGGCAGGAGCTCCGGATAGCGCGCCAAAGAAAAATTTCATGGTGGATGAATCCAGGCTTCCCGATGATGCATAGCGGCGGTAATCCGAATTGCGGTACGCGCCCTGACAGTCCAGGCCAATGATCACAATTTCATCCATTGACCCTTGTTTGAGTTTAACCAGCTCGATAAACGCCCTGATTTCGCAGGGCCGAAGCACCACCGCAATTTTTTGCCCGAAGGGTCTGCGGGTCAGCCGGGAAACCATTCGGGCGGCGTTCAGAAAAAAAGCCGGCGCCAGAGGATCGGTTTCACTCAGAAATTTCGTGTTGCTGATCAGCGCAGGCATCACAACGGATTGAACGGGAAGGCGCCGGGGCGCCAGAATCGCACCGATGTCTTCCAACTCCAGAATGGATTGTAAAAAACTTCTGAGCGCACCCAGAATATCCTGCCCAGGGACCACAATTTTTCGAGGGGTTGACATCATGTTTCCTCCATTGTTCCAAAAAGCCGAAATTCCGCATTTTCCATCCTTCTGCGCTTTTCCGCTGGTTCCCAAGCTCAAGCGGCCATGCGCCCGGCTTTGGAAGGACCTAACAACTGAATCTGTGCAACCATTTTTTGCATGACTTCGGCGAATTGAATCCCGTCGCTGGCACCGATCCAGGTCAGTCGAAGTCTCTCCGGCTCAAAGCCAAACTGGGGAAGGATTTCCTTCAGAAGCTTTATCCGCCTTCTGGCTTTGAAATTGCCATTGATGTAGTGACAATCTCCGGGATGACATCCGCTGACGAGTACCGCGTCCGCCCCTTCCAGAAGGGCTTTTAATACGTACTGGGGATCCACCATCCCCGTGCACATCACGCGAATCAGACGAACGGATTTGGGATACGACAACCGGGAGGTTCCTGCCAGATCTGCCGCCGTATAGGTGCACCAGTTACAGACAAACGCCACGATGGTGGGATCAAACGCTTCCATGACTTTCTCCTTATCTTATGACGAACTCAAAAATGGGTTACACCTGACTGCAAATCGCACCCATCATCCCTTCAAATTCGGCGAACACCTGCTCTTTTCTGAAATGCCGGACCTGGGCCGCGCCGCTGGGGCATGCTCCGGAACAGCTTCCGCATCCCTTGCAGATGGCTTCGTTGACAACCGATATGCTTCGGCGATCATCAAATTCGATGGCCGAGTAGGGACAAAGCGGAAGACAGAGCTGGCAACCCGCGCAAATATCCGGATCGATCCAGGAAATGACGGACTGAACCGTAACCCTGCCTCTGGATGCCAGAGAGAGCGCTTTGGCGGCAGCGCCGGATGCCTGGGCCACGGTGTCGGGGATATCCTTGGGAGACTGACAGGCCCCGGCAATAAAGACGCCTTCGGTTGCCGTATTGAGCGGCCCCAGCTTGGGATGCTCTTCCAGGAAAAACCCATCCGCCCCCAGATTGACGCCGAAAATCCGGCCGACGGACAGGGCATCCTTTCGCGCTTCGATGGCCGAGCACAGCACCACCATGTCCACCGGGACCCGGATGCATTTTCCCAGAAGGGTATCTTCGGCAATGGCGATCAGCTTGCCTTTTTCCTCCGGACGCAGTGCCCGGTCGGTAATCTCGGCAACCTTGCCGCGGATAAACTGCGTTCCTTCCTCCTGACATCTGCGATAAAACTCTTCATACCCTTCGCCAAAACAGCGCATGTCGATGTAAAAATCATAAACACGGGCGTGGTGACCGACTTTTTCCTTGATCAGATGCGTGTATTTGAGCGCCGCCATGCAGCAGACCCGGGAGCAGTATTCATGGCAGTTGACATCCCGGCTGCCGATGCAATGCAAAATGGCGACGCTTTCCGGAGGCTTTGTAAATTCTCCGGCGGCATCACGCATCAGAATCTTGCCGCCCGTGGGTCCCGTGGCATTGCTGATCCGTTCAAACTCGAGACTGGTAAAGACATTGGGAAAAGCGCCATATCCAAACTGAGCCAGGGGTGCCGGATCCATCAGATCAAATCCGGTTGCCAGGACAACGGTTCCCACCTGAACTTCCAGGGAAGTTTCGGTCATGGTATGATCAATGGCTTTTGCAGCGCAGGCCCGGACGCATTCCATGCACTCGCAGCACCCTCCGCAGTTCAGGCACCGCTCGGTTTCGCCATGGGCCTCATTTTCGGAAAAGCCGGCGGAAACCTCCTCAAAGCACTCGCTACGGCCGGCAGGCTCCAGACAGGATAAAGCGGCGCGTTCTTTCGGCGTGCAATCCCTTGGGATTTCTTTCCATCGCTGTCCGGAATAAGAAACCTCAGACTGCAGGCTTTCAAGGGATATCCCCTGAAGAAAAAGATCCATGGCATCGGCTGCCCGATGCCCGGCAGCCACGGCATCCACCACTGTCGCCGGACCGCTGACCGCATCTCCTCCGGCAAAAACATGAGCAATGGAGCTCTGAAGTGTCCTTGGGTTTACAATGATGGTGTTTTTCGGTGAGCATTCCAGGGGGCAGGCTTCCTGTGCCCATGAGGAATCAACGCCCTGGCCGATGGCCGGAATGATCCAGTCGCAGGGAATGACCATTTGTGAATCCGGTATGATTTCAGGCCTTCGCCTGCCGCCGGCATCCGGCTCGCCCAATCGCGTAGCCACGCATTCCAGCCCGGAAACCCGACCATCCGGCGTCTGAAGCACCCGGACCGGCAATGTCAGAAATTGAAATTCGATTTTCTCCTCCCCGGCCTCATGAATTTCATCGGCGTACGCTGGCATTTCGTGCTCCGTGCGGCGGTAAACCAGTGTCACGCAACTTGCACCCAGGCGCCGGGCTGCCCGTGCTGCATCCATGGCGACATTACCGCCGCCGATGACCACAACCTGCTTTCCGCAGAAATCAGAAATCGCTTCGGATTGAGAATTGACTTTCCGAAGAAATTCTATGGCATCCAAAACCCCCGGCGTGTCCGCTTCTCCGGGTATGCCGATTTTTAGACATTCCTGAGCCCCGATGCCCATAAATACGGCGCCGTACCCTTCCTGTTCCAGATCTTTCAGGGTGATGTCCAGCCCGAACCGGACATTGCACTGCGCGGTGACTCCCATGCGAAGAATATAACCGATCTCGCCATCCAGCACACCTGGCGGCAGGCGGTAGTCGGGAATCCCATATCGCAGCATGCCACCCAGTTTGGGCTGTGCTTCCAGAATATGAACGCCGTACCCTTTTCGCCTCAGATCAAAGGCAACCGTCAGCCCTGCCGGACCCGAGCCGATCACCGCCACTTTCAGATTGTTTTCTTCGATCAGCGGTATATCCAGCGTTGTAAAGTCCACCTGATCCGCGGCAAAGCGCTTTAAATCCCGAATGGCGACTGCGGCGTCCACTTCGGCCCGCCGGCATTTCAGCTCGCAGGGATGCGGGCAGACACGTCCCAAAACCCCTGGCAGGGGAATCCGCTCCATGATAAGCTGCACCGCTTCCCGGTATTTTTTCTGTTTGATGAGCTGAATATAGCCTTGAACATTGGCATGGGCCGGACACGCGCCCACACAGGGAGCCCTGTCCTTTTTATCAATACAGAAGGTGATGGGAACCGCCTGCGGAAACGCCCGGTAGATGGCTTTTCGATTCCCCAGACCTTCATCCCACTCGCTGGGCAGAATCACCGGACAGACATTGGCGCACTCTCCGCAGCCCGTACAGATGCCTTCTTTTACATAACGCGGAAGCCGCCGGATTTTAGCCGTGTAATTCCCGATATATCCGGACAGCTCTGTCACCTCACTGTACGACAGGAGTCTGATATTGGGGCTCTGAACAACATCCACCATTTTTGGTGTGCCGATACAGGCCGCACAGTCCAGGGTTGGAAATGTCTTGTCGAACTGAAGCATATGGCCGCCGATGGTGCTGGATTTTTCCACAAGATAGACCTTGTGATCGGCGGCTGCGATGTCAAGCGCCGCCTGCATGCCGGCAATCCCGCCGCCCACAACCAGCACATCGGGATGCACCGGAACTTCCCGGGTATCCAGACCGTGATGGAAAATGACCCGGTTGATGGCCGCGGCCGCCAGGGACATGGCTTTCCGGGTGGCATCATCTTCATCCGGCGTCACCCAGGATACCTGCTCCCGGACCGACGCCATCTGAAAGAGATAGGGGTTCATGCCGGCCCGCCTGCAGGCGGACTGAAAGGTTTTTTCATGAAGCCGGGGGGAACACGACGCCACCACCACCCGGTTCAGTCCATAGTCATGAATGTCTTTTTCGATCATGGCCTGGCCCGGATCCGAACACATAAAACGATAGTCCCTGGCCACCGCCACATGCCGAAGCTTTCCGGCAAAATCGGCGACCTCTGCAACCCGGACCTTGCCGGCGATATTGATGCCGCAGTGACAGATATAAAATCCTATTCGAATGGACATGGGTTTTCCTTTTTTAAAATCAGTCTGCGAACAGTGTTAACCAGTTCTTCCGCCTCGGGCGGCTTTTCCAGATAGGCGTCCGGGCAAGGAACACCGTCAACCTGCGCCCCTTGAAATTTCTGATAATGAAAGAAGGTCTTTGAGTCTATCCCGGAAAGCATGATGACCGGAATGTGTTTAAGGCACGCGTCTTGTCTGAAGCACTTGTACATGAAAAGGGCTTCTTGGTCCGGCATGATGACATTCAGAATAATGACGGCCGGAGAATCATTCTTTGCAGCCAGAAATCCTTTAAAACCCTTGCCGACCCCGGTCACAACAAATCCGGCGGACTTTAGAATATTGATCAGAAAAAACCGCATATTGTCATCCTCGTCAATCACCAGAATGTGAGGTTGTACAGGTTGCAATTTCACCATAGCTCCTGATGAAAGACATGGACCAATGAAAGCAATTGCTTATACGGCCGGTTAAAGAATGAAGTTTTATGATTGATGGCATTTTACGAGTTCAACAAGGTTGCCGTATCAAAAATATGGGCCTTGATAATCGTTTCGGTCGCAGCACAAGACAACGATTCCTCCCTTTGAAAAGGGAAGTCATGGAGGGGATTTCATGCATGCGGGTTGGGTGATCGTTATAACAAAATCCCCTTGATCTTAGAATGCATGGTGGCGGTGATCAATTCAGCATCATTTATGCGATTATTGCTTTTAAAAGCACGAAACGTGCCATTTGTGACACACAAAAAACAGGTCCAGAAAAACAATACTTATCGATAAACATATCAGATTGTTGTTTGTTTTTTTCAGAAACGGCAAGTTTATTTTTCATTGAGAAAAAGGCGCCATGACGCAATCCGGTCGTTGCAATAAATGCAATGTTGCGCAACGCTCTTGCAACATTGCAACACAATACTGAGACCATCACAATCAGTGCGTTATGAGAGTATGCGGAGGCGTTTCATTTTCCGCCACAGTGTGGAGCGGTTCATCTGAAGGGATTTTGCGGCCAGTGCGCGGTTTCCGTCGTGGCTTTGCAGCGCTTGAAGAATCTTCTGGCGTTCAGTATCCTGGAGGGGATCAACCCGGGGAGGTTTACAACGGACGGCTCTGAACTGCTGAAGGTAATCCGGCAGGTGATGCGGCAGAATCATTCCGGACTGGCCGACGATCAGCGCATGTTCCAGAATGTTTTCAAGCTCACGGATATTGCCGGGATAATCATAATTGAGAAGAATATCCATTGCCTGGTCGGAAATGCTGCGAAGAGGGCCTTTGTCCGGCGGACAAAGCCGCCCCATGCATTGCTGAATCAGCAGCGGAATATCCGATTTACGGTTTTTGAGCGCGGGAAGTTCGATGCGAACCACATTCAGCCGATAAAACAGGTCTTCACGGAACTGCCGCGCCTCAACCAGCTTGTCCAGCCCCCGGTTGGTCGCGGAAATAATGCGGACATCGACAGTTACCGGATGCCTGCTTCCCAGCGGATAGAAATCCTTATCTTCCAGAACACGAAGCAGTTTGGCCTGAAGAGAGAGCGGCAAATCACCGATTTCATCCAGAAAAATGGTTCCGCCGTCAGCCTGCTGAAACCGACCGGGTTTGTTCTGAAACGCACCGGTAAAGGCGCCTTTGACATAGCCGAACATTTCCGATTCCAGAAGCGTGTCAGGAAGCGCCGCGCAATTGACTTTAATAAACGGCCTGGCGCTTCGCCTGCCAATTGAATGAATGACTTTGGCCAGAAGATCCTTGCCCGTTCCGGTCGAGCCTTCGACAAGCACCGTAGCATCGCTCCTGGCCACGATCCTGGCCATTTCAAAGATTTTCAGCATGGAGGGATCTTTGCCGATCATGTCATGAAAAGTATAGCGTTCGGTAATGGCCTTTTTGAGCTGATGCACTTCGGTCAGATCATAAAATGTGGCAAGACCGCCGACGATACTTCCTTTTTCGTTATGCAGCGCCATGTAACTGGCGCGTACCGGAATGGTCTGACCGCTGCTGACAAGGATTCTGCCGCTGGCGCAGACACGGGTTTTGCCATCAGCGATGGACGCCCTGAGCAAGTCGATATCCCGGGAGTCATTTCCCGAAAACAGGGCTGAACAGGGTTTCCCCAGAATCTGCTGGCGGTGATAGCCTGTAATCTTTTCGGCTTCCGCATTTAAAAAAGTGATGTGCCCCCCCTTGTTTACCGTAAAAATGCCGATATCCAGGTTTTCCAGAATCATTTTCAGGCTGCGCTCTTCATAATGAACCCGATTGATGAGATCCACTATGGGAGAGTGATCCTGTAGAATGGTCAGGCAGCCCGCAACGCGGCCCTGTGCATCAAAAATGGGCGTGGCAAGCCGGGTGACAAGCTGCTGGGGATCAGTGCTTTCGGAAACAGCCGGAGAAGGCTCTGCGTCCCACTCGTCCCCATCCTTGAAGAGACACTTCACCATGCAGGGAACGCCGCAGAACACCTCCCGGCAATTTCTTCCGAGGACCTCACCTTCCTTCAGGCCAAGAAGCGCCTGGGCCGTGCAGTTCATCGAAAAAATTTGTCTTTGTTTATCGATGATCAGCGCGCCGATGTTTAATTCGTCCAGCACATTCAGCCACTGGTCGCTTTGTATGTATTGGTCGAAATTACGCGGTTCAGCCTTCATGGCACCTCTCTTAAAATCGGAAGCTCCAGGGTAAATGTCGTTCCCTTTCCTATCTGGCTTTCTACCTGCACACTGCCATGGTGGCGCTCCATGATGCCATAAACCGTTGAAAGCCCCAGCCCAACCCCATAGCCTTCATTCTTGGTGGTATAAAATGGCTCAAAAATATGGGAAAGGTCTGATGGCGCAATCCCTGGGCCCGAATCTTTCACCTGAATAAAAACCACTTTTTTGGGCAAATCCGCGCCCGCCAGGACTTCTAGGGTGCCGCCATCGGGCATGGCGTCTGTGGCGTTAAAAATCAGATTGATCAGGCATTGCTGCAACTGATTGAAATCCCCGATAATCTGCGGCAGCGATGGGGGAATGAAAATCGTTTGTGAAATGCGATTGAGTTGGATTTTGTGCTGGCTTAACAGCATGCAGCGGTTGATCAGATCTTCAATCTCAACCCGCGTAAAAGTCGAAGGCGATTTTCTGGAAAATATCAGCAGGCCGGATACGATCTGCGAACATCGACGGGTCTCACTTTCGACCAGCTCCAGGTGGTGTTGAAATTTATCCTGCTGATCGGCTGCAAGCGGGCCGCGTTCCAGGATTCGACGCATCAGGCAAATGTAGTTGAGAATTCCTGCCAGCGGGTTGTTGATCTCATGGACAACGCTGGCAGCCAGACGCCCCAGAGACATCATTTTATCCTGATGGAGAATTCTGGCCTGATCCGACATTTCCAGTTCCAGGCGCCGCAGCTCTCTTAAATCCCTAACGAAACAGACCAGACCGCTGATGGATTCCGCCTCTGTCAGCACCGTGGCCGTTATCTGGACCGGAATCCGGTTTCCGCTGCTGGTCAGCAGGCTGGTTTCATACAGATTCAGTTTGTTTTTACCACCATAATCCTCGCTGGAAAGAACCGAGTTGAAACGAACCCGCTCGTCCGGAGCAAACACCTGGTCAAGGCTCAAGTGATCCAGCGCATCCTTTTTGGAATATCCCAGAAGCCGTTTCATGGCATTATTAAAGATCATCACCTTTCCGGCTTCATTGCATCCGAGAATGCCATCCATGGAGCTTTCGATTAAATTTTTCTGAAAGGCGATGGTTGCAGTCAGTTCCTGGGAGGTTTTGGCGTTTTCGGTTTCGAGCAGTCGGGTGTAATCCTTGATCTGTTTTCGGGAGGTATAGCGCTGCTGAGCTCGGCTCAGGGCCATAAATAACGCGCTGTCACTAATTGGCTTGGTGATAAAGTCAGAGGCATCCAGTTGAAGGGCGCGAATTGCCAGATCCATTTCGCCATAAGCGGTGGCAACAATGACTTCAATATCCGGCAGCCGTTCCTTTAAAACCTGTAGCACCTGAATGCCGTCCATGCCCGGCATGCGGATATCGGTAATGACCATCTGGGGGGTGACCTGTTCACACAGGCCGATCCCGGATTGACCATCCGGCGCTGTCAGCACCCGATATCCTGAATCCTGGAGCGTCAGGGTCATGACATCCCGGATATCCGCCTCATCGTCCATCAATACAATGGTCCAGCCGTTAGCCAGTGGCATGGCAACACCTCTTGTTCCGCCGGGCATTGATGATTTCCGGCTCCTAAAATAAACAGGATGTTCGCTCGGAAATTGTCAATATCATCACGGCAATTTATAGTTGATCATCTCCATGATTTTTGCCCAAGATTATAGAATGATGTTACCGGACAACAGCGCTGGCCAGGCTGGATACCCGCTCAGAAGGAAGATATAGATTTGCTTCAACCGGATGGCTGGGAAATCATTTTCCGTTCCTTGCTCCTGGATCATCGGAATCAAGGTGGGCATATTGAATCGGTATCATTGATTATTGACGACAAAAAGCCTTTTTGAGAGGCGTTTCCAAATAGGGGAGGCTTTCCAATCGGCGGGATCAGGACCCGCCGCTGATCTTTTGGGACGGTTCACGATCATTCCGCCTTTGGGTTGTCGGGCATCATCCAATTGTTTTCTTCACAATTCCCAGCAATTTATCCGGATCAAACGGTTTCTTGATAAACGCGACCGCATCCTTGACTGCGTGCTGGCCGGCCAGGCCGCTTATCACGATCACGGGTATTTTCTTTAGATCCTCATCTTTGGAGAGCTTTCGATAAAACCGCGATCCCCATTCCTGGGGCATCTCCAGATCCAGGGTGATCAAATCCGGGCGAGCAATCTTAACGGTTTCAAGGGCCTGAACCCCGTCCGATGCGCTGCATGTTTCATATCCATTGTCCGAAAACAATGTGACCAGATATTTCACGATGATGGGGTCATCATCGATGACCATGATTTTTTTCGCCATTGCTTCCTCCCCAATCGTCGAGCGCTAAGGTAATGGGAACAACCTGTCTCCCATTACCTGCCGCCCCCTTTAAGATGACACTCCCCGCACATCACCGGCCCCTTGCCGGATTTTTCATGACATCCCCTGCAATTAAGGTGAAAGGCCTTTCTGAGCGAAGGCGTTCTGCCCGAATCCCTAAGATCGTGACAGTCCGAGCAACGCATATCCTCTGAAGACTCGTCTTCCAGTTTTTTTCCATCCTTGATCACATGATGGCATTCATTGCAGGCGTCAATTTTGGCTTTTTCATTATGCGATTCGTGCCGGAACACGGCCCGGGTCCGCTCGGGTTTTCCAAAGACGCTGTTGTCGACGGCCGTCATATTTTCCTGAGCCCCGGCAACAGCCAGTATGCACAAGAGAACCAGTACAGAAACAAGCAGGTACAGGGATTGCTTTTTCATCTGCTGATTTCTCCTTTCACTTATTTACGGTTTTTCCATGACCTGATACAGAATATCGCCGATGAATTTGAGATTCATTCCCAGACCATAATGATGATTGATATCTTCAAGGCCGCTATGGCAGTTGTGGCAGGGGGCAATAAGGGTTTTTGCCCCTTTGGCTTTTACGGCAAAGAGCTGTTCGGCCTTGATGCGATTGCCGTTCATCCGTACCATCTTATACGGAGGCCCGCAGTTGATTACCCCGCCGCCGGCGCAGCAGCAGTAATTGTGTTCGCGGTTCGGATGCATCTCAATGAGGTTTTCACAAATCGAGTTTACCACGAAACGGGCTTTTTCATGAAGCCCGCCGCCGCGCACCACATTGCAGGGATCGTGCAGTGTGACCGGTTCTGTATATTTTTTGGCAATCTTTATCCGGCCTTCTTTGATCAGATCATAATAGAATTCGATGGCATGAATGATCGGAATGGGCGGATTTTTCCATCCCAGCCACCGGTTACCCGTATCATACACCGATCTGAAGGCATGACCGCATTCGCCCATCACGATTTTCTTCACCTTCAGCCGGGCCGCCGTTTCGTAATGCAGGCGCTTGATCCGGCCCATGAGCTCATTGTCTCCGGTAAACATGGCCATGTCGCTGTTATCCCAGCCGGACGTTGCTGGCATGGTCCAGTTAAGGCCCGCGACATTCATCAGCACGGCTGTCTGATAAATGAGTTGAGCCTGGAATTTGGGCTCGGGTCCGATTACCGAATACATGATATCGGCCCCTTCTTTTTCAAGGGGAATGCGGAGTTTGGGGATCTCGCTTCTGGCCTCTTCCTCCTGCCACTGCAGCGTGTCCGGCCATTCATCCTCCTTGACCCACATCTGGTTCATGCTGACGGCATGGCTGTGCGCCGTGGCCTGAATATACAGGGGCGTCAGGCCCAGCAGATGGGTGATGCGCCGGACAACGCTCAGCAGATAGGCCACATCGATGCCAAAAGGACAGTACATGGCGCATCGCTTGCATAAATTGCACTGGGTGGCTGCGATGACGGCAGCCTGTCTCATGAACTCCTTGCTCACCCTGCCTTTTTTACGGATCATTTCCCAAATGGTCTGCTTGACTTTTCCGGCAGGCGAATAGCGCGGATCATTGTCATGGGACAGGTAATAATGACAGGCTTCCGAACACAGCCCGCAGTGGACGCAGGTTTCCGCATAGACCTTGAGGCGGGCTCCGGCCTCGACATTTAACACACGAAGAATGGTCTTCTCGATTCTATCCTCCGTAATCCTTGCCAGCCCCAGATCAATGCCTTCATCCGCAATGGTTTCATTGGTTTGATTTGCCGGTTCATTCATATTCAGAGAACCTCCCTTTTTTTAAACATGCCCATGTCACCAGTCCCTTGCATGCCGTACGTTTCCAAATTCCGAACCCATATAGGCCCTGGTAAACGGCGAAAACAGCATGTGGCTCAGCCGGGTAAACGGAATGGCCATCAGCAGGATTTCACCCGACAGGATATGAAGAACCATGAAGAATGGGTAATCGATCCATTGGTGATAAGCCACAAAGCCGGTTACAAACGGCGCCGCGACCATCCCCAGAAGCACGTAATCCGAGGTGCAGGTCAGATACCGGACTTCAGGAAGTTTGATCCGGCGAACCCCGAAAAACACGCAGCAGCCGATAACCGCCAGCGTCATGACATCGGCAACCGTATCCGGCAGGCTCCACAGCTGAATATTCCAGGATTCGTCCCAGAGCACTGCATGGGACAGGAGAAAAACAGGCGTCATCACCAGGCAGATATGAAACGTAAAGGTTACCAGCGTCATGAACGGATGCTTTTGCATGTTTACCGAGGCAAACGGAATGATCCAGTGGAAAATGGAACGCAGGCTGTATTTCCAGCTCATGAAAGAAAAAATGAATTTTTCTTTCCGATGAACGAGAAGCAGCATGTGAAGCAACCGGTACAGGCTGCCGGCAATAAAAACCGTAAAAGCCAGCCATGCCAGCGGACCGCTCACGAATTGATAGATGTCATGCATGTCTTTTCTCCTTTTATCACCCGAATTCACTGACGGGGATCACCCGGCGAAAGTACACACCGTCTTCGATGGTTCTAAAGAGAAGCCGGGTTCCATCCGGGCTGAACGCAGGATCCCAGGCCGCTTCGCAGTCATGCGCCCACAACCGGTCGTTCAGTGCAATCGTATATTTGCCGCTCCGTTCCACTTTTGCAGCGATATTCGCGCCGTCCGGACTGAAAACCGGTTTCCAGACCATGTCAAAGGTGTTTTTCCAGGCCGCTCCCCTGGACAGCCAGACTCCAGCGCTCATTGTCCTTGACAACCACGGCGATTCTCCGGCTGTCTGGACTGAATGTCAGATCCGTCACAAAATCGCTGAAAAAATGATTCCAGGCTTTGCCGTCAACGGCAACGGTCCATTTGCCAAACCCGGTGGCAACAATGGCGGCAAGGCTCTTTGCGTCCGGACTGAACAACGGATGCCAGAGCTGATCAAACGGCGTGGTCCACATCAATTGTCCCTCTTCAGCCAGGTACCATTTTCCTTTCACCCGGACCGGCGCCACGACCTTGCCGCTGATCGGATGAAAGATCGGCTCCCATACCCCGCCAAAGGTTTTCTCCCAAACAGCACCGTTGACGGCAATCGTATAGTCATACAGCGTCAGCCGCACTTCAGCCGCCATTTTCGTTCCATCCGGGCTGATGGCCTTGTTCCAGACATTCACGAATGGGCGATTCCAGACCACTGCCGTCCATGGCAGCAGAAATCGTTCCTTCCTGAAATTTATGGATTTCTGTTTCTCCTGCGGAAATCACCTGAACGGATGCCGCCGTATGGTTTCCATCCGGACTCAGCACCGTATCGGTCAGGTTTCCGTAAGTTTCTTCCCAGGGAACGTCATTTAGTACCATGCCATATTTGCGATCCTGCTGAAACGACACCGCGATGCTGACCCCGTCCTTGCTGAACAGGGGATTCCACACATAAGCAAATCGATTTTCCCAGGCTGTCCCGTCCACGGCAACGGTCCACTCCCCCATGTCCGAGACCAGGGCTGTCAGCCTGCCATCGGCGGTAAATCGCAGATGCCAGATTTTCTCAAAGGGATTTTCCCAGGTTTCGCCGTTCACACAAACGTTGAACTCGCCTTCCGCAGTGTTGACAATCGCCGCAACCCGTTCGCCGTCCAGGCTGCTATATGGCTCCTCAACCCATTCAAACCGGCTGTTCCAATCTCCGACGGGAACACGTTTTTCTCTGGTCTCCCAGTCCCACGCGCCTGTGTCCGCCATGCAACCTCCCTCTATAATGATATTTATCTGAAAGGAGTCAGAAACCAGAATTCCGGCTCGCTTTCATGCTTTGTTATGCCTTTAATGTCATGGCTATTTGTCATTGATGATTGAAACATCAATTTGCTGTATCATATTTAAGTCAATCGTAATTTCCAATTCATTCCTCATGGCCTGATCGGAATGAGAACACTGACCGTTGTTCCCTTCCCGGGACTGGAAAGCACGGAAACAGTCCCCTGGTGCTGCTGGATGACTCTTTGAGCAATAAAGAGACCCAGTCCGGTTCCTTTTTGTCCTTTGGAAGAAAAAAACAGGGAAAACAGCTTTTCCTGAGTCTGCTGATCCATCCCGATCCCATCATCACTGACTTCAAACTTTACCTGGCTGCCATGTGCTCTGGCACTAAAACCGATTCGGTGTGACGGTTTACCGGAATCCTCCACACAGGCTTCAACGGCATTTTCCAGAATATTGACCAGCGCTGTCCGTAATGCCGAGCGGTCGATCTCAATGATTCCAAGGGAGGGTTCAACGTCACAAGCCCATGCAATGGGCAGATTTTTCAACTTGGGTTCAATAATCTGGAAAACATCGCGTATCAGACTCGAAACATGGGTTTCTTCCCGTTCAAGTTCGCGTTCCTTGGCGTAATATAAAATATCCAGAACCGCATTTCGAATCCGTTCCGCCATAAGCTTGGCCGCATCAATGCCTTCCTGAATTCGGGGCAGTTCATTCTTCTTCAGGCCGGATTGAATCAAATATAAGCCGCCGTCCAGTGCTGTCAGCATTCCCTTGACGGCATGGGAAATGGAGCTCATCAGAAGACCCAGGGAGGACAGGTGTTCCTGGAGATTTCGCACCTGTGTAATGTTGGTCGCCAGCTCCATTACCTGAACAATCTGGTCGTAATGCATTGCGCAGCGGCGCGGTGACCACAAGAAGATGAATATTCTCCCCGGATTTTGAAGTGGCCGTTATTTCCGCCTGGTGGGGCTGACCGTCTTCAAATGTCTTTGAAACCGGGCAATTGCAGCAGGGGTCATAGCGGTTCTGGTAGACCTGAAAACATCTGGCATCCAGTTCATCCCCGAAGTCTTTCTTAAACCGCTTGTTGGTTGCCAGAATTCTGAAATTTCGGTCCTGAACCGTAATGTAACATGGGGACTCGTCAAAAAGCTGCTGATAGCGCTTCTGAGTGGCATCCAGTTCGTCCTGAAGCCGTTTGACCTCGGAGATATCCGCCGATATTTCGAGCACCAGCTCCAGGGTTCCGTCGCTGTTTCGAATCGGAGCCGTATGCACCATGACCAGAGACTGGGAACCGTCCGAAAACTCAATAAGCTCTCGAATCCGCTGACCCGCACCGCTGGAAAACGTCTTTCCAACCGGACATTGCTCGGGAGTTGCTGTTTTGCCGTTGTATATTTTCCAACTGTCCTCTCCCACTGCATTTCCCAGGCGCTGGCGATACAGATGATTGGCGGCAAGGACTTTTAGCTGACGGTTATGCACCGATACGAAACAGGGCATTTCATTGAAATGCCGCAGCCGGTCCTCTCCCAAATCATCTGCAATACTTCGCATGGCTGACGACAGCCCTTCCATTGCCTGATCGATCGCAGTCAGCCGTTCCAGTTCAACGAGTCTTGCAGATTTTTCCTTGACCATCAGCTCCAGGTTTTCCGTATAAGACCGCAACTGACTGCGCATCAGAATGCGTTCATTGGCACGCTTGAGGGCGATTTCAAGGACATCGTCGTTGATGGGTTTGGTGACAAAATCCGTGGCTTCCAGCTTGAGACTCTTTATGGCCAGTTCCATGTCCCCATGACCGGTAATCATGATGACTTCGGTTTCCGGGTTTTCAAGCTTGATTTTCTGCAGCAGACCAATGCCGTCCAGCCCCGGCATTTTAATATCGGTCAATACAATGGGGGGAGATTGCGTTCTGAATATCGACAGGGCTTCATCGCCGTTTTCCGCGGTAAGAACATCATATCCCATATCGGATAAGGATATTCCCAGTACCTTGCGAATACCTTCTTCATCATCAACCAGCAGGAGCTTTTTTTGCGGGCCTTTAGTCAATGTGACGCTTCCTGGTTTGCAGAAATAAGAAAGATTGCGAAGTAGAACAGGATGTAAACGTGTGGCCTTACTTCCCAATCTCTATCAGGATTTTAAGGGATTATCAAGACCGGAATCCGGTTTTGGGGAATTACGTCTGGAACAAAAGGGACTTCAGCACCAACAGAAGCCGGTCAGGGTCAACCGGTTTTTCAAGATATGCTGCCGGCTGCGGGATCGGACAGGGCATGCTGGAATTCAACATGCTGAGATAATGATCAAAGCTTTTTTTTTCAACAGCCGAAAGCATGACCACCGGAATCATCGCCAGTTCCGGATCCGTCTTGAGCTTCCGGTACATCTGAACACCGCCTTCACCGGGCATCATCACATCCAGAAGGATCAAGATCCGGTTTTCCGGTGCGGGCCTTGGAAACACCGTCCATACCATCCCGGGTGGTAACCGGCTCATAGCCGCTGGTCTCCAGAAGGGTGGAAAGGAAGATTCTCATATCGAGCTCATCATCCACAATGAGAATCTTCTTTTTGCTCATGGACAAAACATCCTTTTTTCAGTCTGAAACTTTGTCCGGATGATTCACGCTGGCAACCGGACAGGAGGCCCGCAGGACCACCTGCTCGACGGTGCTGCCGAGAATGGCGGTTTCCGGATCGACTTCCTTGGTGTGATGGGCCATCACAATGAGGTCTGCGTTTTTGGCCCTGGAGTATTTCAAGATCTCCACATAAGGAATCCCTTCCCAGATACCAATTTCATAATTGTCGTAATCCTTGAGATAACGCGCATAGAGTTTTTCGATTTTCTTTCGGGCTTCCTGAATCCGGGCTTCGATCTCTTCCTGGGAAATTACCTTGCCGGCATGAACCTGACTTAAATCGAGTGAATGGAAAATATAGAGTTTGCTGCCGATTTCCTTTGCCAGTTTATAGGCAAACAGAAATGCCGAAAACGAGGCTTTGCTGAAATCGGTTCCAAATACGATATTGGAGAAATACCACAGACAGGTGGTGCAGGGCCTGCTGACAATCAGCACCGGACATCTGGCACCTCTGGCCACTTTCTGCATGTTTGTGCCCACAGCCCCCCGGTACCGGGTTGCGCCGGTTTCCTCCTGCCGGGAATGCGCGCCCATGACGATGAGATCCACATCTTTCTGGCGGGCCTTTCTCAGGATCTCGGTATGGGGGACGCCTGCAATGGAATCGATTTCACACCTTTTTACAAGTAGCCAGATATTTGTCGTAGGTGTTTTTCAGCTCTTCCTTTACCCATGAAATATAATCCAGGTCATAGGATTCTTCTTCGCCGGTGCGGGTATCCACCACAATCTGGCCGAATCCCCTGGACGGAAGCCCCAGCACATGAAACGTTAAAAGTGTCGAATCGTATTTTTTTGCGATATCAAACGCCACATGCGCGGCATTATCGCAAACAGGCGTTCCGGTGGTTGCAAACAGAATTTTATCAA
Source organism: uncultured delta proteobacterium (assembly GCA_963704205.1). Lineage (GTDB taxonomy): Bacteria > Desulfobacterota > Desulfobacteria > Desulfobacterales > Desulfatirhabdiaceae > RAAP-1. The sequence goes on from CAVPHN010000030.1 coordinate 27,372, forward strand.
ACATTGTCACCTCCGTATTTCACAGGCCAAGAGTGTACCATGAAAGCTGAGCTCCCATACTAATGGCATCAATCAGTTCAAAGAGAGTGAACACCGTATCAAACTCGAACAGATCCACCTTGTCGCCAAAAACAATGTGTTTGAGTTTCCCCAGCCTCAAGGGCATATCCAGAAGGCTTTCAAGCGGAAAATCCTTGATTTCATGAAAATCCTGCCCCTTGAAGACCATGCAGCGAGTGGTAGATTTCAAGCCGGGGTTTGCCGGGGAAACCGATCATTTCAATGGTCTTGGTCAGCAGCAGGTAGTCCAGAGACGGGTCCTGGCAACCTGCGGCAGGGCTTTTACGGTACTGTTCCAGAGAAGCTTCAAAAAATGGATTCAGCTCCGAGAGGCGCGGATAATTTTCGATCAGCTTAAAATAGCTTCGCAGGGTGCATTCGGAAGCCAGTTTGACCTGAGCGACTAAGAAACATCAGGGGCCGGCCGGCTTCAACCGGCTTGCCGTCGGAAACGATGATGCCATCAGATGTCAGCGTGATTTCATTCATGCTGCACGCATATCATTCCTCCGGCTTCATATGGTCCGGAACAATCACCATCTTCAGGAGAATCGGCTTCAGAAACGACCAGCGGATCCCGACCTTATATATTTCTTCCAAGTCCCGGACAGCATCCCAGCAGTTGTGACAAGGCGTAGATGACCAGTTTTGCGCCGGTTGCCAGAATCTGATCCCGCTTGACCTTAAGCCCGACGTTTCGCTGTTCCCGGTACCGTCCCAGACCATTCATGCCGCCGCCGCCGCCGCAGCAGAAATTATGCTCCCTGTTGGGCAGCATTTCCCGGAAATCTTCGGCGATGTAGCTCATGATTTCCCGGGCGCAGTCGCTAAGCCCTGCATTTCGGATATAGTTACAGGAATCCTGATAGGTAACCGGCTCCTTGATTTTTTTGGCAGGATCCAGTTTGAGCTTGCCGGTCCGCAGGGCCTCTGCAACCCATTCCACATAATGGAAGCTGGGAACCGGCGTTTTGCCGCTTTTAATACCTGCCCAGTAAGGCCCCTCGATGACGGTTGCCCGGTAGGCGTGCCCGCATTCGGTCACGACCATGCGCTTGGGCTTTAAGCGTTCCATGGCATCGTACACGGATTGAACCTGAAGTCTGCATCCTTCCCAGTCCCCGGCAAACATGGCCAGACTCGTTTCCTCCCAGCCGACGCTCGGGAACGGTCCAGTTTTCACCGGCAAGATGAAATAAAATCGCCGCCTCCGCCAGATCCTCCGGATAATGCTTGGGCTCTCTGGCATTTACCGTGTAAATGATATCCGCGTTTTCCTTGTCAACGGGTATCTCCAGCCCCGGCCAGTCTTCCTCGTTTTCTTCCGCCATCCACTGACAGGTATCCACCCAGTCTTCGGAGGTGACATCCATCTGGGCCCGGTAGATCCGGTGCATGCCGGAGCCGATCTTCAGTTCCCAGGGAACAAAGCCCTGGGAAAAGCAAAGCCCCCTCAGGTAGCCGAACATCACGCCCATATCAATCCCGAACGGGCAGTACATACCGCAGCGGTTGCAGCAGGTGCATTTTCCCCAGGCAATGTCCATGGTCTTCTGCATGAAGGCATTGTCCACATTCCCGTTTCGTTTGACGATCTCGCCCAGCGTGGACTGGATCTTGTAAGAGGGAACCTGTTTGGGATCCTTGTTGTTGGCCAGATAGAAAAAGCAGCTGTCCGCGCACATGCCGCAGTGGGCACAGATTTCAAGCCAGGTGCGGATACGCGACTTGCAGGTTTTATCCAGCGTCGCCTTCAGCTTCGCATGATCCACCTCCAGGTGGTTCATTTCCTCGTAATATGTTTTTCCACTCTTGTCGGCCAGAAGCGTTAAAAGCTCTTCCTTGGTGTTTACCGGTATTTTATTACAGAGTGTTCCTTCAGGCATAGTATTATTTCCAAAAAAGATAAAAGTAACGGCATTTTCGTGAAGCATGAACAAGTTCCGCTTCACGCATTACGATTCACGGTTTTATGTTACCAGGCAAGCCCCTTGCTTTTCATGCCGCCGCGCTTGATGCCATAATCCATTCCAAGCTGCGCGCGCGACAAAAAGAAACCAACAAAATGGGACAGCTTGGTGAAGGGGATTGCCATCAGCATGATTTCCCCGGAAAGAATATGGAGTATCAGCCAGAGCTGGTAATCACCCGCCTGATAATGGGCCATCAATCCCGTGAAAAATGGGGCAACAGCTACCGCCAGCATCAGATAATCATAAGCTGTCGTGATAATCCGGACCTCGGGCAGGGCGATCCGGCGAAGTATCAGGAAAATTGCTGAAATCAGAACAACAAACGTCAAAAAATCGCCGGCCGCCTCAGGAATCGTCCAAAGGCTGAAACCCCATCGCTCCAGGAGCAGCATGTTGTGAGCGAGCAGGAAAATCGGCGTAAACAGGATGCCGATGTGAAAGGCAAATACCAGCAGCGTTAGAAACGGATAACTTCGCCAGCTGCGCGTACCAAACGGAAAGAGCCAGAAGAATATGGACCGCAGCGCACCTTTGATGCCATAGGACACATTGACCGTATAGGTTACCCTGTCCAGCTTCCAGTCCAGGCCTCTGATATACTGAACTACCCGCACAACGACGCCGACAAAAAAAACCAGAAACGCCAGCCATGCCAGGGGACCGGTTACAAAGTCATACATGGGCGACTCCTTTATGTCTTGTAAAGACTCTCACATTCTTTAATGATGTTCATTTTTGTGATGTTCAACGGGCTGCGAGTCCGTATCGCGATCCGTCAAAAACAGCCAGAAACCGGTTATGGCAAAAAGGGACACGATCATGATCAGATAGGTGATCCCCTTTGTATATGCCATGAAATCCTGCAGCGTGAAAAATCCGCCTTCCATAATATATCCTCACATTAATGCATTTCTTTATAATCCGGATGTTCATACAATATCGGCATCTTGGTGACAATAAAGCGGAAAACCAGAATGCCGATCACAACGATATACACGGATACCATGATTTCCATCCAGTGGGGAAAATACCGCTCGCTGGAAGGAAGCTGCCAGTTAAACGCAATCAAAGAGATGTTCAGCCGGTTCAGAACAATTCCCAGAACCGTCAACAAAGCTGTCCAGCGAATGAGTTTGACGTTTTTATCCCGAACACCCACTGCGTAAAGGAAACAGGGCAGTGCCACAAATCCGAGCAGCTCAAGCAGGAACCATGCCCCGTAACCCGTCGTCAGGTAATGCCAGTTGTTGGAGATCGCAAGGCCAACGATCTTGATGGTGAAATACCCGGCCAGAACCAGCGAGGCCGCCTTTCCAAACCCGAGGGTCACACCGGTATTTTCCTTCAGATGGGTTTCATCCATTTTATCTTCAAAAAAACGATGCGACAGCGTGCTTTCGAAAAGAACCATGGAAAGCCCGGCGATGATGCTGGATACGAAAAAATACACCGGAAGGTAGGTGGAGTACCACAGGGGATGAAGCTTTGACGGCGCAATCAGGTAGAGCGCGCCAAGGGACGATTGATGCAGGGTGGAGAGCACCACGCCGAATATGGTGAGCAGCATGGTCAGGCGCACCACGATATTGCGGGCTTTTTTCAGCCCGAGCCATTCCAGGGCAGCCGGTGTAAACTCAATGAAGAGCACCGTCAGATACAAGGCCACGCAGGCGCCGACCTCAAAGAGGAGCGATGTGGTGCCCGGCTGAACGATGAACGGGTAGGGAAGTCTCCAGGGCCGGCCGACATCATAGTGCAGTGCAAAAACAACCAGGGCATACCCCAGAAATCCGGTCAGGATGGCAGGCCGAACCGCCGAATGGTAGCGCTTCATTCCGAAAATATACACGGCCGCGGAGGTCACAAAGCCGCCCGCTGCCAAGGAGACGCCGCAGAGAAGATCAAATCCGATCCACAGCCCCCAGGGATTGTTGTCGGAAAGATTGGTGACCGCGCCCAGTCCCTTGGTGAATCTCAGCACCGTAATAACAGAGCCGATGACTAAGACAATCCCCGCAAAAATATTAAACGGGGTTAGAAGCGATTTGTTGACGGACAGGGTTTTTTCAGACATCCGATGCCTCCTGTTTAACGCTGGCGGCTTCATCCAGAGCTTTTTTTACAGCCTGTTTGATGGCCGACTCCTTATCTTTCTGAGCGTCTTTCTGGGCTTTTTCCAGCGCGCCGGCCAATTTCTGTTTTGCCGTCGCTTCGGTTTTTTCAACAGCCTTGGCAACTGCCAGAGCCTGTTCTTCGGCAGACACCTTTTCCTTGCGCTGGGAGATGGCATAGATTCCGGTCAAGAGAACCGGCCAGAGCCCCACAACTATGGGAACGGCCCCCAGAGCGCCGGCTGTCAGTTCGGGGGCCGGGGTGATGCCCAGGTCTTCCCGCATGCCGATTTGATTGAACGGAGCGCCGGAAATGTACAACCAGCTTGTCCCCCCCATTTCGGTTTCGCCGTAGATATGATCCAGATAACGCTCCGGGTGTTTTTTTATCCTTTCGCGGGCAATATTCAAAATATCCCTGCGTTTGCCGAACGAGATGGCCTCTTTGGGACAGGCTTCCACGCAGCCGGGAAGCTGGCCTTGCAAAATGCGGGGATGGCACATGGTGCATTTCATCACCCGCGGGGAAAACGCATTGTCGTATTCATAAGACGGAATTTCAAAGGGACAGGCAACCATGCAATAACGGCATCCGACACAAACCGAGTGATCGTAGCTTACAGCGCCTTCCGGGGTTTTCTTGAATGCCTTGACAAAACAGGCCGAAGCACAGGCAGGCTCCAGGCAGTGATTGCACTGCTTTTTAACAAATGTCGCCGGTGACAAGCTCCCGGTTTTTGCATTTTCAAACCGGTTCACTACCGTGAATGCCTTTGCCGTGGTCCGGCGTTTTTTATTCAGAACGGTTAAATCTTTAAACGGCAGGTCCGGCGGCGGAAGTTCATTGACTTTGTTGCAGGCTGTCTCACAAGCCCGGCATCCCACACACAAGGTAATATCATGGAGAATTGCAAAGCTGTCCGCATACCCCTTGAAATGAACTGTGGAAGAAGCATCGGCGCTTCTTCCCAAAACAGTGCCTGCACCTGCTGCACCGATCCATCCCAGAAACCTTCTTCGTGTTAACGACATGTCGCTACCTCGTTATTTTTTTTCCTTGTGACACTCCGTGCATCCCATGGGTTTTTCCATACCCATTGCCTTGTGGCAGCCCATGCACTGCTGATGGTAGGCACCCAGCAGTCCGGGCGCCAGGGGATTTTTTTCGTTAAAGGGCTTGTTATGACAGCTCTGACATTTCGGAGGCTTTATCGAAACCGGGCTATTGTGATGGCATCCCTGGCAGATGGTCATCTGGTCCTGATGAAAATTGCCTGCCAGTTTATTGTCGCCGATATTTTTCAAAAGCGTCTGCGCAATTTTTCGATGCGGAAACTCAGCCGGTTCATATTGATGGACCAGGGCCTTGATCACCACTTTTTCCGGAATATCCTTCAGCAGCTGCTCTGAAAAAGGGGCGGTCACGAAACTTCGGGAATCCAGCAATGCTCTGGCCAAAAGGGGTTCTTCGCTTTTGGGAATCGGCTCAGTAGTCTGCTGAAGGGGTTTCATGTGACATTTCAGGCAGGCCTGTTCGTCTTTTTTCGTTCTGTCGATAAAACTGTGGCAGCCGGCACATTTGGCATCGGCTTTCTTGAGATCATGGCAACCCTTGCAGCTTTCGACGGCATTGGCCTGATGCATGGCACGATCCAGCGTCACGCCTTTGCCTTCTTTGGTGCCGGTCAGGGTATGACATTTGTTGCAGGCGTTGAGATCTTCATGGTGACAGACGCGGCAGGTATCCATATAGCCTTCGTGGGCTTTGTGATCAAAGGGCGTAAAATTCATGCGGGCTTCGGGCTGTATCTGATCTTTGCTGGTTTTGATCAGAACCGCATCCGGCTGGTTGCGTTTGACACGGGGGACATCTTTTATTTTTTCGATCATTGCCTGCTGTTCCGGATCATGACATCCGCTGCAGTGAACCGGACCCGCTTTTTTCCCGGCGGCAACGGTTTTTCGGTGACAGTCTATGCAGCCGATGTGTGAGGCCATTCGATCGGAAATACGGTTTTCCTCTGTGACTTCCTTGTGACAGTAACGGCAGGAGCCTTCTTTTTCCTTGGCATAAAACAGCTTTTTTGTTTTTTCATCATATTCATGGTGGCAAAGCTCACATTTATTCTCAAGCGCTTTGGTGTGGCGGAAGTGAAGGGATTTGTCCAGGCCCATGGGCTGGCGAATGGAGACGAACGCCGGGTTTTTCTTTATGACAGTCTCCGCAGGCAACCGGACCTGCTTTTTCGCCAGCGGATGCGGTCTGCTTATGGCATTCGATACAGCGGGAATGATACAGGTCCATGACCTGTTTTTTGGAATCATCCTTGAGTCGCAGAAATTTTAAAGAAAGCCGATCTTTTTCGGTTAAATGACAGGCCGAACAGTCTTTTTTCTTTTTTTCCAAAGCCTTGGTATGATTGTCATGGAGAAATTCAACGCCGGGACGCTCCAGCTTTCCAAAAGCCTTCAGCGTATCTATCATAATTACATCTGCATGTTTTTGATCCCCTTCCTGAGGCTGACTCTCTCTGCCATAAGCGCCGATTCCCCAGATGGATACAATGACAATTGCAGCCGGAATAATGAACTTAATCAGTAACGATCTCACTTTCCCCATGATACGATTCCTTGTGAAATATCAATGCGCAATAATCAATCAATGAATAATAAACCCAATATCGATAGCTTAAATAAGAATGTCCCTGTGCAGGATCAATTTCGCTGTCTTCGAGCATTTTTCGAATGAGTTCCTCACAAAAATGGAAAAAATACGGGGATTTCGCATGCGTGGAAATAGCTGATGAAATCCCTATGTCTCACATTTTGGAAGGAGATACGTCGAACCATGAGTCGATACCATTGCCTTCGGGATTCAACGGATGAAAGCTTGTACGAAAATTATTCCTGTTGTATTTAGTCGAGAACTTTTATCATGTCAAAGGAATTTTTTCCGCGGGCTTAAAGATTTTTTCAGTAACGGATCGCTCCGGTATCGGATCTTTGACATGCCGCAAATTTTTAATCGGAATTGGAATTGACTTTTATCATCATAAAATTGTAAATAAAAACAAGGTTTATCTTTTTCCAGCATCCGGTCAACGACTCATTTTGATGCATCAACCTTATCGCCCACAGAGGAGGCTGTTCGCACATGACAAAACAACGGTTCATGACTTTTATCGTATTTGGAGCTATTGCACTCTTTACAACGAGTTGCGCCACGACCGATTCCAACACCTCAACTGGGGGAACATCCCAGGCAGCGATTCAGAGAGATCAGGGTTCAACCCCTGTATATCGTGAATTCGGGGATGTTCTGGTGCCCAGCGAAATGGATTTTGTTCCCGATTCCTCTTTTGTTTATTCATCCTCCGGACTGGCAGCCGGCGTCATGACCCTTAAAGGCAGAGTGGACATGGACTCTCTCATTTCCTTTTTTCAGAACAATATGACCAAGGATAACTGGAAAATGGTCAGCTATTTTAAATCTCCCAAAAGCATCATGCTGTTTCAAAAGGAGACCCGATGGTCGGTGATCAAAATCAACGAAGAAACTTTTTATACCTATGCGGAAATATGGGTTGCACCCACTGCCGGAATGCCGATACCAGATTGTCAAAATAGCGCAAGGACAATTGCCATGTTGTCATCATTAACGGATAAATCCGTTGTTCTGGGGGTGTGCGGCGGCATCGCGGCCTATAAAAGCGTGGATCTGCTCAGACTCATCACCAAATGCGGGGCTTCGGTCCGGGTGATCCTGACAGAGAATGCCGCACATTTTGTCGGACCCATGACATTTGAAGCCCTGTCCGGCCAGCCGGTATGCCAGAGCCTGTTTGAAAAAGGGGGGAATACGTCCATCCAGCATATCGAATGGGCGCAAACAGCCGATGCCGTCGTCATCGCGCCGGCAACCGCCAACATCATCGGGAAACTGGCCTGCGGCATTGCAGATGACGCTTTAAGCACGTTCATGCTGGCCGTAACCGCCACCCGGATCATCTGTCCTTCCATGAATTCCCACATGTATCATGAATGATGCCGTTCAGCACAATCTCAACACGCTCAAAAACAGAGGGTATCAAATTGTCGAGCCAGGATCCGGATTGATGGCCTGCGGCACTACGGGCCCCGGAAGACTTCCGGAGCCCGTTGAAATTCTCGATGCGCTGATCACTTCACTGACGGAAAAGGACCTTCTGCGGCAAACACATCCTGATCACCGCCGGCCCGACAAGAGAGCATGTTGATCCGGTCCGGTTCATCAGCAATCCGTCATCCGGAAAAATGGGATTTGCCATTGCAAAGGCGGCTGCTCAGCGCGGCGCAAAGGTCACCCTGGTCTCGGGACCATCAGAGCTGCCCGACCCTTGTAATGTTCATGTTATTCGGGTGGTTTCGGCGAAGGAAATGGCGGATGCGGTCTTTGCGCTCTTTGATCAGGCAGATGCCGTCATCAAGACGGCTGCCGTATCCGACTACCGGCCCAAGGTCCAGTCGGATCACAAAATCAAAAAAGGATCGGACGAACTTATATTGACGCTTGAAAAAACCCAGGACATTCTAAAAGAATTGGGAAAGCGGAAAAAAGACCAGGTTCTTGTGGGTTTTGCAGCAGAAACGCAGGATCTTCAAACCTATGCAAGGCAAAAGCTTCTGGAAAAGCATCTGGATATCATCGTCGGAAACCTTGTTGGAGAAAAAGGCTCGGGTTTTGGCTCGGAAACCAATAAAGTCATCCTGTTTTACAGCAACGGGGCCAGTGAATCCCTCGCACTGATGCCAAAGGACACGGTAGCCGGCATTATTCTGGACCGGGTGGCGGAATGCCTGAATCAAAAGACGTAATGCAACAACGTTCAAACGACCGATTGATTGCCGCGCAGAAAATCATGACCCAAAAGCATTTATTAACATCCATCATTGATGAAACCCTTCACACACTTCAGGATCTGGCAGAAAAAGGAAGTCGCGGGTTTGACTGCTCAGCGCACAGCCTGTCGGTGTTAAACTCCTGGAAACGGACGACTGACGGCAGACGACGGATGACAGACCACGGATATCAGCCACCGGCCGATTTCCAACTGACGCCTGATAAAGCCCCTGAACCGACTCTGTTAGATGGACATATTCCGTCCGAATCCGCAGGGTTATCCGCGCCAATTTCCGAGGACTCCCTTGAATCCATTGTCACGGACATGGGCGACTGCCAGCGGTGCAAGCTGTCAGCATCGAACCCACATTGTTTTTGGCGAAGGCAGCCCTTCTGCAAGACTCATGTTTGTGGGAGAGGCCCCCGGGTTTGACGAAGACCGGCAGGGAATGCCCTTTGTGGGCAAGGCCGGACAGCTTTTGACGCGGATCATTCAGGCCATCAACCTGACACGGGAACAGGTCTATATCTGCAACGTCATCAAATGCCGGCCGCCTGGAAACCGCAACCCGGAACCCGATGAAATTCAATCCTGCTCCCCATTTTTAAACCGCCAGATAGCCTCTGTTCAGCCGGAGTTCATTTGTGCGCTGGGAACATTTGCCGCCCAGACTCTCTTAAAGACGACACAGCCGATATCCAGGCTGAGGGGCCGGTTTTATGATTACAACGGCATCCGTCTCCTGCCGACATTTCACCCCTCGTATCTTCTTCGAAGTCCCGATAAAAAGCGGGAAGTCTGGGAGGACATGAAACTGCTCATGAACGAAATGACGCCGTAACTGTTTTTAGGTATAAGCAAGGCTCCGTTGACAGTTTGTCACGTTGCTATAACAACGGAGCTGACGTCAAGAATGAGAAATACACGTCTCACTAATTAATGATTCACAATCGTCCAGTTCATGTCGGGTACAGTTGGCAGGTAATCCCCAGCCAATGGGCGTTACCCCATTCATGTACCAGACGTAGTTAACACCGCTTGTATGCCTCCAGAGAATGTCGGACTTGCCGTCACCGTTGAAGTCACCAACACCCGCTATTGACCAGTTCATGTCGGGTACAGTTGGTATGTAATCCCCACCAGATGGGCGTCACCCCATTCATGTACCAGACGTAGTTCACACCGCTTGTATGCCGCCAGAGAATGTCGGGCTTGCCGTCACCGTTGAAGTCACCAACACCCGCAATTGCCCAGTTCATGTCGGGTACAGTTGGTATGTAATCCCCACCAGTGAGCGTCACCCCATTCATGTACCAGACGTAGTTCACACCGCTTGTATGCCTCCAGAGAATGTCGGACTTGCCGTCACCGTTGAAGTCACCAACACCCGCAATTGACCAGTTCATGTCGGGTACAGTTGGTATGTAATCCCCACCAGATGGGCGTCGCCCCATTCATGTACCAGACGTAGTTCATCTCCGCTTGTATGCCTCCAGAGAATGTCGGACTTGCCGTCACCGTTGAAGTCACCTACACCCGCTATTGACCAGTTTATGTCGGGTACAGTTGGTATGGAATCCCACCCAGATGGACGTCGCCCCATTCATGTACCAGACGTAGTTCACACCGGTTGATATGTTCCTCCAGAGAATGTCGGACTTGCCGTCAGCGTTGAAATCAACCTTTGCCGAGAGATGGCGGCTGAATACCGATCGCCGCTCCCTGATAACTGGTGCTGGTCCAGTTGAAACTGCCGGTGAGCAAAACTATCCGGGGTATACCAGCCGTCATAGCTTCCGCTCCAGCCCATGTTGATATGAATCGTTTCCGAAGGTGAATCCCGGTACCCGTCAACCACCACCGAGTGCCCACCGGCATTGGGGTCTTGAATTCTAAGCTGCGAAGGCCGGCCGGCCTGAACCTCTGCCTTGAAAACCTTCATCCAGGCGCTTGCAGTCAGCATAACTGCTCCGGTTCACCCAGGTGGCCGTGCTCTGGTATTTGAAGTAGGTTTTAAAGACATTGGGCGCAGTCCGATGTGTGCACGCACCGGAACCGCTGCACCCATACTCCATGTGAAAGGCAACGCCGACATCCGCGCTCAATTTGGCAACGGCACTCTTCTGGACCGGTGTGCTGGCGGAGGATACCGAATTGGGCATATTGGCCCAGTCGTATGTGCTGCTGGCAAAATTCCGGCTCAACGTCACATTGGTTGCACCGTTATACCAGGAGTAAGATGTTGATCCCTGACCGACTCTGGGATAATTCCAGTATTTCATGATCTGAGACGCGGCCGTTGCCACGCATCCCACGAGGGTCCGGCATCCGGTTGACCAAAGCGGACACTGCTGATTGTACGGATCTCCCTGTGCCCATGTCGTGGTCAGCAACGGACCATAGGATACGGCTTCAGTGGCAGCCTCTCCGGCCACTCTTGCAAACTCCTGAGGGTCCTTCTGCAGCCTCACCCAGAGCTTCCGGTCGGGATTCTGTGAAGGATCTACAGCGGCCATCTCGACTCCATGGGTGTCGATCGCCTCTCCCACCTCAAAGATCTCTTCTGCAATCCACGCGATCTGCTCCTGCAGGTCTTCTTTTTGCAAGCTGAGCGTTGAGGTTTCCGAATACAGCTTGACCGCCGGGATATCGTCACGGGCAGATACCAGAATATGCCCTTTGGGGTTGACTGTAAAATTATACCCCACAACCACGCCGTTGTGGACGAATGACTCCTCGACCTGAGATTGCGGGCGATGTGTCCCCCCCCAAGACCCGTAGGCATGAACCACATGAGTCAGCCAGTTCCTGGCGACATTTCGAGCCCGGATCCGAACTGACATTTCCGCCGATGCAATGCCGGCAAAAACCAGCATCAGTGTCAAAAGCAGCATTATCAATTTTTCGTGCCATGATCACCCCTTTATCATGATTCCTCATGATAACTTTTGTTGGAAAATTCCTTGCGTCATCCCGGTTCCTTGCGATGGCAAATACCTGAACGATCTTGTGCATTGACTCAGCCATTTCATTTCGCCAGCATCACCAACGGTACGCTACTGTTTTTTCGGCAAAAGGCCATCGCCATCATATGAAATGGACGTTGCCGCAGTCAGATTCAGTTTCAGATCTCTGTGGCATGTTCCCATAACAGGCATGTCGAATCCGGCAAGAACACCTTTGACGTATACAGGGCCATCCGGATTGCAGGCCTTTTTTTCAGCGATTTTTCTGAAAACCGCCTCGCTCCCTTCTGAAGCCACCCAGACTTCCATCGTTCTGCTGTGTTCCGCGTTGGTGATCAAAAACTTCTGGTATGGCAACATGGGATAGACCGTTTTATCAAAAACGTTTCCGTAGTCGATATACCCTTGAATCAGTGCTGCCTGGCCCTCACAGGCCAGCTTTTTCCCACAGATACCCGGAAGCCCGCAATAAGCGTAAAGGGAATCAATGGTAATGTATGTTCCCGATTTACAGGGATGTATGATGGAGTCCATAATCGACAAGCCGTCCTTTACACCAAAACACACGAAGCAAAATAGAAACGATTACCAGCCAGACATTCCGCCAAAATGAAACGACAATCGGTTTGAGTCGAAGCAACATTATTTTACGGTCGCGCAGTATAAATATTTTTTGGGGAATGAATTTAAACCCAATTATTATTGATGGTTTAATGTTAAGCAATTTATGTGCCGCCACAAGGCTATCGGAATTCTATTACAAAGCATCAACCTGAGTTTATTCAAATATTCATACCCGAAACTCGGCTGAAGTACATCTACATACCTAATGGTTTATAAAGTAATACCGTCAGATCAATCCAATATTCTCTCATGCGCCTGACAAAAAAGAGTGCCATCGACAATAAATGCAAAAATCTAAACGTTTTTTGACAAAACGACATTGCTCTGACATTTTTTTTCATCTAGCAGACAGGGCCAAAGAGCACAAACAATTTTATGACGGTAGGGTGCAAATCTTAAACAGCGTTGCAATTTGCTCATCAACCATGTTGCTGCTTTATCGAGCCTTGTTGTCGACTCCACGTTTATATAGTGGCGCTTGGGACAACCACATTCTATCCCTGAATCGAAATGCGGCTTACAAAAAATCCAACAGCCTTTAGATGCTTTCATGAGCATGTTCACAATGAAACGATCCGGATTATGAACATGATTTTCATGGGCACAACTGAAGCTTTCTCAGAAAATTATTGATTTACCTCTCGCAATCATTAGAATGCAAATATGCGTTGTATAAGCATATAATATCAATTGCAGCACTCAACCCTTGGAGAATGTATGGCTGAACCGATAAAACGGATTCTGGGTAAAGACAGTAAATAATAATTCGGGCAGCCTGACAGCGGGCGTGATTTCAGATACGCATGGCGTCCTGGTCCCGGAAGCCTTAAATATTTTATTGGGCGTTGATCTGATCATCCATGCCGGCGACATTGATACCCCGGCAGTCCTGAACGAACTGAACCGGATTGCGCCGGTTGTTGCAGTCCTGGGGAACATGGACAGGGGCAGCTGGGCGTCGCATCTTTGCGAAACCGAAGTCATTGAAATCGGCCAGTGCCTTCTGTATGTGCTGCACGATATCAGCAGGCTGGATCTGGATCCTTCGGCTGCAGGAATGCATGCGGTTGTTCACGGCCATACCCACCAGTCTTCCGATGTGCTGCAAAACGGTGTCAGGTTTCTGAATCCCGGCAGCGCAACCCATCCCCGCCGCAACGCGCCGCCTTCTCTTCTGATGCTTTATATTACCGGCACAGATCTTCGCCCGGAGCTTATTCACCTGGGGTAAAAAGGCACAAGCGCCGAGCAAACACAAGTCCTTCTGCCTTCAATTGTCTGCTATTGTCAAGCCGGCGCCAGCTTGACAACGCGGGCCGTTTTGATGGCCTCTTCCGGAAGATCAAAAATTGCGGCCAGAATCTCTGACGGCCTCAAGGTCTGCTGATGCCCGGAACGAATCGCCAGAACCAGGCAATCGTCTCCCTCAGGCTCAAGATGTTCGACATGCTCTTTATAATCGATCTTGGCCGTAATCCCTTTTCTGTTGATGCGGTTTATTACAAACGTTTCACTTGCCAGAAATGCTTCCAGCCTGCTTTTTTCAAACCCCCCTGTTTTCAATTGAATCTTATAGCGGATACTTCCTTGGACAGGCGCCTCTTTTTTTGAAGAAACGATTTCCCATCGGGTAACGGCCAGCCCTTCGGGAAGTGCCTGATTGAGCCGTTCCATCATCTGGCGGGTTGAAAATACCGGTCTTGCAGACACGACACAGGTTTCATGAAGGCTTTCCATGCCTAACGGAAGGGGATCATCAAAGGATATTTTGGGTTTGGGATGAAATCCTGCGGAAAACGCCACGGGTATTTTGGCCCTGCGGAATGCGCGGAACATGATATTGGCCAGCTCAAGATGCCCGAAAACCCGTGCAGGTCCGGTTTTGGCATAAGAAATGCGATAACGTACCGCATCGGTGAACGTGGGAGCGGGTGAATCGACTTGTGTTTCCAGAATCCTGGCTTTCGGATCCGTCAAACACCCTGGGTTCAATGGCCTGAAAATCACAGACCCCGCAGGACTGGCAATCTCCCGACCGGCAATCCGGGGTGGATTCCTGCTGCAGTGCTTTTTCCCATTCGGAAATCAGAAAGGGTTTGGTAACCCGCGCATGAATATGATCCCAGGGAAGCGGCTCTGAAAGATCCCGTGGCACGGGTCGTGTAAAAAGCAATATCAATTCCTGTTTCTTCAAGCGATTTTTCCCATTTTGAAGCGTCAAAATGATCGCTCCACCCGTCCAGGCGGCACCCATTTTGCCAGGCAACAACCAGAAGCTTGGCCAGCCTGCGGTCTCCTCTTGCCCACAACCCCTCCAGAAGGCCGACCCGGGGGTGTTGCCATTTGAACTGAACATCCGAATAGTTCAGCTTTTCCTTCAGCCAGTGAATTCTTTTCTGGGATTCTTCAACAGTGAGTTGCGGCGCCCACTGAAACGGGGTGTGAGGCTTCGGAATAAAAGTGTTCACGCTGACATTGATCTGATTCTTATGGCCTTTCATTCCCCTGGTTTTTTGAAGTTTCAGCTTTCGAAGATCAAGCACCAGATCCACCATGGCGCTTAAGTCTTCATCGGTTTCCGTGGGAAGCCCGATCATGAAATAGAGCTTTACGACCTGCCATCCCAGGGAAAAGGCGTCGTGAACCGTTGAGACGATATCCTCCTGGGTGATGTTTTTGTTGATCACGTTCCGAAGACGCTGACTCCCGGCTTCGGGCGCAATGGTAAAACCGGTTTTCCGGATCTGTTTGATCTGGGTCATCAGCTCCGGCGTCAGGGTTCCGGCGCGAAACGAGGGCAGCGATACGGCAATGTGTTCCGGGCCGCACCTGGCAATCAGGCGGGACATCAGCTCCGGCATGCAGCCATAATCGCTGGTGCTGAGCGACAGGAGCGAGAGCTCGTCATAACCGGTTGCGGCAAGCGCATTTTCCGCCTGCTGCATCAGGGTCTGGACCGAACGCTCCCGAACCGGCCGGTAGATCATGCCGGCCTGACAGAACCGGCATCCCCGGGTACAGCCTCTGGAGACTTCCAGCCGCAGCCGGTCGTGTACCGGCCGGCCATAAGGCACAACCGGTTTTTCCGGAAATGGCGCATCGTTCAGGCTGGGGATAATCGCCCGCCGAACCTGCGGATAATCCGGATATCGGGGGCTGAGGGTCTGAAACCCTTCGGCAGTATAAGCCGGCTCGAAAAAAGACGGAACATACACCCCTTCGATATGCCGCCAGGATTCCAAAAGCCGTGTTTTATCGGTTCCGCCGCCCTGCTTCCACGCTCTCCAGCATTCGGCCATTTCAAGGATGACGTTTTCACCATCTCCGATGACCATGGCGTCAAAAAAATCCGCAACAGGCTCCGGATTGCAGGTGCACGGGCCCCCGGCGATAAGAAGCGGAAAAGACAGATCCCTGTCCTTTGCAAAGAACGGGATTTTGGACAGTTCCAGAATGGTCAGAATGTTGGTGTAATTCAGTTCGTAGAGCAGACTGAACCCGATGATGTCAAACTGCGCCAGCGGCCTTGCGGATTCCAGCGACGTCAGGGAAAGACCGGCGTTTCTCAGCCGGGATTCCATGTCCGTGTCCGGCGCATACACCCTTTCCGCTGCGATGGTTTTCTCACGGTTCAGAAGTTGATAGAGAATTTGAAGCCCGAAATGGGATGTGCCGATGGCATATAAATCCGGAAACGCCAGGGCGATGAAAAGGTCTACTGTTTTCGGGTCTTTTTTGATGGCATTGACTTCCGAGCCGATATACTGACTCGGCATCTCAACCAGCGGCAAGATGTCTTGAATACACTGATGGGTCATGATAATATGATTTCCGTTAACCAGGAAGATCTCCTGGTTTTATGTTTTAAAAAATAGAAATCGATTTTTCGGCGGCTTAGCGCGGCATTGTGCCGAGCCTATGCGTGTTCATGGGCAAAAACATTAAAGATAGATGATTCTCATGCAAATAACAACCCTGAAATATTTTGTAAGCGTTGTCCTGGCCCTGATCGTTTTTGTCGTCATCCCTGGGAGCTGCGGATGATTTTTCCCGTGAAACCCCTGTGGTAAAGGCTGTCCGCAAAGTCAGCCCTGCTGTGGTCAATATCAGCTCGGAGCAGCAGGCCCGGCAGCGATCCAATCCTTTCTCGCATTATGGGAACAATCCGTTTTTCGACAATTTTTTCAGGGATTTTTTTGATCGCGGATTTCGAACCCAATTACAAAAGAACCAGCCTTGGCTCCGGCGTCATCATCGACGGCAAGCGGGGATATGTTCTGACCAATGCCCATGTGATTGCAAACGCCGGCACGGTAAAGGTCATTTTTAAAGATGAGCGGGAATATCAGGCCCAAATCGTCGGCGCCGATCCGGACTCTGATCTGGCTGTGCTTCAGGATCACCACCAAAGAGTCCATTCCAGCCATTGAAATGGGAAACAGCGATGATCTGATGATCGGCGAAACCGTTATCGCCATTGGCAATCCCTTCGGGTTCTCCAATACCGTCACCACCGGTGTCATCAGCGCCCTGAACCGGAGCTTTCGAACCGAAGACCGGGTTTTTCATGATTTTATTCAGATCGACGCCTCCATCAATCCGGGAAACAGCGGCGGCCCGCTGCTGAACATCAATGGCGAACTGGTTGGCATCAATACCGCCATTTATGCCAGGGCACAGGGGATCGGCTTTGCCATTCCGATCAGTAAAGCCAGAAGAATCATTACGGATTTGATTCGGCACGGTGAGGTGATTCAATCATGGGTTGGACTGACGGTCCAGGATCTGGATGCCGCGCTGTCTCAGTACTTAAACCTTCCAAAACCGGACAAAGTGAATGGAAAAGGGGTTGTGGTCAAGGAAGTCGAGCCTTCCAGCCCGGCCTCGATTGCCGGAATTCAGGCAGGGGATATTCTTCTTTCAATCGCAAACCGGCCCCTGACTTCTGCCGCGGATTACCAAACGGTTATAAATGGCATTGCCGCAGGAGATACTGCTGATGTTCAGTTATTGAGAAAGGGCAAACAGATGGCCCTTTCCTTAAAAACAGCGATATTTCCAGAAGAAAGAGCCCCAGGTCTTGCCTTGAAACTGCTTGGAATCCGGGTTGAAAAACCAGCTGCCAAAAAGCGGCCGGGCCGTCAGCAGGCTTCCTCCGGCGGGGTGGTCATCTCCGAGATTTCTCCTTCCTCTTATCTTGCCCGAATCGGTGTTAAACCCGGCGACATCATTCACCAGCTGGATGAAATCGAGATCGGCTCCATAGAAGATTTTAACAAGGCCATTGTCAAATATCGCCAGAAAACCTCTGTCGTGATTCTTCTCCGGCGGGCGGATCAGCTCTACAACATCACTGTTGAGCTATAGAGAAGTTTGATGGGGTCTGGGAAAAAGAAGGTTGAAATTATCTCAACCCCATCAATTATTCTCATATTTTTTATTGACAATAAATCAATGATGCTTTATTCTGTTGGATTCAATATAAAAAGTATTCAAACCCCCATCTGGATGCCTTTTCCAAATGAGGGTTTTTTTTTCATACCCCGTGTCTTTTTTTATTAAGGAATAGCTCTATGGAAAGAAATATCCAAAAAGTCAGAAACATCGGCATCAGCGCTCACATTGATTCCGGCAAAACCACCCTGACCGAAAGAATCCTTTACTACACCAAACGAATCCATACCATCCATGACGTCAAGGGGAAAGACGGGGTCGGCGCAACCATGGATTCAATGGATCTGGAAAGAGAACGCGGCATCACCATTGCCTCTGCCGCGACCTTCTGCGAGTGGCAAAACCACCAGATCAATATCATTGACACGCCGGGACATGTGGATTTTACCATAGAGGTGGAACGGTCTCTGCGCGTTCTGGATGGCGCCATTCTGGTGCTGTGCGCGGTTGGCGGGGTTCAGTCCCAGTCCATTACGGTTGATCAGCAGATGAAGCGCTACAAGGTTCCCTGCGTTGCCTTTATCAACAAATGCGACCGAAGCGGCGCAAACCCCACGCGGGTGATTCAGCAACTGCGGGAAAAACTGGGACATAATCCGGTTGCCGTCCAGATTCCCATCGGGCTTGAAGCCGATCTTAAGGGGCTGGTGGATCTGGTTGCCATGAAAGCCTTTTATTTTGACGGAGATAACGGGGAGATCATCCGGACCGAGGAAATACCCGCCCATTTGGTAAGTGAAGCCAAGGAATACCGCGAGCAGCTGCTGGATGCGGTCTCCGTGGTTTCCGATGAGCTGACCGAAGCCATCCTGGAAGAGCGCGAAATCCCGTCTGATCTTATTTTAGCCGCTCTCCGGAAAGCCACCCTGGAGCGAAAGGTCACGCCGGTCTTCATGGGATCGGCCTACAGAAACAAGGGAATTCAACCCCTTCTGGACGGGGTGACACGGCTGCTTCCCTGCCCGTCGGATGTTGAAAATGAAGCCCTGGATATGGACAACAACGAGGCCGTCGTCTCCCTAACGACAGATACGGAAAAGCCGGTCGTCGCCTTTGCCTTCAAACTTGAAGACGGACAGTACGGCCAGCTCACCTATATCCGGGTGTATCAGGGAGTGATTGCCAAAGGCTCCACCATTGTCAATGTCCGAAATGGCCGGAAAGTGAAAGTCGGGCGGGTCGCACGGATGCATGCGGATCAGATGGAGGATATCGAAGCCATACCCGCCGGACATATCGGCGCCTTGTTCGGTATCGACTGCGCATCCGGTGACACGTTTGTCGCGCCGGGCCTCAGCCTGACCCTGACCTCCATGTTTGTGCCCGCCCCGGTCATCTCCCTTGCCATCGTGCCCAAGGACAACAAATCCCAGATTAACATGTCCAAGGCCCTGAACCGGTTTACCAAGGAAGACCCCACATTCAAATCCCACTACAACGACGAAACCAATGAAACGGTCATCGAAGGCATGGGAGAGCTTCACCTGGAAGTCTATGTCGAGCGCATGAAGCGGGAATATCAGGCCGAAGTCAGCACCGGCATGCCGCAGGTGGCGTATCGGGAAACCATTACCCGCAGGGCGGAGTTCAACTACACGCATAAAAAGCAGACCGGCGGGTCCGGACAATATGGCCGGGTGGCCGGATACATGGAGCCTGTTGAAGAGTATTTTGTGTTTGAAGATGAAGTCCGTGGCGGCTCCATCCCCACCCAGTATATCGCAGCCTGTGAAAAAGGCTTCCGCCTGTGCCTGCCAAAAGGTCCCAAGTTGGGATATCCGGTTACAGGCGTTAAAGTCGTTATCAACGACGGCGCGTCTCATGCCGTGGACTCGTCCGACATGGCGTTTCAGTCGGCTGCCAGAGGCGCTTTTCTGGAAGGCTATGGCAAGGCAAAGGCCGTGATTCACGAGCCGATCATGAAAGTGGTTGTTGAAACGCCGACCGAATTTCAGGGCTCGGCAATGGGGCTTTTGAACCAGCGCCGGGGAATGATCGTCGGGGCTCAGGATGAAGGCGTGATGTGTTCGATCGAAGCGCAGGTGCCGCTTGCGGAAATGTTCGGATTTTCAACGGTGTTAAGATCCTCCACCCAGGGCAAGGCCCAGTTTACGATGGAGTTTTCAACCTATAAGCAGGTCCCTCAGTCTGTTTCTGAAGAACTGATCAAGAAGGCATCCGAAACCAAAAAACATGTCGCATAACCGAAGGGGTGCTTCAGATCCCCGGCAGAATGCGGTTTTTATCCCCCGTTCTGCCAAAGTCATTTATCTTAAGGAAAGGAATGTTGCCATGCTGAGAAAGGATCTTATTCTGAGAAATCCCATGAGACTTCTGGGTCATGAAACCGATGATATACTGCCGGCCGGCGCTTTTGGCGCTGTGCTGGCCTGCGCCGGCGTTGGAAAAACCGCGCTGATGGTGCAGATCGCCCTGAACGCCCTGTTAAGAGATAAAAACGTGCTGCACATCAGCCTGAATGAGCCGGTGCACAAAGTATCCCTGTGGTATGAAGAAGTATTTAGAAATATTACCAACTCCTATGAACTGCACGAGACGAATGAGCTCTGGGAAACCATTCTGATGCATCGGTTCATCATGACGTTTCAGGTCGAGGGCTTCAGCGTTCCCAAGCTTAAGGAGCGGCTGACGGATTTAACGGCTCAGGGCATTTTTTTCCCCCAGATGATTATTCTGGACGGCCTGCCATTCGATAAACCCGTAAACCAGATCCTGACGGATCTTAAATCGCTTGCGACCGATTATCGCCTTCCGGTATGGCTGGCGGTCAGGACTAACCAGCACGAAGACTGCGGATCGGATGGTCTGCCGGTCCAGATTGACGGCATATCCGAGCTCTTCAATGTGGCCATACAGCTTCAGCCCGATGGAAAGGAAGTTCTGGTAAAAGCGCTGAAAGGCGGCAATCCGGCTGCCGGGCAGTCGAATCTTTACCTGGATCCTTCAACGCTGTTAATCAAAGACAAGACAGCATAAGAATTCCAGACAGGAGACAACTTGTTGCTCCGGTACTTTCATTTTACCCCCGCCGGTATCCGGGCCCATCCCCGCCTTCGGGACAGGTCCAGGTGATGTTCCGGAACGGGTCCTTGACATCACAGGTTTTGCAGTGAAGGCAGTTTGAAGGGTTCAGCCTCAGCTCTTTCCGGCATGTTTTTTCATCCACCCGGATTTCATAAACATTCCCCGGACAGAACCGGGTACAGGGACTTTGATACGTTTCAAAACATTTCGTAACACAAATTTGCGGATCATGCACCACGAGATGACAGGGCTGATCCTCCCGGTGCAGGGTTTTGGACAGATAGACCCCGGTCAATTTGTCCACGACCAGGGTCCCATCAAAACATTTCGCCTCGATCGGCAAAGGCACGGCCCCGGTCTTGACCGGCTTCAATGTCTTGCAGTCTTCCTCAAGCGGGAGCCTGTCCCGGAATCCCAGTCCTTCATTTAAATATTGCGCAGCCAGGTGGAAAAATTTAATCGGCGCTTTTTTACTCAAGGCCGCGGAAAAATTTCTGCCTTCTACCAGTTCTTCCCGCAGCCAGCTTTTTTCAAAAAGCTCGGAATAAAGTCCAAGGGTCCGGGTCGAATAATCTCCTTTTTCAGCAGCATGGCCAATGGCTTCAGCCGCCAGCATACCGGATTTCATGGCCGTATGAATGCCCTTTAAGGCCGGCGCATTGTGCATGGCGGCCGCTGCTCCGACAAAAAGGCCGCCGCCGACGCAAAGTTTCGGCATGGTATGGTAGCCGCCGATGGATACGGTTCTTGCGCCCTGCTCGATGACTTTTCCGCCCTTAATAATGCCGGATACAAACGGATGCAGCTTAAAGCGGATAAACGCATCATAGGGATCCAGAAGCGGGTCTTCGTAGGACAGGGCGGTGAGATAGCCGACGGCTACCTGATTGTCCTTCATTTCGTAGATGAATCCGCCGCCCGGCGTGTTCATCCCCAGTGGATAACCCAGAAAATGCAGATCATTGCCGTAGCTCGAAGTAAAATAATGCTTTTCCGGCAGCTCGATGATTTCCTTGATTCCGGTTTCGAACACATCCGGCATCGAGCCTGAAATTCCCAGTTTGCCGGTGATTTCCTTCATCAGATTGCCGCGCGCGCCTTCTCCAAACACCGTGACCTTGGCCAGAATGTCAACCCCGGGCTCATAATTGCCTTTAGGCAGGCCATCCTTGCCGATTCCCTTGTCCCCGGTCCGGACCCCGATGATGGATGCGTTATCGGCACCGTAAAGCACTTCTTTTCCGGCAAACCCCGGCAAAACATTGACCCCAAGACCTTCTGCAATCTCCGCAAGCCATCGGCAGTACCGGGAAAGGCTGATGATGTAGTACCCCTGGTTTTCCAGATAGCTGGGGATAAACGGAATGCGATAGGCTTTTTCCGCTGAAAGAAAGTAGATTTCATCGTCCCGGACGGTGGTTTCGACGGGGCAGCCCATTGCGGAAAAATCCGGGAGGAGTTCTTTTAGCGCAATCGGGTTCAAGATGGCGCCGCTCAGGCTGTGAGCGCCGATCTCAGCACCTTTTTCAATTACGGCGACCTCAATGTCCAATCCTTTTTCCGCCGCCAGTTGCATCAGCCGGATGGCCCCGGCAAGGCATGCAGGCCCGGCGCCGACAAAAAGAACATCCACTTCCATCGATTCATGCTCCATCATCCACGATCCTCTTTCATAAAAGCGCGGCGGCTTCGTTAATCTTCCCGATCAGTTACTTTTGAGTTTTTTGACTTCTTCCGTGATCATCGGTATGATTTCAAAGAGATTTCCGACAATGCCGAAGTCGGCTTTGGAAAAAATCGGGGCTTCCGGATCTTTGTTGATGGCCACAATGACTTTTGAAGTCTGCATTCCAGCAAAGTGCTGAATCGCGCCGGATATGCCGCAGGCAATATAGATATTGGGTGAGACGACTTTTCCGGTCTGGCCGACCTGATCCGATACGGGCCGCCATCCTTCATCCACCGCCGATCGGGATGCGCCGACAGCGCCCCCCATTTCAGATGCCAGCATTTCGATGACCGAAAAATCTTTTCCTCCCATTCCCCTGCCGCCGGAAACCACAACGTCGGCTTCGGTCAATTCGATCCTGCCCGCAGCCTCCATATGTCTTGTCCAGGCAGGATGTCCGGGGTTTATCCAGAACAACCGGATAGGATTCAATCTGTCCGGCGCCGGCTGCAGATGCTGACTTGAAGGCATTTGGCCGAAGTGTGATTATTCCGGGACTGCTCTCTATCACGACATCCGCCAGAACCTTGCCGCCGTACATGGGCCGGGTAATCGTCAGCCTCTGGTTTTCAAACCGAAGGGAGATGCAATCCGTTGCCAGCGGCGCACATAGGCGGGCCGAAAGAGCTGCGGCCAAATCCTTGCCCTGTGTGGTTGCACCCATCAGAACAAAGGCAGGGGCTTCTTTTTGTATGATTTCGGCCGTCACATGGGTGTATGTTTCCGTCAGATAATGTTTCAGGTCCGAATGCTCGGCAGCCAGGATTTTGTCCGCGCCATAAGCGACCAATTGTTTGGCAGCATCCTGAACACTGTCTCCCAACACAACGGCAACCAGTTTCCCACCCAGGGTATCGGCCATTCTTCTGCCCTGGCTCAGGGCTTCAAAAGACACTTTCCGGAAAACGCCGTCCACATATTCCGCAACGGCAAGTATATCTTGAGACATGTTTATCTCCTTATTTCATGAAGATCTGATAACTTTTATAAATATCAATCTTATAAAATTGACATGTTCCCTTGATCCCACTTTGTAATAAGAGGGATCAAGGGGAATTCTCGATCCGGCGGCCATGGATTAAATCACCTTGGCTTCTTCGTGCAGGATTCTGACCAGTTCCGCGGCTTTTGCCTGAGGCGTAGCCGCATCGATGATTTTTGCAGCTTTTCGTTTTTCCGGCAGTTTCATCGCCACCACCCGCAAGAGGGGGGCAGGCGTTTCCATGCCCAGATCCGCCAGTGTTTTGATTTCCAGCGGTTTCTTTTTGGCTTTCATCACACCGGGAAGCGACGCATAACGGGGTTCGTTAAGCCCGCGCTGGGTCGTAAAAAGCGCGGGCAGCGGGGATTCGATGAGCGCCGTTCCCCCTTCGATGGTCCGGTGGCATTGAATTTTTCCTTCGGAAATTTCCTGTTTGATCACCAGAGACATAAAGGGAATCTTGAGAAATTCGGCAACAGCCGCGCCAACCAGGAAATTTTCATCATCGACAGCCCGCTGGCCGGCAATGATCAGGTCATAGGGAAGTGGACTGAATCACCGTTGACAGAATCCGGGCAATTCCCAGTCCGTCACAGGCTGCGGTTGCCGGATCATTCACCAGAATGCCCTTGTCCGCGCCCATTGCAAGCGCCGTCCGGATCGCCTCAACAGCCTTGGCGGTTCCGACAGAAACCAGGGTCACCGTTCCTCCCTGTTTTTCACGGATGCGAAGCGCTTCCTCGACGGCAAATTCATCATAGGGATTGATCACCCAGTTTACATCATCGGTTTTGATGGAGCGGCCGTCTTCGGCAATCTGAACGATGGATTCGGTTGACGGCACCTGTTTAAGCAATACGATAATATCCACGCGTATATCCTCACTTTTGTATCAAGTCTGCATTGATCGCAAATTATTCAAAACACCCCTGACCGGTTGGCCGCACTCGCCATATGAAGCCGACAGGGCTTATCTGACTACTGCCAGTTGTATTCACCACCGCCGCCGGTGTCAATATCTTTATCAACGCCGGGATCAAATATTACAATCACAATGTTTGCAAAACCTTTTATATGAAAGCTGACTTGTCAGGGAGTCGCAAAAATCCCCCATGCGCCCCCCTATTACAAAAGAGGGGGATCATCTTCTTCACGATAAAGCGGCTGCTTTTTCAACCATGGCGATCGCCGTCTCATACTCTGCTTTCCGAAAACGCATCTTCAAGGCAGCCTTCAGCATATCCATGGTCAACACGTTGTTTTGCGCTGCCAGAACAGCCAATGCAGCCAGAGCCCAGTCCTGGGACTTGATTTTCTCGGCTTTAAAGTCAACTTCGATGATGGATGCCGGACAAGGCGGCAGTTCAATGCCTGCCGCTTTGATGACCAGAGCTTCCGGTGAAAGATCTGCCAGCATTTTCTTTCGGCGGTTGACGCCTTCCGGAGCCAGCGCAATGACAACCGAAGGGTTTTCAATTCCCGTATATTCAATCTCGGTATCGGAAAGGATGATATCGCTGACCGAGTGCCCCCGCATGACGGTAATCGGGTAATCGCTTTTCTGGGCTGCGTGACATCCCGCCGAAGCCCCTGCCAGACACAGCAGTTCTCCGGCGGTAATAATGCGCTGACCGGCACTTCCCAGCACAACCACTTCTCTGCGGCCCGGTTGCGGGAAAGCGCAGGTGGCTTCGATACGAACCGGCTCGGCTGCGGGCTGGAGTTTTGCAGCTTCCTGCCGGTAAGCCCTGCCGTATTCCGCTCTTGCGTTCCGGGTCCGGAAATCACCCAGATCCGGGAGTTTGGCCAGGTCCGCTTCGATGCTCTTGGGGGTAAGCTTGTTGCGCCGGGTGTAACGGCCGGGACAAAGCCCCCAGATGTCGACCAGTGAAAAACCATCAAACGCTATGGCCTCTTTAAGGCCTTCCACCAGCCCCTTATCGTATGTGGATGCACGGGATACATAACCAGCCCCTGCCGCCCCCGCAACCTGGCAGATATCCAGCGGCTTTTCCAGCTTGTTTAAAAAGCCCGAACCCACCTGAGCGTCCTGGGGAGTTGTCGAAGAGCACTGACCGCCCGTCATGCCGTAATTAAAATTATTGAGAACCAGAAGTGTCAGATCGATATTTCGCCGGCAGGTGCTCAATACATGGGCGCCTCCGATGCCAAGCCCGCCGTCTCCCATGGTAACGATGACCTTCAGATCCGGCCTGGCCATCTTGATGCCGGTGGCATAAGTGAGGGCCCGACCATGAAGTCCATGAAACGCATGGGTGTTAAAAAAGGTGTCGAACAGGCCGGAACAGCCTATATCGCTAACAATAACAACATCTTCTCCGGAAAGTCCCATACCCGTCAAAGCCTGGTCCAGGGCATGAAGCACCTGATCATGGGAACACCCGGGGCAGAACACGGAGGGGCGGCTGCTGTTTAAAAGACTATCCATTTTGAATCACCTCCTGAATCTGCACGGGCTTGATCAGCTCTCCATTCATCTGCCCCAGAAAATCGATTTTTTTATCGGGCAAGCAGCCGCTGGAGCTCCCGGACATACTGTCCGAGATTCATCTCCGCCATGACCACCCGCTTGTAAGGCGCGGCCTTTTCGCAAATCAGCTGTTCAGGAACAGGCCACAGGGTTTTAAGGATCAGCAGGGATGCCTTCGTGTTGCTTTGCTGCATTTTTTTCACAGCAGCCATGGCTGCACGCGCTGTTACCCCGTAGGCAATCACCAGTGTATCGGCGCCTGGAACCAGATATTCGTCGTAGTAAGTAAACGCGGAGACGGATTTTTTCAGTTTGTCATCAAGCCGCTCCTGCATTCTGGCGATTTGCCCCGGATCGGTCGTAATGTAACCATCCGTTCCATGGGTCGAGGAGGTTTGACGGACCAGGCGTTTTCCGCCGATGGAAAGAAAATCCGGCACCAGTTGATCGTCCTTCACACCAAACGGCATAAAAGGCTGATTCTCATCAGCCGTTCTGCGACCGACTATCTGCGGCAGGTCAAGTCCATCCAGATCAATCGTCTCGCGGGTCATGGAGACTTCCTTGTTGGCGGCCAGAAAAACCGGACAACGGTATTGCTCAGCCAGGTTAAATGCCTGCATGGTGAGCACATAGCAGTCTTTAACATCCACCGGAGCCAACACGATCACGGGCAGCCCACCGCTGTTGCCCCATTGCATAAACTGAATATCCCCGTCGGCACCTTTGGTGGCGGAGCCGGTGGATGGTCCCAGGCGCTGAACATTTATGATGACGATGGGAATCTCGCTGCCGATGGCAAAGGAGATCTGCTCGCTGTAAAGACTGATCCCCGGACCCGAAGTGGCTGTCATGGTCTTCATGCCGGACATCGAAGCCCCCAGGCAGAATCCGATGGATGCGATTTCATCTTCGCCCTGAAGACAAACACCCCCTTTGGGTGGCAGCAGCTTTAGCATGGTATTGTAAATTGTTGTGGCCGGTGTAATCGGATAACCGGCAAAAAAATTACATCCGGCAGCCATCGCTCCCCAGCCGATGGCTTCGTTGCCTTCCATTAAAGTCAGTCCCATGTTTTTCCTTTTTTGTTTTAATCGGGCATCCAGTTATCGCAAGCAACTGGATACCCCCCTTTGTTTGTATCTGATAGCTAAAAAAATGTCATCGACTTAAGAAACCTTCCTTTTGAGAAACAAGGGGCTCTTGTTTTAAGTTGACGACATTGGGTACAATAAACCCGATATCGGAGTAAGTTGCATGTATCATTATTGCAAAAAACTTCTTTACGGGCAACCTTGTTCTAACTCTAAAATATGTGCCAATATCATAGGCGATAAACTTTCTTATATTAGTGACTTGCCAACAGAACACTTGTCGGCTGAACCTTTAAATCCAGGATCCGTTCATCGGGCTGGCGTATGGGAGTCCAACTCCACGGCCAGAGCAGCGGCAATTGCCGGTGCATCCCCGACGATCCCCAGGTCTGCCATGTCAAACATGGCAGATCCAGGGTCGTTGTTGACCACGATAATGGTTTTTGACGCACTCATCCCAACCCGGTGCTGGACAGCCCCGCTGATACCCAGGGCCACATAAAGGTCCGGCCCCACGGTGACACCCGACTGACCCACCTGCCGGGTGTGGGGCAGCAGGCCGTCTTCCACCAGGGGACGGGTACAGGCCAGGATGCCGCCGAGTTTTTCCGCCAGAAGCCTGGCCGTGCTCAGGCCGGACTCCCTGCGGCAGCCCCTGCCCGCAGCCACGACGACACAGGCATCTTCCAGGCACGGACCTTGCTGGTCAGTGAAAATAACCTGGTCCACAATCCGGGTCCGGATCATGGAGGGATTCAGAATCACAGCTTTCTCCTGGATAATGGCGGTTCTGGTTGGATCGCACACATGGGCCGGAAACACATGGGGCCGGACCGTTGCCGTCTGAGGCCTGGTCCTGGGCGATACGATGGATGCCATGATGTTGCCCCCGAATGCAGGGCGTGTCTGGACCAGACGGTTGCAGTCATCAACATCCAGGCCGGTGCAGTCGGCTGTCAATCCCAGCCTGAGTCTGGCCGCCACCCGGGGAGCCAGTTCCCTGCCGGTGGGCGTGGCGCCGTAGAGCACAACCGATGGTTTAATTTCCGCGATAAGCGTTGACAGAACAGCACAGAACCCGTCGGCGGAATAGTCCTTGAGCAGAGGATGAACACATTTCAGCACACGGTCCGTACCGTACCGGCCCAGTTCCTCCAAGCCGGTTAACCGGTCATCACCCATGGCTACAGCCAGAAGTTCATGACCTAGTTTGTCCGCCAGCTCCCTGCCTTTTGTCAGTAGTTCGGCAACAAAACTCCTGGGTGTCAGCCCGCCGTTTTGCGCGTTGCATTCGGCAAACACCATGACCCCCCGGTATCCGGCCAGTTCTTCGTCTGGAACAACCCTGCGGGGGATGGAAATTGCATTCCTTGGACAGACGCTTACGCAGGATCCGCAAAGGGTACAGGCATCCCCGGCTATGGCGCACGCGTCGACCACAACAATCGCCCCGAAAGGGCAGCTTTTCCGGCAGGTCTCGCAACCGTTACACCTCACACGATCAATCGCTATCATCACAGAACGCTCCTGTCCAGAAGACCCCTGTCTTTCAAGAATTGGTAAATCATCCGGCCGGCATCCCCAGGGTCAACGCCGGACAATATTTTTCCACTGCCCCGGACCGGTGCAGGAAAGACACTGACCACCTGGGTAAAGGACCCGAACAGCCCCAGCTCCGCTTCAGGGATGGCCAGATCCGATGCGCATACAGTAACAATGGGTTTTGACCGGGCAGCCACAACATCGGCGAAGGAAGGAACACGGCGGACCGTCTCGCCCCTGCTGATCGAAACCAGCGCAGGCAGCCGGGCTTCAAGAACCTGCCAACCGTTCTCGATATCCCGCTTTACCCTGACCTTTTTTTTCCGGTCATCCAGCTCAATACCGGTTCCATAGCTGATCTGGGGAAGATTCAGAATCTCAGCCATCTCAGGCCCCACCTGTGCCGTATCACCGTCAATGGCCTGTTTCCCCACCAGGATCAGTCTAAACTCCGGAACAGTGAGGCGGATCGTCTCGGCCAGGGTCAATGCGGTCGCCCAGGTATCGGCGCCGGCAAACTTCCTGTCGCTGGCCAGCACGGCCCGGTCAGCTCCCAGTTCCAGCGCGCGCAACAGAACGGACCTGGCCTGGGGCGGCCCCATGGAGACCGCTGTAATCCGGATTTCCGGGCAGACGGCTTTCAACCTGAGTGCATGATCCAGGGCATATTCGCAGAAGGGGTTCAGAATGGAAGCAACACCTTCACGGATCAGTGTACCGGTTTCCGGACTCACCTGGACATCTGATATCTCCGGAACCTGCTTTACAGCAACAACGACATCCATAATTGCCTCATCAATGGGTAAATATATTCCCGGGATTCAGCAGCATATCCGGATCAAAAGCACGTTTCAAAGCCTGCATCTGGTTCAGCTGTTCAGCGGAATACATGATTTTCAGATATTTTGCCTTGATCTTGCCTATGCCGTGTTCTGCACTGACCGTACCCCCGTATTCTACTGCTTTTTCTGCAAACTCAGCATAAATCTCCATGCCCTGTTTCAACTCTTCCATATCCCTGGGCATGGATGAGACATGGAAGTGGTTGTTGCCCACATGGCCAAACCCGACCCACTCCATGCCGGCAGCATCCAGACGCTCCTTGTAAAGGCTCCAGATTTCTTTCAGGCGTTCGTCTGGAACAGCCAGGTCGGAGCTGAGGCGGTGAATTCCGGGGTGTTTTAGTTTCCGTTCAGAAATCACCTGGGACACTTTTTCCGGCAGCAGATGGCGGAAAACCTTGAATCTGGCCAGCTCTCGGGATTCATAACCGGCCCATGAACGAGCCAGGCTGGCACCTGCACCCGTAACTGTCTCTTCCAGGGCGTGGTAATCGGGCACCGCTTCATCTGGATCAAAGGAGAGTTCAAAAAAAATCGCTGCTCCGGCTGATTCGGGTATGAGCGGCATTCCAACCAGACGTGCATCTTCGGCCTGCATGAGCCTGAGCAGGTTCAGGGCATTGGCGGAATAGAACTCCATGAAGTCGAGCTGGAGCCTCTTGTCCGAACGCAGGGCATGAACCAGATTCAAAGCATGGTCGTCGGAGTCCACGAACTGGACTACGGAGCATCTGGGTCCCCATGGAAGAAGCCCAACATCCACGGCCGTGATGATTCCAAATGCCCCCTCGGAACC
Source organism: uncultured delta proteobacterium (assembly GCA_963704205.1). GTDB lineage: Bacteria > Desulfobacterota > Desulfobacteria > Desulfobacterales > Desulfatirhabdiaceae > RAAP-1. Next base: position 57,961 of record CAVPHN010000030.1, read on the forward strand.
GATGAACAGATCCACCAGATCCATATGCGGGGCTGCGTAGAAACCGGCGGTGTTCTTGGTTCGAGGCATGGCGTAGCTGGGTATCTGAACGGGGAAATATCCACCCTGAGAATCGAAGATGGTGAATTGTCCGGCCGGGGAAGAAAAGTATTTTCCCCTGGGAATGTCAAGAATCTCGCCGGTCATGGTCATGACCCGGATTCCCCGGACCCAGTCCCGGGTAGGACCGTAACGGTAAGTCCTGGCGCCGGAAGCGTTGGTGGCCACTGTTCCTCCGAGGCTCGCGCTCATTTCCGTGGGATCCGGAGAATAGATGTATATTCCGGGATCTTCCCTGAAACGCTTTATCTGCGCTGATATCGACGTATCACAACTGTTTTCCAGGCCCGGGAACGACTTGGTCTTTGCCGCCTGATTCAGCTCGGAAAGCAGCACGCCTGCCTGAGCCCGGATGCGCCACTCATGAGCGGCATCATCATGATATACGGAGAGAAACCGGGTCATCCGTTCCAGGGAAACCATGGCTCCCCCCGGGGGAACACACCCGCCGACCAGACCGGTTCGTGCTCCGGCAACCGTAATACAGATTCCCTGTTGCCTCATCGCTTTTACCACGGCTGCCAGCTGGGCTTCATCCTCCGGAAACACCAATAAATCAAATGGCCCCATGGTCAGTTTTGATTCATCCGTGAGGTAGCCTGAATATTTGTCCCGGATCGTTTCGAATCCATTGATATGCGCCACATGGTCAAAACCAATCGGCATAAGCGGCTTAGATATTATTTCATGCACAATCATCTCCCGTCAATCACCAAGGAAGCATGCCCCCATGACATCCGGCAGAGGCATACTTTCCTGGAAATCGCTCTATTCACTGCAGCGTATGGTTTCTGATATATTACCAGTTTCAGGTGGCGGCGACATCCCTGGCGTCTTTTTGCTTTACCATCAACTGCAGGCACAAAACCACAACCAGCAGTCCAATGCCTGCAATGTCGGTATAGATCCCGGGCTTGATAAGGCTCAAAGCTGCAATCATGAGCAATATCCTTTCAAGTATGCTCGCCTTTCTGGCAAACCATCCGACCACTGAACCGGCCAGGGCCACGACGCCGATCATGGATGAAACCATGGCCAGGATGATCTTTGTGGTGGATCCTACAAGAAGCAGCTGCGGGGCGTATACAAACATGTAGGGAACAATGAACGCCGCCAGCCCCAGCCGGCATGACGTTATCGCAGTCTTCAGGGGATCGGCCCCTGAAATGCCTGCCGCGGCATAGGCGGCCAAAGCCACGGGCGGTGTAATAGCTGAAATAATGGCAAAATAAAAAATAAAGAAATGTGCTGCCATGGGATGGACCCCGAAATTCTGTGTGAGCACAGGCACTGTCAGGGATACCTGGATAATATAGGCTGCCACTGTGGGAAGACCCATTCCTAGCAGCAGGGAGGTGAACATGGTTAATACAAGGGTCAACAGCAGACTCCCCTGGGAAATGATCAGGATGATGGAGTTGAACCGCATCCCCAGGCCGGTCAAGGTCAGAACCCCGATAATGACTCCGGCCGTGGCGCAGGCGATGGCCACCTGAACAGCACCTTTTGCCCCACTTTCCAGGGCGCTCATGATGCGTTTCGGGTTCAGCCGGGTTTCCCTGCGGATTAGGCTGACCACGATGGTGATGAGAATAGCCCACAACCCGGCCCGCATGGGACTGTTCCCCTGAACCAGTAGATAGACCAGGACAACCACCGGGATGATGAACTGAAATCCGTAAATCATGGTTTTACGGACATCGGGAAGTTCATCGGCATTCATCCCCTTGAGGTCGATGCGCAGGGACTCAAAGTGCACCATGCAGAATGCGCTGAAATAGTAAAGAAATGCAGGCAATGCTGCCGCCGCAGCCACCTTGATATAAGGAACACCCATGAACTCGGCGACGATAAAGGCCGCCGCCCCCATGATGGGCGGCGCGAACTGGCCGCCTGACGAAGCCACTGCCTCCACAGCCCCGGCAAATCGGGGACTGTATCCCAGACGCTGCATCAGGGGGATGGTAAATGTGCCGGTGGTCACAACATTGGCCACAGCAGAACCGGACAGCATTCCCATGAACCCGGAAGCGAAAATTGCCGCCTTGGCCGGCCCGCCCCTGGCCTTGCCAAAAAGGCCCATGGAAAGATCAATAAAGAAATCCCCTCCCTTGGATTGCTCCAGAAACGCGGCAAAGATAATGAACATGACAATGAATGTGGCTGAAACCCCTGCGGGGATACCCCATACGCCTTCAGTGGTGAAAAACAAGTGATCCGAAGCCCACATGAGAGTGAACCCCTGGTGGCTCAGAATACCCGGCAACCAGGGTCCTGCAAAAACATAGGCAAGAAAGACCAGGGCAATCAGAGGCAACCCCAGCCCCATGCTTCGCCGGGCAGCCTCAAGGAGCAGGAGAACTCCGGCACACCCCGCGGCTACTTCGTACCGGGTCAGGGGCGTCACATAGGAGTAGCGTGACGCGATGTCTCCGGAATTCCAGATCACATACCCCACCGTGGCCGCAACCATACCTATGACAGCCCAGTCATACCAGGGAGGCAGGGACGTCCGTTTCCCACCCTTGGTGTCGACAATGAGAAAAACCAGAAGCATGGCAAAGCCGACATGGGCGCTTCGCTGCAGCACCGATTCAAAGATACCGAAAATTCCGGTATAGATGTGAAATACAGCCATGGACCAGGCCACAACCGAGACAACCCTGCTGAACAGGCGGCCTGGGGCGGGATTGAGTTGTTTACCAGTGTCAGCCATTCAAATCTCTCCTGTCAGAGCAGTTTGGGGAACGCACACCTGTGAATGATATCTAAAAGGGGGAGCTCCGCGATCCAGGCAAATCCCTGGCTGACCCTACGGATTCCCCCCTTGCTGTTGAAAAAGCCTATTTTTTTATGGCTCCGATCTCCTGATAGAACTTCATGGCACCCGGGTGCAGGGGAACACCGATGTCCTGGGTGGCATACTCGGCAGTCCAGTCTTCAACAACCTTGTGAACCTTGGTAAATTTTTCCTTGTTGTTCACAAGCGCCCTGGTCATTTTGTAGACCAGTTCATCGGGCAGGTCTTTCCGGCAAATGACAACGTTGTTGGAACCGACACAAAGGGCGTCGGTGTCCTGGCCCTTGTAAGAACCGCCTTTGATCTTGAACCGTGAATACCCCTGGTTGATCGCCTTCAGCTCTTCGAATTTTACATCACTCAGCGCCAGGATGCGAACCCCGCCGCTAATCGAGACCGCAGTGTCCTGGATAACCGGAGCAGGAACCGTTGTAAAGGGCATGAAGGCATCAATGTGACCATCCTTCATCTGCATGGCGGCGTCGGCATAGGCCAGGTGCTCGACCTTGGACATATCAGCATAGGTCAGACCGTAGACTTTTAAGATATTGCGGACCAGAACCTCTCCGGACGTGCCTTTAAGGCCCGGAGCGATCCGTTTGCCCTTGAGGTCGGAGATGGTTTTGATATTGCTGTCACCACGAACCACGATCTGCAAGGGTGACGGGTACAGTGCCGCAAGTCCGGCGATGTTGGTCATGGGTGTTTTAAACTGGTCATTGCCCAGAACAGCGTCTGCATTGGAAAAAGAGAAACTGATGCCCAGGGTGTACATCTTATTGTTGACGCCGATGATGTTGGCGTCGCCGGTACCCTGCATGACAGCCATGTTGTAGCCGTCAACACTGTTCTGGATGATATCGGCGATGGCTCCTCCCATGGGATACCAGGTACCGCCTGCCTTGCCGGAGGCAATGTCAGATTTTCAGCCGCCTGAGCGGAAAATCCCGCAACACCGATCAACAAAACCAGAACCATCAACACCTTTGTACAACAAATACTTCTCTTCTTCATGTGATTCCTCCTTGAAAACTTCATCCGGGTTAGTGTTATTTTTTATCGCCACCCACGCCGTCGGGTGTTTCCAGGTGACGGTTTAACAAATCCAGGGTCTTTTCACTCTGACGGATGATCAACCGTTCTGCCGTGGTTGACTTGCCCATCTCCAGCGCATCGACAATCCGCCGGTGTTCACGGTTGGATTCCCGTGCCCGGTAGGGGTTGAACCTGAAAACCAGGCGCGCCAGAAAGGTCTTCTGCAGAAAATCTTCAATCAGGTGAATCAGTGTCTGATTGCCGGAAGCCCGATAGATCATCATGTGAAATTCTGTATTTAACTCCCCCATCAGGACGAAATCCTTTGCTGCAATGGCATCGTCCATCTGTTCAATTGCCGTTCTCAAACTGATAAAATCCGCCTCTGTCAGACGCTCGGATGCCAGACGGACGGCATAGCCTTCCAGGACACCACGCAGGGGGTACATCTCCTTCAAAACATTCAGGTCTATCTCCCTGGCATAGGCACCGGTGTGCGGGACCACCGTGATAAGCTCCTCGACTTCCAGGCGGCCCAGCGCTTCCCTGACCGGAATGATGGAGGTTTTAAACCGTTCGGCCAGTTGACTGATGACCAGTTTTTCACCCGGTGCGATCTCGCCCTTGAGAATGGATTGTTTAATCCGGCGATGGATCTGATCCGCCTTTGTTTCGCTTTTTATGGGGTCGTCGGTATTCATGCCATAGACCTTATAATATATGATATATTTTGAATAGGCTTTATAATATATGATATATGATGTCAAGTCATTTTCAGATTGACCATATGAATATAACACCAATAAATAATAATATATTACTTTTAAATTAGAATTGTTACAGCAAGAGATTCTACCAGGAAAAACCTTCTTTCTTCAATGGGACCACAGCTTTAAGGCAATGACGCAGCGTACAAAAACCCGATAACAACACCCTGCAGGTGTTGTTGTTGCAATATATCATTACAGGCAACCGTGTTCTATCCTCCGGCGACGGAAGGATAGAACACGCGCATGATGCCTTTTCAAGCTTTGACAGATTGACTTCGATCTACATGCGTTTCAGCTAAGAGAAAGTGTATCGAGCAGTTCTTTTTGGGGAATACCGTCCGCTGTCCAGTTCCGGGCCTGGTAGTATTCATTGAGCATTTCGTCCAGATGACAGACCCTGCCCTTGGCTGGTCCCGTGGGGGCCGGCACTTCGGTCAGCCGTTTGGGCAGACTGTCGTCTTTCCGCGTAAATCCGGCTTTGACCAGAAACATCCGTTCGGCGTTGATAATCCGCTCTCCGGACTTCATCAGCTCTTCAAGGGTGTAGTCCGCGCCCGTAGCCGCATTCATGTATTCCAGAATACCCACTGGCGCCACGCCCAGATCTTTGGCCGCCAGATTCCTTACCGCGAAAAAAATGCACAACCCCGCTGAATCGATGATGGCGGAAAGATCCTGATACGCTTTGGTCACTTTTCCTTTTCCTTGCCATTGGTGGGGGTCCATGTATTCGGGAACGCCGAACAGCTCGAAATAAGCAGGGTCACCGCGCATATGGGAGCCGCCGATAGGTGAGGTGGCATATGCCAATCCCATGGCCTGTGCGCCTCTTGGCTCGTATCCGGGGAATTCCTGTTTTTTTGACACAGGGGCCAATTCCGGGTGACCGTATCGGTCGCATAGGCGATAGCTGCCTTCCGCCAGCTGATCGCCAAATCCGTGGCGGTCACCGGTCATACGGGTCAGTTCCACCAAGGCGTCGGCATCACCCCACTTCAGAGCTCGGCCCACCTGATCCTCCTGCAGATAACCGCGATCCACCAGTTCCATGGCGCAGGCGATCGTGGTTCCCATCGTTATCGTATCCATCCCCATTTCATTACAGATATAATTGGCCTTGGTAATCGCAGCCAGATCATCGACCATGCAGTTGGAGCCCATGGCGTAGATGGTTTCATACTCCGGCCCCTCACCCTGTCCGGCAAATTTTGGGTCGTCTACTTTCGTCTTTCGGCCGCAACCGATCGGGCAGCCATAGCAGGCCGAATTTTTAACCAGAAATCGCCGGGTAAGCGCTTCACCCTGAATCTTCTCCCATCCGTCAAAAGTTCCCTGTTGCCAGTTTTTTGTGGGCAGCACGCCAAAATTCTGGGTAGCCAGCACAACACCGGCCGTTCCATGTGTTGTCAGACCTAAAGGCGCCTTCTTCACAGTTTCTCTGAATTGATCCAGGATCTCTTTGTTGAAGGCCGCAAAACGATCTTTATCGGCAAGCTCGACCGTGCCTTTACCACGCACCACGACAGCTTTTAACTTCTTGCTGCCCATGACAGCACCCACACCGGACCTGCCGGCCGCGCGATTTTTATCGTTCATGATGGATGCGAACAACACTTTTTTTTCACCCGCGGGTCCGATACAGGCGACCCTTGCACGCGCATCGGTTTCACTGACCAGAATATCCGTTGTCTCATGGGTGTTTTTACCCCAAAGATGTGCTGCGCTCCGAAGCTCAGCCTGTCCCTGGTTGATCCAAAGGTAGACCGGCTCTTTGGCCTGACCGGATATAACAATGGCATCCAGGCCTGTACGCTTCATTTCGGTGGGGAACATTCCGCCGGAATTTGAACATGTGATCGCGCCGGTCAGGGGAGATTTGGTCATGACCATATAGCGCGCACCGGTAGGCGCGCCGGTTCCGGTTAAGGGGCCTGTGGCCATCACCAACAGGTTTTCCGGTGACAGCGGATCACTTTTGGGGTCGAGTTCCCTGTTCAGGAAGTAAATACCAAGACCGCGGCCACCGATGTAATCTTTGTAGATTGCAGGGTCCAACGTTTCATACGAACATGACTTCCGGCCGTTAAATCGACGCGGAGAATTTTTCCAGTCCAGCCATGCATATGATGCTCCTTTACACAATGCCATTTTCGTTCAATGGCCGATTTTCCAGTATCCGTGCCGGATTGAATATCGACAGATCCATGGCATGGGACTGCCGGGTAATCAATTCAGCGATGTAACGGCCCACTGCCGGGGCCTGCTGAAGTCCGTGCCCGGAAAAGCCGTTGGCAAGAAACAGCCCATCAAGTTCCGGCCATTCCCCGAGAATGGCATTTCCGTCCAGCGTGTTCATGGCATAGAGGCCGGCCCATCCCCGGATCAACTTCAAGGATTCAAATTCAGGAACAAATTCAGCAAGCTCTGGCCATAACAATTCGTAAAACCGTTTATCCTCCCATGTAAATGAAAATCCCACAGGATCCTCGGGCATGGATTTTCCCAAAAGAATCATCCCACCGGTTTCTGTTCTAAAATACAAACCGGAAGGCAAAATCGTCAGCGGCAGAGGCCCCGCTGGCTTGACCTTCGTGTCCAGTGCAAATATCTGGCGTTTGACCGGTTGAACCGGCAAGTGAACACCAACGGTTTCGGCAATCTCGGCACACCAGGCACCCGCGCAATTCACGACAATACCGGAGCTGATATCTTCGCCGGTCTTCAGGCGCACACCCGTAATCCGCTTGCCGGCTTTCGTGATTTCAGACACCTCGCCATGGATAAATTCCGCACCCATGGAAATGGCTTTGCCCCGGTATCCCATCAGAACGCCATAGGCATCGAAATGGCCATCTTTGGGACCAAATGTTCCACCCACATATCCTTCGGGATTATAGAGCGGAAACCGCTCGCGCACCTTTTCCGGGGTCCACCATTCGACATCGCAGCCCATGTCCTGCTGCATTTTCAAAGAGTTTTCGGCTGAAATCCGGCCATCTTCATTCACCATAAAGAGGTTGCCCTCCCGGCGGTAAGCAATCGAAGGCCGGTTGCCGTCAATCGCCATTTCCTGTTCGAAATTTTCAAGAACTTCAAACGCATATTGGGATATCTGAACATTGGACCGGAAGCTGAACTGGATTCGGGCGTTGGACATGGACAGGGTTGTGGATGCGCGACTGTAGGATGGATCCATTTCAATCACGGCAGCTCGAAGACCCGGCGCTGTTCGCATCAGGTAGTAGGCTGTGGCGCTGCCCATTATGCCGCCGCCTACAATGACAATGTCATAGGTTTTGCTATTCATACAATCTCCGTCTGAACATTTTGCATTCACGGATTAGATGGCCGGAATCCAACCATTGTAATCCGGACAGGGGTTCACGATAACCATATAACTTAACGTCACAAACCATAGCCCCAATCAGCGCCTTTTTTGACGAGTTGGGGCTAGTTTCATCTTTGCACAAAATATGGATCTAATGGATCACGCTGACTTTGAACGGCGATATTTATTTACCCTGCTTGACTTCGCTCGCAGGGGATGTCACAAAAGCCGGACGCTTGCCTTCGCCGGTGGCATCAAACTCATACATGGGATTTCCGACGCCTTCCACTTTGACGCTTTTCAGATTCTTAATAAATGTTTTGCGGTCAACGCCGCCCATCTCAATGACTTTTGCCGCAACTTTAACGGCATCATAACCGTAGATGGCTGCCAAAGGGGGAAATCCGCCATGTTTCGGGGTCCAGCGATCCACCAGAATTTTGGCTGCCGGCCGTTTCACATCCACTGTCGGCGACAACAGGATATACACTTCCCCCACGTCACCGGCCAGTTCAAAGAACTTGGGCTCAATCAGCCCGTCCGGACCGTACATTGGGATGTCCCATCCCATCTGACGCACTTGTTTTACCAGCAGACCGCCTTCGTTGTATGTGACAAAAATCAGCAGCATGCCGGGATTTTCGGATTTGGCTTTCATCAGAACAGATTTGAAATCTATGTCCTGCCCGGGAGTGATCACGCTTTCATTCACGACTTTAATGCCGAGCCCGGAAGCTTTTTCCTTGAAACCTTTGAGAAGCTGCTGTCCGTAATCCTGATTCTCGCTGATGATGGCGACACTGTCCTTTTTGAATTTGTCCTTGACAGTCACTGCCATTTCGTGCGCGATGCTCCGGGTGGTGTAGGTCAGCCGGGCAACGTTGTCAAATCCCTGTTCGGTAATGGTGTTGGCGTTGGCGTAGGTGATGATATTGGGAACGCCGTTACGGTTGTAAACAGGTGTGGCAGCCAGCGCGCAGGAGCTCATGGTGGGTCCAAGCGCAACCAGAAAATCGCTGGAAGAGATATTCTTGGCGACATTGGCCGATTCCTTGGGATCGCCGCGGTCATCGAAAAAAGTGAGTTTCAGCTTGTAGCCCTTCAAGGGTCCGGCTTGAATGCCGCCCATTTCGTTGATCTCCTCAACAGCCAGTTCCTGCCCTTTTTTGTCACCGCTGCCATAGTCTCCGTACTTACCGGTACAGGCATCGTAGCCTGCGATGTTGATGATTTTCTTTTTCGCATCAATCCCGTCCTTTGCCCATCCAACGGACCCAGCCGACAATAACAACAGTGCTAAAATAATAATGGAGCTTTTTCTGAACATGTCACTTCTCCTTTCAATGTGATAAATGGATGCCTGTCTTGTTTTTCGATGAAACACTTCCGTTCCGCGAGGCATCTTGCCCTCTCTTTTCAATAAACTATATTTTGCCGTTCCTTACGCTTCTCCCAGATAACATTTCCGGACTCTGTCATCGGCCATAAGGTCTTTTGAATCGCCGTGATAGAGAATTTTACCCAGTTCCATGACATAGGCCCTGCGGGTGATTTTAAGGGCTTTTTTTACATTTTGCTCCACCAGCACAATGGCAATTCCCTGCTCGTGAAGCTGACCGATGATCCTGAAATATTTCATTGACCAGAAAAGGCGCCAGCCCCATGGAGGGTTCATCCAGAAGGAGCAATTTGGGTCGCGCCATCAGCCCCCTGGCAATGGCCAGCATCTGTTGTTCGCCGCCGGAAAGCGTGCCGGCCGGCTGATTGCGGCGTTCTCCCAGAATCGGAAAAATTTTGAAATACTTCTCGATATCATTTTTGATTTCGTCCGCATCCTTGCGGATGAATGCGCCGATTTCCAGATTGGTCATGACCGTTTGCCTGGCAAAAACATGGCGCCCCTCGGGGACATGGGCAATGCCTGTATGAACGATTTTCTCCGGCGCAAGCCCCTGAATATCCTGGTTCATGAAGGTGATGCGTCCCTGAGTGGGGCGAACCAGCCCGGAAATGGTTTTCAGGAATGTGCTTTTCCCGGCCCCATTGGTTCCGATCAAGGCCACAATCTCGCCGGGTTTGATTTCAAAGGAGACATCACTCAGCACCTTGATCTTCCCATACTGGGTATGAATACCTTCCACGTTAAGCATCGGCGTCTTCCTCTTCACCCAGATAAATGCTCTGGACCCCGCTGTCGGACTGAATTTCCAAGGGGCTTCCTTCCTTGAATTTTTTCCCCATATTCAGCACCACAATCCTCTCGGCTACCGACATGATGAACCGCATGTTGTGCTCGATGATAAAAACCGTTGTCCCCGCAGCCTTGATCCGCTGTATAAACTCGGCAAGGGTGTCCATTTCAACCGGATTCATGCCGGCGCAGGGCTCATCCAGCAGCAGCAACTCCGGCTCTGACGCCAGGGCGCGGCAAATTTCCAGAAGGCGCTGCTCACCGTAGGGCAGGTTTTTGGCCAGCTCATTTCTGCGATCTGTCAGATGCGCCAGTTCCAGAAATTCCATTGCTTTTTCCTGCGCCGCCTTTTCCCGTTTCCTGGCTGACAGGGGCCGCAGGTAGACTTCCCACAGAGAATTTTTAATCTGTGAATGCCGGCCGATGAGAATGTTGGTCATCACCGAAATATTCTGAAATACCCGAAGGTTTTGAAATGTCCTGGCAATCCCGATTTCCGTAATCCGATGAACCGGAAGCCGCGTGATGTCCTGGTTTTTAAACAGGGTCTGGCCTTTGTCCGGCGCGTAGATACCGGTCAGCAGATTGACAAAGGTGGATTTTCCCGAACCGTTCGGTCCGATCATGCCCAATATCTCTCCTTTGCCGATACTCAGGCTGATCTCGTTGACAGCCATGATGCCGCCAAAGTGCTTTACCAACTGACGGGTTTCCAGCAAAACCATGAACAAAAATCCTTTCTGAAGGTTTCAGTCTTTGAAAGCGGCTGTTCCGAAAAGCCCCTGAGGTCTGAACAGCAATACCGTCACCATGATCACGCCGATGATCAGCATGCGGTAGTCGGCCAGGGAACGGAAAGCCTCTGTCGCCAGGGTCATGATGATGACGCCGGAAATCGGCGCAAGCAGACTCCCCATTCCCCCGACAATGACCATGATGATCATCAAACAGGATTCATCCAGGCGGAAACTGGAGGGTGTAATCGTGGTCTGATAGACCGCCAGGTAGCTGCCCGCCAGGCCTGCATAAAAAGATCCGATACTAAAGGCCAGGATCTTATACATGGATGTGTTGATCCCCATTACCGAAGCCGCCAGTTCGTCTTCCCGGATGGCCACAAACGCCCGCCCGAATCGTGACGCGGTCAACAGCGCCAGGCTAACATAGGTAAATCCGACCAGAATGAGTCCCAGGTAATAAAAATCCGTTTCGCTGCGGATCGTCCAGGCGAAAATCCTGGGGATCGGGATGCCCACAATGCCCATGGCGCCGCCCGTAAATGGAATCCATGCCTGAGCGATCAAACGGAAGATCTCTCCGAATGCGATGGTTAACAGGCAAAAATAATCTCCCCGCACCTTTCGGGTCGGGATCCCCAGAAGAATTCCAAAAACCAGGGCCAGCAGACCGGAAATGATCAGGGCTGGCAGAAAGGAAAATCCGTGGCGGGTCATGAGAATGGCCGTGACATATCCGCCAATACCGTAAAATGCGGCATGCCCGAGGGACAGGAGCCCGGTATATCCCAGAATCAGGTTCAGGCCCATGCAAAGGACCGTGTAGATAAGGATAAGGTTGACAATGCCCATATAATAGGAATTTTCAATTACAAGGGGCACGACGGCAAGCCCGATCATCCCTGCAATATAAAGCGGAACCCTGTATTTGCCGGCTGATTTCATGCTGATCTTTGGCACCCTCTCTCCTTTTCCTTACACCTTTCCGGAATCCGCATTGCCCAAAATGCCGGTCGGCCGAATGAGCAGGATGCCGATCAGGATCAGAAACGTGATTGGATCTTTATATGAACTGGACACGTATACGCTGATCAGGTTTTCCGAAAGCCCCAGGATCATGCCGCCGATCAGCGCGCCGCCCAGGCTGCCGATGCCGCCGATAACCGCCGCGGTAAAGGCGATAATGGTTCCCCGAAACCCCATGCTGATGGAAATGGCATTGTAGGAGGCTGAATAGAGCACCCCTCCCAGAACCCCGAAAACGCCGCCGAGAAAATATACCACGGATATGGTCCGGTTGATCGGAATGCCCATCAGACTTGAGGTGGGTATGTCTTCGGAAACGCATAAAATGGCTTTTCCGGCCTTGTGATGTTTTAAAAACAGATTGAAGCCGACAATCACGGACACCGCGACAAAGAGCGTGAAAATATGGGTGACTGAAATCTGAGATCCGAATACGCTTATATTCTGGTTCGGAAAAAGCGACGGGAAAGACAACACCTGATTTCCCCATGACAACTCGGAAGAATTCTGGATAACATACGCCGCGCCCAGTGCCGTGATCATGGAAATCATGCGGTGCTGCGCTGCTCTCAAACGCCGGTACGCGATGATTTCCACCAGCGCTGCGAGCAGTCCGCCCATGATTGCGGCCGCTAAAACAGCGACAATTGGATTCAGATGGAACTTGGCCATCAATGTGTAGCACAGCAGGGTTCCGAAGATGTAAACGTCTCCGTGAGCAAAATTCATCAGCTTCAAAATGCCGTAAACCATGCTGTAGCCAATGGTGACCAGGGAATAAATGGCGCCGACCATGACGCCGACAATCAATACTTCAGTTAACATGGGTTCTTCTCCGGCTGAGATGCCAAAACGCTACATGAATCCCTGAAAAGGCCTTCGAACCAGGGCAGAGTGAACATACTGGATCATGGTAATAAAATCGAACACTGGCAGGCGCACCGCAGCCTGAACAGCCGCGGCATAAGGCGGCAGATCGCTGCATTCGAGCACGATCGCACCGATATCCGGGTGCTTTTGAATCATTTGTTCAGCGACTTCGACAACTTCACGTTGAATTTGATCCGAATCCAGGGTCCCTTTTTCCAAAAGAACGGCTTCGCGGAATTCAATCTGATTTTCCATCCCCCCGAATACCAGGGGAATCTCCGGAGTAATGCCCACGCTGGAAAAATGCTCCGGCGTCAGCGCGCTTGAATCCGCGGAAATGATACCGATTTTCCGGCCTCTGGGAAGCATCTGATAAATGAACCGAACCTGTAACAGGCTGGAAAGAAAAACCGGAATGTCCAGCGCATCGGCGACCTGTCTTTGAAACAATGCCATAAACCCGCATGCCCCTGTAACCGCCTTTACCCCCTCTGCCTGAAGTTCCCGGGCCGCCTCGATGAACGGTTCAAGCAGGGACGGGTCTCGCTGATTGAGCAACCGGTCGATCGAGGCGTTTTTAACGACCTTGTAACGCACCGGAAAATCGAATGTGCTGGCATTGCCCACATTTCCGGGAACGCAGGGATACGCCGCGTCCAGAATGAGAATCCCGATGGATTCTCCATACCATGACTGTAACTTGTTTCGAACATGATAAACGGTCATTGCGGATGTTTCTCTTTTTTTGATAAATATCGCTCGATTATCTGGTGAATCCAGACATGGAATAATCCTGTCAAGTGTTTTTCAGGCAATGATTGAGAACGAAGAAGACAAAATTCAGCAGATCACGGGACAACGCACAATGAAAAAATGCTGCCCAACCAACCAATTATCCAAAACATACTGAACTCGGATATCTGAATATCATTGATATACCAGTGGGATTATATTTGTCAATATTAAATATATCAAAGAAAAATACCGCAACTCAGACTGCTTCTTGAGGTGTGAATAAAAAGTATCTTATTGTAAACGCTCATGAAAGTCCCCAAGAAACGTTTCGCGCTTCACGAAGTATTTTCACGGTTAATACCGGGAATATGCGGCAAGGCTTTTTGTAAATGCCACTCGGAAAAGATGATCCGAAATGAAATTCAATAAATTGCCCCATGTCGGGGCAGAGATCAGGCGGGGACTTCCAGAAATTTACGCTTGATGCGTTCCACGTGGCGCAACAGCAAAGACTTGCGGGCTTCACCGGCTTCATTTGGATTTTTGCGCGCCAGTACCGAGCGAATGGCGCGAATTTCATTGGCCACGGCCAGAACCTCCTCGGTCCAGTCTCCGCGGCCCATGATAACAAACCAGATCCGAAAGGTAAGATTGTAAAGCTGATTGGACATTTCTTTGAGCACTGGATTGTTGCCTGCATCGTAGAGAATTCTCCGGAGCGAGAAATCGATCATGGCAAGGCTTTTCTGGTCTCGCTTATCAATCAGCGCCTCGCAATCCCTTTCGAGCTTTTCCAGGCTTTCCAGATGGGCAGGCGTCATCATCTCCGCGGCAAGCCGGCCGGCCAGGGCCTCTACCTCTAAGCGCACCTGGAACACATTCATCATTTTATGGAACTCGATCTCGGTCACCATGGTCCCGGAGCGCGGCAGAATCCGGACCAGTTGCTCCCACTCCAGACGACAAAGAACTTCGCGCAAAGGGGTACGGCTGACCCCGAATTCATCCGCCAGAACTTTCTCGTTCAAAATCTGACCGGATTGGTATTCCAGGAAGAGAATCCGGTCTCGAATCTGATTATAAATTTCCATGTTCATTGATATTAAGTCCAAACGCCCATCGGGTTATTGGGCCATCCAGTTGTGTATATCAGTGATATTTCTTTAATATTTTAATTCATACCAATCTGGAGACGTTTAATCAAGAACAAAAGTATAATCAATGGCATTGGGTTAAGGGACAATTTCTCCTCTTTTTTTGCCGAAACATTTTGCACAGGCGCATTCATCCGCCCTTAATCACCACCAGGGTGATATCATCGGCCTGAACCGAGGTCTGCCGGAAATCGGTAATTGCGGAAAAAACGGCCTCAATCATGGCGCTGGATGAAGCCCGGCTCAACCGGCGGATAATCTGACGGAGCCTTTCCTTTCCGAACCGCTCTCCCAAAGGATTTTCAGTTTCCCAGATGCCGTCCGTGCCGATCAGAATGATTTCATTGCCGGTGCAGCCGGCTTCCTGATATTGCTGATAGCACCAGGCATCATCAACGCCCAGGGCCATGCCGTTTCCGCCCAGCTCCCGAAAACTGTCGGAAACAGGATCATAAACCTCCGCCGCATCATGGCCGGCCCTGACCCATTGAATCCATTTATTTTTACAGTCTATCACCATGACAAACAGCGTCATGAAATTGCCGCTCAGTGCCGTATCCACACCCAGCAGGCGATTGACATCCCCAACGATCTGCGAAAGGGTTCCCGGCCGGATGATCCGGCTGCGCAACAGTGCCCGCGTGGTTGTCATTAAAAGCGCTGCGGAAATTCCGTGACCCGCCACATCGCCGACAGCAACACCGATCCGGTTTTCCCCAAGCTCCGGAAATTGCAGAAAATCATAATAATCTCCGCCGGTATCGTCACAATAAAGGCTTTTTCCGGCAATATCCAGCCCGCAGAAATTGATGGATTGCAGCGGAAGAAGATTCTGCTGGACTTCCTTTGCCAGGTTCAGGGACGCTTTAAGGCGCATCCGTTCCTTGAGTTGATACGCCATGTCATTGAAACTGGAAGTGAGCTCTCCCACCTCGTCCTGACTGTTGACCGAAAGCGCCTGACCGAAATCACCATTGGCCAGTTTTCCGGCAGCAATGGAAACGTCCTTGATCGCAGCCACGGTTTTGCCCGTAACCCATCGAATCAGCATGAGAATGGACAGGACGGAAGCCAGGCCGATTATGAGATAATAATTCCGAAAGGAAATCATCGGCGACAGGATTTCTTTTGCCGGAGCCATCATGACAAGGGTCCAGGGCGCTTCCTGAAGTCTGTAAAACCCGATGACTTCGAAAACGGGAAAACCGGGACCGAATACAATCCCAAGAGATTTTCCCTTTAAGGCTTCAAAAGCCTTCAACTCGAGCGCATCTCCGGTTTCGCCCAGCTGCCGCCTGCCCTCGGGCGATGTGGCTGCCAGTATCCGGCCGTTTAAATCCACAAGAAACGCCTTGTTGCTTTGCCACCAGCCGGATGATTTTATGGTTTCTATCAGATAATCAAACGGCATTACCGCTTCCAGAGAACCGATACTCTCATGTGCATTGTTTTTAATGTCAGAAATAAGGGATACGGTCAGGCCGGCATCACAGTTGATCAGGCAGGAAGGAGAGACCTCTATGGTAATGGGCTGGCGGCCGGCGCTATGCATGCCCATGTGGGAAGAACCCGGAAACAGATTGGACCCGGAGGCGGCATAATGCGGGATGGGATCTGCATTAGGAACGGGATTCAAAAACTTGTTCAGGGTTACGCGGCTGACGCCATTCACCGCCTTGAGCTGTTCAATGATGTCGCCTTGAATCCATCCGGCATACGGCTTTTCAGACGTCCGCTGATACAGATCGAGCCAGATTTTCGGCATGTTCAGACGCATATCAACCTGATGCGCCGCACGTTCAAGCCGTAGCATGGCGGCTTCTCCCCACTGGTCCAGAAGCTTGGTGCGGGCATAGAAAAAACCGGCGGTGCCCATCCCGATAAGCAATACCGCCACGGGAAGCAGTACAAAAAAAGACAGCCGCTGCTGAAGGGTTCTGGGTGTCATCACTGCGGCTGCCCCCCGGTCCATTCCATGAGAAGTTTCTGTTTTTTTGCGGTATTGCAGGCCTTGCAGGTCGGTGTGACATTGCCCTTGGTGGTTCTTCCGCCGCGGGACAGCGGCACGACATGATCCATTGTCAGTTCACCGGCGGGTGTGGGCTGCCCGCAGTATCCGCAGACGCCCTTGGCGCACTGACGCTTCCACCACTCAGATGCCCGAAGCTCCCTGGCTTTGCGGCGTTCCCGCTCAATATCCTCGTTTTCCAAATTCCATGCAAAAGGTTTCATCGCAATTTCTGATCCGCAATCCATCCGTGAATCTGCGCTGCCAGCAGGGCGTAATAGGCTTCAGATCCCCCGAGCCCCTGCCGGCCGAAAAAATAATTGATTTCAAGAAACAGCGGAACCGGCTGCTTTTCTTCCAAAGAAAACAAAATGTCAAACCCGGCCAGATTAATGTGCGTTTTGGCGCAAAATTCGCGAACCGCCTGAACCGCCATCTTCTGAAGCCCGGGATCCGAAACCCTGTCCATCCGGGCGCCTTTTGACAGACTGGCGCAAAAATTGCCCGGCTGATCGTGAGACCGCCAATAAGACTGATAGTTTCGATACATCACCACAACCCGCAGCGACCTGAATCCGGAAGGGACATAGCGCTGGATCAAAAATCCATGCTGGCCGGTAGCCTCATAGGCCTTGACCTGCGCCAGACGGTTTTCAAGCTCAGCCCCGGATGCAATCAGGTGAACATTATCCCCTTCCCCGCCCCAGTCCATCTTCAGCACAAAAGGATACGAAGGCAGAAAGCGGGCGTTTTTTTTACAGGACGCGTCGTAATCGGCTAAACGCTCAAAAATCTTCGTGTCCGGATGGCATGTGCCGGTTTGCCGAAACAGCCTTGCCTGCCCCAGTTTGCCGGGATAGGCAAACCTTGCCGTGTACTCAGGGAAAAACCGGTCACAGTTCCGGCTGACCATTTGATAAAGTTCCCGTGAACACCCCTGAGGCAAAACAACGGCATCCGCGGATCGAATCAGCACAAGGTCGTTTTCATCCGGAAGCCTTCCGGCGCAAAGCCGATTCTCGTCGGCTTCAAAGCAGGGGTGAAAAGAAAGGATCATCCGTAACCGAACTTGGACAGAAATCGGGTGTCTTTGCTCCAGTTTTTCTCAACCCGGACATGCAGTTTCAGAAACACCCGTTTGCCCAGCAGTCTTTCAATTTCCTTACGGGCATCCTCCCCGATGCGCCCGAGCTTGCTTCCCTGCTTGCCGATCAGAATGCCTTTCTGAGAGTCGCGTTCCACATGGATGGTGGCGTGAATGCGGGTAAGATCCGCGCTTTTCTCGTCTTCCTTGAATGAATCTATGGTCACGGCAACCGAGTAGGGAATTTCCTGTCCGGTCTGACGGAATACCTTTTCCCGGATAATTTCTCCGGCCAGAAACCGGACCGAAAGATCCGTCAGGTTTTCTTCCGGGAAAAAAGCAGGGCCTTGCGGAAGAACTTCCGACAAGGCCTGAAGCAGGGCATCCACCTGTTCGCCGGTCTCGGCCGATACGGGAACAACGGCCTTGAACGGATAAATGGCCGACCATTCGGCAATAAGGGACAGCAGGGACGGCCTGGCGATCAGGTCGATTTTATTCAGTGCCAGCATGACCGGTCGGCTCTGCTTCTGAAGGGCGGTTTTCAATATGGCTTCGGATTCTGAATCTGCATCCGAGGCGTCCACCACCAGAAGCAGGACGTCCACATCGCCCATCACCGAAAGCGCTGTTTCAACGATACGGGTGTTCAGAGGGCTTCTGGCCGTGTGAATCCCCGGTGTATCAATGAAAATTATCTGGGAATCCGGACGATTCACGATTCCCTGAATCCGGTTTCGGGTGGTCTGGGGTTTCTTGGAAGTAATGGAAATTTTCTGTCCGATCATGCGATTCAACAATGTGGACTTGCCGACATTGGGAGGACCGACAATTCCGATAAAACCAGTTCTGAAGCCTTCCTCAGAGTGTTGCTGCATGGCATTTCCTTTCAATGGCCTCCCAGATCTGTTCTTTTCCTGTCCGGGTTTTGGCGGAAAACAAAAAGAACTGATCCATGGGAATACCCGTGGTTGCTGAAGCAAGGGTTAATTGCCGAGCCTGCTGAGATGTTTTCAGTTTATCGGTCTTTGTCAAAATGGGTATTGTTGGAATTTGATAATGCGCCAGCCAGTTGATCAGATACAGATCTTTTTCATCCGGAATCCGGCGGATGTCCATGATCAGGACAACGGCCTTGAGCGTGGGCCGCTCGGACAGATAGGTTTCGATCATGGGCTTCCAGCTTTTTTTAATGGAAGCCGGAACCTTGGCGTATCCGTATCCGGGCAGATCCACAAATGTCATGCTGCCATTGATATCGAAAAAATTGATCAGCTGGGTTCTGCCTGGCGTCGTGCTGGTCTTGACCAGGCGTTTTCGATTGACCAGAACATTGATGAGTGAGGACTTGCCCACATTCGATTTGCCGGCAAACGCAATTTCCGGAAAGTTCACCGGCGGGTACTGCGATGGCCGGGTGGCGCTGGTAATAAATTCGGCGGACAGGTTATTCATCATTTTTAACTTTTTGATTTCAGATAAGCTTCCAGGCGGTTCATCCCTTCGGCGATGTTTTCCAGGGAATTGGCATAGGAAAACCGCAGATACCCTTCCCCGTTCTTTCCAAAATCAATGCCGGGCGCAACACCGACGCAGGCTTTTTCCAGAATATCAAAGGCCAGCTGATACGAATCCATGGAAATGTGCCGGGCATTTGCAAACACATAAAAGGCGCCGGTAGGCTCCACCGTGATGCCAAGGCCCATTTCCCGGAGCCTTTTGATCATGAATTTCCGGCGCTCGTTATAAATCCGTTTCATGCGGGCCACATCTTCGCCGGCATATTTAAGGGCGGCAATCCCTGCTTTTTGCGCCATGGAATTGGCGGAGATGAAAAAATTCTGATGAATTTTCTGAAGGGCCCGCATGTAGGGTTTGGGCGCAATCACATATCCCAGCCGCAGGCCGGTCATGGCATAGAGTTTGGAAAATCCGTTCAACACAAAGGCGTTGTCCGTAAATTCCAGAATGGAGTGCTCTTTTCCTTCATACACCAGACCGTGATAAATCTCGTCCGAGACGATGCAGGGGGAAAATTCGGCGATTTTTTTCATCCGCTCGGCGGAAAGCAGATTTCCCGTTGGGTTGGACGGGGAGTTGATAAATACGGCACGGGTTTTGTCCGTCAGTTTTTCCTGGATCGCTTCGGGCCGGTATTGGAACCCGTCTTCTTCATACACCGGAACCCGGACCGGAACACCCTGAACAAACTGAATGAAATTGGGATAACAGGCGTAATGGGGATCCGAGATGATCACCTCGTCCCCGGGCTCAAGAAGCGCGGAAAACACCATGAACATGACCGGGGACGTGCCGGAGGACACCAGGATCTGATCCGGCTCCACCTTTACCCGGTAGGTTGCATCATAATATTCACAGATGGCCTCCCGGAGCTCCAGAAGTCCGAGGCTGTGGGTGTAATGGGTAAACCCGTCCCCAAGTGCCTTGCAGGCGGCCTCCTTGACGCATTCAGGGGTGTTGAAATCCGGCTCCCCGACCTCCAGATGGATGATGTGCCGGCCCTGGCATTCCATCTCGCAGGCCTTTTCAAGGACATCCATCACGATAAACGATGTCATTTCCTGTGTACGCTTTGAAACCATGGGTTAAACTTTCCTTGTCATCAATGATTTACCGTGAAAATGGTTCCCCACCTTGAAGTATCAAGCGATCCATATAGCTTTCTATCCGTTGCACGGCTTCTTTTTCGGATGAGACGTACTTGACGGACTCCCGGAACCGGCTGCTTTCGGGAAGCCCCCGAACAAACCACCCCAGCCGGCTTCGCATCATCGGACACGCCAGTTTCTCGCCAAGATGACACACGGATTTTTTTACATATCGTATCATTATCTCACGGCGTCTGGCAATATCTACTAAGGGGATTTGCCTGGAGTTCAGCAGGGCATCGATCTGAGAAAAAATCCAGGGGCTTCCCATGGCGTGTCTGCCCACCATGACCGCATCGCACCCGGTCTGCGCAAACATGTCTATGGCGGCTTCAGGCGATACAATGTCCCCGTTTCCGATGACCGGTATGGAAACCGCCTGCTTTACCGCGGCGATAACGGACCAGTCCGCATTTCCCTGAAACATCTGCTGGGCGGTTCGGGGGTGAACGGCAATGCCATCCACCCCGCAGCTTTCGGCCATCCTGGCGATGTCCAGGGCCTGTTTGCCGGATTTATCCCAACCGGTCCGGATCTTGATGGTCAGCGGAATGCGGATGGCGCTTCGAACTGCGCGAAGAATGGCCCCGGTCTTGAAAACATCCCGCATCAAGGCTGCTCCGGAGCCGGTCTTGAGTACTTTTTTGACCGAACACCCGAAATTGATATCCAGGATATCGGCGCCGGATGCCTCGACCATTGCCGCGGCCTCGGCCATCATAAACGGATCGGATCCGAAAATCTGCACGGAAAGCGGCTTTTCTTCCGCAACGCTTTCCAGCATGGTATGGGTCTTGCCGGAGCGATAGACCAGGCCGTTTGAGCTGATCATCTCCGAGCAAACCAGCCCGCAGCCGTTTTCCTTGGCGATCAGGCGAAAGGGCAGATTGGTGATGCCGGCCAGAGGGGCCAGCACCGTCGGGCTTGAGAGTGTGATACTTCCAATTTTCATAAAATCCGCTTTGGGCTATTCTCTGCAAACAGTCAATAATTTCTTCAGGACTTCACCTTGCGCAAGAAAATGATACTTTCCCCTTTTGGAAAAGGGTATTCGCAAGAACTTAAAACGGTTCCGGCAGGTTATTGCGGGTCTTTGGCCGGAATCCGAATCACCTGTCCGATATCCATGATCAGTGTCCTTGAGGCATCGAAATTGGATTCTTTCATGGTCCGCTTCAAATCGATGAGCGGATAGCCGATGGGTTCGTCCCCCAGTTGGAATGCTCCCCAGTGGGCCGGAATCAGATGTTTCGCCCCCATGTCCTCAACCGCCTGAAGGGCTTCCCGGACGTCAAGATGCGCATAATGCATGAACCAGCGCGGATGATACGCGCCTACGGAGATCAGCGCATAGTCGATTCCCGGATATTTCTTTCCGATTTCCTTGTAGCCCATGAAATACCCGCTGTCTCCGCCAAAATATATGGTGGAATTCGGTGTTATCAGAAGGAAACTGGCCCAGAGAGTTTCATTGGTTCCCTGGAACAAACGTCTTGACCAGTGCTGAGCCGGAAGACAGACCAGTGACGTTCCATTACCGAAGTCAAGGCTCTGCCACCAGTCCATTTCCGTCACCTGCTTTTTTCCTGTGGCCGTCACGAGTGCTCCAAGCCCCAGGGGCACAAATACCCTTGCGTCATCGGGCAACGCAGCAAGACTGGCCTTGTCCAAATGTTCGTAATGATTGTGAGAGATGACGATGTTCAGCCGTCCCTTCAGCGCGCCCATTTCCGAAAGGGAAAGGGCCGGCGGTGTGTGCCGTTTGGGCAGCAGGGCACGATCGGAAAACATCGGATCCATCAGCCAGAGCTCGCCGCCGGCACGGATCAGAAACGTGGTGTGGCCGATCCAGGCAATGAAATCCGCATCCGCCGGCAGTGCATCAATTCGGGTCTTCAGTCCGGGAACGAACTCCGGCATGGCGTTCTCTTCTTCCGCCGTGTATGCGTTCCGGGCAGAGAGCTTCCATCGCAACAACCTTGCCAGCCCCCCATGCTCCACAGGCATCCACGGGTTAAAAAACTTGCCGTTCTTGTAATGCGGGGCATAAAGCAGCTCCGGAGATGCGTTTTCCACTTCATTCTGCCATTTCGCATCGTTAAACACGGGCGCGTTGGGCCTGCAACCCGTCAGGCTGATCAAACAGAGGCACAACAAAAAATATCTCAAAAAACAACCTCGCATGCAATATATAAACAGAGACCCGGTAAAACCGCTCCGGGTCATGTTGATTTCAGTGGAATTCATCCCGTAAATAGGTCATAAGTGAATGGATCAAACCATCACCGTTTATTCTTTCTTTCGGAAAAATCGCAAGCCACGGTCTTTGAATTTAAGCAAATATCCTTAATTGTCAACGGCTTTTGTTTGCTCTGGAAATTATCGACATGCCAAATACAAGCGTTCCCGCAGAATTCAGGCAGAAACTCCTGGACTGTCTTCTGCGGATGGAAAAGTCTTTCTCCCACCCGGGAATCCTATCTGAATGCGGCAGGGGATTTGATGGCGTGGCGATCCGACCGCAACCACCCCGGACTTTGGGCTTTGCCGCCGCTGATGGTGACAGCGACCCTCGACGATGGCTGGGGGCACGGTCTGGAAGTGATCGAAAAACTGTCAGAAGCGACAGGCGTGCGGATTCACTCTCTTGGCCTGCTGCAGTCACCGGAAAGCATTGTCGAAGCCTGTCAGAAACTGAACCCCCGGTTTCTGGGGCTGACAGTTCTGCAGCTTGACTCGGACGATTGGCTTTCGGAAATCGTCCGCAGGATTCCGCCTTCGACCCTTCTGGTTGCCGGAGGCGCAGCCTTCCGGTATGATCCGGACTTTGCCCTGCGAACCGGAACCCCTGTGGTTGTGAAGAACGGCGCTGCATTTCTGCAATTTCTGTTGACCTGCGATGTCAAAGTACAACGGCCAGGATCAAGCCGGGAAAGTTCTTCATCATTCATTCCATGAAAAGAGGGCGGCCCCAACAATGAGACAGACTGCCGTCATTGCCGAAAGAATCATCATCTCCGGCATGACATCGGTGAGGCCGGCCCCGTCATTCATGATTTTTCGCACCGCAGCCAGCATGTGGGTCAGGGGAAAGGCGGCGGCAATCCATTTGATCCAGTGGGGCGCGCCTTCAATGGAAAACCAGACTTCGGATAAAAACATCATGGGCCAGGAGATAAAATTCAGAACCCCGCTGGTGAATTCCTCGCTGGTTCCCCGGGATGCCAGGACAAGCCCCAGGGAAGCCAGGCTGAGACAGCCCAGAAGAAAGACCAGGGCAAGATCCAGATAAGCGCCCGCAACATCAAAAGAAAAAATGAGATCGCATCCGATCCAGACGATGATCAGCGTGAACATAAGCAGAAATATCCGCGAGAACATCTGGGCGCTGAGATATTCCATTGCGGTAAGGGGCGTTGCCTTCAGGCGCTTTAAAACGCCGTTTTTACGGTACCGGACCACCACGTATCCGACTCCCCAAAGCGCGCTGAACATCATGTTCATGCCCAGAATGCCGGGAAAAAGCCAGTCGATATAGCGGACTTGCTTTCCCTGCACCACCTGTTTGTTTAACAAATCCCCGACGTCTTTTGGCTGAAGAGATGCAATCAGCATTTTTTCCAGAATATAGCCCTTGGGGGAGGACTCATTGGTCCAGTATGAATATGGTGCAGTTCCCTGCCGAATCAGCATATCGATTTTATGGTGCTTCAAAAGCTTGAGCCCTGCCTCAAGCGTCGGGACACCTACAAACGCCACATATCTTGAAGATTGAAAGCCTTCGGGAAGTTCAACCTTGTGATGAATGGACAGGGGGGGGGCAACGGGAAAAACCCCTGCCTTGTATTCTGACAAGGATTTCGCGCCAAAAACAGTGCCGAACCCGGCAATGATCAAAAAAGGAAACAGGAAATTCCAGCCGAATGCCGCGCGATCCCGGAAAAACTCCTTGTTTCTGGCGGCAAACATGGCCCAAAATCGCTTGAAAACGCATCCGTTACTCCCGAAGCTGCCGGCCGGTTAATTTGATAAATACGTTTTCCAGGTTCGCCTCCGGGCAAGGCTGTCCGGTGCTGTCCTCACCGCAGTATTCACCGATCAGATCCGCAACAGTGCCGCGGGCAATGATGCGGCCATAATCCATGATCGCAATTTCGTCGCAGAGCAACTGGGCCTCTTCCATATAATGGGTGGTGAGAACAATGGTTTTTCCCTGGGATTTGATATTCAGCACAATATCCCATAGATTCCGCCGGGCATGCGGATCCATGCCCGTTGACGGCTCATCCAGAAACAGCAGTTCCGGCCGGTTCACCAGGGCCAGGGCCAGAAGCAGCCGCTGCCGCTGGCCCCCGGAAATCCGGTCGTTGTACTGGCTCTGAATGTCCACAAGATTGCAGGTTGCCAGAAGGCTGTCAATATCGGCCGTCTTGTGGTAAAGTTTCTGAAACGTTTTCAGGGTTTCCCGGACCGTTAAAAAAGACAGCAGGGCCGTATGCTGAAACTGGATGCCGACTTCTTCGCAGAAAGTGGCGGTTCTGGGGCTTCCGTTGTAATACACTTGGCCGGAAGTGGCGGAAATGATGCCTTCCATCATCTCGATGGTGGTGGTTTTGCCGGCGCCGTTGGGGCCAAGCAGGCCAAAACAGATTCCCCTGGGAATGGCAAAGCTGACATTGTTGACGGCTGTAATGGACTTATAGGTTTTTACCAGATTTCTGACTTCAAGAAGCGGGTTCATGGTCACGCGGCGTTTGGCTGTGAATGGATCGACATGTCGCAGTTTATGAAAAAGCCCTGCTGCTGTCAAGGACGAAGGGCTGTTTTTTCCCTGCCGGCCATAAAACCCGCTGCCGAACTTTATGCTTGACAAACGGTCTGCTTAGATAGACAAATCAAGATTGATCACAATACCTCGGGGCATGCGAAGAACCAGGCTGAACGGCCGGTCCTGCGCAACTATCCATAAAGGAGGAAACCAACCATGTATTCCTTTCGGGTGATAATTCTTTTATTCACGGTTTTCATGCAGTTATCGATCGCACCGGCTTCGATCCCATCGGCGCATGCAGCCGGAATCAAGGATTCGGAATCGGCGTCTCATGACACGGACGCCGCTTCCTACAGTATCGTCAACACGTATTCTTTTTCGAATTTTCGGATCATTCAGTTGACGCTTCCCGTCCTTTCCACCTATTCCTACCTGCTGATCAGCGGCAGCGAGGCCCTGGCGATCGATCCCGGAAGGGATATCTCCATGATTCTGGAAACCGCAAAAAAGGAAAATGTCGCAATCAGGGGGGTTTACCTCACCCATTCCCATGCCGACTTCATCGCGGGACACATGGAAATGGCCAACACGCTCAAATGTCCGATCTATCAGAGCAAAAAAAGCGGTGCTCAGTACAGCATTCACCCCCTTTCCGATGGAGACCGGATTCCCCTGGGTGCCGCTTCCCTGAAGTTCATCGATACGCCCGGTCATACGCCGGACGGCATGTGCGCCCTGGTATACGGCAAGAACAGCCCCGATGTTCCGGAGGCCATGTTTACCGGCGACGTGCTGTTTGTGGGCAGCATGGGACGACCGGACCTTCTGGAAGGAAGCATATCGGCTGCATGGCTGGCCTCGGCTGCCTATGATTCCTGGTTCAACAAAATATCCAAACTTGGCGACGACGTCACGTTTTTTCCGGCTCACGGCGCCGGATCTCTGTGCGGCGCGCATTTGAGCGAAGAGCCTTTTTCCACCATCGGCAAGGAAAAAGCCTCAAACCCTTATGTCAAATACACCCGGCGCAGCGACTTCATTGCAGCCCTTCTGGAAGGCCTGCCGGATGCGCCCCAATACTTCAGACACAATGCCCGGATCAACCGGGAAGGGCCGCCTTTGATCGACTGGAATGCGACCCTTCCCGCAGATATCCGCTGCTACAGCGTCTCTGTCCGATCCGGATAAAACATGGATTGTGGATGTGAGAAGCGCCCCTGCCTATTCAGCCGGCCACATTCCGAACGCCGTCAACATCGCCTTAAGGGGAAGGCTTGAGACCTGGACGGGCATCATGATTCCCTGGGGTGCAAAACTCGTGCTGTGCGGAACTGCTTCGGAACTGAAGGAATCGCTTTTTCGCCTGCACCGGATCGGCTACAGCGCAGAGGTGATCAGCCTGGATTCCTGGAAAAAAGCCGGTCTTGCGGTAAACGTCACGCCTTCCATCCCCCCCCGGGAGCTATACGATCTCATGCAGAAAGGCCTGGCCCCGGTCATCGTGGATGTCCGGTTGCCGACCGAGTGGATGGGGCTGAGAATCGGAACCGTGCTGAACCTTCCACTCAACCAGCTTTCCGACCTTTCCAGCAGGCTCGATCCATCGGAACCGGTTGTAGCGGTCTGCAACTCCGCATTTCGATCCAGTCTGGCGGTCGGGATTCTGGAACGAAACGGATTTAAAAAGGCCCGAAGCCTTGAAGGGGGGAGCGAAGCCTGGATACAGGCCGGTCTTCCGGTGCATGAATCCGTAAAACCAGGTACAGCCGGGCTCTCCGGAAAACAGATCCGCCTGCCGGAACCCATTCCTGTTTCGGCCCTTCAGTCCTTGATGACAGGTCCTCCCGGCGCCTTTGACCTGGTGGATATCCGGACAGCCGATCAGTTTTCGGATTACCATATCCCCGGCTCCCGAAACATCGATATTTCAGAAGTCGTTTCCAATCCCGCTTCTCTGACCGGAACTGTCCCGCTCATTCTGGTTGACCGGGACGGGTCCATGGCCATGGCCGTCGGCGGAATACTGTCCCAGAAAACCGAGCGGCCGATACGCGTGCTTTCTGGCGGCCTGGAAGCCTTCTGGTCGATGACCGATAGAAAAACAGGCCGGCTCCGTTCCCAACGCTTCCCGGCCTGCAGTCCAGCCCTCTATACCGCAGCCTGCAACGGACATGCCGGTCACGCCGGCGTCCACCGGCGCCTCCGGCCAAACGCAAAAGCGCCGGATGTTAGGAGGTCACACGATGAAATTTCTATCCAAAGAACCCATGGCCCCAACCAATCCCTACATCGCCGGGATTTTTCTGGGGCTGACGCTTCTGGCCTCTTTCCTGATCCTGGGCGCAGGACTCGGCGCATCCGGGGGCCTTGCCCGGATCAGCGCTTTTGTCGAAGGGCTGGTATTTCCGGCCCATACGCTGTCCAGCGAATATTTCGGCGCCTGGGGGAAAAATCCCCTCAGTTACTATCTGGTCTTCATGCTGATCGGCATTTTCATCGGCGGTCTTTTTTCAGCCGTTTTATCCCTGAGGGTCTCGATAAAAGTTGAACGCGGAAAGGCAAGCTCCATAAAACTGCGTCTTTTTTTTGCAGCCCTGGGCGGCGTTATTTCCGGTTTTGCCAGCAGGCTTGCCGGCGGCTGCACGTCCGGCCAGGCCCTTTCCGGAAGCGCGCTGCTTCTTTCAGGCAGCATCGTGTTCCTGATCTGCATATTTGCCGGCGGATACGCAACCGCCTGGCTGGTAAGGAGGCAATGGGATGATTAATACCTTCTACGGATTGGATTCTCTGGATTCCGCCGGCGCATGGATTGCCTCTCTTGTGATCGGCATCTTTTTCGGTGTTTCCCTGGAAAAAGCCGGTTTCGGAAGCTCGAAGCGGCTGGCCGGCATTTTCTATTTCCGGGACATGGCGGTTTTAAAAGTGATGTTTACAGCCGTTGTCACCGCCATGCTCGGGCTTTCCATCGCCATCTGGACCGGCCTTGTTGACCCCGCCACCCAGATCTATTACATGAAAACCTATTACGGCACCTATGTGGCGGCCGGCCTGCTGTTCGGCGCCGGATTTGTCATCAGCGGGTGGTGCCCGGGAACCGCCGCTGTGGGCATGGCTTCGGGGAAAATCGACGCCGTCGTTTTTCTGGGCGCAGCCATGGCCGGCAGCATTTTGTTCAATGAGCTCTTTCCCATTCTTAAACCTATTTACAAGTGGGGTCAAAGCAGCCTTCAGGCATACGGCGAGCCGGGACTGGCGTTTCTGCATGACAGCCTTGGCACATCCCGTGGCATGGTGGTTCTGGGAATCACCTTCATAGCTCTTGCCTGCTTCTGGGGCACGGAATTCATCGAAGCCAGAAGAGGGAAAAAAACCTATTTCAACAGCCCTTTTCTGGCCAGGTTCAGCATCGTGCTCATTCTGGTGGCAGGCATTCTTTTTCTGCTTCCGGAAAGGCAGCATCCTGCCGCTGAAGCAATGAAGCCGCTTTCGGAAACAAAATCTCCCGCAGTTGAAACCAGGCCCCCTGCGGTTTCGGACCGCGCCCTTCTTTCCGATGTGGCATCGGCCGCTGACCATGTGGAGCCCGAGGAGCTGGCAGCTGCGCTATACAACCGTGATCCCGGTTTTCTGGCCGTTGACATCCGCCCGGTTGCCGAATACAACGACTTTCATATTCGCGGCGCCGTGCAGGTGGACATGCCGGATCTGCCAGTATTCGTATCCTCCCATGCGGACAAGACCCGGATCGTGCTGTATTCAAACGGCATGGTTCATCCGGCCCAGGCCAGAGACGCGCTTTATCGTTCCGGAGCCCGGAACGTATTTATCCTGACGGACGGACTGGACGGCTTTATCGACCGATGCCTGAAACCCGTATCCCTTCGAAGCCCGCCGCCGTCCGCCGAAGCCGCAAAGCAGATCAATGCCTGGCGGACGTTTTTTTACGGCCGGAATGAACCCGCTTCCTCAGCAGCGGAGGCAATGCTTCAGGGGCTGAAGCTTCCGGGCATGCTCGATACGGACTGGCTGGCAAATCACCTCGCCAGCCCGGATATCAAGATCATCGATTCCAGAAGCCAGCCGGATTACAATACCCGGCACATTCCCGGCTCGTTTTCCCTTTCCCCGGAAAACATCAGAGGCAACGTGGACGGCGTTCCCGCCATGGTCATCCCGGCTGAGCTCATCGCCGCCAAATTGTCCCTTATGGGAATCCAGCCAAAGGACATGATCGTTCTGGTGTACGACGGCGATAAAATCCGGGATGCCACGCTGATCGCCATGGCATTGGAGAGGGTCGGGCACAGCCGGTACGCGATTCTGGATGGCGGATTCGACAAGTGGATGGCCGAAGCCAAACCAATCGGAAATGCCCTGCCCCAGGTCCAGCGGTCGGCTTACCCGGTAAAACCCGGCGCCGACACCTTCAGCGTTTCGTATGCAACGGTGCTTTCCCATGTTCAAAAGAGAAGCGCCCTGATCCTGGATGTCCGGCCGGAAGACTATTTCACCGGCAAAAAAACAGACGAAGCCCGGGCCGGACACATTCCGGGTGCCATCAACCGGGTTTTCAGCGCGGATATCTTAAAGAGTGAAGCCTACGCCGGGTTCAAGCCGCAGCCTGAACTGATAAAAAGCTATGGCGGCATCATTTCGTCCCTGGATACCCCGGTTGTGGTGCACTGCCGAACCGGCCATCAGGCCAGCCAGACGTTTTTCGTCCTGAAGCACCTTTTGGGCTACCGGAACGTTTACTGGTACGATGCGGGCTGGACCGAATGGGCCGCAAGGCCGGAGCTGCCGATCGAATAATGAAACAAAGTTGTTCATGACATGAAGCATTTATGTACCCTTATCAACATAATCGATTTATTAATGGATTTCTTATGCCCCCGCTGATCACAATTGTTGGCCACTCAAATTCCGGAAAGACCACCCTGGTTGAAAAACTCATCCCCGAGCTCAAACGCCGGGGATATCGCGTTGGAACCATCAAGCACACCCATCATGGTTTTTCGATGGATCAAAAAGGAAAAGACACCTACCGCCACCGCGCCGCCGGCGCGGATGCCGTTCTGGCAGCATCTCCGGGTCAGATCGCCCTGGTGAAATCCATGCCGGAAATCAGCCTGGACAGCCTTCTGCCCTATTTTCAGGACATGGATCTCGTTCTGGTGGAAGGGTTTAAACAGGAAAAAAAGCCTAAAATCGAAGTCTTCCGATCCCAGATAAATCAATCGCAGCTTTTTCCGGAAGATGACCTTCTTGTGGCGGTTGTTACGGATTCCCCATATTCCGCAAGGGTTCCCGTGTTTCAATTCGAGGATATTGAGGCGATCTGCGATGTGATAGAAAAATATTCAGGACTGGGCTGAACCAATGAGGATTGCTGAACTCCGCCTACACCCCTTCAAAACATCAGCGAATTTATGAAAGCTTTCAGTGGCGGATACTTTGTTAAGTGAGATCGCGGTGCTGATTTGTCAGTGGATTCGCTCCGTTCTGATCATTAAAAGCTGGTTTGGAAATATGTATGGTGTCTTATGGGTCTGTTGACTGAATGATACCATGCCGTATTCTTGAAGATGGCCGGATTCAACAATATATGCAAGTAATTGCAACTCTAAAAAATCAAGTTATGCACAGGTGACGATCTTTTAAGCCCGCCTATGAGGGATTAGAGCAATGCTGGAACCACCAAAGTTGTTTTCTTCGGATAACAAATGAAAGTTTTTTGTTTTAAAAATAAAACCGGTCCAACATGCATTCAATCTGGTGGAACAATTGGCCGGGCGGTTACACGGCTGATGTTTCTGCTGATCATCTCTTTTTTCTGCGTGGGCCTGCCTTCGCTTGGGCATGGTACCGCAGACCCCTTGACACCTGAGGAAAGAGCCTGGCTGACACGGCATGACGGAAAGATTATTGTAAATAACGAAGCAGGCTGGCCGCCGATTATCGATACGGATAAAGATGGCAATTCGTTCGGAATTGTTATGGATTATCAGCGGCTGATTGAAAAGAAGCTTGATTTCAAGTTCAAACTGGACAAGCCGGACAGCTGGGACAATTTCATGGAAAGGTTTCGCAAGGGAGAAATCGACGTCAACAATAATCTTCAGAAAAACCCAGAGCCGGACCGAATATGCTCTTTTTACAAAACCCTATATCGAGATTCCCAATGCCATCATTGTCAGAAAAGAAACCAAAGGCGCACTCACTCTGGAAAAGATGCAGTGGAATGAAAATTGCGGTTACCCGGGACTTTGCCATTCATGATTACATTAAAAATAATTTCAAATACTTGCAGCTCATACCGCTGGATAATGATCTCGACTTGTCTGCTTGAAACCTCCACCAAAGGCGTTGATGCGGCGGTCGTGAATCTGGCCGTTGCATCTTATATCATCGAAAAAGAGGGAATCGCCAATTTACGCGTCGCAGGTTATGCCGAGTATAAAAACGCACTTTGTTTTGCATCCAAGAAAGGACTGGCCGATTCTGAACCATATTCTGGAAAAGGGACTTGACCTCATCACCCAGGAAGAAAGGGAAGCCATTTACAGAAAGTGGATCTCTTTGGGATATAGTGCCATTTTACAAAAGCCGCAATTTCTGGATTGTTATCTGCAGCGTTACTGCGAATTGTACTGGCCGTTATCATGGTGATACTTGGTTGGAATCGAAGTCTGAAAAGGCAGGTTCGATTACGAACTGAAAAACTTGAAACGATCAATATCCAATTGAAAGGTGAGATAGACGAGCGTAAAAAAGCAGAGGAATCCCTTCGGGAAAGTGAGGAAAAGTATCGGCTGCTTATTGAAAATCAATCAGATCTCGTTGTTAAAATCGACCAAGAGGGAAGATTTATTTTTGTCAGCCGATCTTATTGTGAATTGTTCGTGAAGAGTCAACAAGAGCTCATTAACAGCGAATTTATGCCATTGGTTCATGAAGACGATCGCGAATCAACTGCAATAGAGATGAAAAAATTATTTCATCCTCCGTATTCTGCCTACATGGAGCAGCGGGCAATGACCAAGGATGGGTGGCGATGGTTGGGATGGCAGTACACTGCTGTATTAGATGAGAGCGCCCATATCTTGGCCATTGTCGGAGTCGGTCGTGACATCACCGAACGAAAGCTGGTTGAGGATGCCTTGCGGGAGAGCGAGAAAAAATACCGTATAATCACGGAAAACACGGCTGACGTAATATCGATTATGGATATGAATCTGAGATTTACCTATATCAGCCCGGCCATCACGCGTCTCCGCGGATTGACGGTTGAGGAGGCCATGACGCAACCCCTTGATCAGGTATTAACCCCAGAATCAATGAAAGTCGGACTGGAAGCCTTCGAAAATGAGATGCGACTGGAAGCCAGTGGAACTGCTGATCCCGATAGAACACGAACCCTGGAACTGGAAGAATACAAAAAGGACGGCTCTACGGTATGGATGGAGGTCAGCTTCTCCTTTTTGACGCGACAAGGACCGCAAACCTGTCAAGATTCTCACCGTATCTCGTGACATCACCGAGCGCAAGCGAGCTGAGGAGGAAAAGGCCAAACTCGAAGCCCAGCTTCAGCAGGCCCAGAAATTTGAAGCGATCGGTACCCTGGCCGGCGGTATTGCCCACGATTTCAACAACCTGTTGATGGGCATTCAGGGTCGTGCATCACTGCTTTCATTGGATCTGGAACCTTCTCATCCCCATCTGGGAACATATCAATGCCATCGAGGAATATATCCGCAGCGCAACGAGTCTCACCAAACAACTGCTGGGCTTTGCCCGGGGCGGCAAATACGAAGTCAAACCCATCGATATGAATGAATTGGTACTAAGCAGCTCAGCCATGTTCGGCCGGACAAAAAAAGAAATCCAGATCCACACCAAATGTCAGGCATCACCCCTGGTGGTGGAAGCGGACAGGGGGCAGATCGAGCAGGTGCTGCTGAACATGTATGTCAACGCATGGCAGGCCATGCCGCCCGATGGGGGTGCATCTGTATCTGGAAACAAAGATCGTCACGCTGGATGAGGCGAACTGCAAACCCCATCAGGTAGAGCCGGGGCAATATGTCAAGGTTTCAATCACGGATACCGGAGCTGGCATGGATGAAGCCACCCGCCTGCGAATATTCGATCCGTTTTTCACCACCAAGGAAAAGGGCCGCGGAACCGGTCTGGGGTTGGCTTCAGCTTATGGAATCATCAAGAATCATGGCGGGATGATTACGGTTTACAGCGAAATCGGTCACGGAACCACATTCAACATCTATCTGCCGGTATCAGATAAAGAAGCGCATCGAGAGGTTCCCATGGAAGGAGGGCTCATCAAGGGATCGGCCACCATCCTTCTGGTTGATGATGAAGAGATGATCATCGATGTCGGCCAGGCCATGCTGGAGAGGCTGGGTTATCGTGTCGTGGTTTGCAGGGGAGGACAGGAAGCCGTCAAGGTGATCACGGATATGGGAGACGAAATCGATCTGGTGATCCTTGACATGATCATGCCGGGAATGGACGGCGGCAAGACATTTGATCGCATTCGTGAGATTCAGCCAGACATGCCGGTTATTCTTTCCAGCGGATATGCCATCAACGGCCATGCGGACAAAATCATGCGCAGGGGCTGCAACGGGTTCATTCAAAAACCGTATAATATTTCTGAGCTTTCACAAAAAATCAGAAAAGTGTTGGATGAAGCAAAATGCTCGACTTCTGATTAGTTATCCAAAGGTTGAGTATTCACTTACCGATTTTCTTATGGATACCATGCCGATACAATTCTTGATTGATACGGAAACACGGTCTTTGGAATAACTGGATCGAAGAACCGTCAAGCAACCCAACCTTCTTTCATGGGGTTGATCAAAGGTTTTGACGACCGCCGGTCAGTTCGACTATGGTTAATGATACAAGAAATAAGCATGAATAAAAATCCGGAAATAAAGACTCATGGTTATATGCAAGTAAGTGTAAAATGACTCTAACTACAACCATAGGTTGGCGCTATGCCTAAAAAACCAACATATGAAGAGCTTGAGCAACGCGTTCTGGAATTAGAGAAGGCCGATTCCAAGCGCAAGCATACGGAACATGCACTGCGCGAGAGTGAAGAACGGTTCCGGAAGCTATTTCAAAAACACTCCGCAGTCAATCTGATCATTGATCCGGATACGGGGAATATCATCGATGCCAATGAAGCGGCTTTAAAGTTTTACGGGTGGTCGATTGAAGAACTGAGACGGATGAGTATCCAGCAGATCAACTTGCTGCCACCTGAGGCTGTAATAACCAAAATGCAGGAAGCAGCATCGATAGGATCTGCCAGATTTGAATTCCAGCACCAAAGGGCAGACGGTTCCATCTGCGATATCGAGGTGTTCAGCAACAAGCTCGTGATTGCAGGAAGGGGCCTTCTCTATTCCATTATTCACGACATCACTGACCGCAAGTTGGCTGAGCAATCTGTCCTGGATAGTGAAAATCGTTTTCGTGCTGCATTCATGGGCAAGTCCGGTAGCATTATCCATATCCTCTCTGAAAAACGGCGTCTGCATAGATGTTAATCAGGCAGAACTCGATATGTTTGGATACACCCGTGAAGAAGTCATTGGGAGTAACTTGCTGGCCAAAACTGTTTGGATCGATCTAAATGATCGGCAAAGACTCGTTGCGAAAATATCCAAACATGGAGAGGTGAGGAATCAAAACGTCAAGCTACGTCACAAAGATGGCAGATTGTTATTTGCGTCCGTATCCGCAAACTTGGTGACATTGAAAGGAGCGAAGCATATTCTGTTCGCCACAGTGGACATCACCGAACTCAAACGGGCAGAGGAAATAATCCATGAAAGTGAGCAGCGGTTTCGAGCCGCCTTCATGGGAAATCCGGTTGCCGCATGCATTACCAGGCATCAGACGCGGTCTGGCTTGATGCCAACCAGTCAGAACTCGACCTGTTCGGGTACACTCGTGAAGAATTCATTGGGAAAAGCGCACTGGAATGCAATCTTTGGGTCGATCCATCCGATCGACAACGAATTGTAGCAGCTTTGAACCGGGGTGAGGTGGTGAGAAACCAACATGTTCAGCTTCGATGCAAAGACGGCAGACTGATAGTGGCATCTGTATCGGCCACTGGACTGGCATTGAAAGGAGAGAAACATATCCTCTTCGTCACAGAGGACATTACGGAACGGACGCTTGCCAATGAAAAGATAAAGGCTGCTTTGCAAGAGAAGGAAGTTCTGCTGCGAGAGATCCATCACAGGGTCAAAAACAACATGCAGGTGATCAGCAGCCTGCTTTTTCTTCAAACCTCTCAGGTGGAAAATGCGCAGGGGCGGCAAGCGTTGCTTGAAAGCCAGCAGCGCATTATTGCCATGGCCATGATCCACGAGGAGCTCTACTGCGGCCCGAATCTGGCAGCCATCGATCTTTCCGTATATCTGAGGCGTCTTGTCGACCACCTGCAGGGGGCATACAGCAACAAGGCGGACATACAGGTTGCTTTGGTGTTTGACCCTGTCGAGATAGATATCAACCAGGCGGTGCCCTGCAGCTTGATCCTCAACGAGCTCATCACCAACGCGTTCAAACATGCCTTCCCGGATGGAAGAAAGGGGACAGTCTGGATCAAGCTGTATCAGACCCATGACAGAGAGGTGGTACTGGAGCTAAGCGACGATGGCGTGGGATTTGCCTTGGATCAGGATTTGTCGAAACCTTCCTCTTTGGGACTGAAGTTGATCCGGGCGCTGTTGATAAAGCAGCTGAAAGGCAGTTTGGATATTACAACCGAAGGCGGCACCGTCTTTACCCTACGCTGGCAGTTGCCTGATTCCGGTTCTTCGCTAATTCAGATGGGTCAGCCATCACATCAAAGTGAACAGCCGAAAAGTTCGTGATGAGGAAAAGAGCTCCTCTCAACAAGTTTCCGAAGGTGAAATATTCACCGCATGATTTTATTTGTGTCTCTTTTGAGGTGTCCAGAAAGACTGTACCACATCATGAGTTTTGTATCTCTCTTCTCAGAAGACGGGGAACCTTTTAATGAATTCAGATTTTCTTACTCCGCCGACTCACAGTTTTGCAGGCTTGCCGATTTGCTGCAACTCAATGACATGGAAGCGGATATTGCAATTATCGGACTCCATTATGTGAGTCCATACCCTCAGAAATTTGAAATAACTGCTACTCATAATCCGATGGAAACAGCCCCGGATGCCATCCGCCTTCAATCATCTAGATTCATCGATCATTTGGATAATTACGATTTTGATTTCAATGATGTCCTTCTGGCTGACCGGCGGATTCGGATAGTTGATTGCGGAGATATCGACAAGAAGGTGAACCACGATCTGCAAAACCCGGAACAAATCACCGACGCTATTCGCACCATTCTGGCCCGAGGCGCCATGCCCATCGCTTTAGGCACCGATGAGGGTGGCTTCATTCCATACTTACGTGCCTTTGATGGCTACGATGATCTTTGCGTAGTGCATATTGACGCCCACATTGATTGGCGGGATGAGCGCTATGGGGTACGGGAAGGATACAGCAGTGGAATGCGGCGGGCTTCCGAGATGCCTTGGGTCAAAGCCATGGCTCAGGTTGGATTGCGAGGTATCGGAAGTGCAAGACGACAGGAGGTAAATGACGCCCTTTCATTCGGAAGCGTTTTTATCCGTGCCCGTGAAGTTCACCAGAATGGAATCGATGCATGTATTGATAAGATTCCGGTAGCGGATCACTATTTGATCACCATTGATGCTGACGCCTTGGATACCGCCATAGCGCCCGGGGTGCTCTTCCCCAGCCCGGGGGGTCTTACCTTTGATGAAACCACTGATCTGGTGCGAAGTATCGCATCAAAAGGACGGATAGCAGGCATCAGCTTGTTTGAGGTCCGTCCAGAGCGGGACATTAACGGCTTGACCGCCTTAACAGGTGCACAGTTAATAATAAATTTCATCGGCACATTGGCCCACAGCGGCCAAATTGGAAGTTGAAGTGATTTTTTTGTGCGTGGCAAACACTTACGAAGAGCCGACCTCATGAATATGTTATCCATACTGAAGTATTCAGAAATGGAAATTCTTAAGTATACAGATTGAATTCATGATTTATTCGAAAACACAGCCTTTGGATGGCATCGAGTAATGGCCGTACAGAGATCGCCAAACTCCTCCTGGACAGGGGCGCGGATGTCAGCGAAAAAGATGCCGTTTAAAGCGCGACGGCCTTTTATATGGCATCGAGTAACGGCCATACGGAGATCGTCAAACTCCTCCAAGACAAGGGTGCGGATTTCGCGTAATCGTATGTCGGGGAGGGCAGGAAGTCGGCAAGGCCATCAGGGACAGGGGGAATGAAATCGGTATTGTTATCTTTGACATGATCATGCCGGGGATGTAACTGGTTCATACAACGCCGTATGATATTTCGGGAGATTTCCAGTCTGTCGAAATATTGGTTAGGCCCAGCGGACTCCTCATTGGTGAGGCTTATTAATCTTGCGCAGGGGATCCAACTGTGCTTACAAAGCCATATATATCTGCCAAAAACTCATCCGGGTACTCCGCCAAAGGTGGAGGGTTTAGATCAAAACGAAAATCCAAATAAATAAAAGAGGATAACGATGAGTGAATTTATTCAGCCTTGGGAAAGGCTAAGTGAGTTGATTGCTAATAAAAACAGTACAGAAGTAACACAATTTATTAGCGACCTCAGCCCTTCAGAGACTGCTCGTGTAATTTCCCGTCTTACCGAAGAGGATCAAACTCATCTGTTCATCTTCTCAGTACAGAGGACGCAGCAGATATCATTGAGGATATCCCTGAAGCCCAGGCTGCGGATCTGATTGAAGAAATGTCTTATGAACAGGCAGCTGCTATTTTAGAGGAACTTCCCAGTGACTTCCTGGTTGATGTGCTGGGTGAAATGGATAAGGCTGCGAGCCGGGCAGTTCTTGGAAAAATGGACCGGGAAGATGCTGAGGAGGCAAGAAAGTTCCTTGAATACGCCAAGGACTGTGCCGGCGGACTCATGATCTCAGAATTCCTTGCATACAAAACGGACAATACCATTCAGGACGTGCTCGATGACCTGCAGGCCAATCGCGAAGAATACATTGATTATCATGTGTTGTATTTTTATGTCGTTGACCGGGATAATAAATTGATTGGTGTACTGCGTATGCATGATCTGCTGTTCCCGTCCAGAGAGGACAGAGCTCTCGCAGATAATGATTCCTTCTCCCCTCAATGTTCCTCATAAATCTTCACTTAAAGAACTGGAAAATTTTTTTGATGAGCATCATCTGTTCGGAGTGCCTGTCGTTGATGATGAAATGAGAATGGTCGGGGTTATATTGTCCGAGCGATGTTGAAGAAGCGCTTAGTCAAAAGAAAACGAAGACTTTTCTTCGTCTCAGTGGTGTCATCGGTGGTGAGGAGTTCCGCACCATGCCGCTGTTGTCCCGTTCTGGACGCCGATTGGCCTGGTTGATTATGAATATTGTCCTTAATATTATCGCTGCAAGTGTCATTGCCATGCATCAGGACACCCTTGCCGCTGCCATTACGCTGGCAGTATTCTTGCCCATGGTAAGTGACATGAGCGGTTGTTCCGGCAATCAGGCAGTAGCGGTTTCCATGCGGGAATTGTCTCTGGGTCTTGTTCGGCCGGGTGAATTGCTCTGGGTGCTGGCAAAGGAAACCAGGATCGGTATTATCAACGGCCTTGTGCTGGGTATTATTCTCGGTGCGGTCGCTTTTTCTGGAAAGGCAACCATGGCTTGGAATTGGTAGTTGGAGGGGCGCTGGCTGCCAATACGTTGGTTTCGGTGACCCTCGGCGGCATGCTTCCTCTATTGCTCAAACGACTGAAAATGGATCCGGCACTTGTGTCCAGCCCTCTTCTGACGACGGTTACCGACATGTGCGGCTTCTTTTTTGTTTTGAGTTTCGCAGCAACGGTCATGCCTAAACTGGCGGGGATCTAACACGGAAAGACTATCTGCGACCATTTCACTGTATACCCAGGGAAGGATACCAATACAATCCACAATCTGATAAAATTTGACAAGTGATTCCGAAATATTATAAAGGGTTACTAAATATATGGGATAAAGTCTTAAACCTGTAATCCAATAACAATCAAAGGAATTTGAATTTATGAAGACCAAGTGCCTGTTTGGTGTTCATTCCTGGGACGGCAGCAAGTGCTCTAAATGCGGCGAGACTCGCAATGATGAGCACAAATCCCGGATCAGTTTGGGGTGGTTGGGTATTAGTGGACACTTTCTTAAGCGTGTTTTTTATAATCCGTGAGGAAGAGTTCAATGGAAAAGGCTCCGCTCATGAATATGTTATCCCATACTGAAGTATTCAGAAATGGAAATTCTTAAGTATACAGATTGACTTCATGTTTTATTCGAAAACACAGCCTTTGGAATAACTGGATCGAGGAACCGGCCAGAGACCCTGCCTTTGTTCATGGGGTTGATCAAATGTTTTGACGACCGCCGGTCAGTTCGACTATGGTTAATGATACCAGAAATAAGCATGAATAAAAATCCGGAAAAAAATACTTTCGAATGTATGCAAGAATTCTAAGCAGAACTCACCCGCGAAATAGCGAAGCACCAAAAATTAGATTATATGTGATATGTGTAACAGATACCTTGCTTAATTATTGACAAAAACCAGAACTTTTGTTTTGTTATTTACCGTGGCACGGATAGCACGACCAGTCGCGCCGAGAATCCCGCAACGTGCAACATAGATGGGAACAGGCGATACACTCGGCGGATTAGTTTTCGTGAAGATGTCCCCTAAATTCAGTTGTCTAAAAATATGTCCTGTGGTGTCAAAGAAGGGATCACGTCATGCTCAAAATGGAAAACGTCTCCTTGTTAATTGTTGATATTCAAGGCAACTTGGCACATGCGATGCATGAAAAAGAACTTCTATTCAAGAACATGCAAAAGCTTATCAAAGGGATTCAGGTTTTAGGGCTTCCTATTCTCTGGGTTGAGCAGAATCCGCAAGGCCTGGGGCCGACAATTCCTGAAATTGCAGATATTTTATCCAATATTCAGCCTATCAGCAAGATTAGCTTTAGTAGTTGCCGGAACGACCGCTTTATGAAAGCGCTGAGAGCGCTGAATCGCAAACAGGTTCTGATCGCGGGTATCGAGGCGCACATCTGCGTCTATCAAACAGCAGCAGATCTAGTGGTTCTGGGGTATGAGGTTCAGGTTGCGTCTGACGCCGTATCTTCAAGAAACCCGGTGAACAAGGAAATCGGTTTGCAGAAAATGAGAGATTCTGGTGTCAGTTTGACGAGTGTCGAAACCGCTCTATTTGAGCTACTTAAAGCGGGCGAGGGAGAAAAATTCAAGGAGATTCTCAAAATTGTGAAATAATTGGATCGCCCAACCTGTTGCTGCATGCCACGGCGCGGAAACCGCGCCGTGAATCCCGGATTTTTCAATCCATAACGACTAATCCTGAACTGGTTTCTTTAAATACAATGAAAACACCATGCCGCAAAGCGATATGACCCCTGCCACCAGAAAGGGAAGGGTAAAAGACTGACTCGCATCGGCCAGGTATCCGCCAAGCGCCGGACCGATGGACTGGCCGATACCAAAGAAAAGCGTGATGAACCCAAGCCCCGCAGGGGCAAGTCTGGGACCGACAAAATCTCCGGCTGCAGCGGCCATGATGGTCGGGATGCTCCACGCCGTCAGACCGAATAATATGGCAGAAACATAGAACCCTGCCTCAACCTTGACCAGGGCATAGACAATATAGGATACCCCCAGTACCAGGTATGCCAGAGCCGCTCCTTTTCCGCGGCCGATCCTGTCTGATATGCTCCCCCAGATCACACCGCAGAAAATGCTCAAACCCCCGGCTGTGGCCCACAAACCACCGGCCCAGGCCTGAGTATAACCCATTTCCTTGACAAGATATGCGGCAAAAAAAACAATATAAATAATATAGGACATGCCGTAAAAAAAATACACCAGCCCGAGATACCAGAGCGCTTTCATTTTATAGACCTTGCCCCAGTCCAGAGCTGAAACCTTGCCTTGAGCCTGTACCTTCGGGCTTTCCTCTTTTTTCTCCTGCCCGACCGGCAAAAGCCCCTTGTCAGCAGGCTGGTTCCTGATAAGAGCCAGCACGATCACGGCAACCACCAGGACACAGGTTCCAAGAATATACCAGGAATACCGCCAGCCGTCTGTTTCATATGATTTTAAAATAAAGGGAACAATAAGGCCCGACAATAACATCCCGAGGCCGATGCCGCCGGAAACAATTCCTGTTGCAAATCCCCGTTTTTTAATGGCAAACCATGCAGATCCAAGGGCCATGGCCGGAACATAGGCCGCGCCATTGCCCAGACCGGTTAAAAGGCGCATGGCAAAAGCAAACCCGAAGGATTGCGCAAGACCTGTCAGGATCATGGTGATCCCCATGAGCACAAGGGCCAAAGCGATGACGATTCTTGTACCGAACCTGGCGGCCAGGAACCCGCCGATAATGGCCATGGTCATGTAACCGATGAAATTCCCCGTACCCAGGAGCCCAAGCTGGGTATAATCAAATTTAAGCCCGTCCTTCATGGCCGGCAGGAGAAGCGTATAGGCCATTCGCCCGAATCCATGAGCTGCAACCGTTGTGATGAGCCCCATAAAAATGACGATCCACCCGTAGTGAAGCTTCTTTTCCATACATTTCTCTTTTTATATGTTTAAAAAACAGCTACATTCTAGTGATCTTAAGCGCTGAAATACCTTTTCACAACATTTTTTGAATTGCAATGATTTAATAATACAGCGCAATGCAAACTGTTTCGAGAATTCCCATGGAGGCAGGCAAAGCAACATGAAAATGTAAAAGCGCTCAGTGCCATAGGCTATGCCGACGTATGCGGCAAATGTCTTGTTGCCGTCCCATGTTCCCATATCAATCCGGTGAAGAAAAAAACCCAAGTGGAATAGCAAAATGAACAAATACCTCAAATACGGCCTGGCGGTGCTTGCCGGAACGGGAATTCTCTTTGTCCTGCTGATTGTGGTCGCATCGCTCGCGATTAATCCCAATGATTACAAGCCGCAGATCGTGCAGATGGCGAAGGACACAAAACAGCGGGAACTGACTCTCGCCGGCGATATCAAGCTGTCTTTTTTCCCCAGGCTGGGGCTGGATCTTGGCAAGGCTTCGATAAGCGAATTCCGAGACGAAAAGGAATTCGCGGCGGTGGAAAGCGCACGCCTGTACCTGTCCTGGTGGCCGCTGCTGAGAAAGGAACTGGTGGTGGACCAGGTGCGCATCGAAGGCG
The DNA here is from genome assembly GCA_963704205.1 of uncultured delta proteobacterium. GTDB lineage: Bacteria > Desulfobacterota > Desulfobacteria > Desulfobacterales > Desulfatirhabdiaceae > RAAP-1. Next base: position 100,608 of record CAVPHN010000030.1, read on the forward strand.
TACGCGCCAACATCGTGCTTTTCAAGGATGACACGACCAATTTCGACGATCTGCTGGCGAAGGAAAAAGAAGGAAAAGAAGACAAACAGATCCATTTCGATATCGATAGCGTATCGATCGACAGGAGCGCGCTTTCCTTCCGGGATGAGATGGGTGGGCGCCAGTTTGAACTTAGCGGCATCAAAATCAAGACCGGGCGCCTTATAAACGGCAAGCCCACCGAGGCTGCCGCGGATTTCAACCTGAAGGCTGATAATCCGCAAATCAACGTGCACTTTAATGTGACTACCGGGTTGACTTTCGATACAGAGGCCAAGCTTTATGCCGTCAAGGACCTGATTCTTAAAATCCAGGGCGAAGTGGCCGGAAGAGGCTTGAACATGGATATTGCCGGCTCCGCACAGCTCGATCTGCAGCGTAAGAATGCGACGGCGGACCTGACATCGCATCTGGACGAGAGCAGTATCAAGATTAAAGCCTGGATCAGCCCTTTCGCCAACCCGCACATCGCGCTCGATCTCGACATCGACCGACTCGATGCCGACCGGTACCTGCCGGCCAAAGCACCGGGAAAACAGCCCCAGCCGGAAAAACCCTTCGATTTCTCGATTCTGAAAACGCTCAATGCCAGCGGCAGCGTGCGCGTCGGAAGCCTCAAGCTGAACAACATCCAGGCCGGCAACGTGCAAATGGAATTCAAGGCCGCAGGGGGGCGGCTGGATATCAACCCGCTGGAGGCCGACCTCTACCAGGGAAAGGCGAGCGGAGCCGTATCGCTAACTGCGGCAGGACCGAGGATCACTGCACGGCAGAACATTGCAGGGGTAAGTATTGCCCCGTTGCTGAAAGATGCCTTGAACAAGGACATTCTGGAAGGCAGGGGAAGCGTGACTTTTGATCTTCACACGGAAGGCGGTACCGTCAGCGCCATGAAAAAAACATTGCAGGGCAAGGCCGGCTTCAATCTTCGCGACGGCGCGATAAAGGGCATCAACATCGCGGCCATGCTGCGTGAAACCCAGGCCGGGCTGGGCGCCTTGAAAGGTGAAAAAGTTCAGACCCCCGACATGCAGGAAAAAACCGATTTCTCCGAGCTTTCCGCCAGCTTCGATATAAATCGCGGCGTGGCGCACAACGAGGACCTGTCCGGCAAATCGCCCCTACTACGCGTGTCCGGCAATGGCGATATCGACATCGGCGCGGAACTGCTGAATTATCTTGCCCGGGCCACCGTGGTGGGCAGCCTGGAAGGTCAAGGAGGACGCGAACTGACAGCGCTCAATGGCGTGACGGTACCGGTGCGCATCACCGGCCCGTTCGCTGAGCCCAAGTTGACGCTCGATTTCAATGCCCTGGTCACCGAGAGCGTGAGGCAGGAGGTCGAAACCCGCGCTACCGACATGCTGCAGGAAGGCCTCAAGGGACTGTTCCGCTAAGTCAGATCTGGTTTGGCCCTCAACCGGTCGGGAGGGAGAATATGTGAAGCAATCTATAAAG
>CAVPHN010000031.1:0-206760 GCA_963704205.1 uncultured delta proteobacterium
GGTCAAACATACAAGGCTTAAGGACTTCAAGACCAAATAGCATGCAGCCGACACATCATAAGGTGGTAATTTATTGCCGACTAGTCCTGAGCGTGATCTCGCTAACTGATGGTCCAAATTTCAACTTATTTGATGGGTGACAATTACGAGCATTATTTTGACGACTGCTGTACAAAATGGAAAAGGGTAGTACGGGTTCAAAAAAATGAATATTGGCTTGCAATGGATCGGAGCTGGTCATCTGACAAGTCTTCGGGTTCCAGGCCGTCAGGAAGCTGATGAATGATTGTTTTTGCATAGCGGTTTAATATGGCGGTGATTTGGGCTGCTGCTTTTCGTCCGGCTGGATCTGCATCCAGCATGAGAAGGACAGCAGGGGCGCTGATGATCCACTGGATTTGAGAAGTAAAAAGTGAAGTTCCAAGTAAAGCGACAACATTTTTAATGCCTGCCTGGACAAATCTCATGGCGGCCCATGGACACTCGACTATGATGATACCATTTTGTCGGTGGGGCTGAGCCCGATGGGCATTAAAGAGCATGCTGGATTTTGGGAAGTTTTTGGGAAAGCGCCATTTTCCCCATTTATCGATGTCCACAGGATGAAGCCTGCGACCACAATAACCGAGCGGGTTTCCACTGAGGTCGTAGAGTCTGACTGCGACCATATCCTTTAAGAAATGGCTGTGTGATGTGACTCCGGCTTCGTGACAGATAGCTGTTTGGACGGATATATTTTTCTGTTCCTGAAGGAAAGGGACATTGGGATTGAGAAGCAGTTTACGGGCAAATGCTTTAAATGGTCGAAGTGATAACGAATGCGGCGGCGGTCCTGACCGGGTATTGCCGTTTTTATCGAGCAATCGCTTTAATGATCGGGCAGCTTGTTGATAGGAGCAGTTTTCAATGCGTCTGACGAGCTCCACCATATCACCACCGCCGCAAGCTGTGAAGCAATGCCACAGCCCCCGGGTCAGATCAACCCGGAAGGCGGTGGGATTGTTGCCCTGATGAAGGGGGCAGCAACCGTAGAGGGAATCGTTTTTTTGTTTGAGATAGCTGTCAAGACCGTAGGCAGAAAGCACCTCTGCGATGGTGATCCTGGATTTGAGCCACTTGAAGTCAAAAGATGGGTTCATTTGCGCATCGGCTGCTTGGAGAAGACTTCCAAAAAGAGTTTTTCATCCAAATGAGGCAAGTCTTTTTGTGCGGCTGTGACAAGCAGTTCTGCCGCCATGGAATTTAGCATCCTGAGGTTACCTGCTGCATGATCGGTAAGGCTTTGCTTGAGCTCTCTTGTCATCAGGTGCGGAGCGCCGGCCTGATCCAGGGCATGGCTCAGATAATCGAGTAGCACGGTTTTTTCATAAGGTTCAATCAAGAGCCGGGTTTGGACTCTGCTTCCCAATGAGACCAGATCGGGGGACCTGAACCGTTCGGGCAGGCGCATATCGCCGGCCATAACGGTTGAGAGCAGGCAGTGGGAATCAAATTGTGAACTTGCAAGAAGGCGTGCTTCATTCAGGCAAGCCCCTGGCATTTCCTGTGCCTCGTCGATCAAAAGGACGGGCCTGAAAAGGGTGGTTTGGATATGGCTTTTCCAGCGTTCCCGAAGGGCCTTGAAGCCGCCGTACCGGTTGGCCGGAGAAAGATTCACGGAGAAGATTTCACCCATTTCACGGTAAAAATCACCCAGGCTGCTTTGGGGCCTTTCCATGACGCCAACCACTACATCAGAAAGAGCCCCGAGCTTTCGGGTAAGGATTTGCAGGGTTTTTGATTTGCCCATTCCGGGCTCTGCACAAACCAGGGCAAAGCCACCGTCCATGACCAGATTTTCGATGCGATAAGAGAAACGCTCAATCCCTGGTGGCATCCACAGTGCTTCAAGCGGGACATTGGACAGAAAGGGATTCCATTTCAAACCGTAGAGGGCCAAAAGTTTTTTATTGTTCATTGGCTTTGCCCTCCTTTGGAAGATAAGCTGGCGGAAGACCTGTGGCGGCATAATCCGAGAGAATTTTGCGAAGCAGCGGCGGGATGGGCTCTGTTGTTTCAGGCGCAGCAAGCCCTGGCACAGGTGGCAGCATACGCCTTTTTCCGCCGGCATTTTTGAGTTTGTCCTGGGGCAGGATGCGCTCAAGTTTCTGTCCGCTTTTGGGATCAACCAGCCAGGCCGTTGAAAGGTCCCATGATGGGTAACGAATAAAAACATGACCGATATGTCGCATACGGGAGGGCAGTTCAAAGCGCACGCCCTTTATTGTGATCGTACCATCGCTTCGGCGCTGGGTTCGTCTTTCCTGCTGGCAAAAGGCAAATTTTAACGCTTCGCTGTCCACAGATGGGCGGCTCACATCCGGGCCTTTGAGCATTCGGTTTAAGGGCGATTGCCCCAGCTCATCATGAACTTTTCGATTATATTCCTGCTCGGCCCAGGCAAGGGAAGCCTGATTGAGAAAATCCAGTGAAAGCGGATCTACTCGGGTGAGCATGGCCATGAGCCGGCCTTCGAGTCCGCCCCAGAAAGATTCTTGCTTGCCGTTTTGATATGGGCTGTAGGGCAGCGTTTTGTCATGGCAGATCCCAAGACATAAAAGCCCGTTTTGGGTCTCATGGGCGATCATTGCAGATCCATTATCGGTTAAAAGCGCCCGGGGCAGTCCGCGTTTATGAAACGCCTGCATCAATCCATGGAAAAGAGATTCAGCGGTCTCCTCCAGATACCACTGAAGGTGACAACACAGCCTGGAGCGATCATCCAGGATGCATAGCGCTACGGCGGTATGCCATCTGCCGACAGAATCCACAACCCGGCGCCGGCTGTGATGAAAATCCAGATGCCAGAGTTGATGAACGTATTCTGATTCAAAGCTGCGTACCTCCCGCTGCTCAAGTCTTTGGGCTGCCTGCTTCATCCCGAAGGTTTGTTGACCCCGGGCAGAGGATCGGGGCCGCCAGCCTCGTTCGATCATCCGACGCCGGACAGTGGAATATGACGGCAGATCTCCCAGCTCGTAGCGTTCTTTGATCAACGCGACCAGATTGTCAAAATGCAGTTGATAGCTCCAGTGGGGAAACTGTTTGTACTGCCTGTCCAACTCACTCAACTGACTTGCAGGCATGGCAGAGTTATGACCCGCATCCGAGCGGATTTTACGCACCATTGCCTGGATGGGATCCATTGCGCCACGCGCCCGATAATACCAGCGCTCTATTGTCGAGACGCCGAATTTAACCTGTTGATTCGTAATCGGATGATGCCAGATGCGCTCAGCCAGCAGTCCAAGCTCTTTTTGAAGCTCACCCTTTTCCGGTGGCCGGGCAAGCAGTCCTCCCACCACTGAAAAACGAAATACTGCCCAATTTTGTAATGTTTTTGGCGATGTTTTATCCATTTGTATATCCTCCTTCCGTTGATAAGGGGTAAAGTCTGGTTCTCACCAGATGGGAAGGATTGATACTGCTTATAACAAGCAGGGTAAACGGCCATGTTCTGCGTGAGATAAATCATCCCTCACTGACGTTGCTTAAAACAGATGAACCAGCAGCCAAAAACCTGAGACAAGCCACCAAAGCCTGCTCGGATGTCGGAAAATGGTTCATAAAATGAAAGACCAGTGCTGAAGGCAGATCATCGTTGGAAACGGTGCATATCACACGACCACGAAGTCGATGCCACTGGGCACTTTGGGGGAATTCATCGCGGAACCAGGCGATCCATCGTTTGATTGTCTGGCGGGATATTGAAAACAGGCGTTCCATTTTGGCAATGCTGGCGCCACAAAGTCGGCCCTGGCGGAGTGTCATCACCACAAGAATGACACATCCCCAGTAAACCCGGCGCCCCATGAACAGACTCGAAGGGGGCTGCGTTCTGCGCCTGCAATCCGGATCACCGCAACACAAACTCAGACGAATCAGATATTCTTCCGGAATATCGGCGGGACCGCCTCGCGGCTTTCGTTCGTAGTTGGCTCGATGCAGTGCACTGCTGCAGAACGGACATCCGTTGATTTGAACCTGCTCGGCAAGATCCAGATCAATCCGGTGAAGAAGAGAAAAAAGACTGGCTTTTTGATGAAGTTCTGATAACATTTTTCCTGCCCCTTATTTATGGTAAATGGGCAGGAGTCCCTTCAACGATATTTGCAAGGTATGTGAGGGGACTCCTTTATTATCCCTCACCTATCTTGCAAATTTTAAACTATTTTTCCATCATTTATTGTGATCATTCTTAGTCCCAATTGCATCACAATGTAGTTTGTTGTATCCTGATTCTTCAAAGAAATTGTGGAGGATATCCAATGAACAAAAAGGCTGACACCAAAGAGTTCATATTTCAGCGTCTTAAAGACGAACGAGAAAAGCTGGCATTCTTTGGCGTCAAAAATATCGGACTATTCGGTTCATTTGTCAGGGGTAGCCAGACGTCCTTGAGTGACATTGATATTCTTGTGGAATTCATGCCTGAAAAGCATACTTTCGACAATTTTATGGAGGTTGCGTTCCTCCTTGAAGAACTCCTGGGACGCAAAGTCGAATTGGTTACCACAGAGGCTCTCAGTCCGCACATCGGGCCACATATTCTCAGGGAGGTTGAGCGTGTCCCTATCGCCGCATGAAATACATCCACCAAGCTTCCGGACCTCCGTGCAGAACTCCAGGCTTTGCTTGACGCAACCGAAACTCGTCAACCCGATAGTTGAGCGGACGTGGAAGGCGAGAGAGATTTGACCAGTTCTGAGTTAGGAATCCAACATGAGTCTTGAAGAATTTGACCGTGGCTGGCGATGTGGGGTGTTTGCACTGAAATGGAGGGGATGCAATGGAATCAGTTGATCAATTGGCAAAGAAAGCCATTGGCTTACGACCTATAGATAGGATTCTGCTTGTTGAAGCAATTTTATATAGTTTGGACAAACCTGACCCGGATATTGAAAAGTGTTGGGTTGCTGAGTCAGAGGCTCGTTATGATGCCTATAAAAGGGGAGAGCTTGAGGCAATTGAGTGGAACGAAATCCGAAAGGGATATGAGCCTTGAAAGTTCGGTTAATATCTCCTGCCAATATCGAGTTGGATGAAGCTGTAAGGTTTTACAATCATCAGTTACCTGGATTGGGCTTTCGCTTTTATCAAGAAACCGAGAAGGCTATCGAACGTATAAGATTTATGCCCGAGGCATGGACGAAAATAGGTGAAAGGACAAGGCGTTGTATCCTGAAGGCTTTTCCCTATGCGCTTCTTTATGTGGTTGAAACAGATCTAATTCTGGTTACGGCTGTGGCACATCTACACAGAGACCCGGAACATTACGGGAATAGGATCGCATAAATGTGCTAACAACCGCAGCGACTCATTGTTGTCTCTCATACGCAACGGAAAGATCAAATGAGAATCATAAGCGCGCGTCTAATGGACCGCAAAGAAAGGGTGATCTATGAGGAAGGTTAAAACATCCGATGAACTCCGCCCTGAGTATAAACGGGAAGACCTTGGCATAGGAGTCCGCGGCAAGTACTTCGAAGAATACAGCAAAGGCACCAATCTCGTACTTCTGAGTCCTGATGTTGCAAAAGTATTCACAACCGAAGATGCCGTCAATGAGGCGCTTCGGTCTCTGATTAGTCTGGCAGAGAAGTCAACGGGGCGATCAAGTCGTTCCACCGGATCGGCCAAAAAGCGGGCTTCCCGGTGAGCTTTGTGTTAGATGAATGAACATATCAAGAATGTCTATCTGGATGGAGAACTTGCAGAAGGGGCCGGCATGAGAAAATTCGGAATTTCCGTATTTTCTACCAAGCCGACAAACTATTACAGCCTTGATATGATTATCTCCGTGGGGGGGTATCGGGTAAAATCGGTGCAGGGAACGCAATTTCGTATCTGGGCAACCCAACGAAAAAACACCCCGCCCATTTTCCGCTTGAATTGGCCACGCGTCTTGTAAGAATGTTCTCATTTCGTAGGTGATACAGTTTTGGATCCTTTCTGCGGGACAGGGACGTCGTTAATCGCTTCTCTGAAATATGGTCGAAATAGTATCGGTCTTGATATTGAACCCGAATATTGCAAGATGGCGGCGTCGCTATTTAAAAGCCGAAAGCAGTTCTCTTTTTGTAAAAATTGACCTGAAATTCGAGAAAATGGTTCACGATAACATTGGACATTTACAAGTTTGTGAAGACCGAGTCTCTATATGAAGTAAGACCTGCAAGAAAAGCTTTGAAAGATGCCAGCCAAACAGAGGAGCGGACGCGGAAAACTTCGCCGGCCTGAAGACTCACTTATTGGCCGCGTCGCTCACTTCAATTTTTGCCGTTTAAGAAGCATCCAGCCATGAAAGGCGTCTATATATTGTGATAGAAAAGAATTTCGACATCTCGTTCATAGCTGACCTCGCACTTCGTGAAAAGCAGATTCAGCAGAACTACAGGCCGATTATCGCAGTCCACAAGTGGTTTGCCCGAAGACCCGGAACGCTGTTCCGCGGCTTATTGCTTTCCGAATTTCTCGAAAAACCGCTTCACGAATCCTTTTACCAGGCAAACAGTTTGAAAGGGATTAAAGTCGCAGATCCATTCATGGGCGGCGGCATCCTTGTTTGAACAAACCAAACAAAACATCAGATGGCACATCAATAACTGCTTTAAAAAGGCAGAGTTATTTCTTAATCAGCTGTCAAGGAATCCTTGACAGCTGCCAGTGATGGGAAAAGGCATCGCCAGCCTTCAAGCAGACTTTGAAAATGCAGGGTTGATCCTTTTAGGATTTTCAATTATTTTCCGAATATAGGAATTCGACATGAACGAGAAAAAATTTGATCCGAAAAAACTGGATAAACTTAATAATCCTCAGAGACTATTGGATATCCCCATAGAATTCATTTGGAATAAAATCCATCTGCCTGATCCGGTTGTATTGGTTGATATCGGTGCCGGGACGGGTTTTTTCAATGTTCCTTTTCTCAAAGATGTAAAGAACGGCAAGATTTTCGCCTGCGACACATCCGATATCATTTCCCCCGGGGCCGCGCAGCCGGAACGTTTTTTGTCGCATTCCGTGAAAGGAGTAACCCCATGAAAAAGTTCGCCCTGTTTGTGTTCAACGGAGACCCGATGTGTTTCATCCATGTACTTTTGAACGCGCTGGATATGAAATCCAAGGGACATGAAGTGAAAATCATCATTGAAGGGGCTTCGGTCAAACTGATTCCAGAGCTGGTGAAACCTGCAAATCCCCTGAACGGATTGTGGAAAAAGAATCTTGAGGCGGGTCTGGTTGAAGGGGCCTGTAAGGCATGTTCAAATAAAATGGGAACCCTTGAGGCTGCAAAAGAGCAAGGTCTGGCCCTTCTTGATGATATGTCCGGCCATCCCGGCATGGCAGCATACCGGGATAACGGATACGAAATTATTACATTCTGATCAGGGAATGTTAGGGGGCGGTCTGGTACGCAGTGCCGGCGGATGGTCGGCTATGCCAATGTGCGCTACTACCGGCCTTCCGAACGTCAGGCACCTAAAATCCACTGGCGATGACACCGGTTGGGGGAAGGACCTTTCATTCAAGAGATATAGACCAGGCATGAACATCCTGCGGGAAAGCCGCATAAATTCATTTTTTATAAACCCGATCCCAAAAAAGGAGCATATGCCATGAATAGAAGAATCGCGATAATCACCGGCGGCAGCCGCGGTCTGGGCAAAAATGCAGCTCTCAAACTTGCGGAAAGGGGCGTGGATGTTATCTTCACCTACCACAGCAGGAAAGCGGAAGCCGATGCCGTGGCAACTGAAATCATGCGTCTTGGCGGCAAAGGGGTGGCCTTGCCGCTCGACGTCGGCACCAGCGCCGCGTTTGGGGCTTTCAGCGAGCGGGTGAAGGTGGAATTGGCGACGAACTGGCAGCGCTCAACCTTCGACTTTCTGGTAAACAATGCCGGCAGCGGTATTCGTGCCCCTTTCGGTGAAACGACCGAAGCGCAGTTTGATCTGATGATGAATATTCATCTAAAAGGGGTATTTTTCCTGACGCAGTCCCTGTTACCGCTGATGGCCGATGGCGGGAGGATTCTGAATGTTTCGTCAGGCCTGACGCGCTTTTCCCTCCCCGGCCATGCCGCCTACGCCAGCATGAAAGGAGCCGTTGAAGTGCTGACCCGGTACCTTGCCAAGGAGCTCGGCGGCCGCGGTATAGCCGTCAACGTTATAGCACCGGGCGCTATCGAGACCGATTTCGGCGGCGGAGCGGTGCGCGACAATCCGGACCTCAACGCCTTCATCGCTTCCCAGACCACCCTGGGCCGCGTGGGGCGGCCGGATGATATTGGCGGGGTTATCGCCGCGCTGCTCTCGCCGGAATGCGGCTGGATCAACGCCCAGCGGATCGAGGCGTCGGGCGGCATTTTTATTTGATGCGTCTGGCTGCATCGCGGTCAGCCGGCGCTGTTTTCCTGCCGTCAATGAGAAAGAAGGGGCAATGGGTGAAAGGGATTCTCGATCTCTCCATCGGCGATGGAAGGCGGATAGACGATGCGTCTTTTGCCGTCCCGGGTCCACTGCATCAGGCAGACTACGGCTTCGGTTTCGGGATGGGTTCCGAAAATGATCTGATGACCCTTGTGAAAACGCAGCCGTCCCATGCAGCCCATGCGGTCCGATGCTTCCAGAGCCGCAACCAGTTGCTCCGGGTCCAGAGAGGATGCGGATTCGATGGCATCCTTAAGCAGGTATACGGCTTCGTATGACGGCGCCGGCCCATGGCCGGCCTCGATATCGGCGCCATAGCGATCCGAATATGCGCGGTAAAATGCGCTGGCCGGCGGGTAGCGGTCCGATGGGATATTGCCCAGTTCAAACACGACATTCAACGTTCCCGATATTTGGCCGTTAAACGCCTTCCAGGCCCCGGGTCCGATCATGGGGGAAATAAAACCGCACAGCATGGCGGGAATTTCCATTTCGTTCCACTGCTGGGCCAATTTGCCGCTTTGGGGCATATCGAAAATCGGCAGGATCACCTGGGCGCCTTTTACCCGGGCTTTTTCCAGAGACGAAGAAAAATCCGATGCGCCGTAAGCAAAGTGATCCGCGCCCAGGACCTGCCAGCCCATTCTGTCGAAGAAGAGTTTGATCATGATGGCGGCCGTTGAACGGGCCCATGCCATATCCTGGGTCAGGATATACACCCGTGTATAACCAAACCGGGTGTTTAAATATTTCATGATCTGAATCAGCGCATCGGCCAGGTATTTGGTGTTGAGTCCGGTCCGAAAGACATAGCGGTATCGGGAATCCCGCAATATCATGGATTCGATGGCAGGTGTCATGGCAATGGTTTCCAGCAGAGGCACCCTGTGGGCTGCAATGATGTCCATTGCCGGCAGCAAGACTTCGGAGCGAAAGGGGCCCGCCACGACGGCATGCAATTTTTCAACCTGGATAAATTGCTCCAGTTTGCGCAGGCTATCGCTTTTGCGGTTGTTGTCATCCGCGTCCTGCAGATCGATGCTTGCCAGACGCAGGGGAATCCCGCGGTGATTCAGCCGGATGCCGCCTTTGTGGTTTATTTCTTCAACTGCCAGCGCTGCCGCCCGCAGGCTTTCGGCACCCTCTATGGTGGTCAGGGATGTCGCAACCCCGATCACCACCGCATCTGCTGCATCCGCCCGGATAACAGGATGCATCAGGCTCAGAACGATTCCAAAAAGAAACAAAGGGATGGCGGCAGTTCTCATTTGAGCGGCCTTTTCAGAAAATAAAGGGTTAAACCTTATCAAGCCTGAGATTCCAATCGCGTGTTGCCGCGGCTGTCTTTTCGATTGACAGGGCAATGCCGGCTTTCTATTATGCGATATCGATATTTAAATGACTAGATACAATTCATCAACTTCATAAGCAATCACAAATAAACACCCATCCTGTTCATGCCTCGGGTGAAAACGGGTTGCCGTGAGCGATGCCGTTTTTATAACATATGACATTCAGATTTTCCATTTTCTCGAAATTGTTGATCGTTATCCTTCCGCTGGTGTGTCTGCCCATCGCCATACTCGGGTACTTTTCCATTCAGGCGGCCGAAGAACGGGTCAACCGGCTGGTGCGCCATGAACAGATGATCAAGGTTGAAGCTTCTGCGGATAAGATAAAAAACATATTTTACAATTGCCGCATCGACCTTGAGACCATCGTCAGCCTGCCGCTTCTTGAAGATTATCACATTGCCAGAACCTTTCGGCTGAACGCGGAAACCGAGTTCAATCGTGAAAACATCCAGGGCCTGTTCAGGGATTTTCTGCAGCGCTCGACCTTTTATTACCAGATCCGCCTGTTGGATGCCAAGGGGCTGGAATTGATCAGCCAGAGCGCACCCAAAATCAACGTCAACAAGGACGTCCGGGAAGATGCCGCTTTTTTTGAAAAAGCCAGTCTGACCAATCCGGGAAACATTTATTTTTCGGACATTCTTTATTCAGACCGCAGAAACGGGTACGTCATGCATTGGGCCATGCCGTTTTACTCGGGCTGGCGCGAATTCATCGGCTTGATCGTCATCGATCTGGACTATGAAAAAATTATCCAGCTGGTCAGCGGCATCCGGGTGGGTGAAAAAGGCTATGCCTTTCTGGTCGACAGTCAGGGCCGAAATACGGCGCACCCGCATTACGCCCCGTATCAATTGAATATCGACTCCTATCCCGAACCGAGTTTAAAGGAACTGGTGCAGGAAATGATCACCGGCGCCAGTTCCTGGAAGAACTATGTTCATGAAAACATGGAAAAAGTGGCGGCCTTTGCGCCCGTACCGGACATGGGCTGGTCCCTTGCCGTCACCATCCCCGTGGACGAATTGGGCAAGGAGGCCCTTGCCATCAAATGGCGGGTCATCGAAGTGGCTGCCATCATCTTTGTCTTTGCCGTTTTCGGCGTCAGTGTCTTATCCTATTACCTGCTGCGGCCGGTTCGGGAACTGGTGGCGGCAACCAACCGCATGGCCGAGGGAAATCTGAACCAGGAGATCCCGCTCCGGTCCCGGGATGAACTGGGCGATCTGACCCGATCTTTCAACCACATGGTTAAAAACATCGCCCGCATTCAAAATGAACTGATACGCTCTGAAAAACTGATCTCCCTTGGCAGGCTTTCAGCAGGGGTGGCGCACGAAATCAGAAACCCGCTGAATGCCATGAAGGGGGCGATCGTGCATATTCAAAGGCGCCGGCCCGGTGATCCGCTCATCGCGGAATATACCCATCTGGTTTCCGAAGAGATCGACCGCCTGAACTTCTTTGTCACCGAATTTCTGCATTTTGCCAGGCAGCCCGAACCCAAGCCTGTTCCCACGGATGTAAACCAGTTGATCCTCTCCACCCAGAGTCTTTTTGCAAAACAGGCGGATGAAAAGGATATTCAGCTGCTCAACCACCTGGACCCGCACTTGCCCCTGGTATCCGTGGATCCCAATCAGATGGAGCAGGTTTTCATCAATGTGCTGATCAATGCCATGGATGCACTGCCTTGCGGCGGCGAAATCACCTTTTTCTCTCTTGTCCGGGACAACTCGGGAAACGGCGGCAGACCGGATCAGGTCAGAATAGAGATCCGGGATAATGGCATCGGCATTTCCGAAACGCACGTGCAGGATGCTTTTGAACCGTTTTTCAGCACCAAGGAGTCGGGAACCGGGCTTGGCCTTCCCTTGAGCCTTGGCATCGTGGAAAGCCATCAGGGGCGTATGACAATATTGCCCGGTCGTGAAAGCGGGACCGTGGTTGTTATCGAGCTTCCGGTAAAAACACAGCAATTGATTTAAGGAGAGTGATAGTGACCACTAAAACGGTATTAATCGTGGATGATCGCGCAAGCACCTTGAAAGTCATCCGTGCCATTCTGGAAGATGAAGGGTATACGGTTTTTCAGGCAACCAGCTCCGAGGAGGCATTGCAGATCTTCCATAAAAACGACGGCATCGAGGTGGTGCTCTCGGACATGAAGCTGCCCGGCAAGGACGGCCTTGAGCTCTACAGGCTCATGAGCGGTATCGGCAATCCGCCCCCCTTCGTGATCATGACCGCCCACGGGACGGTCAAGTCCGCCGTGCAGGCCTTAAAGGAAGGCGTGACGCATTATCTGATCAAGCCCCTGGACTACGAGGAGCTGATTATCGTATTGGACAAGGCCGTGCGGGACTACGCCCAGGCCCGGGAACTGATAGCCCTTAAAGCGCAGGTTAAGGCGGAAAATACCTTTCACGGAATTATCGGCGCCGATTCCCGGATGAAGCATATTTTCGATATGGTACGCACGGTCGGCGCCACGGACGCATCGGTTCTGATCTATGGTGAAACCGGTACCGGTAAAGAGCTGCTGGCCAAGGCACTTCATCAGGAAAGTCCCCGCCGGAAAAGTGCCATGGTCTGCATCAACTCGGCGGCCCTTACGGAAAGCCTTCTGGAGGCCGAAATGTTTGGCTATGTCAAGGGGGCTTTTACAGGTGCGATATCCGATCGCAAGGGACGGGTCGAGCTTGCCGATCAAGGCACCCTGTTTCTCGATGAAATCGGACACATGAGCCTGGGGCTGCAGAGCAAGCTCTTAAGATTCTTGCAGGAAATGGCATTTGAACCGGTGGGCGGCACCACATCCCGCAATGTGGATGTGCGAATCATCGCTGCCACCAATCTGGATTTGCATGCGGAAATAAAAGCCGGTCGTTTTTTGAACGATCTTCTCTACAGAATCGAGGTCGTACCCATCCGCGTTCCGGCGCTGCGCGAACGCCGGAATGATATCTGCCTGCTGGTTGACCATTTCATCCGGGTGTTCGCCCGGCAGTACAATAAGCCGGTTCAAAAAGTCGAGCCTAAGGCCATGCGGATTCTTATCGACTATAACTGGCCGGGCAATGTTCGGGAGCTGAAGAACAGCGTTGCCAGAGCAATGATTCTGTCCAAAAGCACGTCCATTACCGTAGAAGACCTGCCGTCAAAAATTCTGGCCGAATCGGGCCTTGCGGAACAAAAAGCCGGCACGCTGCTCATTCAGGGACTTCCCGGAAGCGGCGTCACCCTGCGTCAGATGGAGACGGAACTGATTCAAAAAACCCTGGAAAAACACCAGGGAAACAAAAGCCTTGCAGCCCAAAGCCTGGGGATATCCAGGAAAACATTATATGAGAAGATTGATCGATACGGGCTGACTCACACCGAGAGGGAGGTATAGGGGGACGTACATAAATAAATAAGTTGTTAGTGAACACCAATGGCGATCGAGATTTGATTCCAAAGTCCAAGCAGTTTGTGGTTGGATGCACAGGGCAGAAAATAACTTAGCGAGGTCTCAATATGAAAGGCTGGACAGAAGAAGAAATACAAAACAAAAACCTGATGGCCCCATGCGGGCTTTATTGCGGGGCATGCGGCATATACATCGCCACGCGCGACAAGAACGATAAACTGAAGACAGCCCTGGGCAATCTCTATGGCACCAAACCGGAGGAAACGCAGTGCTGCGGATGCATGCAGGCTGATCCGCCCGAAATGCTTTACAGCTTCTGCAGGTCCTGTAAAATGAGAGAGTGTGTTCGGTCAAAAGGCTTGTATTCATGCCATCAATGCCAGGAATGGCCCTGCGCTATGGTGGAAAATTTCGGCATTGCCACCGGACTGCGGGTGATGAAAAGAACAATTCCGATCTGGCGCGCCAAAGTGGAAGCGCTGGGGGACGAGCAGGGCAGTATCGCGTGGGCAAGATCGGAATGTGAACGCTATCACTGCGCCTCCTGTGGTAATCCGTTGTTCCGAGGGGCGCAGCGATGCAGGGTCTGCAAAAAAGATGTGGCCGATGAACTGGATGGTTCGCTTTGACTTTTAAGGCTTTAGTGAAGCTTCTTGCCATATGCTGCATTTGATGGTACTTGTAAAAATACAATAGGAGGTACGCTATGGGCAAGCTATTAAATATTATTCCAGTAAGCGATTTGCGGCAGGACGCTGCCAAGGTCTTGAAACAATTAAGAGACAACAACGAGCCCATGATCATAACGCAAAGAGGGCGGGCTGCTGCCGTGATAATCGGTGTCGCGGCGTATGAAAAATCAGAACACGATAAGGAGCTCCTTCGCCTTTTAGCCAATGGAGACAGGGAAATCGAAATAGGTGAGGGATATGATCTTGAGACTGTTCTATCTGAAGCCGATTCTCTATTAACCAAGGATCCCTCATGAAGATCCGCTTTACCCCTTCAGCCAGAACCCAATTTCTTTCTGCTATTTCATATATTCAACAGGATAAACCTTCAGCAGCGGTCAGTTTTCGGGATCGAGCCGAGAAAACATTGCGCAGGCTTGAGGTTTTTCCTGAATCCGGGAGAATTATACCGGAGTTTCCAGAACTTCCTTACCGGGAGGTGATCATACCGCCGTATCGGTTTTTCTATAAAATCAAAGCCGAACTTGTCTGGATTGTTGCAGTGTGGCATGGTGCACAACTTCCAGAGGAACCGTTGCATTAACGCGAACCCGACAGTTGAGCGGACGCGGAATATTTTCTATAAACTGGATGGATCGCTTTAATTGTTTTTTCCCGGAAACCGGAGGTTTTAATGAGTCTATTGAACATCGATCAAAAGAAATGTAAGCAGGATGGTCTCTGCGCGGCCGACTGCCCCATGGGGGTCATTCGGTTCAAAGGAAAAGGAAGCTGCCCCGAGATTTTGCCCGACAGTGAGCCGATGTGCATCCGCTGCGGCCACTGCGTGGCGGTTTGTCCCCATGGCGCCCTGGATCATGCCGAGGTGCCACTGGCCGCATGCACGGCTATCGATAAGGCGCTGGTCATCTCGCCGGCCCAGGCCGAGCAGTTTTTGCGCTCGCGCCGCTCGGTCCGGCGCTTCAAGGATAAGCCGGTGGAGCAGTCCACCTTGCAGCGGGTGATCGAGACCGCCCGTTATGCCCCGACGGCCAGCAACTCGCAACTGGTGGAGTGGCTGGTTTTAAACGATCCGGAGCGGCTGCATGCCATTGCCGGTCAGGTGATCGAGTGGATGCGCTCACTGCTGCAAGATCCGAAATCGGTCGTGATGCCTTACTATCCCTTGCTGGTGAGCGCCTGGGAGGCCGGTATCGATACGGTTCTGCGTTCAGCCCCCTGTCTGGTGGTGGCCATGGCGCCGGGACCGGTGCTCAACCGCATGGTCGATCTCACCCTGGCGCTCAGTTACCTGGAGCTGGCCGCGCCCCAATACGGGCTGGGGACTTGCTGGGCCGGTATGCTGCAAGGCGCGATGCTCGCCAGCCCCGCCCTGAAGCAGGCGGCGGGCATTCCTCCGGACTACCCGTTTCATTACCCGATGATGATCGGCTATGCCGACGTGCGCTATTACCGGCTGCCCGAACGTCAGGCGCCAAAAATTCACTGGCGATGACATCGGCGGCCTGGAAGGATGGTTATTTTGACAACATGCCTTCAAGCCGGCTTCGGATAATCTCCTCGGCCTGGGACATGATGCGGTCAATTAGTTCTCTGCATGTGGGAATGTCATGGATCAGGCCAGCAACCATGCCGCATGACCAGACACCTGCATCCATTTTCCCATCCATCATGATTATCGGATAAACCCCGGCCACCTCTTCGATGATGTCCTCAAACCGGATATCCTTGCCGAGTGAGGCCTCTTTTTCCAGCAGACGCGATGCCGCAGGATTATTCATTACACGCTCGGTATTTCTCAGCGGTCGCATGACAAGGCGGGTATCAAGCTCTGTTGCGGCCAGAATTGCCTGCTTTACATTTTCATGTACCGGCGCTTCCCGGGTTGCAATAAAGCGCGTACCCATGTTGATTCCGTCCGCACCCAGCGCCAGGGAAGCCACAAGGCTGCGCCCGTCTGCCATGCCTCCTGAAGCTACAAAGGGGATTTTCAGCTCTTCCGCGGCCCTTGGCAGCAAAACCATATTGGGAATGTCGTCCTCGCCCGGATGCCCCCCGCATTCAAAACCATCTACGGAAACCGCATCACATCCGATGGCCTCGGCCTTGAGCGCATGACGTACGGACGTGCATTTGTGGATAATCTTTACACCGGCATCCTTTAGTTTCGGCAGATATTCCTGGGGGTTGCGGCCAGCTGTTTCGACAATTTTAACCCCGCCATCGATAATGGCGCTGATATATCCCGGATAATCCGGAGATGTGACGGTGGGCAGAAAGGTCAGATTTACGCCAAAGGGTTTGTCCGTCATCTGATTGCAGCGCGCAATCTCTCTTGAAAGTTCTTTCGGAGTCTTCAGGGTCAAACCCGTAATAATCCCAAGACCGCCTGCATTGGAAACTGCGGCAGCCAGTTCTGCAAATCCAACAAAGTGCATCCCGCCCTGAATGATCGGATGCTCAATATTAAAAAGATCAGTTATGCGTGTTTTCATGAATCGTACCTCCAAAAATATTTGATCGAGTTCAGATAGCTCATTATAACACGAAAATACATAATGTTGAACCTGGTGTAAATGGATCCTTAGCATACGTAAAGTGTTCCTAATGAGGATACAGGGATACAGGGAGATACAGGATACAGGGATACAGGGGACGCCCTTTACATTTTTATATTTGTATCAGCAACACATGACATACCTTCCTGGCACATCAGTCGTTTGTAATTGCCGACATGAAGCGATAGACGAATACCCGGGCACAGATTTCTGCTGACTTCTGTGGAATTTTAGGGCGTGCACCAAAGGCCAACGATACCAATCCGTATTGTTGATTTTATCGGAATTCAAGCAATATGCAAGAATACAAAGGCGGTCGTGCCGGCAACGCAAAGTTCATCGGATAGGTCCTCGAAGTACCGGAAGCCGTCTTTCTGATTATAAAGCCAATTTTTGGGGCACATACTTGGGTTCCGGGTGGAATCGTATGTTTCCATAACCGGAACCCGAGTTAGGGCTTGATGTTCTGGTTCAAATGGAAAATGTTCTCCGGATCGTATTTCTGCTTAATCTTTACAAGGCGATCATAGTTCGAACCGTATGCCGCTGCGACGCGGTTTCCTTCCTCTTCGGTCATGAAGTTCACATATGCGCCAGCAGACGCATAGGGCAGGGATGCTTCAAAAAAAGCCCGTGCCCAAGTGATGCAATTTTTATCGTGTACCGCCTCATTCCAGCGCGCGTGTACGTTCATCACGAACCTGGCGTCTCGATGTCCATAGGCCATGGCATCTGTCCGAACGCGGTTGGAAGCTCCCGTGATGAGCCCGATGAAGATTTCGCACTGTGGCGATGGCAGTTTGCCCGCGTACTCAATGATCTTATCCAGCGCCTCATTACTGAGCTCTGCGAAATTATGAGATTTCCAATAATTCCTTGCACCGGCAGTGAGTAAGGGGTCAAAAGCCTGCTGCCATTCTACATATGGCTGGGCGCCAAAGTGCTCGCCATGAGCTTTACCAAAGCTGCGCAGGGGTTCGATCAGTCTCTTGCCCTCTGCGATATCCCCCGTATAAAAGACCGGAAGAACAAGCACCTCCTTGCCGTGTACGCTCTCGGGAAGAAAAGGCAGCGGCGGCGCCTTGCGAAGCACGACCCACACATTGAGCCCTTCAGGTGCTGACGCTACAAAGTTGCGATACTGTATCAACACCTGCTTTGCCTGGTCAAACGGAAAGACGATCAACCCTGCCAATATCTCTGGTCCCACGGGATGTAGATTTAACTCGAACTGGGTTACGATACCAAAGTTGCCACCGCCACCTCGGATCGCCCAGAAAAGGTCAGCGTTTTCGGTTTCGCTTGCTCGTAACTTCTTCCCGTTCGCTGTGATAACTTCCGCAGAGACCAGATTGTCGACCGTCATCCCGTACTTGCGAGTCAACCAGCCGAAACCACCACCTAATGTTAGACCTGCTATCCCAGTCGTTGAATTGATTCCGACTGGCGTGGCCAGTCCATGTGCCTGCGTCGCCTTGTCGAAATCACCAAGAGTGGCACCGGGTTCGACATAGGCGCGCCTTCTCTCGGCATCAACGCGGACACCGGTCATCGTTGAAAGATCGATCATCACACCGTTATTGCAGATAGCGTTTCCCGCGATGTTGTGACCAGCACCGCGGATTGATATCTCAAGCCGGTTCTCGCGTGCAAATCTGATTGCGTGTGGAACATCATTTGCTTCCGCACACTGTACGATAACAGCGGGTCGCCGATCAATCATCGCATTCCAAATCTGGCGAACTTCATCATAGCGCGGATCAGCGGGAACCAACACCTGACCTTTAATACTGCTTTTCAGTCTCTCTATAGTTTCATTCAGTAGCGTTGTCATGGTTTCTATACCTCCATTAAAAAGGCAAAGCCTCGTAAAATTGAAGCAGAGAAGAACGCAGGATTCTTACCGGAGAAGCATCGTGAAACTTCCGATTGATGCTGTCTCTGCAAACTTGCTGCTGCTCCATATGGCCGCCATCTGAAAAGTGCCATATTCCAATATTATATGATGGATAATTTCATGATGCCAACTCCATATGAACTGGAGCGACTATCTTAAGTCAATATAACATACTTATATTATTGATAGAAAATAATCACACTGTTTATAACTGTCAAGAGGTCGCATTTTTTCATCGATAGCTCTGATATCTGCCTTGATCTTCATCGCTTGAATTCTCAGGCAAAGAGCCGAAATCTTCAGAATTTGATATGCATTGGCGCTGATCTGTTCCGTTAAAATTTGACTTGCAAGACGATTTCTGAGATACATCAAGCGGTAAAAAGGAAATTTCAATTTTCCCCTGAGGTGAGAGATATGGCCAAATTGAGCCTTGCAGAATGGTTGGCACGCGCCGAAGGCAACCGGCGCTTCAGGGAAAACGCAACCTCAATTACGCACATCCCTGCATCTGCCGGCAGTTTTGCCCCATACCCGAAATGGGTGAACCACAACCTGCACGCAGTCCTGGCCAGGCGCGGCATATCCCAGCTCTATAGCCATCAGGCGCATGCCGTTGAGCTCATTCGCCAGGGAAAAGACGTGGTGCTTGTGACGCCTACTGCCAGCGGCAAGACGCTCTGTTACAATCTGCCGGTTCTTCAGAGGATACTGGATGAGCCGCAGACACGCGCCATGTATCTCTTCCCCACCAAGGCCCTTGCCAACGATCAGATGAATGAGGTGCATGGCCTCATCGGCGAGCTCAAGGCCGACATAAAGACCTTTACCTATGACGGAGATACGCCGGATGATGCCAGGCAGGCCATCCGCAAGCAGGGCCATGTCGTGGTGACCAATCCCGACATGCTGCATACCGGTATCCTGCCCCACCATACCAAGTGGCAGAAGCTATTTGCCAACCTGAAATATGTGGTGGTGGATGAGCTGCACATTTACCGGGGCGTGTTCGGCAGCCATGTGACAAATGTGTTCCGCCGCTTGAAAAGGGTCTGCCGCTTCTATGGGCAGGACCCGGTGTTTATCTGCTGCTCGGCAACTGTGGCCAACCCCAAAGCGCATGCAGAGAACCTGCTTGAGCGGGAGGTGACCCTTATCGATGAGAGCGGCGCACCCAGGTCTGAAAAGACCTTTATTCTCTACAACCCGCCGATCATCAACCGTGAGCTCGGCATCCGCCAATCGGCGCTCACCCCTGCGCGCAAAATCGCAAGCGGCCTCATCGGCAACAAGATTCAGACGATCGTATTTGCCACGAGCAGGCTCAACGTTGAGGTGCTCACCAAGTACCTCAAGGACATTTTCCGCTCAAAAATCCCCGCCAATGACCACTATGTGACCGGCTACCGGGGAGGCTACCTGCCCATGCTCAGGCGGGATATCGAAAAGGGTCTGAGGGACCGCAGCGTCATGGGCGTGGTGAGCACAAGCGCCCTGGAACTGGGCATCGACATCGGCAACATGGAAGCATGCATTATGGCGGGCTACCCCGGCTCCATCGCCAGCGCCTGGCAGCAGGCAGGCAGGGCCGGCCGCAGGGCAGGCCAGAGTCTTGCCATCCTGATTGCAAAGAGCAACCCCATGGACCAGTTCATCGTTCAGAATCCGGATTATTTCTTCACCCGATCGCCCGAGCACTGCCGTGTGAACCCGGATAATCTCATCATTCTGCTGCACCACATCAAGAGCGCTGCCTTTGAGCTGCCTTTCGAGCAGGGAGAACGGTTCGGCAAGGAGGATCTCATGGAACTCCTGGCCTATCTGGAAGACAAGGGCGTGCTTCACCGGGTGGATCAGCGCTGGCATTGGGCAGCCGACAGCTACCCTGCGGACGAGGTGAGCTTAAGAAGCATCAATCCGGAGAATGTGGTGGTCGTGGACACGACCGAGACGGCCAACCACAAGGTGATCGCCGAGGTGGACTGGGACAGCGCTTTCACCACTGTCCATGACGATGCCATATACATGGTGGAATCCCAGCAGTACCACGTGGACAAGCTCGACCTGGAGCGCAAGAAGGCATACGTGAAAAAGGTGGATGTTGATTATTACACGGATGCCATGACTTACACCAATGTCCGCGTCATGGATGACTTTAACAAGAAGATGAAGGGCGGCATTATTGTGGAACACGGCGAGGTGCAGGTGTCGCGCAAAGTGGTGGGATACAAAAAAATCAAGTTTTATACATCGGAGAATGTGGGGTACGGCGACGTAAACCTGCCGCAGAAGGACATGCACACGACCAGCTACTGGTTTACCATCCCCTGGAACCTGCTGGATCTCCTGGAGCTCAGACGCGAGGAGATTATCGACGGCCTTTCAGGGCTTGCCTACTGCCTGCACCACATCTGTGCCATGCTGGTGATGTCGGACATCCGCGACATCGACCGGTGCATCGGCGACAAGAGCGGGGAGTGGTTTGTGCGCTACGGCAAGGACCGCCGCGTCATCACCGAAAGCCCGGGTCAGCCCATGAACGTCATGGAAAATGCCTATGATCCTACGGTTTTCATCTTCGATGCCTACCCGGGCGGAATCGGCTTTTCAGATAACCTGTTCGAACGGCACGAAGAGCTGATCCGGGCGGCACGCTCGCTCATCTCTTCCTGTCCGTGCGACCACGGGTGCCCCATGTGCGTGGGCCCGACACTTGAAGTCGGTCCGTCGGCAAAGCATGCCGCCATGCAGCTCCTTGATTTGATGGAAAGATCATGAGCCTCAAGGACAGACTCAGCCGCCTCACGGGGGATGCCGGCAGCCCCTTTCAAGCGGATCTGAAGCAAGACAGACTCAGCGGGCTCCGCGGCAAAATCAATGAGGTCATGAACCGCAGGGAGCGCCTGGGAGCGCATCACATCCCTCAGGTAAAAGATCGGCCGGTCTCCTTGGAGAGCGTGGTTGCCGGGGAGGAGGTAAAGACGCCGCAAGGCAGATTTTTCTTTTCACGCAGCAGGTTAAATGCTGCGGACTTTCATGGACACACACGGGTCTGCGATCTTGCTCTGTCCCAGCATGGAGGCAGTGGCCTTTCTTGCCGGCGCTGATGTGCTAAAGGGCCTGTCCATAGAGGACGGCCTGTTTCTTGACACCGAGACCACGGGTCTTGCAGGCGGCACCGGGACCTTTCCCTTCCTTATCGGGCTTGGGTGGTTTGAAGATGGCAGCTTCATCACCTGTCAGCTCTTTGCGCGGGATTTTTCAGAAGAACCTTCCATGCTCGCATGCTTATGCGAACTTGCATCCAGGCGAAGATTCCTGGTGACCTTCAACGGCAAGGCCTATGACCTGAACCTGCTTGCGACCCGATTCATCCTGAACCGGTCCCGGGACCTGCTTTCCGTCATGCCGCACATTGGATCTGCTCCACCCGAGCAGGCGGATCTATTCCCACCGTCTGGAAAATGTCAGGCTTGTGACCCTGGAGGCATCCGTGCTCGGGGTAAGGCGCGGACATGATGTGCCCGGCCACGAAATACCCCAGCGCTATTTCGACTGGCTAAAGAGAAGAGACGGCAGACTCATGGAGGATGTATTCCGGCACAATCGGCTTGATATTGTTTCCATGGCATCACTGCTGAAGCATTTAACGGACCTGGTGGACAGGCAGGCATGATACCGCGTATGGCCATCATGCCGACCTTCTCTCGGTTGCAAAGCTGCATCACGATCGTGGAGATCTTGCAGCAGCCGGCCGTCTCTTTGAACCCTTGTCCCGCTCTGTGCAGCCAGGGGTTGCACAGAGCGCACGGAAGTCTTTGTCGCTGATCCACAAGAAGACCAACCGATGGAAGGATGCTGTATCTGTCTGGCAAGAGATGATCGCTTTAGATCCGTATGATGCTTTTGCCGCTGAAGAGCTTGCCAAATGGTATGAGCATCATGTCCGCGAATTCAGCCTTGCTGCGGGGATCGTTCGCAGAATACTTGACGGAGACAGGAGGTTGGGTGAGCCGGATCGCCTTGCCATGGAGCATCGCCTGCGCCGGCTCCTTCACAAGATGGGTTCGAGGCAGTAATTTAGTCAGAAAAAAAGGATACCAGGAACGTACATAAGCAGGAGGCAGCAAAGACAGTCAATTGAAGTAACACCTTAACGTCAATTGGAGCAGAAAATCTTGCTGGCATACATGCGCTGCCTGAAACCAGCGCACCGTATCTACTCGCTTATATTGATCCGCCCTATGGGGTAAAAACGCTACAATGCTGAGGAGATATGAAATGATAAATGTAATAGCATCAATACAAATCAAAGAAGGTAAAATATCAGAATTTATTGAGATTTTTAAATCGAACATTCCAATGGTTCTTGAAGAGAAGGGATGTATAGCTTATGTTCCAACCATTGATGTTCCTACAGGCTTGCCCCCTCAGGAGTTGAACGCGAATGTCGTTACAATCATTGAGAAGTGGGACAGCCTGGAGGATTTAAAAGCGCATCTG
The DNA here is from genome assembly GCA_963704205.1 of uncultured delta proteobacterium. Lineage (GTDB taxonomy): Bacteria > Desulfobacterota > Desulfobacteria > Desulfobacterales > Desulfatirhabdiaceae > RAAP-1. Next base: position 22,889 of record CAVPHN010000031.1, read on the forward strand.
TCGGCACCACATATGCTTTTATACAGAAAAAAAACAAAGCATCTTGTTGATAATATGTCCGTCAAAGTGCTGGAAGAAGTATAAAAGGAATAAATGTCATGGCTGTTAGTTAAAAAACGAAAACAGGGTCGGGCCTGACCGCTACAACGCTTACAGCCGGTACACGACGGGTTGTTCCATGGCATCGATTTCTATGGCAATGGTATCGCCGGTTTTAAACCCAAGCTGTTTGAAATGACTGACGGTTTTCCGATGCTTTTCAAATCGCCAGTACGCCATCCATATGGGATTGCGCACCGTGTCGATACCATAGGCATCGTGACTGCACAGCTTGACATGGATACGTTCCTTGGCGATGATTGTATCGGCTTCTCCCAGGAAATGATCGATTTTATATAAATGATGGCGCAACGCTTTGGAGAGCTGTTCCTGTTTTTCCGGTGTTTCGTCCAGATAATGGTTGGCCACCTGGTACAGTTCATCCGGAACCTTGATGGAAAGGCCAAGCACCGCAAAACGCTCATGCCGGAGCGCAAAGCTCTCCATTTTTTCTTCATGGCGTGTGATGATTTTGATGATATCATGAATTGTCGGAACCGGTCCGCTGCAGCCGAGTATCATGTCCTCGCATGTGCCGATCAGATCTATATAAAATGACTGATTGTCCATCACAAATACGGGACGCTCCCGGTAGTTGCGGCGTTTGCGGATCCGACGGATCCCGTCCAGGTGAACCGTCCGCTGGCTTTCACGCAGCTCCAGCCACTCAAAGGCGGAAATGTTTTTGGCCTGAACCACGAAAATCAGGTTTTCGCTGGAAATGATATATTCGATTTCACAGGGAAAACCGAGGCATTTCTGTATGTCTTCCGACATGTCCAGAAGCTTTCGGTCATGGGGGGTGGACGTAATAAACGGTTCGCTTTGAACCTTGTGCGCGGGATTTTTACAGTACCCGAATTCCCAGTGATCCCCGATTTTTTTGGCCATGACGCTGCTGCCCTCGATAAACGGCATGACCAGAATCCCCATATCGTCGGGATCGATCGGCGGGGAGTTGCTGAATTTCTGCTGCCGAAGAATGCTGAGCCACTTCTCGGTTTTTGCCATTTTGATCATTCGTTTGCGGGCATACAGAATACCACCGATGTCCGTATAGGTGCTCAGTGAATCAAATGTTCCGCCTTTGTAAGCGTCCTCATGGGGGTGGGCGCTTCGGGCGATGATCTTATAGCATTCCTGGTGAGCCTGTAAAAAGGCTTCCAGCGCTTCAAAGTCCTCATCTTCAAAATCCGATGCCGGCACGTAGATGAATTCCGGAACAGAGAACCCGCAGGTTTTCAATGCATCCAGATGCCTGACTTTTTCCGGTAGGTAGCCGCTCATATAATTGGTCTCTCCTTCATATGTCAATTGCCTCTTCGATGGAACGTTTTTTCATTATATGCTTTATGAGTGAATCCATAACGATCCGTTACAAAGAGCCGCAAACAATTGATGCAACGAGCAGTGGTGTATCCGAAGAGACGGCGCAGAATCGGGTAACCGGGGGTTTTCTTACCTTTCAAAAACAAATGGGCCTCTGATTAGAGGCCCATTTGTTTTGATAATTCATCCCAGCTTGTCAATGTATTCTGATAATTTTCTGCTCTTTTCAACTCAAAGAATTTGAGAGCCGATATCTCAGTTAACCCCGATCCATCAGACTTTTAAGGCATATTTATCGGCAATGACTTTGAAATAGGCATCGTCTGAAACTGTTCCCCAGACTCCGACCCGTTTCTTGAATTTTTTGAACGCTTCATGCACTTTTTTGGACATGGGGTCCTTGGCCGCTTCTTCTTCCAGAACTTCCATCGCCATTTTTCGAAGCGCATCCATCATGTCCGGCGGAAACTGCATCAGATTGACCTTGTGAACCGTGATCAGCTCTTCCAGGGCCGCGCCGTTTCCGGATTCAAATTCACACAGACTCCACAGGTTGGTCTCTGCGGCCACCGCATCCAGAATTACCTGCAAATCTTTGGGCAGGGACTCATAGGCTTTCTTGTTGAAAATGACTTCCAGGGTTGTTCCCGGCTCATGCCAGCCCGGATAGTAATAGTATTTTGCAGCCTTGTAAAAGCCCATCCTCAGATCATGCAAGGGGCCGACCCATTCCAGAGCGTCAATCACCCCACGGTCCAGGGATGTAAAAAGTTCTCCGGCAGGCATCAGGGTAACCGCGCCGCCTGCTTTGGCCACGACTTTTCCGCCGAGGCCGGGAATCCGCATTTTCAGGCCTTTGTAGTCGTCGATGCTATTCATTTCTTTTCTGAACCATCCGCCCATCTGAACGCCGGTATTGCCCTGAGGCCTGGGAATCACGTTAAAGGGTGCATATACTTCTTCCCAGAGTTTCAGTCCGCCCCCGCTGTAAAACCAGGAGTTGATGCCCTGCGAGTTAAGCCCGAACGGAACCGATGAAAACCACTGGCCGGCCGGAACCTTTCCCGCCCAGTAATAGCTTGCGCCGGAGCCGCATTCCACGGTGCCGTCCGATACCGCATCGAATACGCCAAGGGCAGGTACGAGTTCCCCTCCTGCAAAAACCTGGATTTTCATTCGGCCGCTTGACGCTTCCTCCACCCGTTTGGCAAACCGTTCGGCACCGGTTTGCAGAACTGGCAGGTTCGGCGGCCAGGTGGTCACCATTTTCCATGAATAGGTTTTTTCCGCAGCCATGATGGCAGGTGCGGCAATCGTTGATGCGGCAACCGCCGCGGCAACGACGCCGGTCTTCTTGAGAAAATCTCTTCGTTCCATCGAATTAACTCCTTTCATGATGTTGGGGGTGAATGAATGTAAACAGCTAATTGGCAAACACGATTCTGGGCAGCCATGTCGATAATATCGGAAACATCGTTACAATGGCCAGGCCGATCATCTGAAGAATGACAAAGGGTATGATGCCTCGGTAAATATGCCCGGTGGTGATATCGTCCGGAACAACCGCCTTCAGATAAAAAAGAGAGAATCCGAAAGGCGGCGTCAGAAATGAGGTCTGCAGGTTGACGGCCAGAAGAACGCAGAACCACAGGGGATCCAGACCAAATTCGATCATGATGGGCGCCAGAACCGGCACGTGAATGAACACGATTTCAATAAAATCCAGAAAAAAACCCACGATGAAAATAACAAACATGACCAGAGCAAACACGAACCATTTTCCATGCGTGGCAGCCATGCCTCCCAGAAAGGTTCTTACCAGGGTATCGCCGCCGGTGCCTCGGAATACCAGACCAAAGGCAGCGGCCCCGACCAGAATGATAAATACCATGCTGGTCAACTGCATGGTGGAATAGGAAACCTCTCTTAGCATCTTATATGTGAAAGTCCTGTTGCCGAAGGTCAATAAGGTAGCGCCAACCGCACCCACGGCCGCCGCTTCGGTGGGGGATGCAACACCGGCGAACATGGACCCCAGCACCGCAACCATCAGAAACAGCGGCGGGAACAGGGATTTGGCGACTCTGATCAGCATTTCCCTGGACTTGATGGCGTCCAGTTCCTCCTGGGGAATCAGCGGCGCCCATTCAGGCTTGATCTTGCAGACAATGAGAATATAGATGATGTACAGAGACACCAGAACCAGCCCCGGAAAGACCGCGCCCATGAAAAGATCGCCCACCGGAACACCCACAATATCGCCCAGCAGAACCAGAATGATACTGGGCGGAATGATCTGCCCCAGGGTTCCGGATGCGGCCACGGTTCCGGTGGCAAGCTCTTTCTGATAGCCCCGCTTCATCATGGTGGGGACCGCGATCAGCCCCATGGTGACCACGGTCGCGCCGACAATGCCCGTGGATGCGCCCAGAAGCGCGCCCACCACCACGACGGATACGGCCAGCCCGCCCCGGATTTTACCGAAAACCAGGCCCATGGTATCCAGCAGTTCTTCGGCCAGGCCCGATCGCTCCAGCATGACCCCCATGAACACGAACAGAGGGACTGCCAGAAGGGTCACGTTGTTCATGACGCCCCAGATGCGCAGGGGCAGCAGATTGAAAAAATTCCATCCAAACCCGATCATGCCAAATGTCAGGGCCGTTCCCAGAAGGGTAAACGTGACCGGAAACCCGATCAGGATCAGAATCGACATGGCCAGAAACATCCATCCCGCCAAGTACTCCATCAGTTTTCCTCCTTCAGCTCCAGGTCTTTACCGATAACGGTAAAATAGCTTCGAATTCCCAGGGCCAACCCCTGAAGCAGAATCAGAACATAACCGACGGGTATGGTGAATTTGACGATAAACCGGTAAGGAATGCCGCCGGGATCCGGTGAGCCTTCCAGGGTCATGAAGGAATTGTGGGCAAATTTATAGGATGTTGTGATGACGAGATAACAGCCCGGAATCAGAAACACCAGCACCCCGATCAGATTGATCCATGCCCGGCCTTTGGGGCCCATCCGCTGATAAAAAATATCCACCCGGACGTGGCCGTCCTTTAACAGGGTGTATCCGGCGCCGACCAGAAAGATGAAGGAAAAGAGATGCCATTCCAGTTCCTGAATAAACACATAGCTGGTATTGAAGGCGTACCGCATGACAACATCCGAAAACACCACGATAACCACAAGACACGCGGCCCAGGCCACGATACTGCCTACTGCGCTGTTGATCGCATCGATTCCGCGACACAGTTTTCTTGCAAAATCCATATACTTCTCCCTGTAAATAAATATCACTACATCTAACGCCCCATTACATCAAAGAGACATTACATTCAAGGATAAAAATAAACAATGGATATAATTAATTCATTGAATGGCATTTGGCGTTAAAGGACATGAATGCCTCGGAATAAACCGGCATTACCCTGATTTTCACTGTTATGAAGATTTGATGAGCTTGATAAAAGAAGAAACAGCGCCATAAGCCGTGGCAATGGCCAGCCCTGATCCGCATTTCTGGCGAATCCAGTCCTGATGCGCCAGGATGGAGCCTGCGGCAAAGAGGTTTGAAAACGCGGGAAGCCCCGATGCACTCAGCGGGCGGAAATTGTCATCGATTTCAAGCCCTGCCTGGTGGATGGGATGGCCTTTGGGGTCCAGAAAATCCATATTATACCAATTGGAACGGCTGGCGGCTGAAATACCGGCAGGTCAAACAGGGACTCGCGGACCCGTTTTCGATCCGCGGTCAATCCCTTTCCAAAAAAACGCCCGGTAGCAAGCAGAATGCCCTTGCACCGTATTTTTTGCTCCTGGGAAATTCCGCCCGCGATATCCAGAGTAAAACCATTGTCCGGCTCGGGCAATACTGCGGTAACCCGCTGCTGCAGAAACTGCCGGACCCCTTTTTCAGGCAGGGCTTTTTCAAACATCTCCTTTAGCCTCAGGCCCGGAACGGAAGGCGGCAGGGTGGGAATTTCAAAAAGTCCGGCGCCAATCAGGTTTTCAAGATCCGCCTGAACCTCAAGACAGTGGTGAATGCCCAGAATTGCCGGAATACCCACGAACTTTGCATTCTGAACATGGGGCAGGATGGCTGCCGCCAGTTTCTTCCGGCTGATGCCGGACTCAAGAGATCTGGCCATATACTCTGGAAAAATTTCTCCCAGATGCGCCGAATCCGGAAATTCGATACGGGCAGACCGGAGATCCGGCCAGGTGTCCTTCAGGTTGTCCACGATCTGATGCGCACTGAACCCCTTCAGGCCCTTGATGTCCACTATCAGCCCGGGCGGCTTTTCCCTTATGGCCAGCACTGCATTTTTCATGGTCTGGGGAACACAGCCGGTGAGTTTTATAGTTCCCTGTGGCGTCAGCATCTCAAGGTTATGCGTTTTTTCCCAGTAATGGGGAACCCCGGAATCCTTCACAAATGAAAGGTATTCCTCAAGCGCGGATTGAATCTCTTTTTCAGTCAGCCGGCCATACGGATGATCGGGGCAATCCTGAATCAGTGCGGCTATTCCCGCCCAGGGATCCGTCCAGGGCTTTGTTTCCGAAATGGGGTGGATGCCTAAAATGTCCAGAAAGCCGCTTGCGAATATGATTTCGCCGGTAACACCAATCTGAACGGTTTTGAGTCCGCGATTTGACGCAAACATCGCGGCGGCCATGCCGGTCATTCCGGCGCCGATAACCGCCAGATCACAAGAAGTAATTTGGGTCATCCAGGTTCAGTTCCTTTGTTGAAGTTCCAGATTCAGCAGCCCGCACTGCAGGGCTTCCTGAAGTTCGGCCTGCATGAGCTGTCCTCCCCAGAGAACCGGACGAAGCCCTTTCCATCGTTCACGCAGAAAGTCGCTGATGCAGCTCAGATTGCGGTCGGAATACCCGGCATCCCGGTCATGAAGATATGCGGAAACCCGCAAACTGCAAAAGGCCCCCTGGCAGGGACCTTTTCCGATCCGGCTTCTGAGGGAAATGGATCTGAGGTCCGGTTTCATGTTCTGCCCCTGAATCACGGAGATTACGTCTTCCACCACGCTTTTTGGAACCATTTCACATTCACACAGAAGCATATCCCCGGCTTCATGGGTCTTGAGCCAGAGTTTCGGCGACAGTCCGGGCTCGCTCCAGCGGCATTCCGGACTCGCGGGAAGGGGCTGGGTCCGGGTCAGGCAGGGGGATGAAACCCCCAGACGATGACAGACGAGATCCGCACCTTTTTCCGCCATCAGCCGGTAAGTCGTCAGCTTTCCGCCGGCAATCGTGACAAAATTGACAAGGCCGTCTTTTTCGTGATCCATAACGGCAAAGCCCCGGCTTTCCGAGCGGCCGCCGTCTCCGGTATGGCTTCCGATCAGGGGTCTTACGCCTGAATACGCACGGATATAGCGGGCGGATTCCAGAATCGGAATCAGTTGCGATGCCTCGTCAACAATCCTGTCAATTTCAGAAATGGAAGGATGGGCATGATCCGGCGCATCGATCTGAACCGATGTCGTCCCCAGAAGGGATACGGTTCCCCCGGGCACCAGGATATCCCCGTCCCCGGGAGGCCGCAACCGGTTGATGACTCGATGGGTGATCCGGTCCGAAGTGACAAGAAGCGAGCCTTTGGAATACACCATGGGGATGGAAACGCCGGCAAGGGCGGCAATCTCTGCTGCCCAGGCTCCGGAAGCATTGATGATTTGATCGGCTTCAATAAAAACTTCCTCGTTTTTCTCCGTGTGCATCAGCCGCACCCTTCGGATTCGCCCCTTCTCCATCTCAAAGCCCAGCACCCGGTGATGGCAAAGCAGGGTTGCCCCCAGCTTCCGGGCATGGGAGATGTTTTCCAGGGAAAGCTTGAACGGATCAACCGAAGCATCCGGGGTAAGATATGCGGCGATCACCCGGTCTGAGAGTTCCGGCTCAAGCTCTTTTGCGGCTTTGGGATCTATTGCCTCAACGGGAATGCCGCATCGGGCGCATAAATCCGGAAAATCCGCGATATAGGAGGCGTCATCCCCTTCAATGGCCACAAACATGCCGCCGGTATCTTCCACACAGTGCGGAGCCATTGCTTTAAGAAGAAGGTTTTCCTCCCGGCATTCCGCTGAAGTCATGGCATCATTCTGGACATAACGGGCGCCGCTGTGCAAAAGGCCATGATTGCTTCCCGAAGCACCGGCATTGATGTCTCCGCGTTCAACCAGAATACATGCAACACCGCGAAGGGCCAGATCCCGGGCAGTTCCCGTGCCGGTAGCTCCGCCCCCGATAATCAGGACCTGGGTTTTATGAACTTTCATCAATGAAAAAACTCCCGTATCAGTAGATGGCCAGGGTCGTGGCCTCATCAAAAATATGAAGATGGTTGAGGTTCAGAACAACCTGGACCTGGTCGTCAACGCGGATCATTGCTTTGCCGTCACACCGGGCGATAAACGATACGCCATCAAAGCGGATGTGAACGTGGGATTCATTTCCCAGCGGCTCGACAACATCCACAATGCCGCTGATCCTCCAGGTTTCCGGAAATGACCCCTCACCGTCCGCCACCATCAGATCTTCGGTGCGAAGCCCCACAATAACCGGTTGTCCGTCCAGAAACGCTTTCTCCGAAAGCATCGGCTTGTCCGGAACCGGAACTTGAAATTTCCCGCTGAAGTCCAGACTCCATCCGATGCCGTTTTTAACCATTCTGGCCGGAACCAGATTCATGGGAGGACTTCCGATAAAGCCTGCCACAAACGTGTTTACCGGACTCAGAAAAATGTCAATGGGTTTGCCCACCTGTTCGATATAGCCATCCCGAAGTACCACGATGCGATCCGCAAGGGTCATGGCCTCAACCTGATCATGGGTGACATAGATGACCGTGGATTTGACTCTGTGATGCAGCCGTTTAATTTCCGCACGCATCTGGGTTCGCAGCTTGGCGTCCAGATTGGATAGCGGCTCATCGAATAAAAACACCGCAGGCTTACGAACAATGGCCCTTCCCATCGCCACCCGCTGGCGCTGGCCGCCGGAAAGTTCAAATGGCTTTCTTAACAACAACTGCTCAAGACCCAGAATCTCCGCAGCTTCCTGAACCCGGGATTTAATCTCCTCAGGCGGGGTTTTCTTTAGCTTTAACCCAAAAGACATGTTTTCCATCACATTCATGTGCGGATACAGCGCATAATTCTGAAAAACCATCGCGATATTTCTGTCTTTTGGCGCAATGTCATTGACCACCCGATCATCGATACGGACCACTCCGGCGGTGATTTTTTCAAGACCAGCAACCATTCTCAGAATTGTTGATTTCCCGCAGCCTGAAGGGCCCACCAGAACAATGAATTCTCGGCTCTCGATGTCAAGCGACACACCGTGAACGACCTCAACCTTTCCAAACTGTTTAACCACCTGCTCCAGGATAACATTTGCCATATCACGATCCTATTCGATGAAAAATAATAATATAATGGTCATAAAAACCATGTTTTCAGGATTCAAGTCAAGCTTTCTTTGTAAGTCTGATAAACACTTATCATCCCATTCCATGACACCTGCCGTCAAGATTTAATCTTGACTCAAATGGATATTGCCGATATAGGTTTTAAAGATAAATAATCTACCGTTTTATGGTGGATCCATGGTATTGTCCAAAGATTGATCGAGCTATCCAACTCACTTAATTTAAAGGAGGGCCCAAATGAAACTTAGACAGTTTACAGTTGTTCTGGCACTGGGGATTCTGACGCTTTTTCTGGCATCGGATCTGATGGCCAACCCCATTGAGATTCAGTTCTGGCATGCCCAAAGGGGGCCACGGGAAGAAACACTGAACAAGATCGTGGACGCTTACAACAAATCTCAGACAAAATTTAAAGTCGTCACATCCCACAAGGGCTCCTATGATGAAACCATGAATGCCGGCATTGCGGCTTTCCGCTCCAATAAACAGCCGCACCTTCTTCAGGTCTATGAAGTCGGAACCCAGACCATGATGCTTTCAAACGCCATTTACCCGGTGTTCAACCTCATGAAGGATACGGGTCACAAAATCGACTGGAAATCCTATCTCCAGCCGGTTCTCTCCTATTATGTCTCCTCCAATGGCGAACTGCAGTCCATGCCGTTTAATTCCTCGACCCCGATCATGTATTACAACAAGGATCTTTTCAAGAAGGCCGGCCTCGACCGGTCCCCCAAGAACCTGGGACGAGGTGGGCGAATACACAAAAAAGCTGGTGGCATCCGGCACCGAATACGGTATGACGAGTGCCTGGCAGACCTGGGTAATGATTGAAAATTACAGCGCGATTCATGATATTCCGCTTGCCACCAAAGCCAACGGTTTTGATGGACTGGACACCGAGCTGACCATCAACAACCCCATGGTGATAAAACACATGGAACGGCTGAAAACCTGGTTGGATGACAAGCGATTTACCTATGAAGAACGGGAGTATAAAGGCCCGGAAGCCGCATTCATCTCCGGCAAATGCGCTATTTTGATGGACAGCATCAGCGCCATCGGGGCCTTGAAGAAAAATATCAAATTCGACTGGGACGCAGCCCCGCTTCCGGTTGAAGCTTCCATGAAAAACCCCCAGAACAGCATCATCGGCGGCGCATCCCTGTGGGTTTTAAAAGGTCATCCCAAGGCAGAATATCAGGGCGTGGCGGATTTTCTGGCGTTTCAGGCAAACGAGGAAATGCAGATTATCTGGCACAAGGAAACCGGTTATTTCCCCATCTCCATGCAGGCTTACAACAAACTGAAGGCCGACGGCTTTTACAAGGAGGAACCCCTTCAGGAAGTGGGAATTCTTCAGATGACCCGCAAGGACCCGACGGTGAATTCACGGGGAATCCGGATAGGAAGCTTTCCCCAGATCCGCGATGTCATGAACGAAGAGCTGGAAATGCTCTGGCAGGGCAAAAAAACCGCCAAACAGGCACTGGATGATGCGGTCAGCAGAAGCAATGAAATCCTGCGCCAATTTGAAAAACGCAGCAAATAACTTAGGTTTTAAGGCTGAAGACTGAAGGCTGAAGGATATTACAACATCCAAAGGCATTCAGTCTTTTGCCTATCAATTCTCTGTCTGATAACTACCCACACAACAAAGGCAACCGCGATTCTCCATGCTGAAACGCTCTTTTTTTACCAGCAAATACCTGCCTTACCTGTTGATTCTGCCACAGACGATTGTCATTTTGACATTTTTCTACTGGCCGGCAACACAGGCGCTTTTCCAGTCCTTTATGCTGAGCGATCCTTTTGGCGTAAGAAGCCAGTTCGTATGGTTTGACAACTTTACCCGGTTGTTTAGCGATCATCTTTATTGGAAATCCATCGGCATTACGTTTTTTTTCAGTTTTTCAACCGCCCTCCTGTCGATTTCAATGGGTCTTCTGGTGGCTGCCATGGCCAACCGGGCATTAAAGGCCAAAGCGGTTATCCGCACATTTCTGATCTGGCCGTATGCCATTGCCCCCGCCATCTCCGGCATTGTGTGGCTGTTTTTGTTTCACCCTTCTTTCGGCGTGATCGCCTTTTCGGTCATGCGCTGGTTCGGCATTCGAGTGGAACCCGATACTGGACGGAAACGATGCGCTGTTTCTGGTGGTTATCGCCAGCGCATGGAAGCAGATCAGCTATAATTTTGTTTTTTTCATCGCAGGTCTTCAGTCCATTCCCAAATCACTGATCGAGGCTGCTGCCATAGACGGCGCCAGCCCCCTTCGGCGTTTCTGGGTCATTACCTTTCCCCTTCTGTCCCCTACCCTGTTTTTTCTTCTGGTCATGAACGTGGTATATGCTTTTTTCGAGACATTCGGCATCATCCACACGGTCACCCAGGGAGGACCCGGGGGCGCCACCATGACCATGGTCTATAAAGTCTATAAGGACGGCTTTGTGGGGCTGGATCTGGGATCGTCGGCAGCCCAGTCGGTTGTTCTGATGATCGTGATCGTCGTCCTGACAGCCCTGCAGTTCAAATATGTTGAAAAAAAGGTGCAGTACACGGGATAAGCTCTATGGTTGAAAAAACACCCTGGCTGGATTTATTGACCTATACCCTGTTGATTTTTGGAATCGGCATTGTCGGATTTCCCATTTTCTACACCATCGTTGCGGCAACGCTCCCGCTTGAAGAAGTGGCCAGAGTTCCCATGCCCCTGATCCCCGGCGATCAGCTTCTTGTCAATCTGAAGACCGCCTGGATCAAAGGCAATCTGGGCATCCAGATGTGGAATTCCTTTATCATGGCTATCGGAATTACCTTCGGGAAGATATCCGTTTCCATGCTGGCGGCTTTTGCCATTGTTTATTTTGATTTTCGCTTCAGAAAGATCGCCTTTGTGTCGGTTTTCTGCACCCTGATGCTGCCGGTAGAGGTCCGTATCCTGCCCACTTACGAGGTAACCGCCAATGTCTTTGGCCCGATTCAGCGGATACTGGAGGTTTTTCATGTGGATACGCTCATCGGATTTTTCACGGGAAGCCGTTTTCGCATCTCCATAGAGCTTAGCCTTCTGGACAGTTATGCCGGCCTCATTCTTCCCCTGATCGCCTCCGCCACCGCAACGTTTCTGTTCCGGCAGTTTTACCTGACGGTTCCGGAAGAACTCTGCGAAGCCGCCAAAATCGACGGCGCATCGCCCATGAAGTTCTTTACAAAAATCCTGCTTCCGCTTTCCAAAACCAACATTGCCGCCTTGATCGTCATTGATTTTGTCTACGGCTGGAACCAGTATCTCTGGCCCCTTCTGATCACCACAAACCCGAAGATGTCTACTGCCGTTATCGGACTGAAACGCCTGATCCCTCAGATGGACGACCTTCCCACCTGGAACGTCGCATTGGCCGGAGCCCTTCATCGTCATGCTGCCGCCGGTCCTGGTCGTGCTTTTCATGCAGCGGTGGTTTGTCAAAGGGCTGGTGGATACCGAAAAGTAAATTGCAACACACAGACTCCTGCTGGAACCCTGCCGCAAGCATTGTTTTGCTGAACGATACACATTAAGGGACTGATATGAATTTGAATTTTCAAAACGTGCTGGTCACCGGCGCTGCCGGTTTTATCGGTTATCACCTCTCGCTTCGGCTGCTTAAAATGGGTTGTCGTGTGGCGGGCATCGACAACATGAATCCCTATTATGATGTCGGCCTCAAGCAGTCCAGGCTGGATCAGCTGCTTGCATTTGACAAGTTTTCGTTTCATCAGAATGACATTTCGGATCGCACCGGTCTGGAATCTGTTTTCAAGAAGCACAAGCCCTTTGACGTGGTGGTGAATCTGGCGGCCCAGGCAGGTGTCCGGTATTCCCTGACCAACCCCCATGCGTATGTGGATTCCAATATCGTGGGATTTGTGAATCTTCTGGAATGCTGCCGGTACAACCAGGTGAAACATTTCGTGTTCGCCTCTTCCAGTTCCGTATACGGGGCAAACACGCTGATGCCGTTTTCGGTGCATCACAACGTGGACCATCCGGTATCGCTTTATGCCGCCACAAAAAAAGCCAATGAGCTGATGGCGCACACTTACAGCCACCTTTACAACATGCACTGCACGGGCTTGCGGTTTTTCACGGTCTATGGTCCCTGGGGAAGACCCGATATGGCCTTGTTTCTGTTTGTCCGGGCGATTCTGGAAGACAAACCGATTCAGGTTTTCAACCACGGCAAAATGAACCGGGATTTTACCTATATCGACGATATCATCGAAGGCGTTTTCCGGATCATGGGAAAGCTGCCTCAGCCCAATCCTGCCTGGTCCGGGGATCGCCCGGATCCCGGAACGTCCTATGTCCCCTACAGACTCTATAATATCGGGAACAACAACCCGGTAGAATTGTCAACTTTTATCGAAATCATTGAAAAAAATCTTGGAAAGACCGCCCGCAAAACATATCTGGATCTTCAGCCCGGAGATGTGGTGTCCACATACGCCGATATCGACGATCTGATTGCGGATGTCGGATTCAAACCCCAGACACCTCTTGAAACCGGTATCGAACGGTTCATTGCCTGGTACCGGGAGTATTATTCAAAACCGTAAGAGATTGCCGTGAAGATGAAAAGGAGACGGGATGACATCACAATGTCTTTATAGCGGAGAAACATGGAAAAAGCTCATGGCTCGGGCAGAGGTAATGAATCAGCCGCAAAACCATCTGAAGCATCTTATCGCCGAACCCAACCGTTTAAACGCATTTTCCCTGACCGCCGCAGATGTATTTTTTGATTTTTCGCGGCAGCGGCTCGACGCGAGCACGCTGGAGCTTCTTTTTGAGCTCGCCAGAACCCGCGGGGTTCTGGAAAAATATGCGGCCATGACACAGGGCCAAAGACTGAATGTGACGGAAAACCGGGCCGCGCTTCACACGGCGACCCGCGATTTTTCCAGCGCTTCCCTCTATCTTGATGGAAAAGATATCCTTTCCGAGCTAAGAGAGGTCAATCGCCAGATCAAGGCATTTTCCGATCAGGTTCATGAAGGGATGATTCTCGGGTCCACGGGCAAGCGCTTCCGTCATGTTGTGGTTATCGGCATCGGCGGCTCCTATCTGGGAACGGAATTCGTTTCAACTGCGCTGAAGTCGTATGCGGACCGCGGCATCGATCTTCACTATCTGTCGAATGTGGACATCCACAATTTCGGGGCCATTGCCGGAGAAATCGACCCTGAAGCCACACTGTGGCTGATCATTTCAAAAAGCTATACAACGCCCGAGACCCTTTCCAACGAAGGCCTGGCCCGGGCGTTTATGACCCAGAAAGGAATTGATCCCTCAAAGCATATCGTAACGGTAACCAGCAAGGGAAGTCCGGGGGATAATCCCGACAATCCCGTGCTTCAATCCTTTAACATGTTCGATTTCATCGGCGGCAGATACAGCGTCTGCTCCGCGGTCGGCGCAGTACCCCTGAGCCTGTATCTGGGATATGATATATTCGAGCGTTTCCTGAAAGGGGCTGAAGCCATGGATTCCCATGCCCTTAACTCCCCGGTTCAGGAAAACATGCCGCTTGTGTCCGCACTGATTGCGATCTGGAACAACAATTTTCTAAAATATCCGGCGCAGGCCATTATTCCCTATTCAGCCCCTTTGGCCAAACTGGCGCCTCATGTTCAGCAGCTCAATATGGAAAGTAACGGCAAAATGGTCAATACCGAAGGCACTTTCATGGAAGAGCCTTGCGGAACAATCATCTTTGGAGAACCCGGCACAAACGCCCAGCATTCGTTTTTTCAACTCGCTCACCAGGGAAGGGCTTTCCCGATCGAATTTATCGGCGTTGTTCATCCTCAGTACCCGCAATACCGGACGCTGTCCAAGGGAGTAACCAATCATCAGGAGCTCTGGGCCAATCTGCTTTCCCAGCCCATGGCCCTTGCCACGGGAAAAGAGGATGCGGATCCGGCCCGGTGTTTTCCCGGCAATCGCCCGTCATCCACGATGATTTTAAAGGATCTTTCCCCGGAAAGCATCGGCAAGCTCCTGTCGTTTTACGAAGCCAGAACCGTTTTTGAGGCTTTTATCTGGGGCATCAATCCTTTTGATCAGTTCGGGGTGGAGCTGGGAAAGGTTCTGGCCGGAAAAATCCGGAAAGAAATGGCTGCCAGGAACACGGACAGCGCGCATTCGCTGGATTCGATAGACCCAATCACCCGGTTTTATATGGAGATGCTGTTTTCAAAATAAGGCAATAGGCTGTAGGCTATCGGCCATAGGCTCTGGGCCATCAGCCGATAGCCCATAGTACTTAACAACAATTTTCTTGACATCATTATTATCATGATATAAATATGCACATTTAAAGGCTTAACGTCCGCCATTTGGAGTGAATACCTAAACCAATTCTTCAAGCATATAATCTCAGAAACTCCTTTATTCCTCCATATCCAGCAAAGCATTGAATCATCATTCACCGATTGCATTTCAAAGATGTACCTGCTTCCTGAATGATGGTCCGGTAAAAAGTCTATCGTTTTGACCATTTTCCACTTCTGACCCCCAGTACAACACAGCGGAACACGACCGGCGGGTAAGAAAACAACGGGGTATTGCATTAATGAACATAGCCGAACTTAAAGACAAAAGAATCAGCGAATTGGCCCAGATGGCCAAGGATTATAACATTCACGGGGCTGCCGGCCTGCGAAAACAGGAACTTATTTTTGCCCTGCTTCAGACCCAGTTTGAAAAAAATGGTCAGATCTATGGTGAAGGAACCCTTGAAATCCTTCCGGATGGGTTTGGTTTTCTGCGCGCACCCAACTACAACTATCTTCCAGGGCCGGACGATATTTACGTTTCCCCTTCTCAGATCCGGCGATTTAACCTGAGAACCGGTGACACCATCTCCGGACAAATCCGCCAACCCAAAGAAACCGAGCGGTATTTTGCGCTTCTGAAGGTGGAGGCCGTCAATTACGAAGACCCGGAAGTGGCGCGTGACAAAATTCTCTTTGACAACCTTACCCCCTTGTATCCAAACCGGAAAATGAATATTGAAGGTGCCGCGGACAATTATTCCACGCGCATCATGGACTTGATGATTCCCATCGGTTTTGGCCAAAGAGGGCTGATCGTATCTCCGCCGCGTTCGGGCAAGACCATGCTGCTTCAAAACATCGCCAACAGCATTATCGGCAGCCACAAGGAAGTCATTCCCTTTGTGCTTCTCATTGACGAACGGCCCGAAGAAGTTACCGACATGGAACGATCGGTCAATGCCGAGGTCATCAGCTCTACCTTTGACGAACCGGCTGAACGCCATGTTCAGGTGGCGGAAATGGTCATCGAAAAAGCCAAGCGTCTGGTTGAACATAAAAAAGACGTGGTTATTCTTCTGGACAGTGTCACCCGGCTTGCCCGCGCCTATAACTCGGTGATGCCTCCCAGTGGAAAAATTCTTTCCGGCGGCGTGGACTCCAACGCACTTCAGCGTCCCAAACGGTTTTTCGGAGCAGCGCGCAACATTGAGGAAGGCGGCAGTCTGACCATCATCGCCACCGCCCTGATCGACACCGGAAGCCGAATGGATGAAGTCATTTTTGAAGAATTCAAGGGAACCGGCAATATGGAAATTCAGCTTGACAGAAGACTTGCCGACAAGCGGGTATTTCCGGCAATTGACATCAAGAAATCCGGCACCCGAAAAGAAGAGCTTCTTTTGGAAGATGAGACATTGAACCGGGTCTGGATTCTGCGAAAACTGCTGTCTTCCTTAAATCCTGTGGACAGCCTTGAATTTTTACTTGAAAAAATGAGCGGAACAAAGAATAATAAAGACTTTTTAAATTCCATGAATGCTTGATTCTGAAGGAACATGATATTAACAACCAAGATAGGGAGTTCACCAGAGTAATGAAAGCGACGATTCATCCGCCTTATGCAGAAACGGTCATCAAATGCGCCTGTGGCAACAATTTTCAAGTTGGATCCACAAAGCCCGATATTCATATCGAAATCTGTTCCAAATGCCATCCGTTTTTTACCGGAAAACAAAAACTGGTAGATACGGCCGGCCGAATTGAACGGTTCCGCAAAAAATATGAGAAGTTTCAAAAATAAAGGCTGAAGGCTTAAAGGCTGAAGGCTGAAGGCAAGGAACGGATCAAGTCCCTTGACATTTTTTGCCCTTGGCCCTTGGCCTGACATGTTATGTTTGACAAATTAAAAGGTGTTGAGAAACGATTTCTGGAGGTCGAAAAACTTCTATCAGACCAGAAGACCGTTCAGAATCGAGAACTCTACCAGAAATATGCTCAAGAGCACGCAGACCTGAACAAGGTTGTTGCAGCTTATCGCGAATACAAGCGGATCATCGGCGATCTTGACAACAGCCACGAGATGTTAAAGGACAGTGATCCGGACATCAAGGAAATGGCCCGCGATGAAATCGAGAATTTGAACCGCGAAAAAGAACAGCTCGATCAGCAGATCAAACGGCTTCTTGTACCCAAAAATCCCAATGACGACAAAAACATCATTCTGGAAATCCGGGCCGGGACCGGCGGTGAAGAAGCAGGTCTTTTTGCCGGAGATCTGTTTCGAATGTACTGCTCGATACGCTGAAAAACGCAACTGGAAAGTCGAGGTGATGACCCATCACACGACGGGCGTCGGCGGCTTAAAGGAAATCGTTGCCATGGTTCATGGCAACGGCGCATACAGCGCATTTAAATACGAAAGCGGCACCCATCGTGTTCAGCGGGTTCCCACCACGGAAACACAGGGTCGCATCCATACCTCCGCGGTCACCGTTGCCGTGCTTCCGGAAGCAGAGGAAGTCGAAGTCCACATCGATGCCGACGGAAATCAAATTTGATGTATTTCGCTCCTCCGGCCCCGGCGGACAGTCTGTCAATACAACCGATTCGGCAGTGCGGGTTACCCACCTGCCCACCGGTCTGGTGGTCATCTGCCAGGACGAAAAATCCCAATGGAAAAATAAAGCCAAGGCCTTGACCGTTTTAAGAGCCAGGCTTTTGGATAAAATGGTCAGCGAACAGGATGAAAAACGCTCTCTGGACCGTAAAAGCCAGGTGGGAACCGGGGATCGAAGCGGCAGAATCCGGACCTATAATTTTCCGCAGGGCCGCATGACGGATCACCGCATCGGGCTGACACTTTATAAACTGGAAGCCATTCTTCAAGGCGACATTGATGAGATCATCGACCAGCTAACCGCTTATTACCAGGCCCAGGCCTTACAGAATGCAGAATCCTCCCGTCCCCAGGGAAGCTGAGTGGACCATCCTGAATCTCATCAAGTGGGCAACAGGATATTTCACTTCTCACGGCATTGACAGCCCTCGGGCAACTGCTGAAATTCTCCTTGCCACCCTCCTGAAGCTGAAACGGATTGATTTATACCTCAGATACGACCAGCCTTTATTAAAAAGCGAGCTCTCTGAATTCAAATCCCTGATCAAACGACGGGTCAACAGAGAACCGGTAGCCTATATCATTGGCAAAAAAGAATTCTGGTCCCTGGACCTTGAGGTCAACCCGAACGTTCTAATTCCGAGGCCGGATACCGAAACCCTTGTGGAGGCCGCCTTGAGCTGCCTCAGGTCCGCGGACTCGTCTCCGGATCCGGCGGGACAGGTTCTGGAGCTGGGTACCGGATCCGGCGCCATTGTCCTTGCCCTGGCATCCGAGCGACCGGCATACCGCTACGTTGCAACGGATATCTCTCTGAAAGCGATTGAAATTGCACGGAGAAACGCCAGACGCCATCAACTGGCCTCCGTTGTTCAGTTTGTCGCCGGCAACTGGCTGGATCCGTTTTCGCCCAACAAGCCTGTTTTTGACATGATTCTGTCGAATCCGCCATATATCCCCTCTGAAGACATTTCCGGCCTTCAGCCCGAGGTCTATCGATTTGAACCGCTGCTGGCTCTGGACGGCCGATCCGACGGTCTTCATGCCATTCGACAGATTATCTTTTCGGCGCATCCGCTGCTGAAACCCCAGGGCGTTCTCCTGCTCGAAATGGGTTTTAATCAAAAGGAAGCCGTGATCCGGCTGATTCAGCATTGCGGTCATTATCATCCTTTTCAAATCATAAAGGACTATGCCGGACACGATCGCGTCGTTGTGATGCACAAAAGGAAAGAAGGTTGAGGACGGACTCCTTTCATAAAAAATATCAGTTTTTAATTGTGAAAATATAAATAATTTGGTACAAAAAGAAGATTTAAAATAATTCGCACGTTCTCTGACTGAATTTTCGGTGCTTTCGTGGAAAGTGGATATTCGGGCTGATGAGAGCGGTGGCAAAACCAAAAAAGGAGAAACAAAATGGCTTATGTTACGATGAAAGAACTTCTTGAAGCAGGAGTTCATTTTGGTCACCAGACCAAACGCTGGAATCCGAAGATGAAACCCTTTATCTTCGGAGCAAGAAACGGAATTTATATCATTGATCTGCAAAAAACCGTCCGCATGTTCAGAGATGTTTATGATTTTGTTGTGGATACGGTAGCAAACGGCAAATCCGTCCTGTTTGTCGGCACAAAGAAACAGGCCAAGGAAACCATTTTCGAAGAAGCCAGCCGATGTGAAATGTATTATATTCACAACCGGTGGCTGGGTGGAATGCTGACCAATTTCCAAACGATCAAAAAAAGCATCGACCGGTTAAACACCCTGAATACCATTGAAACAGACGGGTCCATCAACCTCTATCCCAAAAAAGAACGTCAGCAACTGGGAAAAGAACGCCTGAAACTGGACAGCATTCTGGGCGGTATCCGCACCATGACCCGGCTGCCCGGCGCCATCTTTATCGTGGATTCCAAGAATGAAGCCATCGCCGTCCGCGAAGGACGAAGACTTCGAATCCCCATCATCGCAATTGCGGATACCAACTGCGATCCGGACGAGATTGATTACCTGATTCCGGGAAACGATGACGCGATTCGGTCCATTCGCCTGCTCACTTCCAAAATCGCCGATGCCTGCATCGAAGGCCAGCAGCGTTATGCCGAGAAAAAACAGGCCGATTCGGACAAAGCCATTGATGAATCCGAGATGAGCCCGGCCGGTGCGGATCTGAAAACCGGCGAACGCAAAGTGATTTCAGATGGCGCGGATGGCCCGGTCATCGAAATCATCAAGAAAGCATCATCCAAATATGACGCAGTGGAAGAAGATGACGACAGCGAAGTGTGATTCTGTCAGGATTGAAATTAATAAAGCAGCATCCCTTTTTGGGGATTCAGCAAATAAGATGTAAGGAGAAGAAGCACCATGACCACCATTAGTGCATCAACTGTTAAAGAGCTGCGGGACAAAACCGCCGCCGGAATGATGGATTGCAAGGAAGCGCTGAAACAAAGCGATGGCGATATCAGCAAGGCCATCGATTTTCTCAGAAAAAAAGGACTGGCAACAGCAGCCAAAAGGGCCGGCAGGGCCATGTCCGAAGGAACGATTCAAACCTACATTCATACCGGCGGCAAACTCGGCGTCATGGTTGAAGTCAACTGTGAAACCGATTTTGTGGCCAAGAATGAAGACTTCGTCCAGTTTGCCAGAAATATCGCCATGCACATTGCAGCCACCAATCCCGTATCCATTTCTCAGCAGGATGTTCCCAAGGAAGTGGTTGAAAAGGAAATGGAGATTTACCGGGACCAGGTTCGCGCCATGGGCAAACCCGAACAGATGATCGATAAGATTGCAGAGGGCAAGCTGAGCAAATTCTATAAAGAAAGCTGCCTGCTCAACCAGGGGTATGTCCGTGACCCCAATATCACCATTTCCGACCTGATCAATGAACAAATTGCCAAAATCGGCGAGAACATTACCATCAAACGTTTTGTGAGATTCCAGGTAGGAGAATGACTCCTTGAAACAACCGCTCTACAAACGAATCCTTCTTAAGCTGAGTGGCGAAGCCCTCATGGGAAACCAGGGGTTCGGCATTGATCCGGACATGATCAAATACGTGGCGGATGAAATCCGATCCGTCATTGACATCGGAGTTCAGATCGCAATCGTGGTCGGCGGCGGCAATATTTTCCGGGGAATTGCCGCCAGCTCCTTTGGCATGGACCGGACCTCTGCCGACCACATGGGAATGCTGGCCACCGTTATCAACAGCATTGCCCTTCAGGATGCCCTGGAGCGCAAAGGTGTTGTGACAAGGGTCCAGACCGCCATATCCATGCATGAGGTTGCAGAACCGTTCATCGTTCGAAGAGCGGTTCGCCACCTTGAAAAAGGACGGGCCGTTATTTTTGCAGCCGGAACCGGAAGTCCGTATTTTACCACAGATACCGCCGCTGCCTTGAGGGCGCAGGAAATTCATGCCGAAATTCTCTTAAAAGCGACCAAGGTGGACGGAATCTATGATGCTGACCCGGTCAAGAACAAGGATGCCCGGTTTATCAAAACGATCAGCTACATGGAGGTGCTGGAACGCCAGCTGAAAGTCATGGATATGACGGCGATATCACTGGCGATGGATAACCTGCTGCCCCTGGCCGTATTCAATCTCCACAGCCCGGGAAATATCAGAAAGGTTGTCTGCGGAGATGACGTGGGCACCCGGATCTGCAACTGAATACTGTATCTCGATCCACCGTTTAACATCCGTCATACTTCTGTTTTTTTGTCTGACTCCTGACCTCTGTTTTTCTGACTCCTGATAAAAAAAGGGGAATCCCATGATTGAATCCATTTATCAAGAAACCAAAGATGCAATGAACAAATCCCTGGCTGCTTTGAAAAACGAATTCAAGCGGGTTCGAACCGGCCGTGCATCGCTATCCATTCTGGACGGTATTCGGGTGGATTATTACGGCACGCTGACTCAGCTCAGCCAGATGGCTTCTCTTTCCGTTCCTGAAAGCCGCCTAATTACGATCCAGCCCTGGGATGTATCGGTCATCAAGGAAATTGAAAAAGCCATTTTGAAATCAGACCTGGGGCTGACGCCATCCAATGATGGAAAATTGTTCGAATTTCCATTCCTCCCCTTACCGCAGACCGGCGGAAAAGCCTGGTGAAGATTATCCACAAAATGAGCGAAGAGCACAAGGTGGCTATCCGCAATATCCGCAGGGATTCCAATGAACTGATCAAGGGCTTGAAAAAAGACGGGGATATCTCTGAAGACGAGGCGTTCAAGAGCCAGGATCAAATCCAGAAAATCACTGACGATTACATTAAAATGGTTGACGCCATTTACAGCGAAAAAGAGAAAGAAATCCTTGAATTCTAAACAGCCGCCTGTTGAGGTTGCCGCCCTGGAAAAAGGGATTGACCTTCAACGACTGCCGGCCCATGTGGCCATTATCATGGATGGCAACGGCCGGTGGGCCAAACAGCGCCTTCTTAACCGGATTCACGGGCATGAAAGAGGGGCAGAGACGGTTCGAACCATTGTCACTGCCAGCCGGGAAATCGGCATACCGACATTAACCCTGTATGCTTTTTCCACGGAAAACTGGCAGCGCTCTGCAATTGAAGTGTCTGCCCTGATGTCTCTTTTAAAAAAATTTCTTGTGTCTGAAAAACCCGCCATGCTGTCCAATGGCATCCGGCTGAATGCCATTGGACAGATTGAACGCCTCCCCCAGGACGTTCAGGATGTGCTTTTGCAGACCATTGAGGCCACCCGGCACAATCCGGGAATGGTGTTGAATCTGGCCCTGAGTTATGGCAGCCGGGCGGAAATTGTTCGAATGACCCGAATTCTGGCGGAAAAAGCCAGAGCCGGCAGTCTGGATCCCCAATCCATTACCGAAGAAACTGTTTCCGCTCACCTTTATACTCACAATCTTCCGGATCCGGACCTGCTGATTCGAACCAGCGGGGAAATGCGGATCAGCAATTTTCTTCTCTGGCAGATCGCCTATTCAGAACTTCATATCACCCGAACCCTGTGGCCTGATTTTTCACAGAATGAATATCTGGATATCCTAAAAAACTATCAGCAGCGCGAACGCAGATTCGGAAACGCATGACCCTTTCCTCTCACGTCAAACGCTGGTTAACAGGCCTGACGGCGCTCCCGATCCTGATTTTCTGGCTTGGCTGGGGCAGTCCCCTGATGTTTGCACTGCTGATCGCTCTGGTCTGTTTGCTGTCGCTGCGGGAATATTTTCAAATTGCCTATAGCAGAAATGCCAAAGGCATTTACCCGCCACTGGTCATTTTAGGGTATACTTCCGGGCTGTCCATCATCTGGGCGGCATATTCCAATTCGACGGCGTTTATTCTGGTTATCATCACCCTTAATTTTCTTTTGTGCAGCTTTTTCTTATTGCCCCGTTACAAAACCGACCCCGCCATCGTTGATGCGTTTGCCATGCAGATTCAGGGCATGGTGTATATTCCGGTTCTGATTACCTGCTTGATCCGTATTCGCAGTACGGATGCCGGCATTCTGTGGATTTTTTTTCTTCTGGCAATTGTTTTTGCAGGGGATATCGGAGCCTATTATGCGGGTTCGTATCTGGGCCGCCACAAACTCTGCCCGTCGGTCAGCCCCAATAAAACCATTGAAGGCTCTATCGGCGGACTCTGCGCCAACCTGCTGATCGGCGGAATCATCAAGGCCATGTTTCTCCCGTCGCTTCCCTGGGCAGCGTGCATGGTCATGTTTCTGCTTATCGGCACAGCCGGGCAGATAGGCGATTTGTATGAGTCTGCCTTGAAACGATCGGTGCAGATCAAGGATTCCGGCACATTATTGCCCGGTCACGGGGGAATGCTGGACCGGATAGATGCCCTGCTTTTTGCCTCGCCGGTTGCGCTCATTTTCAAAGAATACATTCTTTGCTAATAAACGCTTTTAAAGTCAAAAATGGGATGGCAAAGTAAAAAGTTCAAGATCAAGGCGAGCAAATCCTGAGGAGTGAGGCGTACGGATTAGTACGCCGCAATGACGAAGGATGAAGCTCAACGCAGATATTGAGCTTTTTACGAAGCCATCAGTGGTTTATTATGAAATCCCTTTGCATACTCGGATCAACGGGCTCTATTGGCCAAAATACGCTCCGCATTGTGGAACAGTTTCCCGAACTGTTCTGCGTAAAAGCCCTTGCCGCCAAATCCAACATCACGCGTCTTGCCGAACAGATCCAAAAATTTCAGGCCGGAAATGGCAGTGGTTTTTGATGCGGACTCGGCGCATAAGCTTTCGCAGCTGCTGCCGGCCGGACTCAAAATCGATATCCTGTCCGGCCCTGACGGGCTAAAAGCCGCTGCCACGCTCGGTTCAGTCACCCTGGTGGTGGGCGCAATGGTGGGAGCAGCCGGCCTTATTCCGGTTCTGGATGCCATCTCCGCCGGTAAAGACATTGCCCTTGCCAACAAGGAAACCCTTGTCATGGCCGGAGACCTGGTGATGGACCTGGCCGCAGAACGAAAGATTCAAATTCTTCCCATAGACAGCGAACATAGCGCGATTTTTCAGTGTCTTCAGGGCAGCGACAGCAAGGCTGTCCAGAAACTGATACTGACCTGCTCCGGAGGTCCGTTTCTGCCATAAGCCGATGAATGAATTTTCCGGCATCACGGTTTCAGATGCCCTTTCCCACCCCAACTGGGAGATGGGAAAGAAAATCAGCATTGATTCAGCCACCCTGATGAATAAAGGCCTTGAGGTGATCGAGGCGCATCATTTATTTGCGCTTTCCCGAAACCGGATCGATGTTGTCATTCATCCCCAAAGTGTGATACATTCCATGGTAGCGTTTCAGGACGGATCGGTTATGGCGCAGATGGGAATACCGGACATGAAAACAGCCATTGCATACGCGCTGTCTTACCCACAAGCGGCTTCCGCTGGGGCAGGCCCTGCCGGATTTTCCCAGGATCGGCGCCCTGACGTTTGAAACCCCGGACATGGACAAATTTCCCTGTCTCAAGCTTGCCTGCATTGCCTGCGATGTCGGTGAAACGCTGCCTGCCGTGCTGAACGCATCCAACGAAATTGCGGTTCAGGCATTCCTGGATGGGAAAATAGGCTTTTCCGACATTCCCGAAATCAGTTCGGAACACGATGGACCATCACACGGTCTTCACGTCCCCTGGCCTGGATGAAATACTTTGGTCGGATTCCTGGGCAAGGGCTGCCGCAACCACGGCTGTTGAAAGATTACTCAGATAACAGGATACATTTTATAAAATTATTATGACAACCAATATATTTTCATTTATCGTTGTGCTCAGCGTCCTGATTCTGGTGCATGAGCTCGGACATTTTCTGGTGGCAAGACTTTTTGGCGTGGGAGTCCTTAAATTTTCCCTCGGATTCGGGCCGCGAATCGCCGGCAAGACCATCGGCATTACAGACTACCGGCTTTCGGCCATTCCGCTTGGGCGGTTACGTCAAGATGGTCGGGGATGAACCCGATGCCGAAATTCCGCCGGAAGACATTCCCCTGTCGTTCAACCACAAGCCGCTTTTCAAGCGCTTTTTGATTGTCGCTGCCGGCCCTTTTTCCAATCTTCTCCTGGCCGTGGTTATTTTTTTCGGTCTTTTTCTCATCACCGGCATTCCGGTTCTCAATCCCGTGATCGGAAAAATCGACTCCGGCTCCCCTGCCGCTCAGGCCGGGATTCAGATAAGCGACAGGGTTACGGCCATCAATGGACGGACCATCGACAGCTGGGAAACGATGGCCGGAATGATTGCCTCCAGCCAGGGGCGGGATCTGACTTTTACCCTTCTCAGGCAGGATCAATCCCTGGATGTGGTGGTGACCCCTCAGCCAAAACCCTCCAAAAATATTTTCGGAGAACCCATTGACCGGTATGTGATCGGCGTGATGTCTTCCGGGGATGTACACACTCGGAAGCTGAGTTTTGTCGAAGCCTTATCCGAAAGCCTGGTGCAAACCTATAAGATTACCGAGCTGACCGCGCTCAGCGTCATCAAGCTGATTCAGGGAACCGTATCCACCAAAACGCTGGGCGGCCCCATCATGATTGCCGAGATGGCCGGACAACAAGCCAAGGAAGGCATCAGCCAGCCTGATATTTTTTATCGCCCTTCTCAGCATCAATCTGGGTATTCTCAATTTTCTGCCCATTCCCGTGCTGGACGGCGGTCATTTGTTCTTTTTTTTGATCGAAGCCGTCATCCGTCGCCCCTTAAGCATTCGCGTTCGGGAACTGGCCCAGCAGGTCGGCATTGCCGCGCTGGCACTGTTGATGATTCTCGTGTTTTACAATGATATCACTCGAATTTTCTTCACAGGATAAATAGAGGCTTTTGGCATGCCCCACCGACTTGAGATCACGCTTAAACCCGGCTTGTTTGACGCCGAAGGCCAGGGGATTCGCAACAAGACCCGGAACTATTTCGGCATTGATCTGGATGCTGTCCGGACCATTCAGGTGATTACGATCGATGCGGCGTTGACGCCCGATCAACTCACCAGGGTTCAGACCGAGATCTTT
The DNA here is from genome assembly GCA_963704205.1 of uncultured delta proteobacterium. Classification (GTDB taxonomy): domain Bacteria; phylum Desulfobacterota; class Desulfobacteria; order Desulfobacterales; family Desulfatirhabdiaceae; genus RAAP-1. Next base: position 49,256 of record CAVPHN010000031.1, read on the forward strand.
ACCAATCCGGTGACACAGGTTTCCGCCTTTACCCCCCTTGCCCTCGATTTCGACTGGACCATCTGGGTGGGTTTCAGACCCGGGGTCAAGGACAATGCCGGCAGCACGGCTGTTGAAGCGGTTGAAGACGTTCTCGGCATCCGGCTTAAACCCGGGGAGGCGATATACACCTCAAAACGGTACTGCATTCAGGCCAGGGCATCTGACGGATATCCAGGCGGATGCCATTGCCGGAGAGCTTCTGGCAAACGACATTATCCAGCAGTGGCGGATTTACTCGAAATCAAGCTGGGATCCGGCTGTCGGCATCGGCATGATGATCCCCAAAGTCCGGCTCAACCACAGCCCGGCTGTCGCCGCCATTCCCGTGGACAGCGATGAGAATCTTGAGGCTGTCAGCCTGTCCCGGAATCTGGCCTTGAATCCCAATGACATTCCCATCATCCGCGGAGTATTTTTTCAATCCGTCGGTCCGCCAGGATCGCGCCAAATGGGGGCTTTCCGATCCCACCGATATCGAGCTGGAATATCTTTCCCAGGCCAGAAGCGACCATTGCAACCACAATACCTTCAGGGGCCTTTTCCGGTATCATAACCTTGACACCGGAGACAGCGTAACCGTTGACAATCTGTTCAAGACCTGCATCGAAGCTCCGACCCTGGCGCTTAAAGCCCAGAAACCCTGGGTGATATCGGTTCTGTGGGACAATGCCGGAGCCGCCCGTTTTGATGATGACCATTATTATGTCATCACCGGAGAGACGCATAACTCGCCCTCCAACATGGAAGCCTATGGCGGCGCCATCACCGGAATCGTAGGCGTATACCGTGATCCGCTGGGCACGGGCAAAGGCGCCCGCCTGATCATGGGAAGCTACGGCTTCTGCGTGGGACCCCGGGATTATTCGGGAGACCTGAAACCCCGGCTTCATCCCAGAAGGCTTCTGGACGGCATCATCGAAGGGGTTCGGGACGGCGGAAACAAAAGCGGCATTCCCACCACTTTCGGCCAGACCCTGTTTCATCCCGGGTATATGGGCAAATGCCTGGTTTTTGTCACGGCTCTTGGCATCATGCCCGCCAGAATCGACGGATCTCCCGCAGAGGACAAAAAAACCTCTGCCGGCGATCTGGTCATCATGTGCGGCGGCAGGGTGGGAAAAGACGGCATTCATGGCGTCACGGCCTCTTCGGAAGTCTTTTCCGCAGCATACGCCGGCCGGTCATGTTCAGATCGGCGATCCCTATACCCAGAAAAAAATGCATGATTTTCTGCTGGAAGCCCGGGATTCGGGTCTGATTCAGTTCATCACGGATAATGGCGGCGGCGGACTTTCGTCCTCCATCGGCGAATCCGCTCGGTTTTCCAACGGATGCACCATTCAGCTGGAAAAAGTCCCGCTGAAATACGAGGGGCTGGACCAGTGGGAAATCTGGATTTCCGAATCCCAGGAACGCATGACCCTTGCCATCAAACCCGAGAATCTGGACGCATTCATGTCCCTTTCCCGCAAACATGCCGTGGAAAGCACCGTGATCGGAGAATATACCGATTCCGGAAAACTTCATATTACTTATGAGGGCAAAACCTGTGCCTGGATTGACCTGGATCTGCTGTCATCCGGATTCCCCCAGTGGGAATTCGATGCCGACTGGCAGAGTCCGGAAACACGGGGACTTTTTGAGCCTGTTCTCAAAGAGCCCTGCGACTATCACCGCCTGCTTCTGGACATGCTGTCCCGCCCCAATCTCTGTTCCAAGGAATGGATCACCCGTCAGTATGATCACGAAGTGCAGGGATCGAGCGTCATCAAACCCCTTGTGGGGAAAGACCGGGACATCGGCAGCGACGCGTCTGTGATCCGCCCGGTGTTGACATCTGAACGCGGGATCGTCTTTGCCCAGGCCCTGCTTCCGCTGTATTCGCAGATCGACGCCTATGCCATGACAACCTGCACCATTGACGAAGCAGTCCGAAGGCTCATTTCCGTAGGTGCGGATATGGACCAGATCGGCGGGGTGGACAATTTCTGCTGGCCCAGTATTCAATACCACCCGGTGAACAATCCGGACGGACGCCTGAAAGCGGCTCAACTCGTTCGCTCCTGCCTGGCCTTGAAAGAGATGTGTCTGGCTTACGCGATTCCGCTTCTTTCGGGTAAAGACAGCATGTATGTGGACGGGCATCTTTCCGGAAAATATGGCGAAACCCATAAGGTCTCCGCCCTTGAGACCCTGCAGTTTTCGGCCAGCTCCATTATTTCCGATATTACCCGGTGCGTAACCCTGGATCCCAAGGCAGCCGGCGACCGGGTCTATGTTCTGGGCCTGACGCGAAACGAGCTGGGCGGGTCCGAATATTACGACCATTTTGGATATGTGGGACTGAATGTTCCCCAGGTATTTGCGGATCGATTTCTTCCGATGTACCGGGCGCTTTCCAGTGCCATTGAAAACCGCCTGGTCGCTTCCTGCCACGGCATCTACAGCGGGGGCCTTGGCATTCATCTGGCGATGGTCGCCATGGCCGGCAACCTGGGCATGACCATCGATCTTTCCCATCTTCCGGTTGAAGAACCCATGCGAAATGATCAGACCCTGTTTTCTGAATCCGCGGGACGCTTCATTGTCACCGTATCGCCGGACAATGAACAGGCGTTTGAGGCGCTGATGGCCGGGCAATCCTTTGCCTGCATCGGCAAAACCACGGATGAAGCCGGCGAGCTTGAAATCCGGGATGGATCTGAAGATCCTTTTCTGCGCGTTTCGATAACCGAGATGAAGACAGCCTGGAAAAAGCCTTTTGGAGCGTTGATATGAGCAAAGTGAGTGTTCTGATTCAAACCGGCTATGGGCTGAACTGCGATCTTGAGACCGCTCATGCCTTCGAGCTTGCCGGCGCCACGCCCACACGGATACACATCAATTCACTGGTGGACGGATCCGCTCGTCTGGAATCCTATCATATTCTTGTTTTCGGAGGCGGTTTCAGCTGGGGAGATGACCACGGCGCCGGAGTGATTCATGCGGTTCGGCTCAGAACTCATATCGGAGAGCAGCTTCTGGAATTTATCGACAAGGGGAATCTTGTCATCGGCATCTGCAACGGATTCCAGACGCTGGTCAATCTAGGCCTGCTGCCCGGTTTCGACGGGGATTACCGTCAGCGTTCGGTTGCCCTCACTTTTAACGACTGCGGCAATTTCAGGGACCAGTGGGTTTCTCTCAAGGCCGATCCCGACTCTCCCTGCGTGTTTACAAAGGGAATGGACGGGCTGGAGCTCCCGGTCCGTCACGGCGAGGGAAAATTCTATGCCGACCCTGCGGTCATCAGCCGGCTGGAGGAAAACCATCAGGTGGCGCTGCGCTATTGCCTGCCGGACGGCATTTCCGCAAACGGCAGTTTTCCCCATAACCCCAACGGATCGGTTCAGGATATTGCCGGAATTTGCGATCCCACCGGCAGGATATTCGGCCTGATGCCGCATCCTGAAGCCTATCACCATTTTACCAATCATCCGGACTGGACCCGAATCCAGGAGACGAACCGGCGAAATGGCGTCTCCGAAGCTCGTGGCGTGACACCGGGAATCCGCATTCTTGAAAACGCCGTCAATTTCATTCGATCCCGATGACGACATTTTCGATCAAAACCCTGGGGTGCAAGGTCAATCAATTTGAATCCGAAACCCTGGAGCAGTCTCTCGTAAACCGGGGGTACCGGACTGCCGGCGGCCAAGAGGCCGATCTTTGCATCATCAACACCTGCACTGTCACGCAGAAAGCCTCCATGCAATCCCGGCAGGCCATTCGCCAGGCCATTCGCGCCAATCCCGGGGCCAGAATTGTGGTTACCGGCTGCTATGCCCAGACCGAACCCGAAGCCATTCAAAAAATCGCCGGGGTTCATGACATTGTCGGCCATGGGGACAAGCTGCGAATCCCGGAAAAACTACCCCTGACGCATGCACCGAAAAGCCCGGGCGTTCAAGGGCTGGCATTTCCGAACCCCGGTGCTTCGACGCTTTCCGACTTTACGTTTACAAAGAACCCAGTCGCGAACCCGTCCTTTTTTGAAAATCCAGGACGGCTGCAATGCCTTCTGCGCCTACTGCATCGTGCCCATTGCTCGGGGAAGAAGCCGAAGCCTGCCCATGGAATCCGTGCTTGAATCCATTCGCGGATTGAAAGCGGACGGCATTCATGAAATCGTTCTGACCGGAATTCATCTTGGCCACTATGGACTGGACCTGATGCCCCGAACCAACCTGGCCGATCTGCTGGTTGCTGTCGAAGCCGCGGGTCAGATGGCGCGGATTCGCATCAGTTCCATTGAACCGGGTGAAGTTTCCGATGAATTGATCGATCGGGTTGCCGGCTCGAAGGTATTCTGCCATCATTTTCATATTCCGCTTCAAAGCGGCGACAATGGCGTGCTAAAGCGTATGAACCGGCCTTACACCCGGGAACTGTTTCAAGATCTTGTTCAAAGGATACATGACAAGATCCCGGATGCCGCCATCGGCGCGGACGTCCTGGTCGGATTCCCCGGAGAAAGCGACGCCGCATTTGATCAAACAATTTCTCTGATCGAGGCGCTGCCGATAACCTATCTGCACGTCTTTCCTTTTTCGCCAAGAAAAGGTACTCCTGCGCATGATTTTGCGGATCAGATGCCCCATGCGATCGTCAAAACCCGGTGCAGCGCTCTCAGAGCGCTTGGCAAGGCCAAAAAAAAATGCTTTTACCGCAGCCATATCGGAAAGGAAGTTGAAATTCTGATAGAAGGCGTGCGCGATGATGCCAGCGGTCAGTTAAAGGGCATGACATCCAATTACATCCCGGTGATGGTTGAAGGCAAAGATCATCTCAAAAACACGCTGGCAAAGGCCAGGATCATCCGATTTCAGGGCGAGGCCGCCATGTCCGGTGAAATTCTTTACAAACCCTGACGTTATTGCCGTCGGGCAGGAAATCCTGCTTTCTGTCTCATTACCTGTTACCCTTAACCCCTTTTAGTGAATATGCCAACCATTCGATTAAAAAAAGGCAGGGACAAATCCCTTATCAACCGACACCCCTGGGTGTTTTCCGGCGCGATCGATGCGATCAGCGGACAAATTGCCCCGGGTCAAACCGTTGATGTCGTATCAGCAACCGGAACCTGGCTGGCAAAAGGCGCTTTTTCCCCGCATTCTCAGATTGCCGTTCGTATCTGGTCATTTATTCAGGATGAAGAAATCTCAACTGACTTTTTCCGAAACCGGATTTCACGGGCGATTCTTGCCAGAACCCTTCCGGGCACCCGGCAGAATTTTTCGGCATGCAGGCTGATCCATGCCGAATCCGACGGGCTTCCGGGCATTACCGTTGATAAATACGGAGATTATCTGGTGTGCCAGTTTCTTTCCGCCGGTGCAGAGCACTGGAAAACCGATATCGTGCGGATATTGGAAGAACAGTTTTCCAGTACACTGCATCGCGGAGTACTGGAAAACAGCCCCTGCAAGGGCATTTACGAACGCTCGGATGTGACGGTTCGTGAAAAGGAAGGCCTGTTTCCGGCCACCGGAGTTCTCAGCGGCGACTGTCCGCCGGAGCGGATCCGGATTCAGGAAGGCGAGCTTCGGTTCCTCGTGGATGTGATAAAAGGGCACAAGACCGGGTTTTACCTGGATCAGCGGGAAAACCGCGCCATGATTCCGGAATTCTGCAAAGGAGCCAATGTTCTGAACTGCTTTGCCTATACCGGCGCTTTTGGCGTGGCTGCTTTGGCTGCAGGTGCTGAAAGCGTCACCAACATTGAATCATCCGCTGCCCTTCTGGACATGGCAAGTGAAAATATCGAGCTGAACGGACTGGATTTTGCCCGCGTGGAAAATCTGCCCGAGGATGTGTTTTACACCCTTCGCCGTTTCCGGGACAGCCGGCGCAGTTTTGATGTGATCATCCTGGATCCGCCCAAGTTTGCCGAATCCCAAAGCCAGATACCCAAAGCCTGCAGGGGATACAAGGACATCAACCTTCTGGCCGCAAAGCTTCTGAACCCCGGCGGAACGCTGATTACTTTTTCCTGCTCAGGACTGATGCCACCGGATCTGTTTCAAAAAATTGTCGCGGACGCGGCAAGGGATGCCGTCCGAAACGGACAGATCGTTCGCAGGCTCTATCAGGCATCCGATCACCCAACGGCCCTTGAGTTCCCGGAAGGGACGTATCTAAAAGGCCTGATTTGCAGAGTATGGTAAAAGAATTCTTATGAAATTTTTCCGATATGTCTTATTGACGATACTTCTGTCCCTGTGGGTCATGGCCGCTGCAGATGCCGCTGCCACCAACTTGGGCACTGTTCTTAAAAACGCCAGGTTCATGGCCTATACCCCGCGAAGTTTTTCGGTAGTAAACGGACAGGCGCAACCGGCATCCCTGGACGGTATTACAGCGGATCTGAGGCTGCTGCGTACTGACTTCGACAGTCTCATCACCTATTCCTGCAGCAACGGCCTCGAGCTCGTCCCGGCTGTCGCTGAAAAGCTGAAGTATATAGCCGTCATTATCGGCATCTGGGACCCGAAATCCGAAATCGAAATCCGGAACACCATCCGCCTGGCCAAAAAACACCCCAAACTGATACTTGCCATTTCGATTGGAAACGAGGGGATTTACGCCAGGCAATATACCCCAGCAGATGTAGAGAAAACATTCCTTCGCCTCAGAAAGGAGCTCCCGCAGGTTTTCCTGACCACATCAGAGCCGTTTTTCCTGTATCTTAAGCCGGAGTATTTCGATTTCTTCAATAAGATGGATCTGATGCTTCCAAATATCCATCCCACGTTCGAACAATGGTTTAATCCATCGGATGCCAAAAATGGCGCTGCCTTTGTCCTGAATGTGGCAAACAAACTGCAATCTCAGTATCCGAAGCCCCTTATCGTCAAGGAAACCGGGCTTCCGTCAGGGCCCGCTTCCATGGGGTTTTCCGAAGCGCATCAAAGCGCATTCTGGGCAGAAATCCTGAACCAGGCCGGCGCTTCGGAAACCAGGGCCGTTTCCTGCTTTGAAGCCTTTGACGCGCCGTGGAAACCTGCGGTCACCAAAGGATATTTTCCCGGAAGTGATCATATCCAGGAAGCGCATTGGGGATTTTTTACCGTGGAGGGAATATCAAAGCCCGTGGTCACCGCGATTCGGGCCAGAATATATTAACTGGCCGGGGGAAACGGTAGAATGTCAAAAGACTGATCGTCTGATCCGTATTTTTTCAGGCGGATTTCTCCGTTTTCCAGCACAGCATAAGTAAAATGCTGAATCCAGTCTCCGGTATTGCAGTAGATTTTCCCATTCCAGGAACGCATCTCCGGATAATGGGTATGACCAAAAACAACGATATCCGGTCCTTCCTTCAACATGTTTTTGGCTACCTGACGATATGCATTCCGCTCGCTTTCCTGAGATCTGAAGTTGATCTGATCTCTGCTGGTCCGTGAAAACATTTCTGCCAGAGGAACCCCCCAATTGGGATGAAGCAGCTTGTAGGTTCTCTGGCACAGGGGGTTTCGCAGGATTTTTTTTAGAACCCGGTACCCGTGGTCTGAAGGCATCAGCCCGTCTCCATGACTTAAAAAAACGGTTTTGCCCTGAAGTTTGATATCCAGACACCCCGACGGATGCACCGCAACACCAAGTTTTTCAGAAAGAAATACCCCCAGTGCGAAATCATGGTTTCCCGCCAGATAATGAATTTCGACCCCCTGTTTTTTCAGCCGTCTGAGCTCATACAGCATGTGAAAATAATCCGGACGAATGGCATGCGTGTATTCAATCCAGAAGTCGAACAAATCCCCCATGATAAATAAATGGCTAGCTTTATGGGTAATATTTTCAAGGAAACCGATCAGCCTGGCTTCCCTGGCTTCGGCGTCCGGGGCTTTTGCGCCCAGGTGGGCGTCAGATATAAAATACGCTACATCTTGGGTCATGTTACAACCCCAACATATTTTTCAATGTGGGCCTTTCTTGGGATATCTATTCAGATAAATTTTCAATTTGAATAACATATGCTTATCAAAAAGAAAACACCCATAAATCAGATTGGGAAAAGGGCAGGGCTGAATTAAAGAATAAATACCTTGACAGCTACAATGTAGCCTAGTAATGATGAGAGGGCTTCGGAAAAGGGATCGGGTAACCTGGAAGGATACCGGCAAAAAAATCAAAAGGGGTTATGACTTTCGTCACAACCCCTTGAATTTGCTGGTGGGCGGTAAAGGATTTGAACCTTCGACTTCTACCGTGTGAAGGTAGCACTCTCCCGCTGAGTTAACCGCCCCGATTGATGTCCTTTAAATAACGACATTGTGCCCCTGAAGTCAAGAGTTTTCATCGGGAGAAGGTATAAAATTATCGGGTAGCGTCATTTCAGGTGCGTCAACGGCCGGTTTGCCCAGATCCGCAATTTCTTTGGGCGCCGGAAGATCTTTGATATCTCTCAGACCGAATATTTCTAAAAAATGCCGTGTAGTGGCGTAAATCAGGGGCCTTCCGGGGATTTCTTTTCTTCCCAGGATTTTGATCAGTTTTCTGTCCAGAAGCATCCGGATAATGCCGCCGGCGTCGACCCCGCGAATGAGTTCGATATCGCTTCGCATGATCGGCTGCTTGTAGGCAATAATTGCCAGGGTTTCCAGGGCAGCCGGGCTCAGGCGCTGCGCGGATGGCTGGATGATTTTCCGGACCCACTCGGCATATTCGGGACGGGTCCGTAGCTGGTATCCGCCGGCTACCTCGACCAGGCAGATGCCGCCTTCCCGGTGGTCGTATTCAACCATAAGCGTTTGAAGTGCCTCTTTAATGGCTTTGTCGTCGGTTGATGGAAGTGCCGACTTCATTTTCTCAAGGGTCAGCGGCTCTTCTGAAACAAAGAGAAAGCTTTCAATGATAAACTTCAATTCCGGCATGGGGCCTTTCATTCAGATACAGGGTGATGTTGCCGGTATCGTCGTTCTGGATGACGCTGGCGGCATTGCGTTTAACCATTTCCAGTATGGCCAGAAAGGTAACGATGATCTCTGTCTTTCCGGCCGGGTAGCAGGCCAGATCCTGAAAAGTGACGGAGCCTTTGTCCTTCAGCAGCCGGATGAGCTCTGTCATGCGATCCTGTATGGATATCTTGTCGGCGACCAATTCAATGGAAAGATCCGGTGACAGGCTTTCCATAATTCTCTGAAAGGCTTGAATCAGCTCAAAGAGATCCACCCGGATTTCGCGATCCGGAAGATTTCCCGGGCCGGATGTTTCTGCCGGGGGCCTGATAAATGTATTTTCCCCCAGCAGCTCTCTTTCATTCAGTTTCAGGGCTGCTGATTTCATTTGAAGGTACTCCAGAAGGGGTCTTGCGATTTCCTGGCGGGGGTCTTCTTCATCTGAATCATCATGAACCGGAAGCAGCATGCGGGATTTAATCTGGACAAGGGTTGCGGCCATGACCAGAAAATCTCCGGCAATATCGACATTCATGGATTTCATCCATTCAATGTAATCCAGATAACGGTCGGTTATCAGTGAAATCGGGATGTCGTAGATATTGACTTCATTTTTCCGAATCAGATAGACAAGAAGATCCATTGGACCTTCAAAAATATTTTCCAGTTGAACTTTATAGATGTCGCTGAACATGGGATGATTTGCCGATCTGAAATGTTTTATTGATCATTACGAGACCGGCATATAAAAGTCAACCGTAACGAGTCGGCAGAAGTCAGAAGACAAAAACGGAAGGCGTTCAGGAATATGGCGTGCTTGACTATATAAAACAACGAGACATCCTGGAGAGCAGGGCAGGGGACGACAACCAGAAATGATGCATTCCCTTCGTGCCGGAATTTCTTCTTATTATTTGATCCGGTCGATGGTTTGCTTGGTGCTGGCAGCCTTTCTGTCCGGATGCGGCGGGTATGCGCCGATGCGGCCTTATGCGCCTGCTCCGGCTTCACTGCCGCCTGAAAAACGGTTGCAGCGAATGGGTTATACCATCCAGGTCGGTGCGTTTGCCGTTGCGGAAAACGCGGCCAGGCTCTCCGATCTGCTCTCCGGGCAAGGACTGGATGCGATCTATTTCAGGGCCGAGGATGGCCTGTTCAAGGTGCGATTCGGAGACTTTGCCGCCAAAGAGGCGGCCCGCAAAGAGGCTGAACGATTAAAGGCATCCGGAATCATCGAAGTGTTTTATATTGTCAGCCCCGGCGAATATGCTGTGGACCGGCAATTCCGCCTGGGAGACGCTTATCTGCGGGATGAACTGGTAAAAACCACGATGCGGTTCATTGACACGCCGTATCTCTGGGGCGGGAGTTCGGTTGATACGGGATTTGACTGCAGCGGGCTTACCATGACGGTCTATCAACTGAACGGCCTGAACCTTCCCCGAAACTCTCAACGTCAGTTTGATACGGGGTATCCGGTTCACCGAGACAATCTGCTGAAAGGGGATCTTGTTTTTTTCTCGAGCAATAAATGGGGAACAGTTACCCATGTAGGGGTTTATGCCGGCGATGACAAGTTTATTCATGCGCCGGGAAGGGGTAAGAAAATCCGAACGGATTCGCTTTCGGCCCGGTATTACAATCAGCGGTATGTCGGCGCAAGATCGTATTTGTAAAGGCTGCCGGCCGAAGACTGAATGCAGATGACGGATGACGGATGACAGGCCCGAGCTGTTTTGGGATCCTACTGAATTCTGAATAGTTTTATACAAACGATTTGACAAGGGGAGGAAGTAAATGGCCTGCTGGATGAATCTTGGACAGAATCTTAAAATAAATGCCAGAAAATTTCCCGACACCGTTGCGCTTAAAGACAGCAGCCGAAGCTTTACCTATCCGGAATTGAACCAGCGGGTCAACCGGCTGGCCAATGGCCTGGTGTCACTTGGCCTCAGCAAAGGCGACAAAGTGGCTGTCTTTATGGAGAACAGCATCGAGATTGTCGAGATTTTTCTGGCAACGGCCAAAACCGGCATTGTGATGGTGCCCATCAATTTCCGGCTGCTTGGCAAGGATGTGGCCTATATCGTCGAGAACTCCGATGCCATGGCGCTGATTGTCGATGACGAATTTGCGCCGATCATTCAGGAGATCAAAGCCGATCTCAAGCATATTCCGGCTCAAAACTACATCGTTGTCGGAAAAGCGGTTTCCGGTTTCAGATCCTACGATCAGGTGATGGCGTCTTCCTCCGGCCATGAACCGGATGCCGTGGTCAATCCCGAAGACACCTGGATTCTGATCTATACTTCCGGAACGACCGGCAAGCCCAAAGGGGTGATTCGTTCCCATGAGTCCCATATCGCTTTTTACCTGATCAATGCCATTGATTTCGGGTTCAGTCATCATGACGTCTGCATGAATGTCATGCCGCTTTGCCATATCAATTCAACATTTTTTACCTTCACGTTTCTCTATATCGGCGGATCGGTCTATATCCACCCGGCCAGATCGTTCCGGGCCGAAGAAATCCTGGAGATCATTGAAAGGGAGAAAATATCTTTTATCTCCCTGATTCCCACGCATTACAACCTGATCTTAAGCGTCTGTGAAACCGCCAGAACCTGTAACGTCAGCTCCATAAAAAAACTGCTGTGCTCTTCGGCGCCGGTCCGAAAAAGCGTTAAAAAAGCCATCATGGAGTTTTTCCCAGGAGTTGAACTCTATGAGGGGTATGGTTCCACCGAAGCCGGCATTGTAACGGTTCTAAAGCCTGAAGACCAGCTGCGAAAGCTGGGCTCCATCGGATACGAGTCCCTGGGGACGGAGTTTATCCGGATTCTGGATGAAAACGGGCAGGAAGTGCCGCAAGGGCAAGTCGGAGAGCTGTACTCCAAAGGCCCCATGCTCTTTGACAGATATTACAAACTTGCCGAAAAAACCGCCAGCGCCTTCAATGACGGATGGTTCAGCGCGGGCGACATGGCCAGGCGGGATGAAGACGGCTTTTATGAGATCGTGGACCGCAAAGACAACATGATCATTACCGGTGGTGAGCACGTCTATCCCAGCGAGGTCGAGGAAGTTATCGGCAACCATCCGGATGTTTTCGATGTGGCGGTCATAAGCATTCCGGATGATAAATGGGGAGAGCAGGTGATGGCCGTGGTGGTTCCCCGCAACCCGGTTGAGGAAAAGGTGCTCATGAACTGGTGCAAGGAGAAAATGGCCGGCTATAAACGTCCCAAGAAAATCGTTTTCATCATTCCGGAAGACATGCCCCGAACCGGCACGGGGAAAATACTCCACAGGGTGCTTAGAGAACGTTACACACAATGACTTTATTTAAATAAAACAGAAGGGCCTAACGACAAGATTACCCATACATAACCTACAGAAGGAGGCAGAAAATCCATGTTAAGCAAAGCGTACATCCCATATAAGGGCTATTACAGCACACCGTTTGCCAGATGGCAGGGAAGCATGGCCAATGAACATGCCATTATTCTTGCAGCAGAGACGACAAAACGATGGCTGGCTGAAAAAAAATGGGATCCCATGATGTTTGATTACTTGTTTCTGGGAATGACCATCGGACAGCCCCAGTGGTTTTACGGCGGCCCCTGGGCCGCGGCGCTGATCGGCGCCGTCAGCACGCCGGGAATGCTGATCAGCCAGGCCTGCACCACCTCCACCACCTGTATTTTTCAGGCGGCTTCCGGCATCGAAACCGGGCTGTATCAAAACGTCTACTGCCTGATGACGGATCGCTGCTCCAACGGACCCCATACCATCTGGCCGAACCCAAACGGTCCCGGCGGCGAAGTCCTTTCCGAAAACTGGATGATGGACAATTTCGGCAAAGATCCCTGGGCAAAGGGCGCCATGATCCAGACAGCGGAAAATGTGGCCAAGGAAACCGGGATCACCCGCGAAGAGTGCGATGCCGTGGCCCTGAGACGCTATGAACAGTACATGGACGCATCGGCAAATGACAAGGCGTTTAAAAAGCGCTACATGTTTCCGGTCGAGGTCAAAGTTTCCAGGAAAAAAACCATTCTGGTTGAAGACGATGAAGGCATCACCCCCTGCACAAAAGAGGGCCTGATGGCCTTAAGGCCGGTCCTTCCGGATGGCAGCCATACCTTCGGCGCGCAAACCCACCCGGCGGATGGCAACTGCGCCGTCACCGTGACCACCCGCGAAAAGGCCAAAGAATTGAGCGCGGATGCCGGTGTTGAAATTCAGGTGGTTTCTTATGGATTCTCCAGGGCTAAAAAAGGGTTTATGGCAATGGCCGTTACCCCGGCGGTTCAAATGGCCCTTGAAAAAGCAGGCATCGGCATCAAGGATGTCAAGGCCATCAAAACCCATAACCCGTTTGCCGCCAATGACATCCACATGGCCAAGCAGCTGGGAATCGATGTGATGGGTTTCAACAATTATGGAAGCTCCCTGGTTTACGGCCATCCCCAGGCCCCGACAGCCGGACGGTGCATCATCGAAGGCATCGAGGAAGTGGTCATGGCCGGCGGCGGTTATCTGCTCTGGGGCGGTTGCGCCGCAGGGGATACCGGTGCCGGGATGGTCCTGAAAATCGGATAGAGTGTCCGCGATATTTCGAAGCGCATTTTCTCCCATTCATGGGAATCATTTCCGCTTTATTCAATGATCTGAGAACTTAAGCGGTTTTCAGATCATTGAATATCCCATCTGCATGTCTTTTCTCTATTGACATCCCTTGTTTCATAGCCATATTTTTCATGGTGTTTCATGATTCATGTTCGAATTGTAAATGGTGTTTAAACTGTTTTGCTTTTTATCACGGAGGAAAGAACCGATGGAGTATATTTCAGGAGGCGGGTGTCCATCATCTGCAAAGAAAAAAGATCAGCATGCCGAACAGGATGCTTCCGTCAAAGGGGCCCTGGGCAAGATCAAACATAAATTCATTGTCATGAGCGGCAAGGGCGGCGTCGGCAAATCGAGCACTTCCGTTAACCTGGCTGTTGCGCTGGCCGGCAAGGGCTATCGGGTCGGTCTGATGGATGTTGACCTGCACGGCCCGGATATTCCCCGAATGCTGGGCATCAAGGGGATGCTCGGGATGTCGGAAAATCAAAAACTCAGCCCCATGAAATATTCGGACAACCTGATGGTGGTTTCCATTGAATCCCTGATGTCCGGAAAGGATGATGCCATTATCTGGAGGGGTCCGGTCAAATATGCCGCCATCAAGCAGTTTATCGGGGATGTGGACTGGGGGGAACTGGATTACTTGATCATCGATTCACCGCCGGGCACAGGCGATGAACCCTTGACCATTGCCCAGACCATTTCGGATGCAAAGGCCATTATCGTCACCACGCCTCAGGAAGTTTCGCTGGCCGATGTCCGAAAATCCATCAGCTTCTGTAAAACCGTAAAAATGAATATTTTTGGACTCATTGAAAACATGAGCGGGTATTCATGCCCGCACTGCGGGGAACACATCGACCTGTTCGGGTCCGGCGGCGGAGAAAAAACCGCGGATGAAGCCGGGATTCTGTTTCTGGGAAAGATTCCGTTTGATCAGAAAGTGGTGACCTGCGGCGATTCCGGCTGCGCATTTCAGGAAACATATAAGGATTCGCCGGTAACACTGGCTTTTAACAAAATTGCAGACAGAATGGCAGCCCTGAGTTAATCATCCGGGCGTTCACCCGCAGATATGAGAATGAAAACTTAATCCTTTGGGAAATTGGGATTGCGGGGGGATATTTCAGGAAGATATCCGTATGAAATCCCCCCAGGTCCCCCTTTCCGAAAGGGGGATCCTTAAGCCAAGAACCTGGATGTTGTCCTGGCGGTTGCAGGTCGGTTGAGAGAATCCGGCAGTTGGCTCAAGAGGCCAGCCAGTCTCTGTTTTCTTTTTTCTGGAGAAACCAGATCGGGCAGGCGGATCGGAATTTGCAGTAAAGCTCTGAATCCTGACAATGCAGACACTCCTGGCACAAAGCGATCTCATGTTTCATGCACCGGTAACTGGTTTCTCTGTCTGAATGATTGATACACGTATCCACTATATCCCTATCCTTCTGTATCCCCTGGAAATACCTTATGAACACCAAGCTGTCCATTTATGTCGACCCGGATCATATCGATTCTCTCCAGGTTATTCCCGATCTCATTCGAAAACAGCTTGACCTGCCTGCCGATACGGATCTGGAATATGTGATCCGCCGCAAATCCATTGACGCCAGAAAAAAGCGGCCTCAGTTTTTACTGGATATTGAGGTATTTTCTCCGGAAACGTTACAGAAAAAAACACCGTTTCAGGTAAATTTCAAACCCGTATCCCCGGATTATCGGGTGGTGATCGTCGGTGCCGGTCCTGCCGGATATTTTGCGGCCCTGGAGCTTCTGGAGCAGGGCATCCGTCCGATTCTGCTGGAAAGAGGAAAAGATGTCACGTCCCGTCGAAAGGATATTCAGCAGCTTCACGCCAAAGGCATTGTGAATCCGCACTCCAATTACTGTTTTGGCGAAGGCGGGGCCGGCGCCTATTCGGATGGCAAACTCTATACCCGCTCCCATAAGCGGGGGGACATCGGCAAAATACTGTCCTTGATGGTGGCTCATGGCGCTCCGGAGGATATCCTGATAGATGCCCATCCCCATATCGGATCCAACCGGCTTCCGCGCGTGGTCAAATCCATCCGGGAAACCATCCTGTCCCATGGCGGCGAAATCTATTTTGATTCCTGGGTAACGGATTTGATCGTGGAAGGGGGCAGGGCTACGGGCGTATGGGTGGAAGGAAAAGGAAAAATAGCGGCAGATGCCGTGATTCTGGCAACCGGCCATTCAGCGCGCGATATTTTTGAGCTGCTTAACCGAAAAAATATAAGAATTGAACCCAAGCCCTTTGCGCTTGGCGTGCGGGTTGAACACCCCCAGTCGCTGATTGACCGGATTCAATATCATCACAGCCCGAGACACCCCAGATTGCCGGCAGCCAGTTACCGGCTGGTCGAACAGGTGGAGGGCAGGGGGGTGTTTTCGTTTTGCATGTGCCCGGGCGGCTTCATCGTGCCGGCATCCACCGCGCCCGGAGAGCTGGTCATCAACGGGATGAGCCTTGCAGCCCGGGACGCCCCTTTTTCCAATTCGGGAGTCGTGGTGGAAGTCCGCCTTGAGGATATCGATGCGGCTTCGGAAAAGGGTCCGCTGGCTGCAATGGATTTTCAGAAAAAGCTGGAGCAGCGGGCTTTTCAGGCCGGCGGCAGTGGACTGCTGGCTCCGGCCCAGCGCATGACGGATTTTGCAGCAGGCAAGCTGTCGCCGTCCCTGCCGATATCATCGTATAAACCCGGCATTGTCTCCGCGCCGGTGCACGAGCTGCTTCCGGAAGGCATTCGCCGGCGTTTGCAGGCGGCTTTTCAGGCGTTTGACAGAAAAATGAAGGGATATTACACCGGGGAAGCGCTGGTGCTTGCCATTGAATCCCGGACAAGCTCTCCGGTAAGGATTCCGCGGGATGAAAATACCCTGATGCACCCGCAGGTTGAGCAGTTGTATCCTTGCTCGGAAGGGGCCGGGTACGCCGGCGGGATTGTGTCGGCAGCGCTCGATGGCCAGCGGGTTGCCCGCCGGATCTGCGAAAAAATCAGGAAGTAGTTGTCAGCGGTACAGTAAAACACTGAGCCAGGCGGTTGACCACAGCTAGACCACTTCAGCCTGTTTTATAATAGCTTGCCAGCCACTCCTTCCTGAATTGTCTCGAAGCGATGGTCCGCAATGGCCTGCCGCATGTCCTTCATCAGATCCTGATACAGTGTCAGGTTGTGGATGGTGGCCAGGGTTTCGGCCAAAGGATCGCGGGTAAAAAACAGGTACCGGAGCACTGCGCGGGAATAAGTCTGGCAGGTATAACACGAACAGTGGGTATCGATCGGATATTTATCCTTGCGGTAGGTCTTGTCCATGATCCGGATTTTTCCCAGGCGGGTAAAAAACGTTCCCTGTCTGGCATAGCGGGTGGGAATCACGCAGTCGAACATATCCATCCCGAGCGACACTGCCGCCAGAAGATCTTCCGGAAGGCCGACGCCCATAAGATACCGGGGAAGATGCTCCGGCAAAAACGGCGCCGCGTGCCTTACAACAGTCTGCATCAGATCGAATCCTTCTCCGACGCTGACCCCGCCGATGGCAAATCCGTCAAAAGGAATGGCGGTGATCTCTCTGGCGCTCATTTCCCGAAGATGCGGATAAACCCCGCCCTGTACGATGCCGAACAGAAACTGGTGGGGCTGAAGGGAAACTTCCCGGCATCGCGCGGCCCATCTTGTCGTGCGCTTCAAGGATTTTTCCACGTAAGCCTCGGGTGCCGGATACTCCACGCATTCATCAAAGGCCATGACGATGTCGGCTCCCAGATCCCGCTGGATTTCCATGGATCGCTCCGGGCCCAGGAAAAGCCGCTCCCCTTTTTCCTCGTAGGCAAAGCTGACGCCTTCTTCGGTAATCTCCTTCTGGGGCAGGGAGAATACCTGAAATCCGCCGGAGTCGGTCAGAATGGTCTGATTCCATCCCATGAAACGATGCAGCCCGCCCATGCGCTGAACCGTTGCCAGGCGCTCGCTGAGCGATAAATGGTAGGTGTTGGCCAGAAGCACCTGGCTGCCGGTTTCCGCAACATCCTTTGGCATGGTGGACCGCACAAAACCGGCCGTGCCCACGGGCATGAACGCCGGAGTCTGTACCGTTCCGTGCTCGGTGGTAAACTCGGCCCGTCTGGCCCCGCAGGGGTCAACGGTATGAAGATGAAACTGAATGTCTTTTAATGGCATATAACGTCTTTCAAATAAATGACTTTATCATCACCGGCAGCGTAAAAATCCTTCAGGACAGCCTCTGTCCGATATGCGCAGGCATGATAAAACCGGTGGGTGGGTTCGTAGATTTTCCGGGAAGACGTTTCGACATAAATCCGCCGGCCGTTCATTGCCTGAATCCTCAGTTCCGTAAGCTCCATGAGATGCTTTCCAATACCGGTTCCCTGAAGGTTTTTCAGAACGGCAATCCAGTAAAGATCAAAACATCCGCTTGTCATGGGGATGGGGCCAAAGCAGGTATAGCCGACAACCGACCCGTCCAGTTCCGCAAACAGAAAATAATAACCGCTGGCCGTTCCCTTGAGCAGATGTTCCTCGACCAGTTCACGGGCCACGATAATTTCTTCCGGATAAAACAGATCGCAGGATGTTGTCAGGTGATAAATGCGTTCCGGATCTGCAGGATCAACAGTTTCCCGGAAAGTGATGTTCAGGGCCGGGCTATTCATTTACGGCGATTTTCCATGACAGCTCGTCAGATTCGGTGTGAAGCCGGTCGGTGATCTGGACTATCGGTTCATGAATAATGCGCTCAACAATTTGCGTAAAGGTCAAATCCGCTTTGCCGGCGGCAGCCACAAATCCGCTGTCCGGTGCAATACAGGGATTGGTATTGACTTCCAGCACCCAGGGATTGCCGCTGTCATCCACCCGGAAGTCCACGCGGGCATATCCTTTTAAGTTGAACAGCGTCCAGCATTCCCTGGCAATTTTTTTGATCTTGTCCAGAAGCGGCCTGTCCTGGTCCGGAAAGTCAAATGAGCGAACGGTATGCTGATACTCAAAGGATTCCGATTCCCATTTGGCCTTGTAATCCACAATTTTATGTCTGTCCTTGGGGTAGTTTTCAAAACAGATTTCAGCAGGCGGCAGTACCTGGGGGATGCCGTTGCCGTTTTTGGCCAGAAGTGAAAGGTTGAATTCCCGGCCTTCAATGAATGCTTCGGCAAAACAGGCCCCGCCCAGTTGGTCTTTGCGGCGGTCCATCTCCTGAAGGAGCTGGTCATGGGTTTTTGGGAAAACCACGGAATCATAACCAATCCCTACAGAACCATGTTCCCATACGGACTTGATGATGCCGGGGCTGCACAGGGGCGATTTGCGCTGCCTGGCTTTTTCCGGGGTTACAAAAAAAGGCGTTGGAATCCGGGCTCCCCGCAGCATCTGTTTGGCCAGAATCTTGTTGGATGTGGTATAAATTGCATCGGTGCCGGCGCCGGTGTAGGCCATGTTCATGGCATCCAGTATGGACGGGGCCAGGTGAATCAGCCGTCCCTGCCCATCAATGGACTCCACGAGATTAAATACCAGTGCCGGGTTGATTTCGGCGATTATCTTCAGGGTTTCTTTGACATCCAGAGAAAAACTGACCGGAACCGGGTCATGATTCAGTTCTGACAGCGCCTGGGAAACGGATTCAACCTGTACCATTCCATCCTGCTCATCTATTGAAGTATTTTCGGACATGTTTCCATACAAAACAGCAATTCTCATCGGGCGCTATTCCTTAAAAAAACAATTGGACCAAGAGATCTTTTGGCCGGGTTCAAAGCGAATACATCTTAAAAACACAGGATGGGTATCAGCACCGTGGCGATCCGGAAATGGGACGCCACGGAAAAAACGTCAGGACTTCACCGACTGAACCGCTAAGGGAAATACAGGAGCAAAACCCCTGGCGGATGATTCTGATAATGTCGGCGCCAGAGAATAATGCGTTTTTTCGGATGAATTTCGGTTTAGTTGTCAGGCTAAAGGAGGGAGAATCCATGTGAAAGATTGAATCGGGAAGAAAATGATACCCGCTATCAAGGCTTGGGGGCTCGTTGTCTTCTTCAGCTTCAAGGGTTTCCAGTGGGATGAAAACTGGTTTTATCATGTTGAGATTTCCTGAATCAATAAAATGGAAAAAAACAGATTGTCATCACGATTTAAAAAACCGAACCAATTGCACTGTTCGCCGAAAGCCTTGATCCGGCAGTTTGAAACCACTGGAAAACAAATGGGTTATGCCAACATCTGCTTGAAGGATTGTTCTTTGTGATTTTGAGGAGCACTATAACGGAAAAGAGTATAAGTGCAACAAAAATATTCTGTATTTGAATAATTTCCTTTTTGATATTTACTTGAATGTAATATCAATACGTTATATACAGAAGTCAGATAATGCAGTTATCTAAGTTACAGGAAAAGACAGCCATGCGTTTTAAATCCATGAACATCACCACCAAGCTGATATTGCCGGTTCTGTTGTGCATTGTGGGAATAAATGGCGCCCTTATCGCCTATACCACCACTTCCCGGAGAACCCATGCGGTTTCTTCGGTACAGGATCATGCTTTGGCTGTTGCCAGAGATTATTCGGGTTTTGTCAAATCGGAAATCGAAAAAGCATTAAACATTACCCGTACGCTTGCTCAAGCCTTGTCTGCGGTGAAAGATCCGGAATCTGTACTGAATCTGGGACGGGAGCCGGCCAAGATAATCCTGAAAAAAGTATTGGAATCAAACCCTTCATTTCTGGCGGTTTTTACCATCTGGGAGCCGGACGCCTTTGATCTGATGGATGAGGCATTTACCGACCTGGCGGGGTCATGACCATACTGGCAGGTTCATTCCTTACTGGTCCCGTGATGAAAAAGGCAAAGCTGTCCTGGAGCCGGCAAAGGATTATGAATCCGCTGCAAAAGGCAGCTATTATGAAATTCCCCGCAAGTCCCAGAATGAAGCAGTCGTTGATCCCTACGTTTACACTGTCAGGGGACGGCAACTGCTGATGACGTCTCTGGTTTCCCCCATTATTTTTGAAAACCGGTTTTTTGGTGTTGCCGGCATAGATCTTTCACTGGATTCTCTCCAGAAGATTGCTGATCTTGATAAACGTTACGACCGGAAAGCAACGGTGAGTATTATTTCCAACAATGGAACGATCGCAGCTGTTTCGGACCGGCCGTTGCTTGCCGGAAAACGCTTTGATGAAGTTTATCCTTTTCTGAAAGATGCGCTTCCCGGCATCCAATCCGGCGAACAAAGCATTCGCTCTTCAGAAGGAAATATGGTTATTTTCTCACCCATTTTTATTGGAAACACGAAAACCCCCTGGTGCCTGAGCATCCTGATCCCTTCTGAAGTGATTCTCGCCGAAGCAACATCAGCCATGTGGACGGAAATCATCATCAGCACCATTTTGACGGGCCTTGCCATCTTAATTATTGCGTTTTTTATCCGCTGGCAGATCCGTCCGATGAGACAAATTGCCGCGGCTGCCGAAAAAGTGGCGTTGGGCCATCTGAACTATGATGCGATCGAAACCGCAGACGATGAAATCGGCAAGGTCAATGCAAGTTTTAAGAACATGGTGATGTCTCTTCGGCAGATCACGACCACATGCCAGGCCCTGGCTGTTGGGGATTTCAGTCAACGGGTCGCCATAAAAAGCAGCGAAGATATTTTGGGCGAAGCCGTGAATCTGATGGTTGAAAACATTCGGAAAATCGTCAAGCAACTCAAATACATCATCAAAGGGGACTATTCCGCCAATTTTCAGCCGTTTTCAGACAAGGACCAGCTCGGTTTTGCCCTTAGCGAGATGGTCGGGGCGCTCCGAAATATGACAGCGGAAAACGAGCGGCAGAATATCTTGAAAACCGGTCAGATGGAACTCCATTCCCTGATGCGAGGGGAAAAAGACTTAACGACGCTTTCTAAAAACGTCATCTCTTATCTGTGCGAGTATCTGAATGCCCCCATCGGCGCTTTTTATGTGATGGATGAAGACGAAGGGATACTGTCCCTGGCAGGAAGCTTTGCCTATCAAAAACATCAAAAACTCTCCAATCACTTTCTTCCCGGAGAAGGGCTGGTGGGTCAGGCAGCCGTGGAAAAACAGCGGCTCCAGATATCCAATATTCCCGAGAATTACATTCAAATCCAGTCGGGTCTTGGAAATGCAGCCCCTCGCAGCATCGTGGTCTGTCCCCTCGTTTTTGAAAACACGGTCAAGGGAGTCATCGAGTTGGGAGCGTTCCAGGATTTCTCGGACATCCATCTGACGTTTCTGGATCAGGTTTCCAGCAGCATTGCCATAGCCCTGAATTCCGCACAGGCCCGGACCCGGATGAAGACTTTGCTTGAACAGACCCAAAAACAGGCGGATCTGCTACAACACCAGCAGGAAGCGCTCCGCAAATCCAATCTTGAGCTGGAACAGCAGGCTTCAGCCCTTAAGCGGTCTGAGTCCAGGCTTCAGAATCCAGCAGGAAGAACTGCGTCAGACCAATGAAGAACTCCAGGAACAGACACAGCTTCTTGAGGAACAAAAAGAAGATATCCAGAAGAAAAACCTGGAGCTGGAAATGGCCGGAAAACTGATTGAGGAAAAAGCCGGGGCTCTTGAGAGAACCAGCCGATACAAATCCGAGTTTCTGGCCAACATGTCTCATGAGCTGAGGACCCCGCTGAACAGCATCCTGCTGCTGTCCAAGCTCATCTCGGACAACAAGGATGCAAATCTTACAGAAAAACAAATGGAATTCGCCCGGACAATCCATGCTTCAGGTTCCGACCTGTTAATCCTGATCAATGAAGTTCTGGATCTTTCCAAGGTTGAATCCGGAAAAATGGAGCTGCATCTGGAACCGGTTGTTCTGAGTGATCTGGCTGAAGTCATGAAACGCAATTTTCAGCCCATGGCCCGGAAGAAGGGACTCGATTTTATTGTTGAGTTGCATGATAATCTGCCCGCGTCCATTGTAACTGACAGGCAGCGAACAGAGCAGATCATCAAGAATTTTCTATCCAATGCGTTTAAATTCACATCCAGTGGCAGTGTTTCTTTTGCGATATGTCCAGCAGAAGAAGTTCAGGCCTTCCGGCAAAAAACAACTTCTACCGCCGCCATTGCTTTTCTGGTTTCAGATTCCGGCATCGGCATTCCCAAAGATAAGCAGCAATTGGTGTTTGAAGCCTTCAAGCAGGCGGATGGGACAACCAACAGAAAATATGGCGGAACCGGTCTTGGCCTTTCCATTTCCGTTGAGCTGGCCAAATGTCTTGGCGGAGAAATCAGGCTTGAAAGCCAGGAAGGAAAAGGCAGCGCTTTTATTCTTGTGCTGCCTGCTGCATTGGATCAATCCGTATATCCTGAAAAAAATCGGCCGGCTTTGGAAGAAATATCCGAGGCTCAATCGCCAGGCGCCGAAACGTCTTTCGCACGGGATCGAAGCTTTGCGGGATGACCGCAAGCAGCTCTTTCCGGAAGATAAGGCTGTACTGATTATTGAAGATGATTCGCGTTTTGCTAATATATTCCGCGACCTTTCCCGTGCAAAGGCGTTTAAGGTTCTTCTGGCGGATAACGGTGAAACCGGCCTTCATTTTGCCGATTACCACAAACCAGCGGCCATTATTTTGAAAGCGGATTTGCCGGGCATGGACGGCTGGGGTGTGCTGAACCGGCTGAAGGAAACCGCTGGAACCCGTCATATTCCGGTTTTTCTTCACACGGAAGCGGATTTGACGGCCAAGCAGGAACTATCGGTAAAACAGTATTCGGATGCAGTCGTCCTTCAGCGTGCCGAATCCCCGGAAAAACTTGCGGATGAAGTTGCGCTTTTCCTTCACAGGATAGATGCCGGGATTCTGCCGGAAAAGCAACCGAGTCCGGATTTCGTTCATGACAAGGAGGCCGCGCTTAAAAGCAAACGATATCCTTCTGGTGGATGATGACATGCGAAACGTCTATGCGATTACCAATATCCTGGAAGAAAAAGGAATGAAAGTCTTTGTCGGAAAAAATGGCGAAGAAGCCATCGAGCGTTTGAACAGGGAGCTTAATATTGATCTTGTTCTGATGGATATCATGATGCCGGTCATGGACGGATACGAGGCCATGAAGGAAATTCGAAAACAGAAGCGATTTGAAAAACTGCCCATTATCGCACTTACCGCCAAAGCCATGAAAGGCGACCGGGCGTTATGTATCGAGGCAGGCGCCAATGACTATCTGGCAAAGCCGTTTGAGACGGAAAAGCTGCTTTCAATGCTGCGTGTGTGGCTGTATTAAAAGGATGAAGAGATGAATGGATAAAGACGCTGAAAATCAAATGATCGAGATTCAGCTTTTACTGGATGCCGTTTATTTAAAATATGGGTATGATTTTCGCAGCTATGCCGAAGCTTCCCTCAAGCGGCGGATTTTGCGGAACCTTGCTTTTTCCGGGTACCGGAATATTCTGGAATTGCTTCACCATGTCCTGTATGATAAGTCCTGTTTCGAAAAACTGCTTCTGGATCTTTCCATCAATGTCACGGACATGTTCAGAGACCCCCTGTTTTATCAGGCGATTCGGGATCAGGTGATTCCGGACCTCAAAAAGCTTCCGTTTATTAAAGTCTGGCACGCGGGTGCGCATCGGGTGAAGAAGTCTATTCAATGGCCATCCTTTTTTTCGAAGAAGGGCTTCAACAGAAGACGCGGGTGTATGCAACGGATTTTAATGAAAAAATTTTGATTGCCGCCAAAGAAGGGATTTATTCTCTGGAGAAAATGCAAGCGTACACTTCCAATTATCATCAGTCCGGCGGAAAATCATCTTTCGGGGATTATTATGCAGCCCGGGATAACCATGCGGCAATTCATGCGTCTTTTAAAAATAATATTGTATTTGCCCATCACAATCTGGTCTCAGATGGCCCATTTGGAGAGATGGATTTGATCTTTTGCCGGAATGTCTTGATTTATTTTAACCGGGATCTTCAAAACCGGGTATTTCACCTGTTTAATGACAGCCTTGGTGAGGGCGGGTATCTCTGTCTGGGGTCCAAGGAAAGCCTGCGGTATTCAACCTGTTCGGATGATTTTCAAGATGTCGTTTCCAAAGAGAAAATCTATCGAAAAAAATTGGTCCGCCTGTATGATTGATGCTGTTGTCATCGGGGTTTCTGCAGGCGGGATGACTGCACTGGGAATTTTGCTGCCCTGTTTGCCTGCGCAGTTTATACTGCCCGTCATTGTCGTTCAGCATTCCCACCCGAGGTCGGATGATTTTCTAACGCGGTATCTGAATGACAAATGCAGTCTGAGGGTCAAGCAGGCAGAGGAAAAAGAACCTGTCATGCCGGGAGTCATCTATTTTGCCCCCCCGAATTATCATTTGCTGATTGAAATGGATCGTACGTTTTCGCTTTCTGAGGAAGCGCATGTCAATTATGC
The DNA here is from genome assembly GCA_963704205.1 of uncultured delta proteobacterium. Lineage (GTDB taxonomy): Bacteria > Desulfobacterota > Desulfobacteria > Desulfobacterales > Desulfatirhabdiaceae > RAAP-1. The sequence goes on from CAVPHN010000031.1 coordinate 74,329, forward strand.
CAGACCCGCGATCGACGTGCTGTTTGAAACGGCTGCGGAAGTTTACGGTTCAAAGCTGGTGGGTGTCATACTCACCGGGGCCAGTGCGGATGGTGCAAAAGGGCTTATGAAAATAAAGGCGGCCGGGGGCATTACGGTTGTACAGGAACCCCGTACGGCGGAAGCGGAAATCATGCCAAAATCCGCCATATCGGCAGGTGATGTCGATTTTATTTTGCCGCTTGAGGCGATCGGGAAATTTCTTGTAAGGCTATCCGATGGAGTAATATTGTGATCCAAACAGAACCCATATATATTTTACTGGTTGATGACAAGCCCGCCAATCTGCTGGCGCTGGAAAGCCTTCTGGAAAGCCCTGAAGTCAGGACCATCAAGGCGACATCCGGAAACGAGGCGCTGGGGCTGCTTCTTGAATATGATTTTGCCCTTGTCCTTCTGGATGTCCAGATGCCGGATATGGATGGATTTGAAACAGCCGAACTGATGCGCTCCAATGAAAAAACCCGGAACATTCCCATCATTTTTGTCACGGCCATCAGTAAAGAACAACAGAACATCTTCAAAGGCTATGAATCCGGTGCCGTGGATTATTTGTTTAAGCCCCTTGACCCCCATATCCTGATCGGCAAGGTCAAGGTGTTCATAGAGCTACACCGTCAGCGGCTATGGATTGAAGAAACCAACCGGAAACTGGAAGCAACCGTCGGGAAATTAAAACAGGCGAACCGAAAAATTCTGGAGCAGCAAAAAGCAGTCATTGAAGAAGAACGGCTTAAGGTGCTGCTCCAGATGGCAGGCGCAACGGCCCATGAGCTGAATCAGCCGCTGACAGGGCTTTTGGGAACCATCGAGCTGCTCCAGATGGATCAAAAGGCGCCGGATAAACTGAATGCCCATATTGCACGCATTGCCGAGGCAGGCAGGCGCATTGCCGGCATCGTCAAGAAAATTCAGGTCATTCAACATGCCGATATCCAGCCTTATGGGGTGGCTGTTGAAGATGCAAATGCCGATATTCCCCCGTTGAGAACACTTTCGATAGAAGGTTCGGACAGCGATTTTCATGTCATTGAAGGCATTGTGAAAGCCTTTGAAAAGCTGGTTCTCCTGAGAAGCAAAACCCTTGCGGAAGGGTTGGCCGTGCTGAAAAATGATCCAGTGGATCTGGTGCTGGTGGATTTTTTTCTTCCGGATGGCACGGGTATGGATTTGATGCAGAAAATGGATGCGGAAGGCATCGAAACCCCTGTAATCGTTATTACCGGAAAAGGGGATGAGATGATTGCATACCCAGGTGATTCAGGCAGGGGCTTATGATTATCTGCCCAAGGATCAGCTCAGTGAAAAAAACCTGGGCCAGGCCATCAACAATGCCCTGACAAAATTGCAGTTGAAAAAAGAATCCCGGAAAGTCATGCAGCAAATGGCGGAAATGTCTACCCGGGATGTTTTGACCGGGCTATATAACCGGCGGTATTTTCATGACTCCCTGGATCGCGAAATATTCCGCTCCGACAGAACCCGATCGGATCTATCGCTTTGCATGATGGATCTGGATCACTTTAAAAAAATCAATGACACCATGGGGCATCCTGCAGGGGACATGGTTCTGGCGGGGTTCGGAAAACTGCTGAAGGAATGGATCCGGCAGAGCGATCTGGCCTGTCGATTTGGCGGAGAAGAGTTTGCGGTCATTCTGTCGGACACCGACATGCATCAGGCTGCCGGCGTATGCGAGCGTTTCAGGGAAACACTGAACCAGCGAACGTTTTATTACAACCGGACGCCTATTCAGGTCACCGTCAGTATCGGCATTTCATCTCTGGCTGCACTAACCACCAAATCCGGAGAAATGCTGATCCGTGCAGCCGATGAAGCCCTTTACCAGGCCAAAAAACAGGGCAGGAACCGGGTTGTTATGTTTCAATAGCCTGTAGGGCGTGATCCGCGTCAAAATTGTCTAGTCTAATTGAATGGATTTTTTCGTTTTCGCTCTTCGCGTGGATTCCTTGCCGGCATATTCACTCATGCAGCTGTCGTTTTTCCCCTTGACCAGAGAGCATTCCAGATATTCGGCGATTTCCATGATGCAGGCCCGGATGGCTTTTCCCGTGGGCGTTTTTTCATATTGTCCCAAATTGCCGGAAACTCCGCCCACGCTTGCGCCCAGCGCCAGGCCGGTGGAGGATGAGCTGGCTTCCACGGTTCGGGCGTCGGCAATTTCTCCGGTCGTCGTATCGATGACCTTCAGGTCAACCGCCATATACGCCTTGTCGCTTTTGGTGCCGACCGAAAAACCCATGACTGAAATGCCGCCGCCGCCGCCGCTGGTTTGTTGTTCAAAAGCCGAAACCGTTCCGGCAACCAGATATTTGGCGCCTTTGATTTTGCCGATTTTCGCCTTGGTTTTGGAATCGATTCTTCCGGAAGCGCCTAAATCCTGCTCTCCCAAAACAGCGTCAATTTCTTTTCTTTCCAGTACCTGAAAGGCGCCGATACTTGCAAGTTCAGCCGCCAGCATATCCTGAAGTTCCGAGCCCATGCTGCCGCTCCACCAGCCGGCAGAGGTCTGATTGGTAAAGCGCAGGACACCGAGTCTGTGGTTTTTCAGCGGCAAAACTGGTTGAAAACGATAAAAGCATTAAACCCAAGGTGAAAAGAAAAGCGATTTTTTTTCATGTACCCTCCTGTTTATTTGACCCTTTCCACATATTGACCGGTTCGCGTATCGATCCGAACGATTTCGCCTTCGTTGACAAATGGCGGAATCTGAAGCACATAACCGGTTTCAAGGGTTGCCGGTTTGCTGTCGCCCGAAGCCGTATCCCCTTTTGCCCAGGGGTCGGCCCGGACGATTTTCAGCTCCACAAAAATCGGCAGGGTCACGCCAATGGCTCTTTCCTGAAAAAACAAAACGTTGCACAGGGTATTTTCCTTCAGCAAGCTGGATTCCTTCACCCACCTGCTCGGCGGTTAAATACTCCTGCTCGTAATTCTTGGTGTTCATGAAGCAATACCGGTCGCCTTCCGCATACAGGTATTCCATTTCAATCTCTTCCATCTGCGCTTCGTTGAATTTTTCTCCGGATCGGTAGGTCCGGTCAAACTGCGAGCCGGTCAGCATGTTTTTCAGCCGGCACTTGTACAGGGCCTGTCCTTTGCCGGGCTTGACGAATTCAAACTGCGTCAGAATATAGGGGGCCCCGTCAATCTCAATTTTAAGACCTTTTCTCAGGTCTGCACTTTCAAGCATGGTAATAAAATCCTCCTGGTTAAGTAATTGCAGCCTGTCTGGCTGCCGCAACAAGGCGTTTGACCTTGTTCATATCCTTCTGAAACCGGATTGGCCGGCCCTGATGGTCACAGGCATTGGTGCCGGTGCAACTGTCCACGCCGGCAGGGCGAACCCTGCAGTATTCCTTCCGCAACATTATCCGGTGTGATGCCGCCTGCCAGTATGACCGGAATTTTGCAGGCCGCAACCAGATTTTTTGCATCATTCCAGTCGCAAGTTACACCGGTAATGCCGATAAACCCGCTGACCGGCTGCGGTTCAGCCGCCTGGCTGAGCGCCGGAAGATCTTTTGGCACCATCAGGGTATCGGTCAGAAAATAATCGCTGACGGGTTCAAACAACCGGGCATAATCCAGTACCGAATATCCATTATGCGCAGAGACACTTGGGGAATCGGAAGGGTTCGCATCACATCGGTTTGCGGAAATGCTTCCTTGATGAGCTGCTGCTGGTGAAGAATCCTTTCAAGGTCGTCCGGCTGACGGATCTGATCGGGAAGCATTTCGCAAAAATGGATGATATCCGGTTGATAATATTCAAGGGCCAGACAGATGACATTCAAATCGCTGAACAGCGGAATCAGGCTGCTGCGAGCGCCCAATTCGGCAACTGTCCGAATCATATCCTTTAAAACAGGATTCTTCCAGTTGTCCGCGCTGAGGATGACACTGCCGATATGATCGACTCCCAGTGAAATCAACTGGTCGGCTTCGTCTTGTGTTTGAACTTCATACACCTGAATGATCATAGAACCAGTCTGTCCTGAAAAAGCGAAATAGTGGTTGGCCAAGAGCTGAACACGGCTAACGCGTTAAAATACCATTGACTTTTTTACCTGTGTCTAACATATTCAGAAATGATTCGCAAATTGTTAATCCAACATATCCTTATAAGGGACTCCCATGATACTCATCATTGATTTTGGATCTCAGTACAATCAGCTTATTGCCCGGCGTGTTCGGGAATGTCATGTTTACTGCCGGGTGGAACCCCCGACACTGGATATCGATCGCATTCGCTCGTTGAAACCGGAAGGCATTATTCTGTCCGGCGGGCCTTCCAGCATTTATGAAAAAGGAAGCCCTGTGGTGGATTCCGCCATTCTCTCCCTGGGGATTCCGGTTCTCGGGATCTGTTATGGCATGCAGTTTATGGTGCATGCTTTGGGCGGGAAGGTGGCGCATGCTGAAAAGCGGGAATACGGTTTTGCGGAGCTGAGTATTAAAGCCTCCGGTGGGCTCTTTAATGAGGTTGAATCCCAGACCCGGTGCTGGATGAGCCATGGGGATTCCATCGTCAGTCTTCCGGACGGATTTGAAATTACAGCCTCTACCCCCAACACGCCCATTGCGGCAATGGTTCATCGCGAAAAGCGGTTTTATGGACTTCAGTTTCATCCCGAAGTCGAGCATACCCCCATGGGCAAAACCATGCTTGCTAATTTTTTGTTCAAAATATGCGGCTGCAAGAAAAGCTGGACCATGAAATCGTTTGCCAGAGAAGCCGTTGAGCAGATCCGGGAGACGGTTCAGAACAAAAAAGTCATTCTGGGCCTCAGCGGCGGCGTGGATTCATCCGTCACCGCCTTGTTGATCCACAAGGCCATTGGAAAAAATCTGACCTGTATTTTTGTGGATAACGGGCTGCTGAGAAAAAACGAAGGGGAAAAACTCAAAGTCATTTTAAAGCAGAATCTGGATATCAATATCCGTTTCATCAATGCAAAAAACAAATTTTTAACCCCGCTTGCCGGGATTACCGAGCCTGAGAAAAAACGGAAAATCATCGGGAAAGTCTTCATGGAGGTTTTTGAAGCCGAGGCTGCAAAAATCAAGGGCGCCGAATTTCTGGCCCAGGGAACCCTGTATCCCGATGTGATTGAATCCCAGTCAGCCTTTGGCGGCCCTTCATCCGTGATCAAGTCCCACCATAATGTCGGGGGTCTGCCCAAAAACATGAAATTGAAACTGGTTGAGCCACTGCGATATCTGTTCAAGGATGAAGCCCGTGCGTTGGGCGCTGAAATCGGCCTGCCCGAAGAGATGATCTGGCGCCAGCCCTTTCCGGGTCCAGGGCTTGCGATCCGGGTTATCGGGGAAATCACCCCCAAACGGCTTTTGATTTTGCGGGAAGCCGATGATCTTTTGCTTGAAGAAATCAAGAAGGCTGGTTATTATAGAAAATTATGGCAGTCATTTGCCGTATTGCTGCCGATCAAAAGCGTCGGGGTCATGGGAGATAAACGCACTTATGAAAATATCGTTGCGATTCGAGCGGTTACCAGTCAGGATGCCATGACCGCGGACTGGGCGAAACTTCCGCATCAACTTCTGGGAACCATATCCAATAGAATCATCAATCAGGTCAAAGGGGTAAACCGGGTGGTCTATGACATCAGCTCAAAACCGCCGGGTACGATCGAGTGGGAATAACAGATCAATGACATTTCGGAATTCTTCAAAATTTAAAATTCGGGTCTCGGATGAAGATCGACCGGAATCACTGCTTACGGAGCGGATTGAGTATCAGCGATTTGAGAAGCTGAACCAGCGGGTAACGATCATTACCATCCTCATCCCGATTTTAATCGGTATCATGATATTTGTCGGATACCTGAATATCCGGGAAATGGTCAGTCAGACGCAGTACATGGGGGCAAAGGAGTTGACCAGTCTGGCTCAGAGCCTGGAATCAACCATTTCAAATATTTCAGTCAAACAGGCCAAACTGGAGGAGTCATTGGCCGGCATGCTTGCTGACCAGGAAAAAATGGAAGCAGACTGTTCAGGACAGCCTCAAAAAAATGGAAGCAACTGTTCAGGACAGTATCAAAAAAATGGAAGCAACGGTTCAGAACAGCATCAAAAAAACCGAAACGTCTCTGGCTGAAATTCAAGCCGGAAAGGCGGACAAGAAAGATATTGCCGGGGAGGTCTCCGGCATGGACAACAAACTGGCCGTGGTTCAGAAAGATCTGAAGACCGGCCTGGAGAAATTGCATGCCGAGATCAAATCCATTGAGAAAAAAATGTCGGATGAATTCGCCAAATCATTCGAAACCGTCAATAATGTGACCACCAGAATCGCTGAATGTCAGGCGGATATCGGTCTGCTTTCTGCTGAGAAAGCGGATAAAAAACTTACTGAAATTGCACTGAAAAATCAGGAAAAACATTTTCAGGATCAGACAAGTCAGCTGCTTCGAAACCTGGAAAGCAAAATGGAAGCCCTTAATGCCGGCATCAAGGAACTGGAAAAAATCAAATCCGCCATGGAGAAAAATCCCCTGCCGCCGGTTGTAAAAAAACCATAGGTTTACCTTCCTTAAAACAGGCGTTTTCAAAGTTTCTGGAAAGTCTGAACCCGGTGCCCTCATCGCGCAGCCAAATCTTTACGTGGATTTTCAGCAGGAGTAACACCAAAATTTCATACGGAGAACAATTCATGACACAAAAATATAAGTATAATCCCATTGTTTTAGTAATTATGTTTTTCTTTTTATTGTTTCCAATTCAGGCAATGGCTCAGGATCATGCCGTTTTCAACGGACTTCATTCCACTCATTTTTTGGGTGAAGACGGAAAAACCGTTACCGGCATCCGCTGTGCTACTGAAGACCATGCGCCGGCCCACATTCCGAGGGCTCCGGCAAACCTGGGTCGGTGGCTTCAGGAAAACAGAGAACTTCAGGTGGCTACCCTCACCATTCCGGTGGCGTTTCATGTGATATATGCCTCTGATGGAACCGGAAATGTGTCAGACTCTCAGCTTCAGGAGCAGATCAATGTGATGAACAATGCCTATGCCCTCTCAGGCATTGCATTCTCCCTGCACAGCATCGACCGGACCCAGAGCAACTGGTTTTTCAGGTTATCCAAAGGATTTTTTACGGAACGCAGAATGAAAAAGACACTGGCTGTGGACCCCGCAAATGTTTTAAATATTTATCTGACTGCTCCGAGCGGCGGAGTTCTGGGCTGGTCTTATTTTCCGTGGGACTATCCTGAAAACAGCTACATGCATGGGTCCGTAATCCTGTATTCCTCCCTGCCCGGTGGCAGTGCAGCCCCTTATAACGAAGGCGCTACCGTGGTTCATGAAGTTGGGCATTATCTGGGGCTTTACCACACGTTTCAGGGCGGGTGTACCGCTCCCGGAGATTACGTGGAGGATACGCCATATGAAGCCGAGGCCGCATTCGGGTGTCCGGAGGGACAGGATAGCTGTCCTTCTTCTCCCGGACTGGATCCCATCCATAATTACATGGACTACACCGACGATTCCTGCATGACCGAGTTTACCTTCAATCAGGCAGATAGAATCCTGTGGGCGGTTTCGACCTACAAGCCAAGCTTAATCAACTGATTTGCAGGCTTTGAATCCGCTGGATGTCCTCCGGGACATCCACCTCGGGCGAGTCATGATCCGTGACAACCACGCGGATGCGATGTCCATATTCAAGGGCGCGGAGCTGTTCCAGTTTTTCGATATTCTCGAGCATTCCATCTGCAAGACTCCGGAAGATATCCAAAAAGCACCGGGTATAAGCGTAAATGCCCAGGTGCTTAAAGGTGTCAAAAACCGTGGAAGCATCCCGGCCGAAAGGAATGGCGGATCTTGAAAAATAAAGGGCGTTTCCCAGGACATCAAAGGTTACCTTCACATCCTTGGGATTGGTGATTTCTTCGGGATGGATGATCTTGAAGGCGAGCGTACTCATCTGAATATCCGGGTTTTCGATCAGCGGGGCTGCAACCTCCTGAATGCAGGACGGATGGATGAGGGGCTGATCTCCCTGGATATTGACCACGATATCTTTTGCAGAAAGATTCAGCTTTTCGGCGGCTTCGGCGACCCGGTCCGTACCCGATCGGTTTTCGGCAGCCGTCATGATCGCTTTTCCCCCAAAGCCGGTCACGGTGGAAAAAATCCGGGTGTCATCGGTCGCCACCACCACCTCATCCACCATTTCGGCGCTGACTGCCCGTTCATACACACATTGAATCATGGGCTTTCCGAAAATCCGGGCCAGGGGTTTGCCCTCGAAGCGGGTTGATCCATATCGGGAAGGGATGATCGCCACAATTTTCATGTTGTATCCCCTATCGAATCCATCCGCCAATCAAATGCAGATGAAGGTGAAAGATCAGCTGGCCGCCGCCTTGCTCGACATTGAAAAGAAGCTTGTAACCCGAGTCCTTGACTCCGGCTTCAATTGCCATGTTCTTGGCAGCCATGATCATCTCCGATACCAGCGGCAGATCGGCAGCCGTCAGGTCGTTAATGCTGCGGATATGCTGCTTTGGGAACAATCAGCAGATGAACCGGTGCATGGGGTTTGATGTCTTTGAAGACCACCAGGTTCTCGTTCTTGTAAAGCAGTTCCGTAGACATTTTTTCGTTTGCAATGTTGCAGAAAAGACAACTGGTCTCCATAAAAATCCCCCTGTTTTGTTGAAAGCGTTAATGTAAAATTAAAATCAAAATTCTGTAATGAATTCGTTATCTTGTCTCCCCATTTTAGAAAGGGGGGAATTGGATTCCTCTAGCATCGCCATTTGCCTTTTTGGGTGGGCGATTGTAATGCCAGCTTTAACTCAGCCATAAACTGTTTTCTGGGGATTTCCCTTGCTCCCAGCCCGACCAGATGCTGAGTGGTTACCTGGCAGTCAATGAGGGTAAAAGACCATTTTCGAAGAAGACGCACCAGGGTCACCAGCCCGACTTTGGATGCGTTGTTCTTGCGGGCAAACATGGATTCTCCGAAAAAACATTTTCCCAACGAGACGCCATACAGGCCGCCGGCCAGTTCTCCCTGGTTCCAGACCTCAACCGAATGGGCAAAGCCGGCCTCATGAAGCCGGCAATAAGCATCCATCATATCGGCGGTGATCCAGGTTCCCGGCTGATTGTCCCGGGGTGCGCCGGCACATGCCGCGATCACCTGGCTGAAATCCTGATCCAGGGTGACGATAAAATGGCCCTGTTTAAGGGTTTTACGAAGGCTTCGGGAAATGTGAAGGCCGTCAGGATACAACACGAGCCTGGGGTCCGGCGACCACCAGAGAATGGGATCTCCGTGAGTATACCAGGGAAATATTCCCTTGGTGTAGGCCAGAATGATGCGTTCAGTGCTGAGATCGCCCCCTACTGCCAGAAGGCCGTCTTCACGGGATAATTCCGGTTCCGGAAAAATGATTCGATCTGACAAACGGAATACCGGCATGTTTTTTCAGTAACGACCCGGGGGGCCAGTCTATCTGTCTGAATTTTTATCTGTCAATATCAAATGCGAGATGATCGTCATCCAGCCCGACCTGCACGGTTCCGCCCTTTTCAAGATTGCCGAAAAGAATGCGGTCGGAAAGTACATCCTTGATATGATTCTGAATCAGTCGGGATAAGGGTCTTGCGCCATACTGGGGATCGTATCCTTTTTTGGCCAGCCAGATTCTGGCTTCTGGCATAAGCTGGATGACAATTTTTCTGGGCGAAAGCTGGACATTGATTTCCGCCATGAACTTGTCAACAATCTTTTCCATAATTTCAATGCTGAGAGATTGAAAGGAGATGATGGCATCCAGCCGGTTTCGGAATTCCGGGCTGAAACATTTTTCAATCGCTTTCATTCCCTTGTTCAGGGCATCGGATCTCACATCCCCGAATCCGATGGTCTGCGTGCCCATCTCCCGGCTTCCGGCATTGGAGGTCATGATGACGATCGTATTTCTAAAATCCGCTTTTTTCCCGTTGTTGTCAGTCAGGGTGGCATAATCCAGAACCTGAAGCAGAATATTGAAAATATCCGGATGCGCTTTTTCAATTTCATCCAGAAGCAGCACGCCATGCGGGTGCTTTCGAATGTCATCGGTCAAAAGCCCGCCCTGGTCAAACCCGATATATCCGGGAGGAGCCCCGATGAGCCGGGCGACCGTATGCTTTTCCATGTATTCGCTCATGTCATAGCGCGAAAATGATATGCCCAGGGACGCCGCCATCTGTCTGGCAAGCTCGGTTTTACCCACGCCGGTGGGGCCGGTAAACAAAAAAGAGCCCACAGGCCGGTCCGGTGCGCCCAGTCCGGAACGGGACCGTTTGATGGCTGTCACCATCGCACGAATGGCATCATCCTGGCCGAAAACGACCTGCTTCAGCCGGTCTTCAAGGGTCTCAAGCCGCGTTCGGTCGGATGTGGTCACCCGGATCTCGGGAATTCTGGCAATTTTGGCAACGATTTTTTCAATGTCCGCCGGATGAATTTTTTTTCGATTCTTATATCCGGCAAGCCTGACCCACGCCCCTGCCTCGTCCATGACATCAATGGCCTTGTCCGGAAGAAACCGGTCATTGATGTGTTTGGCGGACAGGCTGGCCGCCGCATTCAGCGCGGCATCGGTATAACACGATTTGATGGTGAGCCTCATAACGGGACCTGAGGCCTTTTAGAATATCGATGGTTTCAGAAACCGACGGCTCGATAATATCGATTTTCTCAAACCGCCGGGACAGAGCCCGGTCTTTCTGGAAATGATTTTTGTATTCTTCATATGTGGTCGAGCCGATGCATCGGAATTCTCCGCTGGCAAGAGCGGGTTTAAGAATGTTGGAGGCATCCATGGAGCCGCCGCTGGTGGCTCCGGCGCCCACAATGGTATGAATTTCATCAATAAAGAGAACAGCGTCTTTCTGGTTGCAGAGGGCGTCGATCACGCCTTTCAGCCGCTGCTCAAAATCCCCCCGGAACCGTGTTCCCGCCAGAAGCGCTCCCATATCCAGCGAAAAAAGTTTCAGCCCTTTGATGGGTTCGGGAACTTTCCCCTCGAAAATTTTCAGCGCCAGACCTTCGGCCATGGCGGTTTTCCCGACGCCCGGGTCCCCCACATAGACAGGATTGTTTTTTCGCCTGCGGCAGAGGATCTGAAATGGTTCTTTCAATTTCGATTTCCCGGCCGATCAACGGATCTATCTTCCCATCGGCTGCGGCACGCGACAGGTTCAGGGTGTACAGTTCAATGGGGTCTGATTTTTTTTGGCTTGCCCGGTTTTTCTGGCTTTGTTTCGGGTCCCGGGTACTGGATCAAGGGGGGAGGGCTGGCATCATGTGAAATATAACTTAAAATAGCCAGTCGGCTGATGCCCTGTTCATTGAGAAAAAAAGCCGCAAAAGAATCCTTTTCCAGAAATATCGAGGCAAGAATGTCGCTGATGGCCACTTCCTGCTTTTCGGCGGATCGCACATGGTTGACGGCGCGTTGTATGACACGTTGAAAGGCAAGAGTCTGTTGAAGCACATAATCCCGGTCTTCGGAAACTTTTTCCATCCGTTCTTCGAAAAATTTCTCCAGGGATGCCATCAGGCTCTCTGCGTTTCCCCCGCAGTTTTCAATGATTTCAATGCCGCTGCTGTCATGCAGTACTGCAAACAGAATATGCTCAACCGAAACATATTCGTGTCTGCGTTTCTTGGCTTCCCGGACTGCAAACCCGAGAGATTCACTGAGTTCCTTACTGATCATGGTTCACACTTCCTCCAGGGTGCATCGCAGCGGAAACCCCCTTTCCTTTGCAAGGGAATGGACGGCTTCGACCTTTGTTTCAGCGATTTCAAGGGGATAAACCCCGCAAACCCCGATTCCTTTATGATGAACATTCAACATGATTTCTGTTGCCGCTTCAAGCGATTTGGCGAATACATGCATCAGGATTTCGACGACAAACTCCATTGTGGTGTAATCGTCATTCAGGAGAAGCACTTTGAACATCGATGGTTCTTTGACAATTTCCTGAGTGTCCTCATCAATACCGCCTTCAATTTGCGGATTAATGGATCCATTCGGCAGATCACTCCTTACAGAATCAGGGGTTTATCATCATTAAAAACATCTTGTTAGGGTGTTTCACTTTCCGCAGCATTTTTTAAATTTTTTTCCGCTTCCGCACGGGCAGGGATCGTTCCGGCCTGTTTTTTCATTTGACCGGCGAACCGGTTTCTTTTTCAGCGGTTCACCGTCGGAACCGGAAAAAATCAGATTCTGCTCTTTGGGCTTATGAATTTCTTGGATTTTTTCAGGTTCAGCCGGCTGTATGCGATAAAGAATGGACAGGGTCTGTTCCTGAATCCGGGAGATCATGCCCTGAAACATCTCAAATCCCTCTTTTTTATACACGATCAGCGGATTCTGCTGGGCATATCCCCTGAGTCCGATGCCTTCTTTGAGATGATCCATGGACAGCAGGTGATCCTTCCAGAGGGTGTCGACCGTGTTGAGCATCACATAGCGTTCCAGTTGCCTGAAATTATCCTCTCCGATTTCCCCTTCTTTTTTCGCATAAAGCTCAAAAGCGGAAGCTGCAATGGTTTCCGCAAGACCTTCAGCCGTCAGTTCATCCAGAAAATCGTCGGAGATGCCAAGGTGAAAATTATACTGGTTGAATACTGCCTCATCAAGGCCTTTGAGATTCCATTCCTCAGGCGAGATTTTCTCGTCTGCAAAGGTTTCGGCAATTTCATCGGCCTTGTCCTGAATCATGTCTTCGATGGCCGGTTTCAGGCTTTTCCCGTTCAGGGCTTCGCGGCGCTGTCTGTAAATGACTTCCCGCTGCTGGTTCATCACGTCATCGTATTCGATCAGGTGTTTGCGGATATCAAAATTGTGCGCCTCCACCTTGGACTGGGCGTTCTCGATGGCCCTGCTGATCAGGCCATGCTCGATGGGCTCGCCTTCCTCCATTCCCAGCCGCTCCATGATGCTGGTCATCCGCTCGCCCCCGAAAATCCGCAGCAGATCGTCTTCCAGGGCCAGGTAGAAACGGGACGACCCCGGATCTCCCTGTCTTCCGGAGCGGCCGCGCAGCTGATTGTCGATGCGCCGGCTCTCGTGGCGTTCCGTGCCGATGATGCGAAGCCCGCCAAGTTCGGTCACACCTTCTCCCAGAACGATGTCCGTACCCCGGCCCGCCATGTTGGTGGAGATGGTCACGGCCCCTTTCTGGCCGGCCATGGACACGATTTCAGCCTCTTTTTCGTGGTTTTTGGCATTCAGTACCGTGTGGGGAATTCCCTTTTTTTTCAGTTTCTGACTGAGGTCTTCGGACACATCAATGGAGATGGTGCCGACCAGAACGGGCTGGCCTTTTTGATGAAGCTCGGCAATATCATTCATGACGGCTTCAAATTTTTCTTTTTTGGTTTTATAGATCATGTCCGGAAAATCATGCCGGATCATGGGCTTGTGGGTCGGAATTACCGAAACATCCAGGTTGTATATTTTTTTAAACTCTGCCGCCTCGGTATCGGCCGTACCGGTCATTCCCGCCAGCTTGTCATACATTCTAAAATAATTCTGAAAGGTTATTGTGGCAAGGGTTTGATTTTCATTTTCGATTTTAACGTTTTCCTTGGCTTCAAGCGCCTGGTGAAGACCTTCGCTGTAACGCCGTCCGGGCATGAGTCGTCCGGTGAATTCATCCACGATGATGACCTCACCTTCCTTGACGATATAATCCACATCCCGCTTGAAAAGGGTGTGGGCTTTCAGCGCCTGATTGATGTGGTGAAGCGTTTCGATGTTGCGGGGATCGTAGAGGTTTTCCACCTTGATCAGCCGCTCGGCATTGGCGACACCTTCTTCGGTGAGGACTGCGGAGCGGGCTTTTTCATCGATGGTGTAATCCACGTCCCGGGAAAGGCGGGGGATGATGGTGTTGATCTCATAATAGAGGCTGGTGGATTTTTCCGCCTGACCGGAGATGATCAGGGGGGTTCTGGCCTCGTCGACAAGAATGCTGTCCACTTCATCCACGATGGCGTAATTGAGATCTCCCTGAACGATGCTCTCCTTGTAGAATTTCATGTTGTCTCTCAGATAATCAAATCCGAACTCATTGTTGGTTCCGTATGTGATATCCGAGTGATAAGCGGTCTGGCGTTCCGGGTCATCCAGGCCGTGAAGAATGCATCCGACCGAAAGGCCCAGGAAACCGTAAATCGTTCCCATCCATTCGGTGTCGCGTCTGGCCAGATAGTCGTTTACGGTTATGATGTGAACCCCTTTGCCGGTCAGGGAATTCAGATAGGCCGGAAGGGTGGCGGCAAGGGTTTTGCCTTCACCGGTCTTCATTTCCGCAATTTTGCCCTGATGAAGCACCATGCCGCCAATCAGCTGCGCATCGAAGTGGCGCATTTTCAGGGTGCGAACCGAGGCCTCCCGTACGGTTGCAAATGCTTCCGGAAGCAGATCGTCCAGGGTCTCGCCCTTTTCAATCCGCTCCTTGAAGCGCAGGGTCTGGGCTTTCAGTTCCGCGTCGCCGAGGGCTTTCATGGCTGGTTCAAAGGAATTGATCCGATCAACCACAGGCCAGAGTTTTTTTAATTCCCGTTCGTTTTTGCTCCCGAATATTTTTGTTAACCAGTCGAAAAACATTTAAATGTGAATTCCTTTATATGAAAAATGATAGGAGTCAGAATTCTGTCTCCTGCTTTGATTATTTGCTCAGGGCGCCGCCCTGGTTCAGTGCAGACCCTCAGCCCTTGATGGAGCAGGCCTCGGGGGCATCGACCAGGTTTTCGACATTTGCGCCAAAAGGCTGAGAAGCCAGTTCGGTTTTATCCGACAGAATCAATTCGGCGGCAATTTTTGCCGATTCGGTAATGATCTCCCGGCAGTGCAGGGCGTGATCGCGGCAAAGCCAGGTTTCCTTCCAGGGTTGGGTGAGGTCCCGGCAAAGGGTGCTCCCGAATTTTTCCTTGATCCGGTTGGGGATCTGATTAAAAAGCCGATACAGACCGGGTTTGCCGTAAAGCTCCTGGGCAGATATTTTGGGTACTTCTTTGGGCTCACCTTCGGGAAGCGTGCTTCTGCCGTGGACGGCCCCAACCGCCAGAACTGCTCCGGCAATGGCGCCGCAGGTGTCTCCATACAGTCCGACGCCCCCGCCAAAGCCTGTGGCCAATTTCTGGATTTCTTTGGGAAGGCCGGTTTCCACCAGGTTAACAACAGCTTCCACCACGCATTCCGCGCAGTTGAATCCTTTTGAAAAATTTTTTCTGGCCCGTTGTCTGATAGCCTCGATTTGTTCTTCCTGTGTCATGTGAAATTCCTTTTATTGTATCAATCGGACGATTTTCTGCGCCAGATCCATGGAACTGGTAAACGCAGGCGAAATGGGGTTCAGCAGATGCAGGCAAGCGCCATCCTGAATTACCTGAAAATCCTGGACCAACTCACCGGTGTTCCAGTCCACAAGCTGGGCCCGGATTCCCACTTTGGCGGCAGGCTCAACCTCGGAAGGATCCAGGGTTTTTACCAGTGACGCCGCATCCTTAAAAAACCAGGGAAAAAAATATTTCCTGGGCTCTGTCAATGCCACGGTTCGAAACTGCGGGTTATTTACGAAAAGATGCGCATCACTGAGCAAAATATCAATGGCTTCTTTATCAATTCCTTCAAAAACACCATAATTTTCACGGCCAAATGCCGGAATCGGAAAAATACTGCCCCGAACCCGCCATGTGCTGTTTTTTCAGCTTAGGGAGGAAAGGGGGGGCGAATTCCATAAGGTTCATGCGTGTTTTCTTCATTTGATTACACTGTCCCGGCGATAATGCCGGAGTCGTTCGGGCTGTCAATGGCAATCCGGTGAATACTCCGGACTCCGGAGACGGCCAGCATGTCGTTGAGCTGTTGTTCCGAATAGGCCTGCCCGGATGCGGTGCCAAGGAGCATATTCAGCGAAAACAGGGCTGGAAACAGCGGGCCGCTCATCTCGTTATTGAGAATAAATTCGTGGATCAGGATCATGCCGCCCGGAGAAAGGGTGGAAACCGCCTTTTGAATGATGCTTTGACAGTCTTCAGGTCCTTCCCCGTGCAGAATATGGGAAAGCCAGGCCACATCATAGTTTCCTTCAACCGGATCATCCAGATAACTGCCGGCCTGAAAGCGGATCCGGTCCGACAGGCCGAATTTTCCGATGGTGGTTTCAGCAAATGGCCGGGTGGTCGGCAGATCAAATACAACAGCCTGCAGATCCGGATGTTTCAGGCAGAATTGAATGGCATAGGTTCCCGGGCCTCCTCCCAGATCCAGAAATGATCTGCGGTTTGAAAGATCGATTTTGGGGACAATCCTGGGCGCAAGATTCATGGCCATGTTGAACATGCCCATGAGAAAGCTTTCTCTGGCGTCGTCGCTGCTGTGCGATGCCCGCGTTCGGACCGGGTTGCCACTCAGGACTGCCTGGTCGAGCAGGCTCCAGGATGCCACCAGGTGATGGTGGTGTTTGATTATATAGCCGATATAAGCCGGAGAGTTTTTGGAGAGAAACCGGGCAGCTTCCGGCGTATTGGCATAAAGGTCGCCGAATTTATCGAGAAGATTCATGGCGCTCAGGGCATTCAGCAGCATGGCCAATGCCCTGGGGTCTGCCTGAATCTTTTCGGCAACAGCTTCTGCTGAAAGCCGCTGATCTTCCATCACCGTAAAGACATCCAGTAGGACAGCGGCATGCAGAGCACAGGCCTTCCAGTATCCCCCGGATGTTTCTAGAAGCGTTCCCGGATGCCATTCATTAAGTTTCATTGCAGTCTCCTTTCAGTCTTCAGCCGGCATAGACTCCGGAGAAAACGGTATGGTCAGCTCATAAACCCCGCTGGACAGGTTGGCCTTGACAACCTGTCCGCCTTTTTCAAACACCTTCATCATGGACTTGTTGGAGGTGAGAACATCCGCGGTAAAGCCCTGAAGCCCTCTTTCCTTTGCCAGACGGATCAGCATGGCATAGAGATAGCTGGCGATTCCGATGCCCTGATATTTTTCATCAACAACAAAGGCCACATCGCCGTAAGGCTTTTCCAAGATGTTTCACAAACCTGGCCTCGGCAATGATCTGGCCCTCGCCCGTTTCTCCGATAAGTCCGACAATGGACAGGGTTTCGCGGAAATCCACATTGGCGTATTGCTGCATTTTGGCATGGGGCATGGTTTTAATGGGCGAAAAATACCGGTAATACACCGCTTTGTCGGAAAACCGGTAAAACAGGCGGCGCATCTCTTCTTCATCCGATGGCAGAATGGCGCGAAAACGGACAGTCGTTCCCCCTTTGAAGGTATGCCGGGTTGAGATTTGCGAGGGATAGAGATGCGCGCTTTCGGCAATATAAATCTGGTCCGCATACAGGATGTTTTCCGCTTTGGCCTGTTCGATCAGGCCGGGCCGGTCATCGGGGTGAGCGATTTCAATCAATGCCTGAGCCCGTTCCCTTAAGGTCCGGCCTTTCAGAGATGCCACGCCATATTCGGTGACCACCAGATTCACCGATTCCCGAATGCCGAATTCATTGGGAAAATGCTCCACCGACAGCAGAATGTTGGGCTCGTTTTTCAGGTTCCGGCTGGGAAGGGCAAATACGGTATAGCCGCCTCTGGAGATTTCGGCCCCGTTTAACAGGTCCATGGCTTCACCCGGGCCTGCCGAGACATTTCCCTTGCCGATATGAAAGGCGATCCGTCCGGAAATATCCACTTTGCGGGCCGGCAGAATGGCCACGAATCGGGGGTTTCGTCCGATCTGTATGGGACTGATCACCCGGTCGATGCCCTGAAACTCCACCAGCGGATTGCGATCCAGCCAGGACAGGAGTTTTGGGGTTCCAAATCCGTAACAGGCCAGGGATTTGCCTCGGAACGTGTGCTTGTAACGGTTTGTGACTGCGCCGCTTTTTACAAGATCCATCAGCGCGTCGGTAAAAATGGCCGTGTGAATGCCGAGATGACGCTTTCGGGAAAGATGGGGGCTGAGTGCCTCGAACAAGGACCCGATGGAATAGGCCATACAGCTTCCGTCTTCAATGACGGATGCCACATTTTCCGCAACCCGGTCAACAATTTCATTCACCGGCCACCGGTCAAAATAGAGCGGTGGGTCCGTGGAATGCACCAGAAAATGAAAATCCGAAACTGCAACAAAGGTGTCTCCAAAAGTCTGTGGAATTTGGGTGTTGATTTCTCCGATGATAAGAGATGCCCGCTCCATGACCTGCCGGGACACGTCGCCGGCAATTCCGAGGCTGCAGTATCCGGCCTCATTTGGCGGTGTAATCTGAATAAAGGCCGCATCCACCGGAAGCTGACCCGAATCGATGAGCATGGGAATATCCGAAAACCGGCTGGGGATCAGATCCACCCGCCCTGTGGCAATGGCCTCGCTGGCCACCCATCCGGAAAAAAAAGTTTTCAGGCGGTATCTTTGGGACTGAAGAGATTTAAGGGAAATGGCATCGCCGAAACTGACAATCTGAATCAGTTCCAGGTCCATCAGATTGCCGGCTTCGGATGCCATCAGGTGTTTGACCAGGGTTCTGGGCTCACCAACACCGGTTCCCAGAAATATGCTCATTCCCGGTTCTATCTGCTCCAGGGCCTTTTGGGGGGAAACCACCCGGCTCTGCCAGTCTGTTATCGTAGACGTCATCTGATCCATCACAATCCCCATCGCTCGACTATCGTTTGTCGATCCGGGTCAGCCCGGCTTCCAGCGCGTACTGAAGCGCTTTGGCATGTTCCTTTGGTGTTATTTGTCTGCGAAGCGACTTCATGCTTCCGATATCGCCGCTGGGATGATACTGGGGCATGACGTTGACATAGGTGTTCATGGAAATCTTGGTTGCAATGAATTTCATGATTTCAAGCGTTTCTGCAAGGCCATCGGGCATAACCAGGTGGCGGATCAGCAGACCTCGTTTGGCCAGGCCGGATGCATTCATGACCAGATCCCCGACCTGATGGTGCATTTCCACAATGGCCTTTCTGGCCGCATCGGGATAATCGGGCGCGCCGCAGGTGATATCGGAAGTGCGCGGATCCCAGAACTTGAAATCCGGCATGTAGATATCCACAACACCGTCCAGAATGCGAAGGGTTTCAACAGCATCATAGGCGCTTGAGTTATAGACAAGTGGGAGCACGAGCCCTCTTTCCGCTGCCAGCTGAATTGCTGAAAGAATCTGGGGTACGACATGCGAAGGGGTCACAAAATTGATGTTGTGGCAGCCTTCTTTTTGCAGCTCCAGCATCATATCCGCCAGCTCCATATCTGAAACCGGTTTCCCGACGCCCTTGTGACTGATTTCAAAATTCTGGCAGAAATTGCACTTCAAATTGCAATGGGTAAAGAAAATGGTTCCGGACCCGTATCGGCCCACCAGCGGGGCTTCTTCGCCAAAATGGGCATGGAATCCGTAAACCATGGCCTGACCTGTTGTCCGGCAAATGCCTTTTTCGCCGGCTTGCCGGTTGACACGGCATTCTCTGGGGCATAACGTGCACGATTGAAGGATTCCCGCCGCCTGTTGAACTTTTTTCTGTAGCAGGCCTTTTTCCCAGGTCTGGATATAAACGGGTTTATCGGAGTTCATATCGATTCATCCACGGATACTAAGGGGCGTAATGTATTTTCACGGTATACGTTCAAGATCAGACTGATCGCCTCCAGACAAGAAAATGACCATCCGTACAATCCTTCAGCCTATCTGTCTGAGTATCTACCCAATAATAAAGATATCAAACAAAGTCAACAAGGGGAACTGCTCTTGTAGGTTAAACACAGTAGATATCCGTGTCTTGGCGAATAAATTTATCGCTTTTTCAGGGAACATCGGGTAAAGAAATAAAGAAGTTGATCTGAGGAGGGTGATTTTCCATGTTGCGTGTTTTTCGAAATGATCTGTTTGATCCCGGTCGGTTTGTCGTTACACTGGAACTGGTGCCGGGCCGTGAGCACGGCGGAAAATCCGTCGATACGGTCATGCGGATCGCAGCAGAGGCCTTTTCAGATGGCCGCATCTCTGCCGTGTCCATGACGGATAACCCCGGCGGAAACCCCTCGCTCAGCCCGGATGTTCTGGGATCTGAAATCTTCAAGCTCGGCATGGATGTGATTATCCACTTTACCTGCCGGGACATGAACCGGGTCGGGCTGGAAAGCCGGGCCCTTCAGCTTGCCATGATGGGCATGAAAAACATCCTGGCTCTGACCGGCGATTATGCCGGACAGGGCTTTGCCGGACAGGGCGCTCCGGTATTTGACCTGGATTCGGTCAGCATGCAGTGCCTGCTGACCATGCTGAGCGAGCGGATCAATGCTGCCGGTGATCCGGACGATTTTTTGACCGGTTGCGCCGTTTCTCCTTTTAAATACACCGAAGCCGAGAGCTTTGCCCAGTACGCCAAACTGTGTCGCAAAACTAAATCCGGCGCGCAATTTGTCATTACCCAACTGGGATATGACGCCCGCAAATTCCAGGAGCTTCTGATCATGCAGCGGCAAATGGGCATTCAGTCGCCGACCCTCGGCTCGGTGTACATCCTGACGCCCAAGGTCGCGCAGTTGATGAATCAGGGCAAAATTCCCGGCGCCATTGTTCCGGATGCGCTTTTAAAAATCGTTCAGAGCGAATGGACGGATCCGGCAAAAGGTCGGCTGGCAGCCATCGAGAGGGCAGCCCGGCTGGGGGTGGTGTTAAAGGGTCTGGGGTACCGCGGGATTCACATCGGCGGGGTTCACAAACACTTTGCGCCTGTGGCCCAAATTCTGGACCGTATGAAGCAGATCGAGAAGCTCTGGCAGGATTTTCTGCCGGACTTTGATTTTTCACTCCCCGATGGATTTTACGCTTTTGAGAAACATGACGCATCCGCCGATGTTTCCCACCATTACGGCCGGAAACCGATCCGGTTGCCGATACCGGCGATGCTCCATTTTCACCTGCTTGAAATTGCCCACAGTCTTTTCTTTAATTCTGACGCCTCCCTTGCCCCTTTGTATCGGCGTCTGAGCCACTGGTTCGACAACAACGATTCGGCGCACACCCTCCTGGATTTTGCTGAAAATGTGGGAAAACAGATGATGCTGGGATGCCGGCAGTGCGGCGACTGCGCCATCCAGCATCTGGCCTTTCAGTGCCCGGAATCGGGCTGCCCCAAACACATCCGTAACGGGGCCTGCGGCGGAAGCCGAAACGGCCGGTGCGAAGTCTATCCGGACAGGTGGTGTATCTGGCGCCAGGCTTATCTGCGCTGGGCCTCGGTTCAAAAAGCGGAAGAAATGATCCATGGATGCATCCCCCCCCGAAAATGGGAGCTGGATCACACCTCTTCCTGGCTGAACTTTCATCTGGGAAGGGATCACCAGGGGGTCTCGGCGGAGTTTGCCCGCTTCTGCTGCTCCCGCGCTGCCTGCGGTCCTACGGACGGCGGCATCTGTATCGGAACGAATCAAAAAAGCGCGATGGAATAAAATACGTAATTTCACTAAAAGTAAATCCAGAATTTTCTTCCAAAAATCTATTTTAAAAGGCAAAAAAATGACAGAAAAACCGACCTTTCAGGTCTTGGAGCAACGGGTCAGGGATTTGGAAGCGGAGATCGCCCGCTTAAAAAATACCGATGAAAAACTCCGGAACAGCGAGTGATCTTTTCCGTCTGACATTTCGAACCAGTCCCGATTCCATTAATCTCAACCGCGCATCCGATGGCATGTACATCGATATTAATGAGGGATTTACGAAGATCATGGGCTATACCCGTGAAGAAGTTATCGGTAAAACCTCTTTGGAGCTGAATATCTGGGAGGATCCGGATGACCGGATACGTCTGGTGGAGGGGCTTAAAGCCACTGGTTACGTGGAAAACATGGAAGCCAGATTCGTTGGAAAGGATGGAAACGAGAGAGTCGGCCTGATGTCGGCGCGCATTCTTAATGCCAACGGGGAGAGCCATCATTCTCTCGATAACGCGGGATATTACGGACCGGAAGCGGGATGAGGAGGCTCTTCTGGAATCCGAGGAACGGTTGAAATTCATACTGGACGGCAGTCAACTGGGAACCTGGGACTGGGATATCGTTACCGGAGAGGTGAAGCGAAATGCGCGCTGGGCGGAAATGATCGGTTATACATTGCCGGAAATCGAATCCAGCATCGATCATTGGGCGGATCTCATCCATCCGGACGACCGGGCTGCCGCCTTACAGGCTGTTCAGGATCATCTGGCAGGCAAGACGCCGCTGCACGAAATCGAATATCGCATGCGTACCAAGGACGGACAGTACAAGTGGATACGGGACAGGGCCAAGGTGGTCAAGCGCGATGCAAAAGGCCGTCCGGTCCGCATGAGCGGCATACATGCCGATATCACGACATGCCAAACAGGCCGAGGCCGATCGCCTGAAACTGGAACAACAGATTCAGCAGACCCAGAAGCTGGAGAGCCTGGGAGTTCTTGCCGGAGGCATTGCCCATGATTTCAACAATATCCTGATGGCGGTGCTCGGCCATGCCGAACTGGCCCTGGATGAAATATCGCCCATGTCCGCGGCACGGGGAAGTATTCAGCAGATCATCACTGCCGCCCGCAGGGCCGCGGAGCTGTGCCGTCAGATGCTGGCTTATTCCGGCAGGGCCACATTTGCCCTGGAAAAAGTCAGTCTTCGCGAGCTGATCGAGGAAATGGCGCATCTGCTCAAAACATCCATTTCCAAAAAAGCAGTCTTGAACCTGAACCTGGAGCGCGGACTTCCCGCCATTCAGGTGGACCCCAGCCAGGTCCGTCAGATTGTGCTGAATCTGATCATCAATGCCTCGGAGGCTGTCGGCGATCGAAGCGGGGTGATCACGGTTGCAGCCGGCGCCACGCGCTGCGACGCGGACTATCTTAAAAAGACCGAACTGCATGATGGTCTTGCGCCGGGACTCTATGTGCATATAGAGGTGACGGACACGGGCTGTGGCATGGATGCCGAAACCCGGCCGCGGATTTTTGAACCTTTTTTTACCACCAAGTTCACGGGCCGGGGCTTGGGTCTGGCTGCCGTGCTGGGCATTGTCCGGGCACACAAGGGGGCGATCAAGGTATACAGCGAGCTCGGCAAGGGAACGACGTTCAAGGTCCTCTTTCCGGCTCTCGATATGGAGGAAAATGGAGTTCAGTCCCAGGTCCCATCACTTTCAGACAATTGGCAGGGCAAGGGAGTGATCCTTCTGGCCGATGATGAGGAAAGCCTGCGGGCATTGGGAGCCATGATGCTGGAGCGGCTCGGGTTTACGGTTCTGACGGCCGTTGATGGCAGGGATGCGCTGGAATTGTATCGAAAGCGGCAGAGCGAGATCAGCCTGGTGATGCTGGATCTGACCATGCCGCACATGGACGGGGCTCAGGCCTTCGGCGAGCTTCGCCGGATCAACCCGGACGTCCGCGTGATACTGGCCAGCGGCTACAGCGAAGAGGACGTGGCCGCGCGTTTTGCCGGAAAACGCCTGTCCGGAGTGCTCCAGAAGCCTTACAGCCTGAACAAGTTGCGGGAGCTGCTGATGAAGGTGACTGATTAGGGAAACACGGAAATCAAATCGTAAACCATCGCTGAATGACCGATGGAAAAGCGCATGCTGACGCACGGTGTTTCATTTGGTACATTCGATTATGAATATATCCGTATTTTATTAAACACTTTTCCCCCCTGTATATATACAATTATGCAACAGGCATTTTCATGCCCGTTGCATAATTCTCACGGTTCTTTTTTTCATACAGCAGAAACCATCATCCTGACAGGGAGAACTGCATGAAGATTGCCTGCATCATGGTTTTATCCGCTGTTCTCATTCTGGGGAACATGGCCCTTTGTGTGGCGGAACCAGAATACATCGGCATTGTCAAGTCAGTCACCCGTGATGCCTTTTTCATTCGAAAAGGCGAAACAATCCCGGCGGATGTGAACATGAAAATAATGAACAAAGACGTTATAAGAACCGGACCGGACGGGGCGATAGGGTTCATTCTGAAAGATGATACCGTCATATCGATGGGCCCGGGAAGTGAGATCATCATTGATGATTTTATTTTTGATCCGGTACAGAATAATTTGTCCTTTGTTGCAAGAATGCTCCATGGTACGGTTTCATATGTTTCCGGCCAGATCGTAAAATTGTCTCCCGAGTCCGTTCGTTTCGAGACCCCAGTGGCAACCGTCGGCATGAGAGGAACACATTTTCTGGTCAAGGCCGGAGAAAATTAAAAGAAGACCTTCACCCGTGGACAATGGCATTTGCATCGGGTTTTTGATGCCCTAAGGATGAATAACACTATGGGAACAACGCGACTTGCTTTATGTCTGTTTCTCCTTTTCGCAGGTTTCGGCGGTTGCAGCAGTAAGAACATCATTGTTCTGGTGCCGGACCCTGATGGTTCCACGGGTCGTATTGCGGTTTCAAATCAGGCCGGGAGCGTCGAGATCGATACGCCATAGCAGGCGACAAAGATCCAGGACAAGAATTCTATCCCGGCGCGCCCGGTTGCCATGGACAAAGATGAAATTGCAGCGATCTTTGCTCATGCCCCGCTTGAGGGGGCAAACACTGACCATCTATTCTAATCATGAAGCATACACACGGTTCTGACGTATCAACTCGAATGATTTTTGGGGTGGGTCTGGCCTTGACATCCATCCTGATCGCAGCTTACCTGCTGAATCCTTCTATTGTCCAGTTCTTCAACCATAAAATCACGGATAAGATTCTGGCCGCTTCGCCGTCAAAGCCTGTTTCAGGGAAAAGTCGTGATCGTGGATATTGACCAGGAAAGCCTTGCCAAATATGGCCAGTGGCCCTGGTCAAGATATTGTTTGTCCGATTTGCTGAGTAAAATAAATGGGCTGGGGGCGATAAGTATCGGGCTCGATATGATTCTTCCAGAGCCTGACAGAACTTCCCCGATAGTCTGGCAAAAAGCAAATGAAGCCGAAATAGGCGCTCATGTAGATTCTAAAGATATTCCTTCCGAACTGACGGACCATGATGCAAATCTGGCGGATACATTGTCGAAGGGGCCCTTTGTTCTGGGGGTTCAGTTTCTTTTTGAGGACGCCCGCAGCACAATCCGCCCCTGCCGGCCACCCGGGATACGTCCGGCGTGAAAAAACCACAACGCTGTCCTCGAAGATTATATCGGAACCGAGTCGCTCCTGGTAATTGACGACATTGCCGAACAGCGCGATATCGCCGTTAAGATGCTCAGCAAGCTGGGATATCAGGTCTCATCCGTGCCCAGCGGCGAGGCTGCCGTTGATTTTCTGCAAACGCATTCGGTGGATCTGCTGGTTCTGGATATGATCATGCCGGATGGTATGGACGGACTGGAGACCTACCGGCGGATAATTTCTATACGCCCGGGCCAAAAAGCCATTATCGCCAGCGGTTATTCGGAATCAGACCGGGTCAGAACACTTCAGCAACTGGGCGCCGGAGCCTATATCCAGAAACCGTTTACGCTGGAAAAAATCGGCGTTGCGGTCCGGGCGGAACTGGATCGGCATTAGCCGTTGTCAAGATCCGCCATGAATCCTTATTCATCCCCCCGCAGGATCCGCTTCAAGATTTTGCCGGTTGCGCTTTTGGGCAGCTGATCCACAAAAACCACTTTTCGGGGCACCCTGTAAGCCGCCATGTTGGTTCGGCAGAAATCCAGGATCTGCTCCGGCGTTGCCTCGGCATTTTCCTTTAACACGATGGCGGCGTGAACCGCCTCTCCCTTGATGGGATCAGGCACGCCGTAGACCGCCACCTCGTGAACCGCGGGATGCCTGTAGAGGACTTGCTCCACCTCATTGGGGTAGACGTTGAAACCGGCAACGTTGATCATATCCTTGACCCGGTCCGTGATATAAAAATACCCGTCCCCATCCGTCATTCCGATATCTCCGGATCGCAGCCATCCGTTTTGAATCGCCGCTGCCGTTGCTTCGGGGTTTCTCCAGTATTCCTTCATCACGTTCGGCCCCCGGATAATGATCTCTCCCATTTCTCCAACCGGCAGTTCATTGCCTGCTTCATCGGCGATTTTCATGTCCACGTTCTCTATCGGCATGCCGATACTGCCGAATTTGTGGTTGAAATCATGATTGTAGCTGGCAAAAGGAGAACATTCGGTCAGCCCGTATCCTTCATGGATGATCATGCCGAATTTTTCTTTCCAGCCCATGGCCGTCTCCCGCGGCATGTTTGCCGCAGCGGTAAAACAGTATCGCAGACTGGACAGATCGTAACCGGAGGTGTCCATGTTGAGAAAATAGATAAAAACGGTCGGTACGGCAAAGAACAGGGTTACGCGCTCTTTTTGAATGGCCTCCAGCACGGGTTCCGGCTCGAACCGGCGGTGAAGCACAAGGGTGGCGCATTTGCTGATGCCTCCGTTCAGGATATAATTCTGCCCGAAACAATGGAAAAGCGGCAGAAAAAGATGCAGCCGGTCATCGGGCCGGACTCCGGAATGATTGGATGCGGAAAGGGAATTGGAACCGATGTTCATCTGCGTCAGGACAGCGCCTTTGGGAAAACCGGTGGTGCCGGATGTATAGAGAATCGCCGCAGGGTCGTGCATGTCCGTTTCGGCAATTTTAAAAAGCGTATCGCCTTTGGCCATCAGTCCTTCAAGCGATAAATCGTCTCCGGCCTCGCCTTCGGCGATGATGACATGTTTCAGCTCGGGCAGATCCTCGTCAATCACCTCCTGACGCAGGGATGCGGTCGTCAGCATCACGTTGGCGCCGGCATCGTTCACAATGTATTTCACCTCGTGGCGCTTTAACATGGCATTCACGGAAACGGCAATGGCGCCGATTTTCTGAACGGCATAATATCCGAATACAAATTCAGGGATATTCGGTAAAAACAACGCCACCCGGTCTCCTTTTTCAACCCCAAGAGTTTGCAGTCCGTTGGCAAGACGGTTGACAGCTTCATCAAGCTGCCAGTAGGAATACGTTTTTCCCTCGAAAACCAGCGCCGGTTTATCCGGGAAAAAAAGACGTGCGCCGTTCCAGATTTTTCGCGATGTTCATGTTTTGCTCCTTTTAATGGAAATTTCATTCGCATCCGATAACCGGCAGAAGATTATGTCATCCCCTTTGCATGGATGCCTGTTGAAAAATGCCGCCTCCTGCCAGACCGAACCCTATTCTTTAGACCATTGTGGCAAGCTATAATATAATTACATTGCAGCTATGACTTTTTTTGTCAAGAAAAATTGTAAAGGCATGCAAATGCCTGAGATTCCTGGGCAGGGGTTGAACCGCTTCTGGATACCCGCCTGCGTCACAATTACGTTCTGACCAACGCCAGGGGCGTTTTCGGCGGACTCATGTCCGAGTACGTCTTCGCTTATCTGCTGGCGCACAAACGGCGAATACTCCATCGCCATGTTGCGCAGGCAGCCGGTCAATGGGATAAAACTCCTCCCGAAACCCTGCGCGGCAAGAAAATCGGCATCATGGGTGTCGGATCGATCGGCGTCGTATTGGATGTTTTCCAGCAGGAGTCGCTTCCGCCGGAGCATATTCTATGGCGTGCGCCAAATGTAGAGGTCACTTTTCATACCGCTGCCCTGAGTGTTCCGGAAGATATCGTCCAGATTTTTCTGGATAATTACCGCCGCCTGCTGCAAGGCGAGGCTTTGCGCTGCCAGGCTGATTTTGAACGCGGATACTAAGGGCTGTATGTACCGGAAATCAGAAGGCTGTTAAGAGGCTCAACAGACAGATCAGGTTCAACGTGAACTGCCCTGTCCGTGAAAAACGCCAGGGCGGAAGGAAAAACGCCACCGTGAAGCCGGAAATGGCCATCAGGGGGGTCAGCAGTTGGATGTTGGCGGGCTGCCAGGCCGGAATCAACGTCAACAAAAACCAATACCATCCGATTGATATTGCAATGGCCCGCAATCGTCTTGGACCCTGAACCAAAGTATATCCGACGGCCGGCAACACCAGTATCAGACTTAACGGTCCAAATCCCGCTCCTGAGGAAAGGTTGAATCGCGTCGCTGCTCCAAGATTCCCGCCCAGCATATGGATGGTGGTTTGATAAACCCCTTCCAGCAAGCCTTGCCACCAGAGACTGATCGGCTTGACCCAAAAATGGGCTGAAGGATTGGCCTGTACCACCTGAAGCAAATAGCGCAACAGATTGGCTGCTGTCCCGGATAACCCGTCGGTGTTGTAACGGATAATCGAATGGCTGTCCCGCCCGATGAAGCCGATTGTGTGGTTCCATGCCGGCGACATTATCACGGCCACCCCTGACGCAATGACCGTAAGCCAGGGGCGATCACGAACAAGATGCGCCAGATGGGCCAATCCATGACGACGATGAATCAGCAGCAGCGTCAGGAAAATCAGTATGGATGGCAGTATCCAGCCCATCGGATGGATGGACCAGGTGTAGGATAACCCCAGCACCAGCAGCAGCAGGTCATCAAACCGGAGGCATTCTATGGTGCGGTAAAGGACCATGAGAACAAACAGGGCCGCCGCGGTCGTGATCAGCTCGGAGGCAGGCGCCAGAAGCGGATTGACCAGCCGGGGCATGCAAAGGACAACCAGGGTTGCGGTAAGCGCCGCGGGCGGCCAGGCGTGACGCCGGGACAGGGCATAAACGGAAAGCCCAATCGCCCCGTAGGCCATGATTCCTGCCAGGAAATGATAGGTATGTATCCACAGCGTCGTCTGACTGTTTAAAAGAGAGGCGATGTTGACGGATACGAGGCCTTCGATTTCTGCTGCCGGCGAAAGAAATAAACCGGCGTCCGGCCCGAATGCTGCCCACATTCCCCGAAAACAGACTGCAGACACAGCTATTCCCACCGCAAGGGGATAAAGCCGGGAAAAATCAACGATGCTGCACCACGTTTGTACCGCCCAAAAACGAAGACGCCATATCAATGTTGCGGCCACCCCTGCCGCCGCAATCGACGTCAGAATTGCCGGCCAGAGCCGGTCCAGAATCACGGCAGCCTGAATTCCAAGACAAATGACAATGTGCGTGATCATCACCGCGCTGACACCGGCCTCTGCGATGGAACGTCCGGAACGGCGAAAGCACAGCCATGCGGCCGATGCAATCAGGACGGTCAACAGCCATATAAGCTTGGATGACAAAATCAGCAGATGGGGATGAATCATATCACCTCAATTTGCCGAGAGAAGCCTGTGCCGACAGCTTTTTTTCAGTTTTAAATGCTTAACAATATCCGCCATACAATCCCGCATTTGCGTGGCATACTCGATGCACTGCGGGCAATAGATTTTGCGTCGTAATTTGTCATGTGCCTCGATCTGATGCCAGTACCATTGGGGATAGGGACTGCCCACACAGAATTTATTGCCTGTATATTCGGCAATCGGGCAGCCGAAACAACGCAGGATATAATAAATCCGGCACGGCGGGCAGTCCAATACCCCGTTGTCTGCCCGTTTGCCTGCGATAATTGCATCCCACTTTAAGACGGCAGCTTCCATAATTTTGATTTTATTCATCATATCCCTCCATATCCAGAGGCTGCCGCAGCTCTTAGCTCTTTGGCCGGTATCTGGCGCAGACTGCGCCAGAACGACTGATGTACATGTCTGCATCGGGTAAGGACAGGGCTGAGGTGTTTGAAATTGGTTTGGGCCGCCAGTGTATCAACGGAGGATACCGTCACGTTGCTGAGCTCGGTCCAGTACGGCGGCTACGGATTCAGCCAGTGACACCGGATGATAGCCGCCTTCAAGCACAAGAACAAGGCGGCCGGAACATAAGTGATCGGCCAGCGTCATCAGACAACGGGTCAGAACGGCAAATCCCCTTGAGCTCATTCGCATGGCTCCCAGGGGTCGAGCAGATGGGGATCGAAACCGGCGGATACCAGTATCAATTCCGGTAAAAACTCTTCGGCTACGGGAACCAGCAGGTGTTGAAAAATTGCGGCATATTCGGCATCTCCAAGGTCCCGGGGCAGCGGCACATTGATAGTGTATCCTTCTCCCGGCCCCCGGCCGACTTCCGTAAAATTGCCGGTTCCGGGGAAATGTGATGACTGATGGACAGAAAAGAACAGGATTCGGGGGTCGGCTTCAAAAAGGTGCTGGGTCCCGTTGCCGTGATGCACGTCCCAGTCCACAATCAGCAACCGTTTGATGTTAAAATGATCCAGGGCAAAAGATGCTGCAAGGGCCACATTGTTGAACAGACAGTAGCCCATTGCCCGGCTGAATTCGGCGTGGTGTCCCGGAGGTCGAACCAGGGCAAAGGCATTGGTCAGCCTTCCGGACATCACGGCTTCCGTGGCCGACTGGCAAGACCCCGCCGCCAGTCGTGCAGCCAGATAGGATCCGGCCGAAGCACAGGTGTCACTGCTCAAGGCAGTATGCTCCCGACCGGCTGTGGCGGCAATCCGCCGCACATAGGCCGGGCTGTGAACCCGTTCAAGTTGCGCCGGATCGGCCAGACGGCCATCAAGGTGGGACCAGACGGCCATTAAATGACAACAATGTCCGGGGCAGTTCCGACATGCGACCGGTGTTCTCTGGATAATCATCACCCGGATTATGGAAACTGAAGCGATCGTCGGTCAGAATCCCAGTGCTGTGCATTATGTCCCCATGGATAAAACACTCATGTGCATCTGGAATTCACTCTCCAGACATGAAAATGTAAAGCGGTTCTTAATGCTTCATGGTAACAGGCGTCAGCAGTCCGAGTCAACCGGCAGGGTGAGAATGCAGCAGGGGCTGTGGCGCAGCAGCGCCTCTGTGGTTGATCCGATCAACATTTTTTTCAGTACGCCGGTTCGATGAACCCCAACCACGATCAGGTCGGCCTGAATACCGGCGGCATAGATATCGATGACCTCACCCGGCGTGCCTGTCAGTACGGCGACGGTCACCCGCTCGCTTTGCATGTTCGCAGTATGCGCCAGAGCCAGCAGATCATCTGAGATGTTTGTCTGCCGATGGTGTTGCGCGATTTCATACGGCTCGTTTTCAATATCCGGCGGCGCTTCCAGGATATGAACCAGGTGAAGATGGGCATCAAAAAGCCGGGCTGCCATCGCTGAGCAGGAAACAATGCCTGGCTGGCAGCCTATTGAAATTCCCGCCACGATATGATGCGGACAGGACTCTGTAATCTGTTTTGTTCGCGTTTTGGGCCGGGTAACCAGTACCGGGCAGTTGATCTGGCGCACCAGCCGCTCAACTATCGTTCCTGTAAACAGTCTTTTAAGTCCGGAAACCCCCTTGCTGGGTGCAATGATCATATCGACTCTGGCGACGGGCCGCCAGCCGGATAAGTTCTTCGACAGGGTCACCGCACACGACAACTGAAACCGCATCGCCTGCCGGTTTCAGCAGGCGGTCCATCTGTCTTCGTGGCCTGGGTCAGACGTTATGCTGTCTGGGTTTGATGTCAGCATAATCCGAGCCGTAGATCTGATCTCCGGGCAGGTTCACGGAATGAAATACCAGAAGCTCACATTTAAAGCGCCGTGACAGAGCGATCCCCAGTTCCAGGCCACTGCGGGAAAGGGCCGAAAAGTCCACGATACAAACAAGGCTTTTTAGATCTGATAGCATGATCAGCCTTGGGGTAAATTGAGGGGTAAAGGATAAAAACCTGTTTTGTTCGATCTGATTATATGTTGTCAGAAAATGGATTACATATCAATACAAAATGAAAATGGGGTTCAGATGTCTTCGTTGTCTTCAATGATCAGAACGCGATTCATGACTCCTGCCCGAAGCAAAACAGTTTACTTGGCAGGGAATTTGCCGGAATTATATCCGTCAACAGGAACCGGATGGTTTCATCGGCTTGATTGCAAAGTCTTCTTCGACCAGAATGTCCCTGACTTTTCTGGACAGGGTGTTTATGGAAAAGGGCTTCTGGATGAAAACAATCCCCTCGTCCAGTACACCCCGGTGGGCAATGGCTTCCTTTGTGTAACCGGACATGAAAAGTGTTTTTATTCCAGGCTTTATGGCATCGATGCGATCCCTCAATTCCCTTCCGTTCATGCCGGGCATGATTACATCGGTAAGAAGCAAATGAATTTTTCCTTCGTATGCCTCGCACAGGGAAATGGCTCTTTCCGGTGATACAGCGGCAATGACGGTGTATCCCAGCCGTTCCAGAATCGTGCCGCAAAGGGCCAGAATCTGTGCTTCGTCTTCAACCACCAATATGGTTTCCGATCCGGAGACAGGGTCTTCTTTTTTCACTTCCGCAGTCTTTTTGTCAGGTCCTTGATGTCTGGGAATGTATATTTGAAAAGCGGTCCCCCTGCCAAGCTCGCTGTAAACATATATAAATCCGTTATTCTGCCTGACGATGCCATAAACCGTTGCAAGACCCAGGCCGGTCCCCCGCCCAACTTCCTTGGTCGTAAAAAACGGTTCGAATATACTTTCCTGGGTTTTTTTGTCCATGCCGGCTCCGGAATCGCTGAATCTCAAAAGTACATATTCTCCCGGCGTAAAATCCAGATGGAAGCGGCAGTAATTTTCATCCGAAACAATGTTTTCAGTCTCGATGGTGATAGTGCCCACGCCGGCTATGGCATCACGGGCATTGATGCAGAGATTGGCCAGGATCTGATCCACCTGTGTGGCGTCGAATTTTATCGGCCAGAGACCGGAGCCGGGAACAAACCTTAAATTGATATCTTCACCAAGCAGGCGATGCAGCATTTTTTTACTGCTTTCGATGGATGCGTTCAGGTCGATCACCCTGGGTGCGATGGCCTGACGTCTTGCAAAGGCCAGCAGTTGCCGGGTCAGGTCCGCGGACCTTCCGGCAGCCTTCAGGACTTCATCCAGATCCTCCCGGATAAGATCGGCCGGCGATATCTTGCTCAGGGCCAGTTCCGTATACCCGGAAATAATGCTCAGCATGTTGTTGAAATCGTGGGCCACGCCGCCGGCAAGACGTCCGACGGCTTCCATCT
This sequence comes from uncultured delta proteobacterium, assembly GCA_963704205.1. Classification (GTDB taxonomy): domain Bacteria; phylum Desulfobacterota; class Desulfobacteria; order Desulfobacterales; family Desulfatirhabdiaceae; genus RAAP-1. The sequence continues at coordinate 107,431 of CAVPHN010000031.1, forward strand.
TCTGGGCCTGCCGGAGCTGGCTTTCAAGACGCCTTTGTTCGGTTACATCCCTGCAGATGCCGCCGATTGCCCTTAGCCGACCGTCTCTTAATATGGGATAAAGGGTGTCTTCGTGTTCGATCACACGGCCTGAAGAGCTGGTCAGACTGTGGCCGAATCTCTGCGCCGATTGTGTGGTTGCAAGGAGATTCAGCTTCTCACGATATTCGCCGGCATCTGCGCCATATACATCTTCCAGGCGCTTGCCGATCAGATCGCCGCCCTTATTCATGCAGAACGGCGCCACCCGGTCGTTGCTCTCCAGATAAACGCCATCCGGGCTGAGCATGAAAATGTGGTCTGATGAGGATTCCACCAGGGAACGGTATTTTTCTTCACTTTCACGAAGGGCTTGCTGTGCCTTTTTCTGCATGCGGATATCCCGTGCAACAGCGACCATGTAATCGGTGCCCTGATGGGTCAGCGTCCTGATGTTGATCTCCACCGGAAGCAGCGAGCCGTCTTTTCGGCGATGCTCGCTTTCGATCAGCATCTCTCCGGTTTGGCGGACTTTGGCCAGATGGAGGTTCCATGCCTCCATGTCCGGCAGAAGGGCTTCGATATCCACGACGGTTTTTTTTAGCAATTCCTTCCGGTTATAGCCAAGATTCTCGCAGGCTTTGCGGTTGACATCCAGGAATCGACCGGTATCGGACTCAATCACGAAATAGGCGTCACTGGACTGATCCGCCAGAAAACGAAAAAGCCGAAGCTCTTGCTCGGTTTCCTTGCGCATTATCGTTTCCTGCTCAAGCTCCTGCATCTTGTTCTCCAGCTTGTTTACCAGCCGTTCACTGTAGAGCTTGAATATCGCCTCATCCTGTGGATCGGGCAATACCGGATGAATGCGGCCTTTTTTGACCGTCTCCATCGTGGAAGAGATCTCATTCAGAAAATCCGCCGGATCAACGGGTTTTCGAATGTACCGGTCTGCGCCAAGCTCAAAGGCCAGTTTTTCATCCTGTTCATCGGTGTAGTTCGCCGAATAAAAAAGAAATGGAAGGTTCTGAAGGACTGGGTCCAGTCTTATCTCCCGGCAGAGCATGAATCCATCCATCACCGGCATGAGAATGTCAGAGATGATCATGTCCGGCGGATTCAAGCGTGCCTCTTCAAGGGCCAGGCTTCCGTTTTCCGCCTCCAGGACCTGGTAGCCGTTTGACTCCAGTGTTCGTCGAAGGATGAGGCGGGCATCTTCATTATCATCTGCTATCAGTATTTTCATGGGCTTTTTCTCTTTCCATAATCTGAAGAATCGGAGCAATCAGTCGTAGACGGACCAGTAAAGCCACCAGATTTTTCTTATAAAACCTGAATTCACTATGATGTCAGATCAAAATCATGTCAAATAAAAGAAATCGATGCAACAGAAAGGGAGAAACGTCCGGCCTTTCGTTTCATTCTGATTTCTGACTCCTGTGTTCTGTATTCTTTTTTATTATGCGATCAATTTCTTCCATCACCGTCTCAGGGTCAATCGGTTTTTCAATGTAGCCCGTACAGCCGGCATTCAGAAGTTTTTCCCTGTCTCCGCTCATGGCATAGGAAGTCATGGCGATAATCGGGATGTTCCCGTCTGTCTCTGACCTGCGAATCTGGCGCAGAACCTCGTTGCCGTCAATGTCGGGAAGCTGTATGTCCAGAATGATGAAATCCGGTTTCTCGGTGATAGCCATGTCGATTCCCTTTCTGCCTGTTTCAGCGCCAATTGTGGCGTATCCGCTATCCTCCAGAATAAAGCAGATAAGCTTCATGTTATCCAGGGAGTCTTCTATCACCAGAACTTTATTTCCCATGCGTTCACTCCTTGTTCTCCTGGTTTTGCAAACATGCATGATCAAAGGGTTGATCGGCCTCGTGCATGAAATGATGCTTTGCCGGTTTCAAGATTTGTCGGAATAACGATGGAAAATGTGCTGCCCCCGTCTTCAATACTCTCCGCAAAAACATCGCCCCCGAGTACTTCCGTGACAAGTTTTTTTGTCAGATACAGTCCAAGCCCGGTTCCAGGCCGTATCGTCTTAAGATGAGATTCCAGCCGCGCGAACGACTTAAACAGAAATTGCATTTTTTCCGGCTTTATCCCAATGCCTGAGTCGGACACGCTGATTCTCACACATTCATTTTCCTTGAAGGCAGATACTTTGACAGCGCCTTTTTCAGTAAACTTGACTGCATTGCTCAAGAAATTAAGCAGGCACTGCAATAACCGCCGGCGGTCGGTGTACATTTTGACAGGTTTTTCCGGAATTTGCTTCTCAAGCACAAGCCCCTGGTCCTGGGCCTGTTTTTTAATCCCATCCAGGGCTTCATCAATGACATCGGAGAGCATGAACTCTCCGGCAAACGGCTCGATTTTGCCGGCTTCTATCTTGGAAATATCGATCACATCCGTGATCAGGGAGAGCAGGTGTTTGCCTGCCCGGTACACCCGATCGAGCTGATCCCGCTGCTCTGCGGTTATCTCACCGGTCATCCCCTTTAGGATGATTCCTGTAAACCCGATGATCGAGTTGAGCGGAGTTCTGAGCTCATGGCTCATGGATGCGATGAACATGGATTTTAATCGGTCGAGTTCTTTCAGTTTTTCATTGATTTCGTTCACATCCTCAAGCAGGAACTGAAGGGCTGTCTGCGATTTCGACAGTTCCTGGGTCCTCTCCTTTACCTTGTCTTCAAGCGTTGCTGCATGGCGAGCGGTTTCTTCGTACAACCGCGCGTTTTCAACTGCAATCGCAATCTGAGCCGTAATGGTTTCAAGCAGTTTCAAGCGCCTCTCGAGCGGTTTATCGTCTGTCCGGGTAAAGACACAGAGAACACCGAGGCATTTCTCTCCGGTGACAAGCGGAAACGCCGCATGAAAGCGGATGTCTTCTCCACGCGTTGCCTCGCGTGTTGAGAACTCGAGCACAGACTTTCGGTCAGACAGGATCAGCGGCGTGTGGTCACGGGCGCATTCCCCGCAGAGGCAGTCGCCGACCTTGACTTCATTGGTGGTCAGATCAATAATCGTTTCCTCGGACGTTGCCCTGTGGGCGGCAAGTTCAAGTATTCCATCGGAAGTGACCATGCAGATCGTTCCTCCCTCGATTCCCGTGATTTTCAAGGATTCCTCAAGAACATTTTCAAGGATCTCTTTTAATTTAAGGGTGCTTGAACATGCCTGAACGATTCTGTTTACGGCCCGAAGCTCTGCATTGGCTATCTGGGTTTCCTCCTCGGCCTTTTTCCGGTCGGTGATATCCCTTTGCACGGAAATGGAATGGATCACTTTGCCATCGGCATCCCTGACCTTATCCGCGCTGAGAAGGACGGTGCGTTTCTCACCGCTCTTTGCAAGGATGACCATCTCGATGTCCGACAGCTTGCCGGTTGCTTTCCAGTTTTTGTAATTCTCAGTTACCACCGGCAAGGATTCATGGGCATAAATCGTCGGCAGCGGCTTGCCGACTAGCTCTTCTTTGTTGTAGCCCAGGACGGCAAGGGCTGCCTTGTTCACATCCAGAATAAAGCCGTCAGGCGAGATCATGTAACAATACTCGGGCGCGTTCTCGAAAAACTGTCTGAACCTGTTCTCACTCTCCCGCAACTCCTTGTTGGCCTTATCCAAATCAAAAGTCCGCAAGGTCACCGCCTGCTCCAGATTGTCGCGGGACCGGCGCAAGCTTTGTTCAGCCTCTTTCCTGGCAATCCGTGCTCCAGCCATGACCCAGGACCCGGCAGCAAGCAGAATGAAAAAAATGCCTGTAATAAGAATATATTTTCTCCCGTAGATCAGCGCTTGCGCCTTAAGGTAGCTTCTGGGTATGAATGAGACGATCTTCCAATAATATTCGCGGGCTGTTTTTTCACTGAGACTCGGGGTAAAGGCATTCCCGGACCCGGTGCTCGATTTCCAGCCTTCCATGAGCGGATGAACCGTATCAAAGGTGAACAACCCATCGTCATTGCTGAACTGGCCGGTGTCTTCAGCCGATATGGCCTTCCATGCCTCGGGAAAACGTTTTTGCATGGTCTTCTCTTTCCCGTTGTCAAACATGAACCCCCATTCCTCACCGGTATTTCTGCCCACAATCCAGTAACCCTCTGTGTTTAGCAGCATGGAATGGCCCGGAGACCCGACAAACACCTCTTTCATGTCATGGATAAGATTCTCGCCAAGATAGTTGAATATGACAACACCGCGCTTGTGGCCGTCGCGGTCAAATATCGGGGTGCCGAACCGGATCATCGGCTTGAGCGGCAGCTCGATAACGCCTTGTTCTATGTTCAGGTCAAAGGGGGAGATGAAAATCTCAGCCTTCTGGAGCGTGGCAGTATCTCTGAAATAATAACGATCTCCTTTGAACTGAAGCTCTTTTTCCGGCACGATAACCGATTTGTTATTGCTGAAATTAATTCGTATGACTTCCATCCCGGTTATATCCAGGACCCGGATCTGATCATAGAGTTTACTTCCCCTGCTGAAGAGCAGAAGGTCCTCGGTTACACGTCGCTTGTGGTTGCCCGGGTCCTCAAGCATGTCAAGCAACTGGTTGTATTTGGAAAAGAACAACAAATCGGAGACGATGAGTTTGAAATTGCTTCCGATTTTGGCTTTTTGAAGGGTTACGGTGTTTATCGTCTGGTGTTGCAGTTTGATCGTGGCAAGTAAATTTTCCTGATGATGGAAGGACCACAGGATGATTCCTGTCAGGAGAGCCATAGGCAGAAAATAGACAAGCGCCGTCAATGCGGTCTGCCTTGACAAATATCTCGATATCTTTATCGTGTCGCTCATGCTCTATACCCGGTTTTGTTCTTACTCAAAAATAACCACGCCAAATTCCAAACCGTGTTTTTATTCTGCTACTTGCCCGTTGACTCCATGTGTTTTTCCAGCGCCTTGATTTTCTCCTTCAGTTCCTTTATCCTGAACTCCCGGTCAACAAAAAGCTTGTTGAATCGTTCAAGTTTGCGCGTCTTTTCTTCCAGTTCTCCGACCATGTTCTTAAGGGAGTACTGGCTGTTCCGCAGATCCGCGGTGCGCTCCTTTACCATATCCTCAAGGTGTTCGCGGTGTTTCTCCAGTTCCTGCTCCGCCTGCTTGCGCTCTGAGATGTCTCTGACGATCGCCCCCATCCCCTCGTTTTTGCCATCTTCGCTCTTAATCAGGAAAGTCCGCAACTCCACTGGAAAAACGCCGCCGTCTTGTCGAATATATTCTTTTTCATACACATCGGAATATCCTCTTGCAATAACCTGGTCCTTGATGATCTGCAGTTCGGATTCATGCCATTGTTCCGGAGTAATGTCCCTATACGTCAACCGACTGATTTCGTCGGAACTGTATCCCAGCATGGTCTGGAATGATTCGTTGAAATCCAGCATTTTCCCCTGCATATCGACGTATGCAAATCCGTCCATCATGCTGTCGTGCAAACGGCGATATGTGCTTTCCGATGCCCTCAGCAGTTCCTCCGTTTTCCCGTGCTCCACAAGTTCTTGCTGCAATTCCTCGGTTTTCCGGTCAACCTCCCTCTTTAGCGCCCGGTTCCAGATCGTGAATCCAAGGGCAGCCAGCAGCACAAGGCCAAGGACAACGGTCAGGTATATAAAAACCGTCCTTGGCGCAATGCCGGAAGTGTATTCAACGGCAACCCACCGGCGCAGGATATTGACTTTCTCCTCCGGACGTATCGTGGCAAGTCCTTTGTTGATGATGCATAGGAGTTCGGGCCAGTCCTTGCGCACGGCGATATGAAGGGTTTCACTCCCCACGGACATGGGTGCCGCCACTTTCAGATTGGTAAGACTCAGTGTTGAGATCCAGAATGTTGCAGAAGCAAGATTATGGAAAAGCGCATCGGCTTTACCCGTGGAGACAGAGAGCAGGGCTTGCTGAAGCGTCTTATAAGAAAGCGGTTTTATGTCGGTATATTCTTTCAGATATGCCTCATATGCGGTATCCGCCTGTACGGCAACCCTGAGGCCCCGGATATCCTCGACGCCGGTGAGAAGGTGGGTGTCTTTTCGGGTGATGATAACCCGGTAAAAATTGACAAACGGGTCCGAAAATACAAGAAAGGCATTTCTGTCTTCGTCGACAGCAATGCCGGGAAGAACATCGATTTCCTGCAGTCTGACTTTTTCAACAACGTCTTTCCATGTCAAATCAGAAACCACCTGCATGTTCAGTCCAAGCCGCGTATTGAGCAGCCGGATATAATCAGAAGCGATGCCGCTGAACGTACCGTCTTCTGCAATGTAGGCATAGGGAGCCAATTCGGGGTTTACGCCAACACGAATAACAGGATGGTCGCGTATCCAGTCTTTTTCTTTGTCCGTAAGAAAGACTTTCTTAATTCCAATATCCTCCTCCGGCAGCCACTTTTCCTGCAGGGACAACATTTCATGGCTTGAAACGGATTCAAGCGCCTTGTCGAGGATGGATGCCAGTTCGGGCCAGTCCTTACGGACAGCGATGCTTTCCGTGAAACGGTCCCGGTCGTAGATGGCAGCAAATTTCAGATTGGCGATTTGGTACTTGTTTTTCAAGTAGTGGCCTGCCCCGAGAAAGGTGATGGCCGCATCCACCTTTCCAACGGCAACGTCATTCAGGCCGTCAAGCATCGTGTCGACGTAAAAAGGTCTGATGGATGGGTATTGATCCAGAAGAGACTTTACATACTGGTAGCTTTGAACCAGGGCGACCTGCTTGCCTGCCAGATCCTCGGGTCGATTGATAACGGCATTGTCTGACCTGGTCATGATAACCATGGATTTGAATATGTAGGGCTGGGTAAAGACGAACCATTGCTCTCGTTCCGGTTGCCTGCCCATGGTGGCGACCACATCCACCTCGCGCTTTTGAGCGGCTTCGTAAAGATCTTTCCAGATCGTTTTTGGGGATATTTCGATGGTGATGCCTGTTCGCTCGGCAAGGACACGCAGGATATCCACAGCCAGTCCCTCTATTTTTCCGGCATCATTTAAAAAACTATAGGGAGGAAAATAGCCGTCAAAGGCCACTTTGATGGTCTGGTGCTGGGATAGCCAGGCTTTTTCCTGGTCGTTCAGCGGCAAGGAATTCTTTGCATTGGGTAACGATCTTTTTCCGTCAGCGATTTCGGTTGAAGCTTTAAGGACAGGGATGGTCTTCGTGCCGGGCTCTGCACCAAAAGCCGATGCGCCGGCAACAACAGAAAGAAGTATTGCGGTTATCACGCAGCAGAGATATTGATAAAGCTGTGCAATCATAACGCAGTATCCGCCTTTCACTCTTTATTCTTTCAGTCATCACCCTAATTCATCGCCGTAGCGGCTGATAACCAATCGGGACTCGCTTGCCGTTCCAAACTCCAGAATCCTTTCGACGATAACAAATTTATCTTTATCCGGATTCAGTGGACCTTTATCCCAGAACAGACTTTTTCTGTGGGAGATGATTCTTTGGATAGGATCCTTCACGGGAAAAATACTTTTGCTTTTTGGAGGTCAAGGCGGTTTGTAAATACAAAAACATCGTCAATCTGTCATAATCTTTACAGCGGCCAAAAATGTAAGTCAAGATAACTGTCATCCGTCATCCGATTTCCTTTCGGGGTATGGGGATGGTTTCGAATTCTTTTGACTTTCCATATCTTTTTCCATAGGTTCCATTGATGGAATAAAGCGTTAATAATTGCCGTAAATGGACAGTATGTTTATGAACTGTCAGAATGCGGCCGAAATGCAACGCGGTTTTTGTGCTGACGGGTAAGAATGTGTTATGGTATACTAAACCCGGCCTGCGAGACAGCGAGGGACTATTAGACGAAATTTAGGAGAAATTGCTATGAACATGGAAGAAAAAGTTATCCATACTTTGCGAATGCTGCCACCCGAACGGCAGGCTGAGGTGTTGGATTTTGCCGAATTTCTAAAGCGGAGGTCACAGACCACCAGGGAGTTGCGCCCTTTTGGTCTGTGTGCCGGTCAGTTCCGCATGCCGGATGATTTTGATGCGCCCCTGCCAGAATCAGTTTCCGTTTAGATACGAACGAATATACGGGCTCAACTCAATGCCGCGATCGATGAGCGCTCGGGTGCCGAACCGGGTGTTGAATTCCAGAAAATAAAAATGGCCGTCCACTTCGGCCACATCAAAGCCTGCATGATTGATTCCGGTCTGCCGGGCAAAGGATTCGACAAGCCGGACAGCGCCTTCGGGAATATCTTCAAAGCTCACGGAGCCCCCGCGGGACACGTTGTTGTGAAACTGTCCGGCTGCTGCCTTTCGCCAGTAACCCGCCACAACCTTGTCTCCCACAAGAACCAGCCGCAGATCCTTATTGATGGGCAGATATTCCTGAACATAAAGCACGGAATTGCTATTGGCGTAATCCAGAAAATCCTTTCGGGTTTTGATGAGATAAACCCCCTGGCCCATGGAATTTCTGACTTCCTTGGCCACAAAGGGAAAACAGAAACCATCCAGAATCTGTTCAATGGCTGTTTCCGTATGGGATAGAATTTGGGTGGTCGGCGTATTATCCGGGCAGAGGGCCTGAAATGCCCGGGTCATTTCCACCTTGTCATGGCCCAGGTGAAAGCTGCTGATGCTGGGAAAGATTTTCTTTTTCCATCCGTAAACCAGGGTGTTCACCTGCCAGTATTCCGGAAAAAGAATCCAGTCCGCCGCTCGAACAATATCCTGATGGCTGAGCCACTGTTCGGGTTTCAGCGGGATAACGCCGGGAATGTTAACGGTTCGGAGGGGATCAAATGAAACATAGGCGGCCTGTCATGAAAGCCGGTTCCGGTAGTCCGGATAGCCGAATTTTCGAACCAGCCGGAACTCGCCCTGTGCGGACAGGATGCCGATGGACGGAAGCCTGACCCCGTTAAAGGTGTTGTTTTTCACCATCGTGTAATGGGCCATGTCCTGAAACACCAGGCGATCTCCCACTTTAAGGGGGGCTGGAAACGAAAAATCGCCGATCACATCCCCTGCCAGACATGTCAGGCCGGCCAGCCGGTAGGTAAACGGGTATTCTCCGGGCGTTCCGGCCCCGTCAATGACCGGGCGGTACGGCATCTCCAGCACGTCCGGCATGTGGGCCGATGCGGATGTGTCCAGAATGGCGATATCCATGCCGTTATGAAAAACATCCAGGACAGAGGCGATTAAAACGCCGGTGTTCAGCGCAATGGCCTCTCCCGGCTCAAGATACACCTCGACGGGGTGTCTGTTTTTGAATCCGATGATCAGGTCGCATAAGCAGGTTGACATCGTAATCGCTTCGGGTGATGTGATGCCCGCCGCCGAAATTGACCCATGCCATGTCCTTTAAGAATGCACCGAATTTATCCTCGAATGCGGGAAGGGTTCGGGCCAGGGCATCGGCATTGAGCTCGCAGAGGGTGTGAAAATGCAGGCCGGAAATCCCTTCAAGATTATGGGGTTCAAAATTGCTTCGGGTTACCCCCAGCCGGGAGAACGGCCCGCAGGGATCGTAAATCGGCACGCTGACTTCCGAATGCTCGGGGTTGACCCGGATGCCGCACGAAACAGGCTTTTTGGCAGCCATGATTTCTGGATTTATACCGGTTCCAGAACGAAAAGGAATTGAATACCAGGTGGTTGCAGCAGGAAAGGATTTCATCAAAATCGGCATCCGGGAAGGCCGGCGCGCAGAAGTGAACTTCTTTTCCGAATTCTTCATGACCCAGCCTGGCTTCATCCACGGAGCTGGCGGAAATGCCGCAGAGATATTCCCGGATGACCGGAAACAGGCTGAACATGGCAAAACCCTTTAATGCCAGCAGAATCCTGCAGCCGGTTTGCTGCTGAACAGAATCCAGAATTTTCAGATTTTTGATCAGGGCCGCTTCATCCACGACATAACAAGGCGATGGGAATCCGGGCATCCAAAAAACGTTCCTGCATCAACCTTACTCCCATAAAGAGATGAACTCATGTCGCCGGTTAAGGAAACCCGGCCTTCTGTCTTCTTTCAAACAAAAGTTTCCGTCCACGGGAGCCCGCAGCGGTTCAATTCATCCATGAACGGGTCCGGGTCAAATTCCTCGACATTGAAAACCCCTTTTCCCTGCCATTTTCCGGTCAGCATCATCATGGCCCCGATCATGGTCGGAACGCCGGTGGTGTAGGAGATGGCCTGGGCCTTGATTTCCTTAAAGCATTCGGCGTGATCGCAGACGTTGTAGATGAAATATTTCACGGGTTTATTGTTTTTGATGCCTTCAATCATGCAGCCGATACAGGTTTTGCCGGTATAGCCTTGCGGCCAAGAGAGGATGGCTCGGGAAGCAGGGCCTTTAAAAACTGAAGCGGCACAATGTCGATTCCCTGAAACTTTACCGGGTCGATGCGGGTCATGCCCACATTTTGAAGCACCCGCAGATGGGTGAGATATTCCTGGCCGAACGTCATCCAGAAGCGCATCCGTTTGATTCCGGGAATGTTTTTGGCCAGGGACTCCATCTCCTCATGATACATCAAATACATTTCCCGGACGCCGACCTGGGGAAAATCGAATGGTTTGTGGACGGACAAAGGATCGGTTTCGATCCACTTTCCGTTTTCATAGTATTTGCCCCTGGCCGTGACTTCCCGGATGTTGATTTCCGGATTGAAATTGGTGGCAAAGGGATGGCCATGATCCCCGGCGTTGCAGTCCATGATATCAATGGTATGGATTTCATCAAAATGATGTTTTAAGGCATATGCGCAGAAAATATTGGTCACGCCGGGGTCAAAACCGCATCCCAGAAGGGCCATGATGCCTTTTTCCCGGAACCGTTCCTGATAATCCCACTGCCATTTGTAACAGAATCTGGCTTCGTCCGGCGGCTCGTAATTGGCCGTATCCAGGTAATCGACCCCTGTCTCCAGGCAGGCGTCCATGATGCTGAGGTCCTGGTAGGGCAGGGCGACATTGATGACAAGATCCGGTGAAACCTTGCGGATCAGGTCCGTAGACTTCATGGGAATGGTCGGCATCCACCTGCGCGATTTCAATCGGCATGGCAATTTGTTTCTGGATGGCTTCGCATTTGGCCAGGGTGCGGCTGGCCAGGACGATTTCGGAAAACACTTCGGGCTTCTGTGCACATTTATGGGTGACAACAGCGCCGACCCCTCCGGCGCCGATGATCAGAACTTTACTCATGGACGGATTCCTTTAAATGAAAGTAACAGGAGAAAACATTCATGTTTTGTTGTGATATTCATGATCATGGCCAGCGACAGAACTGACGCATGTGTCGGTAAAACTATAGGAAGATCGTGCTGATGTCAATCAAGAAAGAGAAAAGAATCGTGGAAACAGATCGTAAGAACCGCAGAAATGCATCTCGGAATTTCACGGTTTGAATCGGGAGGCAGACAAGCTTTCGCCGGTTTTGCGAGAAAGCCGCTCATTGGCCGGCAATGCATCGTTGTAATTTGTTCAGTATATCTGCAGGAGTTACATTCCATCCGATAAAGGCCAAGCGCGTCTCTGGATTGCCTTCCCATTTTGACCATTCGCCTTTTCCGCCGACAAAATTGATGATTTCCGTACGATCAAGAAATTGCACCGGCCCTTTCATTCGAAATACTTCCACCGGCAGTGCATCGACAAAATGGTTGAAATGCGTTTCATCGATAATCCGGGAGTCTTCAAAGGAAAATGTTACAAAATGATCGGAGGACTGGAATGCATCATTGAATTGCAAGTGTTGTGATGGTTATTGTGTTGCGATGTGTCTTCCAGCGATGCTTCATGGAATAAATGCATGGGTTTTAATTTCGATTTTTTCGGAATTGTCCGTGACCAGAATATCTCCGAATCAACGCAACAGCGAACCGTGGGAACGACCTGGCAATCTGGAAAAACGTTCATGAATTTCCTGCAAACAGGTTGGAATGGATGCTTTGTCCAGCAGATCCGCTTTATTCAGCAGAATCAGGTTGGCGGTTTCAAGCTGGTTGTAAAATATCTGGCCGAAATTTTCGCGAGCTTCCCAAAGATCGGCGTCCAACACGGTCACGATTTTTTCCAGTTTTATGGATTCGGCCAAAGGCGATTCGAATAAGACGGACAAGATGGCAGTCGGGTCCGAAACGCCCGATGCCTCGATGAAAATACGTTTGGGCCGATACTGATTCAAAATGTGCAACAAAGACTGCTTTAAATCGTTTCGAAGCGAACAGCAGATGCATCCGCTGACCAGTTCGATGACATCAGATCCGAAATTCTTCAGCAAGTCTCCGTCAATACCCACGTCCCCGAATTCGTTAACCAGGACCACGGTATCGGACAAGTCGGTTTCCCAGGAAAGGATGCGTTTTAATAAAGTGGTTTTACCCGAGCCGAGAAATCCCGAGATAAGAAACACAAGGGTCTTTTGATTCTGATTGTTGTGAGTCGGGATTGAGCCATTTTTTCCAATCAACATTCCGGTGAAATACTTGAAATCCAGCTTAAGTCAATGAATATTGGGTCTGAACTTATCGTTTTAACTTCGTAATATGTATTAACGGACATTCCGGCATACAAAACAGCGCCAGGGCAGGGGACGACGAGTTTCTTTCTGAAGTTTGCGCCGATTATATTGAAAAATTCCAGACAGGCAGAGCATACCTGCTTTGTCGTGCCAATGGAGTAGGGTACGGGGCCTTCTTCTGAGTCGATGAAAATAATCCGGTTCGATGAAATTTGCATGATTGGCGCATTGTAAGGCAAAGAGATCCTTGAAGGCGACGTTGCCGATGCCCATGATTCTGAGCCAGCGCGACTGCTTCCAATTGTCCATGGATTCAATATCCTTAAAGGCGGAAGGACATGAAAGCGAAAAACTCTTTCTGTCAACCAGCGCCTTGATCTTTTCATGGTCCGATCCCGGCAGATCCATGGGCTTGAACTTAACCTTTGAGATGATGGTTGATGGTTTGAAATCAAAACCGTATTCGCTGATATCCGTTCCGCTGACAAGCAGATATTTGCCCGCAAATTGAGATGTTCCGTACCAGGAGAGCTGTCTTTTGCAGAGTTCAAAATTCGACCATGCCTCCGGCGGCACATAGCCGATTGCGATTTTGCCGGACAAAGGCAGGCAGGCCGCCTTTCTGGTCTCATGCAGCGAAATTCCCATGTCAGAGAATTTATTTTGCAGAAAAAGAAAGGCCTGCTTGTCCATCCAATAAGTGAACTTTGTGTACATATCAGTCATCTTCTTTGGAGAGTTGCGCATCCCCTTTTTTCTTTTTTTTGGCGGCTGCTTCCTCATCCGCTCTTTCAAAAACATCGTATCCCAGGAGCGATTCGGCGATATAGGCGGATAAATCCTTCATCACGATGTTGGATGCAGACGAGGAGACGCCGACCTGCAATCCCTGGTAGCAGAAAGGGCAGCATGAAACCAGCTCATTGGCGCCCGTCTCTTCGGCCTCTTTCACCCGCCGCTGGGCCATCTTGTTCTGGATGTCCGGGTACCCTGCTTTTAATCCGCCGCCTGCGCCGCAACAGCGTGAATATTCTCTGTTCCTCGGCATTTCAATCAGTTTGAGCCCCGGGATGGCATCCATGATCAGCCGCGGCGCATCAAAGCCACCGGTTGCCCTGCCGAGATGGCAGGGATCATGATAGGTGCAGGTTCTGTTGACCGGATGGGGAAATGTCAGTTTGCCCTGCTTTAACAGTCGGGCCAGATATTCCACGGTATGCAGGACTTCAAAATTCAATTTCCCGATTTTCGGGTAGTCCTGCATGATGGTTTTAAAACAGCCGGAACAGGAACTGATCAGGGTTTCAATGCCCAAGCTGTTGAACTGGTCGATATTTTCCTGAAACAGCCGTTTATGCTCCGGGTCGCCCATTCTGAGCAGCACGCTTCCGCAGCATTTTTCGTCTTTGCCAAGAACGCCGTAATCAATGTTCAGCGTTTCAAGAATATTGATGGTGTTGATGGCAACCTGCTTGACATTGGCATCATAGGATGCCGTGCACCCGAAAAAAAGCAGGACCTTTCCCTTTGATTTGACGATCTCCCTGGGCTCCTCGGCGATGAGATTGTCTTTTTTAGCCCGCCGCGACCATTTGGTTCTGCCGGTACGGGGCTGCTGCCACGGGTTGTCATAGGTCATGACGCTTTTTCGAAGCGCCTTCTGGGGCTCCAGAGGACCGTATCCCGCGCTGACAATCAGTCTTCGCAGATCTTCCCAGAGATTCACCGTATCGATATGTGCCGGGCAGACCACTTCGCACTGGCCGCAGGTGGAGCACTCATACAGGTTGGCAACAAAGGCATTGATCTGTTCTTCTGTCACCTCCTGATAGCCGAAGAGATTGCGGATCACTTTTTTAAATGATTCCCCGACTTTTTCACTTTTCATGATTTTGGCCAGAAATCCATTCTGAGACCTGGCAATTTTCAAAAAATCGATGACTTTTCGCCGGGGAACGATATCTTCTTTGGCGTCCTGATCATACACGGGACACCAGGAAAGGCATTCGCCGCATCGCGTGCAGGCGTCAAGCGCGATCAACCGTTTTATATCCAGATTGTGGATGGGTATCTGTCTGACCGCTTCCTGGATGGCTGTTTTTTCCGGTGAGACGTCAGATATTTTTTCTTCTGTGGTCATTTTCACTACCTTTTTAAAATAATTATACGCTGATGTTATATCCGTTTCTCTTTCCTGACGCCGGACACCTCTTCCAGGGCATAAGTAAGGGGTGTATTGAAGATGTGCCGCATTTTACCGAAAGGCAGATAGGCCACGAACAGCGCGCCGACGATTCCATGTGCATACCACAGGAATGGATAAATGGATGTCCAGTTCAATCCGAAGATGGAGAAAACCTTGGACAGGGGATATCCGATAAAGGAGAAGATCGCGGTTTCATCGGCAATGCCGGTGGCCAGTATCCGTGCGCCTTCAAGAAAAAAGCCGAGCAGGATCAGGGTTCCGATAATGGCAAGGGCGATGTTGTCCTGGTATTCCGTAGCAACATGATCCGGTTTGGTGACGAATCGCCGCACCACGGCCCAGATGATGCCAAGAAGGATAAAAAGTCCCAGAAGGTCGTTGGCAAAAGCGGTGAACGGGTTGTTCTTGTCGATTAGGGCCAGAGACCAATCCCCATCGGGATTAAAATAAAAAACAAGGGCGGTAAAAAAGCTTAACATAAAGCGCATTAAAATTGCGGAAAATATCAATGAATGCATGGACCATCGCCCAACGCTTTCTTTAAGAATTCTTCGCTGGAAGATAATATCCAGAACAAACATCTTCAATAAGGAGAATAATTTGTCTTGAAAAAACAATGTTCCAGATGGATTCGGAACTTAAACTGATCTTTCGGTGAAGAGAGTTTTCCTCGCCCTGGACACTGCCAAGATACCAGAACCGCAGGGTGGCAAGAACACCTGCAAGGAAAATAAGAAGCGCCGCGCCGAAGATGGGATGACCCATGGACAGGGGCGAATTATGGCAGACAATGCAAAGGGCGCTTTTTGAAGGAAGCACGGCGGCCGGCGCGCCGACCGGATTGTTGGTAAAATGGCATTTTTCGCATGATTTCAAATCGCTGACATCCGCAGGGGCGTGATCTGCAAGGCTTATCGGCCTGGAATTAAGATCCGTACGGGCCAGCTTGACGGAATTGTCTTTGGGATCAAGCTCAACAAACTGGGATTTAAAATGGCAGGCCTGGCAACTGACCCTCAAGTGCGGATCATGGGCAGTGCCTTCTCCATGGACGGAATGGCATTCCAGGCACGTTGCGCCGGCTATGGTTTTATGGGGTGAACGGGCCACGTCCGCATGGCATTTGATACAGGCGACAAACTGGTGCTGCTTCTGATTCTTGTTGAAATCTTCCGGCAGTAACCTGAAGCGTAATTTCTGCTCCGTCAATTTTTCTGAGTACAGGTTCTTTTCCCTGTGGCAATCGTAGCAGAAGGCTTTAGAGGAAAAAACGCCTTCGTTGGTGTTGACATTGGGGGATCTGTGACAATCCAGGCAGACCAGCGGTTTTGTTCCGGAATCATTTGGGGGGGCAACCTGTTTTTGCGTCAGATTTAATCCCGCCAGCGTTATCATCAGTACAACACCGGCAACAACAGCGACAATGGTTTTCGAATTCATAAAGAATTTCTCACTCTTTCGATTGTTTGAATATTGAAGACCGGTTAATCCTTTAGCGGATTGATGCGCTTCCACTCTTCGGGGTGTTCTGTCCATGAGTTTTTCTTTTGTGATTTTCCCAGTGAAAATTGATTTCTCCAAGGGAAAAACCTCTGGAAGAAGATGGGTGTCGGACATGTGCACGATACCGATGTACATGACGGCCAGTACGGCTTCATGAAAGTGGAAATGGTTGGCAACATTGATAAAGTGTCCGGGCAGTATCGTTGAAAAAAATTCAGGAAACCACATGAGCAGGCCCGTTATGCCCATGCTCTGCATGCCGAGCATGACAGCCCAGTAATCCACTTTCTGAAGATAGCTGAAACGATCGAAAAGAGGGGGCGGGCCTTTGCCGAAAATATATCGCAGGTTCTGATACAGATCGTTAAAATCTTTTGGGTTCGGGAGGAGGGAAGCAGGGCCGAACAATATCGCCTTTGAGCGCGAATTTGTAATAGCAAAGCCAGAGAACATGAACAACAATGCCAAGATAAAGAAAAACAGCGCAGAACCGGTGAAGGGAACCTGCCGCAGCAGCGCCTCCGATGATGGAGACAAGAAATTTTGTCCAGCTGTAATGACTCAGACTCAGCAGGAACCCGCTTATGGCAAGGCCCGTAAAATTCACAATAATGACAATGTGCAGCAATCTGTGCAGCACATGGAACCGCTGGTAGGATGTGCGTCTGGTTTGATTTTGTTTCCATTATTTATGCTTCCTCAGTTTTTCGTGAATTTTCCTTAACATCAGCAGGCCGCTGTGGCTGTAAAAAAAAGCCAGAACCAGCAACAATAAAAACAAGTGAAATCAGGCTCAGGGTATGAACCGTCCGAAGGCCGGATTTTTTTGGTGTCACTTTTATTGTCCATATCTGTTTTGCTGTCATGGATGATGATGTCGGCAAATTGCGGCTGAGCATCCGGGTGACATCTCTGGCATGATTTCAGCGCAGCCCCTTTATCCTTTAAAGAAGCACAGTGATGGGCGCCGTGGCAGTCGGTGCAGGAAGCGGATTTGTCAAATCCCAGATTGACCGCGGTTTTGCCATGGTAATTGGCAAGATAGCTTTTCATCTGGTCGGGATGGCAGGAGCCACAGGTCGTTGTCATGGCTTTGTTGATTTGTGAGCGGGAGAGATGAGATTTTGAGTAGTGGGCGGAGTGACAATCCCCGCAGACAGGTGCAGGGCCGGTTTTGGCTGTCACGCCGGTCTCCTTTTCTTTTATCAGGGCCTTGGCATGTTCACCCGAAAGAAACCGTTCATAGGAATTTTTATGGCATTTCTGGCAGCTCTGATAGTCAAAAACCCTTTTGGTCTCACCCTTTAGAAAGTCCTTGGCCGTGGTATCCGGATGGGGTTTTCCCATCCCTGTCATGGGGCCGTGACAATCCTCACATTTGATTGAGCCGTGGGCAGAGCTGGAAAAACGGTTCATATCCACAAACCAGCCAGACTTGGAAGCAGGTACGGTCTTGCCCCAGGCATTGGAAAATCCAAAAAATGCCTGAAGGAAAACCCCACCATCAGCAGAGAAAAGATCAATTTGATTTTAAACCATATATTGTTGTTAACTGATCCGGTTCGCAATTTAATCTCCTGTTGTGATTGTTAACGCTGTTCCATCTGCCCGTTAAGTCTGTAAAAAATGTTAGTGCTGCATGCTATCATGAATGGGGGCCTGAAAATATAGATAAAAAAAAGACATGGATAATCTGTGCAGCAGATCAAAAACCAAAGTCGCCGAATCCAGGGTGTCTTGATGATGATCCACGCCTGATTTGATTTTTCGAAGTTCCGCCGTGGTCTGTCTGGCATACTGAACAATCATTTCAGCAAAGCCGGGTGTAACTTCAAAAGCGTCCTGCTTTTCAAGCAGCTTGATCCGCTTCCACATGGATTCAAGAAAGACCCTTATTTTATCAGGCTCATATACTTTTTTTCCGATTAACCAGTGAATGGGCAAAAATTCCAGACTGGATGCCGCAATCCTGGAATTGCTCAACTCACGTCTGAGTTCTCTGACCAAATCCCTGGCTTTTTTTGCAGACAGGATTTCAGTTCGGCCGGTGAACGTGTGCTTTCCGGCATATGTGTTTGTCATGCCGTTGTTTTTTCCCGTCTCCCAGAAAATGGCATCCGCAACACATTTGTTGGCATGCGGGTAATCGGGATGTTCCAGATGGGGGCCGAACAGATAAAAACAGCCTTTGCCCGAAGGGATGCGAACGATTGCTGCCTGCCCAACCAGGGTTTTTGAGGCAATTGCCTCGCTGACAAGAAAAGACGTCTTTTCGGTAAAGCCGCAGTAATAAGCCAGAACAGTGGCTGGATCGGAGACTTTCATGCCGGGCCCGCCGTACAAGGGAGCATTGAATTCGGAACTGGCGGCAAATGTGCCGGCGGGTTTTAACCGGATTTCTTCCCGGACCGGATGAAACACAAAATCACATCCATAGGACGAGCAGGATTTACAGGAATTTTTTAGAAATTCAGGCAGTGTTTTGCTTAAATTGGTGATTTTTACATCTACAAAATTGAACATATCCAAGGGCTTTTTCGATGAATTCATGGGAAGATATGCCCCGGCGCAGGAACCGATATAGACCCCGCCCTGCTCGACAAAGGATTTGATTTTATCAGCGCCCTGTTGATCCAGGGATTCTGCGACCGCAAAGGTATCACCTCCGGATATCACCATGACATCCAGGTGCTTTAATCCGTCCCCCTTTACGGAAGCATCATCTAAAAATGCCAGATCGAAAAACCCCATTTTCTCAAACATGTCCACAAACCAGAGCCAGGAATGCGAAGTGCCGCTTCCGGCATATATGCCGATTTTAGGATAGCGCATCCGCCTGCATTCAGGACAGGGGACTGCTGGAAAACTGGATATCGGTATCTGTCTTGCGGATATATCGAAGCTTTCCCTGCGACAGTTCAAGGTTGATATCTGCATAGGGTTGTAAGAGATTCATGAGAAAAAACGATTAGCTGCAGATATCGGTGATAACCCCGTCCAGGATATCCTGGGTGAAATCGATTTCAGTTCCAATGCCGGCAAGCTCCAACAGGTTTTCTTCCGACAGTTCCGGACACATGACGGAGAAAACCGGCTGGATGCCGAATATCATGGCAACTGCCTGCCTTCTTTCCCACCAGGCTTGGGTCTCGGCCGCATCTCCGGAAAGCCCGAAATCATTAAAAATGGGGGTTGTGGGGCACCAGGGGCTGAAAATTCCCTTGCCCTTCAAGGCGGCTGTCCCGCTCAATCCCTCAAACGAGGCGACGATTTCTTTCAGGCTGGTTTTTCCGCAAAGCGCTGCAACGGCCGCAGGGTCAATGCCGTATTTTGCACATGCTTTGAATACCCGGCCGGTGTCTTCAGCCGAAAGTCCTATTTTGTGAAATGCAAGCAGGGCGGGGACGTCTGAAATGAGTACGCCGGGTTCGGCAACTTTGCTCTCTTCAAGCCGTTTGGGATCATCATCAAGAAAAACCATGGTATTTGTTGCATAGGGCGTGAAATAGTCGGCACTGTGTCGATGCACAATGGGCGCAAGCCATGCCGTTATGCCTGCTTCGCCAAGGGCCGAAGCGATCTCCGCGATGCCTTTTTTTGTCATGAAGGCATTCGATTTGATTTCTTTAAGGAGCTCAAGCGAGCGGCTGACAAAATCTTCAGCCTCGGCGACTTCAATGAGCCCCATGCCTCTGAAGGCCATGCCTTTTAATTTTTTGCCGCCAAAGACCTTGCCCAGTCCGAAGCGGTCCGGGCTGCTCCAGTAATTATAGCAAACCTGGGCAAAATCGGATCCGTTCTCTCCGGCTTTTCCGATCATCAGGGTCTGGAGAAGGTCATCCCCCACAACCTTGCGCAGCGCGTCCGTTGACTCCCAGACATCCTTGCCCCAGATTTCTGAAGCATCGGAGATGTCCGCGACACCGTCGTGGATCCAGAGGTAAACGGGCTTTTCCGAAACGCCTTTGACAACGATATAGTCATAGCCCGAAAACTTGATTTCAATGCCGACTTTAAGGGTTACGGGGCAGTGGCATAATTTTCCGGTAACCGGGCTTTTGGCAGTAATCAGCCCGCTGGCGGATCCCGGGCAGGTCGTGCCGGTGAGCAAGCCGGTTCCGATAACAACGGGATCATCATTTTGATATTTTTCGTAAAGGTGTTTGGTTATTCCGGCGCCGCCAATTTTTTCACTGACCAGGGATTCATCCAGAGCCGTTTCTTTCACGTCAGATGTTGCCAGGTCAATGACAAGGATCTTATCGGTCGATAAATATTCCATATTCATATTCCTTATTTATTCCAGAGTAATCGCATCTACAGGGCAAAAAGCAATGCACATCGGCCCGTAATCATCCATATCTTCACAAAGGTCACAGCCTTCCCTTAAAAGCATGGGCTTGGCGGAAGCGTCGGCTTCCTTGTCCGGGTCAGCCGCCTCTCCGATTCTGTTGACCTCAAGTCCTTCGGGCCGGGCAACCTTTAAAAATTCTTCTTCTTTAAGAAGCACACCAAAATAATCTTTTTTTTCCCTGGCGCGATACGCAACAATGCAGGCAGAGAGAAAAGCAAACCCATCATCTCTGTGATAACTGCAGGCCATTTCGCAGGCCATGCAATTGATACATTTCAGTCCATCAATTTTGATCCCCATTTTACGACCTCACTTAACCATTTCATTTGATTCGGGTTATGAGCTTTTTATGAGCGAATAAAGCTCCCATTGCGCATGGTGAATATACCTCATCATTATCCAAGGAAAAAACAAAAGTCAATGATATATTTTAAATCATCTGATGTTTAGAATATTAAAATATTTCTTGACAAGGGATAGGGGATATGTGAATTGTTGAACCCAATTCATGGAAATCGAGGACGCTACTTGAAGCGTAGGGGGCCAATATGAAAAAAATATTTGATACTGTCAAATCAAACAGAATATCGGAAAATATTGTTTATCAGATACGCAGCGCCATTTTGAGCGGTGAGCTGAAAATCGGAGACCGGCTTCCGTCTGAAAAAGATCTTGCCATGGATTTCGGGGTCAGCAAGTCGTCTCTCAGGGAAGCCTACCGCGTACTGGAAGCCTACGGGCTGCTGGAAATAAAGCAAGGCATGTCCGGCGGCGCTTTTGTCAGGGAAGTTGATATCAAAACAATTAAGGATGGTCTGGTAAATTATTTTTTCTTTCAAAATCCCAGCATCCGCGAATATACCCAGATCCGAACCTTTATCGAACCGCAGGTTGTTAAAATATGTGCATCAAGAATCACGGACAAGGATATCGATTTTCTGAGAAACAATATCCTGGAGATGGAAAAAGAGGTGGATGGCGAAAATTTCATGAGTGATCTTGACTGCGCTTTTCATAAAAAGCTTGTCGATATCACGGAGAACAGCGTCATCAGCCTCATTGTTGAAAGCGTCCAGACTGCCTTGATAAATGTCAAACGCATGCTGCATATGGACCACGCCTTTTTGACGATGGTCTGCGATGGGCACAAAAAAATTGTGGATGCCTTGTGCGAGCGTGATCCCGATAAAGCCAGCAAAGAGATGATGCAGCATATCATCGAAGTCGAAACGGGAATGCTGGCCTGTAAAAACGGAGAGATTGTTTTAACGGAAACAGGAATTTTGAAATCGGATACACGAAGTAAATGACGATTTCGCATTGGATGGCCTCAACATGAACGCATTTGAAAGATTCTGAAAATGCGTATCGGGTTGTAATTTGGACATCAGGATATTTGATTACCTATTAAAATTATCAGGAGGGATTAAATGGCCGAAATACCAGAAGCGACAAAAGTTGATCCACGAATCACAAAAAAGTTATGTGAAATTGTCGGGGAAAAAAACGCAACGGACTTGAAACACATCCGTTACGCGTATTCCTATGACTTGTCTTTTGTGAAGCGAAAAAGCCCCGATTATGTCGTCATGCCGACCACAGTTGAACAGGTTCAGCAGATCATGAGATTTGCCAGCCAGGAGAAAATATCGGTAACCCCGTTTACGGCCGGTACCAATATCGGCGGGCTGTGCATTCCGGAGAACGGTGGCATTCTCCTGGATCTAAAACGCATGAACCAGATCATCCGGATTGATGCAGAGTCTCATTATGCCATCATCGAACCGGGGGTTTCTCATGCCAAATTCGCCAGCGCCCTGTATAAACACGGACTGAGATGGAGCTGGCCGGTCGGACCGCCGTCGGCTTCGGTCTCTTCCAATGCCATATGCCACGGTATCGGCGGTTTGAGCGGGCGTTATGGTCTGAACAGTGAAGAGATTACCAGCATGGAAGTCGTGCTGCCCTCCGGAGAACTGGTCAGGGTCGGCTCCTGCGCGATCCAGGAAGATTCATGGCACAGCTGCCTGCCATTGCCCCGTGTCGACGGTCTGTTTACCGGTTGGCTGGGTACAACCGGGAGTAATCACCAAACTGGGGGTCCGGGTTCATCCCATCCCGCCGATTCTGAAAGTGTTTACCGCATCCACGGAAAAAATCGCAGATATGGCCTCGTATCTGCGGACGCTGGGCAATTACGAAATCTGCGATGATTTGACAGGTGTTTCCTGGTGGCTTTCTCAGGTGCCCATTCCCTATCCCTATAAGCCGAAACCGGAGGGCGCTCCGGAATGGATTTCTTTTGCAACGACGTTTTCCTGGACAGAAAAGGAAAAAGAGGCCCGGGAAGAAATCTGGAAAATGGCTTTTGACGAGGAAATAAAAAAAGGCAGTTCCCTCAAGGAGACCCAGTATCCTGCGGAAGCCCTGAAGGCAAGAACCCAATTGCCCAGCCAGATCGTGGGATCAACGAAAAATTACACCAAACAGGCAGGCGCCGGTATTTCCTGGCCGGGAACCTTTACGCCCGTCAACAAGTGGGAGCCGGTTTATGAGGCATGGAAGAAAATTCTTATTGCCCGCAATCTGTCTCCATCTGTCCGGGTAACCAATTACCGGGGTGTCCATTACGGAATGCTCCGGGCCATGATTCCTTTTCCCAAAAAAGATCCGGCCGATGTTGAAAATGCCAGACAGGCTATTGTCGAGTGTCTGAAAGTTGACCTGGATAACGGCGGGATTCCTTATAAGCCCCCGGTGGATTTCGGGCTGGAAATCAACAAGCGGGCCCATCCCGGGTATGTTTCCCTTTTAAAGCAGATAAAAAATATGCTGGATCCCAACGATATCATGAACACAGGAAAACTGGCATTATAATAAATTTATTTCAGCAGTGGTCATAGGCGATATACGGAGGTTGTTATGAAGTGGGATATCCCAACTCTTGAAGAACTTGAAGATCTGGTATGGAAATGCACGGCATGCGGAAATTGCAAAACTGCATATGAATTCGGTCCTCCACCGACGTTTGGAGAGATCTGCCCTGCAGGCGTTGAATTTGGTTTTGACGGTAACATGGCGTCAAAGGGCAAGATAGCCTTTGCCAGAGGAATTCTGGATGGAGAACTGGAATGGAATGAGGATTTTGTCGATGCGATTTATAAATGCACGATTTGCGGGGGATGCCAGAACCAGTGTGAGCTCGATCATAAGCCGATGATTCCCGAAATCATCGAAGCCATGCGGCGAAAAGCGGTAAAGGACGGTGCAGGCCCCATGCCGGCACAGAAAGTCATTGCCCAGTCCATGCGAAGCTATAACAACCCCTACCAGGGGCCCCGAAGGGTGAGGACCGATTGGACCCGGCCCTTTAAAAAGGCAGGAAAACCCATCAAGGATATCATGAAAGAAGATGCGCCGATTCTTTACTATGTCGGGTGCACCGGCGCTTTCAATCTTCCTGTCAGAAATCTTCCCGTTGCAACCGCTTCCATATTCCAGAAGGTCGGTCTGGATTTTGGCATCCTCGGAGAAAACGAAATCTGCTGCGGATCGACTGCGATGAGGCTTGGAGATGTGGATGAATTCAAGCGCGTTGCTGAAACCAACATGAAAACGTTCAAGGATCTGCATGACAATCATGGCGTTAAAACCATTATCACTTCCTGTGCGGGGTGTTTCAGGGCAATTAAAAAGGACTACAGTCTTTCGGACGAATATGATGCGCTTCTTGGCGGTATCCAGGTGATTCATACAACGGACTTTCTTTACAGTCTGTTCAAGGAAGGTAAAATGAAATTCACCAAGGACGTTCCCTGGAAGGTCACCTATCATGATCCCTGCCATACCGGCAGGCATCTGATTGACTATAAGATTGACGATGATGGATCCCAGCAGTGGGTCGGTTCTTACCTGGGTAAGAATGAAGAGCATTGTCTTTATGACATTCCGCGTGAAATGCTTAAAGCCATTCCCGGAATTGATTTCAGGGAAATGGATCGAATCCGCAGTAATTCCTTCTGCTGTGGCGGCGGCGGCGGCGTCATGACCGGCTATGGAGACTGGGCAACTAAAAATGCCAGCCTCAGAATCGAGGAAGGCATGAGTGTCGGTGCTGAGCATATGGTTTCCATCTGCCCCTTTTGTCACTATAACCTGAATGAAGGCGCCAAACGGGTAAAAAGCCCGATGAAACTCTATGATATAGTTGAATTTATTGACATGGCACTTTAGCCAAAAAGCGGCGAATCATCAATTATTTTTTGAAAGTGGTCATCCCTCTGCTTCATAGCGGGATGACCACGGTATGACAGACTGATTCTTTTTACCTGTCTTCTAAAATCTGCAACCGCTTTGAACAGATATGATCTTACAATCACAACAAAGCGTGAAAGCCAGTCGGGATTTCGTATCCTGACTCCATTCATTCGAACACGCAAAATCAAATAACATCTTGTTATTGTTTATAAATATCTGTTGATGGCGTTGCTGGTATCGAATCGATTGGTCAATGCGGTTACAGCTTCTGGGCGTCTATTATTGTTTTTTTTGAATGATATTTATAAAAAATAAAAAGTCACATTGATTATGGTTTTTTTTATATGTCCCGGTTCGGTCGAAAGTGCAGAAATTGCCATTTACAATGTGTACAGAAAGGGGGGAACGACCGATAGTCACTTCAGCCTTGCATTCAGAATAAGACTTCGAAACGACAGTAATTAAGTCAACAAACACTGCGGAAAACGAGTTGTTGGATGGAATTTTAGATAACAAGTCATTCATATTCATGTTTAGCAAAAAGGAGAAAGAAGTATGGCAATTGAGAGAGCGTACGGCGTGGAACAACCCTATGCCGGTGGAAAACTGAAGCTGCGTATTCCTTTTGTGCACTACCGGATTGAATATCAGGACTTTATCCAGGGTGCGATATTGAGCTGCGTTCCGCTTGGCATTACGGCAGCCATGGTCAAGGTTTTGGGGATTCCCATAGAGATCGCTGTAATGATGGTTGTCATCAACAATTTTCTGTATCTTCTGCACACCTCCTTTGGAGACCCTTCTGTTGCCGGATGGATCACGGCAGGCATTCCTTTATATATCGCATATCTTGAAGGTTTTACTGCCGGCCCCGAACGCATTAAGGCCATGATCGCCTTTCAGCTTCTGGTTGGACTCATTTTTCTGGTACTGGGGGTAACCGGTATTACCAATACCTTGATCAAGCGATTTCCGATATGCATGCGGGCCGGGATTCTTCTCGGCGCCGGCTTCGCATCGCTCATGCGGATTTTCGATCCGAAACAGCCTTATATGAGTAAAATGCCCATCTCTTTCATGGTGGCATCTTTTTTCAGTTTTTTTATTCTTTTCTCCACCCGGGCTGTGGAATACCGCAAACGTTACGGCTGGTTTGCCTGGGTAGCGAGTTTTGGACTCGCGCCGGGCTTTGTCGTGGGGTATATCGTCGGATTGATTTACAGGTGAAATTAAAATCCCATCGGGTGTTTTTGACCGCTTCATCATCTCCTTTCCGGTTGGTGAGTCACTTAGCAAGTTCAGTATTCTTGCTGTCGGCATGCCGTCCGCCGGTATGTGGGCCGCAGCCATCTCCCTGGCAATTGTGGCGTATGTTCTGGCCTTCGGGGATATTCTGGTGCTTCAGGCGCTTGTCGAAGATGCTGATATCGCCCGTCCTGATGAAAAAATTTATGTCGATGTCTCCAGAAACCACATCATCTGCGCGGTCCGTAACGGTTTGCTGGGTTTTTTCATGCCCTATCTGCCACTTGCCGGTCCACAGTGGACAGGCGGTCAGGCGCTGGTGGTCAATCGTTACAAAAGCTCCACCCCCGAACAGGAACCATCTTACTGGGGTGGTGCAACATCGCTTTTCTGGGGCATGAGTATCGCCATGATTTTCCACCCGATCGTTCAGATCATTCTGCCTGCCAAGGATATCGGATTTGCTCTTACGTTGCTGATTCAGGGATGGCTGTGTATTTATCTGGCGTTTGCGATGTGTACCACGAACGTTCAGCGGGGTATTGCCGGTATTATGGGGGCCGTGCTGGTAACGGCCAATTATGTCCAACTCTGGGGAAGCGCGTTCTGGTCCGGTCCCACAATGGGATTGATTATCGGCGCAGTGTTATACCTGTCTCTTGAATACTTCCCGGAAACAAAAAAAGAAGATTAATCCGTCTGTCATTCGAGGGATTCGGACTGTAAAGTAGTATGTTTTGTTGAAAGGTGAACAATATGGCTGTCAGTGATGGAAAAAAACGATTCATGGTGTTTATCAAGGCCGGTCTGCCCTACACGCTTGTCGGTATGGGAGTGGTTTTTGGGGGGCTTAGCGGGTTTGAGGCATTTTTTTGCTGATAGCGAATACCTGACGGCCATATTGTTTCTCTGGCTGGCGTTGTTCTGGTTCATCTACCAACCATTGTTTCGCAAGCGGATACTCAAGGTCAAACAACAGATGGACAGGTTGTAAGATGCAGGCGCCGGTTGGGGTGTGTGTATTTAACCATATGAGTTAAAAGGAGAAAAATATGAATTTAAAAGAAAAATTTATGCGGCGTTTGGAAGGAAAGGATGTCGGCGATCCTGCAATGGTAGGATGTACGACGACATACGGCATGGTTGAAATCATGAAGCAGTGCGGTGCTGAACGCCCGCTGGCAGACGTCGATCCCGAAGCCATGGCCAAACTGGCCATCGCCGGGCATGAAATCGCCGGGTTCGAATGGGTCAAGGCCATGGGTTGGGATATCACCCCGATCAGTCAGGTGATGGGCTGTACATTGGGTGAACCCAAGATCGATCTTCAATATTTCATCAAGGAACATCCGCTGGCCGACAGTCTGGATGGACTTGCGTACCCGGACAATATTTTTGAAAAAGGACGGTTTCCGGCCTATAAGAAGCAATTTGAACTGTTGAAGAAACGATTCGGCGACGAACTGGTTATTTTTGGTGAGAGCGAAGGCGCCTGGACCGCGGCCTGCAACCTGGTCGGAACCGAGCAGTTCATGAAATGGACTTTCAAGGAACAGGCCAAGGTGCAACAGGTCATTGATGTTACAAAGGCCGTAACCATCGATGTCATCAACTGGGCCTTTGACCAGGGCGCCGATTATTATTGTCTGGCCGAGCCTTCATCGGGGCCCGGCGCTGATGAGCCCCAAGACCTGGAAAAAATTCGTCCAGCCCATGATGACCGAGATCTGTTCCAAGGCCAAAGGTCCGGTTGTGCTGCATATCTGCGCCAACACAGACTTGATTGTTCCCATGATGTGTGAAACCGGTGTGGCTGGAATAAGCATTGAGGAAAAAGCCGATATGAAAAAAGCCGCTGAAGTGGCACATGCTAAAAACGTACGTGTTTTTGGTAATGTGGCGACGGCAACGACCCTGTTCATGGGCACCCCGGAAAAATGTTATGAAGAGTCGATCGCGAGCCTGGAAAACGGAACCGATTTTCTGACACCGGGTTGTGGTATTGCGCCGGGATCCCCCCTTGAAAACGTCAAGCAGCTTAAAAAAGCCAGAGATGATTTTTATAAATCCAGGGGCTGATATTGAAGGCGGGAAATGGCAGCATTAAAACGCTATTCCCCATCCTGCCTGTTATTGGTGATCGCGCCACCATCATGACAGTTCAGCGCCTCTGTTCAAATCCCCTCTTTGCAAAGGGGATTTGAACGGCTCTTGATACTTTTGCTGTCAATCCGAATTGTTCTCTCTCTTCTGTTAAAACAAGGTTTAACATTCTACAGGATCAATTTATTTTCTTATATATGTTTAAACATCAGATGTTTTAATCATTAATGTTGACCTGGTTGTTAATTTGTGTTTATTATATCAGCTGTTGCAGGAACAATTGAAAAGGGAACTGTTTTAAAGGAGCAGAGACCGGTCGCAGACAATGAATGTCACGAACTGATAAAAAAATAGTTTTTTTTGGCTGTCCCCTGGACTGCGATGAAAAATTCGATTCCATTCAGGAAAAGCTGAACGGTCTGTGGACGATGGGCAAAAGCGATGATCCTTTCGACGAGGTTATGGCATTTATTCGTCCAGAAGTCCAGCCGGATCTTTGGCGGGAGACTCGGTTCTGTGGATGTCCCGGCCTGGCTTCGCCCAAAACCCCGTGGTGAGGATATTTTGAGGCTCAACACGGAAAATTTTATCACTTTCATTGATGAAAATGGCTGCAGAAGGATAGCAGAGGATGTCGCAGGTATTGTCTCAGAAAAGATACTGCCCGATATTCCCTGTATGATCGGAATAGATCACTCATTGACCGGAGGCGTGTATAAATCCTTAGCTGAATTTTATGGCAGGGACAATGTGTCGCTGATTGTCATCGACAGTCACACCGATGCCATTCCCATGTCCGCGCTTTCCGATGCCATCCAATACGATATTGACACGAATCCCGATTCTGTTCATGACCCCGGGGACCCGTTTTTATATAACCGTCCTGATTCATACAATGCCAGTTCCTTTATCCATCATATGGCGGCTGAAGGGATTATTAATCCTAAAAATCTCTATATATTTGGTGTGAGCGACTACCCGGAAAAAAAAACGTTCCGGATAAAAGATCCCCGTATTTCCGGATATACAGGCGCCTACGCAGGCATTGAAACGCAGCGGCGCCAAAATAATGACAAAAAAAGAGTGCACGCAGTCTCCTCAAAGGCTTAAGACGCTGTTGCAGATGATATCGACGCCTTATGTGTATATCTCGATTGATATGGATATCGGCGCAATAAGCGCTGTTGAAGGCGTCAGGTTTCGCAACTGGAAGGGCTTGACGGAGGACAGGATTTATAAGCTTGCGGATGCGCTTAAAACCCTGTTCACCCGGAAAGATTCAACTGGCGGGTATGGATATCATGGAAATTGACCAGAGAAGGGCTGGAGAAATTTATCCTGCCGGAAGAGACCAGACATTTAGAATCGCGGCAAATCTAATCAAGAAGATAGGGTTTGGTCTTTGAAAAAAGGCCTGCAAAGTTGGCAGCGAACGATAAAAGCTGATTCCATGGAAAAGCGTTATTTGTGATTTATAAAATAAAATCATGATTATAAACTGTTAAGGAGGTTTGGATGTTGCCGGAAAACGACGAAAACAGATATTTTGACCTTGAAGATGCCTCTAGCGAAAATCCCATAAAAAAACTGAAATATTTTGTGGATGGTGAATTTCGCGTCTCTAAAACGGATAAATACATGGATTGCTTCAATCCCTCGACCGGCGCCGTAATTGCGCATGCGCCGCAATGTACTCAGGCTGAGGTCGAGTCCGCCATTGAGAGTGCCAAAAAGGCCTACCCCGCCTGGTCCGAAACCCCGGTGAGCAAGCGGGTGCAGGTGTTGTACAAGTTCAAGTCTCTTGTTGATGAGCACCTCGAGGAACTGACCTATCTTCTGTGCCAGGAAGAGGGCAAAAACTGGACGGAATCCATGGGGGATGTGTTAAAGGTGAATGAGGTGGTTGAGTTTGCCTGCGGCGCGCCCCATCTCATGAAGGGCGAGTCCCTGATGAACGCAAGCAAGGGCTATGATACGGTCCTTTACCATCATCCCATCGGGGTTTTTGCCGGCATCGCGCCCTGGAATTTCCCGGCCATGATTCCCCACGGCTGGATGACTCCCATCTGCGTGGCCACGGGAAACTGTATGGTTCTAAAGGCGGCCAGCTTTGTGCCCCAGTCATCCTTGCGTCTTGCAGAGCTGTGGCGAGAGGCCGGGCTCCCCAAGGGCGTACTCAATATCGTAACCGCAGGACGAAATGAAGCTGAAATCCTTCTGAAACATCCGGATATCAAGGGCGTCTCTTTTGTCGGATCCACTCCGGTCGGAAAACACATCTATAAGACTGCCGCTGCCCATGGCAAGCGCGTTCAGGCTCTGACCGAAGCCAAAAACCATGCCCTTGTATTGCGGGATGCCAAGCTTGAAAGAACGGCCAGAGGCATCATCAATGCATATTGCGGATGCGCAGGCGCCAGATGCATGGCCTGCCCGGTCGTTGTCGTTGAAAATTGCGTTGCAGACGAGCTCATCGGGTATCTGAAAAAATTCGTTGCAGAGATGACGCTGGGGCCGGCCTATGATCCTGCAACAGGCATGGGTCCGATCATGAATGCCGGGCACAAGAAATTCATCACGGACTGGATTGAAAAAGGCATTGCAGAAGGCGCTGAACTCATTGTTGACGGCCGCAATCCGGTAGTGCCCGGCTATGAGAATGGTTTTTTTCTGGCACCGACGATTTTTGATCATGTTACAGCAGAAATGACCATCGGAGACGAAGAGGTGTTTGGCCCCGTACTTTGCATCAAGCGGGTGGAATCTTTTGAGGAAGGTCTGGCCATAATGAACAAAAGCCGGTTTGCCAACGGATCGGTGATTTATACGCAAAACGGACATTATGCCCGTGAATTCGCCGCCCGTACGGATGCCGGAATGGTGGGCATCAATGTCGGGATTCCCGTACCTCTGGGAATTTTCGGTTTTACCGGTCACAAGGACTCGTTCTTTGGCGATCTTCATGTCATGGGAAAAGATGGATTCACATTTTTTACAGAATCCAAATGCGTGACCCATACCTGGTTTCCGGAAACCGATCAGGTAGTCTGCAAAGTTGATACCTGGGATGGGACCATCTCTTCCATGCCGGATAAACATAAGTTAAAATAATGCTTGAGAGCCTCTTGTAAAAGTACCACTGCTCGTCACCCCGGTGAAAACCGGGGTATAGGAATCTTTGAAATTCGCTGGATACCGTGCCAGTCCCGGACTCCGATCCGGGACTGGCGACGGTATGACTGCATCGGCAATTTGAAGGGGTTTTGCAAGAGGCTCCTGAGGTCGTATTATTATTTTGCGGGCTGACCGTGAATAATAAAAGCGATTCCCTCGGATCTGCCGGGGCCATTTTGCGCATCTTTAACTTGTGGTAATAATATTGCTTTGATATCATTCTTATCTGAACGGAATGCTGGAGATTTGGATTTGCATCATCTTATCACCGAGATACAAAGCCTTGGAATCAGGGTTCATAAAGATATTCAAGGGCGAAAAGGCGGCGCAGGGCCGGCTGAAGGCAAATCTTTTCTCATAGGTGGCATCCCGGTTAATGCACCCATTGCCGGTCATTATGTCTCACATTCTCCTTTTAGTCTGGAGGCTACGGATACTGCCTATCTTCTTTTAAAGCACGGAAAAGCGGTTTTGCCTCTGGAACTGGTTCCTGACCCGGCGTTCTACGGCCAATCCACCCGGGACGGTGTCGGCTTCAGAAATATTGCGCTTCTTCACGGCAGGGATTGTCTGGCCACAACCGTTCTTCAGCAATGCGTTCATTGGAAACAATTTAAAAAGTGCGGCTTCTGCGCCACGGAAACCTCTCTGAGAAACAAGGAAACCATTGCGCGAAAAACACCGGAGCAGCTTGCCGAAGTTGCCAAGGCTGCCCGGGATATGGATGGCGTATCTCACATGGTTTTAACCTCCGGAACGGGTGATCCGGCAGGAAGTGAAATCGTGTATCTTGCCGATTGCGTTCGCGCAATAAAGGCGGTTGTGGATATCCCGGTTCAGGTCCAGTTTGCTCCTCCGGGGAATCTGGATCTCATTGATGTTTTAAAGGAAGCAGGTGTTGATGCCGTAGGCATTCATGTGGAAAGCTTTGATTTGAAAGTGCTTGCGCGTATTGCCCCTGCCAAGGCCGAAATCGGGATGAACCACTATGAAAGTGCATGGAAAAAAGCGGTTGAACTGTTCGGACCAAATAGAGTAAGCAGTTTTCTGATCGCCGGTATGGGAGAATCTTCTGAATCCATTGCATGGGGAAGTGAATTCCTTGCAGATTTGGGAGTGTATCCTTTTGTTGTCCCCTTGCGCCCCCTGCCCGGATCAGCCCTTGAGAACGCCATGCCGCCCGACCCTGAAACAATGAAGCACATCTACGATGCAGTTGCCGAAATTCTCCAGAAAAAAGGCATTTCAACAAATGAGACATTGGCCGGATGTGTTCGATGCGGCGCCTGTTCGGCACTGGGTGCTTATGAAAAAAAGCCTCCGGAATCATTTGCCACAGTGCGCGAAATCCTTATGAACGAAATGAAGCCTTCAAAATCAGAAGACAGGTGTTTGTTGATGAGCAGCGGATGTTCAGCGATTCGGACAGGGATGAAAACGATTCCAAAGGCATTCTCCTGGTGGCAAAAACGGATCAAAAAATCATTGGAACTGTAAGGGTTTTTCCCGAGTAAAGCTGGAAATGGGCACTGGATCGGCGGCAGGCTTGCAGTTCAAAAAGAGTATCGCACCGGTCGAACCGGATCTCTTCTGGTCAAGGAAGCCATGAAACGGGTTAAGAAAAAAGGATGCACTGTTTTTACGGCGGAAATCCAGGAAAGAAATGTCCGTTTTTTTAAAAAACTGGGCTGGCAGCCTATCGGGCAGGTAACAGCGCATTTCGGATTTCCCCATCAACCCATGAAGGCAGACTTGAGTCTTGTTCCGGGTGATTTATAAACATATGGAAACAAGTTTGATCGATATCGTTGAAGCTGTCAGAAATTATGTGGGGCTCTTGCGCAAACAGCCCATAAAAAAAGTTGTTGAAAAATTAAAGCTTACCCATGCAGTACGGTTCACAGCTGCCCAATTATGGTGATGATGCTGCTGTTATTCCATGGAAAGGGGAATATCTGCTTTTTGCCACCGATGGCATGATGACGGCACTTCTGATCAATGAACCCTATGCAGCGGGCAAGGCTTCGGTAATGGTAACGGTGAATGACATCTATTCCATGGGCGGAAGACCCATCGGCATGGTCAATGTTCTGGCAAGCGGTGATGAAAAACAGAGAGCCCTTATTGTGGAGGGTATTGAAAAGGGATGCCAAAAGCTAAAGGTTCCCATGCTCGGCGGACATCTTCACCCGGATGCATCTCCTTCAAGTCCTTCGCTGAGTGTGGCTATTTTGGGGTCTGCAAAAAAGCTTTTGAGATGTCATCTTGCCGAACGCCGGGGATGATCTTATTCTGGCCGTGGATCTGAATGGACAAAGGGGGTGCCGTTCCGTCGTCAGCTGGGATGCCAATTCGGGAAAAACCTCTGAAGAACTGCTGTACCGTCTGGAGGCATTGCCACTGATTGCTGAACAGGGGCTTTCATGCGCCGCCAAGGACATCAGCAATGCCGGTATTCTGGGCACGATCTCCATCATGCTTGAAAATTCCGGCAAAGGCGGCATGTATCGATCTTGAAGCGATTCCCAGGCCATCTGAAATTGATTTGATTGACTGGCTTCACTGTTTCCAGAGTTTTGGTTTTATTCTCTCGGTAAAACCCGAGAAATCAAAAGAAGTTCAGGAGCTTTTCAGTAAAAGAACGATTTCTTCAGGAATTGTCGGCAAAGTCCTTGAAGAGCCGATCGTTACGCTGAAGCAGAAACAGGAGTCCATCACCCTGTTCGATTTTCGAAAGGATGAAATCACCGGTATTCGCTACAATGGGCTGGACGGTGATATTAACCTATTTGGCGCATTACCTATTTTAATTCGGAGATAGACTGACCATGACAGCATCATATCCGCAATATCCGGCCTACAACAGTTTTAAATTT
Organism: uncultured delta proteobacterium; assembly: GCA_963704205.1. Lineage (GTDB taxonomy): Bacteria > Desulfobacterota > Desulfobacteria > Desulfobacterales > Desulfatirhabdiaceae > RAAP-1. The sequence goes on from CAVPHN010000031.1 coordinate 141,662, forward strand.
GATCAGGCTGTGTGTTATGGCGGCAATCGTTTTTCCAGACAGGAAACGCGATTGCCGCTTCTTCAGATGACAGCCCGGTCCGTATGGCCTACCTGCAGAACGATATCCATCATCTGGCATGCTGGACAGCCATTGAAAAAGGCTATTATACGGATAATAAAGTAAATGTCGAGGTTGCCGGCGTTTTCCGGGCAGGCCCTGAAATCATGACAGCCTTTGCTGCCGGCGAACTGGACATGGCCTATGTGGGTGAAGCGCCGGCTACCATTGCCGTGGCAAATCAGACCGCAAAAGTAGTGGCCGTGGCTCAAGTCAATACGGAAGGCTCATCTGTGGTTGTTGCCCGGGATGCAACGGGCATTACCGATTTAAAAAGTCTGTCCTCAAAAACCGTGGCTGTTCCCGGCCACGGCACGGTTCAGGATTTTTTGCTTGCGCCGGGCACTGAGTCATCAGGGGATTGAGTTGGGCGCGCTCAACATTATCGTGTTAAAACCGCCCGAGATGATCAGCGCACTTGCGTACCAACCAGATACAGGCATTTATCGCCTGGGAGCCTCACCCTTCCAAGGCCCTTACCATGGGTGTGGGCAGGCGTCTGAGCACTTCTCGCGACTTGTGGCCAGGCCATCCCTGTTGCGTGCTGGTGGCCTCGGCGGATTATATTGCCCGACATCCTCAGAAGGTGCAGGCCGTGGTGCGTGCTCACATGGCTGCAACCGATTTTATTAACCGGCAACCGCAGGAAGCGATTGCGTATCGGCATGCAATACACGGGTATGGATGAGCTGACGTCAAGGATGCTGTCGGGCAGGTCTCTTATACTACGATTCTGAATGTTGAGGCAGAGGAAGAATACGTGCAATTTTTGAAGCAACTCAATTATATCCGTATCTCTGACGAAAAGGCATTCATCAAGTCCTTTCTGGATACTAACTGGGTGCAAGGAAAATAAACCTCCCCATGAAGCTCAAGCGCTGGGTAGCGCCGATGCTGCTCGTTATCTTTTGGCAGATGCTTTCGGCTACCGAACTGATTCCGGCCTATAAACTGCCATCTCCCTTCAGCGTGATCGTGAGTCTGAAAGAATTGATATTATGGGGTATGCCGCCCGGTTATCGACTCCATCTGCATCTTTATTTCAGCCTCGAACGCGTATTCTATGGATACGTCGCGGCAGTCGCATTTGCCGTACCTCTGGGGATCATAACGGGATGGAGTTCCGCTCTTTGCGCCATATCGTGGAGCCGGTTGCGGAACTGATCCGCCCCATTCCGCCGCTTGGCGTGGATTCCCATTGCAATCCTGTGGCTTGGCATTGGCACCGGTTCCGCGGCATTTATCATTTTTCTGGGCGCCTTTTTCCCGATTCTGCTGTCAACCATCAGCGGTGTGCGGTCCATCGATCCTGTATTCATCGATGCGGCCCGCACCCTGAATGCGACGAACCGCCAGATACTGCTCAAGGTGCTGGTTCCCGGTGCGGTTCCCGCCATCTTCACAGGGCTTCGTGTCGGCATGGGCATTGGATGGATGACCCTTGTCGCGGCCGAATTCACCGGTGTCAAGCAGGGCTATGGGCTGGGATATTTGATCATGACGGCCAGAGACCTTCAGCGGCCGGATGCCATTGTCGCCGGGATGCTGGTTATCGGGATGATCGGGTTCGGCATTGACGGCCTGTTTCATTTTCTTTGGCGCCGCTTTGTTCCGTGGCGACGTCAGTTGACGGAACAGTACGCCGACAACCTAAAAAAAAGTTCATGGAAACAATTCTGCTCGATGCAGGAGAAAATAGAATGCCTTTGAGTTTGATGCTATCCGGAGTAACCAAGAATTACCGCATGGACAACGGTTCGGAACCATTGACCGTGTTTGACGGCATCGACTTGAATGTGGCGCGGGGCCAGTTTTTTTCCATTGTCGGGCCAAGCGGTTGCGGCAAAACCACATTGCTTAAAATCATTGCCGGACTTGATGTGGCCAGCGCAGGCGATGTCATCCTGGAAGGCGAGAGCATTAAAGGCCGTGATCCACGGGTGGGTCTGGTTTTTCAGGAATTTGCGCTGTTCCCGTGGCGCACCGCACTCGGCAACATCGAGATGGGGTTGGAGCTTCAGGGCGTGTCAAAGGATCAACGCCGTGCCGATGCCATGCAGTTTATCTCGGCTTTCGGTCTTCAGGGGTTTGAAAACCACTATCCCCATGAGCTTTCAGGCGGCATGAAACAGCGGGTCGCAATTGCCCGCACCCTTATTACAAATCCGGAAGTCGTCTTGATGGATGAACCTTTCGGCGCACTGGACAGTCAGACCCGCAACGCCATGCAGGAATTTTTTCTCAATGTCTGGAATCAGCGCCAGGATACCGTATTGTTTGTGACGCACAACGTCGACGAAGCCGTATTTCTGAGCGACAGAATAGCGGTCCTGACGCCACGCCCGTCAAGGGTCCTGCAAATTTTCGACATCGACTTGCCGCGGCCGCGCGACCGCACCAGCCCGCAGGTCAAACCATATTCGCAGAGCCATTATTGATCTTCTGAATTCGAAACCGTTTCATCCCCCGCTTCATGTTCAAAAGGACTCACCCCCAATTCACGGATAAAAACCATCACGGGCGGCGGCCAGTCGTCCACATGGAGCAGTCGGTGAAATCACGGGATTTAAAGCCCCTTGACGCCGTCCTGCAACAGTATGCCGTGTTTTTTGATCTTCCGATACAGCAGGGTGCGATGAATTCCCAGCATTTTTGCCGCCTGAGCCTTGTTGTACCCGCATTCTTTCAGACAACTTCAAGATGGTATCCTTTTCGGCCTTTTCCTGAAGCTTTTTAATGGTTGTTCGCACGTCAAATGCTTTGCGCTGCTGTTTGCCGGAAATAAAAAACGGCAGGTCTTCCAGTCGAACAGTCTGGCCTTCAATTCTCGACAGGGTTCTTTCCAATACATTTGACAGTTCGCGAACATTGCCGGGCCAGTCATAGCCCCGCAGCGACTTTTCGGCTTGCGAATCAAAAACGATATCTGTCAGATCCATTTCGTCCGCCGTCTTATTTAACAGATACTGCGCAACAGGCATGATGTCTTCCCGCCGTTCCCGAAGCGGCGGAATGTTCAGGGCGATCACATTGAGCCGGTAAAAAAGGTCTTTTCGAAATTCACTGGATTCGATTTTTTTCTCAAGATTTTGATTGGTGGCGGCAATCAGTCGAAAATCACTGCGGATCATGGTGTTGCCGCCGACCCGCTCAAATTCTTTTTCTTCCAGAATCCGCAGCAGCTTGGGCTGCATGGCTAGGGGCATATCGCCGATTTCATCCAGAAACATGGTGCCGCGATGCGCCAGTTCAAATTTGCCGGGCTTGCCTTCGGATCGGGCTCCGGTAAAGGCGCCTTTTTCATATCCGAAGAGTTCGGATTCGAGAAGTTCTTTAGGGATGCTCGCGCAGTTGATGCGGACAAACGGATAGAGCTTGCGGCTGCTGGCATGATGAATGGCCTGGGCCAGAATTTCCTTGCCGGTGCCGCTTTCACCGATGATCAAAACCGGCGAACGCGTGGCTGCAGCCCTCAGCGCCTCTTTTTTCAGATCCGTTACGATGCGGCTGACTCCCATAAAATTGTCGAAGGTATAACGGGTGGACCGCAGGTTCAGCAGTTCTTCCTCGTAAAGCTTGACTTTGGATTCCAGAAGGGACAGTTTTTTGGCCAGGCTTCCCACGTCCCGAACATCCTTGAACAGAACCAGGCCGAACACGGCCTTGACCTTGCCATTCTCCATGATCGGAACGCGATGCACCACCATGTTCTGTCCCTTGATGCGATGGCTGCAGGTGAATTCCGGCTTGCCTGTCTTGGCGACAATATGCATGCGGCTGTTTTCCACCACTTCCGTGCAGTGCCTGCCGATCTGTTTCTCCGGATCCAGGCCCAGAAAACGGCCGTAAGGTTTGTTGAAATGCGTGATAATACCGTTGGGATCGGTCACCAGGCTGCCGTAATGTATGCTGTCGAAAATCGATTTGTACATATCCAATTGCTCTCGAAGGCGGGCGATTTCTTCAATGAGCGCCTGGTTATCCGGATCGCACGTACTTTCGGTCGCTGGTTTGGTTTTTAATGAATGTTTCATGGATGTACCTTAGCAAAAAAGTTACATGTAGCATAAAGTCTACATGTATGATGTCATCATTATCAATATCCAGTGATGACATCAACAACTAAATTCAACTCATCCGGCGAATGAGTATCAGCAATCATTCGGTTTTTCATTTTGTATCGCACGCCGAATGCTTATGATGGTCCCTGTTTTGCATATATGCTTCAACAAAAACCACCATAATGCAGTGTGCCGGATCAATTCCGGCATGACGTGAGAATTCCGAACTGCCCCGTATTTTATTAGACGAGGAGAAACATGAAAACCACAATTGTTGAACCGAGCACCCATCCCATGCTGTCGGCAATGCCGCCGACACGTGAGAAAAAAGGCAAGATCGTATCGGCCAAAGAGGCGATCCGTCTCATTCAGGACGGCGATACGGTAGCGACCGGCGGTTTTGTCGGCACTGGTTTTCCGGAGGAACTGGCGGTTCAGCTCGAGGAATATTTTTTATCGACCGGAAAACCCCGGAATCTGACCCTGGTTTATGCCGCCGGCCAGGGAGACGGCGCCAGACCGGGGATTGAACCATCTGGGACATGAGGGACTTGTGAAACGGGTTGTCGGCGGCCACTGGGGGCTTGTTCCCAAACTTCAGAAACTGGCGATTGACAATAAAATAGAAGCTTACAATCTGCCCCAGGGCGTCATTTCACACATGTACCGGGACATTGCCGCCCACAAGCCGCGAACGATTACATCGGTCGGCCTGGGAACTTTTGTGGATCCGCGAAACGACGGCGGCAAGATCAATACGGCCACCACCACGGATCTGGTCGAGCTGATCCGTTTTGACGGCGAGGAATATCTGGCTTACAAGACATTTCCCATCAACGTGGCCATTGCTGCGGGGCACCACCGCGGACAGCGACGGGAATGTCACCATGGAGCGCGAAGCCCTGACACTTGATTCTCTGGCCATGGCCATGGCTGCAAAAAATTCCGGAGGCCTTGTCATTGTTCAGGTGGAGCGTATCGCCGAAAAAGGAACGCTGCATGCGCGGCAGGTCAAGATTCCGGGCATCCTGGTTGACTGTGTCGTGGTCTGCAAGGCCCGAAAACCACTGGCAGACTTTCGGCGATGTGTACAATCCGGCCCGAAGCTGCGAAATCAAAATGCCGCTGCAATCCATTCCGCCCATGGACATGAGTCCGCGCAAGATCATCGCCAGGCGGGCGGCTCTGGAGCTTCGTCCCAACCAGATCGTCAATCTGGGTATCGGCATGCCCGAGGGCGTATCCAATGTCGCAAACGAAGAAGGGGTGCTGTCTTACCTGACGTTGACCGCCGAACCGGGTGTCATCGGCGGACTTCCCGAAGGCGGGCTGAATTTCGGGGCGGCCATCAACACCGAGTGTCTGATAGACCAGAACACCCAGTTCGATTTTTACGATGGCGGGGGGCTGGATGTCACGTTTCTGGGCCTTGCCCAGGCGGATCAATATGGAAACCTGAATGTGAGCAAATTCGGTCCCCGCCTGGCAGGCGCGGGCGGATTCATCAACATCAGCCAGAACGCCAAGAAAGTGGTCTTTGTCGGAACGTTTACGGCCGGAGGCCTGAAGACCGAAATCCAGGACGGAAAACTGATGATCGAGCAGGAAGGCCGGGAAATCAAATTCATCGACCAGGTGGAGCATGTGACATTCAGCGGCCGGTATGCCAGTCAGAAAAAGCAGGTCAGTCATGTATATCACCGAGCGATGCGTGTTCCGGCTGACCGGGGACGGGATGGAGCTTGTTGAGATCGCGCCTGGAGTCGATCTGGAAAAAGATATTCTGAGTCTGATGCAATTCAAACCCATTATCAATAAACCCCTTCGCATGATGGACGAGCGGATTTTCAGGGACGAACTGATGGGTATTCAACTTGATTTCTTCGACATTGCTCTGGAAGACCGCCTGACCTATGATTCCACGGAAAATATCTTTTTCGTCAATCTTGAAGGCTATTCGGTCAGATCAACTCGAGAATATCCTGGAGGTCAAAGCCGCCGTGGAAGCCAAGCTCGAACCACTTGGCAAAAAAGTCTATACCATCGTCAATTATGACAATTTCAACATCGTACCCGAACTGGTGGAAGCCTACACCGATATGGTCAAAGACGTTGTAAGCCGCTTCTACATCAGCACCACCCGTTACACCACCAGCGCTTTTCTGCGGATGAAACTGGGGGACGCACTGGCTGAACGGGACGTTGTTCCCCATATCTACGACAGTCTGGCGGAAGCCCGAAAGATTCTGAAGGGTCCTTCAGCACCAGAACCGCTTTGATCGCAAACGGGTCAGGCATAATGTATCAATATGGCTACATTTGTAGCAATTCTAATACGGTCAGGGGTTCAGATCAATCGGTATGCTGTTCGGCGATTTGTTTTTTGAGGATAGGATGGTCAGGGTGATATGCAACACACTAAACTTTTACAGGAGGGTAAGTTATGAAAAAATGTTTCAAAGCAGCAGCAATTTTCTCGATAATTTTTTTATTTGTCACGGGCATGGCTTTGGCTCAGGAGAAGAAGACAAAGTCGGACCGGCAGAAATTCGGAGCAGACGACAGAATTGAGGAAGTGAAGAAACTTAAGGTTGAAACCAGCAGCGAAAAGCACCGCTGGAAAATGGTTCTTCCCTGGCCCAAAGGCATGTTGTTCTATGACATGGCCGTTCATTTCTGCGATACGGTTCGACTGGCTTCCGGGGGCCGGCTGGACATAAAGGCTTTTTCGGCCGGTGAACTTGTTCCCGCCATGGAAATATTTGATGCTGTCAGCAAGGGTTCTTTTGAAGCAGGGCATGACTGGCCCGGTTACTGGAAAGGCAAGAATGAGGCTTTTATAGCCTTTGGGTCAGTCCCCTACGGTCTGGACGGCGAACTCTACAATATCTGGCTCTATGAAAGGGGCGGTCTGAAGGAGATGCAGAACCTTTATGGCCAATACAATCTTTTTGCCCTGCCCGGCGGCCAGGTGGGCCAGGAAATGGGCCTGAACTCCAACAAACGCGCCACGAAGATGGAGGATTTCAAGGGGATGAAGGTCAGAACCTGGGGCTGGTACCTGGATATTCTCAACGAACTTGGCGCCTCCGGCGTGGCCACCCCGGGCGGGGAAGTCTACCTGGCTCTTCAGACAGGGGTCCTGGATGCGGCAGAGTTTTCCTCTCCGGCGGTCAACTGGCCGATGGGTTTTGACGAAGTCACCAAATACATCATTCAGCCCGGCGTGCATCAGAACGCCTGCCAGTTTGCATTCTTTTTCAATAAGCAGGCATATGGCAAACTGGCCGAAGACCTGAAATGGATCATCGACGCCGCCGCCAAGGAGACCCAGCTCTGGAGCTACAGCTGGATCAACAACCTTAACGCCGAAGCGATCCGGCGCTTCAAGGAAAAATCTGAAATCGTGATGATGGATGAAAAAGGCATCGTCGATTTTGCAAAGACGACCCAGGCATATCTGGAAAAAGTCAAAGCCAGATGTCCTGACTGCAAACGGCTGCTTGAATCTCAGGAAGCTCTGAAGAAGGATTTTGCCGACTGGCGCGCTGCCAGGGCCGGCGTTACCGCCTGGCCGCTCGATGATATCGTGAAAGGAAAGCTGCACGAATAATAAACGCACCGGGGAAACGTGCAACTGCAGACCGGCTGGATTGGCCTGAAAAGGAATCCAGCCGGAAATCCGGCAATCCATCTGAGTTTTAAAATGTCCTGAATCCGGCGTTTTCAAGGCGTTTCTGACCGCCGGGCAACGGTTTTAGGTATGCGATAGTACATTAGTTTTGTCGTGTGTACTTGTTGATAGCAATGTGGAAACAGGAGAGCTCTATGTGGAGGCTTACGAAAATAATCGACAAATGTGTCCAGAAACAGGCGGAAGTATCTTCGCTTCTCATGGTGGTCCTTGTCGTGATGATGTGCCACGAAGTTGTCAGGCGTTATTTCTTCAACGCACCGACCATCTGGGGTCTGGAGTTGACGACGTTTATCTTCGGCGTGCATTTTGTCATGGGCTATGGGTATACGGAATTATTCGACGGTCACGTGAGAGTGGATATCTTCAGCAGTAGATTCCCCCAGAAAGTACAGGACATCCTGTACATCGTTCTGACGATCTGCATCACACTTCCCCTGGTTACGCTTCTTGGCATCTGGGCACTGGACAACGCGATCATCTCCACCCGGATTCTGGAGGCCCTGTCATCGGCGTGGGCGCCGCCGATCTGGCCGGTGAAGCTGCTGATGGCCCTGGGGTTTATTTTTCTTTTCCTTCAAGTTCTTTCCAACTTGATCAAACGCATATTAACCTTCAGTCAAAAGCAGGCTGTTCACTAAGAGGATGCCATGAGTCCAGAATTTTTAACCATCGGAATGTTTTCCACGCTGATTTTACTTATCGTACTCGGGCTCCCCTTGGCGTATTCGCTTGCCGGGACAGCCGTGATCTTTGGTTTGCTTGAAAACGGCTTCAATATTGACGGCCTGCTGGGTTTTTTTATCAACAACGCCTGGGGCACCATGAACAATTTTGTGCTCGTGGCGATTCCCCTGTTCATCCTGATGGCGCAGGTGCTGGATCGGGCTAAAATCTCGGACGCCCTGTTCGAAGCCCTCTACGTGGTCATGGGTCCCATAAAGGGCGGGCTCGGCCTGGCTGTCATCTTTGTCTGCGTTATCCTGGCCGCCACCACGGGCATCGTCGGCGCTTCGGTTGTCGGCATGACGCTTCTTGCCGGCCCCAAACTCCTTGAAAAAGGGTACAACAAGGAGATGTCCGCCGGACTGATTTGTTCCGGCGGCACACTCGGCATTCTGATTCCTCCGAGCATCATGCTCGTTGTCTATGGCGGGCTGACAGGGCTCAAGGAAACTTCGGTCGGCGCCCTTTTTGCGGCCGCCATCCTGCCCGGGCTGCTTCTGGGATTATTGTACATGGTCTATGTCTTTATTTTATGCCAGATAAAGCCCGCCTACGGCCCGCCGATCAGCAAGCAGGAGGCCTCGGGCTATTCCGCCCGGCAAAAGATGTGGATGGTGGCAAAATCCATGGTCCCGCCGCTCGTGTTGATCCTGGCGGTCATGGGCACCATCCTGGGCGGTGTCGCAACGCCATCGGAGGCGGCCGGAGTCGGCGTTCTGGGCGCGGCCATCCTGGCAATCGCCCGCGGCAACTTCAACTGGAAGGTCGTCTACGAGTCCTGCAAGGGAACGCTGAAGACCACATCCATGGTCATGATCCTGGTTCTTTTCGGCAACCTGTTCAGCGCCACATTTCTCTTTGTCGGCGGGGGTGAGGTCATCACCGATCTTCTGATCGGCGGCAACCTTCCTCCGGCGATGATCCTCTTCATCATGCTCTTTGCCGTCTTTGTACTGGGCATGTTCATCGACTGGGTGGCCATCCTTCTCGTCTGTCTGCCGGTTTACATGCCGATCTGCATGGAGCTTGGTTTTAATCCCTTATGGTTCTCGATGCTCATCTGTGTCACCCTGCAGACTTCGTTTCTGACACCGCCCTTCGGCTATGCGCTTTTCTATTTTGCCGGCGCCGCGCCTGAAGGAAAATACAAGATGATCGAGATTTACAAAGGCGTGATGCCGTTCATCATCCTGCAGATAATCGGCATTTTGCTTTGCGCCGTATTTCCGTCAATCATCACATATATTCCAAGCGTCATTTTCAAGGGATGATGGCGATAAGATCGATGCCGGCATTGACTTGCAGTGCCGGGAATGAATTCAAGGAGAGGAGAGAACCATGCAACGCAACAAGGTGATCAGCGCGGACGAGGCCATGAGCCTCATTCAGGATGGGTGGACCATCGGCATCGAAGGCTTTGTCGGCGCAGGGACGCCCGATGATCTTTGTGTGGCATTGGAGGAGCAGTATCTGAAAAAGGACAGGCCCAAGCAGATCACCCTGATCCATTCATCGGGTCCTGGCGATGCGGGCACCCGCGGGATCAACCGCATCGCACATCCGGGAATGTTCAAGCGCGTGATCTCCGGCCACTACGGCCTGGTGCCTCTGATCGGCAAGCTGGCCCTGGCCAACGATTTCGAGGCCTACAACCTGCCACAGGGCATCTTGACCAATCTTTATCGGGCCGTGGCCGCCAAACGTCCAGGCGTTCTCACAAAGGTCGGGTTGGGCACCTTTGCCGATCCACGCAACGCCGGGGGGAAGATCAGCCCCAAAGCTGTGGAGGATATCGTGGAGGTGGTGGAACTGGCCGGGGAAGAGTGGCTTTTCATGAAGTCCTTTCCCATCGATTGCGTGCTCATCCGCGGCACCACCGCCGACACCCGCGGCAACATTACCATGGAGCGGGAGATTCTCACCGTTGATGCCCTGGCCATGGCCATGGCCGCCAGGAACTCCGGCGGCATCGTCATCGTACAGGTCGAGCGTGTGGCCAAACCCGACGCCATCTGTTCCCGGGATGTGGTGGTGCCGGGGATCCTGGTGGATTATGTGGTGGTTTCGCGGCCGGAGTATCACATGCAGACCTTCGGCACCCAGTATCGCGCCGAACTGTGCGGCGAGCTTCGCGTGCCGCTTTCCCATATAAAGTCGCTGGACCTGGATGAGCGCAAGCTGATGGCCCGGCGGGCCAACTTGGAACTGAATCCCTACGATGTCATCAACCTGGGCATCGGATATCCGGAGGCAGTGTCCACCGTGGCCAATGAGGAGAACATTCTGAGCTATCTGACCATGACGGTGGAGCCGGGAATCATCGGCGGCATGCCTCTGGGGGGGTTGGATTTCGGCGCCGCCGTCAACGGGGAAGCCGTGATCAGCATGCCGGACCAGTTTGATTTTTACGATGGCGGCGGTCTTGATCTCGCCTGCCTGGGATTTGCCCAGTGCGACAGCCAGGGCAACGTCAACTCAAGCAAATTCGGCCCGCGGGTGGCCGGCTGCGGCGGTTTCATAAACATCAGCCAGAACGCCAAGCGGGTGCTCTTTATGGGCACCTTTACCACAGGCGGCATCGAGGTGGCGGTTGAGGACAGCAAGGTCAGGATTATCCGGGAAGGCAAAATCAGGAAATTCGTCGACACCACCGACCAGGTCACCTTCTGTTCCATGTTTGCAGGCCCGCAACACCAGGAGGTGCTCTATATCACCGAGCGCTGCGTTTTCAAACTGGTCAGGGGCAAACTCACGCTCATCGAAGTGGCTCCCGGAATCGATATTGAAAAAGACATCCTGGCCCATATGGACTTTACCCCGGTGGTCGGGCAGGTGGCTGAAATGGATCCGCGCCTGTTCCATAAAAATCCCATGGCTATACGGGGCGAGTTCCTCCTGAAAGAACTGCGCACCCGCGTGAACTACATCCCGGAGACCAACATGCTCCACCTGAATTTCAACGGCCTGGAGCTGGAGACCCAGGAGGACGTGGACAACATCGAAAAGATTGTGGAAACGGCCTGCCTGCAGGCCGGCAGAAAAATGAACGCCCTGATCAACTACAATGGGTTTCGGGTAGACGACAACCTGTTCGATGCCTTCATGAAAATGGGCCATGCCATCATCAAAAAATACTACTGCAGAGTCGCCCGTCATAATACCAACGATGAAACCCGGGCCAGGTTCGCGGCCGAATTCAGCCGGCGGGATCTGGAAGCAAATATATTTTCCTCAAGGGAGGAAGCGCTTCAATTTCTATCACAAATATAAGGAAGGGACAGTTATAAATCCAATTCAAATATTTTTATTTTTTTGTAAAGCAAGGTACGATGGATACCCAGCAGTTCGGCAGCTTTTGTTTTATTGCCACCAACCTGCCTGAGTGTTTGCTCGATCAGAAACTGCTCAGCTGAACGCATGCGGTCATACAATGTCGTCGCATCCGATCGCTTGGGAAAAACAGCCGAAGGATAAAGATAGTCCGGAAGGTCTTCGGGCTTAATGGTTCCAGATGTAGATCCATACAATGTCCGTTGAATGACGTGCAGCAGCTCTCTGCCGTTACCCGGCCAGTCATATTTTTCAAGTGCTTTTTTTGCTGCAGGATGAATACGGATTCCCTTTCCCGAAGGGCCTTTAACCGTTTTCTCAATAAAATGGTAGGCAGTGGGAATGATATCTTCCCGACGATCTCTTAACGGCTCAATATCCACCGGGATACCGCTTAACCGGTAGTACAGATCCCTTCTGAATTGACCCGTCTTCATTAGGTGTTCCAGGTTCTGGTTGGTCGCGGAAATAATCCTGAAATCCGAGGAGATGACCTTAACGCCACCGACGCGCTCAAACTCTTTAAGCTCTAAAACCCTGAGCAGTTTAGGCTGCATATCCAAAGGCATATCGCCGATTTCATCCAAGAACATGGTGCCCAGGTGCGCCAGTTCAAATTTGCCGGGTTTTCCTTTCGGATTCGCGCCGGTGAAGGCGCCTTTTTCATACCCGAACAATTCTGCTTCAAGCAGGTCTTTGGGCATTGCCGCACAGTTTACGCGAATGAAAGGGAAATGCCGGCGGCGACTCGCGTGGTGGATAGCATGGGCAAAAAGCTCTTTTCCCGTTCCCGATTCGCCGGTGATCAACACCGGCATGGTCGTGCGGGCAGCGCCTGATGCTTCGCGGATTGCACTTTTGATGGACTCGCTTTTACCGGCGATGCTGTCAAAGGTAAATGATGTGGTGTGCACACTGGCGAGTTCTTTTTGAACATCAACCAGCTTGGATTCCAGCTGCTCCAGTTTTTCCACCAGCTTCGCAACCGTCGTGGCTGAGTCGAACAGGACCAGACCAACCACGGCAATGACCCTTCCGTTTTCCCGAAGCGGAACACGGTGAACCAGAAAGCCGGTATCTTTAAACTGATGGGGATAGTTGATTTCTGCAATGCCGGTTTTGGCCACAATATGCAGACGGCTGTTTGAGACGACTTGTGTTGCATGCTTACCCAGGCAATTTTCGATGTCAATCTCCAGAAAACGGGCGTAAGTCCGATTGATATAGACGATCTTACCGTCCGTATCGCAGATGATGACACCAATTTCCATGTTTTCAACAAGATTTTTAAAGAAACCTTTTTGATGGATGGGGTTTGAAAGGGCTTCAGCCATGGTTCAATCTCCAGGATTAAATCCTTCTTAGAGTCGTTACGCAGTTTGTGGCTGCAGATCCCCCGACATTGAAGACAACGGCTATCTCCGGTGTTTTGGAGGAGGGTGCCATACCGATGGGTTCTCCAACCAGCTGTTTGTAGGCCAAGGCATGCATGGAACAGCCCGTTGCTCCCACTGGATGACCTTTTGATTTAAGCCCGCCCGACAAATTGACCGGGCACCGGTCATCCGCAGTGAACCGGCCCTCAAGATAGTCCCACCCGGCCCGGCCGTCTGCCGAAAGGCCCAGGGCTTCGGTGGTTAAAATCTGATTGATTGAGAAGCAGTCGTGCACTTCTGCCAGATCAACGTCGTTGATGGTAATCCCTGCCTCTTTAAAGGACTGCTTAACCGCCCGTTTGCCTGCAATCAGTTCATGCATGTTGGGTCTTACGCTTTCCGGCAGTCGTTCCGTTGTCATGCCGATGCCGGCAATTTCCACCGCTCGCTGGCTGATGGTTCGGGCCTCTTCAGTGGGTGCCAGGATCACCGCCGCGGCTCCATCCGAAATCAGGGAGCAGTCATGAAGACGCAGTGGCCAGGCGATGACGGGATTACTGCCTTTCCCGGATTCAGGCAAATTCAGTATTGCTTCAGGCGTAAACAGCTTAAGCCTGTCCGCCGGCCCCCCTTTGCTGAAATGGGCAAGCGGATTTTCGATACCATTTCGATAAGAGAGCGCCGAGACGGCCGCAAGCATTTTCTGCAGCACTTCCTGGGTATACCCGTAGTGAGCCATGTAGCCTTTGGCGTACTCGGCAAAGAGCCCCGGAAAGGTCATACCGGCTGCACCCTCTTCAGGCCAATAGGAAGAACAGGCCAGGGCATGGGTGACATCGGGGGTCGACAGCAGGCTCATCTTTTCCACACCGATAACCAGAACCCGGCGGAAGCGGCCGGACTCGATGCCGAATATGGCATTGTATAAGGCCACGGTGGATGAGGCACAGGCCCCTTCGGTGCGGGTGGTGGGTACAAAACGAAGAAATTCCGGGGCTACTTCCAGGCCCAGGGGCCCCACATGCTCCTGATTGATAAACATGGACGGTGAGCAGGATCCGATCCAGATGCCGTCGATTTCGGACGGGTGCAGACCTGCATCTTCGATGGCACCTTTACCGGCTTCGATGATAAGCTCGTAAAATGATTTGGTATCCTGAACTTCTCCGGTTTCCCGGTTTTTTTCCACAAATGCCCCAAACTTGGTGTTGTAAGCGCCAATCATGCTGACACGACTCATGGCTCGTCTCCTGTTATAAGATATTATGAACTATAAAATTGTTTTAACCGGTGGCCGCTATCCTTTTGAACCCAACCGCAGACCGCCATGGATGAAATAGACATCGCCGGTAAGTGCTTCATTCCGGTAGAGCTCGCACACCAGCGAGGCGATTTCATCCGGTTCGATCAGCCGTCCGATGGGAACATTGTCCAAAATACGGGAGAGCGCCTTCTGGTCCATCCCCTCTAGAATGGGGGTGGCCACATAGCCCGGGGCTACGGCCACACACCGGATGCGGTCGGCGACGCCCCGCCGGAAAAATTCCGCCGTGATGACCTTGGGCATGACCGAGACCGCTGCCTTGGTGGATGCGTAGTTGATCTGGCCGGCAGTTCCCAGGGAGCCGGTGGATGAAACCAGGCAGATTAATCCCCGGTCGCCGTTGTTGATCATCTGCTCCGCACACTCGCGCACCGTGAGAAATACCCCCGTCAAGTTGACATCTATCACTGACCGGAACTGGTCGAGGGACATTTTTGAAACCACTTTTCCGGTTTCCCGGTCGGGGGAGAGCATCAATCCGTCTTTGATAATACCGGCAAAGGGGGCCACCAGATTGATTTTGCCAAAAACGCTAATGGCTGTTTTCGCCAGCTTGTGGTTATCCGCTTCGCTTGTGACGTCGCACTCAAGGATCTCGGCCGAATCACCAATTGCCGCCTTCGCAGCTTCCAAAGCCGGTTTTGAAACATCCCCCAAGAGTACTTTTCCCCCCTTTTTCGTCCAGTATTTGGCAAATGCCAAGCCAATTCCGCTCGCCCCCCCGGTCACCACTGCAACTGAATCTTTGATCTCCAGCATAATGTCCTCCAATAAGTTTAAGGTTTTCATACTGTCACAGCAATTTCCATGCCGTCATCAAAACGCCTGATTTCTGTGGTTTCGGCTTGTGGATTTCAGCGCCTGATAAGAATAATTGTAGCAACTTTAATACAGCCATTGCCGTGCTTTTGAAAGACGATTTGTTGTGAAATTTCCGAAAAGCTTTTATTCTTTAATTATAATAAATGTTTAAATAATTATTTGAAATATGAACATTATTTGGCATTTATATTGCTCTTGATAATATAAGTTTCCATCACAGCCCTGTCGTCCATGAAATTACAATCACCATCATCAAGGAGGGTCCGATGAATTTGGGGATGTTGTTTGCGCGTCATGCACGCTATCGGCCGGATCATACAGCTGTGGTGTTTGGTGATCAGCGCCTGACCTATTTGCAGTTTAATCAAAACATCAACAAGTTGGCCAATGCCATGGTAAGCCTGGGAATAACCAAGGGTTCCAAGATCGCAACAGTTTTACCCAATTGCCTGGAGCTTCTTGAAACATACTGGGCCGCGGCCAAGGTGGGCGCTGTGGTTGTTCCAATGAGCACCCTGCTGATGGAAGGCGCGCTCAGGTCCCTTCTTAAAGACGCCGATGCGGAGATGGTGATTACCAATATAGCATTTGCAAATATTATAAATATGATACAGCCTGATTTGCCAAAGCTTCGTCCCGGATGCTGTCTGCTGGTAGATGCAACACATGCGGCGGGGTTTCAAAACTATCATTTCCTGAAAGTGGCTGAAGCGGACAGCGAGCCTGAAGTTCCTGCAATCCACGACCATGATCCTTTCAACATCATGTACAGCAGCGGGACGACCGGGCTGCCTAAAGGGATTGTTCACACCCACGCGATTCGCATTGCCTACGGCACCTCCTTTGCCGCCGCCTTTCGACTGGCTCCGGAAAGCGTTACGCTCCACGCCGGTGCCATCGTGTTCAACGGTGCCTTCGTTGATTTAATGCCCACGGTTTTTCAGGGGGCTACCTACATCCTGCTGCCGCAGTTCGATCCGATTAAATATATCGAGAGCATTCACAAGGAAAAAGTGACCCATGTGATGATGGTTCCCGCTCAGATTATCGCCATGTTGAATGCACCCAATTTCAACCCCAAGAAATTAGCGTCTTTGGAAATGATTCTCGCTTTAGGGGCACCGTTGCATCTCGAGCACAAAGAAACCTTGACCCGGCTGCTGCCCGGGCGCTTTTACGAACTCTATGGTCTTACGGAAGGCTTCGTGACCGTTTTGGATAAACTGGATTACCACAGCAAGCCTGCTTCCGTTGGAATTCCGCTGCCTTTGTTCGATATGAAAATCGTTGACGAGTCCGGTGCCGAGTTGCCGCCAAACCAGGTGGGTGAAATATGCGGTAAGGGTCCCATACTGATGCCCGGATACTATAAGCGTCCAGATTTAACAGAAAAAGCAATTGTTGACGGATGGCTCCATTCCGGCGATCTGGGGTACGTCGATGAAGATGGTTTTCTGTACCTGGTGGACCGCATCAAGGACATGATTATCTCAGGCGGTGTTAACGTTTATCCGAGGGATATTGAAGAGGTCATCGTTCAGCATCCGGATGTCAACGAGGTGGCTGTATTCGGGGTTCCGGATGAGCGGTGGGGCGAAGTGCCCTTTGCCGCAGTGACGCTGGTTCATTCCGCAGTCGTCAGCGAAAATGCGCTCAAAGAGTGGATAAATTCGCGCGTCGGGGCCAAGTTTCAACGGGTTTCCGGTGTAAAAATCATCCAGGATTTTCCCAGAAACGTTGCTGGTAAGACCTTGAAGCGCGATCTGCGGAAAATGTTCGGGAAAAAGCCTGACCAGGATCGTCCGGCAGGGTCATAATGTATCATTATGGCTACACGTGTAGCAATTCTAATACAGCAAGGATGTTCCGATCAATCGGTATGCTGTCCGGCGATTTGTTTTTTGAGGATAGGATGGTCAGGGTGATATGCAACACACTAAACTTTTACAGGAGGGTAAGTTATGAAAAAATGTTTCAAAGCAGCAGCAATTTTCTCGATAATTTTTTTATTTGTCACGGGCATGGCGTTGGCTCAGGAGAAGAAGACAAAGTCGGACCGGCAGAAATTCGGAGCAGACGACAGAATTGAGGAAGTGAAGAAACTTAAGGTTGAAACCAGCAGCGAAAAACACCGCTGGAAAATGGTTCTTCCCTGGCCCAAAGGCATGTTGTTCTATGACATGGCCGTTCATTTCTGCGATACGGTTCGACTGGCTTCCGGGGGCCGGCTGGACATAAAGGCTTTTTCGGCCGGTGAACTTGTTCCCGCCATGGAAATATTTGATGCTGTCAGCAAGGGTTCTTTTGAAGCAGGGCATGACTGGCCCGGTTACTGGAAAGGCAAGAATGAGGCTTTCATAGCCTTTGGGTCAGTCCCCTACGGTCTGGACGGCGAACTCTACAATATCTGGCTCTATGAAAGGGGCGGTCTGAAGGAGATGCAGAACCTTTATGGCCAATACAATCTTTTTGCCCTGCCCGGCGGCCAGGTGGGCCAGGAAATGGGCCTGAACTCCAACAAACGCGCCACGAAGATGGAGGATTTCAAGGGGATGAAGGTCAGGACCTGGGGCTGGTACCTGGATATTCTCAACGAACTTGGCGCCTCCGGCGTGGCCACCCCGGGCGGGGAAGTCTACCTGGCTCTTCAGACAGGGGTCCTGGATGCGGCAGAGTTTTCCTCTCCGGCGGTCAACTGGCCGATGGGTTTTGACGAAGTCACCAAATACATCATTCAGCCCGGCGTGCATCAGAACGCCTGCCAGTTTGCATTCTTTTTCAATAAGCAGGCATATGGCAAACTGGCCGAAGATCTGAAATGGATCATCGACGCCGCCGCCAAGGAGACCCAGCTCTGGAGCTACAGCTGGATCAACAACCTTAACGCCGAAGCGATCCGGCGCTTCAAGGAAAAATCTGAAATCGTGATGATGGATGAAAAAGGCATCGTCGATTTTGCAAAGACGACCCAGGCATATCTGGAAAAAGTCAAAGCCAGATGTCCTGACTGCAAACGGCTGCTTGAATCTCAGGAAGCTCTGAAGAAGGATTTTGCCGACTGGCGCGCTGCCAGGGCCGGCGTTACCGCCTGGCCGCTCGATGATATCGTGAAAGGAAAGCTGCACGAATAATAAACGCACCGGGGAACGTGCAACTGCAGACCGGCTGGATTGGCCTGAAAGGAATCCAGCGGATTTCCGGAATCAGTTGCTGAAAGTCGTCACACAGGTTTTCACCGGTGTGACGACTTATTACGAGACCATCAGTTTTTGTTGTGTGTACATACTTGGTTGCAACGTGGAAACAGGAGAGAGCTATGTGGAGGCTTACGAAAATAATCGACAAATGTGTCCAGAAACAGGCGGAAGTATCTTCGCTTCTCATGGTGGTCCTTGTCGTGATGATGTGCCACGAAGTTGTCAGGCGTTATTTCTTCAACGCGCCGACCATCTGGGGTCTGGAGTTGACGACGTTTATCTTCGGCGTGCATTTTGTCATGGGCTATGGGTATACGGAATTATTCGACGGTCACGTGAGAGTGGATATCTTCAGCAGTAGATTCCCCCAGAAAGTACAGGACATTCTGTACATCGTTCTGACGATCTGCATAACGCTCCCACTTGTTACGCTGCTGGGCATCTGGGCACTGGACAACGCGATCATCTCCACCCGGATTCTGGAGGCCCTGTCATCGGCGTGGGCGCCGCCGATCTGGCCGGTGAAGCTGCTGATGGCCCTGGGGTTTATTTTTCTTTTCCTTCAAGTTCTTTCCAACTTGATCAAACGCATACTAACCTTCAGTCAAAAGCCGGCTGTTCGCTAAGAGGATGCCATGAGTCCTGAATTTTTAACCATCGGAATGTTTTCCACGCTGATTTTGCTCATCGTACTCGGGCTCCCCCTGGCGTATTCGCTTGCCGGGACAGCCGTGATCTTTGGTTTGCTTGAAAACGGCTTCAATGTTGACGGCCTGCTGGGTTTTTTTATCAACAACGCCTGGGGCACCATGAACAATTTTGTGCTCGTGGCGATTCCCCTGTTCATCCTGATGGCGCAGGTGCTGGATCGGGCAAAAATCTCGGACGCCCTGTTCGAAGCCCTCTACGTGGTCATGGGCCCCATAAAAGGCGGGCTCGGTTTGGCGGTCATCTTCGTCTGCGTTATCCTGGCCGCCACAACGGGGATCGTCGGCGCTTCGGTTGTTGGCATGACGCTGCTTGCCGGCCCCAAGCTCCTTGAAAAAGGCTACAACAAGGAGATGTCCGCCGGCCTGATCTGCTCCGGCGGCACACTCGGCATTCTGATTCCTCCGAGCATCATGCTCGTTGTCTATGGGGGGCTGACAGGGCTCAAGGAAACATCGGTCGGCGCCCTTTTTGCGGCCGCCATCCTGCCCGGGCTGCTTCTGGGATTTCTGTATATGGTCTATGTCTTTGTTTTATGCCAGATAAAGCCCGCCTATGGCCCGCCCATCAGCAGGCAGGAGGCATCCGGCTATACCATCCGGCATAAGATGTGGATGGTGGCAAAATCCATGGTCCCGCCGCTCGTGTTGATCCTGGCGGTCATGGGCACGATCCTGGGCGGAGTCGCAACCCCGTCCGAGGCGGCCGGGGTAGGCGTTCTGGGCGCGGTCATTCTGGCAGTCTCCCGAGGTAACTTCAACTGGAAGGTCGTCTACGAATCCTGCAAGGGAACGCTCAAGACCACATCCATGGTCATGATCCTGGTTCTTTTCGGCAACCTGTTCAGCGCCACATTTCTCTTTGTCGGCGGGGGCGAGGTCATCACCGATCTTCTGATCGGCGGCAACCTGCCTCCGGCCATGATCCTCTTCATCATGCTCTTTGCGATCTTTATGCTGGGCATGTTCATTGACTGGGTGGCCATTCTCCTCGTCTGCCTGCCGGTTTACATGCCGATCTGCATGGAGCTGGGCTTTAATCCCTTATGGTTCTCGATGCTCATCTGCGTTGTTCTCCAGACTTCGTTTCTGACGCCGCCCTTCGGCTATGCGCTTTTTTATTTTGCCGGCGCCGCGCCTGAAGGAAAATACAAGATGATCGAGATTTACAAAGGGGTGATGCCGTTCATCATCCTGCAGATAATCGGCATTTTGCTCTGCGTCCAATTTCCGTCAATCATCACATATATTCCAAGCGTCATCTTCAAGTGATGGTGGGTGACCAATCCAACAATACTGATTTTTATGGATTTTCTGGTTCCAAAGCACGCTGGTTGCCTCATTTCCGGCCATCGTGACGTATTTACCTGCTCTGGTTTTCGGGAAATAAGCCATGGATACAAAAAAACTGTTTTGCATGATGACAGAAAAGGCCGGGCTTGTTCAGGCAGTGGTTTCAACGGCCGGCAACATGGAAGATGTG
Organism: uncultured delta proteobacterium; assembly: GCA_963704205.1. Lineage (GTDB taxonomy): Bacteria > Desulfobacterota > Desulfobacteria > Desulfobacterales > Desulfatirhabdiaceae > RAAP-1. The sequence continues at coordinate 162,481 of CAVPHN010000031.1, forward strand.
CTGCGCTATGCCGTTGATTTGACCCTTCGGCAGAACGGAAAAACCATTGCTGCTCCCGGCCTGGATTCAAAGAGCCGCCAAGCGCTTGAAGAGATGTGCATGCTGCGGGTCTGACGGTTCTGGATCCACCGCTGAGAAATCATTAAAGCTGACATCCATACGGCGCTGACCGGCGCAGACTGGGCCATTGCCGAAACCGGCTCCCTGGTTCTGGATTCCGGTTCCGAAGACTTAAGGATCGCCACCATGCTCAGTGAAACCCATATCGCCTGGATTTCCGCTTCCCGGATTCTTCCCGATGCCACGGCCCTTTCCGCCTACCTGGTCGAGAGCATGAAATCCCCTCCGGGCTATATGTCATTTATCACCGGCGCCAGCCGGACCGCTGACATCGAGCGGGTGCTGGCCATCGGCGTTCACGGTCCCCAGGAGCTTCACATTCTTATCATGGAGGAGAATCCGTCATGATTCAGACCGCCCAGGATATGAAAACCTACAAAGACCGGATCAAAGCCGCCCTGGGAAACCGGTTTCTTCGAAAGGCCCTGGACAATTTCGCCTCGGCCTACCCGGTGTCACGGGCCAAGGCTTTTGAGGGGATCGATCTGGATACCTTGAAAGATCAGATCGCGGAAGGCAAGGATTTGGCCCTGACGCAACTGGAGAGCCTGTTTCACCAGTTCAAGGCCAGGGCCGAGGCTGCGGGTGCCATCGTTCATCTGGCCGGAACCGCTCAAGAGGCAAATGAGATCATTGCGAAAATCGGCAGGGACAATGGCGTTAAAACCATCGTCAAATCCAAATCCATGACTGCGGAAGAGACCCACCTGAATGATCATCTGGAAGCCGAGGGTTTCAAGGTGACCGAAACCGATCTTGGGGAATGGATCATTCAACTGCGGCACGAAGGGCCTTCCCACATGGTCATGCCGGCCATTCACCTTTCCCGGCAGCAGGTGGGAACCCTTTTCGGCGATGTCACGAAAAAGCCGGTTGACCTGGAAGACATCGACCGCATGGTCAAGGTTGCCCGAAAAGAGCTCCGCCCGGCCTTTCTGGCCGCGGACATGGGCATCAGCGGCGCCAATCTGGCCATTGCCGAAACCGGAACCCTGGGGCTGATCAGCAACGAGGGAAACGCAAGGCTGATCACCACGCTTCCCCGGGTTCATGTGGCCCTGGTGGGTCTGGAAAAGCTGGTTCCCGATCTATCCGGCTGCGCTTCGCATCATCAAGGTTCTGCCCAAAAACGCCACGGGCCAGGCCCTGACCTCTTATGTCACCTGGATTACCGGGGCCGTGGAATGCGCGGCATCCGCCACGGGGAAAAAAATCCTTCACATCGTGTTCCTGGATAACGGCCGGCTGGATCTTGCCAAAGATCCGGTCTTTTCAGAGGCCCTTCGCTGCATTCGCTGCGGGGCCTGCTCGAATGTCTGCCCGGTTTACGGCAAAGTCGGAGGCCATACCCTGGGGCATGTCTATATCGGGGCCATCGGTCTTATCCTGACCTATTTTTATCACGGAAAGGACAATGCCCGCGCCATTGTCCGAAACTGCCTGAACTGCCAGGCCTGCAAGTCCGTATGCCCGGTCAACATCGATCTTCCCTATCTCATCAAGAAAGTGTACGCCAACGTCCTGAAAGATGACGGCGCAAAGCCTGCCAAAAACGCCGTTTTGTCCGCTGTCATGAAAAACCGCCGGCTTTTCCATTCGCTGCTTAAGCTGGCAGCCACCCTGCAAAAACCCCTGGTTCAAAAAGACGCGGGAGTCCTGCGGCACCTGCCCTTTGTTTTTGGAAAGGCCCATGATTTTCGAACCCTTCCGGCCCTTGCAGAAAAACCGTTCCGGGACCAGTGGCCGAAAATCCGCCCGCAGATACCAAATCCTGCCTACCGGGTGGCGCTTTTCGGGGGATGCGTCGTGGATTTCGTGTCTCCGGAGCAGGCCCTTTCCCTGGTTCGTCTTCTTTCCGGCCACAACGTTCAGATGGAATACCCCATGGGTCAGAGCTGCTGCGGCCTGCCGGCCATGATGATGGCCGAAGAGGAAACCGCAATGGAGGTGGCCGTTCAAAACCTGGAAGCCCTGGATTCCCAAAGCTATGATTACGTTCTTGTGCTTTGCGCTTCCTGCGGGTCGCACCTGAAGGAAGGGTATTCCCGCCTTTTGGCAAAAAAACCGGAAATGGCCGAAAAATTGCGCATCCTTCACGAGAAATTGATTGATTTTAGCTCGTTTATGGTAAATATTCTAAAAGTAGGGCCTGAGGATTTTCTTCAGAATCAAACGCGGGTTGCCTATCATTCCCCCTGCCATCTGTGCCGGGGCCTGGGCGTGACCCGGGAGCCGCGTGCGCTTCTTCAGACTGCGGGCCTGGATTATGCGCCCTGCAGGGATGAAGACGTCTGCTGCGGATTCGGGGGGTCCTACTCTCTGGAATTTCCCGAGATATCCTCCGAGATTCTGCGCCAGAAACTGGATCATGTTGAAAATACCGGGGCCGATGTTCTGGTAACCGACTGTCCGGGCTGTGTGCTGCAGCTTCGCGGGGGGATGGACAAACGAAACAGCCGGATTCAGGTCAGGCATATCGCGGAAGTTGTGGCCGCCAATCTGAAGAACCCCTGAGATGGCTGTCGCTTCGCAAGGGGGAGTTAAAGGAAGAAGCTGCTTTCGTCAAACCACGAAATAACCCATAAGGAGCTACCATGATTCCAGAAATCAAAAAAATTCTGTATGCGACCGATATGTCTGAAAATGCCCGATTTGCCTTTGGATATGCGGTCAGCCTGGCCAACCGGTATGATGCCAAGATCGTTGTTCTTCATGTTATCGAAGATGTCTCCAGTCAAATGAACGCGCAGGTTGCAGATCTGCTGGGGGCGGATAAATGGCAGGAGCTCCAGCGGGCCCGGAAAAAGGAAGTGGTGGAAACCCTGGTTAAGAAGCTGGAAGCGTTCTGCTCGGAAACTGCTGCATCTGATCATGCCTGCCCCTTTACCGTGAAGGACATCAAGGTAAGAAAAGGTCATCCGGTGGAAGAAATCATTGCGGAATCCATTTCTTCGGATTATGATGTCATTGTCATGGGTACGCACGGTCACGGCATACTGGCCGGCGCCATGATGGGCAGCACTGCCATGCGGGTGGTCCGCAGAAGTCATGTGCCGGTCATGGTGATTCGGTTGCCAAAGACTGCATGATTCCTTCAACGGAATGAGGGTGTTTTGCGGTGTAATTCAGATAATTGCCGGCCGAATCCGATTGTTAGCAAAGAGAGGGGATAAGTCATGTTTTCAGGCCTTTTTTCGCCGATGCATCTCATCGTCATACTGGTAATCGTCCTGATTATTTTTGGGCCCGGAAAACTTCCCGAACTGGGGAATTCACTGGGAAAATCCATAAAGAATTTCAAGAAGTCAATGGAAGACCCGGACGAAAAGGTGGAAGCCGGAGCCGAGATGAAAAAAATCGATGACAGCAAATAACGGTGATCCGGGAAAAGCCGACTCATATGCAGGGAATCATATCAGCTGATTCAGGGCAGGCGCCTGTTTGACAAGGACAAGTCCTGCCCACCTGTTTTCAATTGCCTCCCACCGGCATTCCAGATTCAGACCGGCATAGATGCTTTTAATCGCTTCGGTCTCTTCTTCCCGAATGCCGGAAAGTATTGCCGCGCCATTTTCAGGAATATGCGATGCGATATACGGACATAACCGTGCCAGAGTCGGATATCGAAGATTGGCGGCGATCAGGTGAAACTGCCCGTCGATTTCCTCTGCAGGCACATCCAGAACTTCAAACCGCTGAGACAGCCCGTTTATTCGGGCATTTTCCCCGGCCTCGGCAATGGCGCAGGGGTCCATGTCCGTTCCCATTGCCCGATGAATGCCTAGTTTTAAAGCGCAGATGGCCAGAACCCCTGAGCCCGTGCCGATGTCCAGCAGGGCCGACTGGGATACGCCATCGCAGACCCGAAGCGTTTTTAGCGCATATTCGATTCCCTGAATGGCAAGCCGCGTGGTGGGATGCTGGCCGCAGCCAAAGGAGGCTCCCGGTCGAAGTATCACGGCAATATCGGATTTTTTAAGCACCGGATGGAGTTCCGGCGGGGTCAGTATCACCCGCGATCCTACCCGGACCGGTCGATTAAAGGATTTTTCGATAAACGTACACCCGTAAAGATAGGTGTAGGCCAGTTCCCCTTCCGCAATCAGGGCCTTCAGCGCAGCCTGAAAATCCCGCCTTCCGACGGAAACCTGTTGAACGATATTTTTTTCAAGATCGCGGGAAGTGATTTTATTCGCGTGGTCAGCGATTGTCTGAAGAATTTGACGGCGAATGATTTCTTTCAATAGGGCCATTCTTGAAGAACTCGTAAAAGTCAAAATTGGGATGGCAGCCGGTTTGTCCTGAATGCTTTTTTATCAGATAAGAGGTTTGAAGCGGAGCATAGATGTTTCAACGGGTAAAGTCAACTTTATGCCCAACTCGCCCCTTACAAGGCCCTGTCGTTAATGGACTGTTATGAAGCCATCAATGGTTAATATTGTAAATGGTATTACCAATTTTCAGCACCATCAGCTGTAAGGAAAAACACGATCTGTATTCAGGAAAAGGGAGGAGATATGATCCGTCCGGCATTGATCACCGCATTCAAAGAACATCTGGGACCCGAAAACGTATTCCATGAAAAAGAAGACCTGCTGACTTATTCCTATGATGCGGCGGTTCTGGATCCCGTTCAGCCGCTGCTTGCCCTCAGGCCCGTAAGCAGCCGGGCGCTTTCCCATGCGGTTCGCCTCTGCAATGAAAACGGATTGCCGCTGACCGTCCGGGGTGCGGGAACCAATCTGAGCGGCGGCACCATTCCCCGAACCGGCGGCGTGGTCATATTGACAAACGGTCTCAGCGCCATCCTGGAAATCAATACCGCAGGACATGTACGCAGTGGTTCAGCCGGGAGTTATTACCGCCAGGTTTGCAGCCGCGGTTGAAAAACAGGGGCTGTTCTATCCCCCGGATCCCGGCAGCCAGGCGGTTTCAACGCTCGGGGGAAATGTGGCGGAAAACGCCGGCGGCCTTCGCGGCCTCAAATACGGCGTAACCCGCGACTATGTGATGGGTATCACGTTTTTTGACGTGAACGGGGAACGGATCAAGACCGGGTCACGGACGGTCAAATGCGCCACGGGCTATAACCTCACCGGGCTCATGGTCGGCTCTGAAGGCACGCTGGGGGTGTTTGATGAAATCATATTAAAGCTCATTCCCCCGCCTGCGCATCGAAAGGCCATGTTTGCGGTATTCGATGAACTGGACAGGGCATCTGAAACTGTTGCCGCCATAATAGCCGCCCATGTCGTTCCCGCGACCCTGGAATTCATGGACAATTTTACCATCCGTGCGGTGGAGAGCTTCAGCCATGCCGGGCTGCCGGTGGATGCGGCCGCGCTGCTGCTGATTGAGGTGGATGGCCACCCTGCCCAGGTTGAAGAAGACGCGCAGAAAGTCGAGGCGATATGCCGCAAACAGGGCGCCGTATCGATTCGCGTGGCAAGGGATGCTGCCGAGCGGGATGCGGTATGGGCTGCACGAAGAAGCGCGCTTTCGGCCCTTGCCAAGCTCAAGCCCACGCTGGTGCTGGAAGATGCCACGGTTCCCCGGAGCCGGATTCCGGAGATGATCCGGGCGCTACAGGAAATCAGCCGCACCTATGATCTGACGATCGGAACTTTCGGGCATGCCGGAGACGGCAATCTCCATCCCACCATTTTGACGGACCGCAGGAATGCCGAGGAGTGGAAACGGGTTGAACATGCCATCGCAGCCATTTTTGACAAGGCGCTGGCACTGGGCGGAACCCTGTCGGGCGAGCACGGCACGGGTCTTGCCAAGGCCGGATTTCTGTCAAAGGAAACCGGTCCCGGAGCCCTTCTGTATTCCCGGCGGATCAAGGCGGCGCTCGATCCCAAAAACATCCTGAACCCCGGCAACATCATTGGAGGTTGATCATGACCCGAATGGATGAACTGGTCCGGATGATGAAAGCGCTGGAAGATCAGCTTGTGGTCTGCATGCGCTGCGGGATGTGCCAGGCGGTCTGTCCGCTTTATGCGGAAACCGGTCGGGAGATGGATGTGGCCAGAGGGAAACTGGCGCTTCTGGACGGGTTGATGAAATCCATGTTCGATGATCCGGAAGGGGTGGGCCGGCGTCTCAATAAATGCCTGCTGTGCGGGTCCTGTTCCGCAAACTGTCCCAGCGGCGTAAAGGTTCTGGACATATTTATGAAAGCCCGGGCCATTATCTCGGGATATATGGGACTTTCTCCGGCCAAGCGTCTGGTATTGCAGGGGATGCTGGCCCATCCCGGGCTTTTTGACAAGATGCTGGAATGGGGGGCGAAATTCCAGAACCTCCTGACACGGCCCGTCAACGACATTGTGGGAACCTCCTGTGCCCGCTTTGCTTCCCCCATATTGGCCGATCGGCATTTTAAGACCCTTTCGCCGAAGCCGTTTCATCGGGCGGTTCCGGTTCTTGACACGCCGGCCGGAAAATCCGGAATCCGGGTGGCATTTTTTACGGGTTGTCTTCTGGACAAGCTGTTTCCAGGGGTTGCGGAATCGGTGATTCAGGTTCTCAATCATCACGGCATCGGCATTTTTATGCCTCAGGGACAGGGGTGCTGCGGGATTCCGGCTGTATCCTCAGGGGATATGTCCACTTTTTCCCGTCTGCTCCGGCACAATCTTGAACGGTTCGAATCCGGCAATTGGGATTATCTGATTACGGCCTGCGCCACCTGTACATCGACACTTAAAAAAGTGTGGCCCTCTCTTTCGGAAAACGAAGCGCCGGAGATCCGGGAAAGGGTGGCGGCACTGGCTGAAAAAACGCTGGATATCAGCCAGCTTCTGGTATCTGTCCTGAAGATTCCGATGGATGCCGTATCCGATTCGGGAATCGGTGTCACCTATCATGATCCCTGTCATTTAAAAAAATCTCTTGGCGTATCGGATCAGCCCAGGGCCTTGATCCGGGCTGCCAATGGCTATCAATTCCGGGAAATGCCTGAGCCCGACGCCTGCTGCGGCATGGGTGGCAGTTTTAATTTGCAGTATTATGAACTTTCCGCTAAGATCGGCACAAAAAAGCGCGATCAGATCATTTCCACCAATGCTTCCGTGCTGGCCACCGGTTGTCCGGCCTGCATGATGCAGATATCCGACATGCTGTCCCGGGCCGGAGATTCGGTGGCTGTCAAACATTTCATCGAGATTTACGCGGAGTCGTTAAAAAAGGCATGACATCCTCTCTGAAGCCCATCAAGCCCAAGCGCATTTCCGACCAGGTATTTGACCAGCTTCGCGAACTCATCTTCCGGGGTGAATTCAAGCCCGATGAACGCATCCTGCCGGAAAGGGAACTGGCCGAAGCCCTGAGCGTCAGCCGGCCAACATTGAAGTGATTATCGATCAGCACCCGCAAGTAGAAGAGATTGAAACGGCAGTGACCCTGTTTCAAAGGAGGGGCTTTGGATCATCAGGTTTATCTGGAAACCGAATTGCAGCATTTCGGCCTGCTGGAAAAGGCCAGGGAAATTCTGGCTGATTTGGGGGAAAAAGCGTCCCTGTCCTATATCAAGTCCAGTTATCATCTGCTCAGCAAGGTATACCACCCGGACCTGAACCCGGCCAACGCCTATCGGGCCAATCGGGAGATGAAACGGCTTAACCGCCTGACCGATGTCATCAGCGGCTTGAATGATCCGGAAATCATCGGGGTGATTCGATCCGGCATGTCGACCGCGGCCGATGACCGGTACCGGATTCTTGTCGTTGAAGACGAGCCGGATCTGCTGGAACTCTATCACGGCGTTCTGGAAGCCGAAGGATACCGGGTTATGGCCGCAGCCAATGGCGAGGAGGGGCTTGCGGTTTTTAGGCAGTTTTACCCGGACCTGGTGTTTACCGACATTGTCATGCCGAAAACCAATGGGATTGAGATGGTGAAGGTCATCCGCCAGGAAAAACCCGACACGAAAATTGTATACATCACCGGCTTTTTAGGCGTTGAGGAACTCCGGCGCAGAATCAGCGATGAGTTAAGCCGCTTTGGTTACCGTATGCTATCCAAGCCCTTTAAAATCAGCCAAATGCTGGATGAGATCGAAAACTATCTGATGGGAAAGCCGTCTGAATCCCAGTTCGTCAAGGGGCTGCGATCTGTCGGTATGTAATGCAGTTCGCACCCTATTTCTTTTCCATGCCTGTTTTAAGCTTTTTTTCCAGTTCCGCAAACATCTGCTTTTTCTTTTCAGCCTGAGCAGCCTGGAAGCTTTCGATTTTTTGGGTCAACCCTTTACGGGCGATCTGAAAATTCTTGAGCTCCTTGTCCAGCAGGGTTTCAGATATGCCTCTGGGGATTTCTTCGATTCTGGAGTGGTCCCGGATGGCCATGCGAATTCCCTGCGGGACTCTCGACAGCTTCGAGGATACCGGTTTCTTCAAATTTCCGGAAAAAAAATCCACCTTCTTCCACGGAAACACCCAGAAGCCTGCAGACGGCTTCAATGGCGGGCGGGCTGTGATGCTGGTATTCCAGAATCCGAATTGCCGCAACCAGCAAGTGCGCTTTTTGATAAAGATCCAGCTCTTTCATAGAATTTTCCAATCATCTGAAATCACATCTTATTTCTTTGAATAAGCCGATCGTATGCTTCCACGGCTTCTTGACATCTATCCAGAACAAGAGTAACAAAAGCTTTTATATTGTATCGAATCAGATCATATCATATAGATATCCAATAGACCATTAAAAGGGGAGGCAACATGACAGAAATCGTCAACATCAAGGCCAGAGAAATACTGGATTCCAGAGGCAATCCAACCGTGGAAGTGGATGTGTTTCTTGCCTGCGGGGCCATGGGGCGGGCTGCGGTTCCTTCGGGCGCATCCACCGGAACCCGGGAGGCTCTGGAGCTGAGAAACAAACGCGCCAAGCGCTATGGCGGAAAAGGGGTGGTTACAGCGGTTAACAATGTCATGAATGAGATTTCCCCGCTGCTGCTGGGAAAGGACGCTGCCAACCAGATGCTTATTGATAAACTCATGATCGAGCTGGACGGCACTCCCAACAAGGCCAAATTGGGCGCCAACGCCATTCTGGGCGTATCCATGGCTGCAGCGCGCGCGGCTGCCCAGGCTTACGGACTTCCGCTGTATCGGTATCTTGGCGGAATCAATGCCAGATTTTTGCCGGTTCCGATGATGAATATCATCAACGGCGGCGCCCATGCGGCAAATAACCTGGATATTCAGGAGTTCATGATCATACCCTTCGGGGCAAAATCCATTACCCAGGCCGTACAGATGGGCGCTGAAATCTTTCACTGCCTGAAAAAAATCCTTAAAGACGGCAAATTGAGTACTGCGGTCGGGGATGAAGGGGGATTTGCGCCGGATCTGGGGTCAAATGAAGAGGCCATCAAATACATCATGAACGCCATTGAGGCAGCCGGGTATGAGCCGGGAAACGAAATCGGCATTGCGCTGGATGTCGCGGCCAGCGAGATCTACACCAGCAAGAAGGAATACGCCCTGAAATCGGAAAACCGGAAGCTCTCCGCCGAAGCCATGATCGATTATTATGAGGATCTGGTGGAGCGGTATCCCATATTTTCCATTGAAGACGGGCTTGCGGAACAGGATTGGGACGGATGGAAGCTGATGACCGACAGAATGGAAAGCAAGGTTCAACTGGTGGGGGACGATATTTTTGTGACCAACCCGGAAATCCTTTTGAAAGGCATTGAAATGGGAATCGCCAATGCGATTCTGATCAAGCTGAATCAGATCGGAACTGTGACCGAAACTTTAAATGCCATCGAAATCGCCAGACAGGCCGGATATTCAACGGTGATATCCCACAGATCCGGAGAAACCGAGGACTCCTTTATTGCCGATCTGGCGGTAGGCGTAAACGGCGGCCAGATTAAAACCGGCTCCATGTCCCGCAGCGACCGGATTGCCAAATACAATCAACTCATGCGGATCGAAGAAGAACTGGGAGAAAGCGCCAGATTTTCCGATGATGTTTTTTAAAAAAGGCTGAGGAATTTATGGGTTCAAGCACAAAATATATATTTGTAACCGGAGGAGTTCTTTCGTCCCTTGGAAAAGGTCTGGCCTCAGCCGCCATCGGTGCGCTTCTGGAAAGCAGGGGCCTGACGGTGACCATCAAAAAACTGGATCCTTACATCAATGTGGATCCGGGAACCATGAACCCCTTTCAGCATGGCGAGGTCTTTGTGACGGATGACGGTGCGGAGACCGATCTTGACCTGGGGCATTATGAGCGCTTCACGCATGCCAAGCTGGGAAGAAACAGCAATTTCACCACCGGAAAGATTTACCATTCGGTCATCACCAAGGAACGCAAGGGGGATTATCTGGGCGGAACGGTTCAGGTCATTCCCCATATTACCGATGAGATCAAGGCCAGTATCAAGCTGGGAATTGCAGACGTCGATGTCGTCATCGTTGAAATCGGCGGCACGATCGGCGACATCGAAAGCCTCCCGTTTCTGGAGGCCATCCGCCAGTTCAAGGCGGATGTGGGAAAGGAAAATGTTATTTACATTCACCTGACCCTGGTTCCTTATATTGCAACCGCCGGGGAAGTGAAGACAAAACCCACCCAGCACAGCGTCAAGGAACTTCGCAGTATCGGCATTCATGCCGATATTCTGCTATGCCGGGCCGATAGAACCCTTTCCAAGGACATCAAATCGAAAATCGCCTTGTTCTGCAATGTCGGAGAAGATGCGGTCATTACGGCCAAGGATGTGAGCTGTATTTACGAAGTGCCGCTGAATTTCCACAAAGAAGGGCTCGATGACAAGATCGTTGAACTGCTGCATATCTGGACAAGGGCGCCCCGGCTGGAAAACTGGGAAGAACTGATCCGCAAATTCAAGGAACCCAAACATGAAGTGACGATCGCAATTGTCGGAAAATACGTGAATTTGACCGAATCTTATAAAAGTCTGAATGAAGCGCTGTACCACGGCGGTATTCCCAATGACAGCCGGGTCAATCTCATGTTCATCGATTCCGAAACCCTGGATTCCTCTTCCTGCGAGGCCGTGCTGTCCTCGGCAGATGGCATTCTGGTGCCGGGCGGATTTGGCCCGCGCGGCATCGACGGCAAGATCTGCGCAGTGAAATACGCCAGGGAAAATCGGATACCCTATTTTGGCATTTGTCTGGGCATGCAGATCGCGGTGATCGAGTTTGCCCGGAATGTTGCCGGAATTTTGGATGCTCACAGCTCGGAATTCAATGAATTCGCGGCACACCCCGTCATTTACCTGATGCTGGAGTGGTATGACGAACAGACCCAGACGATTCAAAAACGGGATGCCGGATCGGAAAAGGGCGCAACCATGCGGCTGGGCGCCTATCGCTGCAGCATCGAGCCCGATACGCTGGCGGAAAAGGCCTATGGATCGAAGAGATATTTCCGAGCGGCACCGTCACCGGTATGAGTTCAACAACGCCTATAAGGAACGCCTTCGTGAAAAAGGACTGGTGATCAGCGGCCTGTCTCCCAACGGTGAGCTGGTCGAGATTGTCGAGCTGAAAAACCATCCCTGGTTTCTGGGGTGTCAGTTTCACCCGGAATTCAAATCCAGGCCCATGGACCCCCACCCCCTGTTCCGGGAATTCATCCGGGCAGCACTGGACTATAAACAATCGCGGTAGATTTGACTTTTATTTCAAGGAGAGACCCTGAATGACTTCCCCGCTTTGTCAATCAACTTGCAAAACTTCCGGATCTGGTCAGTACATGGGTCCGGAATTATGCGGAAGCGGTTCAGTCCGGTCGTTTTCCCGGCAAGGTTGTTCTTGATTTCCATTATCCGAGAGGATAATAAACAGCCATGAAGCGGGCATTCACCGAATGAAATATGGCAGCGACTCAGACAGGCTGAAGACTTTGATGAATTATGGATTTTAATCCGTGCATGAAACATAAGGTCGTGCGCAAAGCGGTCCGGGAGTTTGCCGAAACCGAGCTGGGTCCCATTGTCAGCGACCTGGATCGTGAAAGCCGTTTCCCCTGGGAAGTGATCGAAAAGATGCGCCTGCTCAATTTCTTCGGTCTTCAGATTCCCAAAACATACGGTGGCGCCGATTTTGACAGCATCAGCTATGCGATATCGATCGAGGAACTTTCCCGTGTGAGCGCCGCCGTCGGACTGTGCGTGACCGTCCACAACAGCGTGGGGGCTTACCCCATTGTCCGGTTTGGAACATCGGAGCAGAAAAAGCGGTTTTTACCGCCCCTTGCCAGCGGCGAGCGCATCGGCGCTTTCTGCCTTTCCGAGGCGAATGCCGGCTCCGATGCCGGCGGCGTTGAGACGCATGCAGTCAAAGACGCGGATTCTTATGTGATTAACGGCACGAAAATCTTTGTCACCAACGGCGGGGTTTGCGGCCTGGCGCTGATTTTTGCCGTTACTGATCCGGAAAACGCAAAATCCGGCGCCAGTGTATTCATGGTTGAAAAAGAGACGCCCGGTTTTTCCGTGGGCGAAATCGAAGATCTTTGCGGCATGCGGGCCAATCCGGTATCCTCTCTTTTTTTTGAAGACTGCCGGGTACCCGTGACCCATCTTCTGGGCCGTCCGGGGGACGGCCTCAAGATCGGCCTGGCTGCCCTGGATACCGGCAGAATCGGCATCGCCGCGCAAGCGCTTGGAATCGCCCAGGCTGCCTTTGATGCGGCGCTGAAGTATTCCAGGGAGCGCCAGCAGTTCGGCCGGTCCATCGCGTCCTTTCAGACCATCCAGAATTATCTGGCGGACATGTCAACGGAGATAGATGCCGGCCGGTTGCTTCTCTATCGCGCCTGTGCCTTCAAGGATTCGGGCAGACCTTTCGGGCCTGAGGCAGCCAAGGCAAAGCTGTATTGCAGTACCCTGGCGACGCGGGTTGCGAATGTGGCTGTCCAGATTCACGGCGGATACGGCTATAGTAAGGAATACGACGTGGAGCGGTATTTTCGGGATGCCAAAGTCACGGAAATTTATGAGGGAACCAGCGAGGTTCAGCGCATGGTCATCGCGCGCGCGCTCCTTTCCCGGCCGACATGACGGATAATCCATGCTGAAACTGATCGTATGCATCAAACAGGTTCCCATGGTATCGGAACTTCCCTGGGATTCCAAAACCGGAACCTTGAAAAGGGATATGGCCGAAGGCATGATGAATCCTGCCTGCAGACACGCCCTGGAAGCGGCCTTGCAGATCAAGAACCATCACGGCGCCCACATCACGACACTCTCCATGGGGCCGCCCATAGCAGAGGAAATCCTTCGCGAATCTCTGGCAATGGGTGCGGACCGGGGTGTATTGCTGACGGACCCCCGAATGGCCGGAGCAGACACTCTTATCACCTCTTATACCCTTGCCCGCGCCATCATTAAGGAATGCCCGGACTTTGATTTGATTCTTTGCGGCCGCCACACCAGTGACAGCGAGACGGCTCAGGTCGGCCCGCAGCTGGCAGAGGAACTGGATATCGCCGCAGTCGCCTATGTGGAACAGATCGAGATCGACGGGCGCAGGGTCCGAATGCAGCGCGAATCCGATGATTTCCTTGAAACCCTGGAAATGGACATGCCCGGCCTGATTACGGTGACCACCTCCGGTTATCCGCCCCGTTATGTGTCCATGTCAGGACTCCAGGAAGCCTTTGATGCCGGGGATATCGTCCGGCGGGACATGGATCAACTCGGTCTGGAATTCGCGGCTGTGGGTATGAAAGCTTCTCCGACCCGGATACTGGATGTTTACTCCCCGACAGCCCGGAAAAGGAACGTCGTTCTGAGGGGTACGGCAAAGAAGAGCGTTGAGGATCTGTTCGAGCAGTTCGGAGACAAGTTGAGCGGCGCGATGGCAAAAGACCTCAAAACTCACGACCACGACCAAAATGACGATGAAAGAGACGATGAATAAACCGGGACCAAGCATTTGGGTTTTTGGCGATTACCGGAATTATTTTCAGAACCGGGTGACATTGCAGCTTCTTGCCCGTGCCAGAGAACTGGCGCCTGAAATCGGGGCCGAAGTCTGTGCGGTCGTATTCGGCAGTCAACTGAATGCGTATGTCGGAGAATATATCGCCCACGGAGCGGAAACGGTTTATGTCTGCGATGATCCCATCCTGAAGGATTACAGCGTGGAAACCTATCTGTGGCTGGCTGAGCGCCTTATCCGGCAGTATCAGCCGGATATTTTTCTGGTCGGAGCCACGGATTTCGGTCGTGAATTTGCGCCGCGGGTTGCAAAGCGTCTGAAAACCGGACTGACGGCCGACTGTATCGGGCTGGAAATAAATCCGGACGGCCTTCTGGTTCAAACCGCTCCCTCATTCGGCGGCAATCTCATCGCAACGATCATCACCCCTGAAAAACGGCCCCAGATGGCCACCGTCAGACCGGGGACTTTCAAGGAACTGCCCCATGATGATGCGGCTGCAGGCCGCATTGTCAACGTTCCCCTTCCGGATGATCTGCCCCTGGCCCGAGTCCGGCTTGTCCATTCCGAACGGAAACCCCCGCGGGAGCAGCGGATTGAAGATGCCGGAATCGTGATCTGCGGCGGCCGGGGCATGGGGAGCAGGACCAAATTCAAAAAACTGTTTGAAATGGCCCGCCTGATGGGCGCGGAAGTGGGGGCCACACGTCCGGTTGTCCATTCGCAGTGGGTGGATCATGATTGCTCTGGTCGGCCAGGCAGGAAAAACCATCCATCCCCAGATCCTCTTTTCCTTTGGCGTCAGCGGCGCCATACAGCATACCGCCGCCATTCATGATGCCGGTCTTGTCATCGCCGTCAACAAAAACCCCAATGCCGCCATGATGAAGATGGCGGATGTTGCCGTTGTTGCGGACGCCAGCCAATTCTGTTCCGCCCTGATTCGGGAATTGAGAAAACGGATCCGTGAATGAGCCGAATGTGTAATGGCCCCGTTTCATGCATTTTCAGCTGCCTCCTTGTCTTGAATGCCCCTGAGTTTTGCATATTTCAACCAGGGCTGGATAGTTAGTATCCAATTCTGTTTATTAGCTATCCAGTCAGACCCCGACAATACGACAATATTCAGGCGTAGGTATGCTTTGGCGCTTAAGGCGTTATCTGGCGCAGTTTTTGCTACACATGGAGTTAATGCCGTGTTGTTCCGGGCATGGATTTATAATGAATGATCAGGAGGTGAATATGAAAAAAATCGGGTTGACTTTTCTGAGTGTTTTATTTGTTACCGGCCTGATGGTTGAAGGGGCGCAGGCCCGCTGGCACGGTTATTACCGGGGCTGGGGCCCTGGCGTCTATTGGGGAGCGCCGGTTGTTGTTGCGCGGCCAGCGTATCCTTACGGTTATTATCCCGCACCCCGCGTGGTTGTCAAGCAGGCCCCGGTATATGTGCAGACGCCGCGGCTTGAGACGGTCGCCGATTACTGGTACTTCTGTGAAAGCCCAAGAGGGTATTATCCTTACGTCGGGAACTGTCCGATCGGATGGATGAAAGTGGTCCCGAATCCAACCCCGTAAAGAGCTTTCCCCGACTGATCGGAAAAGGAAATGAAAAATGAACTGGATACGAAGATTTCTGATAATTCCGGCAGTGATCGCCGTGAGCGGATGTGCGACGATCCCTCCGGGTCCGAGCGTCATGGTTCTGCCGCCTTCGGGAAAGTCCTTTGATGCATTTCAGATGGATGATTCCGTCTGCAGGCAGTGGGCAGAGAACCAGGTGGGCTGGCGTGCAAACGACACCGTCAATCAGAACCTTGCCGGCGGAGCGGCAATCGGAACACTGCTGGGGGCGGGCCTGGGCGCGGTGATCGGGTCTGCTTCCGGCAATGTGGGCGCCGGAGCTGCAATCGGAGCTGCCGGCGGAATGGCCGCCGGGGCTGCCGGGGCAAGCGAACCGGCCCGTGCGGCCGGGTATGAAGTCCAGCGGCGCTATGACATCGCCTATCAGCAGTGCATGGTTTCCAAAGGAAACCAGGTACCGGTTCATGTCCGTGAATCCAGAAGGGTTTATTATCTGCCCCCGCCGCCGGGTTATATGCCATGGCCGCCTGTTCCGCGGCCGTATTACTACGGATATCCCCCGCCTTATTGAAACATGACGCATGAAGAGGCTGTTTCCGGAATTCCGGAAACAGCCTGCGCAGGCCTTTAATCCTGAAAAAAACTGGCTTCTTTCCCATAAATACCCGTCCGTCCGGATCTGGCTCGGCTTGACTTTGCAGCTTTGATAAATTCCTTGTGTTCCTTGCCTGCTGCATATAAAATAAATGCTTATTTACGGGTTGGATGTTATGGTAAATGCATGAAAGCCAAAGGCAATGGGGCCAGAGGCGGTGGGCGATGGAAGACGATAGCCGGATACCTTCAGGCCGGTTGCCTCTCGTCTGCTTTCATATAAAACAGGAACGGGGAATAATGAAAAACAAGTGGTTATTTTATCTGTCGGCAGTGTTTATCCTGGCTTTCAGCCTGTCGGGGGTTTCCAGGGGAGTTGAGGCTCAGACTGCGGCATCTTCTGTAAAGCCTTCGGCGCTTTCTTTGGATGACGTTCTCAAGCGCGTGGAAAGCCGGTATTCTGCCCCCGGATTTTCAGCCCGTTTTTTTCAGACTTCCACCCTGAAGGCCCTGGATATTACGGAAACCGCTTCCGGTACGATGGTGGTCAAAAGACCCGGCATGATGCGCTGGGTCTATGAAAAGCCCGATAAACAGGTAATCGTCACAGACGGCAAACAGCTCTGGATTCACCGACCTGCCGACAACCAGGTGACCGTCGGCAGCGCCCCTTCTTTTTTCGGAGACGGCAAGGGAGCCAGTTTTCTTTCCAATATCCAGTCGGTCCGCAAAACATTTAATGTGACGCTGGAGAAGATGAATGCCAGCCAGGAATACGTTTTAAAGCTGGTTCCCATGGATAAATCCTATGATCTGACCTCGGTGCTGCTGGTGGTGTCAAACGATACTTTTGATATTGTCGAGGTGGTCACCTATAATTCATATGAAGATGAAACCCGAATTGAGCTTAACAACATCCATATCGAGCAGAATCTGGATGACGCCCAGTTCAAGTTTGCGATTCCTCAGGGCGCTGAAGTGGTTCGAATGGATGGGTAAGAAGGGGGAGATGTGAAGGAAACAATAAGAAGACTGCTGAAAGAAAGACGGGCCATTTTGCTGGCCCACAATTATCAGCCACCCGAGATTCAGGAAGTGGCCGATCTCTGCGGGGATTCCCTGGAGCTGAGCATCAAAGCCTCCGAAACCGATGCGGAAGTCATTGTGTTCTGCGGGGTCCATTTCATGGCGGAGACCGCATCCATTCTATCCCCTGAAAAAACCGTTCTGCTTCCCCGCCTGAATGCCGGCTGCCCCATGGCCGACATGATTACGCCGGAAACACTTTTGGCAAAACTGAAAGAGTTGGGGCCCATGCCGGTTGTGACCTATGTCAACTCTCCGGCATCGGTAAAAGCCCTGTCTACCATCTGCTGTACTTCCGCCAATGTGGTGGCCGTTGTAAACAGTCTGGACGCTCCGGAGATCCTGATGACGCCTGACCGGAACCTGGCCAGTTATGCGGCTTGCCAAACCACGAAAACCATTCACGCCTGGGAAGGATATTGCCCGATTCATGACCGTCTGACACCCGAAGCAGTGGTTGCGGCCAGAAAAGCGCATCCGGATGCGGTGTTCATGGCCCATCCCGAATGCCGGAAAGCAGTTCTGGATATGGCCGATTCCGTGCTCAGCACCTCCGGCATGGTCCGGTTTGCAAAAGCGTCGCCACATCAGTCATTTATTGTGGGAACAGAGCTGGGGCTGATGTATGCTTTGAAAAAAGCCTGCCCGGACAAAGCGTTTTATCCGGCATCAGAAAGCATGATCTGCCCGGATATGAAGAAAATTCATCCTGAGGATGTGATCAGAAGCCTGGAAACCCTTGAAGGCCAGGTGAAGGTTGAGGAATCGGTTCGCCTTCCTGCGCTTGAAGCGGTTCGACGGATGATTGGCATTACCGGATAATTCGGAGGCTTCTGTCGGTTTCCAGGCTTAAGCTTGGAAACCGGCAGAAGCGCAGATTGCGGCCCGTCATCGTAAATGCGCATGAACCCGCGGCCGGGCAATAAAAAAGTCAAGCAAGGTTTCACGCTTCACGATGTATTTTCGCGGTTAAGTTGGCGCGCCCCTTCCCTGGACTTACAGCCGGCTCATGACCTCATCCGAGATGTCCGCGTTGGTATGAACCTTCTGGACGTCATCACAGTCCTCGAGGGTATCCATCAGGCGGATCATCTGCTCGGCCTCTTTTCCTTCCAGATTCAATGTGGTCTGGGGCAGCAGCGTGACTTCCGCATTGCTGAAGGGAATGGCGGCTTCTTCCAGGGCCTGGCGCACCGATTCAAAATCCGCGGGAGCTGTGATGATCTCAAAGACGTCCTTGTCTTCCCGAACATCTTCGGCGCCGGCTTCCAGGGCGATTTCCATGAGCCTGTCTTCGCTGGCGGCACTGGTATCGACGCTCATGTAGCCTTTTTTGTCGAACATCCAGGCCACACAGCCGTTTTCACCCAGATTCCCGCCGCTTTTGTTGAAAATATGACGAATTTCGGCCACTGCCCGGTTTTTATTGTCGGTCAGCGATTCCACGATTATGGCTGCGCCGCCCGGGCCATAGCCTTCATAAGTGCTTTCTTCATAATTGACGCCTTCCAGCTCGCCCGTGCCTTTTTTAATGGCCCGGTCGATATTGTCCTTTGGCATGTTTTCACTTTTGGCATCCAGAACCGCGGTTCGCAGTCTGGGATTTGACGCGAGATCTCCGCCGCCCATCCGGGCCGCAATGGTGATTTCCTTGATCAGTTTGGTAAATATTTTGCCTCTTTTGGCGTCGGCGGCGCCTTTTTTATGCTTGATGGTTGACCATTTGTTGTGACCTGACATGAAAAGCCTCCTGGCTCCTTTTATTTATCGTTTATTGAGTCCAATGATATAAATTTCCCGGCTGGCCTTCCGGCTGCTCTGGGGTTTAAAAATTCGATGCTTGCTGAACAAGGATTTGGTTCGCTGAATGAATGCCTCGGAATCCTCGCCCTGGAATATTTTACAGACAAAAGAGCCACCGGGCAAGAGTCTGTTTTGTGCGATGGAGAGTGCCGCCTGGCAAAGGTCAAAGGATCTGGTCGCGTCAACGGACTTGTTGCCGGTTGTTGAAGGCGCCATATCGCTGATGACCACATGAAAATCCCGGCCAATGGCCTCGGATATTTCATCGGGCAGGGCCAGCATATCAGCGATGAACACCCGGACATGGGAAGGCAGGGTGACGGTTACGGGTTTCAGATCGATGCCAACGACGCTTCCGGCAGGCCCTGTGAGGGTGGCGGCCAGCATCAGCCATGACCCCGGCGAGCAGCCCAGATCCAGAACGCTGTCTCCCCTTTGAATCAGATTGACTTTTTGCTGAATTTCCTGAAGCTTGAAAACGGACCGGGCCGGGAAATGGTCTTTTCTGGCCTTTTGGGAATAATGATCTTCCCATGGATTTTTTTTGGACCGGGGGCTGTGCATTAAAAAAGAATCTCCATGGCCTCTTTCAGTGATTGAATTCCGATGAGTTCAATTCCCTGGACTGCGGAAGCCCGTTTCAGATTGCTGGAAGGAATCAGGCACCGGGTAAACCCCAGTTTGCAGGATTCGGAGATTCGCGCATCCACCTGGCCAACGGCCCGGACCTCGCCGGTCAGGCCGACTTCTCCCACAACAACCGTGCTGTCATCGATCGGCTTGTCCAGAAAACTCGATGCCACGGCGCAGACAATTCCCAGATCCACTGCCGGCTCATCCGTACGAACGCCGCCGGCAACATTCATGAATAAGTCATGGCCCATCAGGTGAATGCCCAGCTTTCTTTCAATGACGGCCATCAGAAGCGCCACACGACCGGAATCCAGCCCGAGTATGGTTCTTCTGGGGGTTCCCCAGTTGGTGCTGCTGGCAAGGGCCTGAAGCTCGATCAGGATGGGCCGGGTGCCTTCCATGCTGGCGGTTACCACGGATCCCGGGGCATGGGTGGGCCGTTCGGCAAGAAAAATGGCCGAAGGATTGGTCACTTCTTCAAGCCCTTTATCCCGCATTTCAAACACGCCGATTTCATTGGTTGAGCCGAACCGGTTCTTGACTGCCCTCAGGATGCGGAACAGGTGATTTCTGTCCCCTTCAAAATACAGCACCGTGTCCACCATGTGCTCCAGAAGTCTGGGGCCGGCAATGGCCCCTTCTTTGGTGACATGACCCACCAGAAACATGGGAATGCTGGTTTTCTTGGCAGCCAGCATCAGGCGGAGGGTGGCTTCCCGGACCTGGCTGACGCTTCCGGGGGCAGCGGAAATGTCGCTGTTAAACATGGTCTGGATGGAATCAATCACCAGTACATCGGGTTTTACAGATTCCAGCATGGAGAGAATGATGTCGATGTCGATTTCGGATACGACGAGAAAATTGGATGACAGGGTAGAGAGCCTTTTGCTGCGCATGCTGAGCTGGCGAACCGATTCTTCGCCGGATACGTAAAGCACGCGATGTCCCTGAACCGCAAAGCAATGAAGCGCCTGAAGCATCAGCGTCGATTTGCCGATGCCCGGGTCCCCGCCGATCAGAACCAGCGAGCCTTTTACCAGACCGCCCCCCAGTACCCGGTCGAATTCCCCGATGCCGCTTGGCAGCCGCTCTTCGGTGTCGCATACGACCTGATCGATGGGAATGGGTTTAGACCGCGACGAAGAAAAGCGGGAGCCGACCAGCGCAAATGAATCCCCTTCCTCGACAATACTTTCCCATGCCCCGCATTCCGGGCATTTTCCCATCCACTTCGGCGTCTGGTATCCGCAGGACTGGCAGGCAAAAATGGTTTTTTGGTTTTTTTTCACGGAATTCAATCTGATGAACCGGGTGGTCGTGACGGGTGATAAAAAAATCAAGAAGGATTTCGAATAAAAAAATCTTTGACAGCTTCAATCACTGTTTGAATATCGGATGCCGTGATATCCAAGTGGGTTACGAGTCGAAAATTTCCTCTGCCACTGACCAGGATGCCGCGTTCTTTTAAAAAAGACGTCAGCAAGTCGCTTGACTGTGCAGGTGCCTCCATAAACACCATATTGGTCTGAACAGCGTCAAGATCGATCCGAATTTCTGCGATCTCGGAGAGTTTCATGGCCAGACACGCCGCATTTTCGTGATCTTCCGAAAGACGTTCAACGTGGGATGTGAGAGCGACAATCCCCGCTGCCGCCAGAATGCCGGCCTGGCGCATGCCGCCCCCAAGCATTTTTCTCCACCGAAGCGCCTTTTGAATGAGGTGTGCCGGACCGCAGAGTATTGATCCGACGGGCGCGCCAAGGCCCTTGGACAGGCAAACCGAGACCGTGTCCGCATGGCGTGCAATCTCATGAACCGGAACCTTCAGCTTGACGGCTGCATTGAATATTCTGGCCCCGTCCAGATGAAGCCCCAGACAACGGGAGCCGGCAAGTGCAGATGCCTGTGCCAGATATTCCATGGGAAGCACCTTGCCGGCCTGGGTATTCTCCAGGCACAGAAGCCGGGTTTTTGCAAAATGAAAGTCATCGGGTTTGATGAGCGATTGAACCCGGTCCAGATCCAGGGTGCCATCGGGCAAGAAGTCCAGCGGCTGGGGTTGAATGCTTCCCAGGACAGCGCCGCCGCCGGCTTCATAGCGGTAAGTATGGGCCTGCTGTCCAACGATGTATTCATCTCCGCGCTCACAGTGGCTCAATAGCCCCAGAAGATTGCTCTGAGTACCGCTGGATACAAATAACGCGGCTTCTTTTTGAAGCATTTCCGCGGCCAGTGTCTGAAGCCGGTTGACCGTGGGGTCTTCTCCATAAACATCATCGCCGACTTGCGCCTCGGCCATTGCCGCCCGCATGGCCTGGGTCGGCAGGGTAACCGTGTCGCTGCGTAAATCAATAACCTTCAAATATTCCCCTTTCAGCCCCTTGTTCGGGGTTTGCATATAATTTCACGAATACATAAATCGGCAAAAATATCCGATTGATTGGCCGGCCGGATGATCAGTGCCGTGTCGACCCCCTTTGCGGTGCCGCCGATGGCGACAATATCATTTCCGGAAAGAGCGCCTGCGTCGGCTGCCATTATGGAGATTTCCACGGCCACCTTGGTTCCCTGGCCGAATAATCTTAATGTGTCGGCAATCAGAAGGGCAGGATACAGTCCTTGATGTTTCTTGGATATCGAGCGTTCCACGCCGGAGAGGGCATGGGTGGCTGAAACCACTCGTGGCGCCTTTATTTTCCAGATCGCGTTTGACGCTATCGGGCATGACGGTTTTAAAGGGTTCGTGGAATCCGCAGTGATAGGTAACGACAGTCAGGCGAAAGCCGGCAAAAACATCCAGAGCTTTGTAAGCGGTTTCTCCCTGATGAAGAACTGACAACCACTTCATCAAGACCCAGTTGTTTTCCTCTCTGGAAGGCAGCGGCCAGGGCCTGATCCGTGTTGGAATCGCCCGGTTTTTCAAAAATCATTCAGACCTCCTGGCGATGGTGTCGTGTTTCAGGCAGAGGGCAGGCAGGATGCGGCTGCCTGCTCTCAAGCGACGACAACAACGCAATTTACTTAGGCTACGGTATCTTTAAGGGATTTCCCCGCTTTGAACCGGACCACGTCAAGTGGCCTTGATCTGGATTTTGGCGCCGGTTGCAGGATTAACGCCCTGGCGGGCTTTTCGGTGAACTCTTAAAAATGTGCCAAAACCAATCAGGGTGATTTTGCCGTCTTTTTCCTTGAGTGCGCCGGAAATCCCCGCAACAAGCGAATTTAATGCTTTTGCCGCCTGGGTCTTGGTAATGACTGCCCCATCTGCCATCTGCTGAATCAGATCATCTTTTTTCATCTTTTTTTCCTTTTTTGTTTGAGGTTGTTCCACGAAGAGCTTAACATGGTTTCAGGTTCATATATCAACGGGAAAATGAAATCAATTTATCTTTTTTGATTTTCATGGCAATTTGTTGTATGAGAATCAATAACAGGTACCGGGAACGGGTATCCGGAAATCAGGAGCGTTAAGGAGTTTTCAAAATTATGCCGATAACGAAAACCAATAAATGGGTTGCTGGGATTTCAGCTGTTGTTCTTCTGGCTGTACTGGGTGTGGTGTATGGGCTGCATATGGAGAAAAAACACCCCGAGTCATCTTCAATAAACAGTCAGCTTGTCAAAGAACTGCCGGAAAGTTTTACTTTTTTTGATCTTGGGTCCAATACCCGATTCAGTGGCGCAGTCCGAAGCACCTTAAACGACCGTCTGGGATCCGATGCGATTGCCTATCGAAGCCAGATTGATTTATCCGTCAACAGTCCGGAGTTCTTACAAACATTTTTCCCGGAACTGAACGCACTGAACCTTCAGTTGAATTACCCTCCCCGCGAGCGAGTCGAGCATAATACCGTCAAGCTGATGTACCGGTATGCCCAGAGAGTGGATGTTCCCTTCAAATATGTCGAAATGTTTTTTTCAGGATACTCCCAGAGACCGCTGTACTTCAGCATTACCGTGTCGCATGATGGCGCCAACATCATCGATTCGCTTTATCAGAAGTATGGTTCTCCTGAAGAAATTCAAGGTTTGAAATCACCACTCAAAGCCAGTTTCTGGAGAAAGAATAACGATTTGCTGCTGGTTTCCTTTAAGAGTGACCGGTATGGAAACCCTGAATATCATATCATGATCTATTATGTAAACAGCCTTCAAGAGCTTCTGAGTATCGAAAAAGAAGAAGCCCGTCAGCGTGAAGATCGTTTCAAACAAGCCTCGGACAAGGTGTTTTAGGTCATTTCTGTTTATTTGCCGGAGAGTCTATGTCCCCTACGGCGGGGATAGACAGATAAATCAATCGTTTCAGCTCCCGTCTTCCGCATGTTACCGTGTCCAGAATAAATCCGCAGGTCAGGCTGAGAAATGCCAGAATCATAATTCCGGTTGAAAGAATGGCTGTCGGAAAGCGGGGCACCAGACCGGTCTGCAAATAAGTAATCAGAACCGGATATGCCAGAACCAGCGATAACATGGACAGAAAACCAAATACAAGGGAAAAAAACGTCAGGGGCCGTTCTTCCTTGAACATGACGAGGATCATAAGCAGGATACGCATGCCGTCCCGATAGGTCCTGAGTTTGCTGACCGAGTTCTCCGGACGGGTTTGATACGGGGTGGTCATTTCTCCGATGGGCATTCGCAGTTCAAGGGCATGAACCGTCAGCTCCGATTCGGTTTCAAACCCCTTGGAAACAGCCGGAAAGGATTTGACAAATCTTCTGGAGAACACCCGATAGCCGGAAAGAATATCCGTACAGTTTCTGCCAAACAGCATGCCGAGAAATCCGGTCAACATGTCATTGCCGAACCGGTGCCCCGGGCGGAACGCATTCGCAGAATAATCGCTGAGCCGGGTGCCGACCACCATGTCCAGACGTTCCTCGATGAGTTTTCGGACCATTGCGGGTGCGCTGGGGGCGTGATAGGTATCGTCCCCGTCCACCAGGACATAGATGTCTGCTTCGATGTCCGCAAACATCCGCCGGACAACATTGCCTTTGCCGGGATGTGTTTCATCCCGGACAATGGCTCCGGCAGCGGTTGCGATTTCAAAAGTCCGGTCGGTGGACCGGTTGTTGTAAACGTAAATTCCGGCATCGGGAAGCGCCTTTTGAAAATCCCCGACCACTTTTCCAATGGCTTTTTCTTCATTGAAACAGGGAATCAGAACCGCCACCCGATAGCTGGCCGAATCTTGAAGTTCATTCATGGTCATGCCTTTTGGATACCGCGCAAAAATAAAGCGGATCTATCACATTGGATTCGATATGCGGCTTGAAAGTCCGGCAGGAATCGCTTTTCAGGTCCAGCCCATAAGCGTCAAGCGCGGAGATTGCGACAAGATTTTCATAAGACCGGTAAAGAATATACATGGGGCCGGTGTGTCTGGAAATAATATTCTCCATCAGTCGGTCATAGCCGTTGGGACGACTGGACGGCCCGGTGAAATAACTCTGGATGCGGACAAATCGAACGGCTTTGGGAAACAGGGGAACCAGGTAGGATGAGGGGTCTGTTCCGGCCATGATGACAAGGGTGTCTTCCGGTTTTTCAATGACGGGCAGTTTTGCGCCGAAAAAATCCTCTCCCCAGGATACCCGCCCCCAGTCGGCGGGGCTCAGGGTGGCCAGAATCATCAGCATGCTTGCCCCCAGCCGCCGCATGTTTTGCGATGCGGCTGCTGATCATCCGGTCCAGAATCAGCCAGATTCCCAAGGGGGGCCAGCATTTCAATGACCAGGGCATATCGAAAAATGCCAAATATTTTCAGCCAGATCAGATAGGAAAGGACCCCGGACGCCAGCAGAAACCGTATCGCGGAGTCGGAAACCGGATCCGTTCGGGCTGCCTGCTGCTCAGGCCGGAATGAAACGCTCTCGACAAATCGATTCACCAGCAGCGCCAGCAGCAGAACATAGAGAAGGGGAATGCGCAGATCCCGGAATGCCACTTCGGAAAATTCATAAGGCGCAAAACCGAAAAAAAAAGGAGATATCAGGGCTTCGCCGATGCTCTCCGGAAGATACCGCGTATCCCTGTAGTCTCCGATGGTGGCCATGGGAGACTGAAACAGGAGATTGAAGTACGGAAAGAGGGGATTCTTAAACCTTACCCACATTTCATGCAGCCAGTATCCGCCGCTTGCAGCGATGCCGGAAAGCACGCCGATGCCGTAAAAAAAAGACAGAAAGAACCGGTGCATAAAAGGCGTTTTCAGGACAAAGAATGCCGCGCACAGTCCGATGGCATAGAGGGCGGCCGGTTGTTTAAATCCGATGGCGGCACCGGCCGGAAATCCGGCGCCGATCACAATGCGCAAGTCTGATCCGCCAAATGGATGATAACAAATGCCGCATCGCGGATAAAATGGTCAAAAGGGAAGACAGGATCAGGATGCTGAGAAGGTTGTCGCTGAACATGGTTCCCAGTTCGGAAATATTGGCGGCGCCCAGCATGCCGATCAGCGAAATGCCAAAACAGATTGCGCCATGCTTCCAGGAGGAATTCATGTCATCGTTTTTCGAGGGGTTCATCAGCCTGGCAATCGCCAGCAGCAGCGGAAAATTGAGGCCCTGAATCCAGCCCAGTAAAAACCCCACCCCCTTGGGAGGCAGGAGGCTAACGGCGTAGTAATAGGGAACATAAAGAAGCGGATTGTAGAAATTGGCGACCTGGCTGGGCAGGGCATCAAAATCCATTCTGTCATATATAAATGAATAGGGGTTGTAAAAGTGATAATTTCGAAGATCCCAGTTGGCGTCCTGGCCCAGCATGACGGACAGCATGCCAAACAGGGGCGGGACCATCAACCACGCCGCAAGGGTCAGCCATTTTTCAGGTTTTTCGGACATATGAATTTACTCAGGATTCAGTTCTGCAATCATGTAATCGACGTTCTGACATCATGATGTTTTCCCACGCAAATGATAATGGAAATAGGTCCGTTCTGTCAAATTGCTTTTTTAAAGAGACGTCCGAGGGTTTCCGTAATTTCCCTGATTTTGAACAGGTAACCGGCGGCAAAAAGCAGAAACAGGAAAACCAGTCCGATCCCGCCGGCAATCAGCAGGCTTCCGGCAAGGCCCTTCATGCCGATCCACTGGGCAAGTCCCATTCGAAGTCCTTCCAGAATCAGCCCTGCGGGGATGGTCAGAAGCAGCATTTTGGCGTATCCCCGATACACTTCCCGGCTTTCCGGGTTCAGGCTTCTGCGATTCCAGAGCGCATACAGAAGGATGACCTGTAAAATGGCCGAGATGGATATCGCCAGCGCCACGCCGCGCGGCGCCCACGAGCTTTAAGCCGAGCATGTAAATCGGCAGGCTGATGATGACCCCAATGGTGCTGTAAATGGCCGGAAAAAGCGTATTCTGGACGGCGTAATATCCTCTGACCACAACGGTCTGGGCCGCAAAGGCAACGGCGCCGATCATCAGATAGACCAGTATGCCGGCTGTCTGGGCCGTGGCTGCCGCGTCAAAGCGCCCTCTTTCAAATAAAATTGTCACCACTTCATATCGAAGCACCATCAGCAGCATCGAAAAGGGGATGATGAGCGACAGATATTTCAGGGTGCGGTTAAGCAGGCGGTTCATCTCCGGGATGCGATTTTCGGCAGCCAGTCTGGCAAGAAAGGGAAAGGATGCGGTGCCAATCGCCTGGCCCAGAAGGCCGACCAGAATAAACATGATTCGCAGGCCGTAGTTCAGGCAGGCAATGCTGCCTTCCGGCAGATAGGAGCCAAAAAACTTCAGAAAAAATTCCGTCGAGAATGTCATGGTCAGGCCCACCATCAGCGGAAGGGTCAAGCGGATGTAGGCGATAAAATCCGGATGGGTGAAATCGATGGCACGCGAATATTTCATGCCGACTTTCAGGGCGCCCCGGTACTGGATGGCAAAATTGCCGAGAAAGGAACCGGCCAGAACGCCCCAGGAAAAGCCCTCCATTTTCAGGACAGGACCCAGCAGCCATGCCTCCGGCAATTATGCCGATATTGTAAATCAGCGGGGCAAGGGCCGGAAGGCTGAAGGATTCCTTGGCAAACTGAACGGCCGTGAACATGCCGCCGGTAAAAAAGAAAAACTGTGCGGGTAGGATGATTCGGGTCATCCGGACAGCTTTGGCAAGCAGGACCGGGTCCTTTATTCCCGGCGCAATCCAGGATATCAGCTCCGGAGCAAAAAACATGGAGATGCCGATAAAGACGATCAGCACCAGGCCGAAGCTGTTTATGATCACAGAAAAAACCTTCCAGCCTTCTTCCTCGCGATCGGCTGCCAGATATTTGGAAAAAACCGGGATAAAGGTGACCGATAAAAAACCGCTGGCAACGATATGATTGAGGATTTCCGGAATCACAAATGCGATCTGATAGGCATCCACATCGGCTCTGGCACCGCCGGCATATGCAATGGCCATTTCCCGGAAAAGGCCGATGACCCGGCTTAAAAACACCGAAGCCATTAGAATCAGCGAAGCGATTCCGACTTTATGATAAAGCGATTTTGACATGGCGTGACGTCTGTAAAACGAAAAAAAAGAGATTTAAATTGGCCGTTACAGTATGGTTTCTCTTTGCCCTGAGTGCCCATGCTATCAAAGACCCGCCAATAACTCAAAGAAAAACGGATGGCAGGGGTCTGCCTGAAAAAACAGGCATGCGGCGCTTGTTTTCTGCCAGGGGAAACCGCTGCTTCTGTGCTGAAAACAAATTGACAACAAGGCGCAACTGCTTATTATTAAAACGATAAATTTTAATAATAGCATTGACTGTTTTGACAAGGAGGAATGACGATGCGGTTTGATAAATTTACGGTGAAATCTCAGGAGCTCATTCAAAACGCCCAGTCCCTGGCGTCCCGGCAGAACAATCAGCAGATTGAGCCGGAACATCTTTTAAGCGCCATGCTGGGCGAATCCGAGGGAATCACTTCATCCATTCTGCGAAAACTGGGGGTGTCCCCGGCAAGCATCGGCCAGGAGCTGCTGCTGGCCATGAACCGGTTTCCCAGAATCACCGGGGCCGCGGAGGTGTATATTTCCCAGCGGACAAAATCGATTCTGGATGCTGCCTTTGCCGAATCCGACAAGATGAAGGATCAATATGTCAGCATCGAACATATCTTGCTGGCCGTATCCGATGAAAAGACCGGGGATGCGGCAAGAATTCTGGGCCGAAACGGCATTACCCGCGAAGCCATTCTCAAGGTGCTGATGGATATACGGGGAAATCAGCGGATTACCGATCCCAATCCCGAGGAAAAATACCAGGCACTGGAAAAATTCAGCCGGAATTTAACGGATCTGGCCAGGCTCGGGAAGCTGGATCCGGTTATCGGCAGGGACGATGAAATCCGCCGGGTGGTTCAGGTACTGTCCCGGCGCACCAAAAACAATCCGGTGCTGATCGGGGAGCCGGGCGTGGGCAAAACCGCCATCATCGAGGGCCTTGCCCAGAGAATCGTGGCAGGCGATGTGTCCGAAACCCTGAAAAACCGAAGGCTGGTGTCTCTGGACATGGGGGCCCTGATTGCCGGCGCCAAATACCGCGGGGAATTCGAAGACCGTCTGAAGGCGGTCTTGAAAGAAGTCGAGGCTGCCGAAGGCGAGGTCATCCTCTTTATTGACGAACTGCACACCCTGGTCGGGGCAGGGGCTGCCGAAGGATCCATGGATGCTTCCAACATGCTAAAACCCGCCCTTGCCCGCGGAACCCTGCGGTGCGTGGGCGCAACCACCCTGAACGAATACCGGAAGTATATCGAAAAAGATGCGGCTCTTGAAAGACGGTTTCAGCCGGTTCTGGTCAAGGAGCCTTCCGTTGAAGACACCATTGCCATTCTTCGGGGCCTGAAGGAAAAATACGAGGTGCATCATGGGGTCCGGATCAAGGATTCGGCCATCGTGTCCGCGGTAACGCTGTCTCACCGGTATATTCCCGACCGGTTTCTGCCGGACAAGGCCATCGACCTGATGGATGAATGCGCGTCCAAACTGCGCATTGAAATCGACAGCATGCCAACGGAAATCGACGAGATCCAGCGAAAGATCACCCAGCTTGAAATCGAACGGGAAGCCTTGAAAAAGGAAACGGATGCCGTTTCCCGGGAGCGGCTGAGGAAGCTGGAAAAGGATTTGGGCCAGATGAAGGAAGAGATTCTGACCATGAAGGCCCACTGGCAGAATGAAAAAGATCTCATTCAGACCATTCGCAAAATCAAGGAAGCGCAGGAAGTTCTGGGCACCGAGGAACAGCAGGCCCAGCGGGAGGGGAATCTGGCGCGGGTTGCTGAAATCCGGTACGGCAAAGCCATAGACCTTTCGCGGCGGTTGGATAGCAGCCAATGAAAATCTGGAACGGCTTCAGGAGCACAGCAAGATGCTAAAAGAAGAAGTGGATGATGAAGATATCGCCGAAGTCGTTTCCAGGTGGACCGGGATCCCGGTCAGCAGAATGCTGGAAGGAGAGCGGGAAAAGCTCGTGCACATGGAGGAGCGGCTCGGCAAGCGGGTGATCGGACAACACGAGGCCATTGAGGCTGTTTCAAACGCCGTGCGCCGGGCCAGATCCGGTCTGCAGGATCCCAACCGGCCGATCGGCTCCTTTATTTTCATGGGGCCTACCGGTGTTGGAAAAACCGAGCTGGCCAAGGCTTTGGCGGAATTTATCTTCGACAGCGATCAGGCCATGGTGCGGATAGACATGTCGGAATACATGGAAAAACACGCGGTTTCCCGGCTGATCGGCGCGCCTCCGGGTTATGTGGGATATGACCAGGGCGGATATCTGACCGAAGCGGTGCGCAGGCGGCCCTATTCGGTGGTGCTCTTTGATGAAATTGAAAAAGCGCATCCCGAAGTGTTCAACGTGCTGCTGCAGATTCTGGATGACGGCAGAATGACGGACGGGCAGGGCAGGACCGTTGATTTTAAAAATACCCTGATCATCATGACATCCAATGTCGGCAGCCAGTGGATTCTGGAGCTGGGCGAAACCCGGCGGGACGAAATGGAGCGCCGGATCACGGAAGCCCTGCGGGCCAGTTTCAAGCCCGAGTTTTTAAACCGGATCGATGAAACCATCATTTTCCGGAACCTTTCGTCCGAGCAGATCCGCAGCATCGTGATGATTCAGATTCAGCGGCTGGAGCAGCGGCTGGCGGACCGCCGCATTACCCTGAGTATTTCCCCAAGCGCGATAACCCTGATTGTGGACAAGGGATATGATCCGATATATGGCGCCAGGCCCCTGAAGCGGGCGATTCAGAAATATCTGGAGAATCCGCTGTCCATGGAGATTCTGAAAGGAGAAATTCCGGACGGCAGCCGGATTGAGGCAAGGGTTGAAAACGATCGCCTGGTGTTTGATAAACAGCCGGCTCGCGCGCACGCTGAAAATTCGAAATCATGAAAATATAATCATTGACCCTGAAGCGGTGAAATGGTAGAAAATACCGATTCGATAATGGAGGGATGGCTGAGTGGTTTAAAGCGGCGGTCTTGAAAACCGTTGAGTGTAACAGCTCCGTGGGTTCGAATCCTACTCCCTCCGCCAGAACAACCGGCGGGAGGCGTTCCCTCTTGATAATAAAGTCGATTGCAGCGAATAACCCAACGGAGAGATGGCCGAGTAGGCTGAAGGCGCGCGCCTGCTAAGCGTGTGTAGGGGGAAACTTCTACCGAGGGTTCGAATCCCTCTCTCTCCGCCACTTTGATCCCAACAAGAACCCGATCTTTTGGATCGGGTTTTTTTATAAAGAAAATACAGAGAACTCATGAACCCTCCGCATATCATGGTCCTTGGAATCGGCTGCATCCTGTTCCGGGACGAGGGGTTTGGCGTCCGCGTGGTTCAAAAACTCCAGGCCCAGTATGATTTTCCCGATCATGTGTCCCTGATAGATGGCGGCGTTTTAGGCGTTAACCTGCTGGGCGTGATGTCCGAGGCCGATTACCTGATTGTGGTGGATGCCATTCGGCACAAGGGGACGCCCGGGGATGTCTACCGTCTGGAAAAAAGCCAGATCCCCGATCGCATCCGCGCCAAGAATTCCCTTCACCAGATCGATTTTCTCGAAGCCCTGACCTTGTGCCAGGCGCTGGATAAAGTGCCTGAAACGGTTATTGTCGGGGTGGAGCCTGAGGATATCGACACCCTCAGCATCGAACTGTCTCCCGTGGTACTCGGCCAGGTGGAGCCCGTGATGGCGATGGTTCTTTCCGAGCTTGAACATCTTGGCGTCTGCTGCCAAAAAAGGAGTGAAGCCCGTGTGTCTTGCAATCCCCTCGAAAATTACCCACATTGATGAAAATGGAATGGCCACGATTGATGTGGACGGGGTTCAGCGAAAAACCAGCCTGCTGCTCATCGAGGATCCCCAGGTCGGCGATTACGTCATTGTTCATGCCGGTTTTGCCATTCACAAAATTGACGAGCAGTTCGCCCTTGAATCCCTGGCTGTTTTAAGAGAGTCCCTGGCGATCTCCATGCAGACGGAATAGATTCCGGAAGCACGGCTCTTTCAAATTTCTTGTCACCATTTATTGCAAACCCCTCACCTTTGAGCTTTGATATGAAGCCAGATGAAATCATTGCACGAAAGCTGAATGTCAACGGAATCGTTCAGGGTGTCGGTTTCAGACCCCATATCTATCAGCTGGCCCGCTCCCACAAGGTAACGGGAGAAATCTCAAATACCTCCTCCGGCGTTTCCATCCACATCGAAGGCAGCCGGGAAAATATCGACCGGTTTTGCCGGAGTCTGCCTTTCGATCTTCCGCAGCTGGCTTACATCACGGACATTGCCGAAGCGCCGGATACTGCCAGGGGGCTTGACGATTTTTCGATCCTCCCCAGCACGGCAGGTCCCATGCGTTCCACCCTGATCTCTCCGGATGTATCTGTTTGTGAGGACTGCCTGAAAGAACTCTTTGATCCGGCGGACCGGAGATTCGGCTATCCATTCATCAATTGCACCAACTGCGGACCCCGTTATACGATTATTGACGATATTCCCTACGACCGGTGCAATACCTCGATGAAGCATTTCGAGATGTGCGACCCCTGCCGGTCCGAGTATGACGACCCGCAAAACCGCCGCTTCCATGCCCAGCCCAATGCCTGTTCGGTCTGCGGCCCGCGGGTGACCCTTCATGGACCCGATGGCGCTCCGGTTTCATGTGAAAATCCGGTTGAACAGGCAGCCCGGTATTTGAAACAGGGAAAAATTCTGGCCATCAAGGGACTGGGCGGTTTTCATCTGTCGGTCGATGCATGCAATACGCCTGCGGTGGAGCGGCTCCGGCAGCGCAAACACCGTGAGGAAAAACCCCTTGCCGTGATGTCTCCGAGCCTGGAAACGATTCGGGAATATGCGCAGGTAACAGCTGAAGAAAAAGCCCTTCTGAGCTCTTTTCGACGTCCGATTGTGCTGCTCCGGAAAAAAGAGCCCTGCCTGCTCTCTGATGCGGTGTCTCCCCGGAACACCGCCGTCGGGGTCATGCTTGCCTATACCCCGCTGCATTATCTTCTGCTGGCGCAGGGATTTACAGCCCTGGTGATGACCAGCGGAAACATGAGCGAGGAACCCATCGCCATTGACAATGCCGATGCGTTTGACAGGCTTTGCCGGATGGCAGACTATTTCCTGATTCACGACCGGCAGATTTATCTTCGCAGCGACGATTCCCTGGTCCGGCATGCTGCGGGCGCGGACCGTGCGATTCGCAGGTCCCGGGGGACTGTACCGGTGCCTGTGTTTCTTCGCCGGCCGCAGCAGCCGGTGCTGGCCTGCGGGGCGGAACTCAAAAACACGGTCTGCCTGACATCCGGCAACCGCGCGTTTCTGAGTCAGCACATCGGGGATCTTGAAAATTCGGCGACTTACGATTTTTTCTGCCTGACCATCGAACACATGAAGCGGATTCTGGATATCACGCCGCAGCTTCTGGCCTGTGACATGCATCCGGATTATCTCAGCACCCGCTATGCCCTGGAAGCGCATCAGGCCGGCATGGACCTGGTTCAGGTCCAGCACCATCACGCCCATATCGCCAGCTGCATGGCCGAAAACCGGATTCAGGGAAAATTGATCGGCCTGGCCTTTGACGGCACCGGCTACGGGGCGGATGGAGCCATCTGGGGCGGCGAGTTTCTGATCGCAGACGAAACCGGCTTTGAAAGGGCGGCTCACCTGGCCTATGTTCCCCTGCCGGGCGCAGCCGCCGCCATCCGGGAACCCTGGCGCATGGCCGCAAGCTACCTGCATACGGTTTTCGGCGAGAACATGCTGAATCTTGACCTTCCCCTGCTGCGGGACGTTGACACGAAAAAACTTGCGTTTGTTCAGGACATGATGGTCAAGGGCGTCAACTGTCCCCGGACTTCCAGCATGGGAAGGCTGTTTGATGCAGTTGCCGCGATGATCGGCATACGCTATACGGTTGCCTATGAAGGACAGGCCGCCCTTGAGCTTGAAATGCTGGCGGATGACGGGGAGTCGGGGAGCTATCCTTTCGAATGGCAGTCTGAGGACGGCTATCGTATCCTTGCGCATCCGATCATCCAGGGAGTGGTTCGGGATATTGAAAACCGCGTTTCGCCGGCTGTGATCAGCGCCCGGTTTCATCAAACGGTCATTCGCATGGCGGCCGGACTCTGCCGGGTGATTCGGCAGGACACCGGCCTGAACCGCGTGGCATTGAGCGGCGGGGTTTTCCAGAATGTGATATTGCTGAACGGTCTGATTCGGGAGCTTTCAGCAGACCGGTTCGAAGTCTTTTCTCACACCCTGGTTCCGGCCAATGACGGCGGTATTTGCCTGGGGCAGGCGGTTTGTGCCGCGTGTGTGAAAAGGATGTGAGCCTGGCGTGACGGATCGGATGTGGGAGGGGAGAGGAGATGAGCATCAGGTATCTTGAAGAATACCGGGACCCGGAACTGGCCCGGCGACTGATTGATCGCATTCATGGCATCGGCTCCAGGCCGGTCCGGCTGATGGAAGTTTGCGGGACCCATACGGTATCCATTTTCCGCAGCGGTATCCGATCGGTTTTGCCCGATACCATTTCGCTGGTATCAGGTCCGGGATGCCCGGTCTGCGTCACCGATCAGAGCGATATCGATGCCTTCATCGCCATTTCCCGGATGGATCAGATCATTGTGGCAACGTTCGGTGATCTGATCCGGGTTCCGGGCACGGATTCCTCGCTTCAGGCGGAGCGCGCCTGCGGAAGGGATATCCGTGTGGTATACTCGGCAATGGATGCGCTGGATATCGCCAGAGAGCATCCGGACAAGCGGGTGGTCTTTCTGGGCGTGGGGTTTGAAACCACCGCCCCGACAATTGCCGCCTCCGTTCTGGCGGCAAAGGCCGCCGGGCTGGCCAATTATCTTGTCTATTCGGCCCACAAGACGGTTCCGCCCGCACTCGATGCCCTGGTGA
The DNA here is from genome assembly GCA_963704205.1 of uncultured delta proteobacterium. Classification (GTDB taxonomy): domain Bacteria; phylum Desulfobacterota; class Desulfobacteria; order Desulfobacterales; family Desulfatirhabdiaceae; genus RAAP-1. Next base: position 197,684 of record CAVPHN010000031.1, read on the forward strand.
ATGCCCCGGATGTTCAGATTGACGGATTTATTCTTCCGGGCCATGTTTCGGTAATTGTGGGATCAAATGCCTACACTTTTTTGAAAACCGTCCATCATATGCCCTGCGTGATTGCCGGATTTGAGCCGGCCGATATTCTTCAGGCGGTTTATTCCCTGGTTTCACAGATTCATGCTGGAAAACCGCAGATCGATAATGCCTACCCCAGGGCCGTCACGCCGGAAGGAAATCCCAAGGCTGTTTCGATCATGAATGCGGTGTTTGAGCCTGTGGATGCGGCCTGGCGGGGAATCGGAACGATTCCGCTCAGCGGACTGAAAATCCGGGAAGAATATGCCCTGGCCGATGCTGCGCTTGCAGCTTGACATCCGGATACCCGAACCGGTCATTCCCAAGGGCTGCGCCTGCGGCGATATATTGAAGGGGATTAAAATCCCGCCGGAATGCGGCCTTTATAAAAAGCGGTGCACCCCGGTAAATCCGGTCGGCCCCTGCATGGTTTCCAGCGAGGGAACCTGCGCCGCTTATTACCGGTACTATGCATAATCGTGCGGATGACGGAAAATGATCCGCCATCTGAAATCCCCTCTTTTTTGAAAGATCAGGCATGAAGAAAAACGATAAAATACTTCTGGACCACGGCAGCGGCGGGAAAATCTCCCACACGATGATTGCGGAAATGATGCTGCCGGCCTTTGACAATCCCATCCTGGCCCGGTTGAATGACGGCGCCGAGGTCAAAATCGGGCAGGAGCGGCTGGCGTTTTCGACCGACAGCTATGTGGTGGACCCCATTTTTTTCCCCGGAGGCAACATCGGGGATCTGGCCGTCAACGGAACCGTGAATGATCTGGCCATGTGCGGGGCTGTCCCTTTGTTTTTAAGCGTCGGCCTGATCATTGAAGAGGGTTTTGCGGCCGCGGATCTGGATGTTATCCTCCGCCGGATGGGACTTGCCGCGCAAAAAGCCGGGGTTCTGGTGGTTACCGGGGATACCAAGGTGGTTCCCAGGGGCGCCGCGGACAAGATTTTTATCAACACCTCCGGCATCGGACGCATTCCGGATGGCGTTGCGATATCCGGGAACCGGGCAAGGCCGGGGGACAAAATTCTGCTGAGCGGAACCCTTGCGGATCATGGGATAGCCATTCTGACCAGTCGCGAGGGCATGCGCTTTGATTCGCAGGTGATCAGCGACACGGCTGCGCTGAACCACCTGGTGCAGCGGATGCTCTCTGTCGACCGGGACATTCATGTGCTCCGGGATCCGACCCGTGGGGGGCTGGGCACGACGTTAAATGAGATTGCCGGTCAATCCCGGGTGGGAATCCATCTTGCACGAAGAGCGGATTCCCGTAAGGCCCGATGTGGCGGCGCTTTGCGAGCTTCTGGGCTTTGACCCGCTCTACATCGCCAACGAGGGAAAGCTGATAGCGGTGGTCTCCCCGGATCATGCGGATGACCTTGCTGGCGGTGCTTCGTGCGGATGCTCTGGGAAAAGATGCCTGCATCATCGGCGAGGTGGTGGAGGCGCCCGCGGGCAGGGTGATTCTGCAAACGCGCATCGGCGGAACCCGTATCGTGGACATGCTGACCGGGGAGCAGCTTCCAAGGATATGTTGATCAAGGTTGTAGCCTTAAGGCCTAAGAACAATATAACAGCATGGTATTTATAAAATATAATCGGATTTTCATGGAGACGCCCGGCGGTTCCTGTTATTTTAGGCAGTGTGTTGCTGATCCTGGCGCTGAGCGGGTGCGGCTTTAAAAAAGAGGTTGAGATTTCGGGCCGCACCATGGGCACAACCTACCACATCAAGGTGGTGACCGGCTTTTTCAGCCGCCTTACGGGCCTGGAAGAAAAAATCGAGCGCATCCTCAAAGAAGTCAACCAGAGCATGTCCGTCCATATCCCCGGCAGCGAGATCAGCCGGTTCAATGCGATCCAGTCCGCGGATCAGCCCCTTGAGGTATCCGAAGGCTTCTGGTATGTGATGAAGGTCTCGGAGCAAATTTACCGTCGCACGGGTGGTGCATGGGACGGTACCGTGTTTCCCCTGATCCGGCTCTGGAAGTTTAATGCCGGCGCTAAGGAATACCGGGTTCCCTTGTCCGAAGAAATCGAAGTCCTTCTTCCCGAGGTCGGATTCCGTCATATCGGGCTGCAGGACAGCCGGGTTCTCTTCAAACTGAGTGTTCCCCTTTCCCTGGATTTAAGCTCCATTGCCAAGGGCTATGGCGTGGATCGGGTGGCGGAGCTGCTGAGACGCTGCAGGGTTTCAGGATTTTCTGGTTGAGATCGGCGGCGAGGTCTATGCTGCGGGCCGCAAGAAAGACGGGCAGCGCTGGCGCGTCGGCATCAACGTGCCTCAAATAAATGCGCCGCTGGATGCCGTCTACCACGCGGTATCCCTGGAGAATCAGGCCCTTGCCACCAGCGGCAATTATCGCAATTTCTTTGAGGTTGACGGAAAGCGGTATTCGCATGTTTTTGACCCCAGAACCGGCTATCCCGTTTCAAACAACGTGGTCAGCGTTTCCATCGTGGCCGATACCTGTACCCTGGCCGATGGCCTTGCAACCGGCGTCATGGTCATGGGAGCCGAAAAAGGACTTGAGCTGATCCGCCAATGGGATGGGGTGGAGGGGCTGATTGTGACCCAGTCGGCCGGGTCTTTAACCGATTATCCGTCCAAAGGATTTAACATATCGCAATGAATATTCATTTGGTCAGCCTGGGCTGTGCCCGCAATCTTGTGGACAGCGAGGTCATGACGGGAAAGCTGCGGGAAGCCGGCTGCATTCCGGTTCAGGACCCTGAAGACGCCGACGTCATCATTGTCAATACATGCAGCTTCATCGAGGCTGCGGCCAATGAATCCATCGATACCATACTGGCCCTGGCTGCGCTTAAAAAAACCGGGGCCTGCAGCCGGTTGATCGTGACCGGATGCCTTCCGGAGCGCTATCGCGAGGACATTGTTTCAGCCCTTCCGGAGGTGGATGTATTTCTGGGAACAGGCGCCTATGACCGGATTATCGAAGCGGTTCAGGACGCTCCGAAGCTTTCGGCCTGCGTGCTTCCGGACCCCGACGGCATCACCGTGGAAAACGCCGATGTCGCCAGGGAGCTGACCACGGGGCCCGTGGCCTATCTGAAAATCGCCGAAGGATGCAGCCGCACTGCACGTATTGCATCATCCCCAGGCTCCGGGGCAGGCAAAAAAGCAGGTCCATGGCGGATATCGTTACGGAAGCCGAAAGGCTGGCGGCTTCCGGGGTCAGGGAGCTGACGCTGGTCTCGCAGGATACCACGGCATACGGACAGGATCTGGCTGGTTCCGCGGATTTATCGCAGCTTCTGGAACGACTGTCCCGGATACCGGGCGATACCTGGATCCGCTTTCTGTATGGTCATCCGGAAAGCATCACCGATGCGGTGATTCGGACTGTCGCACAGCATCCCCGAATCTGTCCTTATTTTGATATTCCGGTTCAGCATGCCAGCGACAGCGTGTTAAAACGCATGGGCCGGCATTACGGCAGAAAGGAGCTGCTCCGGCTGTTTGAAAACATCCGGACCACGGTGCCGGAGGCTTCCCTCCGTACAACGGTGATCGTGGGATTTCCCGGTGAAACGGATGCGGACTTTGACCTGCTGCTCTCCTTTGTCAAGGAAATCCGGTTCGATCATCTGGGGGTGTTTATCTATTCGGATGCAGACGATCTGCCGTCTCACCACCTGCCGGACCCGGTTCCGGCCGCTGTTGCCAGGCGCCGTCACAACCGGTTGATGTCTGCCCAGAAAAAGATCTCCACGGAAAACAACCGCAGACATCTGGAAAAAATTTTTCCGGTTCTTGTTGAATCCGCCCCGGAAAAAGGGGTATATATGGGCCGAACCCGTTTTCAGGCGCCGGAAGTGGACGGTGTTACCATCATCCACGCGGATCAGCTTGAGATCGGCGATGTCATTCGGGTTCGCATTACCGATACGCTGGAATATGATCTGATTGGGGTTCCGCATGAGTGAATTGAAAACCCGTATCCTGGATATGGTTAAAACCGATCTGGCCGAGATCGAAACCGCGCTGGTCGAAAACCTCAAGCCCAACGTCGAACTGGTTTCAACCATTGCCGGCCACATACTCTTCAGCGGCGGAAAACGTCTTCGGCCCCTGCTCATGGTGCTTTGCGCCAAGATCTGTCACTATCAGGGCGGTTATGACAAGACTTTTTCCATCATCTTCGAATACCTTCACGCAGCCACCCTGCTGCATGATGACGTGGTGGACGGGGCGCAAATGCGAAGGGGAAAACCTGCCGCCCACAGCCTCTGGGGAGGCGCCGCGGCGGTGCTGACCGGAGATTTTCTGCTGGCCAGATCCCTTGCGATTGCTGCTGAAACCGGCAATATCCGGATCATCCGCACCATTTCGGAGATTACCGAAAACATGGCTCAGGGAGAAATCCACCAGCTCATGCGAAAGGGGGATATCCACCTCTCCGAGGCCGAGTATCTGGAGGTGATCCGCCGAAAAACCGCCGTGCTGTTTCAGGGCGCCTGCAGGGTCAGCGCCCTGATTGCCGACGCTCCGCAAGGCTGGGAGAACGCGCTTGCCGACTATGGGTTTCATCTGGGAATGGCCTTTCAGATGGCCGATGACCTTCTGGACTATACCGAAGACAGCCTGGCCCTCGGAAAAACCGTCGGCGCCGATCTCAGGGAAGGCAAGCTGACCCTTCCGGTGATTTATTCCCTCAATGCCGCGGGAATCAAAGACCGCCAGCGCATGGAAGCCATTATCACCAACACGGAATTCTCGGTTCCGGAGTTCCAGGAACTGGTTGAATATCTTAAAGCCCATGGCGGAATCGACTACACCTGGCAGAAGGCCAATGCCCATATTGAGTCGGCCAAAACCGCCATTGCACGGTTTGAGCCCTCTGTTCCGCGGGAGATCCTGATGGATGTGGCGGATTATGCCCTGAAACGAAAAAACTAAATGGTGATGATGATGCGAACAAGAATAAACTGTCTTTGGCCGGGAATGCTGCTGTGCAGCCTGATGATCTGGCAGCCTGCTGTTAGGGCGGAAGATCCGCCTTCACTGAAAACCGTTGAGGCCATCGGTACTGTCAGAATTCAGGGCGAGAAAATCGTTGAAGCCCGGGAAGCCGCCATATCGCCAGCGGACTGGCGGCTGCGGTAGACCGGGCGATTCTTGAAATGATTCCCGTTGAAACCGCTACGGCAAATTTTTCCGCGATTACCGAGCTCTTTTACATCAACGTCAACCAGTTTGTTCAGGGCTACAAGGTTCTTGCGGAATCCAGGGGCAGCGGCTTTTATCGCGTCATGGTTCAGGCCAGTGTTTCTTCCGGAGCCATACACAAACAGCTGGTAGGCGCCGGAATATCGATTGGGAAAAAAATTCTTCCTTCCATCCTGCTGATGGTTTCCGATCAGCGAATGGACAGCCCTGACGCCCGGTACTGGTGGGGGCCGGGTCCTGCAACCGCCTCACCGGCTGCCGAGTCCCTGCTTTCCCGGATATTCAGCGAAAAAGGCTACGGGATCATCGGTCATGAACTTGTCGGCACCTCTGATGCCCTGGTTTCCGTGCAACAGAATTCGAATCCTGGAAATGCTCAGGTTGCCGAAATCGGTGCCCGGGCCAACGCCGACATGGTGATCGCAGGAAGCGTCACCCTTCAGCAGGCGCCCGCCGCACTGGAAACAGCCTCAAAGCCCATTAAGGCTGTTATGGCTCTGCGCGTTGTCCGTTCGGCAAGCGGAGAAGAACTTGCCGCAGTCGAACAAACTGCTGAAGTACCCAATGCCGAAGATGCGGCCGGAATCGATCAGGCGCTGGCAGCACTGGCAAAGACCGCCGGCGATGAATTGAGCAAACAGATGGCTTCGGCCTGGCAGAAACAGGTCCGGAAATCCGCATCCGTCGAACTCCTGATTGAAGGCACCAGCCAGCTTGGGAATTATGCGGCATTTCGGTCCGTCCTGAATAAGGTTTCGGGGGTAAAGAACGTCCAGATAAAGGAAATGAAAGCCGACAAATCCACCCTGATCGTCGAGTATCCAAACGGGTCCTCGCAACTGGCCGAGGTCCTGATGTCGAAAACCTATGATGGTTTTGGTATAACCATTCCGGAAGTGACTCAGAACCAGTTGAAGGTCATCCTGGTTCACGGAAACCAATAAGGGATCTGGACTTTTCATGATTTTTCTGTCATCTGTGTCGAAATATGAAATTTAAATATCCCAGACTGACGATTAATGTTCCCAATTTTATTACTGTTGTCCGTATCCTGATAACGCCGCTCTTTGTCATTTTTCTTTTACGGGACATGTTCCCGATTGCAATTCTGATTTTCTCGATTGCCGGCATCAGCGACGGACTGGATGGCTTCATCGCCAGGTGCTTCAACCAGCGGACAGAACTCGGGGCCTACCTGGATCCCATCGCCGACAAATTCCTGCTGATGGCTTCCTTTGTCACGCTGGGGGTTCAGCAACACATTCCGGGCTGGCTGGCCGTGATCGTCATCAGCCGGGATATCGTCATCGTGATGGGCATTGCCGTCCTGGCCATCATGGACATCAAGATCCGGATTCATCCCACCGTGATCAGCAAAATGACCACCTTTGCCCAGCTGATTACGGTGTTTTTGACCCTTCTTTATCCGGGAGTGCCGTCGGCGCCCATGGCCAAATATGTGATGTTCTGGATTACGGCCGCTTTTACCACGATTTCCGGGCTTCATTACATGGTGGTTGGCCTCAACACGCTTCAGAACGGGCAGGACAGATTGATCCGGTAGCGGTTAATTGCCGGCGATAGCGGATAAACGCAGGATGGCTGCTGACGAATGTCGAGTCCGTTTTTTATCACGGTTTTTGTTGACATCGAACAGGCCGGATGGTATCTTTCAAACATATTACAGGCACGTAGCTCAGCGGGAGAGCACTACCCTGACACGGTAGGGGTCGTTGGTTCAAACCCAATCGTGCCTACCAAACAAATCAAGGGGTTATGACGAAAGTCATAACCCCTTTTGATTTTTCTTTGGTAACCTTCTATGTTGCCAAGATTCCGTGACCGCTACCTTTTCGGGCTGTTCCGGCTCCTGAATCCCATGCACCACGCGGGGGAGAACCTTTAAATCCTTTTCTGAAATTTCAATCAGCCATCACTTTTTCGCTTTTATATTTTATGATATAGTATTAAACTTTGGATTTCGCTTGTTACGATTTCGGGTTAGCTTATTTATGCTGCCTAATCAGTGATCACAGAGCACTTGAATAAATATGTTAAGATATCAATAAGATATAACATACTAAAATAATTGAAAATAAAACTAGACTTTTTGATAAACTAGTATATGAAGCCATATCAATAACTTATTGGAGGCTTCATCATGAAAGCGATACCACTACCACCGGTAGAAACTCAGGCCATCGGATTCGCCCCAATTCTGAAGTTCTTTTTTGAAGAATCGGGCGTACAAACAATTATCGACCAACACGTTCCACTTGACCCCAGAAGAAAAATATTGACCCACGGTCAGGCTTCGGTAGCCATGGTTACCGCCATATTATGCCAGGTATTCCAAATGTATCGACTGTGCCAGTTTGCTGAAAAATCACAGATTCTCAATATCATCTTCCCGAATATCGCATCCAAGGAGTATTTCGATGACAGGATGGCCGATACCCTGGATGTGATTTACGATTATGGTATCGGAAACCTTGAAATGCTCATCACCCGGCACATGATCAATCATTTTGATATTCGAACCACCGTTGCCCATAATGATACCACATCGGCATCAACGTTTGGAAACTGCGATAAGCATCCGGGTGAGGGCATTACGATCACCTATGGTTACAGCAAAAAGCATCGCCAAGACCTCAAGCAATTTGTCTGGTCATTGTCTGTCAGCAACGATGCAGCCTTTCCCTTGTACCAACAAGCTTACAGCGGAAACACCGCCGATGTGAGCACTTATGTGGAACAATGGCAGCATCTGATTGATCTTCTGGATGACTGCGGTTTTCTGTATGTGGGTGACTGCAAACTGGCATCCATCGATAACATGGCCCACATCCATGACAATCAGGGGTTCTTTCTGACACCAGCGCCCATGTATTCAACTTATGAAAAGGTTTTTGAAAATGCGCTGCAAAATCACACCGAGGAAACACTCATCCCTTACAAGGAGCGTTTCAACCGGGGTTTTGAGACTCCATTGACGATTGCTCATAATGACAAAGAGTATCCGTTTCGAATGATCATTCTTTTTGATCACGGCCTTTGCTTCCGAACCCGGCAAACGCTCAATCGGCATGTTGAAAAGACCCGAAAGCAGTTCGATGACCTGGCGTCAAAACTGGGCACCTATCATCTGAAAACCCATGAAGGCATCGAAAAAGCCTGCCAAGGTATTTCTGAGGAAAAACAAATCTCAGAATTTTTTCGACTTTGAAATCCACAACGAGCCCGTCATCACCTTCAAAAACAAACGCCGAGGCCGGGCTTCAAAAAATGGAGATGAAAAAGTTGCCGTCACAACGAATCATTTCTCTGTCAAGCTGATCTTCCATTCGCAGAGCCAAAAGCAGCTTGAATCTTGAACCAATTTATCTGCAAACACCCAAAAGAATTGAAGCCTTGCTCTTTTTGTTTAAGATTGCTCTGCAAGTGGCGGTACTGATTGAACGCAGTGCTCGAGAAAAGATAAAATCCAGAGACAAAGGCCTCGATAATTTCATGCCCAACCGTAAAAACGTAAAAAATCCAACCACAGAAAATCTTCTGGCCGAGTTCAAGGATATTGTCAAAGGAATCATCGAACTGCCTTCGGGAGAAACATTCGGGTTTATATCCAAACTGACGGATATCCAAAAAGACATCCTGGCGGTTTTGGGTATCCCCCAAAATTATTTCAACTACGCCTTTCTGTTTAATTCAACCTGATGGCAAATTGAAACTGGCAAGAGTTGGCAACCGAACTCAGGTTGCAGAAAATAAAAATTTTCAAAAATCAAAGAGCGAAAT
>CAVPHN010000032.1:0-140239 GCA_963704205.1 uncultured delta proteobacterium
ATCTGAATAGTGGAGGTATTTTTATGAATGATTCGCACCCTCAACCCAGCACCCAACACAGAGATGATTTTGTCAAGCAGCTGAAAACGACTTTCGAAAAAATGTCCCACGACATCGAACTCTTATTGTTCACCCAAAAAGGCAAAGAAGATGCTTTTGCTGAAGGTACCCGTCAGGTCGTGCGGGCGTTTCGCGAGCTGACGCCGCGAATACGGCTGCGCGAATACGGACTTGATCATGAAATGGCGGCGAAATATCAGATAGAGCACTCTCCGACGCTCTTGATTGCACCCGACAGATACGGCATCCGCTGGCTGGGCGCGCCCCTGGGCGAGGAGGCCAGAACGTTTCTGGAGACAATTTTGATGGTGGGCTCCGGTGTGAGCGGTTTAAGCGATCAGTCCGGAAAAGTCATTGCGAAAATCGATTCAGCCCGTCAGATCAAGGTGTTTGTCAGCCCGAGCTGCCCCTACTGTCCGCAGCAGGCAGTCAATGCCGTAAAGGCCGTGGTTGAAAATCCGGAGTTAATATCGCTTGAAATCATCGACATTCAGAGCCAGCCGGAAATTGCGCATCAGTATTCGGCGCACAGCGTTCCGCAGGCCTTTGCCAATGATGTTCTGATCGGCCTGGGCGCACAGTCCGAGGAAGTCTTTGCCCTGTCCCTGAGCCGCATGGAGCCTCAGACCATTTTCATTCCGGACAGCGATGCGGAACTGGTTGAAATCGATCTGCTGATAGTGGGCGGCGGGCCTGCGGGACTTACGGCAGGGATATACGCGGTTCGAAGCGGCCTGAAAACAGCCATCGTCGAGCGAAACGTCCTGGGCGGACAGGTGGCCACCACGCCAATTGTTGAGAATTATCCGGGATTTACCCATGTTGGCGGAAAAGCACTGGTGGACATCATGGTGACCCACGCCCTTGAATATGTCCAGACTTTCCCCGGTGAAGAAGTCATTGATGTGGTCCCGGGAAAATCACCCGGAACACCATTTGAAGTCACCACCGGTCGGCGCAGATTCAAGGCCAATACCATTCTTCTGGCAACGGGTGCCAATCACAAGCATTTGAATGTTCCCGGCGAATCGCGGATGTCCGGAAGAGGGGTCAGCTATTGCAGCACTTGTGACGGCCCCCTGTTCAAGGGCAGAAAAGTCGTCATCGTTGGCGGGGGGAACAGCGCGGTTACCGAGGCGCTTTATCTGCATCATATGGGCGTAGGGGTAACCCTGATTCACCGCAGGGACAGTCTGCGGGCACAGGAGTTTCTGGTCCGGCAGCTGAATTCAAGTCAGATCCCTGTTCTCTGGGATACCGAAATTACGGAAATAAACGGCAAGGAAAGGGTCGAATCCATCGCGCTGAAAAACACCCTTACCGGTGAGACCAGTACTCTTGCCGTAGATGGCGTCTTTCTTTCCATCGGATATGAACCGGCCGTTGAACTGGCCCGCAAGACAGGGGTTGCTCTGACGCCGGACGGCTTCATTCAAAAAGACGCTAAACACCGAACCAGTGTTGCCGGGATTTATTCAGCCGGTGATGTCGAAGGCGGATACAAGCAGATCGTCACAGCCGCGGGTCAGGGCGCAGAAGCTGCCATGGCCATTTTTGAGGATGTCATCAATCCTTACTGGCAGAAGTCTTAGCCAATGATCATTTATGATTCTCCCCGGTTTCTGCCTTGCGGCGATACGGGACTCAGCGTGGAATTCGCAGACGGAATTGATCGCCTGGTGAATGACAGGGTTCAGCGCCTGTTCCGGCATCTCAGGGCGAAATCCTATCCCGGGATCGTGGACCTGAATCCGACATACCGATCGCTGTTCATCCAGTACCGCCCCTGGCAGTGTTCGTTCGAGAATTTGGTGCTTCTTGTCGAGGGAGGCATGAAGGTCCGTGATGAAGGCCATGTCCGGCAGGCGGCTCCGGTCCGGATTCCCGTATGTTATGGCGGTGTTTACGGCCCGGATATGGAAGAGCTTGCCGCTTTTCATGCGATGACCGCAGAGCAGGTCATCCGGCTCCACACCGGCCCGGAGTACTACGTGTATATGATCGGTTTTACTCCCGGATTTCCATATCTCGGAGGACTTGATGAGCGGCTATTTACACCGCGGAAAAAAGAGCCCAGAAAATTGGTTTCCGCCGGCAGCGTCGGGATTGCCGATCGCCAGACCGGGATATATTCCATCGATAGTCCGGGTGGTTGGCAGCTGATCGGAAAGACCCCTTTAAAATTGTTTGACCGGCAGCGCCCGGATCCGTTTTTGCTTAACCCCGGGGATTTTCTTCAGTTCGTTCCCATTACGGAAGATGAATTTGAAAGCTATTCGAATCATTGAACCCGGGCCATTGTCCATGGTCCAGGACTGCGGACGGTTCGGATATCAGGACCGGGGCGTGCCGGTTTCCGGCGCAATGGATATTCAGGCCCTTAGAATCGCCAATATTCTGACGGGCAGTCGCGATGCCGAGGCCGGTATTGAGATCACCTGGGGCGGATTCCGGGCCGAGTTTCTGGCCCATGCGCAAATTGCGGTTACCGGCGCTGATGCGAAGCCCAGCCTGAACGGCCGGGCCTTTCCCTGCTGGTCCGGCATCCAGGTCCGAAAAGGAGATGTTCTGGAGCTGAATTATGCGGAAACCGGCTGCAGGTCGTATGTTGCGATTTCCGGCGGGGTGCAGGTTCCTGAAGTCATGGGCAGCAAATCCACCTATCTTCGCGGCGGATTCGGCGGACATATGGGAAGATCGCTTCGCAAAGGGGATGTTCTCGGCTTTGGCCTCGGGCAGGGGGGAAATACTCAGCCTTTGCGATGCCCCGGGGACTTGATCCCGAAGTATTGCAATCACCCGGTGCTGCGGGTCACTTTGGGGCCCCAGGCTGACGCGCTGACGCCTGAAAGTTTTATCAGGTTTTTAGCTGAGCCTTTTGTTGTCACGGATCGCTGCGACCGAATGGGATGCAGCCTGAAAGGACCGGTTCTGGCGCATCGGCAAAAGGCGGATATTGTTTCAGATGGCACGGCTTTTGGTGCTGTTCAGGTCCCCGGAAACGGGCAGCCGATTATCCTGATGGCAGATCGCCAGACCATCGGCGGATATGCCAAGCCTGCCACCATCATATCCGTTGACCTGCCGCTTCTGGCCCAACTGGTTCCGGAATCGTCCGTACGCTTTGAAGCCGTCAGTTTATGGACAGCCAGAGAACTGGCGGTAAACGCTGAATATCGATTCCAGAAATGGATATCTCATTGTTTTTGATATTAACTCCAACAGAATATTTATAACCCATATTACAAGGATTGATGACATGAAAAAACGAATCAGAAAAAAACTGAATTTAGGAGAATTTAAAGAAACAGGATTTGAGATCAGCTGGAAACCCCAGGAAGTGACGGAAGCGGAATTTGACAAATTTATTTCGGAATTTCTGGATGCCATCGAGGAAAGGGGCCTGGTTTTCGGAGGCGGCTGTTCCACGGACGAAACCTGGGAAGGCGTCGTTGCCAGAAACAAGCGCTATTCCAGCCCGGATGCCGCGGACATGGAATTTGTTTCTGACTGGTTCAAAGCCCGGACCGACGTCAAGGAGTTTACACTTGGCCACGAAATTGATCTCTGGTATGAATCCGAATTGCTGCTGCGATACCGAGGCATAGCGCGAGTCCTATTTACCGGACTTGATTTTTGAATGAGAAGATTATAATAAAATCACAGAGAAACAGCAGGTTTTCGTAACAGAACACGGTGAGAATCCGTGACGGTCCCGCCGCTGTAACCGGGGACGCCGATCTTTTGTCACTGTGCCGTCAATGCAATCGAACGGCATGGGAAGACGATGATTCACGTGCGAATGATCCGGAAGAGTCAGAAGACGACGATAACCTGGAAAATACTGGAATCCGATGGAAAAGGGTTCTGATGGGAGATATCCCATCAGAACCCTTTTTGTATTTTTAATAAGGCGCTGTTATGAAAATGAAGTGCATCATGGTCCGTAAGTCCAGGCGGGAAAGGGGATTCATAGATATCTGGACCTATCATCTGCGGCAGGATTGCGCACGCAGGTAATGGATCAAATGTGAACACCAACCGGTTCTGGATACTCAAACCCTCGATTTTCAAGCCGGTTCAACCGTGGACAGATTACGTCTATTTGGTAAATCTTTGTCTTGTCCCTGTTATAGCATTTCATACCGTATTGCCCTTTCCCGCCAATGTTAATCGGTTATAAAAAATAATTGACAATTAATCCTGAAGTGTCATACAGGGTCACATGTCAAATAAATTAAATTCAGCAATTGATATAACGCTTCATTTAATATCCTGCTGAAATCTCGGAAAATTGTTTTACTTATATCATGCCAATACGGATATTATCCAGAAACTATATAACTTCTTGATGGGTCGCCTTCGGCGCCCCATCGCCCCGGATGCGGACTGCATCTATTTATTCAGTGAGTCGAAGTCTGCACGGCCAGGCCCATCAATCCGGATCGATCAGACGCGCCAACCCGCGCGCTCCTCGTCCATGGCGTTCGCTGTCTGAGAAATCGTGATCCTCGCCATTGACAATGTTCACATTTATGTGTACTTTATGGCCATAAAAACAATCTCATTTTACCGAACAGCGTCTGGGAAATGTCCAGTCAAAGATCATTTGGATGATCTTACCGATGTTCAGGCGAAGAAGGTGGCATGGGTATTGAAATTTATTCGAGAGATTGATCAGGTTCCATCTAAATATTTTAAGAAACTGGTCAATGCAAACGATATTTGGGAAGCCAGAATTGATGTTGGAAAAGACACTTTCCGCCTTCTTGGCTTCTTTTATGGTCAAGAGTTGATTGTATTGACCAACTCATTTCAAAAGAAGAGCCAAAAAACTCCTATAAAGGAGATTCGATTGGCAGAACAGCGAAAGAAAGAATATTTTAGCAGGAGACAAATCGATGGATGATCTGGATAAATATATTGAAACAAGAAAAAAGCTAAGTCCCAAATTTGAAAAAAATTTTGATAGAGGATATGAACAGTTTAAAATTGGTATTCTTCTTAAACAGGCCCGTCTTGATGCAGGCCTGACCCAAGATGAAGTCGCAAAAATATTAAACACAAAAAAATCTGCTATTTCTCGAATCGAAAATCATGCAGAAGATATCCGTTTATCTACTTTGGTGAATTATGCGCAAGCCGTAGGTAAAAATCTTCATCTAGAAGTTGCCTGAGTGCTGCGAACAATTCATTCGAAGGAGTCGCCACATGAAAACCATTTCAATTTCAAATGATATTGTTCCCATTGCAGAATATAAAACAGGCATTTCTAAAGGGTTTAAGAGCTTTTAAAAGCAAGGTGATTAAAATCAGATGGACTCATGAAGCCTTTACCTTTTGAAGCGGTTCAGAAAGGGGAAAAATATGCGATATAAAGTCATACATTGGAGGAACTATGGTGAGTGATAAAAAAGGCGCAGAGCGGCGACGGCACGAACGATATGAATTGAAAGAACGGGTGTTCATCACCTTCAGGCCGGAATTCGACCGGATCGGATGGATTACGGATATCAGCAAAGGGGGCGTTGCGCTGCAGTTTTCCGCCGTTCTGGATTATTCCGAGTTGCCGGAGAAAATCCATGCGGATATATTCGGCTTTCCGCAAGGGTTTAATCTGCCCAACCTGCACTGCAAACTGGTTTACGATATCCGGGATGACAGCGGAATGGGGTTTATCGGAACCCGGCGTTGCGGACTGGCTTTTGATGAGATGTCCGGATATCAGGAATCAAAACTTGATACAATCTTGAATCAGTTTGCTGACGGCACAGCCTCGTAAACTTTAGAGGACGGAAACGGAGAGAATTGTCAGCCATGCGAATTTGTGGAATGGGGGGCAGAGAGCCTCGGTCATTGAACGTCTATGGCCACCATCGCTACATCGTCGGCCTGGGATGCGCCGTTCTGGAATTGGGTGATGACCTGAAATATCGCCTCGCAGAAATCCTGCGCCGAATCCTGCAGATGTCGGCGCATGGATTCTTGAAGTCGCTTACGGCCGAACCGTTCATTCTCAGGGTTGACGGCATCCGTCGCTCCGTCGGTGTACAGCACGATCCGGCTTCCGGGAGGAAGGGTTATGCTCAATTCTTCCAGCAAAACATCTTCAAACAGGCCCAGCGCCTGCCCGTGACCGATGCCCGGTAAAATTTCCGTTCCGTCCTTTTGGAAGAAAAAAGGAAATTCATGTCCGGCGCGCACAAAAGTGAATTGGCGGCTATCACAGTCCAGTACGCCGTAAATGACGGTGATGAATAACCCTGCGGTGTTCATGTCCAGCAGGTGGCGGTTGACCTCGCGAAGCACCACTTCAGGCGGGGCCATGCGGGAGGCTTCGGCGCGCAGCAGGCTGCGCGCAAGGGCCATGAAGATCGCAGCCGGCACGCCCTTGTCGGAGACATCACCGATCACAACTCCCAGGCAGTTGTTCTTCAGAGCGATCAGGTCGTACAGATCGCCGCCTACGGCCCGTGCGGGACGCATCATGACACCCATGTCAACCCCTGGAATCACCGGAAGGGTGTGCGGCAGGATGCTTTCCTGAATCTCATGGGCCACCTGAAGTTCGCGTTCCAGCCTTTCTTTTTCGATGATCTGTGCCTGAGCCGCCTGCAGTGCCGCATAGGCGGCAGCCAGTTGACGGTTTTTTTCCTGCAGGCCGTGAATGATCGCATTGTCGGTGTCGCGAAGGCGAAGGCTAAGCTGCCGGGAGACTTCAAAGGCCAGATCCGGCTGGCGTTGGAGAAGGGCGCGGAAGGATGCATGGCTCATCTTCAGCAGGGTGGCGCAGGTTCTTGCGCGAACGGTTGCCGATCTGCCACTTTTCATGTCGAACATGCACATTTCACCCAGGAAATTGCCCGGCCCCCAGTCTTGCAGCAGCCGCTCTTCTGCTGTGCCGTATGCCTTGATGATCTCGAGATTTCCCTCAACGATGATATAGAAGCAATCCCCGGAATCGTCTTCGTAGAACAGAATCTGGCCGGCCTCAAGCTGAACGGGTTGCAGGCTTCGGGCCAGTTCCTCAAGGACGCTTTCATCAACCGAGTTAAAGAGATAAATCCGGCGCAAACCGGATAATAAATCCTGATTGATGCTCATGAGTCTCCTGTTCAGAGTGATAAACGATTGTCATTCCAGAGCTGAATCCTTCAGGTCGGAACCCGTTTATATGCTAAGGTGAAACCGGCGAATCAAGCAGTTTTTTCACTTCAGGCTTTCCGACAAGCTCCAGAAAGAGAATACGGGACATTTTTTCCCAGAAATTATCGGGAAGGACGGCTCGAAGGGATGGATCGGTATCATCCGGGTCTGTAAACATGAAAAGCAGTTCTGTCAGGCCGGAAGGGGGATAGGCGGGGCCGGAAACCCACCCGTCGCCGTCTCTGTCAATATAGGGATCCGTTGCCAGGGTCTGCTCAAGATTGATGAGCGGGGCGTCCAGATCAAATGTCCGATTTATTTCCTTAAGAAGGTAGTTGGCGATCAGGGCCTGCCCGGTATAGGCCGGATGAACGCCGTCCAGGCTGAATGCACTGCCCCGCGACCATTTTCGGCTTAATACCTTGTCTCCGATTGTAACCGGTTCGATTCCGCCCAGGGAGTTGTTCATGTACGTGCCCACATCCGCCAGATACACGTTGCTGAAAGCCTGCGGAGCCGCTTTTAACGCAAGGTTGAAGCTGTCGATACGGGACATGATATATTGTTGTTCGGCTGCGGACATGACCTGACCGTCATTCTGAACGCCGTCTGTTTCAAGAATCGCATTGACGTGTTCCACGGAATAACCGCTCTGGAGAAGCGCATACATGCAGGCAAACGTGAAGAAAGAAACGCGATCGCCGCTGAGTGGGTCTGTAATGGGATTTCCGGGTTGCGTGACGCGCTGGAATGTGGGCGGGACCGTATAGGCCGAATTCACCTGCTGCAGATAGAATTCCAGGTCTTCGGAGTCGAACAGATAACCGACGGCGCTGTAATAAGGAAGCGTCATCAGCATGATGGCGCTACTGGTTTGCGGCAGAGCATTTTCCTGGTGAAGGCGGACGAGAATATGATTCAGCTGGTCGGTAAAATCCGTTATCTCGGTAAGGTTGCGTTGAATTGCTGCAAGCGTGTAGGGTTCAAAATTCAACACCCGCTGTGCTAGTCCCTTTTCCAGAAGCGTCCGCAGCGCAGGGGTAATTTCGGCGGATATGGCACTCAGGGGGATGGGCAGATAGGAGGGGTTGCTTCCGCCGAGCCCGAGGGAAGCCAGGCTGGAGTCATTGTTTCCGATCCAGAGAAAGACAAGCGCAAACGACTCGGCCTGCGTTGCTGCCTGCTGATTAAGGAGCGTCAGCGCCGCATCAATCTGAGAAACCGGTTTTCCGGCGATGCGATTTAACGGGAACAGTACTTTGTCATAGTCATTTTGAAATTGAAACGGCAGACTGCTGTCACATAGATAGGCATCGCTCGGGTAGGATGCCTCTGCGCCGACCCGTTTGTAG
Source organism: uncultured delta proteobacterium (assembly GCA_963704205.1). Lineage (GTDB taxonomy): Bacteria > Desulfobacterota > Desulfobacteria > Desulfobacterales > Desulfatirhabdiaceae > RAAP-1. The sequence continues at coordinate 8,559 of CAVPHN010000032.1, forward strand.
TATTCAAGCCCTTCAATTGAAAAAAGATCGGAACCGTCGACCCCCAGATTGGTCGGTGTGAGAAACGGCCTCAGGCGCTGCTCCTTAAAACCGTACAGTGGCTGGGAAAAGCGAAGCGTACCGACTGTGGAAAGGGATTCTACCGTCTTCTGAAGATACGCATTCAGCGTGTTCTGGGCGTTGTTGGTCGCATCCATGGTGCCGTGGGTCAGGCTGTCGCCAAGGGCAATGACTTGAACCTCGGCCGCAAATGACAGACCTGGCAACGCCGGAATAAGCGCGATCGCAGCACCCAGGACCAGACAGTGAATAAAAAAAGCCGATTTGTGACGGCAGGCGCTTTTGTGGCGGTTGGCTCTCATAGAACACCTCTCGAAAGATTTGGCAAGACAGATTGAAAGTGATGTTTCTATTCTTCTCACAATGATAATGCCTGAGAGATTACCGACTTGTTCAGGAAAGTCAAGGGATAATTAAACAGCAAAACCCCATTGACGCTTATGACAAATAGGGTCAAAGCGGATAGTTCAAGTCTTCAAGCAACCCTTCGACACCCATCATCAAGCACCCACAAAAAATAATGCAAAAAGATAAGAAAATAATTTGATATTTTCCATCCCTGTAATAGGATGAAAACGGTTTGCCAATTATTCGCACGGTGTCGGCAATGGTCAAAAACAGAAAAGAAATATTCATAGATGATCCGCACGAATGGTCATGAAGTTTTGGGCAGGAGGTAAAATGACTCAGTGGTATCTCAGTTATGACGGCAATCAAATGGGCCCGATGGAAACCCGGCAGGCGATTCAGCAGGTTCAACGGAATCCGGGCGGTTATGCGTGGCGGGAAGGTTTTGCTTCCTGGGTACCGATGTCACAGGTCCCCGAGTTTCAGGTTTCCGTTGCATCGGCGATGAACCCGCCGCCTTTTGGCGGCCGAAGCCAGGCAGATGAAATCGACTATAAAATCATGGGCTCAGAAATGCAGTTTGTTGAAATCGAGCTGGATCCCGGAGAAAGCGCCGTGGCTGAAGCCGGCGCCATGATGTACAAGGACAGCACGGTTCAGATGGAAACCATTTTTGGAGATGGTTCCGGCGTGGCCGGCTCGACCTTGATGGATAAGCTGATGGGCGCGGGAAAACGCCTTTTGACCGGCGAGAGCCTGTTTATGACGGTTTTCACCCATACCGGAAGCGGCAAAGCGCATGTGGCTTTTGGTGCGCCTTATCCCGGCAACATACTTCCGGTAAAGCTTTCTACGGTCGGCGGATGTCTTATCTGCCAGAAGGACAGCTATCTGTGCGCTGCCAAAGGGGTCAGCATCAGCATTTATTTTCAGCGCAAAATCCTGACTGGTCTTTTTGGCGGCGAAGGGTTTATCATGCAGAAACTCGAGGGAACCGGCATGACTTTTCTGCATGCCGGCGGTACGGTCATGGAGCGCCAGCTTTCTTCAGGTGAAATTCTTCATGTGGATACCGGGTGCATCGTGGCATTTGAACCCAGCGTGCAATTTGATATTCAGCAGGCCGGTAACATTAAAACAGCGCTTTTTGGCGGTGAGGGGCTTTTTTTTGCGGTGCTTCAGGGTCCCGGTAAGGTGTGGCTGCAGTCACTTCCTTTTTCGCGGCTGGCCGGAAGGATGCTGCGGGCGGCGCCCCAGCGTGGCGGCAGTTCGGAGGAAGGCTCGGTCCTTGGAAGTCTGGGAAACCTGATCGGAGGAAATCGCTGATTTCAGTGGCTGTAAAGCAGAAAAATCAATTCTATGAAAAAAAATGACATTCAGAATGACGATATCGATCCGGCCCTTTGCGGCCTGCGACAGGATATTGATGCCATAGATGCGCAAATCGTCTCATTGCTTGCTGACCGGCAGCATGTTGTCCGCGATGTGGCGTCGCTTAAAAAATCCCACAACCTTCCGGTCTATCATCCGGCCCGTGAAGAAGATCTGATTTCCAGGCGCCGGCAGCAGGCAAAGGATACCGGTCTGGACCCGGATTTTATCGAGGAAATCTATCGGACCATCATCCGCCGGTCGCGCGTAGTGCAAACCCGCAGCATGGCCCTTAAGTCGCTTCGCCCTGAAGGGCTGGTACTGCTTGTGGGCGGGAAAGGGGGAATGGGGCGATATTTTGAGGCGTGTTTCCGCAGGGCCGGATACCGGGTTCGTATTCTTGACAAGGAAAACTGGCCGGATGCCCGGTCCTTGTGCGATGGCATCGACCTTGCCATGATCGGCGTCCCCATAGATGTTTCCTGCCAGGTCATTCGAAATATCGGCCCTTTTATACCGGCAAAAGCCGTTCTCTGCGATATCACCAGCATCAAGGAGCAGCCACTGGAAGCCATGCTGAAAGCCCATGCCGGACCGGTGATTGGCCTTCACCCGTTATTCGGGCCAACGACATCCAGTCTGGACAAACAGATTGTCGTGGCAACTCCCGGAAGGGATGACGATGCCTGCCAGTGGGTACTGGATCAGTTCGCCACATGGGGCGCTGTCGTTGTCCGCTCCGATGCCGCAGAACATGATGACATCATGGGAATTGTTCAGTCGCTGCGCCATTTTGCCACGTTCGCCTTTGGTCAGTTTCTGAAACGAAGGCAGATTTCTCTTGCCAGAACCCTGGAGTTTTCCAGCCCCATTTACCGGTTGGAACTCGGCATGGTGGGCCGGCTGTTTGCCCAGGACCCTTCCCTTTATTCCGAGATCATCTTCGCATCCGAACAGCGCCGGGAGATGTTAAAAGATTATATGACGTCCCTTTGCGAAAACCTTGAAATGCTGGAAAAAGGCGATAAACAACTGTTTCAGAAGGAGTTTCAAAAGATCGCCGAATGGTTCGGCCCTTTCAGCGAACAGGCCATGCGGGAAAGTACGTTTCTGATTGATAAACTGATCGAACGGTTCTGATTTTCTGTGCTCTATAAACGCGCCGCTGTTTTTGAACCGGTCACGGCTGCTTTCCTTCGTACTGCGAAAGAAGCTCGCAGACCAGATTGACCAGACCCCATATGGCGTCAGCCGATAGATGCAGATCAATGGAGCGATCAAAGAGAACGGAAATCCGGGGCGCAAATTCTTCATCGCCTTTCCACAGGAGAAAATACAGAGGGATTTTTGGAAACGGCCGGAGTTTATAGGAAACATCCGCCATTGTCAGCCGTATCCCTCCGAGTTTTTCAGCAGCAAGCCGAAATCCCTCAAAATCATGACCGTAACGCTCCAGCAGCAGATGGGTTTTCAACTCGTGCGGGCCCTGAAAGAACTGGCCATCCTTCAAATCCTGGACTGCAATCATTTCATTGAAGAGCCAGCCGGGTTTCACCTGAAGCAGGTAAACCAGTATCAGAAGCTCCAGCAGGGAATGGTCGATCACCTGCCATTGCCCGTCCTGTTTTAAAAAGCACCGGCGCTGAAAGGGGTGGACGCGGATTTCGGTGTGCAGGAAATCCAGCGTCAGGGTTTCGGGGTCTTCCTGCCGCGCCAGGGCGATACCGCAGAGCTCGGATAAGTTTTTATGCTGAAGGTCTTCCCAGAATTCTGAAGGTGCCTGAATCCTCGGGGTAGAAGAAGATTCGGATTTGTGCTGGTCTTGACGCCGGCGCTGCTGCATCTCAATAAATCCTTGACTGAATGGATAGGGACCCCGTGAGAAATTCTCGCAGGGAAAGGCATCGCAGTCCCTGAGACAATGGGCGATCTGATTCATCCGGGCGCAGGCAAGAATAGGGCAGGGCTGGCCCAGTAACTGCTCCTGAACGCTTATTTTTCTGGCGGCCTCCGGGCTCGTGCCCGGACCGCAGGTTGAGCACAAGCCCTTCACATGAAGTTTGCACACCTCGCAGTTGATCCCACAGGCGGAAGTCGGCATGACGGTCATCTTTCGTCATTGATTTTCAGGGCAATATTTATGCAGGCCAATAACGCAGACCGGACTGGTCTTGGAAGCATCAGAATGGCCAGAAGCTGTTGTCGTTCCAGATGTCTTCGGTCAATTCCCTGTCCAGTCTGGATAACATGTCCAGGTGCCGGGATTCCCAGCCTGCCAGCCATTGATAAACGGCTTTTTCCTGGGGATCATCGGTCAGTTTCGCCTGATCGGAATAAATTTTGATAGAGCGCTCTTCCATGGACATGGCAGCGGAAATGGCCGCGGCCTCAAACCCTGCCGCAGCGATTTTGTCTCTGAGATCTGCGGTGAGGATGCGGGCCTCGGTCTTCTCTGTTTCGTCTTCGGGAAGCACAGAGGGGATGAATTTGCCGTGTTTCTGAAATGCCTTGTACTGCTCGGAAAGGATTTTTTCGTGCTGATCTTCTTCCGCAGCCATCATCTCAAAGAATTCTTTAACGGCAGGCGCCTCGGATTTACCGGCAACCTGTGCGTAGAAAGCCTTTCCCCGGCGTTCCAGCAATATGGCCTGTTTTAATATGGACACGGTATTATTCTGCATTATTATTTTCCTTTATATTGTTAACAGCTCAGTTCAGGTTGTAAGTTAGAGGCCGGTCGCCGTTTCAAGAGCGGCATCATGGTCGAAATCGGCTTCATTCCAGGATGGAGATGACACATATTTCTGCTGGAATGTTTCGATGATTTGATCGATGGGAACATCCATGAATTCGCCGCGATATTGCAGATATTCCATGTGACGGTTTCCGTCAAGATCAAATGGATGGTATATCGCGTCGCTGCGGCCGTCGAAATCAAGCGGCCGGATTTTAAACCGTTCGCAAAGCTCGATGTTAAAGGCCGGGGTTGCCTTGACCCAGACGCCTTCGAGATAAATGGCGGTATAGCCATGCCAGTAAAATACATCTGTATTCATTGCCTGGCGCATGCGCGCCGTGGAAAGATGGTTCCGGACATCGGCAAAGCCCAGTCTGGCCGGAATTCCCATGGCCCGGCAACCGGCTGCCAGAAGAATCGCCTTTGGAACACACCAGCCTCTGCCGACGCTCAGCGTATGGCTTGCCATCAGGCCTTCAACAGTTAATTCGATCGAATAGGGGTCATACCGAATGCCGTCACGGACCGCATGATACAGCCGGATCGCCTTTTGCCGGGGATCGCGGACATCTCCGGCAATCTCTCCGGCAAACGCCGATATCGTTGCGCTCTTGGAGTCGATGGTGGCTGAGGGTTGAACATACGCTATCATTGTTGCGTTCATTTATAAAAACCCTTTCAAAATACCTCTTGTCCTAAAGACCCTCTGTCACTGTTTGATTCGTGCATCATTGACATTTATTCGTGTCTGGCAAGTTGTTTTTCACCATAACCATTTAGCCATCACCCTATTGCGAAGCAGTCAGGGCGTCAAGTGAAAATTTGGCTGAAGGCGGTCCGGATTTCTGAGATTCAGGGCTTTTCTGCACCAGACGTTCCGCAGGGAGACCGCCGGCAGTAGAAAGTTCCTTGACGATTGCTTGGGCACGCGCATCTGCAAGCATGGACAGCTTTCCGGCGGGCACCGGTTCAATTTCCAGCAGTTTTTTATAAAGGGCTTCGGCAAGAGCCCGGGGAATATCAGTCTTGTTTTTGACGCCTTGTTCAATGGACTGCTTCAACGCATCAAACGCGGAAACGTCGGCTTTTTCGGTATACAATTTTTCAAGCGCGCTCTGCGTATTCGGGGCGGTGAAATCGGGTGCAGCTAAATCCTCATTTTCCACGATTTTTGACCCGGTGCGGCCGGCGATCGTCAGAAGCACGGTTTGCGCCTTGATTTCCGCCCCGTCTGTATCCGGGACGTACTGACCCTGGACGTTGAGTATCAACTGCGGACGGTTCTTCAGCATGTCGGCCATTTTATGCAGTTTTTCCATTTCCGGCGGTAGAAGCTCCGCCTTTCCCGGTTCAAACACCACGACATCCTGTTGTTCGCCCTCTCCGCCGAGCAGGGATCCCAAGGCTCGAAAAGGCGATGTCACGATTTTGGTCAATAAATTCACCAGGGCTTTACCGATGAGATTCCCATAGCTGAACTGCGGGTCGTTCAGGTCGCCGCTCACCGGAAGCCCGATGTCGATGCGTCCGCTCGAATCCCTGCAACAGCGCTAACGCCAGGTCCAGCGGCAGATTGACGGCGCTCGGGCTGTCAAGATGCTCACCCAGGGTCAGTTTGTCCACGATGATCTGGTTGTCTCCGATCAGCTTTTGATCCTGAATCCGATATTTCAGATCCATGGAGAGCTTTCCGGAAGTGATGCGGCGTCCGGCGAATTTGCCGGAATAGGGCGTCAGTTTCGTCATTTCGACATTTTTGAAAATAAGGGAGAGGTCGGTGGATAGCCCCGGATTAAACACATTGATTTTTCCGCTGATTTTAGCCAGACCATACTGATCGACGCGTCCGTCGAGCTGGACCTGGGAGGGCAGATCGCCGGCAGAGGATAGTCCGCTGATCCGGCCCTTGAGATCGTTGATCCGTGTCATGAACTGCGGCTCCAGGCTCAGATCGGCAAAAATCATATCCCCTTTTTCGATGTCAATCTTTCCGATACGAACCGGAAAAGCCTTCTGGCCCTGTTTTGAATCGGGTTTGGGCGAGGCTGCGGTATTTGTCCGGCCGTCGCGGGCTTTAAACACTTTGGACAGGTTCAGTGTGTGATCCTGACCGATGATCACTTCTCCTGTCGGCTTTGAAAGGCGGATTTCGTCAATATCCAGTTTATCGGGCTGAAGGGTCAGTTTGACCAGCGGAATCTTTAAGCTGTCCCAGCCGATGAGGGTTTTTTCGACATTGGGTTCGGTGAGCCGCAGTTTGTCCAGACTGGCGCTGCCGGAATACGATATCTGCGCGCCGTCTGTTTTCAGCCCGTATTTGAAGTCACCCTGAAGGGAAACATCAGCCGACTGCAGCGTCAGTGCGGCAAAGGGTTCAAGATAGGGCTGCAGAGGCGTTAAAGACAGGGCATTCAGGTTCAGATTGGCTTCAACCGAGGGCGCCGTCGGATCAATCTTTCCGCGAATTGCCACGGTTCCTCCCTGTTTCAGCGAAAATCCTGCTTCAAAGCCCATGGGGGATTTGCCGTCCACATCCGTGAGCCGGCAGGAAAAAGACTGGATATTCAGAAAGGGTTTGTCCGGAATGGTTCCAAGATCCGAAAGATTCGAGTTGAAACCGTCAACTTCAAAGGCCTTGATCCGGTAACTCCAGGAAGATCGGGGTTCATTGACGGTTGCCGGCACCGTGTGTCAGAGCTTTCGTCCTTCTTTGGTGCAAATAGCTGCTGCAGTTGATCTGGCCCTTTGCATCCCGCGAGACATCAATGCTGCCTCCGTGCATTGCAATGCGTGAAACAGCTAATGAATGTGCGTTGAGATCCAGCATGCCGCCTTCGATCGTCAGCTTATGGGTCTCAAAAACCGGCTTGGCGTCCCCAAGGCGTTGAATACGCGCCTCTTTCAGCTCGCTGGAAATGTCTTCCAATATGAATTTTGAATCCTTGGAACCGGCGTGAATTTTTGCCGCAAAACTGACCCCGATGCTGGATACTCCCATGCTGACAGGTGTGGCGCGGCTGAAATCGTCAAGGCCGAAGGCAATGTCCTTGATTTCGATGCTGTCCGCATTTGCCATCCATGTGGGTGAAGGGGAGGCAGCCGGCACGGCCGTGTTTGGTTTCGAGGGATGCGGAGGGCCGGGCTTCGGCTGCCTTTTTCTCCGGAATCATTTCGGACGATTTGCGCAGACGTTGATTCGGCCCGCCTCATCGATGCGAAGGTTCACCGCACCGCCTGCAACCAGAAGCTTTCCGATCTCGAAGCTTTTTTTCCGCCAGGTTGAAGCGCATCTTGTCCAAATCCATCTTTTTTAATTCAAGAAATGATTTGTCCGCTCTGGAAAGCTTCAGCGACAGGTCGAGAAGTCCAAAACGGAATCCGTCAAGTTGCAGTTGCGGCCGCAGCGCTGCCTGGGTTCCAGGAGGTAATCCGTCGTCACATCCAGTTTTCCCGTGACAGATTCCAGATCGAGGCTGTCTTTCATGAATTGCCACAGGGTGGCAACCTGTACAGCGCTGAAAGCAAGCTTGCCGCTGGAGCTAAACGGCGTCAGAGCGATGTGTCCCTGACATTGAAAGGATTCCCCCTCGGGTGTTCGGGCTGATATCGAATAGGTTCCACTGTGATCCGGCAGTGTTGAGACGTCTGATGCGTTCAAATCGAGTTCCTGGATGTTTAGACTTGCCGGCCGGCTTTGACGTTTGTCCGTGACAACGATCGTTCCGCCGGAAATCAGAGCGTTTTGAATCATCATGCGCAGCGGTGCTGAGTCGGAAGATGTTCTGCGCAGGGGACTTGGGGATGGCTTTTTCCAGATTGATGCTGCCGTCCGGATAAACAGTCACGTGAACAGTCGGTTTTTCCAGGCGAAGCTCCCGAAAGGTCGCAACGCCGTTAAGCAGTCGGGTGATCTCGAAATCGATGAACAGCCGTTTAAACCCGGCAAGCGGCTCTTCCGGGGTGCTGAGGCTGACATCGCTTACTTCGAAGGTCAAAAGAAACGGATTGATCCGCACCTTGCCCATGTCAAGCTGACATTGAAGCTGCTCTTTGACGAATTTTGGTGCATACCAGCCGATAACCCAAGGGGCGATGAAAAATCCGATAAGGCTGTAAAGGCAGAGTGCCGTCATTGGAATAAGAAAGTATGTTGCCGGTCAGAATTCGGCGCACGGCCTGTTTCATCATCAATCCCCTCGTGGGAGAGCTTTAGGTGACTTGAAAGTATGTGCCTATCTCATCTTTCATCGCCACTATACCTCATTTTACTGTATCAACTCAAGAATCAGTCGGTTCTGGCAGGTGTTTGTCGGTTTAAAACACAAAAGATGGCGCTTTGGAATCAGCTCGAATATTTCCTATCGTCCGTCTGGAATACCAAAGCGTAAAAAGCGCCGCCGACCAGGTGATTCCGAAGATGCCCCAGAACACCGAGACAATGCCAAGGCCCAGCAGATGAACCAGTCCGAAGAAAATCATCAGCGGTGCGGCGATCTGCCGGTAGAGACCGACCCATATCGCGTACAGGGGTTTTTTCATGCCCTGAAGGCAGGAGACGGATACATACAGGATGATGTATGCCTGAAAGATGAAGGCTGCGATTCTGAGATAAGTTGCGCCAATCGATATTACGAGCCGGATCGGTTGTGAAAACGGCCCATGAGCGGCTTTGCAAAACAGAAGACACCGACGGTTCCGATGGTCATGATGGAAATGCCGTACAGGATGCACTTGTTTACGGTCTCCTTGACGCGGTCGAATTTCTTTGCGCCGTTATTCTGTCCGACAATTGTCAGCGCGGCCGTGTTCAGGCCAAAGGAAGGCAGCAGGGCAATCTGCTCTATCCGTGTCGCGATGCCGTATGCAGCCACGCCTTCTTTGCCGAATATGCTGATGAAATAGGTGATGACAAAGACGCCGACGGCGATGGTCATCATGTTCAGCGATGCCGGAATGCTCTGTACGGCAAGTTCGATATAAGCCGATTTCCGGGGGACAAGCTCTTTGAGGCAGTCCGCGCAGAAAATCTCCGAAACAGCTGCCCGAAAGCCCGACATAGAGGGTGCCGAGAAACTGGATAAGAACAGTGGCCCATGCAACGCCGGCAAGCCCCATTGCCGGAATACCGAATCCGCCATACATGAACCACGGGTCAAGAATGATGTTAAGGAAAAACCCGCCGATCAGATAATTTCGAAACGTCCTGGCGTCTCCCTGAGCGTTTAAGATGGCATTGAAGGTGTAAATAAGAAGAAAAAACACGGTCCCCAGCAGTATGACATTCATGTAAGACAGGCCAAGGGAAAGGTACTGGCCTCCGGCGCCGAGAATTTTAAAAAGAAAGGGACTTATCAGCAGGCCGACAACGGTCATGGCAATGCCGATCAGCATCGTAAAGGAGATTGCCTGCCCGATATATTCGGAGGCCTTTTTCCGATCGCCTTCCCCGATGGCATTGGAAATAAGGGCGGTTGTTCCGGTGGCGATACCGGAGCCCAGGGCGATGATCATGAAGAATACCGGAAATGACAGACGACAGTGCGGCAAGGGCATCGGTTGACAGTTGTCCGCCGTAATAGGTGTCCACAACATTATACATGGTGTTGAAAAAAAAACCGATGCTCGCCGGAACCGCTATTGCCCGAATGAGCGATGGAATCGGCTTCCGGGTCAGATCAGTGTCTTGGCTCAAAATTTCGTAGACCTTTCATGCTGTCTTCTATCAATGCAAAGGCTCTTTTACCATCCGGAACATTCCCCTTTTCGGGGACGATATCCATTGCCTGAGATTATCTATATTTAGTTTTATCTATTCTGTCAACTTCACGAATATCATCTTAGAAGAAGTACTTTACGGTGATTAATATGTCTTGACAACTTTACCAATTTAATTCAAAATAATTCATAAACAATGCAGTAGTCCAAAATGAAAGATAACGAGCTTTCCATGATGCTGAACCCACAATCTCCCATACCCTTGTATCACCAGTTGGCGGATATTCTTCTTGCCAGTATACGTGCCGGAGACTATCCGCCGGATACCAGGATTCCTTCCGAGCTTTCACTGGCTGCAAGCTATGGAATCGGTCGGCCGACGGTCAGGCAGGCAATCGATTTGCTGGTTCGAAAGCGTATTCTGGTTCGCAAACGCGGTTCAGGCACTTATGTTTTGAGCCGGCAAAAAGAAATTGATTTGTTTTCACTGGCAGGGACAATGTCGGCCTTCCACCGGGAAGGCGCCTCAGTGATCACGCAAATCCTTCAGAAAACCCGGCTGGTGACAATCGGACCCGATCCGGAGAATCCATTTTCCGGTCAATCCGCCTATTTTATTTCCAGGCTTACCCGGGTGGAAGCGACACCAGTTCTGGTTGAGGATATCTATCTTCATGCGGGAATCTTCGCTGGAATCGATGCCATAGATCTGGAAGGCCGATCTCTTTCCCGAATCGTGGATGAACGGTATTTCTTGCGGCCGGTCAGCGGCAGGCAGACCTTCAGAATCGGATATGTGGAAGGAAGCAAAGCAACCAACCTGGCCGTATCACCGACCACGCCCGTTCTGCTGGTCAAGCGGTTTCTCAACTTTCCGCAGGCCGACAGCGCGATCTATTCGGAGCTTTACTGCCGGACAGATCAATTTGTTTTTTCTCAAACCATTGGAGGAATGACTGATGATTGAAAGGGGCCATTACGATGGATTCGGCGGCGCCTATCTTCCGGAAATTCTCGTTGCCACCTTCGAGGAACTTGTCGAGACGTTTCAAAAAGCAAAAAACGATCCGGTTTTCTGGCAGGAATATGTGAACTTGATGTCGACTTATTCCTGCAGGCCCACCCCCCTGACGTTTGCCGAGAATCTCACCCGGCATTTTGATGGCGCCCGCATCTACATCAAACGGGAGGACCTGAACCACACCGGTGCGCACAAAGCCAACAACGTCATGGGGCAGGGGCTTCTGGTCAAACGCATGGGAAAAACCCGGGTCATCGCAGAGACCGGGGCAGGCCAGCACGGGGTGGCAACCGCCACCATGGCCGCCAAATTCGGATTCAAGTGCACCATTTACATGGGCGAGGTGGATGTCGAAAGACAGCGGCCGAATGTTTTCTGGATGGAACGGCTGGGCGCCGAGGTGATTCCCGTGACAGAAGGGTCCAGGACTTTAAAAGATGCCATCAACGAGGCCTTCCGCGACTGGGTGGCGAATATGGATACAACCCACTATGTGCTGGGAACCGCCTGCGGCCCGCATCCCTTTCCGGAGATGGTTTCCTATTTCCAGTCCATCATCGGAACAGAAGCGCGCGCACAGATCCTTCAGCGTGAGAAAAAACTCCCGGCCCGCGTGTATGCCTGTGTGGGCGGCGGCTCCAATGCTCTGGGGATTTTCAGCGGTTTTATGAATGATCCGGTGGCGCTTGTGGGGGTTGAGGCCGGCGGCAAAGGGCTGGATTCCGGTCAGCATGCCTCCAGGCTGTGCTCGAAGGATGCCAGCATCGGGGTCGCCCAGGGATATAAAACCTATTTTCTTCAGGATGGCGACGGCCAGATGAAAGAAACCCACAGCGTTGCCGCAGGACTCGATTACGTGGGGGTTTCGCCCATCCTGGCGCATCTTAAGGAAACCGGCCGGGTGCGGTTTGAGGCCGCAACCGACCGGGAGGTGCTGGATGCCCTTTCGCTGACGATCCGCACGGAAGGCGTGATTCCGGCCCTGGAATCCGCCCATGCGTTTGTCCAGGCCTTTAAAGAGGCGCCGACATTATCCCCGGATGACAGCATCATCATCAACCAGTCGGGAAGAGGCGATAAGGACATCTTCACCATTGCCGATGCATTCAATGATCCGCAATGGCAGGCGTTCATCATTAAAAAGGCAGGTCAATACCATGCTTGAATCATACTTGCGGGACAGATTGAAACAGCGGGACATTCTGATCATGACCCATATCGTGATCGGATATCCGTCTTTTGAGGCAATCCTTCAGGATTGTTGAAACCATGGTCAATGCGGGCGTTGATCTGATGGAGCTGCAGATCCCCTTTTCAGAGCCCATTGCAGACGGGCCTGTCATTCTTCATGCCAATCAAAAAGCCCTTTCAGGAGGAGCGAGCGTTCAGAAGTGCTTTGATTTTGCGCAAAAAGTAACCCGGGCCTTTGATATCCCGTTTCTGTTTATGAGCTATTACAACATCCTGTTTAAATACGGGGTGGAGTCGTTTCAGCAAAAGGATGGTTCAGGAAGGACTTCAAGGCGCCATTGTTCCGGATCTGCCGCATGAGGAGGGAGAAGACTACCTCAGGGCCATGAGTCAGAACAATCTGGCGCCGATATTCATATTTTCTCCCACAACTTCCGATGACCGCATGAAGACCATCGCATCCTTTGCCAGGGGCTTTATTTACTGCGTGGCCAGAAAAGGGGTTACCGGCATCGACACGGAATTTTCAGACCAGCTGGAAGGATATCTGGGGCGATGTCGGGCCGCATCCGATCTGCCGCTGGCCCTTGGATTCGGGGTGAAAGACAGGGCGGATGTCGATTTCATTAAAGGAAAAGCGGACATTGCCGTCATCGGAACGCAGACCATCCGGTTGATGGAAAATCAGGGGATCGAGGCTGTCGGGGATTTTATCAGAGGACTCAGATAGATTAAGGACAGATGATAGCTGTCTGAAAAACAAAGGATGAATCCTTATTGCTATTATTTTGGTTTGGCCGGAACTGCGGCCATGAATTCATCTTCGAAAGGCGCCGCTTTGATTTGACATCTTCGAAATTCAATGAAATCGATGGTGTCCAGACTCGTATGTATCCATGAATTAAAAGCATTGAAACACAGTAAGGCTTCTCCGTTTATATTGGCTGCTGATGACCGATAGCGTTTATTTCTACTTTTTGCCCGGCACGGCATCTTTGGAATGCGCATGTTTAATATCCGTCACGATTCCTCTCTTAACAAAGTCTTCGTATACGTAATCCAAACTCAAGTCATACAAAGTTTCTTTGGTAGGAATACCATCATTATCCCACCCCTTGAATTCATAATATGCATCAAGGGTTTTTTGTTCCATCTCGGGATCTCTTTGCTTCCAGTGGTCTTCGGGAGGCTTTTCATCACTTCTTCTCAAGCCTCTTCTAATATTTATGGCTCTAATCAGATTGCGGTTTCTGGCAGCTATTTTCCAAAGCTTTTCAGAATCCAGCTTCATGCCGGTCGCAAGCGAGATAATAATCGGCAGATTGTAGATGTGGTAAGGAGGTCTGCCGCCAAACTGGCCCCTGAACGACGATAAAAATGCACAAGTGCCGATGGCGTCATCAACATAATGCATCGTCTCATTCCAATCCGCGATGTTGATGGATGCTTCGATTGATGGATGTTGACGCGGCTCCCATTCCATAAACCATTTCTTGAATCTTTCAGGGGCTGCGTCCCAGCCCTCCACAAATTTTTTTCGCTTTTCCAAATCAGGTTCGGGTATCTGGGGATAGGATCCTTCGATCTGGGTGATATTCATCTTTTCACCGGTGGCATACATCAGGAAATAGGGATAATTGATCGTTCCCAATTTGATGGGCACCTGTTCGAATTTTTTTATGGTATTATGGTCATAGGCTTCCGCGCCCTTTCCAATCTGACGGGCTGCCCAATAAACACCATTGGCTAATACATCACCAATCCCTTCCCGGCGAACAATTTTTTCCACCAGATAGAAAAATCTCCCCGCACCGTCCGACGGAAATCCCGGAAGGTCCAGTGTCCGTTAAGATACCGGCTTCGTATAGCTCCACGGCAAAAGCCATGACCTGCGGCGTGGAGTATGCATCGAGTCCGTACTCCTGGGTAATTCCAATGATGTTATAATCAAAGTCCAGCTCTTCAAATGCCGCCATCGCATACGTGAGCTTGCTGTAGCATTTCTGGAAATAGGGACGCCGCCCCGGGTAGTTAATCGCTTGATGGCAATCCTTGGGACAGTTATAGCAGCCATTCCATCGAACCCGCAGTCTTGTTTTCAATCGCTACCCACTTCTCTTCACGCTCTTTGTTCCAAAAATTCTTTTCTCCGCGCACGCGCATTGCCCCATGCGAAATTATCAACATGGAACTGATCGCCTTCTCCGTGGGCCATGGAATCCCCACAATGCGGATTTTCATAGATTTCCTTGATCATGCGGCTGCATATTGGAAACAGTTCAGCCGGCCGGGCGACATGGATGTCTTTCGTTCCGCGAACGGCGATCGCCTTTAATCTCTTATCTCCCATGATCACGCCTACCCCTCGTGAGGCGCTTGAGTTATCGTGTTCAATGGAAGCCATATAGACCCGTTTTCACCGGCCATGCCGATAGCGGCTATCTGAATGCGGCTGTCATTCAGCTCCTGTTTAATGAGTGCTGCGGTTTCAGATGCACCCCTTCCCTGAAGGTGGCGGCATCACGAATTTCGACACTATCGTTATTTATGTACAAATATACCAGGCTGCTGGATTTGCCGCGAAAGACGATTTTGTCGTAACCGGCATATTTCAGTTCCGGTCCAAAATATCCGCCGAATACGGAATGTGAATATCGACCTGTCTGGGGCGAAAAAGTGTCAACAGAGGTACGATTGGCACCTGGAACAAGCGTACCGTGCAAAAGACCGGTGCTGAATATGAGCAGGTTGTCCGGAGAAAAGGGATCCACTTCCGGAGGAACCCTGTCCCATAATATCTTTGCGGCAGTGCCCTGTCCCCCCAGATGAAGCTCGGTCCATCCCGGGTCGGTTGCTACCCGCTCGATGTTTCCCCTGCTTAGATCAACTTCGATATTAAACCCCGTCTCTGCGTACCGCATCTCACGCCTTTAAAGATTCTCATCAGGCCATGCATATTGGAATAGGTTTTCGTCACATAGACCCGAACAAGATCGAAGCGGATTACTCAAGACATTTGTTTAAGCTTGAATCGTTGCAGTTTTCCGGTTTCCGTGCGAGGCAAACCGGTGACAAATTCGATGGCCCGTGGATACTTATACGGCGCCGCATGCTGCTTGACAAAGCTTTGGAGAATTTTCACCATTTCTTCGTCAGCACTGTACCCTTGATTCAATACGATGAAAGCCTTGAGGATCTGTCCGCGATCGGGGTCCGGAACACCGATGACACCGCATTCCGATACCGATGGATGCTCTATACAGGACGGATTCAACCTCCGGACCCGCCACGTTATAGCCCGAAGTGACAATGATGTCGTCCACCCGGGCATGGTAATAAAAATAGCCATCGGGATCCGTATGATAGGTATCTCCGGTGATATTCCAACCGTCTTTAACAAAGGATGTCTGGCGGTCATCCGACAGGTAGCGACAACCTGTGGGGCCTTTAAGCGCCAGTTTCCCCGTTTCTCCCACGGCCGTTGGTTTCATTTGATCGTCGACCAGCATCCCGCGATATCCGGGCAGGATCTTGCCCAATGCACCTTCACGATAATTTTCCGGATCTGAAGCAAGGTAAATATGGATCAGTTCGGTTCCACCGATTCCATCGTATATCTGTATGCCGGTGACCTCCCGCCACTTCTTTCGTGTATCCACCGGCAGGGCTTCTCCTGCGGATACACATTTTTTCAGGCTCTTGATGTCGTGCTGGGAGACCAAACCGGTCATTTGACGATAGCCGGTGGGGGAAGTGACACAGATGGTGGCGCGATATCGCGAAATGGCCTCCAGCAAAGCAGGCGGGGTAAGTTTTTCCAACAATACAGTGCTGGCCTTTGCCCAAAGCGGAAAGCATAGAAGCCCCCCCAGGCCGAAAGTAAACGCAAGAGGAGGGGTGCCGATAAACACATCATCTGCGGCGGGTTTTAACCAGTAACCCGGAACAACTTCGCACATGGCCATCACATCACGGTGAAGATGAACACAGCCCTTGGGAATTCCTGTGGTGCCGGAAGTGAAGGCAATCAGAGCAGGATCATCCGAGGCGGTATCTACTGCGGTAAAATCAGCGGATTTGGAGGAAAGTTTACCGAAGAAAGCGTCATCACCAAATAGCAATACATGGGATAGCTCCGGGCACGCCGGGCGAACCAGGTTCAGCTCCTCGGCCAGCGAGGTTTCGCATAGCGCATGGCTGATCTTTGATAAATGAATAAATTGCTTTAGCTCCTTGGCTCTCAGCAGCGGCATGGTGCCCACCGCAACGCCCCCGGCTTTCCACACGGCAAGCCAGGAGGCGGCAAACCACGGGGTGTTGGCGCCCCTTAACAGGACACGGTTTCCGGGAATGAGCCCCATGTCCTCGGTCAACACGCGTGCGAGTTGATTGACCTTGCATTGCAGGTCCCGGTAAGTCCAGCATATGTCGTTGCCAATCAACGCGATTCTTTCGCCTGCACCCTCCATGACGGCTTTGTCGAGCAAAGCAGCGGCGGCGTTCAAACGAGCCGGAAATTGCAGTTCAGGCGTATCGAAGATAAATTCCGGCAATTGATGCTTCGGCGGCAAGTTATCACGAACAAAACGATCGACATGGGCAGTGTCATACATGGCGTCTACTCCTTATTGATAAAGTTAACCATATTAAGTTGATGTATCGCTCGATCAGAAATAACCTGAATAATTATCTATCTGAAATTCTATCATATGATATCGATTTCCGTTACGGACATTTGCAGGGTTGATAGAGTTATTATCCTAATACTATTTGGTAAATATCATAAATATAATTAAAAATGACAAAATAAAACTGTTAATATTATAGAATTAACCCATGTTATTGATAGTGTCAATATAAAACATAATATATATTATATTATAATAACATATTAATATTATGGTATAATTATGGTTGTTATTTTTTATATAATTACTTGACAAATCAAATAACTTAATGATATTTGGAATAAATTAATGAAGCCATGAATGATACTGAATGTAAAATAGTTCCTGATGATAACTCGGTGGCCGGATTAACCCATGAAGAAACAGGAGAGCGGAAAGTGACCCTTAGCAAAAAAGCTGAAGGCACCAAAGACCGCATCATCAATAGCGCAAAACAGCTCTTTGCGGAAAATGGATTCCTCAAGACGACCGTCGCGGACATCTGCCGCCAGGCCGGCCTTTCTGAAGCGGCGCTGTATGAATATTTTAAGGGCAAAGAGGATCTGTTGCTCGCAATTCCGGATTTGTGGGTTAGTCATCTGTTAATCGACCTTGAAGACCAGATGTTCGGAGTCCGTGGCGCTTTCAATAAACTGAGAAAATATATTTGGTGGATGTACCGGCGTATCGAGGAATCTCCTCTGGATGCAAAGGTCGTGTACTTGCATTTGAAAACCAACGCGAGCTTTATGGAAACACCCGTGTACACCAATGTCAAAACACTCTACCATTATCTGATCGATATATTCGAGGAAGGCATGCGGTCAGGGGAAATGCGGCAGGATCTGGATCCCATCGGAGCCCGGACCATTGTCGTTGGAACCATGGACTCCACGGTTACCCGATGGCTGCTTAAAAACATGTCTTATTCCCTATTTGAAAGGTTGGATGTAACCTTCGATCTTTTGGAAGGCGCTTTTTCGAATAAAAACCATGGGAGACAGCAATGAAAGTAAATAAATTGGATCATATTTGCATCGCGGTCAAGAACCTTGATGAAGCCCGTAAAATTTGGGAGCCGTTTTTGGGAAAGACTAAACCGGATGATGCTTACGTGGATGAACCAGAAAAGATCAGGGTCGCCCGCTATTGGGTTGGAGAAGTGGGGTTTGAATTAATGGAATCCACCGCACCGGAAGGTGATGTCGCCAAATTCATCGAAAAACGCGGTGAAGGAGTCATGCTCATCAGTTTTAATGTGGAAAATACCCGCGATGCCTTAAAGGAGCTTCAAGAAAAGGGCTATCCATTCATACCCGATACGCAGGGTGAGGTTGTGAGGCCTTTCCGAGACTGTGAATTCGCATTTGTACACCCGAAAAAGCTAAATGGCGTTTTGACGGAAATTATCGACTATAAGTGGGAAGAGCTTATTAAATGAGCCTCTTTGACGCGATTTAAAGAAACCCCGTCATCTCAGCCGTGCCGTCGGAATATTTTACAAGACTTGCTACAGAATATCAGAAAATAATGATTGACATTCAGTAAGTATTTAGACAAAAAAACGATACCTGTATTGTTACAAACGTTTTGTCCCATCGCATTACCCGTGAATGTGGCATGTACGAGGTTGTAAAGCCGTCTCAGGAAGGCCTCTTGGCGTTTTTGTAGCTAAATGCGCTTTCAATGCACCACAAAAGAACATGCCGATATATTTTCTGGATAAACTACCAAAAAAGGAGAACTGAATGCAGAAGACATGGAGATTTTTGTTGGTAGCCAGTATTGTGGCCATTTTTAGCGCGCTTCATGCGAACGCTGATGTAAAAATCGGCTTAATGTCTACCCTGTCCGGGCCAGGCGCAACTCTTGGGCAGGACCAGTATGATGCCTTCATGTTAGCGGTTGAGCAGAACGGATGGCAAGCTCGGCGGCTATCCCGTGGTTGTCATCAAAAAGGATGACCAATTAAAGCCGGATATCGGAGTTCAATTGGCCCAGGAGTTCATCGAAAAAGACAAGGTGGATTTGATGACCGGCGTTATTTTTTCAAACGTTATGATGGCTGTCTATAATAAAATTATCGATTCCGAAACAATCTTCATCGGTTCCAACGCCGGCCCCTCACAGATAGCCGGGGCCCAGTGCTCTCCTTATTTTTTCTCAACCTCATGGTCCAACGACAGCCTTCATGAAAATGGTGGCGAGGTTGCCAATATCAAGGGCTATAAAAAAGTCTACCTGATGGCCGCCAATTATCAGGCAGGAAAAGATGCGCTGTCCGGCTTCAAACGCCTCTATAAAGGCAGCGTGGTCGATGAGGTGTACACCCAGATGAACCAACCCGATTATTCGGCCGAAATTTCACAGGTAGCCGCCGCCAATCCCGACGCTGTCTATATTTTCTATCCGGGTGGCATGGGAATTAATTTCGTCAAACAGTACAAACAGGCGGGGCTTATGGGCAAAATTCCGCTGATATCCTCCGCCTCAATAGACGGCTCGACGCTGCCTGCAATGAAGGACGCTGCCATCGGCGCCATTACGGCGGCGCCCTGGGAACCGGCATTGGACAATCCACAGACAAAGAAATTCGTAGCCGATTTCATCTCAAAGTATAAACGCTCCCCTTCCTTCTACGCGGCACAATCCTACGACGCGGCCAACCTGATCGCCTCGGCCTTATCGAAGACAAAGGGCAACGTTGCCGACAAAAAGGCCTTCATTGCAGCTCTGAAAGAGGCCGACTTCAAGTCCCTGCGCGGATTTTTCAAGTTTGACAACAATCATTTCCCTATCACCGACTGGTATATGTGGGAAGTCGTTAAAAATCCTGGAGACGACGAACCTTCCTTTGCCTTCAGGGGAAAAACGCTGTCGGAGCATCGAGACGCTTACCACAGCATTTGTCCGATGAAGTAGGCGTTTACTATCCGCCAGGCTGCGATCCGGCCCCTGAGGTGGATCTTTCATGAACTTAGTTATTAATTTGTTCATATCTTTTCGCCGGGAGCATCCGATGACATTTCCCATGATTTTTACTCAGGCGTTAAACGGATTCCAACTGGGCGTGCTCATTTTCCTTATGGCTGCCGGCCTGACGCTTGTTTTTGGGATTATGGACTTTGTAAATCTGGCCCATGGATCCCTATACATGATGGGCGCATATTTTGCCGCCAGCCTCTGGAATGTGACCGAGTCTTTCTGGATCGCAGCCGCAGGCGCGATTGCAGGTGGATTTATACTTGGCGTCGTGGTTCAGCAAATCGCTTTGAAGACGCTGTTCGATCGGGACCACCTGGACCAGGTGCTGGCCACTTTCGGACTCATTCTTTTTTTCAACGAACTGACAAGGATGATTTGGGGTCCAAGCCCCTATTACATGGGTTTGCCTGAAGGGCTTTCCGGCGCGGTTGCGTTCTTTGGAATCACCTATCCGGTTTATAGACTCTTGATCATCGGCGTCGGACTGACGGTTGCGTTTGGCGCGTGGATCGTCATCCAGAAGACGCGGGTCGGAATGCTGATACGGGCCGGAGCCTCTATCGGTTGGATGCTTGGGGCACTCGGGGTTAACGTAAAACTGATGAAAACGTTACTTTTCGGCGTAGGCGCGGCTTTGGCCGCCTTAGCCGGCCTTATGGCGGGTCCCATCCTCTCCGTCCAATCCGGAATGGGTGAACCGATCCTTATTTTGACCCTGGTCACCATCGTGATCGGGGGCATAGGCTCTATCAGGGGTGCATTTTTAGGTGCGATCATCGTTGGAATCGTCGATACGTTAGGTCGTACGATGCTCCCGCTCATCCTCAGGCAATTCCTGGATCGATCCTTTGCCAACGCGGCGGGCCCGGCGCTGGCTTCCATGCTTATCTATCTATTGATGGCCGGGGTCCTTGCCGTAAAACCAAAAGGCCTTTTCCCCGTAAAAAACGGTTGAGTGGACTACCCAAATGAATTTTTTGCGCGCTCCCAGAAACATGCTCGCCTTTGCGACCCTGATTGTTCTATTTTCCGTGCCAGTTGTTTCGACCTTGATAGACCAGCCTTTCTACATGACTTTTTTTTTACGGATAATGATATACGCACTTGCTGCCCTTTCGCTGAACATGATCCTGGGATATGGGGGACTTGTCGGCTTCGGACATGCGCTTTACATCGGAATTGGAGCCTATTCCGTCGGTATTCTGGTCTCGATGGGTGTGACGAACGGCTGGATACATCTCAGTGCAGCGGTTCTGTTTTCCCTGGCAGTCGCACTCTTCACCGGAGCGATATCGCTAAGAGTCACCGGCATTCCCTTTATTATGATCACCCTGGCGTTTGCCCAGATGTTTTTCTTCCTGGCGATCAGTCTAAGGCAATTCGGTGGTGACGAGGGAATGACGATCCCGGTGTTGAGTAATTTCGGCTTTGTCGATTTCGGCCAAAAAAGCGTTTTCTACTACGTTGTTTTCTCCATATTGCTTTTTTTCCTGTACGTTATCTGGCGCCTTATAAATTCCCGTTTCGGCATGGTCCTTCGTGGCTCCAAGGGCAACGTCCGGAGGATGAACGCACTGGGATTTCCCACCTTTCGCTATCTTTTAGCCGCCTATGCGATTTCAGCAGTCATGTGCTCGCTGGCAGGCGTCTTGCTTGCCAACCTCACCGGATTTGCCTCTCCCGATTATATGGCGTGGAGCCTGTCCGGAGAACTTATCGTTATGGTTGTCCTTGGCGGGATCGGCACATTGATGGGTCCGGTAGTGGGGGCAATGGCGCTCATGCTTTTGGAAGAGGGGCTTTCTCTTTGCACCGATCACAGGATGATCGTGCTGGGGCCGATGATCGTTTTTACGGCAATCATGGCCAAGCGCGGAATCGTAGGCCTTTTCCCCGCATCCGGGGGTGAACGCAGATGAGCGGGGATATTCTCAGCGTCCGTCGTCTGGTCAAGTCCTTCGGTTCTCTAATGGCCACCTTCAATCTAGATATGGATGTCAGACCCGGAGAAATCCATGCCATAATCGGCCCGAACGGCGCCGGCAAGACAACGCTTATCTCTCAATTGGCAGGCGAGCTTAAACCCGATTCGGGGAGCATTATTTTTTGAAGGCCGGGACATTACGGCCATGCCGATATACAAAAGGGCCCAGTTGGGGCTGGCCCGCAGCTACCAGATTTCTTCGGTTTTTCTCGAATTCACCGCTCTTGTGAATGTCGCGCTGGCGGTACAGGCCCAAAGAGGCCACAGCTTCAGATTCTGGGAAGCAGCGGCGGCTTCGGATGAATTGAATGGTCCAGCCATGGAGGCCCTGACCGCAGTCGGGCTGGGAGAACAGATCAACACGCCGGTGGCAAGTATGGGCCATGGCGAGCGCCGCCAGTTGGAACTTGCAATGGTGATCGTAAACAAACCCAAACTGCTTCTTCTTGACGAACCCTTGGCTGGAATGAGTCCAAAGGAAAATCAGGCCATGATGTCCCTTCTGGCCTCCATGAAGGGAAATGCCTCCATGGTGCTTATTGAACACGACATGGAGGCGGTATTCTCCCTGGCGGACAGAATTTCCGTGCTTGTCTACGGCACGATGATCGCCTGCGGAACGCCGGATGAAATTCGTGCAAACGAAGACGTGCGTTCGGCTTATCTGGGGGATTGATCGATAACGTGATAGAAGAGTTTGAAAGTGCAATAATGACCGGACTTTTTTCCATGAAGGGCGTCTGCGCCCGGTATGGTCTGTCCCAGGTCCTGTTCGACATATCGATTGCAATCGACAAAGGCGAGTGCGTATCGCTGCTCGGCAGAAACGGGATGGGAAAAACCAGCGCCATAAAATGCATTACGGGTCTGCTGCCGCCGGCTTCAGGCGAAATAATGTTCGGCGGCAATACGATAACCGGGTGGCCGCCGTACCGCATCGCCCGAATCGGTATGGGACTGGTTCCGGAGGGAAGATATGTATTTCCGAATCTGACGGTAAGGGAGAACCTTATCGCCACTGCTGCAAACCGAACCAATGCTTCCAATCCCTGGACCCTCGGCCGCATATACAAACTGTTTCCCCGGCTGGAGGAGCGCAGAGGGAACCTCGGCATAAATCTTTCCGGCGGCGAGCAGCAGATGGTTGCCATAGGACGGGCACTGCTTACAAATCCCCGTCTTTTGATCCTTGATGAAGCCACGGAAGGACTATCGCCGTTAATTCGCAAAGAGATATGGGATTGCCTGGCAATGCTGAAAGATGAAGGTCTATCCATCCTGGTGGTCGACAAAAATCTGGACGCACTCGGCAGGTTTTGCAAGCGTCACTACGTATTCGAAAAAGGCCATATCGTGTGGTCCGGTACTACGGAAAACCTGATCGCCGACCGTGAAACCGTAAACAGTTATATGGGAGTTTAAAATGGCTTCAATAACTTCGGACCGGGAGGATCTGGACAGGCAATACAATGCCCGGGCCACCGTCGCCGATGTGAATATATACCTGGATGCCTACAGGGAGGAATCGGAACGGATGCTCCGGACCCTGCCTTGCATCCGCGATCTTGCCTATGGACCCGGCCAGGATGAGAAACTGGACATTTTCCAGGTTCCCGGTGTCCCGGATGCGCCCGTCTTTGTTTTCCTCCACGGAGGCTACTGGCGGGCCCTTTCCAAAGAAGATTCCTGCTTCATGGCAGGAAATTTCACGGCCCAGGGGATTGCGGTCGTCGCCGTCAACTACAGTCTGGCTCCGGATGCGAAACTGCAAACAATAGTTTCCCAGGTTCGCACTGCCATCGCCTGGCTCTGGCAAAACGGCTCGGCCCATGGTCTTGACCCGGATCGCATCGTCGTGGCAGGAAGCTCTGCCGGAGGGCACCTGGCAGGCATGGCGCTTTCGGGTGGCTGGCAGGAATCCCATGGATTGCCGCAAGACGTTATAAAAGCAGGTTTCGGGGTGAGCGGCCTATACGACCTTACCCCCATTCCAAAGACCCACGTAAACGAATGGCTCGGACTGGACGACGCTATGGCCCGCGAGATGAGTCCCCTGTTTCATCTTCCGGAAAGGAGTTGTCACCTGGTGCTCGCCTTTGCCGAAGCCGACACAGACGAATTCAAAAGACAAAGCCATGCATACAGAAACGGCATGGGAAGAATCAGGATTTCCGGTCATCTGTTTCGAGGTGCCGCGTCGCAACCACTTCAACGTCATTTTGGACTGGCAAAATCCAGATTCGTCCATGACGCAGTCAGTGCTAAGTCTGTTTAATGAAATATCGTAACGACTCAGGTATTCAGAAGTGAATCCAAGAGCCTGAATTCAGAATGCCTGAACGTGCATTATTGAAATTTTATCGTTACTTTCTTTCCGCCATCCTTGGATTTCATCTTGATCGTCAGATTGATGCTGCTGTCCCGGATTCCCAGCGCCAATTGGGTTTTTCCTTCACCGCCCTCAAGATGTGTAATGCCGATCAGCGATTCGATGATTTTATCCGCCACCTGACTGCCGGGAGAGGGAAGCGTCTGTTTTGCGGTATTCGGCAGTCACCTTTACATTGCCGTCATTTGATTTTGTGATGGAAATTTTCTCGGCGTTGTTATTCACGCCATGCAGCGCGGCCAAAGCCAGCCATTTTAATGCAGATTCTTGCTTGTCCGCGCCGTCTTTTACAATTGACATTTCTTTAAGCGGGTCCGTGGTTGCAAAGCAATTGCACAGCTCCTGCACTTTCAAATGTAAACTTCCCGTATCTTTCATGGCCATGTCTCCTTCTAAACTGGAAACCCGGAGGCTGTAACCCCCGGTTTCCAGCTATGCGTCGTGATGAATGGTTTTTCCTTTTGTCCGATCACTTGATGGCCGTGGGTTTGCAAAGATGGCCCTTTTCCATGGCTACGCGGCCGCATCCCCCACAGACATATTTCATGGCCGCCAGTTTATCTTTGCACATATGGCCGGTATCCGTATCCGTTGTGCCGCAAAAACTGCAATTTGCTTTATCTCCGCAGGGATTGCACAAATGGCCAGGTTCGTTTGCAACTGCTCCGCAATTCTTACATGTATATGCCATGATGCTTCTCCTTTTTCAGTTTAATCGTTGAATACGATCAGAAAAACAGATCTATATTATAAAATTAAGAAGATAAATTTTTCTGTCAACTAAGCTTGAGGGAAAACCACTTGTATGCGGCATTGTCATTCCGGAATGTGCCCGATAGCCAAGCAAAGGTTTCAGGTAAAATGGGAAATCTCCATTATCGTTCAAATGCACAATTACAAATCAGAATACTTTTTATTGACATAAAGCGCAAATTCAGTTTTTAAATGAGAATGCGTGTCAACTATCACAAACAATAATTCAGAAAGGATCAATCGAATGAAAAAACTGGCGGGGATGCTTCTAATATGCGGATTGCTGTCGGGATGCAATTCCCGAAGCCCGAAACGATTCAAGAAGAGGCATTGAAAGCCGTTCAAGCACATCCTGAAATCATCAAGGAGATCGTACTTAAAACGATCCGGGAAAATCCTGAAATCGTGATGGATGTCTTGAAAGAGAAAAATATCGAAGTTTTTCAGATCGTGGAAAAAGGAAGCCGTGACCTGGCTGAAAAAAGACGGGAAGAGCGTTTGAAACTCGGATCTGGCCAATCCCAAAAAACCAAAAATTGATTTGGGCCGCCCCTTTATCGGTGAATCCCAATGCGCCGATTACCATTGTCGAGTATTCGGATTTTCAATGTTTCTACTGCGGCAAGGCTGCCCGCACCATGCAGGATCTCGTCGAGAAATATCCCAAGAAAATCCGTGTTTTTTTTAAACATATGCCGCTCCATGAAATGTCCAGAATCGAAGCCATGTATTTTGAAGCCATTGCCAGGCAGTCCGCGGAAAAGGCCTGGAAATTTCATGATATGGCCTTTGACCGCAGGGAAGATGTCCTGAAAGAAAAAGAGAGTGTTTTGCAGGAAATCGCCAATTTCCTGGGTGTTGATGAAGCCAGATTGAAAAAGGATCTGGAAAGCAAGGAAATGGCGGATTTGATCAGTGAGGATATGAAAGAAGGCCGATCTTTCGGATTCGATGCAACACCGTCATTTTTAATTAACGGGGTTTCAGTGGTCGGAGCGTTTCCATTTGAAGAATTTGAAAGGGTGATCCGTCTGATTGAAGAAAAGAAGTAGGCAAATGCGCTCGTTGAAATAATTCCGAAAAATCCATTAAAAAAAGCACCAAAGCCGGTGACTGTAAAACCGGTTTTCATTCGAATTCAGTTGTGTTAGAGAATATCATATCGCGAATATTCAAATACGGGATTCATTCACCGCTCGTGTCATTTATGAGATCCTATGGCTGAACTGACTTTCGAGAGTATTGACAACACCGTACTGGATACCCTGCGGCCGGCGCCCAAATCCTACTGGGTTCTGGTTGCGCTGCTGCTCTTGGGGGTGTTTCTCGGCGCCGGCTGCTGGGTTTACCAGATCTTTGTCGGCATCGGGGTGGGCGGCCAGAACAATCCGGTTCACTGGGGAACCTATCTGGTCAATTTCGTGTTCTGGGTCGGTATCGCCCACTCGGGAACGCTGATATCAGCGATTTTGCACCTGTTCCGGGCCGGCTGGCGCAATCCCATCGCACGGGCCGCAGAGACCATGACGATTTTTGCCGTGTGCACCGCAGGACTCTTTCCCTTTATCCATCTGGGTCGCGTCTGGCTGGTTTTCTACATGCTTCCGGTGCCCAATTCCCGTGACCTGTGGCCCAATTTCACCTCTCCCTTGATGTTCGATGTCGTGGCCATCAGCACCTATCTGATCGTCAGCGCCCTGTTCTGGTATACGGGAATGCTGCCGGATCTGGCCACTGTCCGGGATCGGGCAACGGGAAACCGTAAAAAAATCTTTCACATTCTCTCCCTGGGCTGGACCGGCGCGCATGAACAGTGGCGGCATTACGCACGGGGGTATCTGTTCTTTGCCGCCCTGGCAACCCCCCTTGTTATCTCGGTTCACAGCGTGGTGTCCTGGGATTTTGCTCTCGGAGTCGTTCCCGGCTGGCACACCACGATTTTTGCACCGTATTTCGTGGCCGGGGCCATTCACTCGGGACTTGCCATGGTCCTGACCCTGATGATTCCGCTGCGTAAAATATTCCGCTACGAATCCATCATCACGGTTCAGGTGCTGGAAAGCGTTGCCAAAACCATCGTCTTTACCGGGCTGATCGTCGGATTCGCCTATGGAACCGAGCTTTTCATCGCCTGGTACAGCCGCAACATCGTCGAGATGGAAACCTTCCGCTGGCGCATGTTCGGTGACTACGGCCGGGAATACTGGATCATGGTCATCTGCAACACCCTGATTCCGCTGCTGTTTCTGTTTAAGAAAATCCGTTCTTCCGTTTACTGGCTTTTTGGATTTTCACTGCTCATCAATGTCGGCATGTGGTATGAACGCTTTGTCATCATTATCGGCAGCGTGGCCCATGATTATATCCCCTATACCTGGGGACTGTACTGGCCGACCGCCATAGAGCTGGGGATCATGCTGGGCAGTTTTTGTCTTTTTTTCTTTCTGTTTGTTCTTTTTGTCAAACACATGCCTTCGGTTTCCATGACGGAAATGAAGGAAACCCTTCACCAGCCGGAAACTGAGAAGATCAAAAACAGCAGAAGGCGATCCGCGTCCTGTTTTATCCTCCCCGCAAATTCCAGGCGCAATGTCTGTTCCGGATAAGCAGATATCCGTACTGGGGCTGTTTGACAGCGACGCGCAGGCGGCATCCGCCATTCTGCGGCCTGAAAAATTCCCCCTGGACCTTCAGGCGGGTTCACAGCCCGATTCCCAGCCCTGCTCATCATGGATGCCCTGCAGCCTGAAAAAAAGCAGGGTCGGCTGGTTTACCCTGGCAGGCGGCATCACGGGATTTTTTACCGGCTTTAGCCTGGCTGTTTTTACGGCAACCCGCTGGGATCTGATTGTCGGCGGCAAACCGGTGATCGCCTGGGTGCCGTTTTTCATCGTGGGATTTGAATTTACGATTCTGTTTGCGGTCATTGGCAATATCGTCGGTCTGATGACTCAGACCGGGCTTCCGCAGTTCGATACGCCTGACGGCTATGACCCTGCCTGCTCGTCAAACCGTTTCGGCGTTCTGGCCACTTGTGATCCAGGGCAGCAAGCCGAACTGAGCCAGTTTTTTATGAGCAAAGGCGCTGAGATAAAAACATTGAATAATTAGTATGTTACAACTTTCATCAAGATGGCATCAGGGATTTCGCAGGCATCTGTGTTGATACGAAAGTCATTCAGGTCAAGTCACTGACTAAATTCAAAAAACCATGATTTTTAAAGAACATAAAATTGTCAGCCGGTCCCTGATCATGTTATTTTTGGCTTTCATGATCATCGGGGCTGTCACGTTTATCGTCCAGGCCGCGGGCGATCATCCTGAAAAGGCCTGGCAGGCCTATCTGATCAATTTTCTTCTGTTTTCCGCCATTTCACAGGGCGGGCTGCTCTTTTCGATTGTGATGAACACCACCGGGGCCAGGTGGAGCCGGATGCTTTCGGGCGTTTCCGAGTCCTTTGCCGCTTTTTTCCCGGTCTCTTTCGTGCTTTTTCTCATTCTTTTTATCGGCAAGGGCCCATGTTTTTCCCTGGCTGGAGATCAATCTCCACGGAAAGGAAGTCTGGCTGAACCTGCCGTTTCTGTTCATACGCGATTTTATCGGCATATTTATTCTATATGCATTGGGATTTGCCTATCTTTATCATGCGCTGTGGTTCAAGCTGCCGCACGACAGCGGGCGCTTCCGGTCTTTCCGGCCTGCTGGGCCGCCGCTGGCGGCAGCAGCCTGCGGATTTCGGCAAATATCGCAGGCGAATGACGGTTTATGGCAATCTCTATATTCTGGCTTTCGCTCTGGTGCTTTCGCTGATCGGTTTTGACCTGGTGATGAGCATGGACCCCCACTGGTATTCCACTCTGTTTGGAGCCTATACCTTTGTCAAGGCGTTTTATGTGGGACTTGGCGCTGTCATCATCCTGGCATCCCTGCTGCACCTGCACCCCAAGGTGGACTTTTTGCTGCCGCCTTCCAGTTTTCACGATATCGGCAAGCTTTTTTTTGCCTTCTGCATGCTCTGGGGGGATTTCTTTTATGTGCAGCTCGTTGTCATCTGGTACGGCAATATTCCGGAAGAAACCGCTTACATGATTCAGCGGACCCAGACGCGCGCCATGGAATGCCCTGGCATGGACGGTTTTTGTGATCGGGTTCATTCTTCCCTTTCTGATTCTGATCAACAAAAGAATCAAGACACTTCCCAAGGCCATGATCGTTATCTGCATCGGTGGTCATTGTCAGCATCTGGCTGGAGCATTATCTGATTCTTGGCCCCATTTACAGTCCCGACGCCGTTCGACTGCCCTTGCAAATCGCGGATGGTCTGATCAGCCTGGGTTTTCTGGGGTTGATGGCCGCATCTGTTGCGGTTTTTCTGAATCAGTTTCCGGAAGTGTTGAACCCGCAACCGTCGGAGGCGCACTGATGGATGAGATGATAGCCGCCTTGATTCGAAACAGAGGGCCTGCCTTGATGACGTTTCTCTGCGCCGTGCTCGTGGCGAGCTTTCTGCTTTTCTTCTACGATACGCCCGGATCCAATATCGGGGCGGAGCAGCCGATTCCCTTCAGTCATCGGGTCCATGCCGGGGTCAAAGACATTCAATGCCAGTATTGCCACCCTTATGTGAGTTATTCCAGGCATCCGGGTCTTCCGCCGGTTGAAAAATGCCTGCATTGCCACAAATACATTATTGCCGATCATTTCTGGATACAAAAAGAACACCGGTATTTCGACACGCGAACGCCGACGCCCTGGAAAAAAGCCAATTATCTGGCCAAACATGTTCTGTTCAATCACCAGCGGCACATTCAAAAAGAGATTGCGTGCACGGAATGCCATGGCGAAGTGGAGACGTTTGACCGCATAAAGGGAAAAACATTTTACATGGAATTCTGCATCGGCTGCCACCGCGTAAAAAATGCCAACATGGACTGCTGGCTGGCGTGTCACGGGTGAGGGCAGCAAGGGGTATTGACGGGTTTCATATCAAAAAGGAAAATGAATGGCATTTGACACTGCCGATGAAAGAGAAGATTATACTGACGGCCAGGGCTTTTTGCCTGACCGCTGCGTTCTGGTTTGCCGGGGCTACCTCGGTGGGCCTGCTGGCGGCCAGCTATCTGGTGGCTCCTGATTTTATGGCCGATATCAGCTTTCTGCAATTTGGGCGCATTCGTCCCATTCATGTCAATCTTGTGCTGTTCGGGTTTGTCACGCCGGGCCTTCTGGGAGCCGCCCATTATTTTGTCCCCCGTTTGATGGGAACACGGCTTTACAGCCAGAAGCTCGGACTGATCACGGTTCTGCTGTGGAATGTCGCCGTGATTGCGGGCATTGTCGCCTTGTCGCTGGGCCACACCCAGGCCACGGGAATATGCCGAGTTCATCTGGCCCGTGGATGTGCTGATCGTGGTCAGCTTTGCCATGATCGGCTACAATCTGCTTGATGACCATTCGCCGGCGACTGGAGCCGATTCTCTATGTTTCC
Source organism: uncultured delta proteobacterium (assembly GCA_963704205.1). Lineage (GTDB taxonomy): Bacteria > Desulfobacterota > Desulfobacteria > Desulfobacterales > Desulfatirhabdiaceae > RAAP-1. Next base: position 39,269 of record CAVPHN010000032.1, read on the forward strand.
GTCTGGTATGTGTGCGCGGCTGTGGTTATGACAGGAGCCACGTATTTTCTTGGAAACGTGATCTGGGAACCCGGCACCGGCGCGCTTTCGGGCATTCCCGATGCCATTTTGCTCTGGTTTTACGGCCATAACATCTTCGGGCTTTTGCTCACCCCGCTGTCGCTGGCGGTTGCCTATTACGTGATTCCGAAGGTGACGCACAACCCGCTTTACAGCCACTCGCTCAGCATCCTCGGGTTCTGGGGGCTTCTGGTCGTTTACACGCATATCGGCACCCATCACCTGCTTCAGGTTCCGGTGCCCACCTGGCTGAAGGTGATCGCCATTGTGGACAGCATGGCCATGGTGATTCCGGTCATGGTGTTTCTGATCAACATCTGGTACACGGCCAGGGGAAAACTCGGGGAGATTCATGCCGATATCGGCGGAAAATTTATTTTTACCGGTACGGTGATGTATTTCTTTGTCAGCATTCAAGGCTCCATGATGGCCTTGCCGGCTGTCCAGCGCGTGACCCACTTCAATAACTGGGTTGTCGGGCATGCCCACATCGGGGTCCTGGGCTTTGCCGGCATGATCGCACTTGGGGGCATGTATTACATTCTGCCGAGAATCGCCGGCAGACCGCTTTACAGCCGGTTTCTGGCGGATCTGCAATACTGGCTGGTGCTGATCGGCGTGGTCGGGTTTACCATCGTCCTGACGATTGCAGGGCTCATTCAAGGCAATGCCTGGCTGAACGGGGAAAGCATCTACCGGGTGCTTCCCGAAATCCATATGTATTATGTGCTGCGCGTGGCTGTGGGAATATTTGTTGTCAGCGGTGCCTGCATCGGACTTTACAACATGATCCGCACGCTGTATTTCAATCCCGGAGCCAGGATATGAGCCAGGACATGACGCCCCGATCGGTAATCGCCGGTTCGCTGGCCATATTTGTTGCCATTGCTTTTGTGATGGTCTACTGGCCTTATGCCACCCGGGATACCACGCCATCGAAGACTTTCCGTGAACGCACTGCCGGGGAAATGGAAGGCCGGGCCATTTATATCGCCAACGGCTGCGTTTACTGTCACACTCAGTCGATCCGCGCCATAGACTGGGGGGCCGAACGCATTGCCGAGGCCGGTGATTATATCGCGGATCAGCCCATTCTTCTGGGTTCGGAACGGACCGGCGTGGATCTGTCCCAGCAGGGCGGAGAGCATCCGGATGACTGGCACATGGCCCATTTCACCAATCCGCGCTTTACCCGCGGCAACTCCATCATGCCGCCGTTTGCCTACCTCGGGACGGACAACATCCGGCGCCTGACCCGCTATGTCCAGAGTCTGGGCGGAAAATCCGCGGACCATCGCACCGCACGACAGAACCATTGGAAAACGCAGGTTACAGCAGCCTACGAAGCGGGTCCGGTCGAAAATGTCAAGTGGCTTTCCGAGAATATACCCGAAGGCTGGCGCCATCTCCCCAATCCCTATCCGACAACGGATGCGGGGCTGGCAAGGGGACGAAAAATCTACCAGGATTTTTGTCTGGGGTGCCACAGCCCATCGGAGACGGCATGGGTCCGGCCCAGCCTTACCTCTATCCGCCGCCGCTGAATTTTACGATCCTTAAAGGCCGTGAAATTTCCGGCGGAATCCTCTATTACCAGATCATGAACGGCATCACGGGATCTGCCATGCCGTATTTCAAGGCAGAGCTTGAATCTGAAAAAATCTGGGAGGTCGGCAATTTCGTGGCTGTCAATTTTATCAACCAAAGCGATGCCAATGCCGAACCGCGCGGCATTGACGCCGCCCATGAACCCTGAGGCGAAAGGGGATAAATGTATTTTTCATTTTTTACCGCATATCTGCTCATCGGCCTTTGCATCAGCGGCCTTGTGTTTTTCTGGGCGCTGAAAAACGGGCAGTTCAGCGATCAGAAGCGGGCGGCCTTTCTTCCGCTTCAGCATGATACGGAAAGTCCGCCGGCCAGGATCAGTCGAAGCCACCGCTTTGAGGCGATTGCTTTACTTGCAATGGCCTGCATGGGGCTTCTGATCAGCGCATCCGTGCTGGCTTTTTCCCTGCTGCGGGCAGGCTAACGTATCGGGAAAAGAACGGGGGATTGCTCATGCGGTTTTTTAATCTCTTAAACATTCAGCATCTTGTCATGGCTGTTTTCCCGGCTTTGCTGTGTGTGGTGCTTGTGGGCATTGCCTTGTCTTTTTCTCATTTTCGCGGAAAAGCATCGGAAGACCGCCAGATACGGGTGACCCGAACTTATCCGGATGGCATTGAAGAAAGAGATGCCCCCTTTCCCCTGTTTCTTTTTCTGGTGATTCTCGGCACGGTTTTGTGGGGGTTCGGGTATATTCTGATGATCGGCCTGACCGGAGAGGCGATTTAATATGCAAACCCATGCCCGTTCGGAGCGTTCTACCTGGATCATTATCCTGATGATGTTGCTGTTTATTTTCGGCAAAGGCCTGTTCACTTATCTTGTGGTCGGCGACAAGGGGCAGCCCGGCTGGGATTATCGGCCGGTTCCGGATGTTCCCGGAGAATCCCCGTACGCGATTTATGAACCGCTTCCGTACCGCCAGCATGTTCGCGGCCGGATGGGGGAATAAAATGAAAAAGCTGGTGCTGCTGATCGTGTTATGCTGCCTGTGTCTGGGCCGGCTATGCCGCCTTGATGGCTTATGACAGATATTTCCCATACGGCCGAATGCGGGAGACTCCGGCAGTCAGACCCTATGAAAAGCCCCTTCTTGTCATGGAAGCCGGAACGGTTTCCGTAGCCGAGCCCGAGGCAGTCTATCGAGCCATGGCAGGGCCGTGAGCTTCAATCACCGGTTTTGCCCGGCGATTCGAAGGCTGTTCTGGCCGGACAAGTCGTTTATGACACGTTTTGCCGGCAGTGTCACGGCAGGGATCATGACGGCAACGGCACCGTCGGCCAGAGTTTCTCGCCGCTGCCGACGGATTTAAGAACGTCCCGGGTTCAGGGGATGATGGACGGCGTTTTATTTCAGCATATCAGTTACGGAGCCGGCAGTAGCGGCAGACAGCCGGCCCTTGACACCACCCTTCGGATCATCGACCGCTGGAACGTCATTGCCTACATCAAATCCATCGGCGTCCGGAAATAGGGTTGCCATCTGTGCCCGGGACCCTGCACACCTGCGACTTGTGCGGTCTAAACGCCCGATGTATTCCCTTCAGAGCTTTCCGTCTGCTGAAAAGCCGCTCTGGTTCTGCTGCCAGGGCTGTAAAATGGTCTATATGCTGCTCATGGAGGCAGCCGATTCCCCGCATCCCGAGTCTTTCCGTGAAACAGAACTCTTCAGGCAGTGCCAGGCCGCCGGCGTCATCCCCCGATCGGAAATTGATCTGGAAACCCCCGTGGTGATTGATCCGACCGATCGATAGAGCCGGCCGGCCATCAACTGGATCTGGATCTTCGAGTCAGCGGAATGTGGTGTCCGGCCTGTGCCTGGGTCATTGAGACCGCGGTCTCTCGCCTGTCAGGTGTTCGTAAGGCATCTTGCAGCTTTTCCTTAGACCGTTTTTCATGCAGCTATGATCCGTCAAAGACATCGCCGTCTTTGATTATTCAGGCCATAGAAAAGCTGGGATATAAAACCGCTTTGCCCGGCAGACGATGCGTATTTTCGGGAAAGGAAAAGCGACTGGATCCGTTTCGGGATCAGCGCCTTTCTGACCCTGAATATCATGATGCTCTCACTGGCGCTTTACGCCGGATTTTTGACCCGGCTGGCTCCGGAGGACATTCAAATGATCGGCTGGCCGGTTTTTGCCATGGCCACTGCCGTGATGGTTCACGGGGGCCGGCCGATTTTTCAAAAAGCCTGGCAGGGACTGATGACCGGGGCTGCCGGAATGGAGGCACTCATCAGCATGGGGGCTTTAAGCGCCTACGGGTACAGCGTGTTTAATTTGTGGCAGGGGAGTTTTCACGTGTATTTTGACACGGCGACCATGCTCGTCACCCTGGTGCTTCTCGGCAAACTCATCGAAGGCAATGTCAGAAATAACATTCATGCGAATCTTGAAGAATTCCTGAACTTGATGCCGCAAAAAGTCAGGCGCTGCAGTACCGGCTTTCCGGGTGGACGCTATGAAGCTACGGATCGGCTCGTTTCTGGTGACGTATTCGTTCTATCCGACGGTGAAATTGCAGCCGCCGATGGCGTGATCATCTCAGGAGCCGGCCAGATCGATACCGCATCTCTGACCGGCGAAGCTCTTGCCTGTTTCAGTTAAAACCGGGGATGCCGTTCTGAGCGGCAGCAAAATGCTGAGCGGCAGGATTTCGATAAAAGCCTCAGCCGTTGGAAGCGACTCCACCCTCGGGCAGATGATTCGGCTCATGGAAACTGCCCTCAGCCGAAAAATCCCCCTTGAAAGCAGAACCGATCGAATTCTAAAATGGTTTGTGCCCGGAATTGTCCTGGTCGCAATTGCCACCGGTTTTGGCTGTATCGGCAGTTGGATAGATCGCCTGGAAGAGAGCCTGATTCGGGCCATCACCGTCATGGTGATCTCCTGCCCCTGCGCGCTCGGCATTGCCATTCCGCTGGCGCGCGTTGCCGGCATTTCCCTGGCGGCCGGAAAAGGGATGCTGGTGCGTGATTTTTTCGCATTTGAACAGGCGGATCGTATCACAACGGTGGCCTTTGATAAGACAGGCACACTGACCACAGGCAGATGGTCACTGCTTGAAATCATCTGCCTTGGCACTTATGATGAAAAGCGGATCCTGGCCTTTGCGGCAGCGCTTGAAAGCCGCTCGCAGCATTTCATCGCAGTGGAAATCCGGAGCAGGGCGCTGCAGCAGCATGTTGAAATTCCAGATGCCGAAGAAATCCATGAAAGGGAGCAGGGGATAGAAGGCCTTGTTGACGGACTTGCCGTCAGGATCGGTTCCCCTGCATGGGTAGATCCGCAAAACAAGGTCTCTGAAAGCGGATAATGGCGCCGCAGATGTCTCACGTGTATTCATGAGCATCGCGGATCAACCGGCTGCGATATTTATTTTTGGCGACCGGATTCGCCCGACCGCTTTGAATGCGCTGAAATCGCTGCGGCAAATGGGAAAAAAGCTGGCGATGATTTCCGGAGACGAGCCGCGGGCCGTGAAATTCGTTGCAGAGGCACTGGAAATTCAAATTTTTCGAGGCGGGTTGACGCCCCGGGAGAAAGCCGAGTTCATTCGGGAGCTTTGCCGGAACGGCGAGAAAACAGCCATGGTGGGAGATGGCGTCAACGACGCCCCGGCGCTGGCCTGCGCGGATCTGGCGGTTGCGGTCCATTCCGGCTATCCACTGGAGCGTGAGACAGCCGGCATCATCCTGATGCGCGGTGATCCGGCCCAATTGCCGGAATTGCTGGATCTGGCCCGGCGGGTTAACCGTAAAATCACCCAGAACCTCGGGTGGGCGCTCATCTACAATCTGATCAGCATTCCGATTGCCGTCAGCGGGTTGCTGAATCCGCTGGTTGCCGTGATCGCCATGCTGCTGAGCAGCCTCAGCGTTGTCGGCAACACCCTGCGTCTGATGAAGAAAAAAGGATAACTCCCTGAAATTCCCCCGGCGCCCTTTTCCCAAAATGAGGAAAGTGACGCTTCATGCTTCACGAGAGAATCAGTTTGACACAGCGGAATAATAATTTCAGGCCCATTCCCAGCATGATCAGACCCGACAGGATATCGGACAGTCGCTGGAACCGTCGCATGATTGCGCCGATTCCCGTGCCGAGGAGCAAAAGTCCGGGAAGGGTGCCAAGACCAAATGCGCCGGTCAGCAGCATGCCCTTTATGACGGATTCGGCCGGCAGGGCGCGTGCAAATGCTCCATAGGACAGACCGCAGGGCAGCAGGCCCATCATCAGCCCCAGCAGTGCCATACCGGTCGCTTTGCTGTCCTGCATGGCCGCACGGACAATGCGGCGGTATCCGGGAATGCGGTCAGGCGTGGCGGCCGCCATCCATGCGGGTTCGGAAACCAGACCGATTCGGCTGATGCCGAAAAGAAAGAGAAATATGCCGGCGATCAAGGCAAAACCGATTTTGCCCCGCATCAGCCAGAGCTGAGGATCGGAAGACGTGGCAGCGGCGATTTGCGGCAGGCTTTTGCCGATTGCCGCCATGACGGCTCCGGCGGCGCAGTAAGTTGCGATCCTTCCGGAATGGTAAAAAAGATGCGGTGTGAACCGTCCCGTACGACCCGGAAATGCAATGATCAGGGGGCCGCACATGCCGATGCAGTGTCCCTGAGCCAGAAAGCCCAGGGTGAACATGGAGAGGATATCGATGTTTTCCATTATATCCGGATCCGGACGCTACATTCTTTCGATATTCCCGCGCAATTGGGCGATCTCTATGCCCAGGCTGACGCACTGCTTGCCAAGCAGACAGGCTTCGGCGTCTCCGGGCTCCAGATAGGTTTTCAGCTCATGGCGATCTTTTTTCAGGTCAACAACCCATCTTTGCTGGGTTGCATCATAATCCACTTCGACGTCAATGCCGCACGCGCCGATGTCCGGATATATTTCTTTGATTTTTTGGCAAATCTGATTTTTGTCGATCATGGGGTACCTCCTGGGTAAGGTTTCCTTAGAAGAAAACATGAATACAACTGGCTGTAATATCTATTTATTGTTGACATATGTATTATAATTACAGAGTGTTATGCCTGTATTCTTACTCTATGGCATTAAATTCAACACCGAAAATTCCTCCCTACGCAAAACCGGCGTTACATAATGAAGTTATATTGCTTCTTTTCAATAGTAATCATCCCTGACGTCAGAATCAACAGAAATCTGTTCTTGACGCTGGTACTATTCTGCATCATAAAAGAACAATACAGGAAAAAAACAAATAAATGGACAAGAATCACCCGTGCATTCCAGGGATGAAAATAATACTTTACCGACTGCGTTTGATCCGTTTTGTAAAGGATGAGAATCATGGCTGTGACAGATAATAAATAACAATGATCGTTCGCCTGATTGCGGCGTTCGTACAAAACAGCAAGGAATGATTGATGAACAAAATAGCCGTACTGCCCGGAGATGGGATCGGGCCTGAAGTAATGAATGAAGCGCTGAAAGTTCTTGAGACAATCAGAGTAAAATTTGATTTTCAGTTTGAATATCAGGTTGCGGATATCGGCGGATGCGCCATCGAAAGTTGCGGTATGGCACTTCCTCCAGAGACGCTGGCACTATGCGAAAGCAGCGACGCCATTCTCTTTGGTTCCGTGGGAGGTCCAAAATGGGAGAAACTGTCACCGGAAAAACAGCCGGAACGCGCGGCCCTTCTTCCCCTTAGAAAACACTTTAATCTTTTTTGTAATCTTCGGCCTGCAAAAGTCTATCCGGCCCTTGCAGCCGCCAGTCCGCTCAAGGCTGAAATTGTGGGCAACGGGTTTGACATTCTCTGCGTTCGGGAACTGACCGGGGGCATTTATTTTGGAACACCCAAGGGCCGGGAAGGGATTGGTCCCGGAGAAAAAGCTTTCGACACCATGGTTTACACCCGCATGGAGATTGAAAGAATTACACGGGCGGCATTTGAAATCGCCAGAAGCCGCAGAAAAAAAATCACATCCATCGACAAGGCCAATGTTCTAACCGTCATGGTCTTCTGGCGGGAAATCGTCTGTGAAGTGGCCAAGGATTATCCGGATGTGGAACTGGATCATCTTTACATCGACAATGCGACCATGCAGCTTATAAAAAACCCTCACCGCTTTGATGTTCTTCTTTGTGAAAACATGTTTGGAGACATCATATCGGATGAATGCGCCATGCTGACGGGCTCCATGGGTCTGCTGCCATCGGCGAGTCTGAATGAGAGCCGGTTCGGTCTGTACGAACCGGCCGGAGGATCGGCTCCGGACATCGCCGACATGGGAATCGCAAATCCCGTTGCCCAGATTCTATCCGCTGCCATGATGCTCAAGTACAGCTTCGGCCGGGATCAGGCGGCAAGCGCCATTGAAAATGCGGTGGCCGATGCCTTGTCATCCGGAATCCACACACGTGATATTGCATTGGATAAAAACCATGCTGTCGGCACATCGGCGATGGGCACAGCCATAGCCGAGCGGATTCTCGGTTCATGAAAAAAAGCAGCCAATCCGTGAACCGGTTTGTTTCGCAATGCGTCAGCGACATGCTGGACGGACTTGCGCGACGGGCTGTCCCATTTTTCAGGTCCAAGCCGCGCAGCCGTCATTTTCTGTCTGACTCCGGAATCACCGATTTACATCTGTGACCCCCAGAATCTGCTTCGCGGACATGAAACCAAATTCAGATCTCTTTACCTGGAAGCGGATCACTGGTGCCGTAAGGTGGATTTTGATCCGGACAAATCCAGGTTTGCACACATCCACCCGGAAAAAAACCTTCAACTGGCCGGCCTTATCTCCTATGGCGGGCGTTCGGCTTCGGTATTATATCAGATGTGGTTTACGGAACACCATCCGGATATCTGTTCGGTGGGTCCGACCGAAAGGTGGCTGGAGCATACGGCATTACGGATGTCGCACGATATCGCCAATGGATGTGAACTCTACACCGGTATTTCGGGCACCTTTCTGAAGGAGTATGCAACTCATGCGATTCGGGACCAGATTATCGATGAAATGAACCTGTATCTGGGTTGGGATACCTACATTCGGGTGTATCCACTCCTGGACGCCATTTTAGGCATTTCCAAGACCCGAGAGGAAGGGGCATGGCCCAGGGGAGAACTGGTGTTTGTCGAACCTGGCTTTTTACCGCAGATGGCCTTTCTGGCGCGTTTCAAAAAATCGGAACAACCCCGGTTGGACAACCTGAAACATGTTCGAAAACTGTTGCTTTCAGTAGAGAATTTGGACCATAAACTTGTTTCCGATGGTAAAGCCATTATCGGGATCTGTGATGGAGTGCTGCCGAAATTTTCCATACGGGCCTGTTTTTTCGGCAGTCACGGCTTTTTAAAGGTCAATCAGGAGACACTTTGCAGTTTTGAGGATGGCAGCTTTAAGTCCACGACCCGCCAGGCAAAGTTGATTCAAGTGGAAGAAGCCCTGCTGGAATCTGATCTGTCGCCGTCAGAAGGAAATCTTCTCTTTAGAATAATTGCCGAGATTGTTCATAATGCGGAGGAAAATAAATTCGGGTGCACGCTGATTATCGATCTTAATCCCGATCCGGTTTCTATTTCGGGTCAGGCGCTTGAATCCCCCCTGGATCTCAGCAAGGACAATCTTCTGGAGCTCGCAAAATCTCTGTGCAAAGTTGACGGAGCCGTGCATATCGGTGCCGATCGCCATCTCCACGGATTCGCCTGCCTGCTGGACGGTCGCGCCATATCCGGCGAAGACCGCGCCCGCGGCGCCCGGTACAACTCCGCGCTGCGGTTTTCCGCCGAGCAGGCAAATATTATCGTGGTTGTAGTGTCGTCCGACCGCCCGGTTTCCGTCATACAAAACGGCGTGGCCGTCAATTCACAATGCTCGTGGAATCCAGTGAACAGCAGCAAATTTATCCCCGAAACCCTGCAAGACTGGATCGCCGCGTCCGAGTCATAGCCCTTTTCAGCCGCCTCTCGTGAAATTGTGCTGTCGCACAGCGGCGGTACTGCCATGATGAGAAGGTACGGTTGTTCCAGTGACATCTCTTTTTTTCCGGCATTTGCATTAAGATTTAGAAAATATTAATAGATTTCTCATCCACGGGAATGATGTCGTCGGGGTTGATATTGGAACGCACGAAAATTGCAAGAATGGCTTTATCTGTTCACACCATCCGGTCGATTTCCTCAAATGCCTTTTCGATGCGCTTTCTGGAAATCGGAAACGCGGTTTTCAGTTCCTGGGCATAAAGAGAGACCTTGTATTCTTCGATCATCCAGAACAGATCTTCGGCAGCACTGCTTCTTTTTATCCGTTGCATGCGGAGAAAGCCCCTCCTGAAGGGCCGTGCAGTCTGTCGGCAAAGAGCTGGATTTCACGGGCCTTTACCAGATCTTTGTCAAAATCCAGCCAGGCCCGCTGAGCCCGGATCCCGATAGACCGAATATACCGGATCAAATGGGGCAGACGCTCGGATTCATACCGGATCATGAAGTCTTCGGGCACCAGAATATGAAGCTGTTCTTTCAGATCTTTCCAGAACTGCCTGGCAGCGGTATTGGCGGGGTTGTTTCGGATCAGGCCATCGATGATGCTGTCGGCTTCGTAAGTAAGCTTCAAGAACTTCCATGCTGGTATCCAGCAGTTTTTTAGAAGAGAGCGGCAAGTCTGGCAACGTCTTTTCAGTATGGGTGATGAATTCACTTTCGGATCGAATATTATGTGAAAACAGTCGGATTAACAGGGCCTGATAAAGTTTTTTCTGGAATCTTTTTTGACCCCGCCCCATTTTTCGACCAAAAAAAGGCGTTGGCGCGGGGATTGACAGATACTTCTGAAGAAATTTCATTTCTCTGGCGTAGACAATCTCAACCAGTCCGGCAACGCCGTTGCAGTGGGCTTCAAAAGCGCTTCGACGGGTTCTTCAAAGAGCCGAAGACTGACGGTGCCGCTGTCCGGGTTTTTAACCAGGGCTGGAAATAGCGTCCAGTTGATATCGGCTTCTCCCTGGATCTCGATGGAATCCGGAAGCGCCGCCAAGTCCCAGTCCGTGACGGAGGGTCGTTCCCAGTTATTTCTGGCAAGGTCAAGGGCTGAGGCACTGATTCGCTCCGGGGCCAGGTTTTCCAGAACAGATAAATCCCTGCCGCTGCAGATCACCTTGCCTTCGGCACTGGTAATGGCAATGCGCATTTTGAGATAATCCGGAAGGGTTTCTTCGGACCAGGCAGAGGCCGGAATATCAATTCCAAACCGCTGGTAGATGAACCGGCTGAGGGCATTTACTAATATTTCGGTTTCCCTGGACATTTCGGCTACGAGAATGTCCACGGTCCGGGAAATGGGAACAAGTTTTTTCCGGTAGACCTTGGGAAGCGCCTTTATCATGGCGGCGATTTTTTCCTTCAGAAGCCCGGGCACCATCCAGTCGAGCGATTCCCTGGGGATGGCCTGTGCCGCGGACGAAGGAATCTGAACGGTAAGCCCGTCTTCCTGGCTGCCGGGTTCAAAACTGTACAAACACGAAAAATGGTTGCTGCCCAGCGTGACCTTGTCCGGATACTGGGCCAGTTCCCCGGAATCCGGAGCATACTGCAGCAGGTCTTCCCGGTTCATGAGCAGAAATCCGTCATCCTCTTTATCTTTTAAGAATTTCTGAAATGTCCGGATATCGCTGATCGTTTCGGGAATCCGCCGGCGGTAAAAATCATAGAGATCTGCTTCGCCGACAAGCAGGTCTTTACGCCGGAACCGGTTCTCCATATCCTGGATTTCTTCAATCAGGTTTTGATTGCGGATCATGAAGGCAAACGGTTTTTTGATATCGCCTTCCACCAGCGCGCTTCGCACAAAGATGTTCGAGGCTTCCACCGGATCGATCCGTCCATAGCATACCGGGCGCTGGCTGACGATGACAAGCCCAAAGAGGCTGACCTGCTCAAGAGCCACGACTTCGCCGCGACTTCGTTCCCAGTGGGCCTGGCTCCACGTGTAACGGCAAAGGGTCTTGCCCAGGTCTTCCAGCCATTTGGAATCAACGCCGGCAACAATCCGCGCAAACAGACGCGATGTTTCCACCATTTCGGCTGCCACGATCCAGTTTCCGGCCTTGTTAAACAGGCTGGATCCCGGAAAAATCATCACTTCCCGGTCCCGTGCCGCTTTGAAGATGTTTTTTTCCTTTCTCATGGCGATATTGGAAAGAAATCCGCTGAGAATCGAGCGGTGGATGGCACCGTAGCGGTCCGGGAAAAGGGAGGGATTTGTATTACCTGTATTGCTACAGGGGGTGGGTTCCAATTCAGAAGATAATATTTTGGATTCTTTTGCAATCTCGGAAAGCTGGAAATGGATGTCCCGCCATTCCCGCATCCGTTTAAACGATAAAAAATGCTGGCTGCAGAACCGTTTCAATTTGCTTGTGGATTTATCTGTTTCCTGAAGTTGATGATAATGGTTCCAGATATTTAACAGACCGATAAAATCCGATGACGGATCGCTGAAAATCCGATGCATGGCATCTGCCTGCTGGACTTTTTCGATGGGCCTTTCCCGGGGGTCCTGAATACAGAGCGCGGCAATGATGATTGTAATCTCCGGAACGCATCCTTCGGTTCGGGACTGAAGCAGAATCCGGGAAAGCCTGGGATCCACCGGTATTCTGGACATGAACCGGCCCTGCTCGGTCAGCGTATAACCGGGGGTGGATGACGGAGAACAGATGTCAGGCGGCCTCTTTTTCCCATCGTCTGCCGTCTGACATCTGTCGTCTGTCTTCTGTCGTTTGTTCTCTGTTTTGCGGATGGCGCCAAGCTCTGTCAGCAGATCAAAGCCGTCCGTAATGCTTCTGGAATCGGGCCGGTCAATAAACGGAAAATCCGCGATGGATCCCAGTTTCAAGGCCATCATTCTGAGGATGACTTCGGCCAGGTTGGATCTAAGGATCTCCGGGCGCGTGAACTGGGGGCGGGACAAATAATCTTCTTCGCAATAGAGCCGGATGCAGATGCCGTTTTCCAGGCGTCCGCAGCGGCCCTTTCGCTGATCCGCACTGCTTTTACTGATGGGCCTGACCTGAAGGGACGTGGTTCTGGACCGGGGGGTGTATTGGGAAATCCGGGCAAGGCCCGCGTCAATCACATATTTTACGCCGGGAATGGTTAAAGATGTTTCGGCGATATTGGTGGCGACGATAATTTTTCTGCCCGCGGCAGGGGAAAAAACCCGGGCCTGATCCTTTCCAGAAAGCCTGGCGTACAGGGGAAGAACAGTGACTCTTTGAAGCCTTCTGCCCTCGATCAGCTCGCAGGTTTCCCGAATATCCTGCTCTGTGGGCATGAAAACAAGCACATCCCCAAAAGGCTCGTGCCGGCAGAGCCGTTCCGCGGCCTTTGCCGCCAGCTCGACAGGGGTCGGCTCATCGTCTGTATCGGATGATGCATTCGGCGGCAAGTAGCGGACTTCCACCGGATACATGCGTCCGGACACCTCGATCACCGGTGCACGATCAAATGCCTTGGAGAATTTATCCGTATCGATGGTGGCGGAGGTGATGATAAGCTTCAGATCGCTTCGCTTCTGAAGCAGGGTCTTAACAATTCCGAGGATAAAATCGATGTTCAGGCTTCGCTCGTGCGCTTCATCCACAATAAGGGTGTCGTAGCGGTTCAGTAAGGGATCATTCAGGGTTTCGGCCAGCAGGATGCCGTCCGTCATGATCTTGATGACCGAATGGCGGCTGGTTTTATCGGTAAAACGGATTTTGTACCCCACGGACTGGCCGACTGTCTCGCCGAGCTCTTCGGCGATCCGGTTTGCCACGGTCATGGCGGCGATTCTTCGCGGCTGTGTGCAGCCGATGACGCCGCTGATCCCGCGGCCGGCATCCAGACAGAATTTGGGAAGCTGGGTGGTTTTGCCTGAACCTGTCTCTCCGGATACGATCACGACCGGGTGCTCGGAAATGGCCTGGATGATTTCCTTTTTCTTGTCAATAATGGGTAGGGCAGGATCGTATATTCGTTCGGGAAGGCTTGCTCTGATGGATCGCGCCGGCGCCGGATTCGGCATTGGACTTGCAGATGCCAGATGTTGCGGCTTATTAAAACGAGGATTCATGGTTCGGAAAGGTGATCATCATGATGTGGACAATGGGGCCATACGCTTGGCCGAGTTCTCGTTTCCCCCTTTGAGAAAAAGGGGGAAGAAAGGTCTTTGAAAAAACGGATCGGCAAAAATGATCTGTCAACTATGCGGATTCTGAATTGTTTGCAGAATCCGCAGAAACTGAGGCATCTGATGCAGCGGCCGGGGTTTTTTTCTTGTTGTACCGGCGGCGCCTGCGTTTCTTCTTAACTGGGGCGGGTTCAGCGGATTCAACTGCCGGCCCTTCCGGCAATTTCCCGGAACCATCGGCGTGTATTTCTTCAGCAGGCGCCGGCAGGATTTCTGAAACCTCAGGCAGAGAGGTTTCCTCAAAATCCATAATGTCGTTGTCTTCTATCATTTCGGCGGAGGATGCGGAAAAATCAAACCCTTCGGGTGGTTCCGGGGCAAACCCGAAAAAAGTTCCCGGAAAATAATTCTCTCCCCGCGGAATGGTGAATTTATAAACAGGCATCTCTTTTCTGCGATTGCTGCGATCACTGCGTTCGGTGCGCCCACTTCGCTCGGTGCGTTCACCGCGTTTTGGCGCGGCGGCGCGCGGCTTTCGTTCAGGTTTGCGTGCTTTGTCCAGGGAATAGCGGCTTCGGGGGACAGGCCCGGCCTTATCTTCCTTGAAACAGTCGTCTTCCGGCCATACCACGGGAATTTTGGCGTTTAAGAGTGCTTCCAGCGGTTCCAGGTGAAAGACATATGCTTCACAGGCAAAGGCAATGGACTTGCCGGTTTTTCCTGCTCTGGCCGTGCGGCCGATGCGGTGGACATAATTTTCGGGATCCTGGGGAAGATCAAAATTGATGACATGGCTGATATCCTCCACATGGATACCCCGAGATGCCACATCGGTGGCAATCAGCATCTTGATCTTTCCTTCCTTGAACTGTTCCATCAGCTTGAAGCGCTTTTGCTGAGGCAGATCGCCGGTAATCCCCTCAGCAGGCCACCCGTTGCCCTTGAGTTTGGCGGATAGCCACTCGACCCCGGATTTGGTGTTCACAAAAATCAGGATGCGCTCCCAAGTCTCTCTTTCCAGAAGGCCCAGAAGCAGGGACAGTTTCTGATCGGAGCCCACGTGGATAAGGGACTGCTCGATGCCGTCAACCGCAACGTCCTCAGGGGTGACTGAAATAAATTCGGGAAGATTCATGTACTCATAAGTCAACTCCATCACCCGGAAGGACAGGGTTGCGGAAAAGAGCAGAGACTGGCGCTTGTCATATCGGGGCAGTTTTTGAAGAATGAACCGCATGTCTTTGGAAAAGCCAAGGTCCAGGAGCCGGTCCGCCTCATCGACCACAATTATTTTAACGCCGCTGGTTTTAAAGATGCCCTGCTTGAAATAATCAATTATTCTTCCGGGTGTGCAGATGACGATATCGACGCCGCTTCGCAGAATATCCGCCTGTTTTTGATAATCCACGCCGCCAACGACCTGGGCGATCGTAAGTCCTGTGTATTTGCCGATGAGGCAGGCTTCCTCATAAGTCTGAAGCGCCAGTTCGCGGGTGGGGGACACAATCAGAGCGGCCGGCTCGCCGGGGACCCTAGATTCTTCGGTAAGCAGACGGGTGAAAACAGTTACCAGAAAAGCGGCGGTTTTTCCTGTTCCGGTCTGTGCCTGTCCTGCCACATCCTTTCCGGAAAGGGAAAGGGGCAGCGTCTGGGCCTGAATCGGAGTGCACTGGGTAAATCCCGCCTCTGTTAATCCTTTCAGGACGGGTTCGGGCAGATTCAGTTCGTCAAAATATGTCTGGGTAAGAAATTTAGGCTTGTCTGCCCGTGGTTCGGAAGTGGGTTCATCTTCAAGTATGTCTGTCATTCATTATCCTTATTAAAGATCTTTCTTAAAATGGCCTCCAGGGAAACAATCCCCGTTTCCTTCTTGATATAAGGGCGTTTCAACGCTGCAATCAAATTTTTATGGAACGATCCATTTTATCTTGATCATATCACAGCATACTCTTTTTTCAGGAAATTTCAAGCATTGTTGCAGGCTAAAAGATCTCTTCGCCTCATGCAGGAGTCATTTCGTTTTTGCCAGATCGAGCGCCTGCTGTAGTTTGTCCCCAAGGGTTCCGACAGACCGGGGCGCTTTCTGAGGTGAGTACTGTTGCCAGTTGTCGTTCTCCGGGGCATCCAGCCTCAGGGTGATTCTTCTTTCTTCCGGCTTGATCTCGTCAATCACAACAGTCATGGCACGACCCGGCTTAAGGGATTCCACGGCAGCCAGGTTGTCCTGAGGATCGGATTTTGGAAAGCGGCAGTATCCCGACAACTCCAGGCTCCAAAGTTACGATATATCCCCATTTTTCCTTTTTCTGTAGCATGCCCTCTATAGTCTGGCCGAACTTATATTTTTCCGGAACATCCATCCAAGGATCTCCTTCAGCATCCTTGATACTTAAGGAAATACGCTTTTTTAACAGGTCGATTTCCTTGATCAGGACATAAACCTCTTGTCCTGGCTGAAGAAAATCTTCCGGTCGGTTGACCCGCTGCGTATAGCTGATTTCGGAAAGATGAACCAGGCCATCGATGCCGGGCGCCAGTTCCACAAAGGCTCCAAAAGGGGCCAGGCGGGTTATTCTTCCTTTTACCCGATCGCCGACATGAAACTGATCGCTGATATGACTCCACGGATTATCCAGAACCTGTTTGATGGACAGGGCAATTTTCGGATCACCTTCCGGCCTTGGCTGAATCGAGATGACAACCACCTGAGGCGTGTCATCGGCTTTCAGAACGTCTTCGGGTTTTTCAATATGCGACCAACTGATTTCCGATATCGGCACCAGGCCCGACAGGCCGGGAATCAGTTCGACAAAAGCGCCATAGGGCATGACCCGGGCAACCCTGCCGGTACAGACGGAACCCACGGAGAGCGTTTCAAGAAACCGATCTTTTTTATTCTCCATATCCTGTTTTAACAACTCGCGCCTGGAAACAACAATATTTCTGCCTCTTTCTTCAAACTGAAGAATCAGAAAATCAAAGGACTGACCGATGAATGATTCCGGATTTTCAATATAGGAGATATCCATCTGGCTGACAGGGCAAAAAGCACGGGTATGATGAATGTCAACATGAAAACCGCCCTTGCACTGTTCGATGACTTTTCCGTTTACCGGAATTTGATTGTGATAGGCTTCATTTAGCAGGGTGTTGTCACCGGATCCGGAAATGGCTTTTGAAAGCAGGATTTCATCCTCTTTTGCGGACACAACGTAAAGCTCGACAATATCTCCGATGGCGTAAGGGAATTCGCCCTTGGAATTGAGTAAATCCGCTCTGTTGGCCACGCCGTCTATCTGGGTTCCGGTGTCCAGGAATACGGAATCTTTTCCAATTGAAATGATACGGCCGGATATTTTATGGCCGACCTCAATATTCCGGGTGATTTTGGAGCTGTATGACTCCAGTAGATCTGCAAAACTGGGCTCAGTGTCTTCTGTGGGGAGTTCTTCTTCATCTTCTTCAGAAAAGAATGGCATCTGTCGTTTTCCTCATATTCATTTTAACTGAACGATTGAAAGGTTGAATGATAACGGGCATCTTCTGCAATCTTATCTGGCCATATCCAACCGGATTGTTGCAAATGACGGGTGCAGAAGATTATGCCCTTAAAGTTGGGATTTATGGAACTATCAGACAAAACAGACGCGTTGTCAATCTTTTACAGCATCACTGCTAATTCGTCCAGGCGCCACTCAGCATAAACCAGATCAGTCCGTCTGTTGTGGGTACATAAGTCAGGTCAACCCGGTAAGAGATGCCGTCAAAGATTAGTTCCGGTATTTGTAGAATATAATTGCTGTCGATCAGGGACAGGATAGACGGCTGGCAGGTGCTGTAGTTACTGAGGGTTTCCGTCTCGCCGGAATTGATGAGCCTGAACATCGGGTTCATCGTTGAATCGGGATCATACTGAAAATCGAGCCACAAACAGGGATTCGTGTTCACGATCGGGACAAAGAGGCGGTTGGCAGAATCTGTTAGAGACAGGGATGCGGCGCAGGTATTTGCCCCCGAATAAATATAACGCATTCCCATGCTATCATACAGGGTCAGGTTTCTTTTCTGGGTGCCGTTACCGCCGTAACCGTACATGATTTTGTCAATATCACTCGGATAGCCGGGAACATTTCCATATAAATCCCGTAGATTCAGCCAGTGTCCCATTTCGTGCAGGGCAATCGTATGCACATCCATGGCGTCATTCGGAGTGGAGGCATCCGTGCTCCATTTGAATTTTGTGTTGAACGCTATGTCACATTCGGTGATAACGTCGCGGTAACTTCGAATTGAAGTCTGTCCGATAACACCATACTGAAGATCTGCCCAGATAATTTCGTTGATTTGATTGGTGGCTGTTCTCACGGCCGGGGTTGTGCCTGCAAAATTGAAGGAAAATCTTTTGTTCGGAACCGCATTCCAGGTATTGGCTGCATCCTGGACTGCCTTTAAGACGGCATCATCCCCATCTGGATTGACTTTGAATTCAACAACCGGGCTGGCGCCGGTCCACTTGATGCCTCCATAGGAAAATGTTACGGAAAAGGGAAAGGAGTTGGATTTGTCACCGGCAGGGCTCGTCAGATAAACCGGTCCGCTGCCGGCCGAGGCTGAATAGCCGTTGCTGGCTTTAAAAACAGGCACATTTACCACAACATCTGAAACCGACCAGGAAGACACGCAGGATGAGCATCCGAAGTACTCATTGCTTTTATAGTAGAAATACGGGGTTCCCGGCGATGTGCCCAGATTGCTGCCGCTGATGGTGATCAAGGTGCCGGTTCCGGCTGATGCCGATGCGGGGGTGATGGCGGAAATCGTTTGGACCGAAGAAGCGGATACTGAATTCAACATGTTGTCGCTTTCAGGATATGCCGAAGTTTCACCCGCCAGTGCCTTGGCAACGCGCTCCTTGAATTTAATTAAAGGCAGATTGCCGACTTTACCGTCCTGAACTGTGAATTTACCCTGAAATCCGCCATGGATTCGAAACCATGGCGCATCATCGCCGGTATTTTCAAGGCCGTCTTCTGTAACCTGTTTATCCGTAAGTGGGCTGACAAAAATCACCACTTTTTCACCGACAGAAAAATCAGGGACATCGGTCACTTCCACGGTCGTCTCTCCGATTTTTCCACCTGGTACGGAAATTACGATTTTACCTGAATTGGCGTTTCCCTTTAAGCGTTCTTCAGGGGAAATGACAATTTTTGTAAAAATGTCGGTTTTGTCTCTGTTCCAATGGCTTTTTCGATGTAAAACCTGACCCACGATAATGGCATCAGCGCCAAAAGTCAGTTCTTCCAGACTCATTTTCAGCATAAGGGCTGCTGTGTTTTCTACAACCCCCAAGACTGTTATGAATAAAACGAGAACGACTGCGATCATATTGTTCTTGATTTTAGGTAAGTTCATGTTGATTCTCTTTTTAAATATTTTCAAATCCGCCGGTTGGCATAGATAAAGCAAGCGCTCTATACATGCATCGTATGACATAGCTGAAAATAAATCATTTATTTTTAGATTGTAACCATGAGTTAAAATAAAGCAAATATCGTACCCGGTCAATGCAGATGTTGAAATATTATTTTCTGGCAGCTGAAGATAGTGAGGGGTTTGTCAAGATTTTTCATGAAACAGGTGCATCATGCAAATAAAAGAAGCGCAATGACAGGGACTGACCCTGCTTCGATCGAGGTTTCTTTATGACCGGATACTACATGTTGGGGGGTGGTTGAGTCAAATGCAAACCCCGATAAAGCCTCAACTTAATTGTTTTCATTCTTAATATATCTCAGTGAAATAATAATATTGTAATGTTAATATATTATCTGATATTAAATGAGCGTAAATTTACGCAACGATATTGGCCTTTAAAAAATGACTGGTCTGTCATTGAGCGTTTCACGTATTTACGCATTCAATTAAACGGGTGATTATCATGACCTCAAAACCCACTTATGAAGAACTGGAACATAGGCTTAAAACCTTAGAATCAACCGGCATATTTGAGCTCAAGCAGTCGAAAGAGATCCTGCAGCAGGAACTGGCAGAGCGCAAGCGGGCCGAAGCGTCGGCACATTATGAAAGAGAAAGGTTTCAGACCCTCTTACAGCATGCGCCCATTGGAATATTTTTAATCGATGAAGTCGGAAGATTCACTTATGCCAATCCCAAGTTCACTGAGATTTTTGGCTATAACCTTGTGGATGTTCCCGACGGAAGAACCTGGTTCCGGTTGGCCTATCCGGACTCACAGTACAGAAAGCTGGTCATTGCGGACTGGATACATGACGTTAAGTCGCATCAATCGGGAGAACAGTGTTCCAGGGTTTTTGACGTTATCTGCAAAGACGGCGGAAAAAAAGTTATCAGTTTCATACCGGTAAGTCTGGAAACCGGCGAAAACCTTGTCGTCTGCGAGGACATCACCGAGCGGCTGATACTCGGAAGACCAGCTTCAGCATGCCCAAAAAATGGAGGCTGTCGGTATTCTGGCCGGCGGGGTGGCCCATGATTTCAATAACCTGCTCCAGGGCATCAGCGGCTATACCCAGCTTCTGCTGATGGATAAAGCCGCCGGCGATCCGGATCTCCCCAAGCTGAAAGCGATTGAAAAATCGATTGCACGGGCGGCCCAGCTTGTCCGCCAGCTCCTTTTGTTCAGCCGTAAGGATGTTGCGGAGCGCCGCAATGTTAATCTCAACCAGGAAATAGGGCAGGTTGTCAAGATTCTGGAACGCACCATTCCCAGAATGATCGATATCGAACTTCATCCGGGCAGCCGGCTGTGGACGGTGAAAGCCGATCCGGCTCAAATTGAGCAGGCGCTTATGAACCTTGGGATCAATGCTGCGGACGCCATGCCGGATGGCGGAAAACTCATCATTCAAACCCAGAATGTGGTGATATGAAAATAACCATGCGCGAAACACAACGGTGCTCCCCCGGGAAACTATGTGCTGTTGACCGTCTCCGACACCGGTTGCGGGATGGACAAAAAAACCCTTGATCATATCTTCGAACCGTTTTTTACCACCAAGGGGATCGGCAAAGGCACGGGATTGGGGCTGGCATCGGTTTATGGGATTGTCAAGGGTCACGGCGGGTATATTTTCTGCGAGAGCAGCTCCGGCCAAGGGACGGAGTTCAAGATATTTTTGCCAGCAATCGGTCGTGAGGAGGATGCCGACGCATCTTGCCCCCGGGAAACGACGCTTAAAGGCGGGGCGGAAACCATTCTTGTGGTGGACGATGTGCTGGATATCAGAATGCTGGCCGCACAAATACTTCAGCGCTTCGGCTATACGGTCATGACCGCAGCCAGTGGTGAAGAAGCGCTTCAACTTCATTCCGGCCGGAAAAAACCGATCCATTTGACCATACTGGATCTGGGCATGCCGGGCATTGGCGGAAACCGGTGCCTGCGGGAACTGCTGGCGATCAACCCCTTTGCCAAGGTTCTGATCGCCAGCGGGTATTGTGATGACGACACTGTGAAAAAAACGCTGGCGTCCGGAGCCACCGGTTTCATCGGCAAACCCTATCAGCTCAACGATTTGCTTAACCGGGTGCGAAGCATTCTGGGTGAGTCTGCATGATTTTCCGCCCGTTACGTGACCGAACGGCTTCGCGTCAGTGCGCCGTAAATTCGAAGCAGCCTGGCTGGAAGCTCCCGGACATCTGATATCACATTGTGATGGACACTTCCATACAGATCGTCGAGCCTGGCGTCGTTTTGCATGTTCACGGTGATGGCATGGGTATGAATGCGGCGGGAAAGAGCTTCGCCAATGGCTCTGCGGGTATCGGAAACGGCATATCCCTGCTTGTAGTCCACGTCATTTGGAAATCCGTCCCCCAGAACAACCATCAGCCTTACGTTGGCCGGTATTTTATCAAACTGAGCAGTTGCATGACGGATGGCAGCGCCCATTCGCGTGCTGCGCTGGGGTGAAAGGCAGCTGATTCGCTTTCGGACGGCATCATTTACAGGCTCGTCAAATCCTTTGATCTGTGTATAATCGACAGAAAGGCGCCCGTTTCCGGAAAAACCGGAAATGGCAAAGGTATCTCCAACGATGTCGAGGGCCTCGCAAAACAGCACAATGGCCTCTTTTTCAACTTCCAGCACCGTAGCGGCGCTGCCGGAAGAGCTGATTGTCAATGCATTTCCCGTTGACCGGGAAAGATCAACCAGGAGCAGTACCGCCACATTTCGCTCCTGTTTGATCCGTTTGATGTAAAGCCGGTCCGACGGGATCAGACCTGCTTTTTTATCCAGAACAAAATCCAGAACGGCCCGGTAATCCAGTTCATCGCCTTCTGTCCAGTTTCGCAGCAGCTTCAGTCCCTGGGGTTTCATCATCTCAAAGGCATAACGGATCTGGCTGACAAGTTCCCGGTAACGATCCAGCGTCTGATCATAAAATCCGGAACTTGCGCCTTCCGCAATTCGATCCACCACACGCACGTGATTGTGCAGATAGTCGCTTTGATGACTGTCCCACTCCGGGTACCAGGATGCCGGCAGTGTGTCGTAAATGGGGGTTGTATCCACAACGCCCTGGATTTCCGACAGATCCAGATCCGACAGGTCCGAGGAAAAAGCAGCAGTGCGAACATGGGTTATGGACGGGTCCATGCTTTGAGATGCCCGAACCAGATTGAGAACATCGTCCTTGCCGAATCTCCCCTTGTGATCCGTAAGAAGCTTTCTGATTCTGGATTTGTAGACCTTGATCCCTTTTTCAGCCAGATTGTGCTTCAGAATAACCGTTTTTCTCTCAGTGGCCGGGTCCATCGCTAAATCCGGTCGCAGGCTTCTGCCGAAAGGGGTTTTCAACCGGTAATTGTTTTCAACGCGGGCTGCCGTCAGAAAGGACTCAATCTGAGGGTATGATTTCCATACCAGAGCGGCGCATGCCTCAACACGGGAAGTTGCAGCGATAACCCGGAAAAAATCCGTGTCAACGGCATCGATAACGGAAGCCGCTGTAATTTCTATCTCATTTGAGGGCAGCACCCGGATTTCAGGATTCCGGACGCCAAGGGCGATTTTCAGATAAAGGGCCTCAAGGGGAATTTCCAGGAGACTGCACGGATAAATGCGCTTTGCCTCCCCGATCAGAACTGGCAGGGACTGCCGGATAATTCCCGGATAGCGCTGTTCCAGAATGATCCGTATCCGGCCATGCTCAAAAACTGTCAGTAAATCTGCCGCCAGCCCTGGATTCTGAAAGATCCTGCAGAACAGTCTCATGTCAGAATCCGTTAAATTGTCCCGGATTTTTTTTCGACCAGGCTCACTGTCGTCTTCAATCCTGATTTGCCGTATCCGATCTTCGACTACGGATTTCTGATCTTTGATATCTTCAGAATCATTGCAGGCTTCAACCGCCATTTCCAGATCAAATTCGTAGGTTCCAAATTCATGATAACAAGCTTCGAGCCGGGTCAGGCATTTATACAAAAAAAGATTTTCCGTTTTGCTGTTAAAACGACTGATTTCATCCGGCAAGTAAATGCGTTTTCCGCAGGAACACACCAGAGGTGTCTCGGGAGTGAAGCAAGTCGGTTTCTGAAAGTCCGGAAAGAGGGTGGACAGATAGCGATTTGCCGGTTCTGGCCTGAAGGTAGCGGTTCAATCCGTGCTGAACCTGAGAAAATGATACGGCAAGCTGAAGCGCATCCACCATATCTCGGGCCTGTCGGGATTCAAGCGATAAAAACCGGGGTCCTGATGTCTTGTCCCGTTTAAATCGGTTCAGCCCCGCAGATACGAATCGGGGCAGGGCATCTGCGTCCAATAGAGAAGTCCCCCGCTGCATTCCATCCAGAAATCGATCCACCAGGCCCGGGTCTGCCCGGGCAACCCGTATCAGTTGTTTGATTTGGAAAGCCCGGCGCAAAGGAGAAAATGACTCCACGGCTTTGGGGATGATGTGGCAGAGATGTTTGCACTGGTTATAGGAAAGGTCAGGACTAAGGGTACTGCCAAGAAGTTCCAGAAAAGCAAGGCTTGATTCAATATCTTTGGATTCAACCAGGAAGGACAGGGTTTCAAACGGGCTTCCCAGAGTGTATGTCCCGATTTTAAGCAGGGCACGGGTCGTATCGTTAAAAAGTTCGATTAACCTTTTTTTGCCTGTTTTAAGGACAGGGACAAGGTGGGTGGCCATAATCTTGCCGATTGCGGCATTTTTCGATCCTGCTTCCCTTACCGTGAAGCGGAACATCCCCAGGTGCTCCGGAGATACTCTTCCGGCAAGTTCGATAAGCCCTGTTGCAAGCGCCTGCCCAAAAGCGGTTTCCTGAGACAGTCCCCAAATCGTATCTTCAACGATCCACCCAAGCTCTTTATCCGTTACAGGAGGGAGGCGATCCGATAATTTCTCCCGAACCAGGGATGCTGTTTCCGGATCTGCAAGAAACAGCATGGCCATCTGTTCTTCAAACGCTGTCACGCTATTCCTCATAAATATTCAGCTTTATTCTTTCAGCAACACGTTGCGCACTTTATTGGACAGCTCCGAAAGATTATATGGCTTTTGAATGAACCCGTTACATCCCCTGCGCATGATTTCATGTGCCTGGCCGTTGATGGCGTATCCGCTGGAGAGCAAAACCGGTATTCCTTTTTGTGGCATTGTTAAAAAAGATTCAACTTGCTGAAATATTTCATATCATTAGTCTGATACTTCTCCGGCGTCAAGATAATTTATGCTGACTCAGAACTTCTCGAATTTGGCTGACAGACTTTTGGCTGAAAAAATCTTTTGAAGAAAATAAGCGCTTATTTTCAGACCGCCGTGATGGGCGATGGCATCGGCATATAACATTATATTGACAACCACCGTAAAACCGGTTTAGCTGAACATGCGTTTTTATGCGTGATGACGCTTTTGCTGAAATCTGCGAGACCGTAATAAATTTCGAGAAAGAACACATCGGCCGCTCGCCCGTTTCATTGGAATCGAGCGGCTGCCTTTTATATTTAATAGAAAGGTGAATCTGATGGATGCTCAATACAATGCAACCCTGGAAACCCTGGAAAGGCTGCGCGCGGAATCCATTGCCGCCGGGGGTGAGGAAAAAACAGACGATCAGCACCGCAAGGGCAAGCTGACGGCCAGGGAACGTGTCGATCTGCTTTTGGATGACGGCAGCTTCGAGGAGTTCGATGTGCTTAAGGCCGGACGCGGCGGCGCCCTGGGAGATGACCGCAACTACCCCGGCGATGGCGTGATCACCGGCCATGGCGCCATCGACGGACGGGAAGTTTTCGTTTTCAGCCAGGACTTTACCGTTATCGGCGGCTCCCTGGGAGAGGCGCACGCCCAGAAAATCTGCAAGGTCATGGATCTTGCGGTAAAGGTGGGCGCCCCGATCATCGGTTTGAACGACTCGGGCGGCGCCCGCATTCAGGAAGGGGTGGACGCCCTGGCCGCCTACGGAGAGATCTTTCATCGCAACGTAAGGGCCAGCGGTGTAGTTCCCCAGATATCCTGCATCATGGGACCCTGCGCCGGCGGGGCGGTCTACAGCCCCGCGATTACCGATTTTGTTTTCATGGTGCAGGAATCGTCATACATGTTTGTCACCGGGCCGAGCGTGGTCAAGACCGTCACCCACCAGACAATTACGTCGGAAGATCTGGGCGGCGCCCAGGTTCATTCCCAGAAAAGCGGCGTGGCGCATTTCACCGCCCCCAACGACGTGCTCTGCCTGCGCGAAATCCGGCGTCTGATCAGCTATCTGCCGTCCAACAATCGCCAACGTGCGCCCATTCTGGATCTGCGTGACCCTGCCGACCGCATCGATCCGGTCCTGGATTACCTTATTCCCGAGAGCCCCAACCAGACCTACGACATGAATGTGCTGATCTACAGCATTCTTGACGGTGCCGAGTTCATGGAGGTCCAGTCCGGATTTGCTCGTAACATCATCTGCGGGTTCGGACGGCTGGGCGGACAGACCATCGGTCTGGTGGCCAACCAGCCGGCCGTGCTGGCCGGGGTGCTGGACACCGACGCCTCGTTCAAGGCCGGGCGTTTTGTGCGGTTCTGTGACGCGTTCAATATCCCCCTGGTCACCCTGGTGGATGTTCCGGGGTTCATGCCCGGACCCGACCAGGAGCACAACGGCATCATCCGCCATGGCGCCAAATTGCTCTATGCATTTACCGAAGCCACCGTGCCCCGTATTACCGTAATCGTGCGCAAGGCCTATGGCGGCGCCTATCTCGTGATGAATTCCAAGCACATTCACTGCGATGTCAACTACGCCTGGCCGACTGCGGAGATTGCGGTCATGGGGCCCAAGGGCGCCGCCGAGGTGATCCACCGCAAAGAAATTCAATCGGCCGATGATCCGGAAGCCGTGCTGAACGAAAAAATGGCTCACTATCGGCGCACTTTCGCCAACCCTTTTCTGGCGGCTCAGCGGGGCTACATCGATGACGTAATATTCCCGAGGGAAACCCGCCGCCGGTTGATCCGCACCCTGCAGGTGCTTGAAGGCAAGGAAGCCAAGGGCCCTGAACGTAAACACGGAAACATCCCCCTGTGAGGAACGCCATGTTCGATAAAATTCTGATCGCCAACCGCGGCGAAATCGCCGTTCGTATCATCCACACCTGTAAGCGCATGGGTATCGGCACGGTCGCTGTGTATTCCGATGCGGACAGCCGCAGCCTTCATCGGCAGCTGGCCGATGAAGCCGTACATATCGGCGGGCCGCATGCCCAGGAATCCTATCTTAACGGGGAAAGGATCATTGCCGCAGCCCTGTCCACCGGCTGCCGGGCCGTGCACCCCGGCTACGGTTTTCTATCGGAGAATGCCCAGTTCGCCAGGAACGTGGAGGCCGCCGGCCTGACTTTCATCGGCCCTCCGGCCGGGACAATCGCTCTGATGGGCGACAAGATCGCCGCCAAGGAGCTGGCCATCAAGGCCGGCGTGCCGGTCATTCCCGGCAATGACGATGCCTTGAAAGATGAAAATGAAGCCGTGGCAGTGGCAGACGCCATCGGCTACCCGGTTTTGCTTAAACCTGCGGCCGGCGGGGGCGGCAAGGGCATGCGTATCGTGAACGGACCGGACGAAATGGAAGCCGCACTGGCGGCCAGCCAACAGGAAACACGAAAGGCGTTCAATGACAGCCGGATTTTCCTGGAACGCTATATCGAGCAGCCCCGCCATGTTGAGATCCAGATACTGGCTGATACCCAAGGGAATGTGGTTCATCTGGGTGAAAGAGAGTGCTCGATCCAGCGGCGATATCAGAAAATCATCGAGGAATCCCCATCGCCTGCCGTGTCCGTGGAGCTTCGGCAGCGCATGACCCTGGCCGCCTGCGATCTGGCCCGCAAGGCCGTCTATGTGAATGCCGGCACAGTGGAATTCGTGCTGGACGCCCGGGGCGGTTTTTATTTTCTTGAAATGAACACCCGCCTCCAGGTGGAGCATCCGGTCACCGAACTGGTGACTGGACTGGATCTGGTGGAACTCCAGTTGCGGATAGCCGCTGGAGAGCCCCTTCCGTTTGAACAGGCCGAGGTCAGTTTCAACGGATGGGCCATGGAAGCACGTATTTGCTCCGAAGACCCTGCAAGGGGCTTCATGCCCTCCACCGGCATCATCACCCGTTACGCCGAGCCCCGGGGCAACACCGTCCGGGTGGACAGCGGCGTGAAAACGGGCAGCAAGGTCGGCGTCTACTACGATTCCATGCTGGCAAAGGTCATATGTTACGGCAAAGACAGGGAGGCTGCGCGCTCCGGCCTTGTAGATGCCTTGAACGGCTACCACATCGAGGGGGTCGTCACCAATATCGATTTTGCCAATAGCGTGCTGTGCCACCCGGAGTATGCCAAATGCAATATCACCACCGGATTTATCGAACGCTATTATGACGGCAACCGGCCGTTATGCCCGCCTGAAAACCGGCATCTGGCACTGGCCGGCCTGGCGGCGACCGTGATCTATCATGTCCGCAAAGCGGCCGTGCGGGACTCACTTCAGCCGATGGTCTCTCTGATCGGCGGCAGAAGAGATGCCGGTGACGCACATCAGTATACAGTCAGGTCTGAAAAAGAAGTCTTCGAGGTTCGGATCGAGGGGGCATTGCCGGGAAGGCCCTGGACCGTGAATGTGAACGATAACAAGTTTGTCGTTGAGATACCGGATCTGGAATTCTACCGCCGCAGACTCAAGCTTACCATCAACGGCCGGGTTCACCGATTCCGGCTGCGGATTGAACAGTCTTTTATCTTCGTTGCCTTCAGCGGCATCACCCGGGTTTTTGAAGTTTACACCCCCAAAGAATGGGCCTTGATGCATTACATGCCCACAAGGACCGAGCGAGCGGCCGGCAATGTGCTTGTATGCCCGATGCCTGGGCTGGTTGTGGATGTACTGGGCAAAAAAGGCGAACGGGTCTTTCGCGGTCAAAATCTGGTGGTTCTCGAATCCATGAAAATGGAAAGCGGCGTGGCCTCACCCATGGACGGGGTTATCGCCGAGGTCCGGGCGGTGGTCGGACAGGCAGTCGAGGTCGGTGAGGTGCTGATTCGTTTCAATCCATAGAAGATCTCCCGGGTCAATCAGGTGAGGATATTATGAAGAGACTTGAATACCCTTTAACAGCGGAGTGATCAGCAGCCTCAAGAACCGTCGACAAGGCAACTTCATTTGGGCAAAGGAAAATTACGCGGTTTTTCCATGTCTTTTATATAGCTTTAATTACAAATAGATATCTCGCAATACCATCGATAAAAACTCCTTACAGGTGACATTTGCATTCCAGACATTTATGTGCTAATGATTTTCCGCTCTTCCTCTGCTCCTTATGAGCTCTGGTATTAAAAAACACTTGTCTCATAACGCATAATGAGGTTTTTCTAAAGATTATGTCGTAGTTTTATGAACGCTCACAAACATAGATGGAGAGGATAAGCCGTTGCGTTATGATTTGGTGACGCAGGAATGAAACCGGGCTTTCTCGTGCAGGGATGTTTTTTAATCCAAAAAAAAATCGTTAAACTGGCCAAGAGCCGGTATGGCTTGGCGTAAATGCAGACTTGAGCAAGGGAAGTTGTAAAGTAAGGAGGCATAATGGAAGAACGTATCAGAAAAAATATTATGGTGTTACGAAGGTAAAAACATCGAATTGATTCCGATTTTACAACAAGTTCAAAATGAGTTTGGTTACCTTCCGGAAACTGCAATGCGCAGGGTCGCAAGGTTTGTCGGCGTTCCTGAAAGCCACGTTTACGGGGTGGCGACGTTTTATGAACAATTCAGATTCACGCCCATGGGAAAAAACAGTGTTACGATTTGCAGGGGAACGGCCTGCCATGTTCGCGGCGCACAGCGAATTCTTGAGGAAGTTGAGCAGATATTGGCCATAAAGGAAGGGGAAACGACGGAAGATCTCGAATATACTTTGAAAACAGCCGCTTGTATCGGGTGCTGCGCTTTATCGCCGTGCATGATGATAAATGACGATGTAGAAGCCAAATTAACTCCGAAAAAGGTGGCGGAATTTTTTGTTAAGGAGAGAACAGATGAAGTTCAGTGATACAAAAAAACGTGCGGAAGATGCGTGGAATGCATTGCAGCAGAACAAGATGCCAAATATATTCATTGGTGCGGCTACCTGCGGTCGTTCTGCCGGTGCTTTGGCGGTGAAACAAACATTTCAGGATGAGCTTCAAAAAAGAGGCATTAATGCGAATATCATTGAAGTGGGTTGTTTTGGACCCTGCTATACCGAACCGCTCGTCAACATAGTCAAACCCGATCGTCCGAATATTTTCTACAGAAATGTTACAAGTAAAATGGCGGTTGAACTCATTGAAAATTATATTATCAATGATAATCCATTGCCGCAATATGCTTTTGGAACCCTTGGAGAAAAGAGGATCGACGGAATTGACAGTCTGATGGAAACTTCCTTTTTCAAGTCTCAGGCAAGAGAACTTTTTCGCAACTGCGGTATTATTGATCCCACAAATATCGACCACTATATCGCCAATGATGGTTACAGCGGGCTTGAAAAGGTTATCAACATGAAACCGGCCCAGGTGATCGAGGAGATAAAAACATCCGGCTTGCGTGGAAGAGGCGGCGGCGGCTTTCCCGCCGGACGCAAATGGGAGGCCTGCCTGTTGGCTTCGGGCAAGGAAAAGTATGTTGTATGCAACGCCGACGAAGGTGACCCTGGCGCGTTCATGGACCGCTCTGTCCTGGAAGCCGATCCTCACGCCGTGCTGGAAGGCATGATTATCGCCGGATACACGGTGGGGGCCCAAAAAGGCTATATCTATGTGCGGGCGGAATATCCCCTGGCAATCAAACGCCTGCAAACAGCCCTCAAACAGGCGCGGGAGTTGAATTTTCTTGGCGAAAATATCATGGGCAGCGGTTTCGATTTCGAAATCGAGATTTTTCAGGGTGCCGGCGCATTTGTCTGCGGCGAATCAACCGCCTTGACATTGTCCATAGAAGGCAACAGGGGGATGCCGAAAGCTTCGCCAAGGCCCCGTACAACGGAAAAAGGGCTTTTTGACAAGCCAACTTTATTGAATAATGTCAAGACGTTTGCTTATATCCCTCGAATAATTATGCGGGGCGGAGCCTGGCTTGCAGGTATCGGGACCGAGAAAAGCAAGGGCACGGCGGTCTTTGCCCTGACCGGCAATGTTGAAAACTGCGGTTTGATCGAGGTCCCCATGGGGATTACCCTGCGAAAAATTATTTTCGAAATCGGCGGGGGTGTTCTCGGCGGAAAGAAATTCAAGGCCGTTCAGACGGGAGGGCCGTCCGGAGGCTGTCTGCCGGAGTCTTTCCTGGATACGCCGGTGGACTACGATTCACTGATATCCGCCGGTTCCATGATGGGCTCCGGCGGCATGGTGGTTATGGATGAAAGCACCTGCATGGTTGACATCGCCCGCTATTTCCTGGATTTCACTCAAAAAGAATCGTGCGGACAATGCACCCTGTGCAGACTCGGCACCAAACAGATGTTGAACCTTCTGGAGGACATTACCAAAGGAAAAGGGCAGCCCGGCGATATCGATCTGCTCGTGGAGATGGGCGAATGCCGTTAATTCCGGCTCGCTTTGCGGTCTGGGACAGAGTGCGGGAAATCCTGTTTTGACCACCGTAAAGTATTTTCGGGAAGAATATGAAGCACATATCAATGAAAAAAGCTGTCCGGCCCTGGCATGCAAAGAGCTGATATCATACCGTATTCTTGATGATAAGTGCAAGGGATGCACGATCTGCGCAAAGGCCTGTCCGACCGAAGCCATTTCCGGAGAAAAGAAGCATGTGCATATAATAGACCAGGCCAAATGTGTCCGATGCGGCATGTGTTTAGAAAAATGCCCGAATAAATATCGCGCCGTGGAATGCGTCCCGGGACGTTTAAATTAAGGAGGAAACAAGTGACGGAGAGAATCGAACTCACAATAAACGGCCTGTCGGTTACGGCCGACAGCGGCATGACCATACTGGATGCGGCGCTCGCTAAAGGGATTTACATTCCGCATCTTTGCCACCATCGTGAATTGGAGCCGGTCGGCGCCTGCAGGCTTTGCCTCGTGGAAATTGACGGATGGAAGACGGCAATCTCCTGCAAAACGCCGGTCAAATCCGGAATGGTTGTCCGGACAGAGACTCCGGAAATCAATAAATCAAGGCAGATAAACCTGGAACTGCTTGTCGCAGACCACGACACAGACTGCCTCGCTTGTTTCCAGAACACCAAGTGCGCGTTGCAGCGGGCGGCTGATCATATCGGCCTCAACAAAAAGCGGCTGCAACGGCTGAAGGTGCGGCAACAAAAATTGCCCATTGACGACTCCAATCCGTTTTTCAACTTTGATCCCAATCGATGTGTGCTCTGCGGCATTTGTGTGCGCACCTGCGACGAGATTCAAAACATCCAGGCCATTGATTTTGTCCATCGGGGGATGGGTACAAAAATCGCCGGTTTTGGTGACAGGCCGCGGCTGGAATCCAATTGTGAATCCTGTGGTGAGTGCATCGTCCGGTGCCCTGTGGGCGCATTGACCGAAAAAGACGCCCAGAGACCCACGCACGAGGTAAAAACGGTTTGTTCTTTCTGTGGTTGCGGCTGCGGGCTGCTGCTGGGCGTCCGCGACAATCAGATTGTCAGCGCCCGGGGAGATGTGAGCTGTCTGGCCAACAAAGGCAGGCTTTGTGTCAAGGGCCGCTTCGGCTACAAGTACGTTAATCACCCCGAACGTCTGACTTCTCCGCTGGTTAAGCGCAATGGTGAGTTTGTCAAGGTAGGTTGGGATGAGGCTTTGGACCTGGTTGCCGAGGCTTTTTCCAAAGAACAAAGGAGAAAAGTTTGCCGCCATCGCTTCGGCCAAGGCTACCAACGAGGATAACTACGTCCTGCAGCGGTTTACGCGGGCCGTTATGGGCACCAACAACATCGATCACTGCGCACGACTCTGACATGCGCCCATCGGTGGCCGGTCTGGCCACCTCCCTCGGCAGCGGTGCAATGACAAACGAAATCAGTGAACTTGGCGACGCCTCGGCGATTCTGGCGATCGGCACCAACACCACTGCAGCCCACCCCATCGTGGCCTTGCAGGTAAAGGATGCCGTACGCCGCAAAGGCGCCAAGCTCATTGTCGCCAATCCCAAGGAGATCGAGCTTTGCAAATTCGCCGACGTTTTCCTGCAGCACAACCCCGGATCTGACCTGGCTATTGCTCATGGGAATGATGCGGGTGATTCTGGAAGAAGGCCTTCACGACAAGTCCTTTATCGAGAATCGTTGTGAGGGTTTCGACGATTTCAAAAAATCCCTGGCTGATTTCGATTTGGATACCGTGGAAAAGATTACCGGCGTGCCTCGGGAAAAAATTATTAAGGCCGCCCGAATCTATGCGACGGCAACTCCTGCGTCCATTATTTACTGCATGGGCATTACCCAGCATGTTCACGGTACCGACAACGTGCTGGCAATCAGCAACCTGGCACTGCTCACGGGAAATATCGGCAAGCCGTCGTCCGGCATAAATCCCCTCAGAGGGCAGAATAATGTTCAGGGTGCCTGCGACATGGGCTGCCTGCCCAATGTTTATCCCGGGTACCAGGCTGTAACTTCCTCCGAGGCCAAAGCAAAATTTGAATCGGCCTGGGGGGC
Source organism: uncultured delta proteobacterium (assembly GCA_963704205.1). Classification (GTDB taxonomy): domain Bacteria; phylum Desulfobacterota; class Desulfobacteria; order Desulfobacterales; family Desulfatirhabdiaceae; genus RAAP-1. The sequence continues at coordinate 72,285 of CAVPHN010000032.1, forward strand.
TCAGTTAAGCGGCGCACCGGGTCTAACCCACACCGAGATATTCGATGCCATCTATGACGGCAGTATCCGTGCGCTCTATCTGGTGGGTGAAAACCCGGTTCTGAGTGAAGCCAACGCCAGCCACGCCACGGAAGCCATGAAAAAAGCGGAATTTATGGTTGTGCAGGACATTTTTTTAACAGAAACCGCAATGCTGGCGGATGTCGTCCTGCCGGCGGCCAGCTTTGCGGAAAAGGACGGCACGTTTACAAACACCGAGCGCAGGGTTCAGCGGGTGCGCAAGGCCATCGATCCCGTGGGCGATGCAAAGCCGGACTGGTGGATAGCCTGCCAATTGGCCAAACGCCTTGATGGTAAAGGCTTTGATTTTTCAAGTCCAGCAGAGATCATGGATGAGATATCTTCACTTATGCCTTCCTACAAAGGCATCTCCTACGCCCGGCTGGAAAAAGGCGGCCTGCAATGGCCCTGTCCCTCGGATGATCATCCGGGCACGCCGTTTCTGCATGCCGAAAAATTCAGCACGGACAGCGGAAAAGGGAAATTCAAGCCCCTGTCATATCGGAAACCGGGTGAGGAGACGGATGGTGAATATCCCCTGCTCCTGACCACCGACCGCAGATTGTATCATTTCCACAGCACCATGACGCGCAGAGTATACGGACTCAATGTCCTGGGAACCGAAGAGCTGCTGAATATCCATTCCGAGGATGCTTCCCGGTTTGGAATATCAGACGGCCAGATGGTGCGGGTGCGCTCTCGACGTGGAGAGGTAAATGTAAAGGTGAGGGTTGAGGACACTTGCCTCCCTGGGATAGTTTCGATGACGTTTCACTTTGCCGAAACCCCCACCAATGTCCTGACCTGCTGCGAATTGGATCCCGTGTCAAAAACGCCTGGAACGAAAGTCTGCGCTGTTCGCATTGAGGGGCTTTAAAACTGTATAGGTCCTTGCCCCTCTTCGGCCTCTTTAAGCCACGTCCTTTGGGCGTGGCTTTTCCCCTTTACCCCTCTCTGACGACCACGAGAAAAACCGGCTTGGTTGAGCGAATGTTTTTATCAGGTATTGGTTTGAACAGGACGATAATCCTTCGGATTGGAATGGCAGGTATATATATTTGATCGATATCGTTAAACATAATTCCAGGATTACCGGCGGATTGGCCTATCTGTTTCTGGCAATCGCTCCGTTATGCTGGGCTGCAAACGTTGTTCTGGCCCGTGGCGTGGCAAATCTCATTTCACCGGTCAGCTTTGCCTTCTGGCGGTGGTTGATCGCCTTTCTGATTCTGCTGCCGTTTACCTGGTCCAAAATCAGACAGGACTTGAAATCGGTGATTCAGCACTGGAAGATAATGATTGCTTTATCGATTCTGGGAATCAGCGGATTCAATACCTTGCTATACACCGCCGTCCATACCACGACGGCCATTAATGTTGCACTCATTCAGACGGCAATGCCTGCCATGATTATCCTGATCTCCCGACTGTCCTATAACGAAAGAATCAGACAGATCCAGGTTGTCGGTGTGATCTGCTGCATATTGGGCGCCGGCCTGGTTGTCTTGCGGGGAAATATCAGCACTTTTCTGAACATGTCCTTTGTTCAAGGCGATATGCTGATGATTGCCGCAGTGTTCCTTTACGCTCTGTACTGTGTCCTCCTGCGGAAACGGCCGCAAATGCATCCGATGAGTTTTTTGACTTACACCTTCGGCATGGGAGTGCTGGGCTTGTTTCCCTTCTATGCCTGGGAGACTGCGACCCTGGGCACATTCGCGTTTACCGGACAAACCATTCTAAGCATTGTCTTTGTTGCCGTGTTTCCTTCGATTGTCGCTTTTTTTTGCTGGAACCGCGGCGTCGAGATGATCGGAGCCAATCGCGCCGGGCTGTTCATCAACCTGGTCCCGTTATTTGCATCTATAATGGCGATTCTCTGGCTGAATGAATCGGTGCAGATCTTTCATGTAGCGGGAATGGCGCTTATTCTCGGTGGAATGATCCTGTTTAACCGCCGAAGTTAAACAGTTCAGACAAGATAAAGGCCGACATCGTCCAGCTATCCCTTTTTTTATTGCAAAAAACGTCACAGCTGTAGTAGATTTCTTAAATCCAATCGACCCGTTTGGATGGATGACGATTCACTTTTCATTTGCCGGACCAATCCGGTGGGATTCACGGTTTTTTTATCGATTTCCCCAACGCCCCGTCTTTTTTTTCAATTGACAATTATTTATAAGGGGCACTTAAAAAGGAGACTTCACGATGAAAAAGAATTGTTTTATTGTCTGGGTCGTGATTGTGCTGTCTGCAATCCAAATAGTGCCTATTGTTGCCTATGCCGATTCTCATGCATCGCACTTCGTGCCGCCGGCGCGTTCTACCAGTACCGGGCAGACCATCCAATTTGCTGTGTTCTCGGACCCGCACTATTATGACAGCGCGCTGGGAACCACGGGCGAAGCATTTGAAGCCTACCTGAACAGCGATCGCAAGATGATCCGTGAAAGCGAGGCGATCTTAAACGCCGCCATCGGAGGAATGAAACAGGACAATATCCAGTTTGCACTGGTGGCCGGCGATCTGACCAAGGATGGCGAGCTTTCCAGTCACATGAAATTTGCTGCCTATCTAAAAGAGCTTGAAGACAGCGGCATCGAGGTCTACGTGGTTCCGGGAAATCACGACATCAATAATCCCCATGCGGTTTCTTACAGTGGCGCCAATACGGTTCCTGTGCCCAGGGTCAGTCCGGATGAGTTCGTGCAGATCTATGGTCAATTCGGTTTTGCACAGGCCATCTGCCAGAGACCCGAATTCTTTGAGCTACCTGGTGGAGCCGGTGCCGGGACTCTGTGTTCTTGCCATGGATGCCTGCAGATACCTTGAAAATGTGGATAGCCCCATCACCGGCGGCCGTTTCAGTCAGGAGACCCTGGAGTTGGATACTCAATGTGATCGCCTGGGCCAAGGCCAGCAACAAGCAGATCATCGGTTTGATGCATCACGGGGTCGTGGCACACTATTCCATGCAGCCCCTGCTGTTTGGACAGTATCTCGTGGATGACTGGGCAACGGTTTCCAGACTGTTCGCCAATGCCGGCATGCGGATGGTCTTTACCGGCCATTATCATGCACAGGATGTCGTCAAACGCACAATCAGAGTTGGCACAACCCCGTCGTTCATGTTCGATGTGGAAACCGGTTCTCTGGTGACATATCCGGTTCCTTACCGGTTAATCACTACCGATGAGACGCTGTCCTTGTTCAATATTGAAAGCCGGCTCATTACGCAGATCGATTACGACACCGGGGGTATTCCGTTTCCCCAGTACGCGCAGCAATACCTGGAAGATGGACTTTTGGTCATCGCCCAGACGATTCTCGTAGACTCCTTCGGCCTGGATCCTGCAGAGGCACAAGCCTATGCTCCGGACGTCATAAAAGCATTTCAGGCCAATTATGTGGGCGACGAAAATCCGGATTCAGACACATTGCATACGGCGCTTTCGTACTTGCAGATGCCGGACCCGACCATGAAACTGATCGGTATCGGCATTTTCAGCCTCTGGAATGATCTGTCCCCAGCAGACAACAACCTTAGCATCAACCTGATAACCGGGGCGGCTTCTCCGAGATAATTACCCTATTGCAATTTATAAACCACAAGAAAAGGAAAACCCCAATGGCTACTGACTCCGTTGCAACCAAAGGTGTTTCGTTTTATTTGAAAGAACATGTTACCTACGCCATCGGTTCGGTTGTAAGCAAGACGCTTCTCAAGAAAGATACCGGCAACATCACCCTGTTTTCATTCGACAAGGGGCAGGGGCTTTCCGAGCACACCTCCCCTTATGATGCTGTTGTGCACGTGCTGGACGGCGAGGCGGAAATCACCATCGGCGGCACGATGCAGACAGTTAAAGCCGGGCAGATGCTGATCATGCCGGCCAATATCTCCCATGCCCTGTTTGCGCAGGTTCAGTTTAAAATGTTGCTCATCATGATCCGGGGAAACTAAAGATGATCCGCTTTACCGGCATCAACCATCTGGCCATGGCCACCGGCGACATGGACGCAACAATCCGCTTCTGGCGGGATTTGCTGGGCATGCGTCTGGTGGCGGGTCTGGGAAGGCCGGGATATCGACATTATTTTTTCGAGGTTTCCGGCCATGACCTGATTGCATTTTTCGAGTGGCCGGATGTGGAAAAAAATGTTTTAAAGGATCACGGGGTTCCGGTCAAAGGCCCTTTTTCTTTTGATCATGTGTCCTTTGAAGTGGAAAGCGATGCGGATCTCTGGGAGTTGAAAGATAAGCTGGAGGCATCAGATATCTGGGTATCCGAAGTCATTGACCACGGTTTTATTCATTCCATCTACTCTTTTGATCCGAACAACATCGCCATCGAATTCAGTGCGCCGGTCATAGGGGTTGATATCCGAAACCACCCGGTCAACATGGACAGCACGCCCTCGCAAATCGCCCGCGAAGGCTCCGAACCCCAGCCGGGTCACTGGCCGCAGCCGGCCCGGCCCACTTTGCCGGAGGACCAGACGGTCTATCCGGGTGAAGGCCGGATTCTGTTGACAGAATAAAAGAAACATCCCCATATCAAGGGAATGGCACGGAAAATTATTCCCCTTTAAAAATCGCCTCGCGACGCTCTATAAAAGACATGACACCCTCAATCGCATCTTGGCTTTCCATGATCGGCATCAGATCCGGAATAAGCCTTGCAAATGCGGGGCCGGATCCCTCAACTGCGGCGATCCGCGCTGTTTTAAGGGCCGCAATAACTCCGAACGGGGCACATTTGGATATTTCCGTGGCAATCTCGATGGCGCGATCAAGCACATTTTCCGGTTCGCTCAACTCCTGTATCAGTCCCAGCCGGTATGCCTCGGCGCCGGTAATTTCATCGCCGGTAAGAAGATATCTCATGGCGTTACCCCGGTCGATCTCCCGAAAAAGCCGCATTGTGGCGCCGCCCACCGGATAGAGGCCGCGCTTTACCTCCAGCAGCAGGGCAAAGAGCGCATCCGTTGACGCCACGCGAATATTCTGAGCCAGAAGCAGCTCAAAACCGATGGTATAGCATCAACCTCGAATCGCCATCACCACCGGTTTTTTACATCTTGTGGCGCTGTCAATGCCGAGAGGATGGATAGAGCCATCCGGAACTGTCCACTTGCCGCTTGCCAGTACCGGCGCCCACTAGTCGAGTTCCAGCCCCGAAGTAAAATGTTTTCCGTGTGCAAAGAAAACGCCGCAACGAAGAATCCGGGTTTTTGTCAAGTTCGCCATAGGCCTGCGCAAGTTCCGCGTACATCTCCAAATCAAAAGCGTTTTGCTTTTCCGGGAGGTCAGAGGGGATTTCAGGTGACTATTCTGTCAGATAATTGATTATTGGGCGCTTCAGCGATTCGCGCAAGATAGGCCAGCGCGGAAGTTTTGGATATTTTTGAAAGCTGCTGCATGAGATCAAAGGATATTTGCCGGAGGAGGCGGCTGCCGCGCTGAAGGACTTCAGGCATTCCATGGAGACGCGCTTTGGGATGCCGTCGATGGCGGCCACGCGGTCACCGGCCATTTCGCCGAAAATATACCCCAGAAGCGGGTAGGCGGCCAGTTTCTGAAGCCAGATATCCGGGACGTCGACGACGCGGATCAGCATACGGGCTCTGCGGTTTTCCGTCAGGTGAAGACCGAATTTTCCGGTACCTTGCCGATAATCGCGGCGCAGATATCGGCAAGATCCACCCCGGAATCCACCATGTAAAGCGTGGTGTTGATATGAACCTGGGATACGGGAATCAGCCGGTTAGCTCCGAAAACGTCCCCCAGTTCCACCAGAATGGCCATGGCCATCTGAACGGCATCGCCCTTGCCGCCGTCCAGAATGGTTTTTTTATCATCCGTAAGGCGCATTCAGGATTTGTCGAGACCGAACTCTGAGTGAAGCGCCCGAACCGCCAGTTCGGCGTATCTTTCCGCAATGACGCAGGAGATGCGGATTTCAGAGGTGCTGATCATCAGAATGTTGATGTTTTCGGCGGCAAGCGCGCCAAACATACGGGAAGCAACTCCGGAATGGTTCTTCATGCCAACCCCGATGACCGAGACCTTGGCAATATTGGTGTCGCCCAGGACATCTTCCGCACCGATTTCCCCGGCAATTTTGCGCGCCAGCTCCATGGCCTGTATGAAATCAGGCGTGGGGACCGTAAACGTCAAATCATTGAATTTACCGGAGTGACGGTTCTGAATAATCATGTCCACATTGATGCCGGCTTCGGCAATGGGCGAGAAAATCTTTGCCGCAACTCCGGGCTGATCCGGCACCTTGATCAGTGTAATGCGGGCTTCTTTCTTGTTGACGGTAACGCTGGTTACCACCAGACGCTCCATGCTTTTGTCTTCATTCACCACCATGGTTCCTTCCTCCTCTGAAAATGACGATCTGACGTGAACCGGGACATTATATTTTTTGGCAAATTCAACCGACCGGATTTGGAGAACCTTGGCGCCGAGACTGGCCATTTCCAGCATTTCCTCATAAGATATCCGGTCAATTTTTTTCGCATCGCTGCAGATATTGGGATCCGTGGTATAAACCCCGTTGACATCGGTGTAGATTTCGCAGATATCGGCGTTGATGGCAGCGGCAATGGCAACAGCCGAGGTGTCGGATCCGCCGCGGCCAAGGGTCGTGATGTTTCCGTTGGTGTCGCACCCCTGAAAACCTGCCACAACAACGATGCAGCGGCTGGCCAGAAGATCCTTGATACGGCTGGCCCCGATACCCATGATTCGGGCATTTCCAAACGTGCAGTCCGTAACCACTTCCGCCTGATGCCCCAGAAGCGACTGGGCCGGATAATGCATGGCATTCAGGGTCATGGCAAGGAGCGCGGCAGTGGTCTGCTCACCGGTTGCCAGCAGCACGTCCAGCTCGCGCTTTTCCGGGTAATGGGTGATCTGTTGCGCCAGATCGATGAGGCTGTCGGTAATTCCGGCCATGGCCGACAGAATCACCACCACGTCATTTCCCTGGTCATAGGTTTTTATCACCCGATTGGCGACATTTCGGATGCGGTCAATATCAGCGACGGAGGTTCCGCCGTATTTTTGGACGATCAATGCCATAGGTTCTCCTTTAGACGATGTTCTATTCGGGTCAACAACTGAATCTGTTGATCCCCGTCAGCAGTAAAAACAATGTTTCGTGTGTTATCCCCGGTTATTTCCATTTGGAGGGTGAGGCAGCCAAAAAGGCTATCCGGGCTGAGTCGTTCGGCCCATTCGATGGCAACCACGGCCGAGTTCGTATCCAGAATATCATTGAGTCCGATATCATCAAAATCGACGTCCGACAACCGGTACAGGTCCAGATGAAACAGGGGAAGCCTGCCGGGATATTCATTGACCAGGGTATAGGACGGACTGGTGACATAATACCTGTCCGGGACTTCCAATCCCCTGGCGAGCCCTTGAACCATAACGGTTTTGCCGCTTCCAAGATCCCCTTTAAGTGCAATGAGAGTGCCTGCCTCAGCCATCTCTCCGATGATCTGTCCGATGTGGCGGGTTTCTTCAACGCTACGGGAAGATACGAAACATGAATGGGTCATTTTTTAACTTCAAACTTCCGGCTATCATGTCTCTGATAACCCCCGGCAAAGCCCCGGCCACCTCCGATGCCAGAAATCCGAACGGACCTTTGGATTCGTAAAGTGCGTCCGCAGCCTTTCCATGAAGATAAACGCCGGTATGGGACGCGGCTTCGGGCCCCAGTCCCTGTGCCAGGAGTCCTGCGATAACGCCTGTCAGCACATCGCCCATTCCGCCGGTTGCCATTCCCGGATTTGCGGTCAGGTTGATATACACGGTTCCATCCGGATGCGCAATAACGGTTCTGGCGCCTTTTAAAACCAGGTGGACATGATGGGTCTGGGAAAACCGTCTGGCGATTCCAATCCGGTCTGCCTGAATATCCGAAACGCTCTTTCCTGTCAACCTGGACATTTCTCCGGGATGCGGCGTTAAAATTGCAGGCGCTATTCAGGCTCTTCAACACTTCAAGCCGGCCACAGATGCAGTTTAAGCCATCCGCATCCAGAACCACCGGAATGGAGATGTCACGCAGGATCTCAAGGACGAGTTTTCGGGTTTCTGTCGAGTCGCCCATGCCGGGGCCTATGGCCAGACATTTCTTCCCCTGAAGCTGCTCCCGGATACCGTCAAAGAGAGAATCATCCCAGATGCCTTCCTTTCGGCCATCCATCGGAGCGGTCATGATTTCCGGAATCTGAGACTGGATGATGGCATTCAGGCTTTTGGGAATTGCCAGCGTTACCAGCCCAGCGCCGGATCTCAAGGCCCCCAGTCCGCTCATGACGGCAGCACCGGATTTTCCGGTGGACCCACCGACCACCAGTACATGCCCGGCCGTTCCCTTGTGACTGGTCAGCGCTCTTTGGGGAAATGCACGGGTGATGGTCTCGGGCGTCAGGATGTGGTGTCTGGGCCGGACTGCCTGGACAATATGCGGTGGTATGCCGATATCGATGGTTTCCAGACGGCCGGTGACATCGGCCCCCGGAAACAGAATATGGCCGATTTTTGGAAACCCGAAAGTGACAGTGGTATGGGCCCGAATACAGGCCCCGTAGATCATTCCCGTATCCGCGTTCAGGCCGGAGGGAATATCAACGGCGATGATGGGCCGATTCAGGCTGTTCAATAACTCAATGACCGCTCTGAAAAGTCCTTTTACCTCGGCATTGAGTCCGGTTCCCAGAAGCGCATCCACCCAGATCTGGTGATGACACATGGCCCGTGTGATGCTGCGCCAGGATATCAGTGTCCGTAATTTCAAAAACCGGCACTTCCAGCGCATCCAGCAGCTTCAGATTGGCCGCTGCATCGCCTTTTACCGCGGCGCGTTCTGAAAAAAGATAAACGCTTACGGACACGCCCATGCCGGACAGATAACGGGCGATGACAAATCCGTCTCCACCGTTGTTTCCCCTTCCTGCAACGATACCGATGCTTTGATTCCGGCCAATAGATTTGATTTCCGGAAATGTTTTGACCAGAACATCGATAACGCCTCTGCCGGCGTTTTCCATCAGCACCCTTCCTGGAAGGCCAAAAGATTCGATGGTTTCCCGGTCCATTTGCTGCATTTCTGAAGCGGTTACTATATGCATGATAGAGAAATTCCCGATCTTGGAACCGTGTTCCGGATCAATTTCAGCAGATCTCTGGATCTTGCTTCCATGATTTTTGCCTGGGCTTCATCCTGTACATGGTCAAATCCGGTCAGATGAAGAATGCCGTGAATCAGAAGCTCGATCAGGCGCTGTCGAAACGAGTTGCCGGCAAAATCGGCTTCTTTTTCCGCTGTGTCCGCCGATATGACCACATCTCCCAGCAAAAAAGGTGAAACCTGCGAGAACTCGCCTTCGTGCATGGCAAAGGAAATCACATTGGTCGGGCCTTCGTGCTGCAGGTATTCGCCGTTGATGATTTCAATCTGGGAGTCATCGACGATTAGAAGAGACAGCTCATGGTCAGGATAGCCCAAGTCGTTTAAGATGACCTGAGCCGTCTGTTCGAGGATCTTTCGGGGGATCTTTTTCCGGTTTTGCCGGTTGCTTATCAGAATGCCCATCTTTAGCCTTTCCGCCAACCAGTACCAGTGTTTCGGTATATTCAATCCGGTGATGGTGAATGCCGTTTAAAATCTTGTTAAAGGTTTTGGCAATACTGTTCAGATCCTTGAGGGTCAACTCGCAGTTATTCAGCTGCCCGTCTGAAAACACCTTGTTGATAAGTTTCTGAACAAGTCCCTGTATCCTGGCCGGAGTGGGATTGTCAAGGGTTCGGGAGGCTGCCTCCACCACATCGGCCAGCATCAGCAGGCCGGCTTCGCGGGTCTGCGGCTTGGGCCCGGGATACCGGTATTCATCCGCATTGACTTCCTTGTCACCCTTAAGCTGCTTGGCTTTTTCATAAAAATAACTGATCAGGCTGGTGCCGTGAGACTGCTGAATGGTATCCACGATTGTCTGGCCAAGCTTGTTCTCCCTGGCGATTTCCACGCCGTCCTTGACATGAGCGATCAGGATTCTTCGGGACATGGAAGGTGCCAGCTTATCGTGCTTGTTCTTGCCGTTGGTTTGATTTTCTATGAAATACAGGGGTTTTTTGACTTTTCCGATGTCATGGTAATATCCGCATACCTTGGCCATCAATGGATTGGCGCCGATTTCCGATGCAGCGGCTTCCACCATGGACCCCACGACCACCGAATGGTGATAGGTGCCGGGCGCTTCCATCATCAGCTTTCGCAGAATGGGGGTGTCCAGGTTGGAAAGTTCCAGGAGTTTAATGTCGGTTGTGTACTCAAAAATAATTTCAACCAGCGGGGCAAGACCTGCGGCGACAATGCCGGACCCGATGCCCCCAAGAAAAGCAAACAAAAGGTTCCACAGCAGCTCAATTATATAAAAATCAGCGCTGAGAAATGTCATGGCAGAGGCCAGGACGACATTGAGCAGGCCGATGCGAATTCCGGCCTTGATAAACACTTTTCTTTCCCGGCAGTGCTGCATGCAGTAAGCAGCCGTCAGGCTGCTCAGCAGAAAATAAACAAAAATATCGAAACGGTTCTGAAAAATAAAAGCAGTGGCGATGGAAACGATCAGGGCAAATGACGCTGCCACACTTAGCCCCAGAAACAGGCAGACCGTCATTGCGCCGGATGCCATCGGAACGCCCAGCAGCATGGCGGACAAGGAAATGCCGGATGACGTTTTTTGAGCCAGGGTTTCAGACAGGGTGACCGATACCCGTGCAACCAGAAAAAACACAATAAGCATACAGGACAAAAACAGCAGGTTGTTATTGAGATTCCTGTTGACCGGACGTTTATGGTATTTGAGAAGAATAAAGATGATGATCAGCAGACAGACCATCATTATGGTGGCACCGACTCCGATAGACAGCTTCAGATGCTGTTTTTCCTGTGCCCGAAAGGCATTGATTTTGTAAAGATGATCCGGGGTCACCCGCTCGCCTTCGCGCAGCAGCATTTCCCCGGCCTTGATTTTGTATAGAACGGGTTTGACGCTGTCGTATGCCTTCTTTTTTCGTTCTTCGGTCTCTTTCCGGTTAAAGGAGATATTGGGTTTAATCATTTGCTGAACAAAGTCCACAATCAGATTCCGGAGATTGTAATTGACATCATTCAGAAGCGGGGCCCCGACCACGCGGACCATGGTCCTGGCCTGGTCCAGTCCGTAAAACGATTTCAGGCGGATGCTGATGGCCTCGGAAAGGGTTGCAATGTCTCTGAGGATAATTCCCTTGTCAATTTCTTTTAGAAGGACATCTTTATTGGAAACGATTCCGTTTTCATAAATCGTGGATAATATGCGGACAATAAGATCGGCGGTGGATTTGGAAAATTCTTCTTTTTCCAGGATAGTGTAGGCGCCATCGCTAACTGAAAAACCGATTGCGTCTTCGAATTTTAATTTATGATCCCAGATGCGGTCGTGTAGATTGGGTTTGTGAAGGGATAAGACAGGCGATCCAGCGCTTGGGGGGACATTTGTGGTTTCCGTGGATTTTTCAGTTTCAATGACCCGTCGAATCAGTGCAAAGGCCTGTCCCACGACCTTGGACAAAGCAGGGGCAAGGGGGGAGTCCAGATCATAAACTGAAAGAACCTCTTCCATGGCTTTGCGGCGGTTGGTTTCCGTTGCATCGGGATCTTCAATCAGAAAAGCCTTTGGGGATTTGACATCTCTTTCAACCACATCTCCCAGGCTGTAGGAAAGCGGGTTATGGATCAGGTTGGGGTAAAGCAGAGATAAAAAGACAAGCGTTATGACGGAAAGCAGTATCCATCGCAGATGGTGACTGGTATAAATAAAGGTTGTCAGTGAATTTTTGATTTTTCCCATAATTATTTTGCCCTGCTGATTTCCAGATCTTCATAAGCTTTGATGATGTCCTGAACCAGGCGGTGCCGGACCACATCTTCCTTGGAAAAAAAGACAAACTGTATTCCTGGAATGTCCTGAAGGATTTTTTTGGCTTCGATCAGACCGGATGGTTTTTGGGAAGGCAGATCAATCTGGGTGATATCCCCGGTAATGACGGCTTTCGCGTTGAAGCCGATCCGGGTCAGAAACATTTTCATCTGCTCGGAAGTGGTGTTCTGCGCCTCATCCAAAATGATGAAAGCATCGTTTAAAGTCCTTCCCCTCATGAAGGCAATGGGGGCTACCTCGATAGCGCCCTGCTGAATCAGACTGGAAGCTTTTTCAAAGCGCATCATGTCGTGAAGCGCGTCATAGAGGGGCCTGAGATAGGGGTCCACTTTTTCCGACAGATCCCCTGGCAAAAACCCCAGGGCTTCACCTGCCTCGACAGCCGGCCGGGTCAGGATGATGCGACGGACCGTTCCCTTGGAAAGCTCGGATACCGCCATGGCCATGGCCAGATAGGTCTTGCCGGTTCCTGCCGGGCCGATGCCAAAGACGATGTCATGGGATCTCATGGCGTCAATGTAATCTTTCTGGGATCGGCTCTTGGGGGAAATGGGGGTTTTCTTTGAGGTCATAAAGACCGTATCCAGAAAAAGATCTTTCAGCTTGGCGCTGTGATCGGAAGTGAGAACCCGAATGGCAAAGTCAATGTCCGTGGGATAAATGGAATAACCGCTTTTCAGCAGATCATAGAGCTGATTGAGAATATTTCTGGCAAGTTCTTCCGCATAGGATTCGCCCCGAATCATGACCGTATTGCCTCGGGTCTGGATTGCCACATCCAGGGAATCGGCAATTTTATTCAGGTGGGCGTTATGCTCCCCAAAAAGCTGTCTGGCCAGATGAATGTCCGGCAAGGTCAGGTGCGTTGCGTTGGTGTTGGTTTCTTTTGCCATGTTTATATTAAAGTCAAATGCCGTGAAAATCTTCTCTATCCGGGCCGTTTTTTAAAGTATTTAATCTCTATTTATACCATATCATTTTAACCAAATGCAAATAACAAATACGGTTTGACAAAACTGGAGGGAAGGCCAAAGACAGAAGGCGGATCGAAAAATAACAGGATGGAACATGCAATGCTTCATTAACCTGCACACCTGAATGGTCTGAAACGAAAATGCATGGCCAAATGCTTTTTTTCCGATAAAAGGGTTGCGCTTCATTCGCATAAAGGATAAACCGGCTCCATATGAACCCCACTCCCGATCTTCGTATCATTACCGTTAACGACGTTCCGGTTCAGACAGACGGCGATTATGTGCTTTACTGGATGACCGCTTTTCGCAGAACAGGCTGGAATTTCAGCCTTCAGCGGGCCGTTGAATGGGCCGTAAAACTTCAAAAGCCCCTTGTCGTCCTTGAGGCGATCCGGTGCGACTATCCTACGGCCTGCGATCGTTTTCACGCCGTTATCCTGAACGGTATGAACGACAACTGCAAAGCGTTTGAAGCAAAGCCCGTGCTCTATTATCCCTTTGTGGAGGAGCGGACAGGGCAGGGCAAGGGTCTGATTTCGGCCCTGGGCAACCGCGCCTGTGTGGTGGTTACAGATGCATTCCCTTGTTTTTTCCTGCCGCGATTGCTGCAAGCGGCAGCCAGTCAGTGCCGCGTCAAACTGGAATCGGTGGATTCTAACGGCATAATGCCCCTCGGGTCTGTTGACCGGGTATTTTCCACGGCCTATAGCTTCCGGCGCTACCTTCAAAAAAACATGATCCAGTGCCTTCAGGACTTTCCGGAGCCTGATCCGTTATTTCGAATCTCACTGCCCGTGTTGCCTTCGCTGCCCCCGGATATCCTGTTGAAATGGCCTGCAGTTTCACCTGACACCCTGGCTGCCGGCCCGAAAATATTAAAATCTCTTCCCATATCACATCATCCGGGGCCGGTTTCCGGCTTTACCGGGGGGCAGACAGCGGGTGGGAAAGTGCTGAGGGCATTTTTATCGCAAGATTTCAAGGCCTATAATGATTTAAGAAATCACCCGGACGCGGAAGCCACCAGCGGGCTGGGGCCTTATCTGCATTTTGGCCATATTTCAAGCCATCACGTTGTGTCCGAGATTCTGGAAATGGAAAACTGGACCATGGACCGTCTGAAGGGCCCGGATCGGGGGCAACGGTCCGGGTGGTGGCAACTTAGCGATTCGGCCGAGGCTTTTTTCGATCAGATCATCACCTGGCGCGAACTGGGTTTCAACATGTGTTTCCAGAGGCCGGGCGATTATGATCAGTTCAGCTCACTTCCTGGCTGGGTCCAAAAGGAACTGAACCTGCACGTGAGCGATCCGCGCCCCTATTTGTATTCAGTCGAAGTCCTTGAGAATGCCAAGACCCATGACGCCCTGTGGAATGCTGCGCAGACTCAGCTTGTTCGTGAAGGCAGGATTCACAATTATCTGCGGATGCTCTGGGGGAAAAAAATTTTGGAATGGTCAGCCAGTCCCCGAGAGGCGCTGCAGACCATGCTTCACCTGAACAACACCTATGCCCTGGATGGCCGCGACCCCAATTCCTACTCGGGGATTTTCTGGATTCTGGGCCGTTATGACCGTCCCTGGGGCCCTGTAAGGCCGATTTTCGGCAAGATCCGCTATATGAGCTCAGCAAACACCCGCCGAAAACTCAAGCTCAAGGCATATTTGCAGCGGTACCGTCCGTAAAGGTTCCGTAATTCCTTCCTATTATGCACTTTCCATGCACAGGATATTTACGACGTCAGAAGCCATACCCGCAGCAACTCGCTGACGCCCCAGGCCTGGGCGTCGCAGCCGCGGGGCGTGTGGGGGAAATCGCCGTCCAGGATTTCCGGGATGTGGCCGATACAACCGGTTCGAATCAGATCGTTGCTGCTGTATAGCAAGGCCCTTGCGGTGGCCTTTGCCTTCATCGCCGTAGCGCATCATCCATGCTTCGCTATATAAGGGAAACTGCCAGGTCCAGGCCGTACCGTTATGGTAGGCGGGTTTGCGGCGGGTGTCTTCATCTCCTGCGTACCGGCCCTGGTAGGGATTATGGGGATCATTTATGATCTGTCCGTTGCGCAGGATTTCAAGGGGTCGCTTCAGAGGCCGGTCTGCAAGGCTTCGAATGGCGCCCGGAACCAGAAGCGCTTGGCAGGCTTTAAGAACCGCGCTGCAGATCTCGGCATTGCAGATCAGCCCCAGGGTGATGGCCAGAAGCTGATTGGGCCTTAAGGCGTCGTCTCTTTCGGCCATGCGGGCCGGGATTCCGGGTCCGGCATGCAGACAGTCCGAAAGGAATCCTTCTTCTGAAAGGACAAAGAGCTCCATCACCGAATGCCGGACTTTTTCCGCAAGATTTTGCCATTTCCCGGCTTTCTCCGGCAGATCATGTTGGGACAGGAACGTGAGGGCCGCAAACCACAGAGCCTGGATTTCGATGGCATAGCCTTCTCGCGGGGTTCCCGCAGGGTGGTTGGTGTCCATCCAGGTATAGTGGGCAGGGCTGAAAACAAGCCCGGTATCCGGATCGATGCGAATACCGTTTGCAGTTCCGGACAGGTAGGACTCGCCGATGGAAACCAGCACTTCCCGAAGGGTCCGGTTGCCGCAGGCATGCTTTAAAAAGCGGTCTTTGCCTTCGGCACGGATCAGATCGCCGCAGGCGACAAAAAACCAGAGCGGGGCATCGGAGGTGTCGCGGTTGGCGGCATCGTCTCCGCAGATCATGTTCGGCAAGGGTTCCCCGGTGCTCAAACTGACCGAATTGAATGAGTACGTCCCGCGCTTCGTTCAGAAAACCCGCTGCGACCATGCCCCGGACTGCGATCAGCGCATCGCGCCCCCAGTCCAGAAACCAGGGATAGCCGGCGATCACGGATTTGAGCTTGCCGCGGTTGACGATATACTGTTTAAGCGCAGCTTTTAATCCATCGGAGAAAGACGGTGGGGTCGGATTGTCGAAAGCCGCGGCAATCTTTTTGCGAAAGCGTGTCTGGGTATTGGCCGGGGGCGCTGCGTCGGTGGCCGTGATGCACGCCGTCAACTCGGCCTTCTGTCCGCCGGTCAATGAAATGGAAAAATACCCGGGGCTGAACAGGTCCGAATCCGGATCCAGTCCGCGTTCGGCTTCAAGGCTGCGATGAACCATATACTGCCATTGGGACTCGGAATGATACCGGCCGCCTGGCAGCCGGACTTCAAGGCGATGAAATGGATCCGGATGAAAAATAAAACCGTCGGGTCCGGCGGTCACTCCGGAGGGAAACTGGGTTTCCAGTCCCAGATAAGCCTTGGTGGTTTCGTGAAAATTCCGGTTCTCAATATCCGGGCGAAGAATCACTTGAACAGGCTTGGCATCCGGGAGTGAAGAAAGATTGCCGTCGGCCGGATAACGATACCAGAGCATTCGCAGCCGGTTTTCATGGGGATCCAGCCGCACTCCGACGGTTAAAAGGACATGCTCTCCCTGGCCGGAAGGGACCCGAAAACGCCAGAGTCCCCAGCCGGTTTCATCCAGGGTAAAGGCGTCAAAACAGTCCATGCTGATTTCGGTCGAATACCCCTGATAAAGTCCCCAGGCGCGAAAGCGGGTCATCATGATCCAGCGGTTTTCGGGGATGCTCGGGTGCAGATTCGCCGCCAGCAGCGCGTCGTAGCGACTGTTCAAGTTGCCCCAGGCGACGGGCGCGCGAAGCATGGCGCCTCTGTCATTCGTGGATAAAAACAGGGCCGGCGAACCTGAGATGTCGGCATGGGAGTAACGTGGCGGAAAACAGGGATCATCCGGCCGGGACAAGACCAGAATGGATGCATCCAGATGCTCGCAGCGCTCAGGCAGATAGACCGACAGTTTCAGTCCGTAAACCCGGGAAACGGGCTGAGAGGGCAGGGGGGTGATAAGAACGAAATGGCTGCCGCCTGAATCAATCAGGCTCTGTTCCTGAACAAGGGTCTTTTCGCCATCGGTGATTCTGGCCCGGAAGGAAGCCCGGGCCCGGATCAGCAGAAAATGATCCGGCGGAATCATCACCAGGCGCCGGCCGTCCTGCGGCCAGTTCCAGAAGATGATGCGGGGCTCGCTGGTGAGAGGATTCAGTTTGCGGCAACAGGCAACAGGGTCTTCAGCCAGAAGGGATGCGATCTGGTTCAAATCAAGGTCTTCGATATTTTGAAGTCCCTGGATTGCCTTTTGGATGTCCAGAACTTTTGCGGCCAGACACTGGCGGCTGATGTAATCCGGAAGGGCCCGGGGATGCTCCAGTTCCTGGTTAAGCTGGTTAATGTTGTTAAAATCATCGGTAAGGCACAGTACCTGGCCGGGGCCGAGGCTGCAGGAATGGCTGCCTTCAAATTCGGATAGCGCGATGGCTTCTCCGGAGAGAAGATCCCAGAGTTGAAGGATCGCATGCTGGGGTGTCCAGAACGCCGTGGCGGACTTCTGATCATCCAGATTGACCACAACCAGAAGCTTTTTCTGAGATGGCTCATGGCAGCGAAGCAGGGCAAGATGATTGCCGGAGCCGGACTGAACGAGCTGCATGCGGGTCTGATCCTGAAACGCCGGATGCGTTTTTAAAATGGCGGTCAGCCGGCGAATGAAATCGATCTGGTTGATTTCCGCCCCCCAGTTAAGGGAGGAGGATTCGTGGACAATGATCTTTTCCGTTGCCAGCCACTCTACGCCATTGGCAAACCCGAAGCCCCCCAGATGGGAAAACAGCGCGCAAAGCGCGGTGCGCATACGGGCATACGTAATGGAGCGGGCCGCCATCCGGTTGTTGTCGTGGGTTTCGGCAAAATGCACCAGAAGCCCGTCCTGCCTGGAAATATCCAGTGCGCCAGGAAGATAGGCTTCGATCTGGCTGCGTTCATAGTTTTGAAACAGTTCGGAATAGGCCCAGTCAAAACCGGCCGTATTCAGAATATCCCGTGCAACGGAAATTTTTCCTCCCAGGCCTTCCAGAAAAAAAATAGTGTCCGGATACTGTTCCCGGACAACGGCGACGATATATTGCCAGGCAGGGACCGGAATCATGTAACCGGCATCGCACCGGAAGCCGTCAACCCCTCTGCGGCACCAGGTGAGAAACACCTCGGCCATGTATTTCCAGAGTTCGGGTTTGGAATAGTCCAGCCGGGTGAGGTCTTCCCACTGAACGCCCCAGGCTCCGGGCACTTCGATGCGGCCGTCCTGTCCGCGAACCAGCCACTCGGGATGCGTTTCATGAAGGCCGGCAGCCCAGCCCGTGTGATTGGGCGCGATATCGATCAGAATCTGCGCATTTCGGGCATGCACCGCATCCACCAGTTCGATGAACTGCTCAAGGGGCGTGGCTTTGGGATCGAATTGCGCCAAGGCAGGATCCACGGCCGTAAAGCTGAGCGCCGCATAAGGGCTTCCAAAGCGACCCATTCTCGCGTAGGTTGTCGGTGTCGGGTGAATGGGCAGAAGGTGCAGAAATCGGCAGCCGAGCCATCCGAAAATAAAATCAAGCTCCGCGATCAAATCGCGGAACGTGCCGGATTTGGGAATCACCGTATACCCGGCTTTGTCGAGCTCGTGAATACAGCCCTGTTCTTTTGCATCCGGAACGGCCTTTCCGGCCTTGTTGGGACCGAACTGCCGGACAAAAGCATTATAAATGATATTGGCGCAGCAGGTTTGGGCAGTTCCGACGTTTAGAACCGTATTGGGGCCTTCCGGCCATTCGGGATCCGATTTGCCGTCTTCGAGAAAAAAACATTTGGCCTGGGCATGGCCGATTTCGGTCAGGCCGAGGGTAATCTGAAACAGCCGGTCATGAATCCGGCGCATGGGAATGTCGAACCAGTCCTGGCAAAGCGAGGGCGTCCCTCGTTCAGTGCGATCGATTATTTCCTTGCGGCAGACCCCGATATGGCCGATGTTGGTTCGAATCCAGGCTTTTCCCTTCAGGGGGGAATCCAGGCTGAGCGAAAACGTCTGGACATTCCCTCGAAAGGCCACAATATGGTTTCCGGGCAACGGGTTTTGTCGAAGGCGGTTGGATACGGTCATGAAGCGGTAACCATCAGGACGTTGTTGATGGTCCCAAAGCAGTTCCTGCTGACTTGCCCGTTTTGGGGATCACTCTGCCAATGACCGTCCACCAGAAACTTATATTCGTATCGCCCGATATTCAGCATCACGATTTTTTCCCACACGCCATTTTTATTTTTTTTCATGGGGTGAGTCGTCTGATTCCAGTTGTTAAAATCACCCACCAAGACAACCTGGGCGGCTTGATCAGCGTTCAGCGAAAAAGTGATTCTTCGTTTTTTGCTTTTCTCCTTTGATGGCGCCATCGTTGACCTCCTTTTATAAAATGACTGAAAGCGAACATGAGACTACTGATAAAAAAATGAAGGATGTGAAGTCTGGATGAGAACGACACTCGGGACTATAAGATTTAATATTGATTAGTAAAATGAAATTGAAAACTTGTCAATGAGAATGATGAACTGCCAATTGACTTTTAATCTCATCTCATATACACATGTCGAGAGGCCATGGCACCCGCTTCTGACGGAAAAATCAAGCTGGAAAGCTTCGATAGCTGATCTTCATACACATGGTCCCGGCTCCGATAGTCACCCCAACGAAGGATAACGCCGCCTTGATGCTGGAAGAAATCATTTCATATGTCCATAATCTTGAGCGGGTTCTGGATAATCTCAAGGAAGGGATCATTGCTCACGATACCAATCGCCGCATATTCTATTTCAATCAAGAGGCTGAAAAAATAACCGGCTTTTCCAAGGAAGAGGTCCTGGGTAAAGACTGCCACCTGGCTTTTGGAAAGCCGTTTTGCGGCAGTCGCTGTCATTTTTGCGGTGATCAGCCCACACTTGGCGACAAGGAAGAATGCATTACGCATATTCAGACCCGTCTGGGGGAATTGCGGCGCATCGATATGCGTATTACGACAATGGCGGATAACCATGGAGCCCTTCTGGGGGTTCTGGCCGCGTTCCGGGATGTTACGGGCCTTTTGAATCTTCAGCTGAAGGCAGAAAAATCCCAGGCCTTTGCCGATATCATTGGCCAGGATGTCAAGATGCTGGAGATTTTTCATCAGATTCGAAACATCGCCGGCTATGATTATCCTGTCCATATTTCCGGCGAAACCGGAACCGGAAAAGAGCTGGTTGCCGCTGCCCTTCACAGTGAAAGCCAGCGAAGCCAGGGACCCTTTGTGCCCATTAATTGCGGGGCACTGCCCGAGGGCCTGATCGAAAGCGAGCTTTTCGGGCATGTAAAAGGCGCTTTCAGCGGTGCGATACGGGATAAAAAAGGGCGCTTCGAGCTGGCTGACGGCGGAACGGTTTTCCTGGATGAAGTGGGGGACCTGACCAAGCCGGTTCAGGTGAAGCTGCTGCGGTTTCTTCAGGAAGGCGAATTCGAGCGGGTCGGCGGGGAAAAAACGGTTTCGGTGAATGTCAAGGTGACCAGCGCCACCAATAAAGATCTAAAAAAAGAAGTCCGGGCGAACCGTTTCCGGGATGATCTGTATTACCGGCTCAATGTGATTCCCATTCACCTGCCGCCGCTGCGGGAGCGAAAAAGCGATATTCCCCTTCTGATCGAACATTTTCTGAAGGAAGCCGCCAAGCGCAATGGTCAGAAACCGCGAAGGATTTCCATTGAGGCACTGTCTCTGTTGACGGCCTATCGATGGCCGGGAAATGTCAGGGAACTCCAGAATGCCATTCAGTATGCGGTTGTAAAAAGCCAGGGAGACATCATTCTGCCAAAGGACATTCCAATAGAAATTCATTCCAAGAGCCGGCCGGGAAAGCCGTCAAATCATCCTGGAAAGCTCGATGATTATCTGGTGAAATCCGCGCTCGAGCGCAGCGGCAACAACAAGGTCAAGGCCGCAAAACTGTTGGGTGTGGGCAGGGCAACGCTGTACCGGTATTTGAAAAAAATGCATGGTTCAGAGAAATGAAGCCGGGGACCAGGAGAAGACGGGGCAGAAGGCATGAAACCGGAATATGCTCGTGAAAGATCACTGAAGAATCATGAATAAATGTAAGAAATGTAGGGGCGACCGGGCGGCCACCCCTATCATAAGGGTAACAAAAGGAGGATTATGCTGCGGCTTCCATGGCTCTGCGGTCTGCCATATCCACAAGGACGCGTTCGCGGGATTTATCCAGGCCCAGCGCCTTTCTTTTCTTGTCGATATGAGCGATCATCATGCGGGCCATTTCATAGGGGTCCGGGGTAAATCCCCATTTGCCCATGCCCATTTCTTCCAGCTCTTCGAATAAATGCTTGTGGAAACGGGTTCCCTGAACGATCGGAAACGTGACGCCAAAAACCGTATAAACGCCGGAGGCCACAAAATACTGGCCGATGGCAATGGCTTTTTCACTCATCCATTCCGGGGCAGCACCTGCAACCGGCAGGCCGGCAATGGTGTCTCCCAGGCCGCCTTCCTTGACCATCTGGGATGCAGCCACCAGAATACGGCTGTTGTCCACGCAGGCGCCAAGACCCAGAACCGGCGGCATGCCGACGGTTTCACAGACTTCCCTGAGGCCCGGACCTGCCATGACCGCAGCTTCCGGAACAGTGAGACCGGCCTTGGCCAGTGCGATCTGGGAGCAACCTGTCTGAAGCACCAGAACATCGTTTTTGATCAGTTCCTTGACAAGTTCGACATGGACCCAGTCCTGTTTGACTCTGGGGTTGGTGCAGCCAACAACGCCGGCAACGCCCCGGATTCGGCCGTTGATGATGTTGTCGTTCAAAGGCGTGTAGCTGGCCCTGAAGCTGCCGCCCAGCATGTAGCTGATGTATTCATGAGAAAATCCGTGAACGCCGGTGTTGACGATTTTTGGGAATTTCAATCGGACAGGTTCTGTTTTTAAAACGGGTGATGGCCTTGATGACGATTTCGTCCGTGCAGGCTTTGGCGTTATGGTCATCAAAGTGGATATGCACCGCTCCCTCGATCTTGCACCGGGAATTGGTGGTAAACATCGGCGTGCCATAGCATGCGGCGACTTTGGCCAGACCCTGCTTGATGCACTGGACATCGACGCCCAGGGCATCGACCGCGCCGGTCACCAGAACCGCCTCGGTGGACATGAAGTTTCCGGCATGCGGAATGCCGTGGCGAACCAGCATTTCTGCGCCCGAGCAGCACATCCCGACCAGGTTGATGCCGGCTGCGCCTGCGGCTTTGGCCGCCTGAATCAGGGTAGGTTCACGGACCGATTCCAGCATGGATTCAAAGAGGCTTGGCTCATGTCCGTGGATGATGATGTTGACCTGGTTTTCTTTCAGAACGCCCATGTTGACTTCGACACTGACCGGAGAAGGGGTGCCGAACATGATGTCTTCCAGTTCGGTTGCGATCATGGATCCGCCCCACCCGTCGGAAAGGGCTGTCCGGCTGAACTGCTGGGTGATGATTTTCATACTGCTGGTCAACGCCCATGTGGGTCCGGTGCATCATTTCCATGATTTCCCGCATGGCGCCCCGGGGAACGATATTGTGTTTTCGCCAGTTTTCCAGGGTCTTGATGCGGCACCCGTTTGGCAAAGGGAATTTCCCCTTCAAGCTGGGTGTAGGTTTTTTCAAGTTCGGTATAGAGTTCTTTGGCAATTTCAGTGGTGCTTTTGCCTTCCACTTCGATGCCGATGGATTTGGCGACATTTTCCAGCTTGACGGTGTCTTTGATTTTGTAGTCGGTGATTTTACCGTTGACCACGCCGCGGAACAGATCCAGGATTCCCATGCCGTGGTCGGTATGAGCCGCTGATCCGGAGGCCACCATGCGGGCGAAATTCCGGGCCTGGATCGTGTCGATGTCCGCGCCGCAGACCCCGACTTTTCCGTAAGGATCTTTGGAGTTCAGGCGGCAGGGTCCCATTGCACAGTGCTTGCAGCAGGCCGAATCCGCACCGATGGGGCAGGCTTTCATATTGGCGGCGCGGTCAAAGGCCGTTTCAACGCCGTCTCTCTGGGCTTTTCGAAGCATCTGGGCCGTGGCCTCGCAGATGGTTACATCGTTTGGATTAATAAGCTTCAAGGTGTCCGTTTTTTTGGCATCCATTTTGTTCTCCCTTCATGAGATTATTGTGATTGGAGCAGTTGGGTGAAGTTTTTTTTATGATGGGTTGATTTGTTGATAATAATTATCAATAGAATAATTCTTCATATTCAATTTGTCAAGGAATTCTATCAACGTTTCAATGTAGAGGAGCTGTTAAGTCTATTTATGTTTGCAAACGGCAAGATACTGAACGATATCGATGTGTCAAAACCGTCTTTTTATTGCTTGCCAAAACGCACATCCCATGATACTGGAACGTGATGATGAAAGGGTATATGAACAGCTTCTGCAATGCGGTCTCCTGCTTGTGACAACACATGCATATTGCCTTTTGACAATAACAATTATCCTATATGCCTGACATCAGGACATGGGGCTCATCTTCCTATAATTGTACTGGATCCGCTCGGGAACCCCGGATGCATTATCAGGTTCCGAAATCATTAATCATCAATTCAAGAGGAGGAACGAATCAATGGCTTACAATGCTGTAGAAATGAAAGACTGGCAGATCTCCGAAGCTGCCGAAGCCCATATGAAAACGCCGGAACAATGGCGAGACGAACTGGGCCTGGAAAAAGATGAAATACTTCCCATGGGAAGACTGGCCAAACTTGATTTTCTCAAAATCATCAACCGCCTTCAGAACAGACCGGACGGCAAATACGTTGAAGTCACCGCCATCACCCCGACGCCTCTGGGCGAAGGCAAGAGCACGACTTCCGTCGGCCTGATGGAAGGCTTGGGAAAACGCGGCAAAAGTGTCGGCGGTGCGCTGCGTCAGCCCTCGGGCGGTCCTACCATGAACGTTAAAGGAACGGCGGCCGGCGGCGGCAATGCCTTGATCATCCCCATGACCGAGTTTTCACTTGGCCTTACCGGTGATATCAACGACATCATGAACGCTCACAACCTGGCAATGGTCGCCTTGACTGCCAGAATGCAGCATGAACGCAATTATAACGATGAGCAGCTGGCGCGTCTCACCAAAATGCGTCGTCTCGATCTGGACCCCACCCGGATTGAAATGGGATGGATCATTGATTTTTGCGCCCAGTCCCTCCGAAACATCATTATCGGCATTGGCGGCAGAACCGATGGATATACCATGCAGTCCAAATTCGGCATTGCCGTGGGTTCCGAGTGTATGGCCATTTTGTCCATTATCCGGGATCTGGCGGATTTGAAAAAACGCCTCAATGAAATCACCGTCGGTTTTGACAAGAGCGGAAAACCGGTAACCACCGGTGATCTGGAAGTCGGCAACGCCATGACCGCTTTCATGCGTAACACCATCAACCCCACCCTCCTGAGCACTGCCGAGCATCAGCCCTGCATGATTCACGCAGGTCCTTTCGCCAATATCGCCGTCGGCCAGTCCTCCATCATTGCCGACCGGATCGGTCTGAAAATGTTCGACTACCATGTCACCGAGAGCGGGTTTGCCGCGGACATCGGATTCGAGAAATTCTGGAACGTGAAATGCCGTAACAGTGGACTCAAACCCCACGTGTCTGTTCTGACCACAACCATCCGCGCCCTCAAGATGCACGGCGGCGGACCCAAGGTTGTTGCCGGTATCGCGCTTCCTGATGCTTATGTTAAGGAGAATCTGGAGCTGGTGGAAAAAGGCTGCGAGAATATGGTTCACCATATCAAGACCATTCGAAAAGCAGGCATCAACCCGGTCGTCTGCGTCAACTGCTTTCATACCGATACCGATGCGGAAGTTGCCATCGTTCGAAAAGCTGCCGAAGCCGCCGGAGCTCGCTGCGCCAAGTCGACCCATTGGGCAGACGGCGGGGACGGGGCTCTGGAACTGGCGGATGCTGTCATCGACGCCTGTAACGATACCACCGACTTCAAATTCCTGTATCCGCTGGAAACCAAGCTTCGCGACCGTGTCTCTTTGATCGCCAAGGAAGTTTACGGCGCAGACGGCGTGTCCTGGACCGCTGAGGCCGAGGCCAAAGCCAAAATGCTGGAAAACGACCCCAAATATGCGGATTACGCCACCATGATGGTAAAAACCCACCTGAGCCTGACCCATGAGCCGACGCTCAAGGGCGTGCCCAAGGGATGGACCCTGCCGATTCGGGACATTCTCATTTATTCCGGCGCCAAATTCCTCTGCCCCTGTGCAGGCGCCATCACAATGATGCCTGGAACCAGTTCCAATCCGGCATTCAGAAGAATTGATGTGGATACCGAAACCGGTAACGTCAGCGGACTGTTCTAGTCCCTCTGATAAAACAGGCGCCGGGAGGCAGTTGCCACGAGACAGTAAAACCTGACTCCAAATCCCTGGCCCCTTAATGCTGTGAACATAATTTATTGAGGGCCCGAAGCATTGCTCGGGCCCTTTTTTTTGGAATTATTTGGGCTGAAAGTTGAAGACCAACTACTTTCAGCCTTCAGCCTTTTTCGAGGTGGTTGTTGATGCGATGTTTGTTGATCAATCCGTTTTATCCCTTGTCCGAGAACCCTTCGCCGCCGCTGGGCCTGGCGTATCTGGCCGCGGCCCTGGAAAAAGCCGGCGTTGAAGTTGAGATCCTCGATTTTGTGGTTTTCCCATACATTGAAGCCGATTTCCGGTCGAAACTGGCGCAATTCAATCCCGACATCGTTGCCGCAACAGCCGTTACCATGACGTTTGACAGGGCCATCCGAATCATTCAGGATGCCAGACGATGGCATCCCGGATGCCTGACGGTCATGGGTGGTCCTCACGTGACGTTCTGCGCCGAAGAGTCGCTGTCGGCCTATCCAGAGCTGGATCTTGCGGTTTTGGGAGAAGGCGAGGAGACACTCGTCGAAATTTCCGCGCAAGCCGGCAAGGGGAGAAACTGGCAGCACATTCCAGGACTGGTGTTTCGTCAGGCAGGCAACATCATCTCAACCGGAAAAAGGCCCCATCCCATTGACGTGAATACGCTGAAGGCGCCCGCCCGGCATCTTCTGGCGCTCGGCAGATACCGGGCACTGGGAATGCCGATTTCCATGACCACGAGCCGCGGTTGTCCGTATTCGTGCATTTTTTGTGTGGGCAGAAAAATGGTGGGGTCAAAGGTCCGGTACCGGGACCCGGTAAAAGTGGTGGATGAAATGGAAACCCTGGCCGGTTACGATTTCTGTCAGATCAATGTGGCCGATGATCTCTTTACCGCCAACGCCCAACACTGCCTTGCGGTATGCGACGAGATTCTGAAAAGAAAGCTGAAGGTCAAATGGACATCTTTTGCGCGGGTAGATACCGTTTCTCTGAAGGTTCTACAGCGAATGAAAGACGCAGGTTGCCGGGCGGTCAGTTTCGGCATCGAATCCGGAAACGCGGAAATTCTGAAAACCATTCGAAAGGGAATTACCCTAAGCCAGGTGATTGATGCCGTTAAGCTCTGCAATCAGGTCGGGCTTCTGCCGCATGGCTCGTTTATCCTGGGCCTGCCGGGAGAGACGCCCGAAACCCTGAAGGAAACCCTTGCCTTTGGCGACGAGCTGAAAAAACTGGGGGTTTCGTATGGATTCCATTTGCTTGCCCCTTTTCCGGGGACAAGGGTACGGCAGGACAGCGCCGAGCTGGGGATTACGATTCTCTCAAACGACTGGTCGGATTACCATGCCAACCGGGCCATCGTCGAAACGCCTGCGGTAAGCCGCAAGATGCTGGACGACATTGTCATTCAATGGGAAAACGATTTTAACCGGTACCTTGGCCTTGTTGCCGAACGCATGGCCGCGGGAGAGGCATCGGAAGAAGAAGCCTGGCCACTGGTGAACCTGGAACGCACCGTTGCCATCTATGATATGATGATGGAAAATGCGCTTGAAAAACTGGGGGCTTGGACGGTCCGCTCTCCAGGGAATCATTCAGGGGACTTGCTGAATGAACTGGCGGATCATCTGGGGGAGGCGGGCGCCGGCCGTGAAAAACAGGTATCTATGCTGTCCCATGCGCTGGAGAAAGGCTTTCTGAAGTATTCCGTGACAGCAGGCAGAATCCGGTGGGATTGGACATGAATTTTCTGATATTTGCCACCCCTGGATAAAAGGCAAATGAGACTTCACGCTTCACGTCACTGATAGGACAGAAGCTGGGTCCTCAGATTGGACTTCTTTCCCTTGATTCCGATTTTCTTTCGGATATGGCACCTTCGGGAGCCGACCGTGCCATAGGTGCGATCCAGAAGGTCCGCGATCTCCCGTGTTCTTTTGCCTTGTTTGACCAGGTTGACCACGTGAATTTCATTTGGCGTCAAGGTCATGTACCGGGGGGAGAGTTTGGGGGAAAACGGTGCGGTAATGTCTTTCAGATTGGTTTCAACAATTCCGGTGAATGTGGACTGGGTGTCGGTAAGGCCGGTTTGTTTCAGTCTTTCAATGAACGGCAGCACAAATTCCCGGACATTGGCGATGACTTTTTCTTCCAGTTGCAGCCTGTCTTCTTTCCGCTGTTTTAACAACACCTTCAGCGCGACATTGGTTTCTTCCAGATTCAGGGATTTATATTCAAGTTCTCTTTCCTTTTCCTGAAGTTCAAGATTCACCCGCTTGCGCTCGGCGATTTCACTGCTCAGTTGTTTGTTTGCACGCGTTAATTCCGCCGTGCGTTCCATAACCCGTCTGTCCAGTTCATCATAGGCTTTTCGAAGTTTTCGATCCGCTTCTTTTTGATAAATGGCGATCTCTACCGTCGGTTTTATCTGTTCTTTAGAGATCGGTTTGTACAGATATCCGTAAGCTCCGGATGTTCGGGACCGCTGAACGATTTCTTCCTGAGAGTGGCAGGATATATATACTACGGGGATGTCCAGATCCTGGTTTATGATTTCGGCGGCTTCGATGCCGTCCATATCCTGGCCCGGGAAGCATATGTCCATCAGAATCAGATCCGGCATGACCTGCCGGGCGATATCAATGGCTTCTTTTCCGTATGAAGAGACGGCAACCACATCATATCCCATTAAGGCCAGGAGTTCTTCAAGATGTGTGGCAAGGATCGCATCGTCATCTACAATCATTAATCTATGCAAAGTAGTATCTCCTTCAGTTCTGGCTTCAATTCACGCAATATACGAATAATTTGGTTGCCAGTTTGGCGGCGGTAAATTCCGAAACCGTGGTTCCCTCGATTTTGGACAGCTCGTTAATATCGGCAGCCACCACTTTTCGGGATCGCCCCACTGCCTGAATCAGGCCGACGAGCTGACGGTATAAAAGTCCGCCCGGTTCCGGTGTGCCGGTTCCAGGCAAAACCGATGGGTCGAGCCCATCCAGGTCGATGGTCATATACACATGCTCCGGCAACCGTTCGAGCACCTGCTGAATCCACGAAGGGTCGTTCTGTTCAATCTGATGGGCAAAAAAGGGAGCTAAGCCGCGATGTTGGATGAAATCGGCCTCTTCGGATGAAAACGAACGAATACCGACCTGAACCACCGGAAGCGACAGGTCTTCGACCACCCGGCGCATTACGCAGGCATGATTGTACCGGCTACCGTTCCAGGTATTTCTCAGATCCAGATGAGCGTCTACCTGAAGCACGCCCAAGTCGGGAAATATTTCCGCAGCCGCCATGATGGGACCAATGGAGATGGCATGATCGCCCCCAAGGGACAACAGAAACTGACGCTTTTCAAGTACAGCCCGGGCAGCCTGCTTCATTTCGCTGACAGCCTGCTCCGGATTCTGGGAGGGATAGAGCGGCGGCAGCGTGTGAATGCCGATTTTCCCCCAGTTGATCAAAGTTTCTTCATCCATCATTTCCAGCTGCACGGAGGCATTCAGGATGTGCAGCGGTCCACTGCCGGTCCCGGTTCCATAGGATACCGCGTTTTCATAGCACAGAGGCAGCACGATCGCCCGAGCGCTTTCCGGGTCGGGCGACTGATATTCAGGCTCTCCAAAAGTAAGGGGGTTCATGACATTCTCATGGACTTAAATCTGCTGTCTTATTTCACAAAAATGGCCGCAGCAACAACGGTTGTCCACAGATTGCCTTCAGCGCCCAGGGCGCCCTGGCTGGTATGCTGGGATTTAACGATTTTGCCGGACATTTTATAAACTTCCCGGCGTTCGTCATAGTCCTTGTCCGCGTCGAATTCGATGCCAAGCGTGTTTGCCAGCATGGTTGCCGCCAGATCTTCGGCATAATCGCCCGCCTCGATTTCGGTCTGGCCAAACCCATGATGTTCCGAAAGATAACCATAGCGGCCCCTTTCGGCGGGCAGGGCAAGTCCGATGCTGGCGACAATTCTGCGTCCGGGTTCGTTGATCTGTTCTCTGGCCATTACGCAGTGCGTTATTTCACCGGGCTCCAGACGGTCAATTCCCTTTTCGATGTCAATGATATTGCAGTGCGGGGGAAAAATGGATGAAACCGTTACAAGATTGAGGTGAGCGATACGCGCCTCACGCAGGGCGTTCTCAAAAGAAGACAGCTTTTCTTTGGCAACGCCGACGCCTTTGGTGAAAACCATATATCGCGGTACATACATGGATTGACCCTCCCATACAGTTAGGATACGCTTGCCGCCGGGGTACGCACTGAAACCGGCGGC
Source organism: uncultured delta proteobacterium (assembly GCA_963704205.1). GTDB lineage: Bacteria > Desulfobacterota > Desulfobacteria > Desulfobacterales > Desulfatirhabdiaceae > RAAP-1. The sequence continues at coordinate 101,964 of CAVPHN010000032.1, forward strand.
AACCAAGTTATTGCAAAAAAATGGGTGAACAAAAACGTTTTTAATTAGTCGCAACGGGTCTGTTTGTCAACTAAATAATACCCATCGCGCAACAGGAGACATCATGAAGATACGGCTGGACCTATCGAAACATTGCATCGAAACCGCAATTCGAAAACAATACCATCAGAAAATATCTCGGTATTTCAGAATCCCTGATGAAAGAAAGCAGCTGCAATCCGAGATAGAGGTCCTGATCAACGCACTGGAAAATTTTGATTTTATGCTTCTCAGGCGCACATATCCGGAGCTAGAAGGTCACTGCAGCCACGAAGTCGTTCTTGAGACGGACGAGCTAGGGCCAACCAGTCATCCGTTCCGGAGTCCGCATATTAAATTGAAAATCGCCAGGCGCAGTACCAGGCATCCGGATGATCATCCGGGGGGCATCCGATGCATTCGGTTTTGATCCGGGAGTCGATGGCCCGGGCAAAATAAGTGTATTCCACCAGCCCCCCGGATTTGCAGGGATAGTCCTGAAGGCCTTTTCGCTTCCGGGCGGATTGCACCCGGCATTCATTCATCTGGAAGATAAGGCTGTTTTCACTTTCTTCAACAAAAGACTGGGTGTTGATTCTGGCATAAAGCCGGAAATTGAGGGCTGCCTTCAAACCGTCAAGGCCGGGCTGGTCGGAAAGATTCAAAAAATGCTTGATGGTTTTGGCTTCAAAGGGGGAAAAATGTGCCCAGCAACTGTCGTTGCAGCGTTTGGCATCGTTCATGCCGCTTTCAAACTCGACGGCCTGAAACCAGACGCCGTCGTTGGCCAGCCAGTTGACCGCCACGCTGTCCAGCAGGGTCATCAGCGATTCCTGGGACATGTTCAGAAGCGGCACGGGGATATTGTCCTTCATCTCAAAACCCAGCACCTTGGCCAGCCGGCTCATCTGGATGCCATAGCTGCGGTCAAAGGCGGTTTTTAACGTATCGAGCGCTTTCTCCATGCCCATCTGGTGGCGGACTTCGGTAAACCACAGGGCATGGTGAATGATAATCCGGTGAAACAGATCGATAACCAGTTTGGCGGTGGATTCGTGATCGAGATCTTCAATCTGGGTAACAGGGAGCATGGACAACATCCTTTGGGTTAGGGGTTGATGGAAAAAGGCTTAAAGTCGCACTTTCCTGCTCTATTTTTTATATTCCATGGCGATAGCGCGGATATACGCCGGGGTTGAACCGCAGCATCCGCCGACAATTTCAATGCCTTCGGATTTGATGATGCGGATATTTTTTAAAAAATATTCAACGGATTCCGGATACACGGTTTCAAGTCCCTTGATTTCGGGAATGCCGGCATTGGGCTGAATGATGACCGGAATATCCACCAGGTCCCGGATCTCTCTGGCAAGATCCACCATGGCGTCGCTGCCGATCGAGCAGTTGGCGCCGACGGCAAAAGCGCCGGCATCTCTGAGCGTTTTCATGCCGACCTCGACCCGGTTGCCCATCATGGTGGCAAAACCGGTGGGAATTCGCTGAAATGTCAGCGTGGCGATGATCGGAAGGGAGCAGACCGATTGAATTCCCTTGATGGCAGCAAGGGCTTCATCCAGATCAAACATGGTTTCGACGATGATCACATCGGCGCCGGCCCTTGAAAGTGCTTGCGCCTGCTCGGAAAAAGCATCCACGGCCATTTCCACGGATATGGTTCCGGATGGCTCTAAAAGATCTCCCAGGGGTCCGATATCACCGGCAACGTATTTGTCCCTGGATCCTGCTGCCCGTGCGGTCTGAACTGCCAGCGTGTTGATTCTTTCAGCATGGCTGCCCAGCCCTGTTTTCTTTAATTTAATGGCGGAGGCCCCAAAAGTGTTGGTGGTCACAATATCCGCGCCGGCGTCAAAATAAGCCTTATGGATGGTCTGAACGATTTCTGGTTTTTCCAGGACCCAGAACTCCGAGGCTTTCCCGCCGCCAAGGCCTTCCTGGATCAGCATGGTTCCCAGCGCGCCGTCAAAGATCAGTCCCTGCGTCTGTACTTTTTCAATTAATGTCATGAACAACTTTCCTTATTATATCTCCATTATTTTCTTCATATTTACAACATCGGACGCGAGTCAACAAGAGTAAAAAACAATACCTGTCGATGCCAGGTGAACTTGCGGTAGTCGCACCCTTACCTGCAGCTGAAAAACGGGAGACAACAAGAAACAAAAAAACACGGCGTTGATCAGGATGCGATTATCGCGCCCCGACCAACGCCGATTCAACAAAAGTGTATAAAAATTATTGAGCGATTTGTCTATCGCTCCGAGCCTCTTATCTATCAACTGCTGCTAAATAAAACACCTTTGTGGAAGAACAGCGTCTTTCGGCCACTCTGCCGGCAGTTTCTGGTCAGGGGCTTCTCCGAACTTGGTTTTCACTTTACTCAGTCCGGGTCTGGCGTACTGCATGTGTCCTTCTTTCAGGGTGCGACCGTTGATGACGGCTTCAGAGCGCAGCCTCCGGCCGAGGGTTTTTTCCATTTTCTTGCCCAGCCACAAAATCCTGTCCACATCATAGCCATGCTCAATCCCCATTTCATCGATCTGAACCAGGGTGTCTTCCAGACAGACCAGGCCGACGTACCGGGGATCGTCATAATAATATTCGCCGGTTCCCCGGGTGGGGCAGTCATCCAGGAAATTGGCGGGCTGTCCGCCCAGGCCGCCCATCGTGGCTTCAAAATACGTGATTCCGGCCTGAAGCGATGCCAGGACCGATGCGGACGCCATGCGCTTGGTTTCGTGAAAATGCGCGATGTGAAGCTCCGGATTGGGAATTGCATCCAGTATCATGGAAAAATAGCGGTACACGTTTGCAGCCGATGCACTGCCGTCGTGATCCGCGTGTTCCACGTCGTGAGCACCGATCGAAAGCCAGCGCTTGGTGAACTCAACCGCATCCTTTAATTCCGTGGCCCCGCCAATGGGACTTCCCCAGATGGTGCTGACGGTACCGCACATTTTTATGCCGGCATCCGTGCATTTTTTGATGCATCGCTCGGCTTCCTTCCAGTAATCCGGAAGAGTGGTGCCGGAGTTGGCAAAATGATGCTGCTCTTCGGTAGATACCATCATGAGAATCCGATCCGGCCCCACGCCTTTTTGTTTGAGTGCAATGGCCCGGTCAACCGCGGTTTCCCGGATGGTAATGGCGGTGAGGCAGATCTCTTCGTAGTTGATTCCTTGTTTGGCGCAGCGGCTTTTGAACCGGTCGCTTCTTAAATTCGCCAGCAGTTGCTCGGCATCCCTGAACTGGGGCATTGAAACCGGGTTGCCCAGGTTGGTGACTTCAATATTGCGGCAACCGGCAAAAATCAATTCTTCAAGATAAAATATTTTTGCAGCCGTAGAAACGAATTTTTCTTCGTGCTGGAAACCATCACGAATCGTAATGTCGCCGATGGTGACTTTTCGGGGCATTCTGGGGAAAATTTTCCAATAATCATACTCGGTCATGGCGGTGTGTTCTCCTTAATTAAGTAATGAGTGATTTGTGTGAAAGAGGTCGCAAGACAATAAACAGAATCTGGCGACCGGCTTTCATGCTTCGTTGAAACTAAAGGTCATGGCCGTTTTTTGTTAATTTGACGCAGTGTCAAACCGTGATTTTCAAAATTCGTTTCAGTGCTACATTCCCTTGTACACCGGCTTTCGTTTTTCTCGAAAAGCGGCAAGTCCCTCCAGCCGGTCCTGGGTCGGTATGCACACCCAGTAGGCGTTGGATTCAATGGCGAGTCCTGTGGAAAGATCGGTTTCAAGGCCATAGTTGATGGCGTACTTGGCCTGCTCGATGGCAATGGGGCCGGTTTCGAGAATCATGGCAGCCATTTTGCCGGCTTCCGCAAGAAGCTGATCCGGCTCACATATCTGGTTGGCTAGCCCGATGCTCAATGCCTCGTCCGCGCCGACCCTTCGGCCGGTAAAGATCAGCTCTTTGGCCTTTCCTTTACCCACCAGGCGGGGAAGCCGCTGGGTTCCGCCGGCGCCGGGAATAATGGCCAGCCGGGTTTCGGTAAGTCCCATCAAGGCTGTTTTGGATACAATCCGGATATCGGAGGCCAGCGCAAGCTCGGTGCCGCCTCCCAGAGCAATGCCGTTGACTGCGGCAATGACGGGTTTGTTCAAATATTCGATGGCGGTAAAGAGATTTCGAATGGTCAGAATATATTCCTTGACCTGGGAAGGGCTCATGGCGGCCCTTTCCTTTAAATCCGCGCCGGAGCAAAATGCTTTTTCGCCGGCGCCGGTAATAATGACAACACGGACATCCGGCATAAACCGGATTGCCTCCACCTCCTGCTGCAAGGCCCGAAGCAGATCAAAACTCAGCGAATTCATCACCCCAGGCCGGTTCAACGTCAGTTGGATAACACCGTCCTTTTCTTCCTTCAGTAAGATATTCTCTTCCATGGTCCTCCAATAACGATCAAGTTTGATGGCCTGACCTCTGATCCCTGGATCAGCACCCGATATACCGTGAAATTACGATTCTCTGGACTTCTGATGTGCCTTCGCCGATTTCAAGAAGCTTCTGGTCCCGGAAGAACCGTTCAACCCCATAATCCTTCATCAGTCCGTAGCCACCGTGAATCTGAACCGCATGATTTACGACCCGGCCCATGACTTCTGAGCAGTAAAGCTTGGCCATGGCGGCCTCTTTTTCAAAAGGCCGGTGCAGGTTTCTCAGCCAGCAGGCTTTATACATAAGGTTTCTGGCGCATTCGATTTCCATGGCGCAGTCTGCCAGCTTAAAGGCAATTGCCTGGAATTTACAGATCGGCTGACCGAACTGAACCCGTTCCCTGGCGTATTTCAGGGCCGCGTCATAAGCCCCCTGTGCGCCGCCAAGTCCCATGGCTCCAATGGAAAGCCTTCCGCCGTCCAGGGTTTTCAGCATCTGGTGAAATCCATCCCCGCGGTTACCCAGAATACTGCTGTCCGGCACCCGTACATTGTCAAAATACAGCTCAGCGGTGTTGGATGAGCGCCACATCATTTTTTTATGCATGGGAACGGCTTTAAACCCTCGGGGTCCCGCTTTCAACGCAGAAAACAGGTATATTCCGGCCTGCCATTGGGGCGGGTTCCGGTGATGGCCTGAACCGTAACACCCATCGTCATTTCACATGCGGCATTGGTGATAAAAATTTTCGAGCCGTTGATGATCCATTCATTCCCGTCTTTAACGGCAGTGGTCTTGCTCCCGCCTGCGTCTGATCCGGCTGTCGGTTCTGTAAGGCCAAAGCCCCAAAGCCCCTTTCCTGAACAAAGCCCTGGAAGATATTTCTTTTTCTGGTCTTCGGAACCAAAATAATAAATAGGGCCGATGCCCAGCGAATTTCCGGCGGCAACCGTTGCGGCCTGAGAACCGTCAACTCTGGCAACCTCCTCCACGGCAATGATATAGGACAGATAGTCCATGCCCTGGCCTGCATAGTCTTCAGACACAAACATGCCAAAAAGACCGATGTCTCCCATTTTTCTTGTGAGTTCCGGTGAGAAAGTCTCTGCTTCATCCAGATCTGAGGCAATGGGGGCGATTTCGCTGAGAGAAAATTTTCGAACTTCCTTGCGGATCATTTCCTGTTCTTTTGTAAGATCAAAATCCAACGGATTTCCTCCTTTTTAGCAACAGTGGAAAGAATGAAACAAGACCGGTTTGATTAAAGTATCCATATCGGCATAAAGGCTGTCTGCCATCTCATTCGTGAATCGCCCGTCCGGTATCCTCTCCGAAGATCCCATACTGCAGTCCTGGTATTTCACCAAAAAATAATTCCCCATTCGATAAAAATAAGGGGGTAGCACTTTCATGCCTCAGGTTGCCGGCAAAACATGGCGTTTAAAATGACGGATAATAATTAAATGAACGAGCGCTCAGTCAAATTCACAATATCATGTCATTTTTGACTTTGTCAAGAGTTTATCAAAGGGGTCTGATGTCTGCATACAGTGCTTGTTCATTGTCTCCAGTCCAGGGAAAAGCAAATTGTTGATAAATATCAGACAAAAAATATGTGAATTTATATATAAAGACATGGCATTTCATATTGAATTCAATTTAATAATTATAGTTTTTTATGTATTCATCTTAATTGAAAAAAAATTCAATAAAAATTATGATCTGGATAGCCATATTTTTTTGTCTATCGGAGATGGTCTCGGTTTGGATTTCGCCGAAAAATCCGGATTCTGGAGTCTGTTCCGGACTTTGATCCGGGATTTGCAGGAATGTTGGAAGGCATAGCTTTTTTTATGAAAGATAATATTTTGGAGTCACAGTACCATGAACAGCTGAAGTTGCTGGCCGGTGTTTCCGCCGACCCGGGCGTCTATCTGATGAAAGAAGCTTCCGGAAAGGTGATTTATGTCGGTAAAGCACGGAATTTGAAGAAACGCCTGAATTCCTACTTCAACAGAGCGGAACATCCGGATCCGAAAACCGCGGTTCTGGTGAAAAGAATCGCATCTATCGAAACCATCATTACGGCAACAGAAAACGAGGCCTTGATTCTGGAATCGACCCTGATCAAAAAGCACCGGCCCCGGTATAATGTGATTCTAAAGGACGATAAACGCTACCCGTCGCTTCGGATGGATACCAAAAGCCCCTATCCCAATTTAACGGTGGTTCGAAAAATCAGCAGGGACGGTGCCATTGTATTTCGGACCATATACCTCTCCGACTGCGATCTATCAAACCCTTAAAATCATCAACAAGACGTTCAAACTTCGCAAATGCAAGGACAGGATGTTTAAAACCCGGACAAGACCCTGTCTGAATTATCAGATCGGTTCATGCATGGGGCCGTGCTGCCTCAAGGTCGATCCGGAACGATATCAGGAAATGGTCCGGGAAGTCTTTCTGTTTTTAAAGGGAAGAACGCCGGATCTGGTGGCGAAGTTGAAACAGGATATGAACGCCGCCGCTCTGGAAAGACAATATGAACTGGCAGCCGAAATCCGCGACAAACTTTTTTCCATCGAAAAAACCCTGGAGAAACAGATCGTGGTCATGGCGGATTTTCTGGACCGGGACGTTATCGGTTTTGCCAGATCGCCGGCGGATTCGATTGTTACGGTTCTCTTTGTCCGGGCCGGGCATCTGGTGGGTTCCAGAAATTTCCATTTTACGGAAACGCTTGCATCCGATGCCGAATTGATCGGATCGTTTATTCAGCAGTTCTACGAGCAGGCAACCCACATTCCGGATGAAATCCTGGTCTCCACAGTTTTTGACGGTATGGATGTGATTCAGGAATGGCTGACAGACTTAAAAAAGCTCAAGGTGGATGTAATTTGGCCACAAAGAGGACCCAAGCTGCATCTGATTCACATGGCCGAACAGAATGCCGGAAACGAACTGAAGAATCTCATTGAGGATCGGTTAAGTGATCAAACCCTGCTGCTGAGACTTCAGAAACAGTTGAACCTTGCCAGGCTTCCGGTGCGAATCGAGTGTTTTGACAACTCCAACATATCCGGAACCCAGCCGGTTTCCGGGATGGTGGTTTTTGAACACACCCGGCCGAAAAAATCCGATTACCGGAAATATCGCATCAAAACCGTTTCCGAGCCGGACGATTACGCGACCATGGCAGAAGTCCTGAAACGGCGATACGGAAGAGGGGAGGATGCGGCGCCGCTTCCGGATCTGTTGATGGTTGACGGCGGAAAAGGGCAACTGGGGATTGCCGTGTCCGTGCTGGACGAGTTGAATCTTACGGGCCGGTTTGATGTGCTCGGAATTGCCAAAAAAGATGATATGAAAGGAGAAACCCAGGATAAAATCTATAAACCGGGGCGGCTCAATCCAATGAATCTGGACAGGGACGGCAATCTGCTTCTTTTTCTGCAGCGGATTCGGGACGAGGCCCATCGGTTTGTTATTACCTATCACCGGTCCAGACGGGGAGCGGCAGCGATTCGTTCGGTGCTGGACACCATTCCCGGAGTCGGGCCAAAACGAAAGCAGGCGCTTCTCAAACATTATGGCAGCATCAAGGCCATCCGGGCCGCCTCCATCGACGAATTGAGCCAGGCCCCAGGAATGAATCGAAAAATTGCCGAAATGGTTCAGGGGAGGCTGTCAATCCCATTGACAGAAGATGAATAGACACGTAAAGGTTATCGACCATTTACTGTTTGTGTATTTTGAAACATAACAAAATTATGCTCTATTTGTAAAAAGGAATCCCGTATGGAACCGACAGTTTCGATTGAAAAAGAAACCCTGGAAGCTGAAGAAACCGCTGAACCTCCGCTCCTTACATTTTTCTGCAGTTCAAGGTCCAGGGCTTTTCTCAAACGCTTTTATCCCGATGTAACCCTTGCCCAATGGAACGACTGGCGCTGGCAGATGAAGAACAGCATCACGGATGTCCAGTCCCTTTCACGGCTCATCACGCTTTCGCCCGCTGAATGCACTGCGCCGGATATTCATCCCCGGACGCTGCCCCTTCGCATCACGCCCTATTATGCATCGCTTCTGGATCGGGAAAACCCCGATCATCCGCTGCGAAGATCCGTGGTTCCCACTTCCGAAGAATATGCGTTTTCTCCCGGTGAAAGCACGGACCCGCTTTGCGAAGACGAACACAGCCCGGTTCCGGGCCTGGTGCACCGGTATCCGGACAGGGCCCTGTTTCTGGTTACCGGCGCATGTTCCACCTTCTGCCGGTACTGCACCCGATCGCGTATGGTAGGAAAAAGCGACAACGCATCAAACAACCCTGCATGGTGGTCTGCCGCCATCGATTACATCCAGGCCCATTCCGAGGTCAGGGATGTGCTCATCTCCGGCGGAGATCCGTTAACGCTTCCGGATGATGCGCTCGAGTCGATCGTTAAACGGCTTCGGCGTATCCGTCATGTGGAGTTGATTCGCATCGGAACCAAAATGCCCGTTTCGCTGCCCCAGCGGATCACATCTTCGCTGGTTTCGATGCTGAAAAAATATCACCCCTTGTGGATGAGCATTCACGTGACGCATCCGGATGAGCTGACGCCTGAGGTAGAAGCCGCCTGCGCCAGACTGGCGGATGCCGGAATTCCGCTGGGCAGCCAGACGGTGCTGCTTAAAGGGATCAACGACAGCATTTCGCCCCTGAAAGAGCTCATGCACGGGCTAATAAAATTCCGCGTCAAACCCTATTACCTGTACCAGTGCGATCCCATTCCCGGCTCTTCGCATTTTCGAACACCCGTGTCAAAGGGGCTTGCAGATGATTCAAGGGCTAAGGGGCCATACCAGTGGTTATGCCGTGCCGACATTTGCGATCGATGCGCCCGGAGGGGGAGGGAAAATTCCGCTGCTTCCGGAATATGTGGTCGGTCGTGATGAAAACGGCATAATTCTGAGAAATTATGAAGGGAAGTTTTTCCGTTACCCGGACAAGGAATGAGAGGGACTCCGCTGGTTCCCACGCGCAGCTCGAAAACCAGCGGATAAGCGTAAGGTTTTGGCCATTCAAAGCATAATTAAGCCAGCTTTTTCAAGACGCCTTTCAGCTCTTCAACCGCAGCCGCTGATTTCTGAAGGGCTGCTTTTTCTTCATCCAGCAGTTTGATTTCAATGATTTGCTCAACGCCTTTGGCACCAAGTTTGACGGGAACGCCGATAAACAGATCCTGAAATCCATATTCCCCCTGAAGCAGAACCGCGCAGGGAAGGATTTTTTTCTTGTCTTTCAGGATGGACTCCGCCATTTCAACTGCGGCAGATGCCGGGGCATAATAGGCGCTGCCGGTTTTCAGCAGACTGACGATTTCAGCGCCGCCGGACGCCGTTCGTTTAACCAGGGCGTCGATGCGTTCCTTGGACATCAGCTCGGTAATCGGAATACCAGCAACAGTTGAATAACGGGGCAGGGGAACCATTGTATCGCCGTGGCCGCCCAGAACAAAGGCGTGCGTGTTTTCAACCGAAACATTCAATTCCATGGCGATGAAGGCTCTGAAACGTGCTGAATCCAGGACCCCGGCCATGCCGATCACCCGGTTCTTGGGGAATCCGCTGGCTTCATACGCCACATGGCACATGGCATCCAGCGGGTTGCTGACCACGATAATGATGGCATTGGGTGAATATTTTGCCACTTCCTTGGACACATTTTTGACGATGCCGGCATTGACGCCGATCAGATCGTCCCGGCTCATTCCGGGTTTTCGGGGAATTCCTGCGGTGATGATGACGATGTCCGATCCTGCCGAAGCTTCATAGCTGTTGGAGCCGGTGAGATGGGCGTCATGTTTTTCAATGGGCGCGGCCTCTGCCAGGTCCAGGGCCTTTCCTTGTGGAATGCCCTCAACAATGTCAATCAGAACAACGTCGCACAACTCTTTTTCTGCCAGTCTCTGGGCCGCTGTGGCGCCAACATTTCCAGCACCGATTACTGTAACTTTCTTGTCCATGACACGACTCCTTGAATAGTGGTGGGGGTTCTGTTTAACGAAGGCTGCTTATTGCGTTATTAAAATAAACAGGCATAAAAACTTTGTTACTGTCAAGAATGTTTCACAGACAGTCAGTGAAAAACATATTGATTATAACTATATGATATTAAATATATAAGATAATTATAATGCATTTTGGTAAATTATATCATACAGACTGGAATAATTAACAACAATCTTGATATAATTAGCTTATAATGATCTTAGGCAATTATCATATTTCAAAACGAAACGATGTTTCTTTTTTTGATATATGAATGATTTTGTTCTGTCAAGGAGAAAATGGCGGTTAACGTATTCGGGCGACTGGTATAAAATAAATTACCACTGCGTCAGAAAATGTCTGTAAAATCGGACTGGATAGCAGACGTTGAAGTCTTATTATCACGTTTCAGCCACATGTCGTGTGACTTAATGAAGGAGGAAAAATGATGGACTTTGTTGTGATCGGCGGCGATGCCGCTGGGATGAGTGCGGCCAGTCGGGCCAAACGCAATCGGCCCGACATCCGGGTAACGGTTATCGAGAAAACCCATGATGTTTCTTTCAGTGCGTGCGGCATGCCTTACAATATCGCCGATCCATCCCGCCCCATGGAGGATCTGGTTGTACGAGAGGCCGAGGCCTTCCGCAATCAGGGTATTGCGGTATTGACGGGCCATCATGCAACCCGCATCGATCGAACGGCAAAAACGGTCAGCGGCCGGACTTGGGAAGGAAACCCGTTTTCCGTTTCCTATGACGCGCTGCTGATTGCAACCGGCGCATCTGCGATTATCCCTGACATTCCGGGGTTGGATTTGCCAGGTGTTATGGTGTTGAAACATCTTGAAGACGGGCGGCGGATCAAAAAATTCATTCAGGATGCCGATGTGAAACGATCGGTGATTATCGGCATGGGATATATTGCCATGGAGATGTGCGAAGCCCTTCGGCAGCGACATATTCATGTCAGCATGATCAAGCCCGGACCCGGACTGCTGCCGTGGATGGAGCCGCAGCTGTCCGGGGTCGTTCAACAGGAGCTGGAATCCAATGGTGTTGCGCTCTATCCCGGTGTTCGGATACTTGGCGTTGAGCAGGGTGAAAAGGGGTTGGTTGTTCGGGGAGATGGCGTCGACATCGAAGCGGATATGATTATCGTGGCTGTCGGTGTCCGGCCAAACAGCGGCATCGCGGTTGAGGCCGGCCTGGAAACCAGCGCCTATCAGGCGATTTTAACGGACAGCCGGCTGAGAACCTCGGATTTTAATATCTATGCAGCGGGGGACTGCGCGGATGCCTTCCATGCCGTCACCGGACAAAGGGTCTGGATACCGCTGGCGCTGCGCGCCAATCGGGCCGGATGGGCCGTTGCGGACAATGTCTGCGGAAAACCGGTGTCCTTGCCGGGAATTGTCGGAACCGCGGTGTTTAAGGTGTTTGGCCTGGAAGTGGCCCGAACCGGGTTGACGGTTCAGGAAGCCCTGACTGCCGGACTCCACCCGGTTTCCGGCGTGATTCAAAGCCGGTCCAGGGCACACGCGCACCCGGGCGCGTCTCAAATCTGGGTTCAGATGGTGGCCGATCAGAAAACCGGAAGGCTTCTGGGCGCTCAGATGGTTGGAAGGGAAGGCGCTGCGCATCGCATCAATGCCGTGGCCGTTGCCCTCCACAACCAAATGACGGTGGAGGATTTCAGCCGCACGGATTTGGCCTATGCCCCGCCGTTTGGCCCGGTATGGGATCCGCTTCTGACGGCCGCCAATCAACTGTTGAAACAGATCGCCCGGTAATCGGGGGTCCGCTAATCCAACGGATATCGGTTGACTATTCCCTTTTTTTTGTGCGGTTCGTCGCCTGCGCCATCAATGGATCATCCGGCCAGTGGTGCTTGGGATAGCGGCCCATCAAATCCTTTTTGACTTCAAAATACGCATGGGCCCAGAAGCTTGTTAAATCGCGGGTGACCTGGACCGGCCTTCCGGCAGGCGACAGCAGATGGATCAGAAGGGGAAGTTTTCCGCCGGCAATGGCCGGTGTTTCGGCGGCGCCGAACATTTCCTGGAGTCTGACGGCCAATACGGGCGTATCGCCGGTGGTATAGTCAATGGGAATGCGGGAGCCGCTGGGAACCGTGAAATGCGTCGGGGCCAGCATGTCAAGCGCCTGCCGGTGTTTCCAGGACAGGGTGGCAAACAGGGCGCTTGAAAGGTCCAGACGCTGCAGATGCTCGCCCCTCACAATGCCGGCAAGATAGGGCAGCAACCAGTCCTCAAGGGTATTCTTCAGGGCTTCATCCGATACATCCGGCCATTCCATTGCAGCGGCATTCAGGCGGCGAAGCAGCAGCACACGGGCCTGCCACGTTCGAAGGATACGGGTCCACGGCAGCATGTGAATACCTTCTTGTCGGATACCGTCACACAGGGCTTCGGCAATTCTGGACGGGTCCGGCTTTGTCAGGGGAAAGTCTTTCAGCACTGCTTTTCCAAAAAGAACTTCCCGGCGGGACTTAACCGCCCGGGTTCTGTGATCCCAGACAATTTGCGACTGCTCGCTGATCTGCTCACGAAAATGTTCGATAAGGGTTTCATTTGAAACCGGCGCAGCAAGGAATATCCTTGCCTCCTGCTTCTCCCCATCCAATGACGCCGCTACCAAATATGTTTCCGCAGACAGGGGTTCCGTGTCCGAAAAGTAAGCACCCCGACCGTTGGATAATCGGTATCGGAGGGCATCTCCCGGGCGCCTGACTGGCTATCCGGTCCGGATAGGCAAAGGCCAGCAGCAGGCCGCACGCGTCCAATGGCGCCAAGGCTTCCTTGCAATCCAGCCTTGATTTCAAGTGATCGGCGGTTTGCTGTACCCGCCGGCATGCGGAGACATCCACGGACAAGTTGTCGGCATCGCCGTTCAAAACCATGCGTCGTGAGTTTTTTCCAAAAGAACGAAGTTCCGCCACCCGAAGGCGAAGGTCCGCATCCCGTTGGCCCGGCGGTAAAAACAGAATGTCCTTCTCCCCAAGAAGTGCGGCCAGTTCGCAGGCAAGATTCCCAAGTCCGAGAGCCTTTCCTTTAAGGACCATGTGCCCCAGCCGCGGGTGAAGCCCAAGGGCGGATAGTTGCTTGCCGTGCGCTGTGATCAGCCCCTGGTTGTCCAAGGCCTCCAGCTGGGTCAACAGCATTCTGGCCTGATTGAATGCCGCCCCAGGCGGTGGATCAAGCCAGGAAAGCCGGGCCGGATTTGAAACCCCCCATGCGGCCATCTCCAGAGCCAGCGGGGTCAGATCCGTGTTCAGAATTTCCGGACTTCCGTGTGCCGGCTGCATTTGGTGACGTTCTTCCGACCACATGCGATAGCAGATGCCCGGCTCAAGACGCCCGGCGCGGCCCCGCCGCTGGTCTGCCGTGTCACGGTTGACGGGGATGGTTATTAATCTTGCCATGCCGCTTCCGACATCAAATTTCGAAACGCGCATCAGCCCGGAATCAATGACGATCCGAATTCCTTCGATGGTCAAGCTGGTCTCGGCAATGGATGTTGAGAGAACGACTTTTCGCTTACCCATGGGCGCTGGTTCAATGGCAAAGTCCTGGCTCTTTCCGGGCAGGCCGCCATAAAGAGGGGCCACCACCACCGAGGAATCAAGTCCAGCCCGTGTCAGCCGGTCGCAGACCTGCCTGATTTCACGAATGCCCGGCAAGAAAACGAGAATATTCCCGCTTTCTTCCCGGAGCGCGCGAAGCACAGCAACGGTTACGGACGCTGCCGGGCTCAAGGGCAAAGATTGTGGACAGTATCGGGTTTCCACGGGGAATTGTCTTCCCTGTACCTGAATAATGGAGGCGTTTCCGAGAAGATCGGAGATGGCTTCGGTATCGATTGTTGCCGACATGACCAGGAGCCGCAGATCCGGTCGAAACCCTTCCTGGCTATCCAGGCAAAGAGCCAGGCCCGTGTCGGCATGGATGCTGCGCTCATGAAACTCGTCGAAAATGACAAGCCCGATTCCGGCGAGTGCGGGGTCATTTTGAATGAGGCGGGTCAGAACGCCTTCGGTGACAACTTCGATCCGCGTGGCTGCGCTCACTTTGCGCTCCAGGCGCATCCGATACCCCACGGTCTGACCCACCGCTTCATTCATCATGTACGCCATGCGCCTTGCCGCAGCCCGTGCAGCAAGGCGACGGGGTTCCAGCAGGATGACTTTTTGGTCTGCCAGCCAGTCTTCGGCGTACAGCGAAAGCGGGACCCGAGTCGTTTTTCCGGCCCCCGGCGGCGCGGACAGGACCGCATTTCGCTGAACCAGGAGGATCCGCTTAAGATCCGGAAGATGCGCTTCGATGGGAAGTGATGCGATAGCCTTTGTCATGGGTAGGATCCGAATACATCTAGACTGAAAGCAGATCCCATCTCTGCCGAACGATGTGCTGCGTATTTCTATTAATCGCTAAAATGCATAAACGAATTTAAGCCACGTGGATGTTCCGGCCGGCCGGTTTTCCACTGAGGTTTCCCACAGGCTTTTGAAGACAAATGACATGTTTTTATAATTGTATTTGACTGCCGGACCGACTGCCAGCACCGATCCTTTCATATCGCTTACCCGAGTGCCGTTGATCTCGTCGTCGGAGGTCTGCTGATACGCATATCCGCTGATCCCCAGGGTCCATTCGGGAACCGGCTTGAAGCCCAGGGCATAGTCGAAATGAAATTCCTGCCCGGGAGACAGCGTGCCGGTTTGACCGGCAAATTTCGGATTGCCCATGGCTCCGGCCTCATAGGGTGAGATGACGTAGTCTTTATTGTCCGTGCTGATATCGTACATGAATTTGAACGAAACATCCCATGGTCCGTTCAGGTAGGACACCGCAAATATCGGCTCAAATGTATAGACGTTGTTGCCCGGGTTGATGGGCTCGTCGTTTTTGTCATATCTTCCCGTCGGCAGAAAAATGTCGATTCCCGCTACCCAGTGAAAATATTTGCTGTGCCAGGCCAGAATAAACGGATCCACGATAATGTCGCCCAGACCGAACCGCGAATTGCCCAGGCTGCCGTATGGATCGCCGAACTTAAAATCCATGTTCACAAATGGCACGAAAGCATGAATCGCGTAACTGCCGCCAAGAATCTTGAAGTCAGTGACATGCAGCAGCCTCAGCACATTGGCCCATACATTGATATCGACATCCGCAAGCGGGCCGGCATTGTAATTGTTTCCATTGTTGTCCTTGTATCGGTCTGCCGAATAAAAATTGGAATAGGCCAGAAAATAGGTGCCCGGCGGCGGCATGGCGCCGCTCATAAAATCCTCGGCGCCGTTGGGGTAAGCTCCGGACCCGCCGGCAAATGACTGGACGGATGTACACAGGAAGAGAATCACGGCATAGGCAAAAAGACGTCTAATCATTTACTCATCTCCTTTTCTGGGCCTGCTCGATCAACTGGAGCAAACCGGTAATTTTGGGCTTCGGTCGGCTTTTCATCAGATTTTCAAAATCACGGTCCGAAAGCCTGTTCTTGAGGTATTCAACCACGTCAAAATACTCCCACCAGCAATCGCAGATCTTGAAGCAGGGCAGGGTATCATCGCCCGCGTCCAGACAATAGCCGAATTTCACGGAACTCCCCAGGCGGGGGCAGCGCCGTTCCATGTCATGAATCGCGTGTTTCATCGTTTGCGCCCCTTTTTCCGGATTCACAAACTTTGGTTACAATATGTTCCGGGTTAAAAAGTCATTGATTGCCAGATTCACTTCAAGCGGTTTTTCCATGGGTGAAAAATGACCAGCATCCTGGATGGTTACAAGTTCAGCATTCTTTATATTGTTTGCTAAAAAAGATCCGTATTTTATAGGTGTTAACATATCATCGGTTGCGGTCAGCACCAAAACCGGAACCTGGATCACACCAAGCTTGTCCATTGCATTAAAGTCGTTGCATGCCCGAAAGTCGCCAGATGCGATGGCAGACTGGCTTATTGTACAGGCTTTGATTTCGGCCCGAAGCTTTTCAGTACTGTTTTTCTCTGAAATTACAAAAGTAAAAAGCATTTCCTCAAAATTGCCATAGTCCTTCTCGATCGTTTCGAAGACCAATGGCAGCACTTTTAATCTTGCGCCGGTGTTGATGAGAATCCCTGCGGGGAAACGGTCTTTATGGCTGAGAAGAAGCTGCTGGGTGATGGCGCCTCCCATGCTCAGCCCGCAGGGAATAGGCCTGGGTGCCTGAATCAGATCGATAAAATCAAGAACTGCATCGGCATAGTCGGATATCTTTTCTTTACCCGGACTTTGACTGGTGCCATGACCGGGAAGATCAATTGCAATCGCATTGATGGTTTCGGAAAAATAATTGAGCTGAGATTTCCAGAAGCCATTGTTTGAAGCAGCCCCGTGAATGAAAATCAATGTCGGTTTTTCCGAATCGAGGGGCCATTGGCCTGCGGTAAATCCGATTCCTCCCATTTTTAAATATTCCACGATAAACCCCTTTAATTTAAATTTAGTCGTACATCAATGTAAAACAAAAGAACTGCCGCGACCCGGAACCGGTCCGAAATCAGCCGGAGATCACAGATATCGTTCTCTGCTGTTAAGCGCAAGACATCTGTGACTTCTTTTGGGTCATGAATATCATATGGTATTCATTCAATATATTTTGAGTTTATATAGATGGAAATCAACAGGTTTGTCAATCAATAAGCGCTTTCGACACGAGGAAAAATATTTCTGTTAAAGCCCCGAAACTACGGGGATAAAAGATTATTTGAAAAGCCAGGAAAAATTGGTTGTAACCATTGCAGACAAAAATCGTTATATGGACATAGGCTAACGTGCGCGCCGATAGACATTTGAACAGTGGAATTCCATTCCGCTGACAAACAGGAATTCCCTGTTTGAAGACAACTCAATTTATGGAAATGCTAAAGGAGATGTTAATGAAAAAGCAATTAGTAAGTTTGGTGCTGGTATGTGTGATGGTTTTATTCGGGGCGGGAATGTGTCTTGCCGGGCAAGGTAAAGGGCCAGGAGATGGAACCGGGCCGATTCACGACATTTTTTCGGGTGTTCCTTTTGAACTTGAAGGGGATGTGATCGGTTTTGCACAGGATGGCTGTTTAATACTTGCGATCGACGGTGAGAATGTGCAGATTTGCGGTATCGGACCGGCTTATTACTGGGAGAGCCAGGAAATGGTTTATCCGGAGATCGGGGATAGATTGATCGCAATTGGTTTTGCCGTTGATTACAATGGCATTGAAAAAAATGTGGTCACGTCTATTACAATTGACGGCACGATTGTTGAGCTGCGTGATCCTGAAACTGGAAAACCCCTGTGGCGGGGAACGAATGGTGTTTCTGCAGGACCTGGTTCTGTAAGTGCAGGCGGTTCCGGGAATTCCGGTAGCTCCGGCGGAAATGCCGGATTGGGTGGTTCTGGAGGTTCCGCGTCCTCTGGCGGTTGCAAGGGGGGAGCGTGTAAATAGCGGCAGGTGAGTCCCTTCTCATTTTTCTGCCGGCTGCCTATCTCGTGAAAAGGCTCTTCAGCTTAAGAAGAGTCTTTTCAATCTTTTTCTGCTGTACTCCCATGCTTTGCCTTCACCCTTTTCCGCACCATATATTATCCAGCCATTATTTGGTTGTTATTAATTCAAGGACTTTAATTCCGAATTTTTACAGCTATACCCAATCTGAATTATCAAATCGAACGCTGAATTTTTTTCGAGGAGCAGGTGTCTGAAACGCCTTGCCGGAACGAATCAACGGTTGTGACCGAAACAAAAGATGTTCAGGCCGCAGAATTGTGAAGGCACAGCGGTGTGGAATGCTTTTTAATTTGACCAACGAATGAAGATTTTATAAGATCATAGGCGGTGGGCATCCGCAGTATTGTCCCTGAAGCGCATTCCCTGCTCTTGGCCCTTGGCTGGCCGGGAAACATCCAAGAACTCGAAAACGCTATCGAACGCGCTTATATCCCGTGCTGCCAAGGTGTCATTGCCATCGAACAACTGATGCTGTGAACGCATTGTCATGTCTGTCTGATAAACGGCTCCAGACCGACTAAATGAACAGGAAGTATGCAATCATGCCAAAACCACAAAACGCGATGTCCATTTTTATGCTACTGGACAAGTCCAACTGCAGGCAATGCGGCGAAAAAACCTGCATGGCTTTTGCCGGAGCCGTATACACCGGTCGGCGCTCTCTGTCGGAATGCCCCAGACTGGACCGGAATATCATCGATGCGTATTCCGATGACCCTAAAAATCGGGATGATCTGGAAAAAAATCGGGATGATTTTCTGGAACAGCTCAAAAAACAGGTCAAAGGTGTCGATCTGAAGGCTGCTACAGTGCGAACCGGCGGGCGCTATGAAAACGGCAGGCTGACGCTTAAAGTGATGGGCAAGGATTTCAGTGTCACCCCGGATGGAGTGCTTTCAACAGACATTCATGTCAATCCCTGGGTCGCAGTCCCTTTTCTCAATTACGTTCTGTACGGAAAGGGCCATGATCCCACCGGAGACTGGCGGTCGTTTCGGGAGCTTTCGGGTGGAAGGGAGCAGTATCCGCTGTTTCATAAGCGATGCGAGGAACAGATGAAACAGGTGGCGGATAGCTACACAGATCTCTTTGACGATATCGTGCATATTTTCAGCGGCAAACAGGTAGATCCGCAGTTTCAATCCGATATCTCCGTTGTGCTCTATCCCCTGCCCAAGCTGCCCATCATGGTATGTTACTGGTTACCGGAAGAGGGGATGGGGTCCAGCCTCAATGTGTTCTTTGATCAGACAGCCGACAAAAACCTTGATATCGGATCGGTTTTCAGTCTTGGGGCCGGGTTGGCGCAGATGTTTACCCGGCTGGCCCGGAGACATGGATTTGCGATGACTTCGTGATCGGGCGAAAGAAGAAGCAGAATATCCCTCTCATATAAAATGTCAGGCATCTCTGCGCCGGATCAGGTGACGGATCGAGACGACAGAGACGTCGGACGAAATTGATCAATGGATGGACATTTATATCATATTGAAGGGTGTAAAAACGGATAAAACTCTTTTCAATATTTAAAGTAAATATAATCTGAAAATTCAAGGATATGCGACTATGAGTATGATACAAGAATTTAAGAAATTTGCAATGAGAGGCAATGTTGTTGACATGGCTGTGGGCATCATCATGGGGGCTGCTTTCGGAAAAATTGTCTCTTCTTTTGTTGGAGATGTAATTATGCCGCCTATTGGTCTCCTAATCGGTGGCGTTGATTTCACAAATCTTGCGATCACAATTAAAGGGGCTGTTGGTCAAACCGCTGCGGTAACAATTAATTACGGCAAATTCATTCAAAACGTTTTTGATTTTCTTATAGTCGCCTTTGCAATATTCATGGCTATTAAAGCCATGAATACGTTGATGAAAAAAGATACGGAAGCGCCGGCACAACCACCCGCGCCCACAAAGGAAGAAATGCTTCTAACGGAGATTCGGGATATACTTCAACAGAAATAATTGAGCCCCGTATAGCCAATCGGGCAACCGGGTTTGCCGTTTGGTACTATGGGCGCTGAGCGTGACGATCAACTTCGTCATTAACAATCTTGATTTCATCCTGAGCCGTAACGATTCTGACAGGTTTTATCCAAGGTAATTTCAGATATTTCTTGATAAAGCTCATGGGTTTATTGACTTCATGGGTATTTTTACTATCCGTTGATGATGCGCTACTTAGTCGCTTCGATTGTATTTGTTGCAACTGAGACAGTCTGAGATGATGAACATGCATAGCGATCGCCGCTTGATCCGCAAGCATTCGCAGAAGTTTGATTTGAGATTCAAGGCCTGAAAATTCCATGAAATCCAGACCCAGAACTATCACACCGATATTTTCTCCATTGGCGACCATGGGGATACAGGCGATGCCCTCCTTGTCTAAAAGTCGAATGATTTGTTTATCCAATATGCTGGACGCCGGGTCTGTGGACCGGTTGAAGGAGTTGATGATCTTTCGGGTTCGAAGACATTCAATCAACAGACTTCCCTCCATCTTCATCGGAACAATCATGTCTTTGATCATTGAAGACTTAGCGGCATCCGGAAGGGTAACTCCCTGAAGACTGTTGCGCTTGGGGTCGTAGGCAAAGAAAAGAATCGTGGTAAGTTCAAAGAGGATTTGGAACCCCTGAGAGGTTTCTGTCCATATCGCAGCTTCATCTGTTGCACCCAGCAGATTCTGGACGGTACTCAGCAAAAGCGAACGATTCCAGACTTCTTTGGATAAATGTTTTTCCTTTTCACGATCAACTTCCGAATACTCAAAATCATTGGCCTTGAACGGCTCTATCTCGATGTTTAAAGATTCGGCCATTGACTTCAGTTCGTCGTCGGCCTGGCTCAGGAAATCTTCAGCAACAGACTGGGTGAATCCGAATATCTTTTGCGACGCAGTAAAGCCATCTCTGATTTTCTGACCGGAATCATTGCTCAATAAATTCGCCACGTAGATAAATTGGGCTAACGGCGGCGCGTTCAGCATACTGTACAGAGAATGGTGGTGACAGAGAACCGCATCGACGATATCATGCTGAAAATTCCATTTATCCAGCAGCCAGGCTCCGATTTCAGCATGATTGGCGCCCAACTGCGTTTCTCCTGCCAGGATTAAGTCATATTGGCCCTTTCGTTTTTTCAGAAGTTCCGAATATTGCTCCGGAAAATTTATCCAAAGAACGACCTTGCCAAGGTCATGGAGCATTCCGAATAAAAAAGCTTCTTCCGGATCATGGAATTTCTGTTTTTTTGCGATTGCTTTTGCCAGGATCGCGCACCTTAATGAGTGCCACCAGAAGTGTTTTAAATTAAAGCCTGCTCCCGATTTGACTTTCTGGAAAACTTCGTGAACGGAACTGCAGATGGCAATATTCTTGATGGCATTCGTTCCCAGAAAGATGACAGCTCCGTCAATATTGCCGATTCTGTTATTTTTTGAATAATATGCAGAGTTCACCAGGCTTAGAACTCGGCTGGTAAGTGCCGGGTCTTTTTCTATAATTTTGCATATTTCTTTTAGACTGCCTCTATCCGCGTTGCAGGTTTTGATCAGCTGCAGAAGAATATGAGGAAGCGTCGGAATATGTTTTAATCTGGTTAGCTTGTCTAATAAAGACTTGTCTAAATGCATAAGGCTGAAACCTTATATTAAAGGGTAAAGCAAGTGGTATTTCGCCAAAAAGATCAATCCAACACAAAACATAGTTGGCTTAAGGCTAATTATCGTATATGCAATTGGCATACCGGTATATGCAATAACAACAATTTTATCGTCGATATACTGGAAAATAACCATCAATATATTTGATTAGCAACGCGAAGAATCATACCGAACAGGCATTTAGCTGTAGATTGCTTGTTATATGTCATCTATCCGCTTAAGGAAAATTATCTTAAAACACTGGTTGCAAAACAATAAGCATCGTCAAAAATTGTAAAATTTCAAACAATATTTTGACAAAAAACAGATTTCTTTTAAGCAGATGTGGGTGGGCAACATTAATAAAGTTTATCTGACAGGTAGTTTTTTATTGACTTAAAGTGGTGAAATTCATACAGGACCAAAGTCATGATCAGCGGCACAACTTTATGTGTAACGTTGGTGCCCGGCTGGTGTCTGCCGAGCGGCGAACCGAGTTGTCAAAAAAGCATCGTTTGTATATAAGCTCTGAAAACAAAGTATCGCCATTGCGGAGCAACTTTTATTGGATGTAAACACTCTCATCGAAGACAGTTTTCGCCGGTCCGAGTTTTTGCTCGGAATTACGGAATCGCATGCAACCGATATCCTGCATCGGGGAAGCCGTATCCGCCTCAAAGCCGGGGAAATCTTGTTTTACCAGGGTGATCCGGCTTATAAATGCTTTCTTGTTTTGAAGGGTCGGCTCAAACTCACCAAGCTTCATGAACAGGGAAAAGAGGCTATTCTTCGTTATATCGGTCCCGGAGAAATAACTGCCATCATTTCTGTTTTAAAAGAAAAGGATTATCCGGTCATAGCGGAAAGCATCGGCCCAACGGAAGCCGTTGCATGGGATAAACAAATCATGGAGCAGCTCATGATCGAGTATCCGCCGTTGGCGGTAAACATGCTCCGTTGCACCATCAATCGCCTCGATGAGCTGCAGAACCGCTACCTGGAAATCTGCGCCGAACAGGTGGAACAGCGCATTGCACACGCGCTGTTGCGCATCATGAAGCAGTCCGGCCATAGAGAAGCGGACGGCATCCGAATCGACTTTCCGCTCAGCCGCCAGGAACTGGCGATTATACCGGCACCACGATTTTCACCGTAAGCCGCATTCTCAGCGCCTGGGAGAAAAAAGGCTGGATTAAATCCAGGCGGGAACAGATCACCGTTTCCGACCCGCATTCCCTGGTGCTGTTTTCAGAACATCCTTGATACATTCTTACTATTTGCTATTGAATCCCCCCTCCTTGTTTTTTATATCTTTGCGCCAGCGCAAAGACCCCGGACATGAAGGATGTTATCATCCGATCATGATAACGATTGATTCGAAAATGACCATCCAGGAGATTACTGGAGCGCCATCCTCGCGAAAACAGCCGCGTTTATCAAGCCCGATGCTGTGTTTAGGCTGTACCGACACAGACATTTCATGCGCTTGGGATGTCGCCCGTATTCACGGCAGCACAATGATGATATGTGCGCGCGATCCGGGAGGCGGGATTCAAACGGGGAAAAAACCATCGATGCGTTTTCATCTTCGAATCACCGCACGCTGGCGCTGCTGGCGGTGCTTCTGCCGCTGGCAGCCCTGTTTGTTTACGTTATCCTGCGGTCCGGGCCCCTGACACCCATTCCGGTGACCGTGACGGCTGTTGAAAGCCGTTCCATCACACCGGCCCTGTTTGGCATCGGCACGGTCGAGGCCCGCTATACCTACAAAATCGGACCGACAGTTGCAGGCCGGGTCAAGCAGGTGGACGTACAGGTGGGAGACAGGGTCCGGACAGGCCAACTCCTGGGGGAAATGGACCCGGTGGACTTCGATGACCGCATCGCTTCACTGGGAGCCGGACTCAAACGCGCCGAAGCTGCGGCGCTTACGGTCAAAGCCCAGGTTCAGGAAGCTTTGGCGCGAAAGACCTATGCCGATGCGCAGGCCAGGCGCTATGAACAGCTGCTGCAGGCACACCTGGTAAGTGAGGAAATGGCCGGAGCCAGGCAACAGGAACGCGACACGGCCGATGCCGGGGTTGCAGCAGCCCGCGCCAGCCTGAATGCCGCAAATCAGGCAGCTGCCGGCCTACGCGCCGACCGCGATGGCCTGATCACACAGCGCGCCAATCTGCGGCTGATTGCTCCGGTCAATGGCCTGGTGACGGCGCGGAGCGCGGATCCCGGCACCACCGTGATTGCCGGGCAGTCGGTAGTGGAAGTGATCGACCCGATGAGCCTGTGGATCAATGTGCGCTTTGATCAACTGGGTGTATCCGGTTTAAGCGCCGGGCTGTCGGTTCACGTTGTGCTGCGTTCACAAGACGGTCGGCAGCTTGGCGGGCGCGTGTTTCGCATGGAGCCGCTGGCGGATGCCGTTACAGAGGAAACCCTGGCCAAGGTGGTGTTTGATGTAGTTCCAGAGCCAATGCCGCCGATCGGAGAACTGGCGGAGGTGACTGTAGCGCTGTCCGCCCTGCCGGCTGCGTTAACCGTGCCGAACGCCAGTTTGCAGCGGGTGAACGGACAGATGGGCGTCTGGCTGATCCAGGACAGCACCCTTCGCTTTGCCCCGGTCAAGGTGGGTGTTGCCGACCTTGACGGGCAGGTGCAGATTTTCGGCGGAATCGAAGCAGGAGATCGCGTGGTGGTCTACAGCCTGCGGGCGCTTACTGCCCGCAGCCGCATCAAGATTGTTGAGCGTCTGGTGGGAGTATAACCATGATCAGTCTGGCGGGGCGGGATATCCGGCATGCCTGGGGAAAATTTGTCTTTACCGGCCTGGGGCTCGGGCTTCTGATCGGCGTCACGCTGACCATGGCGGGGGTGTACCGCGGCATGGTGGATGACGCCAAGGCCCTGCTGGATAACAGCGGCGCCGACCTGTGGGTGGTGCAGCAGGGCACGCTTGGCCCCTATGCCGAGTCGTCCAGCCTGTATGACGATGTTTATCGCGGCATTCTCGGTATGCCGGGAGTGACCCGCGCGGCCAATGTCACTTACTTGACCATGCAGGTACGCCATGGCGGACAGGATGTGCGCGCCATGGTGGTCGGCGTGGTGACCGGGGGGCCGGGACAGCCCGGGCAGCCGGGTTATCTGGTGTCCGGACGCCGGATGACCCGGGACCATTACGAGGCGGTCGCCGACATTGCCGCGGGATTCAAACTTGGAGATCGGATTCGCATCCGCCGCAACCTTTACACCGTGGTCGGACTGACAAGACGGATGGTGTCCTCCAGCGGTGATCCGATGGTGTTCATTCCGCTCAAGGATGCGCAGGAAGCGCAGTTTTTAAAGGACAACGACGCCATTCTTCAGCAACGTCGCCGCACCGCTGCCAACCCGCTTTTCAATCGCCCCGGCGTGCCAGGGCTTCTGGATGCGCTGATCGCCTCGCAGAGTAAGAATCCCTATGTCAACGCGGTTCTGGTGCAGATTAAACCAGGCTTTTCTCCAGAAGAAGCGGCAGAGCCGATCCGGCGATGGAAACGTCTTCAGGTGTATACCCGCGGCCAAATGGAGGAGATTCTGGTTGGAAAACTGATCGCCACATCCGCCAAACAGATCGGCATGTTCCTGGTGATTCTGGCCATCGTCAGCGCCGCTATCATCGCCTTCATCATTTATACCCTGACCCTGGGAAAAATCCGTGAGATAGCGGTGCTCAAGCTGATCGGTACCCGGAATCGCACGATTGCCTGGATGATCCTGGAGCAGGCCCTGGCCCTGGGCGTTATCGGTTTTGTGGTGGGCAAGATCTCAGCGACTATCTGGGCGCCTTTTTTCCCCAAGTATGTGCTGCTCGTACCGCAGGATGCCGGCCGTGGTTTTGTCGCATTGATGGTGATCTGCGTGCTGGCAAGCCTGCTGGCGATTCGCGCCGCACTCAGGGTGGACCCGGCGGAGGCGATCGGTGGCTGATACGCACAAAGAAGGTATTCACATCGAGGCCATTTGCAAGCGCTACGGCAAAGGAGACACCGCAGTAGACGCCCTTACGGGTGTGGACATGCAGGTCCTTCCCGGAGAGGTCGTGGGACTGATCGGTCCGTCGGGATCCGGCAAGAGCACGCTGCTAAAATGCCTGGGAGCTGTGATCGAACCCACTTCCGGTCGCATGACGCTGGGGGGCGATGTGATTTATGACAATGGATGGAAGCTCCCGGATCTGCGGGCGCTTCGCCGCGACAAGATCGGTTTCGTGTTTCAGGCCCCGTATCTGATTCCGTTTCTGGATGTCACCGATAATGTCGCATTGCTGCCCATGCTGGCCGGAAGATCCAATGCCGAGTCCAGGAATCGGGCGATGGAGGTGCTTGAGGCGCTGGATGTCACACATCGCGCCAAGGCCATGGTCTCGCAGCTTTCCGGAGGTGAGCAGCAGCGCGTGTCCATTGCCCGCGCCCTGGTCAACCGGCCGCCGGTGATTCTTGCCGATGAGCCCACCGCACCTCTTGACAGCGAGCGGGCCATGGCCGTGATCCGCATTCTCAATGACATGGCCGTTCAATACGAAACCGCCGTTATTGTCGTGACCCACGACGAAAAGATCATCCCGACATTCAAGCGCCTCTACCGCATCCGCGACGGCAAGACCCAGGAAGAGGCGGGTGAAGGAAGGCAATCCGACACCCCGTTTTTATGAAGTTATCATCGGCTAAATCCATCCGGAACCATTAACCGAAAACTTGAAAGGAATCCACATGATGGAACAGCAACTATCCGACACACAGGCCCTTTCCCCGTGGTGGCGAAAGAGTGTGGCAATCGTTTTTGTTTTCGGCATGGCGGTGTTGATTTTCATGTCCGTGCAGGCCTACCGGTATGCGCCCCCGATTCCGAAACACGTGGTCGACACCGCCGGCAATGTCATTTTCAGCGGAACTGACATAGAAGCCGGCCAGCAGGTCTTTTTGAAATACGCCTTAATGCAGAATGGAAGCATCTGGGGCCATGGTTCGTATCTGGGTCCGGATTTCTCCGCGCAGTACCTTCACGGATTGTCCGTCGATACCGGCAAAGCGATCGCAAAACAGGAAGGCATCGATTTATCGTCGCTGAACGCCGCGCAGCAGCATGCACTGATAGACGCCAGGGTTGCCGGACTTCTCAAGGAAAATCGTTACGATCCCGTATTAAAAGATTTGACCTTCACAGATCCTGAAAAAATCTCGTATCAGCGACAGCTCAGGGTCTGGAGCGATTATTTTCTCCATCCGGAGGACAATGCGGGGCTTCCGACCAAATACATTCACGATCCCGTGGAAATCCGCCAGCTGACGGCTTTTTTTGCCTGGACTGCCTGGGCCAGCGTCGCCAATCGTCCGGACAAACCCTATTCGTATACCAACAATTTCCCGTATGACCCGGTGGTCGGCAACCGTCTTACGGCCGACGCCCTTCTCTGGAGCGGCCTGAGCGTTGCCATGCTGCTGGCCGGCCTTGCACTGGTGCTGTTTACATTCGGCAGGTTCGACTATCTGGGCTGGAAAGGCGATCGCAGTGACTTTCATCCCCATATGCTGCCGGGCGGCGCCACCGCCGGTCAGAAGGCGGTCATCAAATATTGCCTGGTTGTTTCGCTGCTGTTTCTGGCTCAGGTCTCGATCGGCGGGGCCCTGGCGCACTATCGCGCAGAACCCGGCAATTTTTACGGCATTGATCTGGCCCAATATCTGCCGAGCAATATTCTGCGCACCTGGCATCTCCAACTGGCCCTCTTCTGGATCGCCACCGCCTACATTGCCGGCGGGTTGCTGCTGGCCTCTTCTTTGGGCCAGGATGAACCCCGCGGGCAGGCGGTCGGCATTCATGTGCTGTTCTGGGCGCTTGTCGTGCTGGTTGTCGGCAGCATGGTGGGCGAAATTCTCGGCATTCACCAGTATTTCGACAAATTGTGGTTCTGGTTCGGACACCAGGGATGGGAGTTTCTGGAGCTGGGACGTTTCTGGCAGGTCATTCTGGTGATCGGACTGAGTTTCTGGATATGGCTTCTTTACCGGGCCACGGCGCCGGCCCTGATAGACCCCGAACGCAGGGAAATCGTCATGCTGTTCATGGCAGGAGCCGCCACCATTCCCGTTTTCTATCTGCCGGCCTTTTTTTTCGGCAGCACCACCAATTTTACCGTCGTGGACACCTGGCGCTTCTGGATCATCCACCTGTGGGTGGAAGGTTTTTTCGAACTGTTTGTGACCGTTCTGGTTGCCGTCACCTTTTACCAGCTGGGTGTGGTTCGCCGCATCAATGTGGTGCGGGTCATCTACATGGATGCCATCCTTTTTCTGTCCGGCGGCATCATCGGAACGGCGCACCACTGGTACTGGACCGGACAGGCAAATTTTACAATGGCTCTGGCAGCCATGTTCTCTGCGCTCGAAGTGGTGCCGCTCACCCTGCTGACGCTTGACGCCTGGGATTTCATCAAATTGACCGGAACCAAGGAAACAGGGGATGCGCCCGGAAAGGCCATTCCGCACAAATGGGCCTTTTATTTTCTGATGGCCGTTGGATTCTGGAATTTTGTGGGAGCAGGCATTTTCGGGTTTTTGATCAACATGCCGGTTGTCAGCTATTTTGAAGCCGGCACGATACTGACGCTGAACCATGGCCATGCCGCCTTGCTGGGGGCTTTCGGCATGCTGGGCATGGCGCTGCTGGTGCTGGCCCTTCGTCATGTGCTGACAGAGGAGCAGTGGG
Source organism: uncultured delta proteobacterium (assembly GCA_963704205.1). GTDB lineage: Bacteria > Desulfobacterota > Desulfobacteria > Desulfobacterales > Desulfatirhabdiaceae > RAAP-1. The sequence continues at coordinate 130,375 of CAVPHN010000032.1, forward strand.
CCGCGCCGGAAAAATTCATCAAGGTTTCTTTCTGGGGGTTGAATATCGGCCTTGCGCTGATGGTGATCACCAACCTGTTCCCGATAGGTATCTTGCAGTTGTGGGATGTGCTTGAAAATGGTTACTGGCATGCACGGAGCCTGGAATTCATCGGACAGGAGCGGATCCGGCTGCTGGAATGGTGGAGCATGCCCTCGCACGTGGTCTTGATTGGTCTGGGCGTGTTGCCGATGGTGATTGCTTCCGGTTTAACCTATCTGAAGATACGAAAAACCTGATAGCAGACCCGGATATCAGACCTGGATATCAACACTGGGAACGCTTGTCCGTAATGACAAGATGAAACGGAAGATTCCGTCGAACCGGGTTTTCGGGTCCGGCGGAAAACACCTTAACCAACGAAAGGGGATGCACCCATGCATGATACTACTAACGGCAATACCTGTAGCCCGGTGGATATTTCCGAAAAGGATATCCTTGCCGCAATGAAAGATATCCAGGGCTATATCGATATCAGCCCCGGTGACTTCAAAGAGGTGTTTCAGGTGGCTTACAGCCATGCCATCCAACGAATCATGAACTCACTGACAGCCGCCGATATCATGACAAGCCCGGTGAATACGGTCGGAATCGAGATGGACCTTCGGCAAACCGCAACGTTTCTGGCTGAAAAGCGGATTTCCGGCGCCCCTGTCGTGGATTCTGACGGCAGGATTGCGGGCGTTGTGTCCGAAAAGGATTTTCTGTCAATCATGGGAGTCGGCAAACCGGAATCCTTCATGCAGGTCGTCGCCCACTGCCTGAAAAATAAGGGCTGCATGACGGCGGATATGAAAAATCATGCCATCCGGGACATCATGACGACGCCCGCGATAACTGCCGGGCCGCAGATTACGGTCGGAGCGATTTCGGCCCTGTTCATCGACAGGCAAATCAACCGCATCCCCATTGTCGATGCCGGCGGAAAACCGATCGGCATTGTCACCCGTACGGATCTGGTTCACGCCAATCTTTTATCCCGATAGAGGCCGGCCGCCATGAAATTCTTCCAAAAAATGAGAGGAAAGGGTCAGAGCCCGCCACGGGTGAGTTTTGTTGAAGTTTGCTGGTCCTGGATCGGCAGCTTCATCGGCACTGCCGCGGTTGCCCTGATACACTACAAATTCATTGATCCGAGCAGCCTTCTCATGCTGATCGGATCATTCGGGGCCTCGGCCGTACTCATTTACGGGGCTGTTCGCAGCCCGCTGGCGCAGCCGCGAAATCTTTTGGGCGGCCATATCCTTTCGGCCTTCATCGGGGTGACAGCCTTTCAATGGCTGGGAGCATACCCCTGGCTGGCCGCCGCTATGGCTGTTTCCACCTCGATTGCCCTGATGCATCTTACCCGAACGCTTCATCCGCCGGGAGGCGCCACAGCCCTGATTGCGGTGATCGGCGGAGAGAGCGTGCACAGGCTGGGGTATCTCTATATCGTGATGCCTGCAGCCCTGGGGGCCGGTGTGATGTTAATTGTCGCCCTAATCGTCAACAATATTCCAAAAACACGGAAATACCCCGAATTCTGGTTCTAATACAGATTTTTCCTTTAAAAGAAAGCTCGGGAGGTTTCTGCAAAATATATGCGGGCATCCGATCGCCCCAAATGTCCTGGAGATATCCTATGGCTGATGAATCGATTTTAAACAAACTGCGTTTTTTCCGTTCAAAACAAACAAAGGATGGGTGCCGGGAAGAAAAAACAGCGGATAATTGGGCCGAGACCCGCTGCGGTCAGCGGGGTTGGGAAGATTTTTATCGGCGCCGCTGGCAGTATGACAAGAAAGTGCGCTCCACCCACGGCGTCAATTGTACCGGATCCTGTTCCTGGGATGTCTATGTTAAAAACGGCATTCTGGTCTGGGAAACCCAGAACACCGATTATCCCGACAGCGGAGAAGGCTGTCCGAATCATGAACCCCGCGGGTGTCCGCGGGGGGCCACCTATTCGTGGTACACCTACAGCCCGGTGCGACTGAAATACCCGCTGATCAGATCCAGCCTGATGGAAATGTGGCAAAACGCGCTGCAGCTGCATCGGGATCCGGTGAGCGCCTGGACAAGCATTGTCGATGATCCGGAAAAACGCAACCGGTTTCAGAAGGACCGCGGAAAAGGCGGATTTGTCAGAGCAACCTGGGATCAGGCCGCTACGCTGATCGCAGCCTCCCTGATTCACACCATCAAGGCATACGGACCGGACCGAATTTTCGGATTCACCCCGATTCCCGCCATGTCCATGGTGTGCTACGCCTCGGGTGCCCGCTTTCTTTCACTGATCGGCGGCTCCATGATCAGCTTTTACGACTGGTACTGCGATCTGCCGCCGGCCTCACCGCAAATCTGGGGGGAGCAGACCGATGTTCCGGAAAGTGCCGACTGGTATGAATCCACGTATCTGATCGTATGGGGAACGAATCTGCCCATGACCCGTACACCGGACGCCCATTTCTTCACGGAGGCCCGATACCGGGGAGCCAGGGTTACCGCCGTTGCACCGGACTATGCCGAATACGTCAAGTTTGCCGATACCTGGCTGCCCGCCAAAGCCGGCACGGACGCAGCCCTTGCCATGGCAATGACCCACGTCATTTTCAAAGAATTCTACATCGATCGCCAGGTTGACTATTTTACGGATTATGCAAAGACCTACACGGATCTGCCGTTTGTCGTCGTGCTCGGATCCGAACGGTGACACCTGGTCTTCCGGGACGATTCCTGCGAGCTTCGGATTTGGGCTCTGAAACCAAAAATGCCCAGTGGAAAACAATTCTTTACAATGCCGTCGATCAGGCCTTCTGTGTTCCCAACGGCAGCATCGGTTTTCGATGGAGCGAGGAGGGCCGCTGGAATCTGAAACTGGAAGAAAACGACAGCAAAATCGATCCGCTGCTCAGCTTTGCCCTGCAGGCCGATACCTGGAAGACGGTCTCATTTCCCCTCTTTGAATCAGACGGAGCAGCAACCAGAACCGGCATCGCTCCGGTTAAAAAAATTACAACCCCCTCAGGCGAGCTGCACGTTACCACCGTATTCGATCTTATGGCAGCCCACCTGGGAATTCTTCCAGAGGAAGCACCCGGCACAACGGCGGATTATCCGACAGGGTATGAAGACCCCAAACCCTATACGCCCGCCTGGCAGGAACCCATCACGGGCGTACCCGCGGCAGATGTCATTCGTGTGGCTCGCGAGTTTGCCGACAATGCCGAAAAAACCCGTGGCAAATCCATGATCTTTCTCGGTGCCGGTACCAACCACTGGTATCACGGCGATATGATTTACAGGACCATTATCGGGATGACCACATTGTGCGGTTGTCAGGGAGTCAACGGCGGCGGGTGGGCGCACTATGTCGGGCAGGAAAAAGTCAGGCCCCAGGCAGCCTGGTCCCAGGTGGCATTCGGGCTGGACTGGCTCCGGCCCCCCCGCCAGCAGAACGGCACCTCCTTTTTTTATTTTGCCACCGACCAGTGGCGATACGACAACTTCAACCCCGAGGCCATCCTGTCGCCGCTGACCCGGACGGCGCCGGCCCGTCACATGGCCGATTATAATGTCATCGCTGCGCGCCTGGGCTGGCTGCCTTCATACCCGCAGTTCAATCAGAATCCTATCGACATTATGCAAAGAAGCCGTAAAGCAGGGGGCCGCATCCGATGAAGAAATTATCGCTTATGCCACCAGACAGCTAAAAAATGGTGCGTTGCGGTTTGCCCTGGAAGATCCGGACAACCCGGCCAATTTTCCGCGCGTCCTGTTTCTGTGGCGGGCCAACCTGCTGGGTGCCAGCGGGAAAGGGCATGAGTATTTCCTGAAACACCTGCTCGGGGTTGAAAACGCGGTCTTGAACACGGACACCGCCCTGCGCCCCGAAGAGATCCAGTGGCGCGAACCGGCCCCGGAAGGCAAATTGGACCTGCTGGTGACTCTGGAACTGCGGATGTCCACCAGTGCGCTCTATGCCGATGTCGCCCTGCCGGCAGCCGGCTGGTATGAGATGCATGATCTGAATACCACCGATATGCATCCATTTATTCATCCGTTCAATCCTGCCATCGATCCGCCCTGGGAAACCAGAACCAACTGGGAGCAGTTTAAAACCATCGCCGAAAAATTTTCCGAATTGGCTGCCGATCATCTGGGAAAAGCAAAGGACCTGGTGTGCCTCCCCTTTGATGCACGACAGCCCGGGTGAAATCGCCCAGCCGGAGGTTAACGACTGGCGCAAAGGACAAACCGAGCCGATTCCAGGCAAGACGCTTCCCAACATGTCGGTGATCCGCGGGATTTTCCCAACACCTATAAGATGATGACGGCCCTGGGGCCTCTGGCCGCAAAAGGCGGGCATCGGGTCCAAAGGGGTCGTGTGGAATGCAGCCGATGAATACGAGTCGTTGAAAACGACCCTGGGGACGGTCGCGCAGAGCGGGTATCAGTCAGGGGATGCCGACCCTGGCGGAGGCCAGGGATGTGGCTGAAACCATACTGGCCCTTGCACCGGAGACCAATGGCGAGACCGCCGTAAAATCCTGGGCGGGCGTTGAACGAAAAACAGGATTAAGCCTTCAGCACTTAAGCATCCGTCGTCGCGGTGAAAAATACCGGTTCGACGATCTCACGGTCCAGCCGCGCAAAATCATCACCTCTCCGATCTGGAGTGGCATTGAATCCGAAGATCGTCGTTACTCCCCGTTTGTCATCAATATTGAAGAAAAGGTGCCGTTTCGGACCCTCACCGGCCGGGCCCAGTTTTATCAGGACCACGCATGGATGCGGGATTTTGGAGAACAGTTGCCGGTGTTTCGCCCTCCCCTGGATATGCTGGCACTTGAATCGACCCATGTCAAGCGGGATCCCGGCAAGGAAATCATACTCAATTACCTGACCCCTCACTCCAAGTGGTCCATCCACAGCACTTACTCCGACACGCTGACCATGCTGACGCTGTTTCGCGGCGGAGAAGCCATCTGGATCAACGACGCGGATGCGACAAAAATCGATATCAAAGACAATGACTGGCTGGAATGTTTCAACGTCAACGGCGTGGTGATGGCCAAGGCCGTGGTCAGCCCGCGGATACCGCAGGGAACGGCGTTCATGTATCATGCCCAGGAACGTTTGATCAACACACCGGGTTCGAAGCTTTCCGGTCAGCGGGGCGGAACCCACAACAGCGTCACCCGGATCATGGTCAAACCGACCCACATGATCGGCGGCTACGCTCAGCTCAGTTATGGGTTTAACTACTATGGTCCCGTGGGCTCCCAAAGAGATGAGATCATTGTGATCCGCAAGGCGGGGGAGGTCGAGTGGTATGAAGATTAAAGCTGCAGTATGCAATGGTGCTGAATCTGGACAAATGTATCGGCTGCCATACCTGCAGCATTCCCTGCAAGAACGTATGGACAAATCGTAAAGGTGCCGAATACATGTGGTTTAATAACGTTGAAACCAAACCCGGCATCGGATATCCCAAAAAATGGGAAGACCAGAATGACCACCGGGGAGGATGGCAACTGAAAGAAGGACGCCTGGAATTAAAAGCCGGCGGGCGCCTGTCCAAGGGACTGTCTATCTTCCACAACCCGGATCTGCCGACGATTGACGACTATTACGAACCCTGGACTTACGACTACGAAAGTCTCGTTAACAGTCCCTCGCCGAAGGCAGCAGCCTTCTCTTCGCCCTCGATCCCAGCTGACCGGTGATCCGATCCAACTTGAATGGGGCCCCAACTGGGAAGATGACTTGGCAGGTGTGTGCGAGACCGGTGCCGGTGACATCAATTTTAAAAATCTGGATTACGCGACCTTTCTCCAGTTTCGCAATATCTTCATGTTCTATCTGCCGCGATTATGCGAGCACTGCCTGAATCCGGCCTGCGTTGCTTCCTGCCCTTCGGGTGCGCTTTACAAGCGGGACGAGGACGGCATTGTGCTGGTTGACCAGGAGCGCTGCCGGGGCTGGCGTTACTGCGTATCCGGCTGCCCCTATAAAAAAGTGTATTTCAACTGGAAAACCGGCCGTGCGGAAAAGTGCATTTTCTGCTACCCGCGCATCGAAGCCGGTTTGACGACCCTCTGCGTCCACAGTTGTGTCGGCCGTATCCGCTATATCGGGGTGCTGCTCTACGATGCGGATCGGATCTCACGAAGCGGCTTCGGCCGCATCCGATCAGGCGGTTTATCCGGCCCATATGCAAATTTTGCTCGACCCTGAAGATCCGGCAGTTCAAAAAGCCGCTGCGGCAGAAGGCATTGCCGACGCTGTCCTTCGTGCCGCCGCACGTTCACCGGTCTATCCGTTGATTAAAACATGGAAATTGGCGCTGCCGCTGCACCCGGAATTTCGAACGCTTCCCATGGTCTGGTATATCCCCCCGCTGAGTCCGGTTAAACACCACTCAGAATCTTCACAAGAGCAGGATTTTATCGACAGCCTTCGCATTCCGATCACCTATCTGGCGAACCTGCTGACCGCCGGGGATCAGGCCCCTGTCCGGCAGGCCCTCAAACGATTATCCGCTGTCCGTCATTACATGCGCTCCAAACGCATCGAAAATAAGGTTGACAAGACTGTACTCGACAGTGTCGGTTTCTCAGAAGAAACCATCGAAAAGATTTACCGCCTCCTTTCCCTGGCAAGCCTGGAGGATCGTATCGTCCTGCCGAAAACCGCACCCGGAGATGCCGACCGCTTCACCCGCCAGGGCGCCTGCGGTTATGGAGACGGCATATGAGCGTTTTGAAAAAGGATGGACACGGATGAAAAAAAACCTCAGCCATATTTTTAAAGTGCTGTCTGTTTTACTGTGCTACCCTGACGATGACTATTTAAGTCAAATAAAAGAGATGGAAGCCATCGCCGCGGACATGCCCCCGGATGAATTTAAAAACAGCATCCAAGCATTCCTGGACTATATCAAAACCCAGTCAGCGGTTCAGCTCCGGGAGATCTATACGGCCGCTTTTGACGTGAGCCCGGCAACCACCCTGAATCTGACGTACCACATCTGGGGCGACAACGAGAAACGGGCCGGCATGTTAACCCGGTTACAGCAGGTTTACCAGGATGCCGGTTATGAACGGATATCAGGAGAGCTGCCGGACCATCTTCCCCTGTTGCTCGAGTTTCTTTCGGTCTGCCCGGAGGATACGGACGTCAGGTTGATCTGGCAGTGTTTCCAGCAGTTTGATACGTATATTGACCGACTGAAGCAAACGTCTCCGGCACATTCCGCGCTGCTGCAACCGCTTGCCGACACGGCAGTCAAGCGCTTGCAGTCCGAGGAGGATTTCGCACGCAGCAGATGGAAGCAGGCTGTCCTGAAAACGCAAATGCAGACGATGCCATCAAGGATGAAAAGGCGGTAATCATGGATCTGAAATATGAACTGTTATTTACGGTTTTCCCCTATCTGTGTTTAACCACGTTCGTTGTGGGACATGCCTACCGGTATGTCACCGATCGCTTTGGCTGGAATTCCCGCTCCAGTGAATTTCTGGAAAAAAAATCCCTGTTTTACGGCACTGTTCTTTTTCACTGGGGGATTGTGCTGACGTTTCTGGGGCATGCAGGCGGACTGCTGATGCCGCAGCGTTATCTGGATCTGGCGGGTATCAGCGCCCAAACCCATTTGCTTATTGCCTACTGGTCTGGATTGGCGGTCGGGCTGTCCGCATTTTTCGGGGCGTTGCTGCTGCTTCGGAGGCGGCTTACCAACCCGCGTGTTCAAGCGGCGGGTACCCTTAACGACATCATTACCATCGGCGGCATTGTTTTGGTCACGGGCGCCGGAATTTACAACGTCATGTTTGGTCACTACGACGTCCTTTATACGGTAGCGCCATGGATCAGAGGGATTGTTACGTTTACGCCCGATCCCGGTCTGATGATAGAAGTGCCCCTCAGCTATAAGATTCATGTCCTTGGCGCCCTGGCGCTTCTGGGTTTTTCGCCCTTCAGCCGACTGGTTCACATCTGGAGCGCGCCGTTCAGCTATGCATTCAGACGTCATATCGTGTTCAGAAAGTATCCAGGGAGAGCCGCTGATGAAATCCGTTAGTGGACCTGAATCGGAAAGCAGTAAACTTCTATCCGCCATTGCTGATTTCCCGCCGGCATATTTCAGCCTGGTCATGGCAACGGGCATCGTTTCGATTGCCTCGCACCTTTTGGACATACCGCTGGTTTCAGTGGCGCTTTTCGGGCTGAACATCGTCTGCTACATCGTTTTGTGGATCTTTACCTGCGCCCGCATTTTCATCTATCCGCACCGTATTTTCGATGATTTGAAGGATCATTTCAAAGGCGTCGGCTTTTTTACCATCGTTGCAGGCTCCTGTGTTCTCGGCAGCCAATTCGTCATACTGATGAATGCGTTTAAAGCGGCCACTGCCTTGTTGATTATCGGTATTGTTTCGTGGGGGGTGCTGATTTATTCCATTTTCACGTTGTTTACGATTCGCGCCGAAAAACCGTCAATCGCCGGCGGTATAAACGGCGTTTGGTTGGTCTCCATTGTGGCAACTCAGTCAATTTCCATCCTGAGCTGTTTAATCGTGTCTCATTTTCCCGGATTTGAAACCCTGATCCTATTTTTTTCGTTTTGCATGTTCCTTGTCGGCGGAATGCTTTATTTTCTGATTATCACGCTGATCTTTTACCGCTTTATGTTTTTTTCGCTGAAACCCGAGGCCCTTGGGCCTCCCTACTGGATCAACATGGGTGCCGTTGCCATATCCACGCTTGCAGGGGCATCCCTGGTTTTGAACTGTGACAAGGCTGCGCTTTTGCAGATGCTCTCGCCCTTTATCACGGGTGTCACCGTCTTATTCTGGGCCGTTGCCACCTGGTGGATTCCCTATCTCCTGCTATTGGGTGCGTGGCGATACATGATCGGCAGGATCAAGTTTACATATGATCCCCAGTATTGGGGAATGGTATTTCCTCTCGGAATGTACACAACCTGTACGTTTCAGTTGGCCAAAGCCATTCATCTGGACTTTTTACTGAAAATTCCTCAAGTTTTCATATACGCGGCGCTTTTGGCATGGGGGCTTACATTTTTCGGGCTGCTGAAATTGCTTGTTCGATCTCTTTTTTCACACGGAAATGCTTCATGATGCCCTCGGCTCATTGGAGCGTATCGAGAAAACGCAGTCAATTGATCCTTACTTTGTGGATACAGCCGTTGATTTTATACGCGTATATGCCGATCGTACTCACCATGGAAAAGAAGAAGATCAAGCTATGCTTGCTGGATTTTGGGAATTTGACAGAAAGATGATTCATGAGAAGTACAAGGCTGTAGTCAAGGATCTTGAAGCAAAATAACTTCCACAAGTCAGGCTCCATGAGGGTTTATTGAGAGCATGATTATGCCTCTTGGCGTTTTGGAATCCAGGAGATTCTAAAACGCCAAGAAATCACAAACCATCGGCTGATTGTCCGGATTTTTTTTATTCAAGAGGGCTGCCCTCAAAATATATTCAGCTACCATTTGATTTATCTAATAATTGTCTTTGCATCCGCTTTTGTATCATCTTTGCGCAAGCGCAAAGACCCCGATCGTGTATGATGTTATCATCCGCCCATGATAAGGATTGACTCGAAAATAACCATCCAGGAATTACTGGGGCGCTACCCCCTTGCGACAGCCGTGTTTATAAAACGCAGGATGCTGTGCGTTGGCTGTCCGACCCAGGCTTACCATGCGCTGGAGGATGTTGCCCGAATTCACGGCTGTTCAGTTGACGACTTGCGCCATGCCATCCGGGATGCCATTGAAATGTCGAGGTGATCGCGCCTGATGTCATGAAAA
>CAVPHN010000033.1:0-21044 GCA_963704205.1 uncultured delta proteobacterium
TTTGCAGAACAACCCCGACGGATCGTTTCAAACGCCGCTGATGGCCGATATCGGGGCTGTTCCGGAAGAGAAGCGCGAAGTGGTCGCCCAGCTTTCAAGCCGCGAACAGTGTTTTCAACCACAAGAAGCTCACCTGGCGTTAGCGCCGCCCGCGCCTGAACCCGGGAAGGCGGTTGATGCGTCAAAATGGAATGCCGAGAAAAAAGAAAAGGACGGCTTTGCCGATCGTTACCTGGCCCGACCCCAGGTGCAGGCGACAAAAAGCTATTTGGGGCAAAAAGCTCAGCGAACCGAAGAGATTACCACCGGCCAGGCACTGAATCTTTCCAGGGAAGATGCGTCCCTCCTGGATTCCGATGCAGCCCGGAAAAAAGGCTCAGCGCGGGGCCTATCGATGAAGGACGATGATCAGCGCTCGGATCAGTCGCCGCAATCGCAGGTAGACGAAGTCTCTCAGCGCCGGCAACCCCGCTGTCGCCGGGCCGTTATCGGATCTCAAACGCTTTGAGGTCGAGGTGGCGCCCCTGCAATCGATCTCGATCGGCGACGGTCAATTTTTTATTTTCCGGCGCGTTGCCATCAATAATCAAATTTTTCGTCAGGGATTCGTCCTCAAGGTCGGGCCTTTTTTAAGCCATCTGGCAGTTACACATTTTGAAACCCAGCCCATGGCCCGTTTTGCGGTTTGAGCCTGCAGGTGATGGACAACGGCCAGAAAAACGAAATCGTGCGTGCCGGCGCGTCGGTTTCCACGGCCGGTTTCATTACCCAGCGGACTTTTCCGGCGCCCTTTGATTTTTTGAGCGCCGCCGTCCGGGCCGACATCCCTGCCGGCCTCTCCGGCCCGCCGCACCCTTACGGCTGCCCTTATGGTGCTGGGCCTGTTTATGCTGCTGGGGCTCTTCGCCATCTATCACAGCGCCCGAACAGTGGTGGATCTTTCCGAGCGGCGTTCGCAATTCGTCTCTTCCGTCACCCATGAACTCAAAACCCCGCTGACCAATATCCGGATGTATATCGAAATGCTGGAACAGGGAATCGCAGCGACACCGGAACGGGAGCAGGATTATTTTCACATTTTGGGTTCGGAAAGCGCCCGTCTCTCGCGGCTCATCAACAATGTGCTGGAATTGGCCAAACTGGAAAAAAAACAGCGCCACTTTGATCTTCAGACGGGCCATCTTCAGGAAGTATTGTCCGAGGTGCAAACGATGATGGCCCATAAACTTGCCCAGGAAGGCTTTACCCTGAAAATCGATGTCCCGGACGATTTCCGGTTTGCCTACGATCGCGAGGTGATGATCCAGGTTCTGATCAACCTGATCGAAAACAGCATCAAATTCGGCCGGTCGTCGCCCGAGCGGACATTGCCATCAGGTGCATCCATACAGGACGACGGGGTCAATATTGCCGTTTCCGACACCGGTCCCGGCATTCCCCAACAGGCACTGAAAAAAGTATTCGACGATTTTTACCGGGTGGACAACGAGCTCACCCGTACAACCAGCGGCACCGGCATCGGCCTGGCCCTGGGGAAAAAATTCATACTGGCCATGGAGGGCCGCGTCCATGCGGCCAATAACCCCGGGCCTGGATGCACCATCACTTTTGGTATGCCGGTGATATGAAGCGATGATAGTATTGAGCATGGGCAATGTCATGGATTCTCTCGTTATGAGCAGAACAGCATGACCAAGTCGGACGGTACAGCCAAATGGACAAGTTCCTGCCGTTGCAGATGACAAGCGGAAGACTTAAAGCGAAACGATAAGGAGGAAATTAGCATGGACAAAATACTCATCGGTAAGGGGGAACACTCCGTAAATCTGCTGGCAAAGTACGGGAACCGCCATGGCCTGATCGCCGGGCGCCACCGGGACCGGCAAGACAGTTTCGCTCATGGTGCTGGCGGAAGGCTTCTCGCGTCTGGGGGTGCCGGTGTTCCTGTCCGACGTTAAGGGCGATGTCGCCGGTTTGGCGCAGTCCGGTACCCCAAACGAGAAGATTCAGCAGCGCGTCGCCCAGATCGGCATCGAGGGTTACGCTCATGAAGCCAGTCCGGTGGTGTTCTGGGACTTGTTAGGCAAGTCAGGGCATCCTGTCCGTACCACGGTCAGCGAGATCGGGCCGAGCCTGCTCGGCCGGATACTGGAGCTTAATGACATTCAGTCAGGGGTTCTCGAAATCGTCTTCCAACTTTCGGACGAACAGGGTCTGCTGCTGCTCGATCTCGACGACCTGCGCGCCCTGCTCGGACTTACGTCGCGGAGAATCGCAAATGAGATTTCAACGCAGTACGGTCTTGTCAGCACCCAGTCATTGGCGCCATTCAGCGCGCACTGTTGTCGCTGGAGCGGGAAGGCGGAGAGGCCTTGTTCGGCGAGCCAGCGCTGGACCTCACCGACCTGTTGCGCACCGACCTGAGTGGCCGGGGTATCATCAATATCCTTGACGCTCACGAGTTGATCCTGAAGCCGCGGCTCTATTCGAGCTTTCTGCTCTGGCTGCTTGTCGGAGCTGTTCGAGAATCTCCCCGAAATGGGCGACCTCGACAAACCCAAGCTCGTTTTTATCTTCGATGAGGCCCACCTGTTGTTCGAAGACTCGCCGCCGGCACTGCGCCAGCGGGTGGAGCAGGTCGTCCGGCTCATCCGCTCCAAGGGCGTCGGCGTCTACTTTTGCTCACAGTTCCCGGACGATGTGCCTGGTGAGATCCTCGGCCAGATCGGAAACCGCATCCAGCACGCGCTGCGTGCATATACCCCGCGTGACCAGAAAGCGGTACGCACAGCGGCGGAAACTTTCGCTGCCAACCCGAAGCTCGATGTCGCCGAGGCAATCTCCCAGCTCGGCGTCGGCGAGGCACTGGTATCCACACTGCAGGATAGGGGCGTGCCGATGCCGGTCGAACGCACCCTGATGTGTCCGCCGCGCTGCCGGATGGGGTCGTTACCCCTGAAGAGCGGGCTGAGGTGCTGGGGCGCAGTCCGGTCGGCGGCAAAGTACGATTCCCCGGTGAACCGTGAATCGGCTTATGAAATTCTGGGCCAGCGGGCAGTATCGACCGAGGCACCACCGGCGAAGTCAGGGCCGGCCCAGGTATCAGAAGGAAGCGGGGTGATCGATGACTTTCTGTTTGGCACCAAGCGGCGCCAGGGGGTGGTGGAAACGATGGCCAAGCAGGCTGCGCGCACTGTCGGCAACCAGGTCGGCCGGCAGATATTGCGCGGCCTGCTGGGCGGTATCCTCGGCGGATCGCGGCGGCGCTGAGTTCAGGGAAAGACATGGGCAGTTGATAAAATTAACCATGCTAAAATTAATCAACGTCTTCATTCTTAAATATGATTCTATTATCCGTTCTCAATTGGTTATCATAGCGACTCCATAAACTGTGCTGCCTAGGACATATAGATATAAAACACTGTTTGTTGCCAAGGCCGTGCACAAAGCATTTTGGCGGTCTGAAATAGTCGAAGTATAACTTCCACCGCCGGATGCAAATGTTGCCTTAAGCGTTGAGTTGTTTATTTTGTCAATTGACACTATGGAATATGGCCCAGCAAACGAATAAGCTGTTGCACTCTCGGAGTTCATTTCTGACTCTGAGGGATTATCTGAAAACTCCACAGCCATAACAGAGGATACAGCAAAAAGCGTAATAAGTAATGCAGTTAACAAGTTGCGACATAGCTTCATATTGGGTCTCCCTTCAGTTGATATTTTGATGCTGTATAGCATGGTTAATTTTATATGCGTACCGCGCTTCTGACCTCCTTCATGGTCTTACGGGCGACTGACTTGGCTTTGTGATTTCCGGTTGCGATAATTTCCTGAACCATTTCGGGTCGCTCTTCGTAGTATTTGCGTTTTTGCCGAATGGGGGCAAGGGCGTTAACCAGGTTCTCCGCCATGGCTTTTTTACATTCCACGCATCCGATTGCAGCTGATCGGCACTGGTCGTTGATCGCTTTCACAACAGATGGCGGGGAATAGAGCTTGTGAAATTCAAAGACATTGCAGATCTCTGGATTTCCCGGATCCTTGCGCCTGGCACGGTTTGGGTCGGTTATCATGGTGGAGACTTTGGCGCGAATATCTTCCGGGGTGTCGGAAAGATAAATCGCGTTGTTGTAACTCTTGCTCATTTTGCGCCGGTCCAGTCCCAGGATCTTGGAGGACTGTGTTAATATCGCGTCCGGTTCCGGAAAAACATTGCCATAAAGGTAATTGAATCGTCTGGCGATTTCCCGGGTAATTTCGATATGGGGAACCTGGTCGATGCCGACCGGAACGCCGTTGGCCTTGTACATGATGATGTCCGCAGCCTGAAGCACTGGGTATCCCAGAAACCCGAAAGTGGACAGATCCTTGTTGTCGAGCTGGACAATCTGGTCTTTATAAGTTGGATTGCGTTCCAACCAGGGAACCGGGGTGATCATCGAGAGAAGCAAGAACAGTTCTGCATGTTCCATGACGCTGGACTGGACAAAGAGGGTGCATTTTTCCGGGGACAGTCCGGCGCTCAGCCAATCGATCATCATTTCCTGAACAAAGCGGGAGATGTTGCCGGTGTTTTCGTAATCACTTGTCAGGGCGTGCCAGTCGGCGATAAAGAAAAAACAGTCATACTCTTCCTGCATGGCGATCCAGTTGTCCAGCGCGCCATGGTAATTTCCCAGATGAAGGGGGCCGGTAGGGCGCATTCCGCTTAAAATTCTTTTTTTTGCCGTCATGAAAACTCCTGTTAAAAAGAAAATAAATTGAGGGATTGTTCTTCAGCCTTCAGTCATCATCAGCCTGTATTTCACATGCTCCATCTCTTCTTCCTTTGTTTTCAGCCCGCCATTCACTTTTTTGTCGCGAAGGGATTTAAGGATTTCCTTATAAACGGGTCCGGGTTCAACTCCCATTTCCAGAAGGTCTTTTCCGGTTATTTCTGGCTGAATATAGCGAAGCGTGACGCAATAATTGGAAATTGCACGTTTCACAGGTTCCTGACGGGTTGCAGCCATCATAAACAGAATCAACTCGGTTTTAAATACAGACAATTTATCGCATAACACATGATTGGGAACAGTCGCATTTCGCTCCAGCCAGAGCAGGGAGCGCTCAGCAGCAAAACGGTCCTTGCAGAGCAGGGTGCAGTGTCGGGGCGTAAGCTCTAGCCGTTTGCAGATAACCTCTGTTACATTGATATCTGTGCCGCGAATAATTGCCAGAAAATAAACCGGCCATTTCATATAGGATTCTTCAAGAAAAAGCAAATCATGCCAGGAGATCACTTTTTTTACGGCATTCAGCAGTGTGGTCATTTCCGCGGATAATTGCAGAGAGGGATGGATGACTTTTAGAAGTTCAAAATCATCCAGTCTCATGACAGCAGGAACCGGGTTTTCTTCTTCAAGTATCTGCCTGATCTCGCTGAAAATCCTACGCCCAATCAACCGTGAAAACAAATCCATTTTAACGGCATTGTCAATCAGGCCGCTTGTCAGCTTTCCGATCGTAAAGCCGAACCGCTGTTCAAACTTGATGGCACGAAACGCCCGGGTGGGATCTTCCACAAAACTGAGGTTGTGAAGCACCCGAATGCTTTTTTCCTTAAGATCTTTCTGGGCCGAAAAAAAGTCTATCAGGATGCCGAACCGCTCCGGATTCAGCTGGATCGACAGGGTATTGATGGTAAAGTCTCTGCGGAAAAGATCCAGCTTGATGGAGCTCATTTCGACAATAGGCATGGCAGTGGGGAATTTATAATATTCCATTCGCGCTGAAGCCACATCGATTTTGATTCCATCAGAGAAAGTAATGACGGCGGTTCCAAAACTTTCATGCGTGTGGACTCGGGCTTGGTTCCGTGCGGCATATTCCCTGGCAAAGGCTATCCCATCCCCCTCAATCACGATATCCATGTCGTCGTTCGGCCGATATAGAAACAGATCCCGAACAAAACCGCCGACCACATATGCGCCGGCTCCAAGCTGGCTGGCGACTTTCCCGATGGTTTTTAAAAGATCCATCACACGGCCGGACAGTCTTTCGTTCATGAAATTGATGATGTTTCGGGTTCTGGCATGGGAGATGTCTTTACTGGGATCAAACTGGTTTTCAGAATTGTTGTGAGTTTGCAGGGCCAAAATGTTTAAAAGATCGGTTCGCGTGATCACGCCGGTGATAACCTCCTGGTCTAAAACCGGCAGCACCCGCTGCTTGTTTTCGATGATTTTCTGCTGAATCTCCGGCATATCCGCATCCGGCGCGACCCAGGCCATGTCCGTGGTCATGTAGTCGCGGATCGGGACATCGTCGAGCTGGTGAAAGAGGGCTTTTTCAATGACCTGTCGAGAAATAAAACCAAGCAGTTCATCTTTTCGATCCGAGTTTTCCGTAACAACCAGAGCGTTGATGTTGTATCGGGTCAGAAGATTGGCAGCCTCCTTACAGGACACATCCGCTCCAACGGTAATGGCCGGAGAAGACATGATATCCTTGGCCCTGCGCTTGGCCCGGACCTTGCTGTAGAGGATTTCCAGAAGGCGGTGCTCGACCTGAGCCAGGGTCTGCTCCTTGAGGGTAGCGGAGGCGGCATAACTATGTCCGCCGCCGCCTAGAAGCGTCACAATGGTCCCGACATCCACTTCGGGGATCCGACTTCGCGCCACGACATGAACTTTATTCTCCATGCCGGCGATGGCGAAAATGGCGTTCAGATTCTCCATTTTAATGAATTTGTGTACCAGTACGGCAAAATCCGGTATGTAATTGTCGCTGATGATATTGGTCAGAACAATGTCGATTCCATTGATGATATGATGCGTTGCAGACTGAATCATGTCATTCAGCAGGCTGATCTGCTCGGGACTTATTTCGCGGGCAATCATGGTAGAAATGGTGTTGAGATTGGCGCCTTTGGACAGCAGAAACGCCGCTGCTGTAAAATCATGTTCGGTTGTTGATGGGAATGTAAACGAGCCGGTATCTTCATAAATTCCCAGACAAAGAATGGTGGCTTCATCCGGCGAGATGTCAATCCCTTTTTCCTTAAGGATTTCGGTTAATATGGTTACGGTTGCCCCGGTCAGCCGATTGACTTCGTGATGTGCTTTGATATCAGAAGGCATCACCGGATGGTGGTCATAGATATGTATTTCGACATCCTGTCGGTCCACGACGGTTGAAAATTTCCCGATGCGTCCGGGTTGGCGGGTATCCACCAGCACCAGCTTTTTGATGCGGGAAAAGTCAATGTGCTTAATATCTTCCATGTTAAAGAGATATACCATGGAACTTATGAAGAAATTTCGCAGGTTTTTTTCCTGAGAGCCCGGGAATACCACCAGAGCTTCTGGATAGAGCTTCTGTGCGGCCAGCATGGAAGCTACTGCATCAAAGTCCGCATTCAGATGGGTGGTAATGATGGTCAGATCGTTTTTCGGGAACGAATTCACATCTTTCCTCTTATAGGGCTCGCAGATCAGCATTCAGATATCAGCGGGGTTGCATCAGGTCCCTGAACATTGTCGTTATAGCGGATTTGGCGGGAAAAAGACAGGAATTTCGGGCTAAAAGAAGATTATGATCGCTTTGGCTTGCTTTCAATTCCCAGTTCAATCAGAATATCCAGGAGTCTTGAAAAGGGAATACCGGCGGTTTTTGCGGCAAGCGGAAGCAGGCTGGTTTCGGTCATTCCCGGAATTGTGTTTGTTTCTAGGATGTAAAGCTCCCGGTTGCTCAACATCATATCCGTTCGACTGTATCCTTCACAGAAAAGCGCGCTGTGTGCCATTTTGGCATATGTCTGGGCTTTCTCCGTCAATGTATCATCAATTCGGGCCGGACAGATTTCCCGGCTGGCGCCGGGCAGATATTTAGCATGGTAGTCGAAAAATTCAAACTGGGAGTCGGGAATGATTTCAATGACGGGCAGCGCCTGTAAGTCAAGGTTGCCGATAACCCCGACCGTCAACTCTGTTCCCTGAATGTAGGTTTCGACAACCAGGGTGTTGTCATAATGGAAAGCGTCCTGAATCGCAGGTTCAAGCGCGTTTCGTGTTTTAACGATGGCCATTCCAATGCTGGATCCACCTTTGGCGGGTTTGATGACCAGGGGCAATCCGATGTGTTCCAGGCAGGTTTCAGTTTTTCTCGGATCTTCCCGGTTGATCGTGATATACGTGGGCGTTGGAATGCCAGAATTTTCATAAAGCTGTTTTGAAACCAGCTTGTCCATTGCAATGGCGCTTCCAAGGACCCCTGATCCCTGATAGGGAATGCCAAGAAGATCCAGAAGCCCCTGAACGGTTCCGTCCTCGCCAAACGGGCCGTGAAGAATGATTAGTGCAACATCGATGGCCGGAGCATCGGCAACCAGACGGTTCAAGTCCGTCATAGGATCATACCGAATCACCCGGTATTTATCCTTGTTCAGCGCAGCGTAAACCTGCTCGCCACTTTTAAGAGAGACCTCGCGCTCTGAAGATATGCCGCCGGAAAGCAGTGCAACGGTGAGTGGTTTTATCATCGAAAATCCTTCATGAACGAAAGAGCTGCCGTTTGACGCTGTTGAATTCTTCCAAGGTAATCAATTCGTTTTCCAACAGGCGAACGAGTTCGGAAAGTTCCCGAATTCTGGTCGAGGCCGGATCTTCAAGAAGATTGGAAGTTTTGCGGTTTATGTCAGGTAGGGCAAGAGGATTGCTGTCTTTGCCGATTTTAAAAGATGCCATTCCTCCAAGGATGCTTACTTCAACCGACCTGCCATGAAAAAGGGGGGAATTCACCATTTCCCGAAGGGTTCTGCCTTCCTGCTTCATCCGGTTGTAAAAGCGATATGCGGAGACAATGATGGCTGCTGATCCGCCAAGGAATATCCAGATCATGTACTGAATGACTCCTCGGAAGAAAAGCACCAGTAAGCCAAGTCCGGCAATAAGAAGCACATGAAGCACCAGAATCGAATAGGCGATCATAACACTTTTGAAAACACCGTCGTTCTGTTTGGTATTATTCATCATGATGATTAACTGAAATCAGTTTGAAGGTTTCGGGTTCATAAGGATTGCAAGTTTTGCGGCATAATGTTGAGGCATTTCCATCTCAACGGTAGTTTTCCGCAAACAATTTAGTTTAAAAATAAGGTAATTCAACCGGGTCAAGGTCTGATATTTTTGAGACGCATCTTCTATCGCTGCAAGCAAATCCCGGGTTTGGTGGATCTCTTTTTTCAGCTCGATTTCCGGAGGAATACAACCGGCGTTTTTCAGAATTTTATAGGCAAGTCTCAGGTCTTCGGGGATATGACGGTCGTCTTCAATTTCAAGCGGCTTTCCGGAGCCCGGAAGATTGTCAAAATCCCCGCGACGCTGAGCCTGAAGGATGCGCTCCTCGATAATTTTTTCAAACCCCGTTGATATCATAAAAAAAACAATCAGGACCAAAGGGCAGAGACAAGTCCACCTTACTTGAATATCAATAATTTAAATGCCTCATTATACAATTATGAATTGCAATATCAAGAACAATATGCGGTTGTAATAATGATGCTGGATTAATTTTGTTAAAATATGATATAAAGAAACCCTTCTTTGGCGGTATTGCGAAGCGAAAAGGGAAGCTGTCGCTATTAGACCAGGGGATGAATTCCATATGGTTCATAAGCATTTGCAAGTTTAACAATTTAGGAAATTACGATTTTGACGATTCGCCGTCGCTTTTTCCACTCTCGTTTCTGTGGGACTATCACAGCGCTTTTCTTCTGCTTCTGGATAGCATCGGTGCTTCCGGCAGCATCTCAGGACAGCACCGGTCCGTTTGGTTCTCTACAGACAAGGCTGGCCGCAGAAGGATTTGATCCGGTCATGCTGAAAACACTTTTCGAGAAACCGACTGTCCATTTTGAAACCCGTACCGTGTCACTGTTTTTCATGCACAGCGAAGCCAGGGTCAATTACGATCAGTTTTTGTCCCCGGAATCACTTCAAAAAGCCAGAACATACATTCAGGATCATATTTCGGATCTTAATGCCGCAGAAAAAACCTTCGGCGTCAGCAAGGAAGTAATTACCGCCATAATACTGGTTGAAACAAGGCTAGGGACTTATCTAGGGACCAGATCCATATTGAATACCCTTTCGTCGCTGGCTGCGATGAAAGATTCAGAGCTTCGGGAGATCGTATGGAGCAGCATTCAAGAGGATCGTAGGCCGACCAGATCGTCATTTGAAGAAAAAGCCAATGCCAAATCCGCTTGGGGTTATCAGGAGCTTAAGGCATATTTGAAATATACCGACCGAGAAAAGATCGATCCAACAACCATCTATGGTTCCTATGCCGGAGCCATGGGCATTTCCCAGTTCATGCCCAGCAGCATCCTGGCTTACGCCCGGGATGGCAATCAGGATGGCAGAATTGATTTATTCAACCCCAGCGATGCCATCATGAGCATTGCAAATTATCTTAAGAATTACGGGTGGAAACCCGGCATCAGTTATGACGCTGCCTTTGATGTGGTATATCGTTACAATCACAGTAAGGTTTATGTGTCAACAATATTGAAAATTGCAGATCAGTTAAAAGGATGAAATGGATTTATTAACTATCAAAGTTGTTTTGGGCTTCAGCGTTCCGTTTCTGCTGGCGACGCTCTGGGCGGTAATCAACGCGGCCCAGAAGGAATTTGGCAGTTTAAGGGAAAAAGCGATCTGGATGATGGTTGCCGCCATTCCTTTTATCGGTTTTATTATTTACCTGATGTTCGGTTTCCGGAAAAAGAAATAAATGGGAGAAATAAATGTATAACCGTATTCTGATGCTGGGAAATCAGGCCATTTCAAGGGGCTTGATTGAAAGCGGCTGTATCCTTGCCACGTCTTATCCCGGCACCCCGTCTTCTGAAATCCTGCCCGCGCTTGTGGAATGGCGGCAGGCTGAAAACACCCGGCTCCATATCCAGTGGTCCATCAATGAGAAAGTGGCCTTTGAAATCGCCTACACTGCCGGCATTACCGGTCTCAGGTCCATGGTCAGCATGAAACAGGTGGGCCTGAATGTGGCTTCGGACCCACTCATGAGCGCAGCCTACATGGGAACCGTGGGCGGCTTTCTGATCATCTGCGCCGATGATCCTGGACCGCACTCTTCTCAGACCGAGCAGGACAGCAGGATGATGGCCATGATGGCCAAGATCCCGGTTCTTGATCCCGATTCTCCGGTCCAGGCCAAAGACATGATTGCCATAGGATACACGTTGTCCGAGGCATTTGAAATTCCGGTCATGATCCGGCCGACAACGCGGGTCTGTCATGCGCGCCAAGATGTGCCTGTTTCCCCCATTGTCTTTGATGCCCGAACACCTGTTTTTGAAAAAAATCCGGCCCGGTGGGCAGCCACACCTAAATTCCGCTTCCGCCTGCATCAGTCTCTGGAACAGAAGCTTTCCGACATTTCCTGCTATGCGCCTACGGCTCCGATCCGGTGCAACCCGGTTGCCACTGGAACAAAGGCCATTGTGGTTTCCGGCGTGGCGGCCGCCCATACCCAAGATGTGCTGAAGGATCTTGGACTTTGGGCTCACATTCCCTTGTACCAGGTGCTTCAGCCCTTTCCCCTTCACCGGGAGTTTATCAACCATCTTGATGCAACTTATTCAAATATCCTGGTCATCGAAGAGAGTACGGGCGTTATCGAGATGCAGATTGCTGACCGCCATAAGGTCAGAGGAAAGGCCTCCGGTACTGTCCCGTCCGTGGGCGAAATCCTGCCGGAAACAATCGAGGCGATCGTGGCGGGTTTTGCAGGAAAACCACTTTCCCGACCCGTCCTGCCTGCCTCTGCACCAGGCAGACGCCCGACGCTTTGTGCTGGGTGTCCGCACAGGGCCAGTTTTTTTGCCATCAAAAAAGCTGCACCCAGGGGCATTTACACCAGTGACATCGGCTGTTATACCCTTGGCTTGAACCTGGGGGCCGTTGACACATTTACCTGCATGGGAGCTGCCATCAGCCAAGCTGCGGGTTTTTATCAGGCATTCAGACATGAGCCCAAACAGCCGGATATCGTGGCCACTCTAGGCGATTCCACATTCTTTCATTCCGGAATTCCGGCATTGATTGATGCCGTGGTCCAAAACGTCCGCTTTGTCCTGGTGATCCTGGACAACCGGACAACTGCCATGACCGGCAACCAGCCCACCCCTTCCTGCGGCAGGGGAATCGGCGGGGAGCCCACCATCACTGTTCAGATCGAAAAACTGGTAAAGGGGTGCGGCATTCAGTTCTGTAAAACCGGCAACCCCTACAGTGTGCCGGAATTCATCTCTCTGCTGAAATCGGCGGTTGCCTACAGCCGAGAAACCGGTCCGGCTGTGGTCATCGCCAGGGGGCCCTGCCTGCTGGATCGCAGCCGCACGGAAAACCGACATCCGTTTTTTCAGGTCCAGGTTGTTCAGGAAGACTGCGATGCCTGCCATTACTGCATCCAGCATTTCGAGTGCCCGGCCCTGATTACGGACGGAAAGGACCAGCCAGTTCGCATCGATCCTGCCGGATGCACGGGGTGCGGTGTCTGCTTGCACGTCTGCCCGAAAAAAGCGATAACCCTCATGGATACCGGTAAAGGAATGGCGTAAAATGACCAATAATCAACAGATTATCATTAGCGGCGTCGGCGGCCAGGGTGTTCTGTTTGTTACCCGTCTTCTTGCTGAGGCAGCAATGATGAAAGGATTTCCGGTGTTGACTTCCGAGACCCACGGTATGGCCCAGCGCGGAGGTACTGTAGTTTCTCACCTGAAAGTCGGCGATTTCTCCAGCCCGCTGATCCGGCCGTTTTCGGCTGACGGGATTCTTGCATTTAAGCCGGAGAGCCTGGCGCTGCATGCCGGTTTTGTCAAACCCGGTGGATGGGCTGTCGTTAACAGCAATCAGCCGCTTCAAGGGTCCAGTGAACTGAAGATTACATTGGTTGATGCCGATATCCTTGCCAAGAGCATCGGAAACCTGAAGTCCGTCAATCTCATCCTGCTGGGAGCTGCCCTGTCAAAGCTATCCGGCACAAAAGGCCTGTTCTGTACGCTGGCTGATATCCTGGTTGCTCTGAACACGCATGTTTCCGGCGCAACTTCAAAACTGGACAAATTTACTGCGGCCATCGATGCCGGTTATCGGGTTTGATGGGGAAAATCCATGCCGCTGCTACTTCAACTGTTTCAATTCACCCTCTCGGGTCTGACCACCGGAAGCACGTATGCGCTGATCGCCATCGGGTTTTCCATCATTCATAACGCCACCGGCATCGTCAATTTCGCCCAGGGCGAATTCGTGATGCTGGGGGGAATGTTTATGATCACCTTTTACGGCTATTTGAAACTGCCCATGGCGCCGGCCTTTGCTTTAAGCGTTTTTGCCGTGGCTTTTATCGGCCTGCTTTTGGAGAAGACAACCCTTCGGCATTCCAAATCCAAGGAAATTCTTAACCTGGTAATGATTACCGTCGGTGCATCCATCTTTATCAAGGGTCTGTCCATGGC
Source organism: uncultured delta proteobacterium (assembly GCA_963704205.1). Taxonomy (GTDB): domain Bacteria; phylum Desulfobacterota; class Desulfobacteria; order Desulfobacterales; family Desulfatirhabdiaceae; genus RAAP-1. The sequence goes on from CAVPHN010000033.1 coordinate 13,526, forward strand.
CATCTGGGGAAAGAATGCCATGACCCTTCCACCATTCTCCGGAGAAGATCCCATTATGTTCTACGGAGCCGCCATCATGCCTCAGAGCATCTGGATATTTGGCATCACAGTGGCGGTTGTGGCGGCTCTTAGCGTATTTTTTTTAAAAACCCGCACCGGAAAAGCCATGCGGGCCGTTGCCGCCAGCCGCAGATCCGCTCTTCTGGCCGGGATTCCGGTAAACCGTATGATCGCGTTCTCGTTTTTCCGCAGTGGCGCCCTGGGCGCGGTTGCCGGAATCATTCTGACGCCCATCACCACCATTTCCTACGATGCCGGGGTTATGCTGGGGCTACAGGGTTTTTCCGCCGCCATTCTGGGGGGGTATGGTTCCATGATCGGGGCCGTGGCAGGAGGACTTCTTCTCGGTGTACTGGAATCCCTCGGGGCTGGTCTGGTGTCTTCCGAATACAAGGATGTCCTTGCCTTTCTGATCCTGCTGATCGTGCTTTTCTTTAAACCCGGAGGCATATTCGGAAAAGGGGCATTGAGAAAGGTGTGATGAAGAATCCGCAGATTTTTGTCTTCGGGCTTATCGTTTTCGCCCTGCCGCTCGCTCTTGCGAACAACTATTACCTGATGGCGCTCAACATCGCCGCCCTGAATGTCATAATCGTCATCGGGCTCAATCTTCTCATGGGCTATGCCGGCCAGATCTCTGCTGCGTCATGCCGCCTTCTTTGGGTTGGGAGCGTATTTATCCGCCATTCTCACCACGACCTACGGTTTTCCGGCCTGGCCCACGGTCCTCGGCGCCATGGCAATTACATCAGGCATTGCATATTTGATTGGCATTCCCACGCTGAAGCTGGAAGGTCACTATCTGGTGATGGCAACCCTTGGGTTTAACGTCATCGTCTACATCATCATCGTTCAGCTAAGCGCTGTAACTGGCGGCCCCTCCGGATTTGCGGGTATTCCCCGCCTTCAGGTCGGGGAATTTTTTTTTGACTCGGACCGCAAAATCTTTTACCTGTTCTGGACTGCCACCATCGGCGTTCTGGCTCTGTCTCTTAACCTGATCCGATCAAGGGCCGGCAGGGCCATGGCTGCGCTCAGCCACAATGAAATCGCGGCCCGCTGCACGGGCATAGATACGGAAACTTTCAAGGTCAAGGTTTTTGTCATCAGCGCCGCCATGGCGTCTCTGGCCGGAAGCCTTTACGCCCATTATATCACCTTCATCAGTCCGGGCTCTTTCAGCATATTCTTTTCCCTTCAGGTCGTGACCATGGTTCTGGTCGGAGGCTCGGGGTCTCTCTGGGGATCCGTTTTCGGCGCGATTTTCCTGTCTCTTCTCCCCGAAGTACTTCATGCCGTCAAAGAATACAATGTCCTGGTCTACGGCTTTATTCTCATGGCGGTTCTGATGTTCTTTCCAAAAGGGCTGTTTCCGTTCATTGGCACTTTTGGCGTTTCAGCTCTCAGCAAAATGGACATGACTGCGCCGGTTAATGAAATCAGGGACGCCGCGGTTCTGGAGGTCCGAAAAATCACCGTTCGTTTCGAAGGCCTGGAGGCGCTCAGCCGCCTTTCCTTCTCCATCAGTCCGCAACGAATCGTCTCCATTATTGGCCCCAACGGCGCGGGTAAAACCACGCTTTTAAACGCTATTACCACGCGTGTATCCCCTTTATACAGGGGAAATCCTTTTTCAGGGAAAGCCCATCGCAGGGCTTAAGCCGTTTCAGATCGCAGCACTTGGCATCACCCGCTCTTTCCAGCAGGCTCAGCTCTTTATGGAACATGACGGTTCTGGAGAATGTCATGGTCGGCATGCACCCCCGAACCTCATCCGGTTTGTAAAGGGCATGCTCCGTCTTCCGTCGGAACGAAAAGAGGAGGGGATGATTCGCGAGAACTCCGAAGGCATTCTGAGAGAATTCGGGCTTTTATCAAAGGCCGGGGATATGGCCGGACACATCTGCATCCTCGATCAGCGACGCCTGGAAATTGCAAGGGCCATGGCTTGCCAGCCGGAAATCCTTCTTCTGGATGAGCCTGCCGCCGGTTTAACGATCCTTGAGATGGAAGAGATGGGTAATCTCATTCTCAGGCTCAAGGATAAAGGCCAGACCATCATTCTTGTGGAGCACAACATGCGCCTGGTCATGGCGATCTCTGACAGCCTGATCGTGCTTCACCACGGCATAAAGATCGGGGAAGGCCGGCCCGAGGATATCCAGAAAAACCAGCAGGTGATCGAGGCTTATTTAGGGAAATGAGAGCAACTCCATGCTGACAATAAAAAACATCGATGCGTTTTATGGAAAGATTCAGTCTCCTTCACCGGACATCGCTTCATATCCGGGAAGGTGAAATCGTCTCCTAATTCGGCGCCAATCGTGCTGGAAAGACAGCTCTCTTGACGTCATCTCCGGCCTACATCACTTGAAAGTGGCTCCTCTGTCTTGTTTCTTGACAGGGAAATTCAAAGCATGCAGACGGATAGGATCGTTGGAATGGGGCTGATTCAGGTGCCTGAAAAGGACAAGATATTCGCCCCGCTTACGGTTCTGGAGAATCTGGAGCTTGGGGCCTATCTCAGGCGACTGGATCGAAATGCGTTAAAAATGGAGATTGAGAAGGTCTGCACGCTGTTTCCCATTCTCCGGGATCGTGGGGACAGGGCCGCGGGAACCCTGTCCGGAGGCGAGCGTCAGATGCTTGCCCTGGGACGGGCGCTGATGGGAAAGCCCAGACTTCTCATGCTGGATGAACCGTCCCTGGGGCTTGCGCCTGCCATTGTCTCGGAGATGTTTCGCATCATTCAATCTTTGAACAGCATGGGAACCACCATACTTCTCGTGGAGCAGAACGCCAGAGAAGCCCTGCGAATTTCAAACCGGGCTTGATCGTGACGGAAACCGGCCGGATCATCCTGACTGGTGCAGGCGCTGAGCTTCTGAACAACGAAGAGGTTAAACGGGCCTTTTTGGGTAATGATTACAAGGAAAAATGGGAACGATAAAAAGGAGTGAAACAAATGGCCATAACTCCGGAAACAGATACCATGAATCGCCGCGAACTCCTCGACCTTCAGAATGAGCGGCTGGAGAATTCTTATCAACCATGCTTACGCCAATGTCCGATTTTATCGTAACAAATTTGACGCAGCCGGGCTGAACCCGGACGATATCAAAACCCTCGAAGACCTTCAAAAAATACCCTTCACCACGCGTGATGACTTGGTGTACAATTACCCCTACGCAGTTCGCGGTGCCGCTCCGGGGACGTAGTGCGCCTAGCAGTTTCCCCTCAGCCACTATGGCAATCCCATTGTCATCGGCTACACCCGGGAAGATCTGAAAATCTGGAGAGAGCTTGTGGCGCGAATTATGATCGGGGTCGGTATCACCGAACACGATATCATTCAGGTGGCTTTTAATTACGGCCTTTTCATGGGGGCCTTCCGTTTCAACCAGGGCGCGGAGTTGATCGGCGCTGCAGTGGTTCCGGCATCCATTGCACCGGCCGATATCCAGATTCGGATCATGCGCGATTTCCTGAGTACACCGTCCTGGTTTCAACCCCGTCATTTGCCCTTCATATCATCGAGACCATGAGATTGCAGGGAATCGGTCCCGAGGGACTCTCTTTGAAAATCGGGCTTTTCGGTGCCGAACCCTGGCCGGAAACCGCCCGCAGCATTATTGAAGAAGGACTTGGGATAAAGGCTTACGACATTTACGGGGTTACGGAACTGATTGAGCCAGGAGTCTCTGGTGAATGCTCGGAAAAATCAGGCCTTCATGTTTTCGAGGATCACTTCTTTCCGGAGATCATCGATCCGGATACCGGTCAGTCCCTTAAAGAAGGTGAAGAAGGAGAGCTGGTTCTGACGAGCCTGACCACCAGCGCATATCCCCTTATCCGTTACCGGACCCACGACAGAACTGCCCTATGCACTCGGCCCTGTGCCTGCGGCCGAACCCTGGTCCGGATGAACCGGGTTTACAAGAGAACGGATCAAATGATCTCTGTGCGGGGAATGAATGTTTTTCCGGAAATGATCGCAGGCGTTATCTCGGGCATTGAAGGGATTGGACCGAAATATTTCCTGATGGTAAAACAAATATCCGGAATAAACGACAAATTAGTGATCTGCGTTGAGACTTCCTCTGAATTATTGAATACTGAGGAAGGCGGAGCCCTCATTCGTCAAAAAATCCAGTCAGCTCTTCGCAAGGCACTGGAGCTAAGGGTTCAGGTTGAGATAAATATCCCATCCTGAGCACATCAACGGAGTTCGCTGATCCGTGCAACCAGATCGTCTGCTGGCCGTATGATTATTCATGAATCAAACGGATGAGAAATTCCCTGTTGCCACTGGGACCGAGAATAGGGGAGGGGACAACCTTAAGAGCCGTCCATCCACTGTTTTTGAAAAACCGTTGTAATTCATCGATAACGCTTTCGTGCTGCAACGGGTCGCGGACGACGCCACCTTTTCCAACTTTGCCTTTTCCAACCTCAAATTGGGGTTTGATCAAAGCAATGATCCGTGCCGGTTGCCCATGAATTCATCACGGCAGGAACAACATTTTCAGGGAGATAAAGGATACATCGATGGTCACAAGATCAACTGGTTCCGGCAGCAAGTTCAGTGGCATGTTCCGGATGTTCATCCGTTCGATTGGAATCACGCGGCTATCCTGTCTGAGCTGCCAGGCCAGCTGGCCGTAACCGACATCCACCGCATATACACGCACGGCGCCGTGCTGAAGCAGACAATCCGAAAAACCGCCCGTGGAAGCGCCGACATCCAGACGACCATGCCCTGCACGGACAATTGAAACGATTCCAAAGCCTTTTCCAGCTTGAGCCCCCTCTCTGCTGACATAGGGTAGGGTTTCACCTTTAAGGTGATTTCTGCGTCATGTGAAACAAGACATCCGGATTTTTCAACCATCTGACTGTTTACAAGCACATTTCCGGCCATGATCATGGCTTGGGCGCGCTGCCGGCTGACCACGAGCCCTTTTCCAGCATCAACCGGTCCAGTCGCATTCGGGTTCAGCCATGGGGCTATACCGTCAGCAACTGTCTGGATGCTCGCGATTGCCTGCGCATCGATCGCTATTTGGACCGAAGCAGGGACTGAGGTCCATGCTCCACGAAAGTATCGGAAATTCCAAGACGGGTTAAACGATATCCGGAAACAGCATTGTCGCTCAGGCATTCCAGAACCGCGCTGCCGAATCCGCCCTGAAGGACATTTTCTTCCACAGTAACGATACGCGGTATCATTTTGGCAAGGGAGCAGATCGTGTCACTGTCCATGGGTTTTATAAAACGGGCGTTGACCAGAGTTGTTGTTATGCCTTCCTTTAGAAGTATTTCACGGGCCTGCAGGGCTTCCCCGACCGTTCTGCCGATGGCCAGAATCAGTACATCATCGCCGTGTGTCAGAACTTCCGCCTTGCCAATAGGCAGCGGGGGCCATTTGGAATCGATATCCACACCCCATCCGGCACCCCTGGGATAGCGCAGGGACACGGGTCCTGAATGTGCAACGGCTGTCGCCAGCATGGCGCAAAGTTCATTTTCATCTTTGGGGGCCATGACCACCATATTGGGAAGACTGCGAAGAAAAGAAAAATCAAACAGGCCGTGATGGGTTGATCCGTCCTCTCCGACAATGCCTCCACGGTCGATGGCAAACACCACCGGCAAGAGATTCAAGGCAGACATCGTGAAGAATCTGATCATAGGCCCGCTGCAGAAAGGTTGAATAGATGGCGACAACCGGCTTGAATCCTTCTGTGGCCAGTACCGGCGGCAAAGGTGACACCATGCTGTTCGGCAATTCCCACATCGAAAAAACCGCTCTGGAATGGCTTCAGAAAATTTGATCAGGCCGGTTCCTTCGGGCATGGCAGCGGTAACCGCAACAATTTTTTCATTGGTTTCAGCCAGCTTGACCATGGTTTTTCCAAACACTTCGGTATAGGTCGGAGCGTTGGTTTGTGTACCGTTGCTGATGCCGGTTTCAACTTCAAAGCACCCGACGCCATGAAAATATACTGGATTTTTTTCCGCCGGCAGATATCCTTTTCCTTTTTCGGTGGTGACATGAAGCAGGACCGGTTCTTTAAGCATTTTGATATTGTTGAGGATATCGATCAGATGATTGAGCTTGTGGCCGTTGATGGGGCCGAAATATTCAAAATTAAAGGCTTCAAACAGCATGCCGGGGGTGACAAAGGTTTTAAAAGATTCTTCGGATCGTTTTGGCAAACTGATAGACATCATCGCCGATCATGGGCAGGGATTTCTAGAAAATCTCCGAATTCCTTTCGCAGATCCTGAAGCATTTTGGCGGAAAATTTCCGGCTGAGAAAGGAGGAAAGTGCACCCACATTATGGGCAATGGACATTTCATTGTCATTCAGGATGACAATGAGATCGTTATGAATATCGCCGGCTTGATTGAGGCCTTCATATGCAATACCGGCGGTCATGGAACCATCGCCGATTACGGCAATCACCTTGCCTGGTTCGTTTTTGAGCCGTTTTGCACAGGCAGATTCCCAGGCCGGCGGAAATGGAAGTGCTGCTGTGGCCGGTCGTAAAAGCATCGTAAGGGCTTTCACTTCTTCGGGTAAATCCTGATAAGGCCATCATGCTGGCGAAGCGTATGAAACCGTTCTTTTCGGCCTGTCAGCAGTTTGTGGGCATATGACTGGTGCCCACATCCCAGATAATTTTGTCTTTCGGGGCATCAAACACGTAATGCAGGGCGATGGTCAGCTCCACAACACCCGAGACTGGAAGCCAGATGGCCTCCGGTTTTGGAAACCACCTTGACAATGGTTTTTCGAATTTCAGCTGCCAGAGTCGGCAGATCCGATCGGGGTGTTTTTTTTAATTCCAGTGGTGATACGATCGTGTCAAGCAGTCCCACAGTTCTTTCATTCCTTTATCGTAATAATGTTGCCAGGAATAAGACGTCAGAAGGGTTACAATCAGGTGAATGACAAATGCTTCAGTCTAGGTCCGATTGTTTTTTCTGACAGGTCATCTATTTCTTTTGATGATGTATGTGGCAATGGCGCGAAGGGGATCTGCCTTGTGGTCAAATCGGGCCAACGACTCAAGGGCGTGAGATATCAAGCGGGAAGCTGCTGTTTTGGACTCAATAAGTCCTATCAGCGCAGGGTAGGTGCTTTTGCATCGATGCCGGTCAGTGCCGGCTCCCTTTCCCATAATCAAAGGATCTCCTTCAACATTTAGAATATCATCTGTGACCTGAAAGGCAAGTCCAATATTTTTAGAATAAACTTTCAGGGACTGAATCTGATCGAATGATCCCTGTCCGAGTAGTGTTCCGGAACAAACCGAAGCCTCAATCAGCGCGCCGGTTTTTAAAAAATGGAGCTCTTCCAGATCCGACACCATGAGTCTTCCCTGCTGTTCAGCCAGCATATCCCGCATCTGCCCCTCGACCATACCTTTATAACCTGCGGCAACAGAAATC
>CAVPHN010000034.1:0-71276 GCA_963704205.1 uncultured delta proteobacterium
AAAGGGGACAGATTTATTTATTCGATTTTCTTGGCCTTCCCTGCCTTTGAACTCCGCCTTTCGATTTTTTGCTCAATCTCTTCCACGAATCGCGCACTACGGGTTAACTGGCCTCGCTCGACTTGAAACGTCCTTCCCATAAGCTTCCGGTTCTCTTCTCAAGCTTGTTCAGATATCTTGTCTGCCGGCCTGCTACCCGTTTCATCAGCCTTGCAAGGTTTTCGCCATCTTCTCCAGGATTTACGATCAGGTGGACGTGATTGGTCATCAGGCAATATGCGTAAACCTTGCAGCCCAGCTTTTCTTTCCACTCGCACAGATTGTCCAGGTAATACTGATAATCCTCATCCACCTGATGTATCCGGAAACCGCGGAGAAGATCCCCTGCGAAGTCTTTCGGGCCAGGTTGAAATTGCCGTCCTGAAAACAAAGGGCGAAATCCGGGTTATGTGGTCTTAATCCGATCGATGAGCCTGAGGAGTCCATCCAGAATCGTCAGCGGGTGGGGAGGGCAGCCGGGGATAAGAAGATCAACCGGCAGCAGATCGCAGGCCCCGTTATGGACTTCTTCATGGTCTATATAGGGCCCGCCGGAAATGGCGCAGGATCCGACAGCGATCACTATTTTGGGTTCCGGGACAGCTTTGTAGGTTTTCAGCAGGGCCTCGCGCATGTTTTCCGGTACAGGGCCGGTGATCAGAAGCCCGTCCGCATGACGCGGCGAAGCCACGAACTGGATGCCGAACCTGTCAAGATCCCAGCCAACGGTGCCCAGAACATTCGTGTCGGCTTCGCAGGCATTGCAACCGCCGGCGCTCACCTGCCGCAGTTTCAGTGATCGACCGAACAGGCGCTTCAGTTTTTTTTCCAGGGCGACTGCAGGCTGGAATGTTTTTACACTGTCGATCAGCAGATCGTCGCGCATGCGAACGGACATGCTGTAATCCTTTGTAAAGCGAATGCCGGCTGGACAGATCCGGGCGCATTCCGCGCAGAAAAGGCACGCGCCCAGATCCAGTCTGAGACCTTCTGTTTGCGAGATGGCGTGGGTGGGACAGATTTCCACACACCGGGCGCAGTCCGAAGGGCAATCGTTTGAGTCGATGAGCCGGACGGCCCATGAATCTGTCCGGAAGTTCGGGCGGGGGGCCGTCCGGAAACTTCATCGTCCGGTATTTCTGCTGGATGCGCGCCAGAAGCGTTTCTAACATCTTTGTATCATCCTTGAAAAAAGCACTGAGTATTTACAGCAAAAATGATTCGCCGATCCCTGACCATGTCACAAATCATGCCCGCAGTAGGACAAATTAAAGCTTTTGTTGCAGAGCGGGAAGTCGGAAATCTGCTGATTCCGCAGCGAAAAGGCCAGGCCGAACCAGTTGTGAAACGACGGATCGACAATTTTATAGATGGAAAAACGTCCCTGGCTGTCGGTCAGCGCCACATGACAGATCTCACCGCGCCAGCCTTCAACCAGAGAAACGGCCAGGCGCTCCGGAGGCAGGGCAGCGGGCAAGGGCGCTTTGCAACTGACCCTCAGGCAGATTCTGGAGCTGTTCGCGAATAAAGGCGAGGGAATGCTGGATTTCAAGCCACCGGACTTGAGCTCTGCCCAGAACGTCTCCCGTGTTCCAGGTGGAAACCGGAATCTGTGTAAAGCGGTAAATCCCTTCAGGCATATCCTTTCGCACATCTCTTTCGATGCCGCAGGCCCGGGCCGCCGGGCCGACCAGACCCATGAGCGCTGCCATTTCCAGGCTGACGGTGCCGGTTCCCTCGAATCGCGCCATCACGGAAGAGGTTTCCCAGAGCAGGTTGATGGCAACGGCCAGGTCTTTTTCAGCGGCATCGAGCCGGTTGAGCAGTGCCCTGGCCCTTTCCGCGTCAATATCGAAACCAACCCCTCCGGGTTTGATGATGCCGCGGCCAAAACGGTTGCCGCAAATCAGCCCCGTCATATTGAGAACATCCCCGCGGATGCGTCCGCAGAAAGAGAGCGTGGGAAGAAAGCCCACATCTCCGGCAAGGGCGCCCATGTCCCCGGTGTGATTGGCGATGCGTTCCAGTTCCAGCAAAATGCCCCGCATGACCTGGGCTCTGGCTGGAATTTTAACCTCTGAAAGCGACTCAAGCGCCTGGCAGTAGGCGGTTGCGTGGCCGATGCTGGTATCGCCCGACAGCGTTTCCATGTAATGAATCGTCCGGCTGTCGGGGCCGCCTGCAAGGCGCTTCTCAATGCCGCGATGCTGATAGCCCAGAGAAATTTCAAGGTGAAGCACATCTTCTCCGTGACACTGGAATCGAAAATGCCCGGGTTCGATGATACCGGCATGTACGGGCCCGACAGCGACCTCGTGGATTTCTTCGCCTTCGACCCGAAAATAATCCGTCAGGCCGATTTGCGGCGTTTTTCCGGCAGGGGATTGTGGATGGTTTTGTCTGTATGGTGCATGGAAGCGAATGGGTTTCAGCCAGGGATGATCTTTGGGCATCAGGTGCCACTGTTCATAGATTTCCCGTTCAAACCAGTGCGCCTGGGGGCAGAGCGGGGTCAGGGAAGGGAAGCTGTCTTGCTCCGTGTCCGTGCAAAGCGAAAGAATGCGCGACTGGCTGTCCAGCGACAGGATGGCCCACAGACGCATGCTGCGGCCATGGCCGGGCTGAGCGAACAAGGCGGAAAGCCTTGCGCCATCATCAACTGCATGGATTACGGCATTTTGAAACGACTCCATGCTGAGAACGGGCGCATTCCGGATGTCTTTCGCCTGTCCGCTGGAAAGAAAAAGCCGTTCAGGGATTGAATCGGACATGGATGATCACTCCTGTAATGTGAGCTGCCTGCATTAGAATGCCCCGATGGCCATAGCCGCCTGTTCCATAACCTGCCGAAGGAAGGGGGGGATGTAAAGACCCAGCATCAGAATCACAGCCCCCAGCATCAGGGGGGGGATAACGGCAAGCGGTGACTCTTTTGGAAACGGCAAAGCGGATTGGTTGAGACCTTCCGCCGGCAATCCTTCGGGGTTCCCCTGGGCCATGGAAAGAACGACGATGGCCATTGCAACAAAAATAACGCACAGGATCAAGAGAAAAACGGCGGCAATAACATATCGTCCCTGATCCAGGGCGGATTTCAGGATGACAAGCTCGCTCAGAAAAGTTCCAAACGGGGGGGAGCCGGTGATGGCCAGAAAGCCCATGACCCAGAGTGCGCCGGAAATCGGAAGAACGCGTATGACGCCGCGCACTTCCCGGATGGATTTACTGTGATAGACAGCCAGGATATTTCCGGCGACCAGAAACAGCATTCCCTTGGTCAGGGAATGGTTGACGGCGTGAAGCATGGCCCCGTATCCGGCATTGGCGCCAAGGCCGACGGCCAGTGACAGAATCCCGACGTGCTCGACGCTTGAATATGCCAGCAGCCTTTTAAAATCCATCTGCCGCAGCATAAAGGCTGCGGCAACGGTCATTGAGAAAAGTCCGAATCCCAGAAGCAGGTTCTGTCCAAAAAGGCCCTGGCCGGCCGCAACACAGACCTGCTGGGCGCGCAATATGGCCAGGAAGGCGCAGTTCAGGAGGGCTCCGGAAAGCAGTGCGGAAATGACCGATGGAGACTCGCTGTGCGCATCCGGCAGCCAGGTGTGCATCGGCGCCAGTCCCAGCTTGGTGCCGTAACCCACAAGCAGAAAGAGAAAGGCGGCTTTCAGCCAGGGAACATTCAGCAGCGAAGCGTTTCCGGTCAGTTTTGAAAGCAGCATCGGCACATGTTCGTTTTCAGAGAGTGTGGCGGCGACGGCCATAAAAAAATTTCCCAGAAGCGCCAGCGCGATTCCGACCGAGCAGATCATGATGTATTTCCATGTGGCCTCAAGGGATCTGCGGTGCCGGTGGAAATAGATCAGGGGCGCGCTGGCCAGTGTTGTGGCCTCGACAGCAACCCAGATAAGCCCGAAGTGCTGACTCACGGTGACCAGCGTCATCATTGCCAGAAAAAGCAGCAGACAGCAGACAAAATTGGATTCCCTGGAATTGGTGAACAGAAAGCCCTCTTCAAAATCCTCGTGCTTTTCATCGCTCTCTCTTTGCAGATACCCCAGGGCATACAGGGCTACCATTGCAAAGAGTGCGCTGGTAATGCTGAGAAAAAGAAGTCCCAGGGCATCCAGAAGCAGCCAGTTATCCAGAACAGGCGCCGGGGGATGAATCCACGCCAGGCCCGTCAGCACGGCATGACCTGTGGCGGCCGTCATTAACACGGTCCGTATCGCAATTGCGTGTCTCAGACCCAATACCGCCAGAGCGGCTGCAACCGGGAGAAAAATCAATGCCAGAATCATATCAGCCCTTTAACGTGCTCAGCAGGTCCGTATCGATATGGTCGAACTCACGGTTGATGTGAAAAATTGCGATGCCCATCACAAAAACTCCCATGAATACATCCAGAAGGGTCCCCAGCTCCACCAGAAGGGGTTCCTGCAGGGCCAGCGCCAGTCCGAACGCATAGATGCCGTTTTCCATGACCAGATAGCCCAGGACCTGCGACAATGCTTTTTTCCGACTGACAATCGCAAGCAGCCCGACCATGATGGTAAACAGGGAAAGCGGTACAACCAGCGGTGATTTCAAGGGAATCGGCAGCGGCAGTTGAGTGCCCATCCACATCGCCAGTGCCAGCAGGCCGACGCTGATCAGCATCGATGTGGAATATCCGATAAACGGTTCCATTTCTCGGCTCACGGCGGTGGTGCGCATCGATCTGAGCAGCAGCCACGGAAAAACAATGCCCTTGAGCACGATGGTTATTGCCGAAAGCACGATGGCCCGAAGGGTCATCTGGCCGGTGCCCACCAGTCCCGGAAGAATGCCGAGCAAAATCCCCTGAAGCGCCACGATATGAATACAAGCTCTCAATCGGCTGGAGCCGATCAGCTTCAGGTTGGTCAGAATCAGCAGAACAATCAGTGCGTCAATCCACAGTTCCATAACGCTTCATTACCCCTTTAGCACCAGAACAATCGCAAGTATGGCCAGAACGCCCGCGCTGGACAGTAATTGCGGAACCCGCAGCAGTCTCAGCCGCGCCAACGTAGACTCAATCACGCCGATGCCGATGGCCAGAAGAAAGATTCCGCCGAGGGTTGCCAAGCCATCCAGCAGGAAATTTCCCGAGCGAACGGGAATCAGGATGCCTGCCAGAAGTGCGCTGAAAATCCAGAGTTTGATTGCGGAACCATACAGAATCATGCCAAAGTCCGGTCCGCTGTGATCCAGGACCATGACTTCGTGTATCATGGTCAGCTCCAGATGGGTGTTGGGATCATCAACCGGAATCCGCGTGTTTTCAGTCAGCAAAATGATCAAAAGGGCGCTGGCTGCCAGAAGAAGAACCGTTCCGGAATGCATCCAGATGGAAAACGACAGGCCTGTATAGATTCCGGAAAGTGAAAGACGGGGCAGGGATCCCGGCATGCCGGCAGCCAGTGCAAGTTCCCCGATTTCCCCCATGGCCAGAAGACTGAGCAGCAGCGCAGGCTCTGCCAGAACGGAAAACTGGACCTCCCGGCTGGCGCCCATGCCTTCAAATGCGGAGCCGGTGTCAAGCGCTGCCAAAACCGTAAAAAACCGCATCACGCCGAGAAGATAAATCAGAAAAATCAGATCTCCGGTAAAATAGAGAAATGCCGCGCCGCCACCGATGGGCAGCACCAGCAGCGCAGTTATTGCGGAGGCCAAGCCCACAAGGGGACCTGCGCGGAATATCCAGCTGGTGGTATGGCTGTAGACCGGACTTTTTTGAAACAACCGGGCCAGATCGTAATACGTCTGGAGCAGCGGCTGACCCTTTCTGCCTGCAAAAAGAGCCTTGATCCGGTTGATGATTCCCAGAAGCAGCGGGGACAGGATCAGTGCCGCCAGCGGATGCAGTAAAGATATGGTTTGCATAAAAGAATTATCTCAAGTTCCAGATCAAAAGGGCTAAAATCGTTACAGCCACATAGAGAATGTAGATTTGAACACGGCCCTGCTGCAACCAGTGCAGTTTCAGAAAAAGTCGCTCGATGCCGCGAAAAAGCGGCTGAAAGAGATTTCTGGCAAAGACATCATCGGTATGGGTATGCAAGCTGGCCTCGGCAGGGAAAAGTCCTTCCGGCGCACGAATCTTTCGATGCGTCTGCAAGAAAAAGTCAAACATGGCGGTGATGGGTTGCGCGTAAGAGGACGCCGTATACTGCATGCGGGCCGTGGGCCACAGAAAACCGCAGTCCCACGTGTTGCTTTGCCCGGGTGCTCTGCTGGAAAGAAGGCGTTTTCGCAGCAGGATCAAGAGCCCCAGTATCAGTATGAAAATGCACGAGAGCGTCATTATCCGCTGAAGCGGCAAGGTCACAACGGCAAGGTGAACGTCGATGTCGTTTTTCAACAAGCCGGTGACATTTCCGATTGCCGGTTTGATTAAAGAAATCACAAAGGGCGCCAAAAGCCCGATCGACACGCAGCCAAGTGCCAGAAACAGCATCGGGATCCGCATGCCCCAGCCGATTTCATGTCCCTGCAGGGCAGGGGTGTGCCGGGGTTCGCCCAGGAAAACAATGCCGAAAGCCTTGGTAAAACAGGCGGCTGCCAATCCGCCGATGGCTGCCAGTCCGGTGATGACACCGATACTGGAAAGCGAAAAGCCCGAAAGCCCGGTGCCCATAAACGCTCCGACATAAAGGAGAAATTCACTCACAAAGCCATTCAGCGGCGGCAGGCCGCAGATTGCGAAAGATCCGATCAGAAAAAGCGTTCCGGTCCAGGGCATGTGGCGCATCAGTCCACCCAGCGCTTCGATGTTCCGCACACCGGTTGCATGAAGCACCGCACCTGCCCCAAGAAAGAGCAGCCCCTTGAAAAACGCATGATTCAGGACATGCAGCAGGCTGCCGCCGAATCCCAGAACTGACAGAACCGGTTGATTCAAGGCCATGCCCAACACGCCCATTCCCATTCCCAGGGTGATGATGCCGATATTCTCAACGCTGGAATACGCCAGCAGCCGTTTGAGATCCTGCTGGGCCAAAGCGAACAGGACACCCAGAATGCCTGATCCCAGTCCGATGGCGATCAGCAGCCATCCCCACCAGGGTTCCGGGCGGCCCAGAAAGGTCAGCGTCCGCAGCAGGCCATAGATGCCGGTCTTGATCATGACTCCGGACATGACGGCGGAAACATGACTGGGGGCCGCAGGATGGGCTTCCGGAAGCCAGACGTGAAAAGGCATGAATCCGGCTTTGGTTCCAAAACCGATTACTGCAAGCAGAAATGCCAGACCCGCCATGGAAGAACCATTCAGACCGGAAGCACTGAAATGGTTAAAATCCATTGATGAGCCCCGATGCGCCAGCAGGATGAAGAGAACGAAAAGAAAGGCGGTTCCGATGTGTGTTGCGACCAGGTAGATCCATCCGGCCCTTCTGACATTCTCTTTTTCATCTTCAAAAGTTACCAGAAAAAATGAGGACAGGGACATGATTTCCCATGCCATGAGAAACAGTACGCCATTCTGCGAAATGACAACCAGGATCATGCTGGCAATCAGGATATTAAAAAATAACCATGAGGCGCCAAGATTTTTCCGGTTTCTGTAGCCCCACAGATACGTTTTGCCATAGACAGCTGCAAGGGCGGATATAATCAGAATCGTAAAGAGAAAAAACGCGGAAAGGGCGTCAATTTGCAGGGAAAAAGATCCATAGGGAAGCTGCCAAGCCCGATGAAAACTCCTTGTCTGGCCCGTCCAGAGTACGCTTGCGGCAGGAATCAGGCCGATCAGGCATCCCAGGACGGTTCCCCCGGCACCCATGATATTGGCAATGCGGGGATTTTTGCCGAAGAAAAAAGAGCAAAGGCCGCTGAAACACAAAACCATCAAGGAAATCAGAATGAGCTGCATCAATAGTCTTTCACTTTAAGATTTTCACTTAAAATAGCATGCTGTATTTATTCATGAAACCAAGGTTCCCAAATCCCTACTCAATCCGTCTTTTCCAGAGTTGGTTTTATTCTATAGATTGCCGGGCATGTCAAGTTCTAATTTGAAAACGGTCTTGCTGTATTTCCTGAATCTTAAAGGAATGGTCACGAACCGGCGAGAGATTCATCCGCATAAAAAAAATCTGGCAGAGCCGGGGGTTTTCCGATATAGTTTGACGGAAACTTCGCTGTGGAAACGAACGAGACAATCCATTGTGACAGAGGAGAGAGGCTCAGAAATGGCATCGAAAGCGCACCAGCTTATGGAAAAAGGGGTGAATATACATAACCCCGATACCGTGGATATCGGAGAAGAAGTCGATCTGAAGCGCATTTCCGGCGAAGGGGTCGTTCTCTATCCCGGCTGCCGGATTTACGGCGATAAAACGCTCATTCTTGCCGGCGCGAAACTGGGGTATGAAGGGCCGGTTACGGTCGAGAACTGCTGCATCGGTCCCCGGGTAGAGCTTAAAGGCGGGTTTTTCCGAAAGGCGGTTTTTCTGGACGATGTTGTGATGGGTTTTGGCGCCCATGTAAGAGAAGGAACCATTCTGGAAGAACAGGCAAGCTGCGGCCATACGGTTGCACTGAAGCAGACCATCCTGTTTCCCTTTGTCACGCTGGGCAGCCTGATCAATTTCTGCGATTGCCTGATGGCCGGCGGAACCAGCCGCAAGGATCACAGTGAAGTGGGCAGCGCTTACATTCATTTCAACTTCACGCCCAATCAGGACAAGGCAACGGCATCCTTGCTGGGAGATGTCCCCAGAGGGGTCATGCTGAATCAAACCCCCATTTTTTTAGGGGGACAGGGAGGGCTTGTCGGACCCTGCCGGCTTGAATACGGAACCGTGATTGCCGCAGGTTCGATATGCCGTAAGGACGAGTTGAGGCCGGATCGCCTGATTCAGGAAGGAGGCGCCAGGAGCGCCAATGTTCCGTATGCCCGCGGGCTGAATTTAACCCTCAAACGCATCCTGGTCAACAATATCCATTATATTGCCGGTCTGATGGCCCTTAGGCAGTGGTGTGCCCATGTCCGCTCGGAGTTTGTGGGTCCGGATTTTACGCAGGAACTGTTTGAAGGGCTTATGGAAACGCTTCAGGTGGCGATTCAGGAACGCATTGCCCGGCTGCTTGCCTACTGCCGGAGTCTGCCGGTTTGCGGCGTGCCCCAGACCGTCCAGGCGAATCGCCAGTGCGAGGTCTATAACAACTGCTCTCAGCTTGAAAGGCTGTTTCTGATGCAGAAGACCTGGCAGGGAAATGACGGCTTCCGGGAGGATTTCCTGAAGGCGGTTCTTCAGGGAATCCACGAGCGGGGGAAGAACTACCTTTCCGTGATTCAGGATTTGAATGAAAAACAGCGCAAGTCCGGAACAGCCTGGCTTCAGGGAATCATCGATCACATCGTTACAGAGTCGCTTCAGATATTTCCATCCCTGGCATCCGGCGTGGCCGGGGAATAAGGAATCACCCATGAAAAAATTGTTTGGAACGGACGGCATTCGCGGGGTTGCCAATCGACATCCCATGACACCGGAAATGGCGGTCGCGGTCGGCAGGGCAATTGCCGCTTTTTTTAAAACCGATTCATCATTAAGGGTCGTCATTGGAAAGGACACCCGAATCTCCGGCGACATGCTGGAATGCGCGCTGGCCGCAGGTCTCTGTTCGATGGGCGCGGATGCCTGTCTGTGCGGTGTTCTGCCCACCCCGGGAGTCGCCGCCATTGCCGCCAAGTTGGGGGCATGTGCCGGGATCGTTGTCTCTGCCTCTCACAATCCTTACGCGGATAACGGAATCAAGGTTTTTGACGGAAACGGATTCAAGCTTTCCGAATCCGTCGAACAGGTGCTTGAAGCGCGCATTCTAAAGGAATCAACACCCGGATCGCCTTCTCATTCACAGGTTGTCGGCCGCTGCGACGCCATTGTGGATGCCCTGGATTATTATGGGGATTTTCTGGTAGAATTCTGTTCCGGATTTGTCGCTGGACGGGCTTCGCCTGGTCCTGGACTGCTCCCACGGCGCCACATTTCAGGCGGCTCCCGATGTGTTTTCGCGACTGGGCGCCGAGATTTCCGTCCTTTCCGATAAACCGGACGGCGTCAACATCAATGCCGGTTGCGGCTCTCAGCATCCGGAAGCCCTGGCCAGAGCGGTTGTGAAACACAAGGCCCATGCAGGCTTTGCCTTTGACGGGGATGGAGACCGGGTGATCGCCGTTGATGAAACCGGAAGGGTGTTGACCGGCGATCAGGCCCTGGCTGTCTGCGCCGTCCACATGAAACAGGCCGCAAGGCTGGCCGGCAACCGGGTGGTGGCAACCGTGATGAGTAACATGGGGCTTAAAATCGCTTTGAAAAAACAGGGAATCCACCTTTTTCTGGCTCAGGTCGGGGACCGCTACGTCATGGAGATGATGAAATCCGAAGGCGCGGTACTGGGCGGAGAGGATTCGGGGCACACTTTATTTTTGGACCGGCACACCACCGGCGACGGCATTCTCAGTGCGCTTCAGCTTCTTGAAGCCATGCGATCCGCCTCAAAACCGCTTTCGGAACTGGCCGGGATCATGCGCGTCTTTCCGCAGATACTGATCAATGTCCCGGTTTGTGAAAAACCCGATATCGAGACGGTTGCCGGAATCAAGGATGTGGTCGGGCAGGTGGAAAGCCGCCTGGGGGATGAAGGAAGGGTGCTTATCCGGTATTCGGGGACCCAGCCGCTTTGTCGCGTCATGGTGGAGGGGCCGTCTCAAAAAGAAACCCGGACTTTTGCTGAACAGATAGCGGAAAAAGTCCGGGTTTCGATTGGAAAGGCTTGATGCAGATCGGCTGAAGGGTTACCTTCTGTCGCCCAGTATCCTCAGAAGCATTAAAAACAGATTGATAAAATCCAGATACAGGGTGAGCGCGCCCAGTATGGTGCCTTTCCGGACAACGCCTGCATCCAGACCGGCCGGCTGGGACAGTGCCATCATTTTCAGCTTCTGGGTATCGTAGGCGGTGAGTCCCACAAAGACGATGACGCCGACATAGCTGATGATCATGCTCATCCCGGAGCTTTGAATGAACATGTTGACAAGCGATGCAATGACAATGCCGATCAGCCCCATGGTCATGAAGCCGCCCATGGAAGTCAGGTCCCGCTTGGTGATCATGCCATACACGCTGCATGCCCCGAATGTGGCTGCGCAGATGAAGAAGACGGATGCAACCGATGACGATGTGTAGATCAGAAACACAAACGACAATGTCAGTCCGTTTAATGCGGAATAGAGCAAAAACATGCCGGTTGCCGTCGAAGCCTGAATCTTCTGGATTCTTGCGCTCAGGAAAAACACCAGTGCCAGCTCGCCGATGATCAGCCCGAAAAACAGAAGCTGATTCGAAAAAATCAGCCGAATCAAGGTTTCGTTGCTGGCGGTATAAAGCGCCACCACGCCCGTAAGCGCCAGACCGGCAGCCATCCAGTTGTAAACACTCCGGATAAACTGATTGACCTGAACCTGTGCCTGAGCCTGTGTTGTTCCAAATGGTAAGGTCTGCATGAAACACCTCCTGAATATATGGTTATTTACTCTTATATGTTAACACAATTCGTGCATTTTTCAAGGGCATTTCTAAATCATTGCTGCGAACCGCAATGCCTTCCGGTTTCAGGTGAAGCTCAATCCTTCTGCGGTCTTGCGTATGACTTTGAAAGCGCTATCGTTTGACAAACCGTTTGTAGAGAAAAAAACCCAGCCCGCCCAGAATCAAAAGCTCAAATATGCCGATGCCGCCGCTGCCGCCGGCACTGCTGCCGCCGGCGTGTCCAGATCCGCCAAAAAGCATATTCCCGATCATTCCCCCCATGATGCCGCCGCCGACGCCGCGAAGAAAACTGCTGCCGCCAACGCCGGATGAGGGTGAAGGCTGAGAAAAAGACCCGCTGCCCGAAGGACTGGAAGGCTTTGCAAGGGATTTTGACGGACTGCTGCCAAACCCGCCGCTCGAACTGCTGGAGCCGCCAAAAGATCTGCCGCCGCTTTTGGAGCGTGCATCTGCAAGGTCGAAAAATCCCAGTATGACAAATACGGCAATAAGTGAAAACAGAAAGGTTATCCGCGTAACGGATGCTGTTTTATTCAACATAAGATGCCTCCAATACAAATATGGTGCTCAATTAAAAGATGAATTCAGTAAGACGGCGGATGGTTCCGCAAGACTCAGGATATAAAGAAAAAAATCAGGATATGTTTTGTGGCGGAACGAAAATTGAGTTGGAAATCTTAGGGAGCAAAAAGGTAGGGGATGCGTTACGTAGCCTGATTGACGGAAACGCATTGTTTACTTGGTAAACAAAAGGGGTATGTTCCGCACAACTACAAGCGGATTCAGAAATGTCCGAGCCGTGCTTGTCAGGACATTCTGAAGTAAAAAAATCAAAAGCACCCGAAGATACTTCGATAGGCGACTCGATTGGATGCGCAAAGCAAACAAGCGGAAGAAGGATGTAAACGAGCATGATGCATAAGGATATCGGTTTCATGGCAATTTGGCTTAGATCTTGATGGTTTTTTGCAAATATAATTAATATCAGGTAGTTTGTCAATACTTGATCGCCCGCTCCGGGAAGTGTTTCCCCATGACGATGCTGATCCCGACGGCATCAGCGATCAGCATGCCGATATTTGACCCGAACCAGACGGCGATGTTCAATCCAGCTGGCCGCAAGAGAAGCCAGAATGGAGATCAGAATAATTGTCCCCACAATGCATAGAGACAGCGAAGTGGAGATATGAATGGACTTGGGCAGGAGCATTTTGGCGCCGATAAACACCAGAACCAAAGACAAGCCGAATTTCAGGAAGCGAAAGTGCTCGATGGCGCCGGCCAGAACAAAATATAGGGAACGAAGTCCCAGAATGGCGAACACATTTGAAGTGAAAACAATGAATTCATTTGTCGTGATTCCAAAGATGGCGGGTATGGAATCCAGGGCGAATATCAGGTCGGTGGCTTCCACCATCACCAGAACCAGCAACAGGGGGGTAAACATTCTGCGACCGTTTACACGGGTAATAAAATGCTGTTTGTCAAAATGGGGCGATATGGCCAGAAATTTTCGGGCCAGCCGTATCGCCATGTTTTTTTCCGGATCCACGCCTTCTTCTTTGGCAAAAAGCATTTTGATGCCGGTGAAAACCAAAAAGGCGCCAAAGACCATCAGAGTCCATTCGAATTGCCGTACCAGAGCAGCCCCGGCGCCGATCATTATCCCGCGCATGATCAGAGCACCCAGAATTCCCCAGAACAAGACCCGGTGCTGATAAGGTAATGGCACTCGAAAATACCCGAAGATCAGAGCAATAACAAACACGTTGTCCATCGACAGGGACAGCTCAACGATATAACCGGTTACAAACTCAAGCGCTTCCTGCTGTCCGCGCAGATTGTTAAGCCCCAAAGCAAACAACATGGCAACGGAAAACCATATTCCCGTCCACATCAGGGCTTCCTTGAAACCGACGGCATGCGATTTCCGGTGGAATACGCCCAGATCGAGCGCCAAAAAGAAAATGACGGCCGTAACAAACCCCGTCCAGTGCATCCATGTAATTGTATCAATCATTTGCATAAAGAATAACCCGTTCACTTTCATTCCGTCAGGAATAATTCTGGAAAAAACCAAGCAACCGTATAGCTGCATTCCTCCAATTAAGTGCGGATGTTGATATCCGCCCCACCTCTGCAGAAAACGCTTGCGTCAATCTCGGTCAAATCAGAGCATGAAGGTTCATCCATCCGGATGTACCATAGATAGCGCCCCTCATTGCGGGCATGAGGACGGGCGAGAAGGGAGAAAATGATGGTGATGTTGATACGGTTCATCGTATTTGCCTCCGACGATCTTGATCAGTTGCCTCAGGTAACTGTTTTCGCCGGGGGAAATAAAAAAGACCCTTACCCCCGGCATGGTTGCCTGGATAAAGGTCTTGTTGACAGGATATCTGCCCCGGTACCGAGTCTTTCGACCGTATTGACGGTATCCGGGTCGGCTTTTTCTCTTGCCGATAACTACTCCCCTTTAGATATCTGTAATATATGTTTTTCCATATTATTTGTCAAGGGAAAGAACCCGTCGCTGTTCTATGTGCTGTATGTTCTTGAATGCGGATGCGATGATAGACATGCACCATCCACACAATTGCAAGAATCGGAACAAAAAGATTCAGCAAGGGGACAAGCGCCATCACCGTGATCACGAATCCGCCGCCGTATACGGCTTTTTTGTGCCGGAGGCCCAGTGTCCTGGCGCTGGTTTTTCCCAGGTGATATCCGGCCGCACTCTCAAAAAACTCCCGGCCAAGAAGATAACTGTTGAGCAGAATGGAAACCGCAAAGCCGACGCCGAACACATAAAGCGGCAGTACGAGGATATTGAGGCTCACTGCCCAGCCGGTGAACTTTAGATCGTGCCAGATTTCGGGCCAGAACCTCGGCATCTGGCTGCGGACGGCATCCGGATAATACTGACGTTCCAAGCGCAGAATCGCGGTTTCCTGAAACAGACTGGAAAACAGCACGGTAAACACCGGCAGCATGAACCACCCGCCGATGCCAGTGATAATACCGACGGTCCAGTTGAGCAGCGTATCAAGCCAACCGCGTTCGATGGTAACGAAGTGGCCTGTTGTCCAGGTAATGCTTCCGACAGCTCCCAGAACAACGACCAGCGCCAGCAATGCGCATGCGAACATCAACCCGAAGAGATTGGCCTTTTTCAGAGAAGTAAATGTCTTAATCAGTGGATACATAAACGGCGCCTCTTGACTTCCATCACAGTTACATGGTTTTTAGCGAATATATTGCATACAGATAATTTGTCAATCTGTATGCGGCAATGCGCGTAATATTCTATAAAAGCCAAGGTGCCAGGGAGAGGAACAGATATGTTGAACGGCATTCTTTTGCATGACCTGGCTTTACCGCTGCTGTCTTTTGTGATAATGACAAATTACCATGAAATGCCACGGTTGTTGGAAAAAAAGTTAAACGATCCCTATCGCCTGGTTGCGAGGGCTTTCATGTAAATGATCAGAGGAGATGTTTTTAGATGCGCTCCGGCATAGGATATGATATTCACCGGCTGGTGTCCGGCCGCAAACTGATTCTGGGCGGGGTTGAAATTCCCTTTGAAAAAGGACTTCTCGGCCATTCGGATGCGGATGTGCTGATTCATGCGCTCTGCGATGCGCTTCTGGGGGCAGCCGGTCTTGGAGATATCGGAATCCATTTTCCGGATACGGACATCGCCTATAGAGGCATATCCAGCATGGTGCTTCTGGATAAAACAGCTCAAATGCTGAAATCCAGGGGTTTTTCCGTGGTGAACGTAGATGTTACGGTTCTGGCCCAGGCTCCGAAACTGTCCCCGTTCAGAAAGGCCATGCAGGAGAATATCGCCGGCATTCTACATCTGACTGCCGATTGCGTCAATGTCAAGGCAACCACAACAGAAGGGCTGGGGGCGATCGGAAACGGCGATGGGATTGCGGCCATGTGCGTGGCCATGATTAACCGGAGAGACGATAAACTGGAAACACTGTCATGACAATCTATCTGTATAACACCGTGAGCAGGAAAAAGGAAATCTTTGAGACTGTCGAACCCGACAAAGTAAAAATGTATGTCTGCGGTCCAACGGTATACGATGCCAGCCATATCGGCCATGCGCGTTCCGTGGTTGTTTTTGATGTTCTGGTCCGGTATCTGCGGGCCAGGGGGTTTGATGTCGTTTATGTCCGGAATTTTACCGATGTGGATGACAAGATCATCGCCAAGGCCAATCAGACCGGAATGTCCTGCAGGGACGTGGCTGAAAAATACATTCAGGAATTCTATGTGGATATGGATGCCCTGAAAGTCGAGCGCGCCACCTATGAACCGCGCGCAACCGAACATATCGATGATATCATCCGTATTATCCGGATGCTTATCGATAAAGGCCATGCCTATCCGCTGGACGGGGATGTTTATTTTGAGGTGGAGCGATTTTCCGGTTATGGAAAGCTCTCCGGCAGAAAACTCGATGACATGGAGGCCGGTGCGCGGGTGGATGTGGATATCCGGAAACGAAACCCCTTTGATTTTGCGCTGTGGAAGGCATCAAAGCCAGGGGAGCCCGAATGGGACAGCCCGTGGGGAAAAGGCCGGCCGGGATGGCACATCGAATGCTCGGCCATGAGCTCCGCCCTTCTGGGCGAAACCATCGATATCCATGGCGGCGGAATGGATCTGACCTTTCCCCATCATGAGAACGAGGTTGCCCAGTCTGAAGCAGCCTTTGGCAAGACGTTCGTCAAATACTGGGTACATAACGGTTTTGTGAATATCAACCAGGAAAAAATGTCCAAATCACTGGGAAATTTTTTGCTGATCAAAGATGTCCTGAAGTCCTATCATCCGGAAGTCATCCGGCTCTTTCTGCTTTCCAGTCATTATCGCAGTCCCATTGATTTTAACGACAGAATCATGGATGAGTCCAGCACGGCGCTCGACAAGGCGTATGCGCTTCTGGCAAGGCTGGCGGAGCGCTTTGAAAAGAAACCGGTTCTGTCTCAGTCCGGGGATCTCTGGGAACGCTTCTGCGAGGCAATGGATGATGATCTGAATACGGCCAAAGGGATTGGCCTGGTTTTTGAATCTGTCCGGACATTGAACCGTTTGCTGGACGAATCGGATGAATCCTTTTCTTTGAGCCATCAGCAAACTCTTTTGACTGCATGGTCGGATTTCCAAAAAATCGGCCGGATTCTTGGCGTGTTTGGGGAAGCGCCGGAACAATATGCGGCCGACCGGAAATCGCTGGGCCTTCAGAAAACCGCGGTCGATCCTGCATGGATCGAATCGATGATCGCGGATAGAACCGCTGCCAGAAAAGCCAGGGACTGGCAAAAAGCCGATGATATCCGCAAACAGCTTGAAGCCATGAACGTCATTATCGAAGATCGACCGGAAGGGACGCTGTGGCGGATGGCATGAAAATCGACCTTCACTGTCATACGAAATACTCCCACGACAACGATCTGGAGCCGGAAGATCTGATTGAGCAGGCCCTGCGCATGGGTCTTGACGGGATTTGCATCACCGAGCATTTTTCGGTTGAGGCGTCTTTGCCGGTTGAAGATATTCCCGTGCCCGAAGGATTTCTCGTGTTTCGCGGGGTGGAAATCTCGACGGATATGGGCCACCTGCTGGCTTATGGCATTAACAATGATTCCTGGAATATCTGGAATGCAAATCTTTATTTGAAAGCCCGGGATGTCTTAGAACAGATCCATCGCATGGGGGGAATCTGCGCACCGTCCCATCCTTTCAGGGGGTGGGATTCTTTTGGAGCGATGGCTCTGGAACTGGACGGGCTGGATGCCATTGAAACGCATAACAGCCGCAATACCCCGGAGATGAATTCGCAGGCAATGTCATGCGCAAGGATTCGGAAACTGCCGTCAATCGGCGGCAGCGACTGCCATCGAAAAGAGCATGTCGGCATGGCTTATACGGTTTTCAGCAATCCGGTTAAAACAATCTCCGATCTGGTCGCAGAAATCCTGAAGGGAAATTGCCGGGGGTCGGAGCTCAGGGACTGACCAATCTGGAGATGAGATCAGGGGTGTGAAATCCACTGCCGTGGAAAACACCCCCCTGACGCATCAGGGAAAACGCGCAGAGATAACGCCATTTATTCAGGCATCATCTACCCTTTGATGATTCTGGGCAGCATCATGTGATGATGCGCGCAGATCGACGTGGGGTTCTGATAGGCGGTTCCGGCAAAGGCCACCAGGTATTTGCGGATGTCCGGCATGGAAGAGATCTCGTCCACCAGGCCGTGCTTGGCGCAGTAGATGGGCCGGGAATTGTCATGATACTCCTGGGCCATCTTGTTCATGCTTTCGATCACCGGATCCAGGGGGCGGCCTGCGTCTTTTTCCTTGACCAGCCTGCGGGAGAAGCTGGCTGCTGCCGCGGTTTCACCGTGCATGACGTAGATTTCCGTGGTGGGAATTCCCAGGGTAAAGGCATTGTGACGGTTGGCCGTCGGACCGCCCATGACATAATGGGCCGCAGCCGTGCCTTTGCGCAGCACCACCAGCATCATGGGAACATCGGTCTGCTGAATGGAATAGTTCAGGCTCTGGCCCAGTCCCAGGAGCTCGGCTTTTTCGGCGATGTTTCCCACATCGATTCCGGATGTGTCCTGAAACCAGATGACAGGCACCCGGTCTCTGCCGCAGAGGGTGACAAATTCATTCATTTTGATCAGCCCCTGACGATAGAGCTTGCCGCCGATGCCGGCGTATGGGGCGTATTCCGGATAATCCTCTCCCAGATACCCCTGGCGGTTTCCGATGCATCCCACCAGAAATCCGTCCACCTTGCAAAGGCCCGTGTAGATTTCGGGTCCGTAACGTCGGCTTATATTCCATGTGCTCGCTGCCGTCCACCAGTCTTGAAAGCACTTCTTCAAAATTGTACATCTGTTTCTGGTTGGTAGGAATCAGATGATAAAGATCATCCGCCGAAAACCGGGGGGCCTTGGGTTCGGCCACGCGGAAAAACTTGGGATGGTAAGCCGGAATGTCCTTCATATAGTCTTTGATACCGTCCAGAACCCCGGTTTCCTCTTCATAGACATGCCGGAAAAAGCCCGTGCAGTCATGGTGAATTTCCACGCCGCCCGGCGGTTTTTCCTTGAACTGCCTGGCGGCATTGATCAGGTTTTCCGCGCCTTCCAGATCGAAATGGCCCTTGGGAGACATGCCGCTTAAGATGCCGCCGCCGCCAACCGCCATGTTGGCATTTTTGTGGGCCAGCAACAGCATGGGACTGATGGCCTGATACCCGCCGCCTGCAGGGTTGGTGCCGAAAATCGCCGCCAGCACCGGAATGCCGAGCTGCTCCAGTTCCGCATGCCTGAAAAATGTCGTGCCCCCGCCTCTTCTTCCGGCATAGAATTTCTCCTGGTCCGTCAGCTTGACGCCGCTGCAATGAACCAGCCAGACCAGAGGAATGTGCAGGCGTTTGGAAAGGTTGGTGACCCGCAGGATGTTTTCCGACTGGCCGGGAAGCCAGGCGCCGGCCATGACCTTGTTGTCAAAGCCGATGATGACCGCCCATTTGCCGGAGATCTTTCCCAGGCCGTCGATGACGTTGGTGGTGCCTTCTTCGTTGTCGCTCGGATTGTAAATGGTGTGCAGCGGACACCATGTGCCCGGGTCCACCAGATACCGAAGCCGCTGCCATACGGTCATTTCCCCTCTGGCGTTGATTTTGGCTTCGGGAAAACCGGCGTTTTTCACCCTTTCCACTTCAGCCTTGACTTTGGCCTCGATGGTTTTGATGCTTTCAATATTCTTCTCGCTGCTTTTGATCTGGCCGAGCGTCAGTTCGCTGCCAAATTCCGTCATTTTTTCAAAATAAGGTTTCATGGGGTTGCTCCGCTGTCGGTTTGTGTGAAAGTCTTAGAAAAATGATTTGTTAACATAAAATGCATTTTCATGCTTTTTTGTGCTGAAAAAGCATGCTGGTCGCAATGCGAATACGGGCCTAAACTTTGTTGATGGGCCAGAGGCCTTTTTCTTCAAGAACGGATTTCAGGGTTTTCAGGCCGGCATTGGCAGCCGGAACCCCGCCATACACCAGGGTCTGGAAAATCACTTCGGCGATTTCTTCCGGCGTGCATCCCACATTCAAGCCCGCCTGAATATGAAGACGGAGTTCATCCAGGCGGGACAGTACGGTCAGTGCCGAAATGGTTACCAGTTGCCGGGTTTTGTGGGGAATTTTCTCCCGGCTATACATCTGGCCGGTAATAAAAATGGACATATCCCGTGCCAGGTCTTTGTCGAATGCCCGCCACAGTTCGTAGGGCTTTTCGTCCCGAACATCCTTGAAATAGAGCGCAGCGGTTTTTTGGGTTTTTTCAGCCAGTGGGTTGCTCAATGGGTGTATCTCCTTATTATCGGTTAGCTTTTTTGACACCAAGCTGATCCAGGGCGATGATCATCTTGCAGATATTGGCCGAGCCTTCCACCATGGCATAGGTCGGTGCGTCCCGGTAGAATCTGGCAACCGGATATTCTGTGGAATACCCGTAGGCGCCCAGGATCCGCATGGCATAAGTGGCACATTTGGTCGCCACTTCACCGGCAAAATATTTGGCCTGGGCCACATCGAGCCCGTTGTTCAAATTGCCCTGATCCTTGGCCCAGGCAGCCTTGTAGACCAGAAGGCGGGCTGCTTCGATTTCAGTGGACATCTGGGCGATCATGTCCTGGTTCATCTGAAACTCGCCAATGGGCTTTCCAAACTGTTTTCGCTGGTTGCAGTATTTGATGGCCGCATCAAGGCATGCCTGGGCAAGCCCGACGCCGCCGGCAGCGGCGGAAAGACGGGTCTGGTTGAGTGAACTGAAAACGATTTTGGCGCCGTCACCGGGTTTTCCCAATATATTTTCCTTGGGAACCCGGGTATCGGTTAAAAATATTTCTCCGGTCGGCGAAGAATGGGAACCCATTTTTTCCAGTTTGCTGGTTTTAACGCCGTTGAAATTTTTCATCTCGACGACAAAGGCGGAAAGCCCTCTGGAGCCCTGGGATTTGTCGGTATAAGCATAATAAATGATGGCATCCGCAACATTGGCGTTGGATATCCAGGTTTTGGATCCGTTTAAAAGCCAGTGGTCGCCCTTGTCCTCTGCCGTGGACGACATGGCCATGACATCGGAGCCGGCATCCGGTTCGGTGATGCCGAATCCGCCCACATAATCCGCATTGACCAGCTTGGGAACATATTTTTTCTTGGTGGCGTCGGTGCCGTATTTGAAGATCGTATAGGCGCAGCCCAGGGTCTGCATGTTGATCTGTACCCGCAGGGAACTGGATGCCCGTGCAATCTCCTCGGTGACGATCATGGCCGCCAGCCATCCCATGTCTTCGCCGCCATATTCCTCGGGAATGACGGTTCCGAAAAAGCCCAGATCTCCCATGGGTTTGATGACTTCTTTGTACGGAAAATAATGATTCTCATCCCATTCGTTGGCATAGGGTGCAATTTTTTTTGTGGCAAACTCTCTTACGGATTTTCTCAGCATTTCCAATTCTTTTGTGAGTGCAAACTGCATTACGGTTCTCCTTTATAGTTCAGCTTATTTTTAAAACACATGGGCGACAAAGTCTGACAACAGAAAAATAAATTAAGCTATGATACAGCTATATTACGTGGCGAATTAAGTCAAGAATTATTGAAAAACGGGTACAAAACACTTTCTTGAACGGGTTAAACGGGTTTCATCAGGCCATCAATAAACTCTCGGATAGCCAGATAGACTTCGGTTGCCCCGTCTCCCGTCAGAATGCCATGTCGGCTGGCGTGAATCAGCAGACAGCGTTTTCGTTCCGAGCCCAGAAGTTTGAACGCTTTGCGGGTTCCTTTTTCATCTACCACCGGGTCTTCATCGGATTGCACGAGAAGGGCCGGCAGGTGAATATCGCCAAGCCGGTCTTCGGCCGATTCCATGAGCTTGTCCAGTTCCCGAATACCGGAGATGGGATTTCTCAGATAATTGATATGCGGGTTTTCCGGGTGGTTCACAACGAACTCTTTTTTAACGCCTTCTCTATTGACGCTGCTCATGAACCGGTTCCACATGCTCACGGCAGGTACAAATTTTCGGGAAAAATCCTGAAGGCTAAAAGGCGGACATACGCCGAATACACCTGAAAGCGCCGGGTCGCGAATTCGAGCTGCGGCCTCCAGGGCCAATCCCGCGCCCATGGAAAAGCCGCCCAGTACCACTTTCCGGCAGTTGCTGGTCATCAGCGCAATGGCTTCATCCGCCGAGGCCATCCAGTCCGCAGCGTTTCGCAGGGACAGATCTTCAGGGGCTGTTCCATGACCTTTCAGCCGGGGAACATAGACCCACCAGCCATTTTCCGCAAGATATTCCGCAAGTCCTTTGAGTTCCATCGGAGCTGCCATATAGCCGTGAAACAAAACAATCCCCAGTTTGCTGGATCGTCCTTTTATCAAAATGGGCCGGCCCACGGATTTGTCCTTGGATTCCCCTTTAATGAAAAAAGCTTCATAGTCGCGGGCATAATCGGATAAGGCTTTCTCATGTAAGAAACGGGCTGATCCGGTGGCGTATCCAGAATGCCGGCTGCCATGCCAGGCAGCGGATGCTGCGCTGGAGCCTGACCAGCGGCTCGATTTCATTGGCCATGACCGCAATCGGGTTGTCGATCCGAATCCGATGGAAATCCAGAACGCGTGGATGCGTTGAAGACAGTTTTATCAGGTCGTTGTTTTTCCAGGCCAACGTTTTTTTTTGAACGGCAATTTCGATAAAATCCCGGAATCGATGATAGTTGTCGTCGGTTATAAGGTGGCACTGGTTTTCGGCAAGGCTTTTATGCATAAATGCACCGGACGGGTCAGTCTTCTGTGTGACTGCCAGAAACACCCGTCGCCTCAGGTCAAAGGCATTGATGCGCTTAAAGGGAATTTTATGCAGCATTGCAGCGAAAAGATGGTCCGGATTAACGGTGGTCATGCTGTAAATCGCCGTCATATATTGCTGCATGATTTTCCATGCCTGTTTTCGCATGGCCCGCCGGGAAGAAATCGGGTCATCAAAATCAAATGCCCGGGTGGCGGAAATATCGCGTTCAATGGCTGATGCGCTCAGATAGTCCTGAATGGAAATCGCTGCGCCGAAGCGGATGTCAATATCCACTCCGGACAGCAGCATGGCGCCTTCTGTCATGATTTCATCCATCATGCGATCCGATGGATGATCCACAAAAAATTCAGCAATGCGGCTCAGGGTATTCTCTCTGGAGCGCATGGGATAATAGGTGATATTGACCGGTACGATTGGCTGTTCGGGTTGCCTTCAGCAGCTCGATGTCCTTTATCTGAAACAGGGACATCAGTCTGCGGGCTTCATCCGGAAGGGTTTCAGACAGGGCGATGATCCGCCGTCGGTAAAACTCGGTTCGAAGCGCCAGGGTCGCCGCTCCGGTATGCGGCGGGTGCTTGCCGCCGGCGTAAGAGAGCATGAAACGGCCTTTTTCAACCAGTTTCTTGTTTTTAACCATCAGGCCTTCCGGGTAGATGATCCAGGACGCCTCTCCGGTCAAAAGGCTTTTCACCATGAGCATATCCCTGTCCGGATTTCGGGTTGAAACCACCCCGACAGACTTCAGATAATCTCCCATGGCGCCCTTGAACAGGCCTGCGTCCCCCAGGGACCAGACGGGTTTCTTGCCCGTAAGATAATAAATGTGGTAGGGAAGAAACAGGGTTTCCATTCGGGTAAAATGATTGATGACAAAAATCAGCGACCCTTGTGGAATATTGGTTTTGTCATGAATGTTGATTCTGGCTTTTGAAAACAACGAAAGGGTTTTGATGGCTAGCTCCGTGGTTCTGTAGGCAAAGCGGTTCATGGTCTCCCCTTTTTTACGTGTTTCCGGCGTTCTTCCCTGTTGACACCCTCTGCAAATATTACTAAATTAGCGATATTTGATAAAAAAATAAAGATATTTCCGGAGGTTCACGGTGTACTCGAAAATATTGATTCTGCGGTTTCCCCAAACCGAAGTCCAAAAACCCCTTGTCTGTTATCTGGTCAGGGACTATGACCTGATTTTTAACATTCTGAATGCAGCCATCCTTCCGCGAAAAGAAGGCATCATGGTTCTTGAGCTGTCCGGAACCCGGAAAAATTTCAAGGAAGGCGTCAAATTTTTAAAATCTCAGGGGGTTCAGGTTCAAAACGCCTCTCAGGAAGTAAAGCGCGATGAGAATAAATGCACCCAGTGCGGGGCCTGCACGGCGGTCTGCCCCACGGCCGCGCTGCATATCGTGCGTCCGGAGATGGCTGTGGAGTTTGATGAAACCAAATGCAGCGTGTGCGAACTCTGCATCCCTGCCTGCCCCTCCCGGGCCATGGCCGCGCGGCCCACAGCCCAGACTTTTTTTGAATGAAGCCGCTGATAGCCGTTGCCTTAAGCGGCGGCATCGATTCCCTGATCGCCGCAAAACTCCTGATTCAGCAGGGGCATCCGGTGGTCGGGATTCATTTTGTTACCGGTTATGAAAGCCGCGACAATCCTTCCCCTCAGCAACTGTCAGAAATGCTGGCTTCCCGGCTGGGTATCGACGTTTACCTGATGGCGGCCGCTGAGCCATTCCGGCAAACCGTTGTCGATTATTTTGTCCAGACGTATCTGTCGGGACTTACGCCCAATCCCTGCATGGTCTGTAACCCCCTGATCAAGTTCGGAGTCGTTCTGGATTACGCCCGCACTTTGGGCGCAACCCTTCTGGCAACCGGTCATTATGCCAGGATCACATCGGATTCGCGTGGAACATTTCATCTGTTGAAGGGCATCGATCCGATAAAGGACCAGTCATATTTTCTGTCCCGCATGACGCAGGAACAACTGCGTCATGCCTGTTTTCCCCTGGGCGGCATGACAAAATCCCGGGTCATTCAACTGGCCAGGGACGAGGGTCTTCAGCCGGTTCATCACGGCGAAAGCCAGGATATCTGTTTTATCAAGGGCCGGACATACGGTGAATTTCTGGCGAATCAAAAAGGATTTGTTTCGCCTTCCGGGCCGATTGCAACGGTTGCCGGTAAAATCATCGGCGAGCATCCGGGCCTGCATCTTTTCACAATCGGCCAGCGCCGCGGAATCAACTGTCCGGCTGCACAGCCTTATTATGTGGTCCGGCTGGACCGAAAGGCCAATATGCTGGTTGTGGGATTTAAATCCGATCTGCTGGCTTTGTCCTGCCAGGTGAGCGATATCAACTGGATTGTAAAACCGCCGGAGTTTCCTGAAAGGGTATTTACACGGGTCAGGCACCGTTCTCAGGCGGTTCGCTCTATGTTGTTTCCAACAGGTCCGGATGGGGCGACTGTTCTATTCGATGCTCCCCAGCTATCGGTCACACCGGGGCAGGGGGCGGTTTTTTATCGGAAAGACGATGAGCTCATCGGTGGCGGGTGGATCTTTCGAATTCCTGAAAAGATCGCAGCCGGCAGTTAAAGGGATTTTGTGCTATCGCCGGTTCTCAAGCGTCAGCCTGGGAACCGGCAAAAAAGCGCAGACGATAGCTGTTTAAAACATATCTGCCGTTTACCGCGGGTACATCTGTTGCAGGGAGATGATCTGGTCAGATCTTTCCCCGTTCCTTGGCGATATTGATGTAGGTTTCAACGGTATTGGCCGGAGGCGTCCAGCGGTCTTGCGGTGCTTTTTCAATCAGGTGCATGGCGTCAAAACTGCAGGATGTGACGCAAAGACCGCAGCCGATGCAGCGCTCAATTTTAACCCTGGCAACGTCTTCGACTTCGATGGCCTTCATCTGGCACCGCTCCTGGCAGATCCCGCATCCCGTGCAATCATCGGCGGACACTTGCGCAAAAAAATTGGTGTGAACCGCTTTGGCAGGCTCATCCAGGTTGTTCAGATTTTTCAGGATCTGACAGCAGCATCCGCAGCACATGCAGATGTTGGTGGGTTTCTGGGAATTTCCGGGCTGAAGCACGAGGCCGGCTTCCATGCCCTTTGCCAGAATTTCAAGGGCCTCGGACTGGCTGATGGATCGGCCCAGTCCGTTTTCTTCATAATAATAAGCCCCGCTGCCAAAGGCCAGACAGACTTCAACCGGCCGGTCGCAGCCCTTGCCGGCCATTTTGTGTTCGGTTCGGCAGATGCAGGGGGTGACCACGATTTTGGACTGTTTTTTGATAATCTGCTCGGCTTCGTCGTAAGGCATGGTGAGCATTTCAGCTGTAATGCTTTTTGAAATGGGAATGACGCGAAGCTGCTTGGTTTTTGTTTCTGTCCAGGCCTTGTTCATCAAGGAAGAAGAATATTCGTTAAAGTCCTTGATCAGATCCAGATCCAGGCTCTTCACATGATATTCCCAGATGCCCACAACAAACTGGGCAGCCATGTAAAACGTCTGGCCGTGTTTGCCGGATCTGTAAATAAGCCCTTTGCGGGACATGTCGTATAGAATCGGCCCAAGTTCTGCTTCATCCCTATTCAGCCGGCCTGCAATGGCGGAAACCGTTTCCGGCATCATGACAAGGCCGACGGCAATCTCGGCTTCCCGGGGGGTGAACATCCGTTTCAGGATGCGAAGTTCAACCCCGGTTTCGGTTGCCGGAAAACCGGCCGGAAGGTTATCCAGATGCCGGGCAAGGATTTGATAAACGTCAGTCATAAAAATCTCCTGTTTTGCCGTTCTCATGCATTCATTTCGTAGGCTTCTTTCAGCGCATAGACCTGGTCTTTCCAGATCTTTTCAAAACGATCCGAATTGACCACAGGTTTTTGAATCATTTGCAGGCAGAGATCCATCTGCTTTTGCGTGCTGCTGGGCTTGGAATAAAGCTGAAGCGCGAATTTCGAAAAATCCCGGACCATGAAATCAAAAATCTGATCGATCATATCGTTTTCAACAGACTGAATGGCCGCGTTTTCCAGAATGAGCTGGCCGTAAGCCACAAGGGTGAAGAGCTCGCCGACGATCAGAAGAAAATCGATGTCCTTCGCCTGCTCTGCGCTGGGTGTTGCGGTTGCCAGAAAGCTCTTGAAGACTTCGATCTGGGCTTTGAAGATTTCGATGTTGGGCAGGTTCAGGCGGCTGTAGGCAACCTGATAATCATGGAAGCGGATTTTTCCCAGGCCTTTGGTAGGGCCTTGATTGAAAAGAAAATCGTCATTGACCGGATCGGTCCGTCTGGGAATTTCAGGAAAAACATCCGGGTTAAAGAAGTAATTGGCCATGAATTTGATGATCAGCGCCATATTCACATGAACCGTACCTTCCAGTTTGGGAAGGGCGCGGATGTCCCTGGCCGCCATTTCAAAAAACATGTCTTTTTCAAAGCCTTTTGCGGCAATCACATCCCAGAGAAAGTTGATTACTTCTTCCCCTTGCGTGGTCACCTTCATCTTGACCATGGGATTATACAGCAGATACCGCCGATCTGTTGCGGAAGCGCTTCTCATGTAGTCCGCGGCCCTTGAGGCAAAAAGCTTCATGGCCAGCAGGCGCGTATAGGCGTCCGTAAAAAGCTGTTTGACGTGCGGAAAATCCGTTACGTAATGGTTAAAAAGTCTCCGGTTGGCGGCATGGCGAATGGCCTCGTAGAAGGCATGCGTGCAGATGCCGATAGAGGCCCATCCGAGATTGAATTTACCCACATTGATGGTGTTCAGGGATGAATCCCAGGCCTGCTGGCCCCGTGTGAGGATATCGCCATCGGTGATGGGATAGCTGTGAAGGGCATACTGTGCCACATAATTCTGGGAATTCACCACGTTTTTGACGCATTCGTAATTGGGATGTTGGGAATTTACGGCAAAAAACACATATTCATCGCTGTCCGCCATTTTCCCGAACGTCGAAACCAGGGCCGCCTCGTTGGCGTTTCCGATATAATACTTGCCGCCGTCTGCCCGGTATTCGCCGGTTTTGATTTCCGTCAGGGTCATTTCACTGGCATAAAGGTCTGCGCCGTGTTCTTTTTCGGAAAGCCCAAAGGCAAAGATTTCGCCATCTTTCAGGAACTGCGCGGTTTTTTGTTTGACTGCCTCATTTTGTCCCATCCAGATCGGTCCGAGTCCCAGAATGGTCACCTGCCAGGTATACCAGTACTGCAGGCCGTAAAAACCCAGTATTTCGCTGAAATCGCAGTTCCGGGCCGTATCCCAGCGGCAGTCTTTTCCGCCGTAGGACGGCCGGGGTCAGCAGCGATGAAAATATCCGGTTTTCTTTTAAAAAGTCCAGAAAATCTCTGTACCAGACCCGTTCATGATCGTCGTGTTTCAGCCGGGCCTTTCCTTTGTTCTCGAAAAACGCAATGGTTTTTAACATGATTTGACGGGAGGGTTCGTCAAGATGCTCAAAACGCTCTGATTTTGGATTTAAGAATTTCATGGTACTCCTTTTTTAGAATATTGACGCAGACCATGATCCATGGCCATCTTAAAACAAATGGCCATGGATCAACCGAAAATTTATCTTCGAATGGTCAGCTTGTTCATGACAACCGGTGTTACCGGGCGATCCATGGGGCCGGTTTGGACAGCGCCGATTTTTCGCACAACGTCCATGCCGCTGATGATTTTGCCAAAAACCGTATGGCGGTTGTTCAGGTGCGGCGTAGGGGCAAGGGTAATGAAAAACTGGCTGCCGTTGGTTCCAGGGCCGGAGTTGGCCATCGAAAGAATGCCTTCGCCATTATGAATCAGGGTCGGATGAAATTCGTCTTTAAACCGGTAGCCGGGTCCCCCGGTGCCGGTTCCCAATGGGCATCCGCCTTGAATCATGAATCCTTCGATGACGCGGTGAAACGAAAGCCCGTCATAAAAATTGCCTTTCCGGTCGGTTTCCTGACGACCTTCAGCCAGGTTGATAAAATTCCAGACGGTTTCCGGGCATTCACTTGCATGGAGTTCGGCTTCGAAATTTCCCAGTGTGGTTTCAAATACAGCGATGGGCCGTGAAATGTCTTCCTTGTGCGTGTTTTTGGTAATGGCCATGAATTCCTCCTGAATGTTGATTGAATAGAGTGGGTATGTCTTATTTCCGGCCGTAATTTAATGGGTTTTCCCCATAAAGGCAAGTACGGAAAATCGATCTCGCAACCAGACTTGCCGACAGAATGCATGAATCGTGGGCGCTGGCATGAAAATAATTGAAAAAAATGTTTTTTTATTGTTTCATTGACTGATTAAGGATATGGATTCCGATGAAAAACATTATAAACACATCGAATTCAAGGACATCCGGGGCATACCCAATGAAAACACCTCATGATAACATTCTGCCCGCTTCGATGGCGGACCCTGATTCGATGGATGTCAATCCAATAACCCTGGCATTTTCAAGCGATCTTGAAGCGCAGTTTCAAGTCGACTACTATAACAAATCTTTGCCCCTGGTTCGATTTTCTCTGGTTGCGGGTATTTTTTTGTACGGCATATTCGGCATACTGGACGCCGAACTGATTCCTTCCATGAAGGAAACGCTCTGGACGATCCGCTTTGCTGTGGTCTGTCCCTTTTTGCTGGGCCTGATCGGCCTTTCCTATTCATCTCAGTTTCGAAGATACTGCCAAATGGCGATGTGTACGGGAATGGTGGTCGCTGGACTTGCCATCATTCTCATGATTTCGATCACGCCTTCGCCTGTGAATAACTTCTACTATGCAGGTCTGATCCTGGTTTTTATCTGGGGGTATACGTTTACCAGGGTCCGTTTTATCTGGGCCACAGCGGCTTGCTGGATAATTGTGGCATTTTATGAAATTGTCGCCATCTGGATCAATGATACGCCGCGAATGGTGTTGATGAGCAATAATTTTTTCTTTATAAGCGCCAACCTGGCGGGCATGTTCTCCAGTTATTATATCGAATATTATTGCCGCAGGGATTTTTATCTTGCATTTCTGCTGGAGAGGGAACAGGCGAATATCGCCGCAGCCAATCGAACACTGGAAGGCGTTATCGAGGAGCGGACCGCCGAGTTAAGCGAAACCAACCGGAATTTACGGCAGGAAATTGAAGAAAAAAAACAGGCTGAAGAAAAAAAAGCGGAACTGGAGAGCCAACTCCAGCATGCTCAGAAAATGGAAGCCATCGGCACCCTGGCCGGCGGCATTGCCCATGATTTCAACAACCTGCTGATGGGTATTCAGGGCTATGCATCGCTGATGCTGATGGATCCAGGCGCTAGCCAGGGCCAACGTGACAAGCTGAAGAATATCGAACAGTCTGTCCACAGGGGTTCGGAGCTTACCAAACAATTGCTGGGATTTGCACGGGGAGGCAAGTACGAGGTCAGACCCACCAATATCAACAGGCTTGTTGAAGAGAGTTCCCAGCTCTTGGGACGCACGAAAAAGGAAATATCTATTTTCAGTAGACTCGACCCGAACGTCTGGATCGTAGAAGTCGACCAGGGGCAAATTGAACGCGTCATGTTAAATCTCTATCTCAACGCTTTGCACGCAATGCCGGCCGGAGGACGTCTTTTGCTTGAAACCTGTAATGTCGTTCTTGATAACAATTCGGCAAGAAAGTACGGCATAGAGCCCGGAAGATATGTAAAAATCAGCGTGGCGGATACGGGAGTCGGTATGGACGAGCGAATAATGGAAAGGATTTTTGAACCGTTTTTCACCACCAAGGAAATGGGTCGGGGAACAGGTCTTGGGTTGGCGTCAGCCTATGGAATCGTTAAATCTCATGGCGGTCTGATTGATGTTGAAAGCCAGATCGGTCAAGGCTCGACCTTTAACATTTATTTGCCGGCTTCAAAGAAAACAGTGTTCGATGAAATTTCAACATCCGTTGAAATCCTCAAGGGAGAGGAGACCATTCTTCTCGTGGATGATGAAGAAACGGTTTTTGATGTCGGTATCGAGATGCTTCAATTATTGGGCTATACGGTTTTTTCCGCGCGAAGCGGAAAGCAAGCCTTGTCCATACTGAAGGAGAACGATGCTGAAATTGATCTGGTTATTCTGGATATGATCATGCCTGAAATGGGCGGGGGTAAAACCTATGACTTGATAAAACAATTGCGTCCCGAGCAGAAGGTTCTGCTTGCCAGCGGCTACAGCATATCCGGCGAGGCCAGGCAGATACTGAACCGGGGGTGTAACGGATTTATTCAGAAGCCTTTTGATATCAAGACACTTTCTTGCAAGATTCGTGAGATATTGGACTCTTCTTTATCATCAGACGGCACATCCTTATTCAGCGGAAAGGATCTGTAAGAATGGAAATTGCAAAAGATTTCAAGGACAATTACGATGAGCTTCAGGAAAGACACATCCAGCTCAGAGAAAAACTTAACGCCTGCTCTTTCACTGGAGAAGCGCTTGAAAGCGTGTTGTCCGTTGAAATGGAAAAATTTGAGCCTTGGCGCCATGCACTGATGGATCAACTGGGACAGATCACCTCCGGTTTCAGCCAGGAAGAAAAGAAGATTCATAAACAATATATCCGTCAAACGACTTATCATCAAATCGTCCAGGAAGCCCCCTTCTATTGGCGGATCATCACCAAGCCCAACGGATATGCGGGGGATGCCTTTCTGATGGACTTTATCTACAAGAATCGGTTCGAAGGGGAAACGCCGTTCGGGAAATTTTTGCATAAAAACGCCCTGATAAGCCATGCTTGCCAGGCAGTCAGAAATCGAAAAACTTTTTTGAAAGAACAGATTTTGAAAACCGGATCCGGAAAAGTGCTCAGTCTGGCTGCCGGTTCTGCGCAAGAGATCAGAGACATCCTGAACGGACCCACTCGAGAAAACTTTAATTTTCATGCCCTGGATCATGATATGGACACCCTGACGTCTTTTCAGGATCTGTCGAAGAAAAGGAATTTTAATTACTTTCTGGCAAATGCGTTTCAAATAACCTCCAAAAAATACAATCTGGCCAGCCCAAGACCCATGCTGCAGCAATACTGTTCCCCGAGAAGGGATTTCCGCGGATGGCGCCGTCTTTTTATCCATTTGAAATACAAACTGGATTGTTTGAAAATTCAGGATTATGATCTGATTTACACTGCGGGTCTCTACGATTATATCAAGACGTATCTGTTAAACCCTTCCAGGGGAACCATCGCCCTGACCCGTAATCTCTTTGTCGATCTGTTAAAACCGGGCGGAACTTTGATCGTAGGAAATTTCACCCATCACAACCCCCGTGATGTCCGTTTTGCCATGGAGTACATCTACGACTGGAATGTGATCTATCGCAATAAAGAGGAAATGTTTGATTTTGTCAGGGACATCCCGAAAGAACAGATTCAGGATATGGAGTTATTGGAAGAGCCGCTGGGGATTAATTGTTTTTTAAAAATCACTAAAAAGTGATGGTTCCGTCACTGTTCAGACCCAGCCCGGGGTTCGAATCGGTTCGCTCTGCCCGTAGGGAATGTAACATTTGATATCGATAAGCGGGGAGCCATCTCTGGCGTCCAGGCCTTCTACCTCGATGGCCATGCCCTGAATGGACAAAACGCGGCAAAGGGTCAGGGCAATGAGATTGGGCCGCATGGGCGAATGCGTGGCAAAGACACCGGTTAACGGATTGCTCGGATCTTTTCGGGGATGAACCTGAAGGGTGCTGCGCAACTCCGGGGTGTCGTTTTCATGAAACCAGTACATTACATGAATGTGTGAAAAACCTTCCAGACCCAGAAGGGCGTCTTTGTAGCAGGCGTCAATTTCAATCCATGTTCTGTCGCCGTCTTTTCGAATAATGCCGATGGGTTTGATGATATATGTTTTTTCCATGTACATGCTCCAGACCTCGGATTAGGGAAAGCATCCTCAATGTTGATTCTTTTTATATCCGATATCTCTCGGGATCAACAGAAAAAATCTTGAAATCATGCAGGCATTAAAAGCCGGGAATTGAGGCTGACGAATGACATGGCTATTTGGCGTTGCAACCGGAAATCGCGTCTGGAAATACGCATTCATGAAAAGAGGAGCGACAATTATCATCCTGATTCTGATGATGTTTTCCTGTATTCATGTTCAAAGCAGGCCGGGCGGCAATCCAATTCAGACTGGGGCCGGAAGTTTTATCTTTGCCGACGGGCAGGGCAATCCGGATAAACCGATGACTGTCTGGTATTATCAGCCAACAGGTTTTTCATCCGCGTCGCCGCTGGTATTTGTCATGCACGGCGCAAAGCGGGACGCTCAGCGGTATCGGGACGAATGGGAGGCATATGCAGAGCACGCAGGTTTTCTGCTGATTGTGCCGGAATTCTCTCATAAGTATTTTCCCGGCAAAAGAGAATATAACGAAGGCAACCTCTTTGATAAAATGGAGAATCCCATTCCGGAAAACGACAGGGCCTTCACGGTAATCGAGCGCCTGTTTGATTTTGTTAAGGAGGCGACGCAGAACCGGATCCTGTCATACGATATCTTTGGTCATTCCGCCGGAGGACAGTTTGTTCAGCGGATGGTTCTGTTCAAGGCGGATGCCCGCATTCGAATGGCCATTGCAGCAAATCCGGGCCTGTATGCAATGGCGAGCTATTCGGAAAAATATCCTTACGGAATTCGAAACTCAGGTGTGACTCCGGAAGATCTTAGAACTGCATTTAATCGGAAATTCATCCTTCTTCTGGGTGAACTGGATGTGATGGAGGACGACTTGAATCTTGCCAGATCGCATGATGCATTGGCGCAGGGCAGTAGCAGTTTTGAGCGGGGAAATAATTTCTACGTTTCGGCAAAAAATGAAGCAACCCGGCTGGGCATGACATTTAACTGGAAACTGAAAACTGTTCCCGGCGCGGCCCACCATGATGTGCAATTGGCGCAAGCGGCGGTAGGGCTGCTCTTTCATAATGGAAACGATTAATAATATCCCACCGGGGACTTTATCCGGATGCCATAAGCAGACAGAATATCCCTGCCGCCAGTGCGATGCGATACCAGCCAAAGACAATGAAGGTATGTGTTTGAATGTAGTTCAGAAGCCACTTGACCGTAATGAACGAAATCAGCGCGGACACGATAAATCCAAGAAGTACCAGGCTCCAGTTTTCATGAGCGGCTCCGGCCTGCAAGTGGTGCAGGGCTTGAAAAATCTTGAGTCCGCCGGCAGCCAGCATGGTCGGAATACCGACGAGAAATGAAAACTCCGTTGCAATCGGTCGGCTCAGGCCCAGCATCAGCATCAGCAGGATTGTTACGCCTGAACGGGAAGCGCCTGGAAACACTGCGGCCACCAATTGGCCGACGCCGACAAGCACCGCGACCGACCAGGTCACAGAGCCCTTCGGTTTCTTTCCGTAAAGCCATTTTTCAATGAGTATGAAACAGACTCCGCCTACTAGTATTGCCCAGGCAATGGGCCAGAGTTTTTCCGGCAGCTTGAACCCGGCCTTGTTTAACAGGAGACCGCCGACGCCGGTGATGAAGAATGCGGTCATAATCTTGAACGCATAATCCTGGGTGGACTTTTGCCGCCACTGAAAGGCAAATTGATGCAGGCGCTGAGGAAAGAGGGGCAGAACGGCAATGACCGCGCCGCTTTGAATAACAATGTTGAAAAGATCACTCTGGCGGGGCAGCCAGTTTTCAGCGATGAGCAAGTGGGCTGTCGATGAAATCGGCAGAAATTCGGTGATTCCCTCAATGATTCCGAGTATGATTATGGCAATCCATTCTGGCATGCAAGCCTTAAACCCGAATATTGAACGCTTGTCAAGAAACAAAATATGATATTAAGCGCTTTTCTGCATTCAGAAGTCACAATCCGGAAATTATGGCTGCCCGATTCGTTAAAATTACGTTTCTTCAGGATAGCGGCGGGTGATGGGCTTTCGACTGGCCTGAGTTTCGGATTGCATTGAATGCCATAGGCCAGGTCCTCTGCCAGTTCCGTCATAAGCCGAACCTCCTCTGTTCCAAACGCGTCGGGTTTTTCGGCATATAGGGTGATGGCGCCCAGAATCTGCCTGTTTACAGAAAGCGGCAGCGCAATAATGGAGGCATATTCGTGCCGGGTTGCTTCAGCCTTCAAAGGGGAAAACTGGGAATCAGCAAAAATATCGTTGATGATGGCTGTGTGCCTGTTTCGAATGGCTCTGGCAGCCGGGCTGTTCGTATTTTCGGCCCAGGATTCGCCAAAGGCATTCAGTCCCCCGGTCTGGAATCCGGTCTGATATCCGGCAATCGCTGCCAAAGTCACGGTTCCGTGCGCGTCATCTTCGAGATAACCGATCCACGCCATTCGGTATGCGCCGATCTCGACAAGGACTTGGCAGATTTTCTGATCCAGCTGTTTTTCATCAATTTCATGAATCATCGCATGACGGCAGGCGCAGATGGCGGACAGCGTGCGATTAAGGCCAAGCAATCGCTCTTTTTCATGTTTTCGATGTTCCATCATGCCATTGAGTTCATTTGCCAGCGCTTCCAGTTCCTTCCCCGCGTGAACCTGAATCCTTGCTTCCAGTTCTCCCCGGCCGAGTTGACGTATGGTATTTCGAATGGAAAGAATGGGCTTTAGAAACCGGCGGGAGATTGTCCAGGGGATAGCAAATCCGATCACAGCGGTCAAGGCGATCGCGCTCCACATCAGGGTTTCGATCTGGTTAAGGTTATCCTGAAAAATTACCGGATCCGTCTTAATCATGTCCTGGCTGTCGGCAGAAAAATAATTGATCTGATCCAAGGGAACTGAAGCGGCCCACGTCAGCAAGAGAAACAGGAAAAAATGAGGCAAAATAATCAGATAAAACCGGGGCCCGAGGAAATATTTCATGGGAAATCCTAAGTGAGGGATGCTGAAAAATCCTGAATGGTGGGAGACAAGTGAACTCTGGGGTTCACTTGTCTCCCAGGTTAAGATTTTATCGCTAAGGCAGTATCGAAATGGTCGGATACAGCCCCTCAAGCTCGCCGTCAGGGTAGGGCTGGATGGTGTTAAAGGAAATGTTATGATTCTGTTGGGCGTGTCCCCGGTTGTGTCTGCCATCAAAATAGGCGCCATTGGCTTCCAGAATATGTTCGATGCGATCCTGAAACCCTTCCACAAACTGTTCTCCATCGCCTTCAAACAGCAGTTCTCCCATCACCAGACCCCCCTTGATTTTGGAAAATTCTTCCAGCGGGAGACTGTGGGTTTTTAAATCATTTGAATTGCTGATATAGCCCCAGACCAGATGGCCGGAAGGAATGGAAACCGGTTCTGTCAGATCGATAATGGTATGCGGCATCACAATGCTTTTTCCACCGATATGCAGGGGGTATTCCGGAGTTCCCCTCAGAAAGGAATTAAATCCGACAAAAACTTTCTTCTCCAGACGGGCTTCGATGATTTTTGCACCATGAGCAGTTATATCGTAACCATCAAGGTGAGAGTTTACGATATAACAGTTTTCTTGGGCATTGGCGCCTTTGCCCAGAAAAGAATTTTGAATGTAGGCGCGTTGGGCGACCAGGACGTTTTCGCTGATCCGGGTTTTTTTCTTGATGACGGCGAATCGATCCACAGAAGCTCCCGGGGGGATGGATATCGGCAGTTCCAGATGAATCTCATCAAAAACACGTTTAAAATCAGCTTTCCGCTCCTGAATAAAATCCATGATGATGCCTCGGGGAGGGCCTTCGCCGAGAACGAAATTAACATAGCGGTCCAGGATAGGGCGGGGATACCGATATAGAAAATTGAATGCCTTGTCTTTTTTTATCCAGATGGTTCCCGGTTCCAAATAGACATGTGACATTTCACCGACCTGAACATAGGAAAATCGTCTGATCACGCAGTCGTGAGCGGTTGTCAGATCAACGGTACTGAAGGATCCCAGAAAACAGCCTTCGATCGGGGCGCCGTGAATATTGGCATAATGCATGGACATGGTGTCATGAATAAAAAAAGTATCCAGGCTTTCCGGGTCCTGGGATTTGTTGTGAACCAGGGTTTTGATGAGAAAGCTGTCCCGAATCTGAATGCATTCATCTTCATAAACGGGAATCTTGTGGGTGCCAAAGGAAAAAATATCGCCTTTTCGCTTCAACTCATCTCCGCGAATATCGCATTTATAGAGCACAGAGTGATCCACCCGGCATTTTCCCAGAAAATAGCTGCCGGCCAGGTTGGAATGGCTGAAATGAAAATTCAGGGGATGGTGCGGGGTAATGCCGTAAAAGGCGTA
This sequence comes from uncultured delta proteobacterium, assembly GCA_963704205.1. Taxonomy (GTDB): domain Bacteria; phylum Desulfobacterota; class Desulfobacteria; order Desulfobacterales; family Desulfatirhabdiaceae; genus RAAP-1. The sequence goes on from CAVPHN010000034.1 coordinate 36,812, forward strand.
GAATTTGGCAAGCTGACCAATCGGAAGAACATTCTGAATATAGGGGTCCAGGTCGAAATCCAGTTCTCTGAGGTTGATTTTGAGCCGCTGAGCAATTCTTGCAATGAGGTTTTCAATCTTTTTCATTTCCGTCACCTTTTAAATGAAAGAAGTCAGAATCCATTGGGTCAGGCAATTCCCTTTGGCGCAACTTGACATGGAACTTAATATCGCAGGCTTTATATGCTGCATTGTTTCATAACGTGGAAAACAGCGGCAAACACGTCGGTAAGCCTTAGGACGCCGACGATTTCATTATCTTTTGTCACCAGAAGCGACTGATGTTGCCCCAGAACCAGCTGATGAATGGCCTCGTCCAGCGTGGCTTCCTCTGAGACATATTCACCTTCCGTGGGGGCGTGCATGAAATCCGTAACCCGCTTTTCGCCGGCCTTGCGGCAGATGTCTTTCAGAGGACTTTCCCAGAGGTGATGTTGAATGAGCATGGATTTCATGAATTTCTTGCTGAATCCATAGCGGGAAAGGCCGTTACTGCCCTGCATCTCGGCGTATTTGGGCTCCAGGGTCCGAAGGACATCGATCTGGCTGAGCTTTCCGACGACCTTTCCCTCTTTGTTGAGGATCAGGATTGCCCGGTGTTGATACTGGCTGTGGTTAAAGGCCAACTGGGCCTTTTCAAGCGCCATGACCGCATCAAACAGCGTGGCGTCTTCGTCCACTGTGGCGTATTCCGTCAACGGGATCATCAACTCTTTAACCTGGTACGTTTTCACGCTTTACCTCCATGAAAGGATAAAATAGTGGGTGGTAATACTGAAAAAAATATTTTAACTGGACACTGTCTAATCCGTAGTTACTTTGTTGGAAAATATAAAATGAATAATTCTATCACACGGGTTCGGTAAGATATAGATTTTTTTGTTCATTGGCGGTGTATTCGAAAAATAATTCAACTGAATGATCGATCTGTTTTTAATATGTATATTTTATAAAAAATCGTTGCACAGGCGCTTTATTTCATGGGCCTGTGCGGCCCTGCCCGGCACAATCTCCACTTTTCCTTGATATGTCAATGCCGGTATAGTATTTGTTATGTGATTAATTATCTTGTGCGCGTTTTTACATACACATACCCAAACAGGAGGCGTTACATGAAAAAAGTCGGCTTGATGCTAAAACTTTTGTTGTTTTCGGTTATTCTGGGGTTGATGTTATCATCTGTTGCCATGGCGGATCTTTACTGGGAATCGGATCAGGAAACCAAGGGAATGCCGGGACGGCAGGATGACACCAAAGTCGTTAAAACATATCTTACGGCGTATGCCTCCCGAACCGAGCAGGAAGGCCAGATTTCCATCATGAATTTCGATACGAAAATCATGTATCATATTAATACGACTGCCAAGACCTATCAGCAGATCAATATGGCGGAAATGGGCAGGCCGCCTGAAATGAAAGGCGAAAAAGGCCAGATGCAGCAGCAGATGATGAAAAACATGATGGGCAATATCCAGGTGACGCCCACCGATGAAACCCGTCAGATCGCCGGCTACAACTGCCGGAAATACCTGGTTTCCGGCATGATGATGAACAGTGAATACTGGCTGTCAAAAGATGTCAAGGGATATGAAGAGGTCAAGGATATCGGGAAAAAAATAGCCGGTATATTTGATGAGAATCCCATGATGAAGCAGATGAACATCGCCGGGATGATGGGTCAACTGGATGGATTTCCGGTTCAGATGGTCATGCATATCATGAAAGGGACCTCAACCACTACCCTGAAAAAAATCGAGAAAAAGTCTCTGGATAAATCGCTTTTTTCCGTTCCCGAAGGCTATACCCAGACGCAGAGTAAAATGCCCATGATGTCGAAATAATTGCGGAACGAGAGGCTTCGGTTTGAAATCCGCGGCAGCATCAGATCGCAGGATGGGGAAAAAAGGAAATCGCCATGCCGTTTGTCAGCCATCCCGGATTGCCGGGCAAGGTTTTTGTGCCGGTTTATAATCCTGAAAGATCCAGGAAGCATCTCTGCAGGGATTGTTTTTCCTGCCAGTTGTGCGGGGAAGATCGTTGTCAGCTCTGCCGGGGAGAGGATCAAAAGGAAGCTGAAAGCTCAAATGAAGGAGATCGTTGTGTCAACAAATGAAATTTATGATCTGATTATCGTTGGCGGCGGGCCGGGAGGTTTTTCCGCCGGGATTTACGCCATGCGGGCAGCCCTTAAAACCGTATTGATCGAAAAAGGCGCGCCCGGCGGCCAGATGACCCTTTCCGGAGAAGTCGAAAATTATCCGGGAATCGAGCGGATCAGTGGTCCGGATCTGTCCATGCAGTTTCACCAGCATGCGCTTTCCTATGGACTGGAAATGATCTTTTCTGAAGTCAAGGAAGTTGAGCCGGGGCTGGAATACCATTCGGTGCATCTGGATGACGGGTCTGTCCTGAAAGCTTATGCCGTGATCCTGGGAACCGGCGGCAGCTCCCACAAGCTGAATATCCCCGGAGAAGCCGAATACTACGGTCAGGGGGTGTCCTACTGCGCGGTCTGTGACGGGTTTTTCTTCAGAAACAAAACCGTTGTGGTGATCGGCGGCGGAGACAGCGCGGCCGAAGAATCGCTTTATCTGGCCAAACTGGCCAGTAAGGTCTATATGGTTCACCGACGGGACGCGCTTCGTGCCAGCAAGATTTTGCAGCAGCGGATCAAGGCCGAATGCAAGATCGAGATGATCTGGGATACCGTTCCGGTTGCGATCAAGGCCAGCGAACAGGGGGTTTCATCCATCGAATTGAAGAATGTCAAAACCGGCCGGAATCAAGATCTGCCGACAGACGGGGTGTTTATCTTTGTCGGCTTCAGCCCCAACAACCAGCTGGTGCCTTCGGGAACAAAAATGAACGCCAACGGGTATGTGGTTACCGATGACAAATGTGAAACCAATATTGCAGGAATCTATGTGATCGGAGATCTTCGCCAGAAATACGCCCGGCAGATTGTGGTTGCTGCATCGGACGGCTGCACGGCCGCCCTTGCCGCAGCCCATTATGTGGAAAACAAGAAAGCGGCGGGATCCGATTCCTGCCAGCTGGTGTAGGTTGCGGCCAATGAGATATCTTCCCATCGATTCATCCCTGTTTGTTGAAAACCGCAGGCGCCTGAAAGCGCGGCTCAGGCCCAATTCCATTTCCGTGCTTCTTTCAAGCGACGTGATGCCGACCAGCGCCGATGGAAGGCTGACATTTGTTCAGCATTCCGACATATTTTATCTCTGCGGCATCGACCAGGAGGAAACGATTCTGGTGATATGTCCGGACGCCCAGGAGGAGAAACACCGGGAAATCCTGTTTGTCCGCGAGACAAGCGATAAAATCGCGATCTGGGAAGGGCCCAAATATACCCAGGCGCAGGCAACCGCTATATCCGGTATTCAAACCGTTTACTGGACCCGGGAATTTGATGCAGTGCTCAGGACTCTGGTTATCGAATCCGAAACGATTTATCTGAACACCAATGAGCACCTGCGGGCCGAAACCATCGTGGAAACCCGGGATACGCGGTTTTTAAGGGAGTGCATGGCCAAATATCCCCTCCACCGCTATGAACGGCTGGCGCCCGTCATGCACGCACTTCGGGCTGTCAAATCGCGGATCGAGACAGATCTGATCCAGAAAGCCTGCCATATTACCGAAAAAGCGTTTCGCCGGTTATTGTCTTTTATCCGGCCCGGGGTCTGGGAATTTGAAATCGAAGCGGAAATCATCCATGAATTTCTGATGAACCGCTCCCGGGGGCCGGCCTATCCATCCATCATTGCCTCAGGGGAGAACGCCTGCATTCTTCACTATGAAAACAATGACCGGCAGTGCCTGGAAGGGGAGTTGCTGCTGATGGACTTTGGGGCCGAATACGCCGGCTATGCATCGGATTTGACGCGGACGGTTCCGGTCGGCGGCAGGTTCAGCCCGAGGCAAAAGGCGGTCTATAATGCGGTTCTGCGGGTAAAAAGGGCAGCGATCGCCATGCTGCTCCCCGGCAACACGCTGGCCGACTATCACAAGGCCGTGGGCCTTGTGATGGAAAAAGAGCTGGTTGATCTAGGGCTGCTGACCTTAACAGACATCCACAACCAAAGTGCGAACATGCCTGCCTACAAGAAGTTTTTCATGCACGGAACCTCACATCATCTTGGCCTGAATGTCCATGATTATGGAAACCGGCACCGTATCTTCGAGCCGGGAATGGTTTTTACCGTTGAGCCGGGAATCTATATCCGGGAAGAAGGCATTGGCGTACGGATTGAAAATGATATCGTGATCACCGCCGACGGGCCGGCGGATCTGATGAAAGACATCCCGGTCGAAGCCGAAGAAATCGAAATGCTCATGGCTTCATAACCGGGCCTAAATATGCCTATGAAAATCATCCTGCGTGGGGATGTTCGTAGAATATATAATTTGTGGAATAGTCGCTGAATTCAAAATAGACTTTTTTCTCTCCCGGGTCAGCGATATAATTCTGATTCATATCCAGAATGCCATATCCAAACCGGTAAGGCCTGGGGGTTTTATCGCCGGTGCCGTATGCGGTGGATATTTTGTCCACGCGAATAAACCGCTTGACAAGCTGCTCGCCGGCGTAAATATCCAGAACGCCGTTTGTGCCGGTCCAGTTCTGGATGTTTCTGCCAAACTGATTCTGGGTTTCCTGCGTACAGCCCATGCTGAGCAGGATCAGCAATGGAACCCAATAGAATTTTTTCATATTTTCTCCTTTTAAATAAAAACAATCTGGGAAAATTCATATATAGCCGACATTTTGTTAAGTCATCATACGCCATTGGATATTTAATTTCAATTCTTCTTCACGACGGGATAATCTGATGAATCACCGGAAAAAAACGCCTGCGGCATCCATCCAGCAGGCGATTACCGAACTGGGCGAGCAGCGAAAGCTTGCCTTGGCACTGCCTGCGGAAAAAGCCTTGGACGTTATCCTGAATGCGCGGCACCCGGCAGCCCTGGTCCATTCCATCCCGGAAACAGATCTGTTTATTATGATTCAGGATATCGGGCCTGAGGACTGCCTGCCGCTTCTGGCGCTGGCTTCGAATGCGCAATGGGATTTTATTCTGGACATGGAAGTCTGGAAAGGCGACCGGATCGAAATTCGATCGTTGACCCGGTGGCTGAACTTCAGATTTCTGGCGGACCCCGATCGCTTTCTTCGATGGTTTCAGAACGAACAGACGGAATTCATCGAATGGTATCTTTTCAGAAACCTCCGGATTCGGACTCTGGAAACGGATGAAGAGCCTGCGGATATTCCGGATGCGTTTATGACGATAGACAACATGGTGTATTTTCGATTTCTGCCTGAATCCGGCGACATGACCGCTTCTGAAGAACAAACCGATGCATCGGATACGAATGAGGAACGCTATACGTTTATCACACGGTTTCTGGAAAAACTCTATTCCGATGATCCGATTCTGTATCAGAACGTGATGCTGGAATCCCAGACAATTCTTCCGGCTGAAACTGAAGAAGAAACCTGGCGGCTCCGGAATATCCGGATGGCCGAAAAAGGGTTCCTTCCATTTGACGAGGCCGTTGGGGTGTATCAGCCGTTGAAACCGGATGCCATTCCCAGGCGGATCACTTCCAAAAAAAGAACCGCGGAGCCGTCTCTTCCGGTTCCGGCCTATGCCTTTCGAATGCTGGAAGCGGACAATGTTTTTGTTCGATCTTTAAAAACCCTGGAATACGATCGCATGCTTCCGGAGATCCAGACGGAGCTGGTATCCTTGATTAATCAACTCGTGGTGGCGGATCAAAAAACGATTGCGTCAAAAGCGGATATTGAAGCGGTTGTCAAAAAAACCGCGGGATATCTTTCCATCGGACTGGAACGCCTGTCTGCAAAGCCCCGGGATGTTGTTCAGAGCGCTTCCCTGATCCGCTCCAGGCCGTTATCGGGGATTTTTCGCGTGGGGTATGGCGCAGCCCTGGAACTAAAATGGCAGGCCCGGCAATGGCTGCAGAAAAGCTGGTTTTCAGAGAAAAAACTGCCGCTGAGTTTCTGGGGAGAGTCGTGGGTCGGAGTTTTGGGCGGTATCTTGATCAAAAAACCCTTGTTTTTCGATAATTATCAGACGGGAGTTCTCTACAGGGAGTTCGGATCCCTTGAGGATATCCAGGTGACCCAAACACTTTTGAGTCAGGTTATTCAATTTGACAAGTTGCTCGGGGCCATGGCCGATGATTTGACCCTGTTTTTGCAGTCCGTCCCTTCCAGGCAGAGCCTTTCCTATAAAAATCTCATCCTGACCCGCTGGGCTCAGAGTCATATCGGCCTGTCTCCGGAAATCGTACCCATTCCGATAGACAGCTTCATCCTGTTTTTTCGAGAACTCTTTGGAAAACGCGGCAGGCAGGATTTTGCGAAACCCGCAAGGGTCCGCAAAGCCATGAAATCGTCGTTTTTGCGCTGGCTGTCTGAAAAAACAGGATGGACTTCCAGTGAGTTGACCGAGCGCTCCGGACCGGAAATGGAGCGTCTTTTCGCGGAACTGGAAGCCGACCTGGGTGGTGTTTCAGAAGCGGATCTGAATTCCCGGTTCATTCAGCTGTTTCTTGTTGCGCTGTAGCACCGCTCGCTTTTAATCCTGGTTGCCCCGGCGTCGGAATTCAAAACGAATTCCGGCATCAAACAAATACCGGAAAGATCGTGATCGACAGGGTTGCATTTCATATGGGTTTCGATCTATAAGAGGCGTCAGCCAAAAAGGCAATAACCCGGTATCACGTGTCCGAAATGCCTTTGCGGGGCGTCATCACAGGCAGTGACATAAGCGGCGCCTTCAGAGATTGTCGCACAGGACATTAAAGTCATATACCCTCATTCCGAAATGGCTTTTTTGAGGTGCGGCGGCGTAATAGGCGGGTCTGGGGTCCATTTTGAGTAATTGTTCGATGAGCAGCGTCAGGCCCGGGTATCCGGACTGTTCTTTTTCAAGGCAAAAGGCTCTGGCCTGGGGGCTGAAATTGACCCGTATGGGAGCTTCAGGAATACTTGAGGCAAATCCGCCGCAGGCATCGCAAATGGCGTCGGCATAGGGCAGATAGGGCTTGATGTCCAGAACCGGGGTGCCGTCCATCAGGTCGACGCCGCCAAGGAAAAGGCGGGTTTCTTTTTTTTCCCGGACAATTTTCTCGAGCCGCACCGCCGACAGGCCGATGGGATTGGGCCTGAAGCCGGAACGGGTAGAAAAAACCCCGGTCCGGCGGTTTCCGCCCAGTCTTGGCGGGCGGACAGTCGCTTTCCAGGTGTCCCGGCATGCCGGAATGAAAGACAAAGATGATCCAGATATGGGAAAAATCCTCGAGCCCTTTAAATGCTTCCATCTGATCGAACGGCGGAAACATTTTCAATATGGCGCGGGCTTCCGTTGCCAGGCCGGGCTGGCGGGGAATGCCGAATTTTTCCTTGAAACAGGAGTCGATGATGCCGATCGGTTTAAACGAGAATTCCATGGAGAATCATTATAATGGACGTTTTTGATAAATGTCAAAATCCCTTTTCGTTAAAAGACCGAGGCTTGGCTGCGGAAATGCTGATATAGGAGCGTGATCATGACGGCGATATCTTCATATTTTAAAAACATGCCTTTGGCGGCATTGACCCGTGTGGCCTCGGGTCAGGAAGACGCGGATCTGGCAATTCTGAATGCCAGGATTGTCAATGTGTATTCCGGCGAGATTCTGGATAACTGCACTGTCGGCATCAAGGGCGAATGGATTGCCTGGGTGGGGGATGCTCCGAAAAAAGTGGATGAAGCCCGCACCCGTGTCATCGATGCCGGGGGAAAAACCGTGATTCCGGGCTTTATCGACGGCCATACCCACATGGCATGGCTTACGGACCCGGCTGAATTTTTGAACGTAGCCATGAAAGGCGGCACGACAACGCTGATTACGGAAACGATGGAAACCTTTCCGATCCGGGGCAGTGACGGGGTAAAGGATTTTCTGGCCGCGCTCAAAAATCAGCCGATAAAAGTATTCACCACGGCGCCGGCCATGGTTTCCATCAGCGGGAAAGTAAAGGGAATGCCGGTTGCGGTGCTCGAAGATCTGCTCGGCCAGGAAGGGATGGTCGGTCTGGGCGAGACTTACTGGCAGGCCGTGATTCAGGACCCCGATATATTCCTGCCCATGTTCGGCCGGGTGCTGGCTTGCGGGAAATTGCTGGAAGGCCATAGCGCCGGCGCGAGCGGCAAAAAGCTCATGGCATACGCGGCAGCGGGAATATCTTCCTGCCATGAACCCATTTCAGCCGAAGAAGTCCTCTCTCGCCTTCGGCTGGGACTCTATGTCATGATCCGGGAAGGCAGCATTCGAAGGGATCTGGAGGCAATCTGCCAAAATCAGGGATTTTGGCGTTGATTCCAGGCGTCTGATTCTGGTTACCGATGGCGTTTCCCCGGCGGATCTTATCCACAAGGGATATATGGAATACGTGGTTCAAAAAGCCATTGACTGCGGCTTTGATCCGGTTACGGCCATTCAGATGGCCACCCTGAACGTGGCGGAGCATTTCGGCCTGGATGCCCTTGTCGGCGGCATTGCGCCGGCAAAACACGCCGATATGCTGATCATCCCGGACTCCTGCCGCAATTGTCCCGGAGGTTGTGATCAGCGGGGAAGGGTTGTGGCTGAAAACGGACAAGTTCTTGTGCCCCCCCGGCGACATGTGTTTTCAGCAACAAAGCCTTGCCAGTGTCAATATCCCGGAGCCCTTGAAGCCGGCTGATTTTTGCATTCACCCTCCTGAGAAAACGCTTTTTGTCCGGGTGCGGGTTATCGATTTGATAACAGAGCTCGTCACTCAGGAAGTGCAGATGGAGATGCCGGTACTAGACGGACAGATCCTGGCAGACACCCAGAATGACATCGTCAAGGTGGCGGCGATCGATCGGGCCCATGAACCCGGAAAACGCTTTGTCGGCCTTGTCCGGGGAACCGGCATGAAGTCCGGGGCCTTTGCTTCGAGCGCTGCCTGGGATACTTCGGACATCATTGTGGTGGGGGCCTCGGATGCGGACATGGCGCTTGCGGCAAACCGCATCCGGGAAATGCAGGGCGGCGCCGTTGTCTGCGATCAGGGCTGCGGTTCTGGCGGAACTGGCGCTTCCGGTGATGGGCATCATGGCCCAGGCTCCCCTTGCGGAGATGGCCCGGCAACTTGAGGCCATCCGGGTCGGCCATCGGCGGCCTGGGGGTTTCTTTCTCCGATCCGCTGTTAACCCTTGTCACCCTGACCGGCGCGGCCATTCCTTATTTAAGGATTTGTGAAGAAGGTCTGGTGAACCTGAAAAACGGCAAAACCACGGGGCTTTGGATTTAATCCATGCAAAACACGGCAGCATTAAACCAGCGGCCGGTTCCGGCGATTCCCGGATCCGGCCGGCCCATTACCCTTTTTGTCCAGTGCCTGGTAGACAGCCTCTATCCGGGGGTAAAGGCGGCGGTTGAGAAAATATTTCACCGCCTTGGCCTTCCCGTCATCTGCCCAACGGATCAGACCTGCTGCGGCCAGCCTGCCTTTAACGCAGGGTATCGGAAAGAGGCAAGAAAAGCGGCCGCAAGATTCATCGATATCTTCAATGATGCCGAAACCATTGTCTGCCCTTCGGGTTCGTGCGTGAACATGGTCAGGCACCATTATCCCCTCTTGTTTGAAAATGACCCGAAATACTATGCCAGGGCCATTTCCCTGGGAAGCCGCATTTTCGAGCTTACGGAATTTATCGTGGACGTGCTCCGGGTGGAGGATCTCGGCGCTGCCTTTTCGGGCAGGGTGACGTATCATGACTCCTGTCATCTGCTAAGGGGCCTGTCTGTCCGGTCTCAGCCGCGACGGCTGATCCAAAACGTGAAAGGGGCCACTTTTGTTGAAATGAAGGATTCCGACAGGTGCTGCGGTTTCGGGGGAAGTTTTTTTCTGAAATATCCGGATATTTCAGCGGCAATGGCATCCGATAAGGTCAGTGCCGTTATCGCATCCGGGGCCGATGTCGTTGTTGGCTGCGACATGGGGTGTCTGATGCAGATTCAAAAGCATCTTGTCCGTCTTGGCTCCGATATCAAGGCCCTGCATATCGCCCAGCTCCTGACGATGAACTCGTAAAAGTCAAAAAAGCCAGACACATGCAACCATACATCGATGAAGCCAGAAAGGCGATTTCAAATCCCAGTGCTTCAGGCGGCCCTTGCCAATCTTCAGGATCGGCTGGGAAAGGGGGCGGCCGCTGCCTACCTGAATCTTGCCGAAGGGCCGGGTCTGCGTCATCAAAGCCCATGAGCTTCGCATGCAGGCCATCAACAACCTGGATGTGCTTCTGGAAACCCTGGCGGCAAAGGTTCAGAAAAACGGGGGACGAGGTGATTTTCGCCCAGGATGCCGGGGCCGCAGTTGCCGCCTGCCGGGACATCGCCCGAAAGCACGGGGTCCGGGCCGTGGTCAAGGGAAAGTCCATGGTGACCGAGGAAATCGGCCTGAATGCGGCTCTTGATCGCAGACGGCATCGAGGTGACGGAAACCGATCTTGGGGAATACATCGTTCAGCTGGCGCAAGGAGCATCCTTCTCATATCATTGCGCCGGCCATTCATAAAACGCGAAACGAAATCGGAGCCCTTTTTGCCGAAAAACTGGGCATTTCCTACAGCAATGATCCGCCGACCCTGACCTGGGCGGCCAGAAAAGCCCTTCGGGAGAAATTTCTGGCCGCGGACATGGGCATTACCGGCTGCAACCTGGCCTGCGCCGAAACCGGCCATATCGCCATTCTTTCCAATGAAGGCAATATCCGCATGGCCACAACGCTTCCCAAAGTCCATGTGGCCATCATGGGAATGGAACGCGTGGCAGCCACCCTTGAGGACCACGATGTGCTGTTAAGGCTGCTTTCCCGGGGGGCCGCCGGCCAGAAGATGGCAGGCTATGTCAGCCACATCAGCGGCCCCCGGCAGCCCGGTCATTCGGACGGGCCGCAAACCTATTATTTGATCATACTGGATAACGGCCGCAGCCGGATTCTGGCGGATAAAAGATTCCGGGAAATCCTCTGCTGCGTCCGCTGCGGGGCCTGCCTCAATGTCTGCCCGGTATATGCCAAAATCGGGGGACATGCCTATGGATCGGCCTATTGCGGTCCGGTCGGTGCGGTTGTGACACCGCTTTTGACCGGTATCAACCGCTCCAGGGACCTTTGTCTGGGAGAAACCCTCTGCGGGGCCTGCCGGGAAGCCTGCCCGGTTCACATCGACATCCCCAGGATGCTTCTGGAATTAAGGTCCATGCTGGCCGATGGGGACGCATCCTGGCAGGTGCGGCGAAACAGCCTTCTGGAAAAGGCAGGATGGATGATCTGGTCCTGGATGATGCAGGATCGCAAACGCTATGAACTGGGGGCCAGGCTGATGAAACGGATTTTTCCATGAATTCCGAGCATATTTCCAATCAGATGCCTTTTCTTCAGAAGATCAGGGCCGCCCTGGGTCAGCCGGCATCGGACCGCCGGAAATTTTCACGATGTGTTTCCCGGCTCTCGGATCGAATCCTCTCTTCTTCTTAACAAAATCAAAAACCGCTCTGTGACGGACAGAAAGCGGCTGCTGGATCGCCTGATTCACGAAGGCGGCCTCCTTAACCTGAAGGTGATTCCCGTGCCGACCGCCCAAGACGCGGCCCAGGCCATTGTCGAACTGGCGCAGGATCGCGCGCCGGAATGGAGCGATTCCAAAAGTCTGGTTGCCTGGCGGCATCCGCTGATCGACGGCCTGAACCTGCCGGAGCGCCTGAAAAATAAGGGTATTTCGGTTTATGTGCCGGACCCGGAGCCTGTAGATTCCGGCCTTTTTCGCCTTCAGGCGCAAACCGCGCTCATCGGTGTGACATCCGCCGACTACTGTATCGCCGAATCCGCAAGTCTGGTGCTGAAAACCCGTCCCGGCCAGCCCAGAATGGTTTCGCTGCTGCCGTCGATTCACGTGGCCGTGATTAGCGAAGACCAGCTGCTGGAAAGCCTTAAGGAATGCTACGCCCTGGTGAAACGGGATCCGGATTCAGAAACGGAAGGCATGACCTGCTGCATGACATTGATCTCCGGACCCAGCAAAACTGCGGACATCGAGGCGGTCATGGTTCACGGGGCGCATGGCCCCCGGGAGATGATCATCTATGTGATGGCTTCGTAAAAAGTCCAATGAATCTGCGTTGAGCTTCATCCTTCGTCATTGCGGCGTACTATTCGTACGGCAGGCGGAACGCCGGTCCTCAGAAATCGCTCGCCTTGATCTTGAATTTTTTGCGAAGCCATCCAGTTTTGACTTATTACAAGTTCATCAAAGGCGAAAAGAATTAAATTATATGCTGAATTCCTGCGATCTTTCCATCATCATCGTCAATTACAACACCCGGGAGTATCTGGCCCGGTGCCTGGAGTCCCTTGCCGGGATTTCTTCAGGCATTTGTACTGAAACCATCGTCGTGGACAATGCCTCAAAGGATCTGAGCGCGGAAATGGTCAAAGAGCGCTTTCCGGATGCCGTTTTTATCGCAAACGCCGAAAATCTTGGATTTGCAAAAGCCAATAACCAGGCGCATTGCCCTCAGCAAAGGACGGTATCTTTATTTTTTGAACCCGGATGCGGAAGTCCGCACGGGAGCTGTTGAGGCCATGATTTCCCATATGGAAATCCACCCGGATGTCGGGCTTGCCGGAACCCGCATCGTGAACCCGGACGGATCCGCCCAGTCTTCTGTCGAAAGCCGCTATCCCGGCCAGAAATATGCCAAAAAAGAGATGGCCGGACTCAGAGGGGACATTGCCTGGGTTCTGGGGGCCAGCATGATTGCCAGGCGGATGGCTGTCGTGGATGCAGGCGGTTTCAACGCGGATTTTTTTCTGTACGGCGAAGAGCAGGATTTGTGTCTGAGGCTGAGAAGGGCAGGGTGGGTGATCGGATATATTCCGGATGCGGTGGTTCTCCACTGGGGCGGGAAGAGCGAGCGGGAGCATTTGCCCGCCGCTGTCTGGGAGAAAAAATTTCGGGCGGAGCTGATTTTCTATCGCAGTCACTACTCGGCCGGGGCGGTTCGGGGAATCTGCACGGAGAACCTGATTCAGGCGGTGTGGCGGATAGTTTCGCTCAAGCTGACCCTTATGTTTTATGCGGACAAAGCCCTTTTGCATCATAAACTGGATAAGTATCGGGTCGCCTTCAGGGTTTTCGGCAGGGCGCTGCTTTCAGCATGATCCGGTTGCGCCGAAAAGCGATGGATCCGATTACGGGACAAATCAATTTTTACCATCAGCCATATTTGACAGTGCGCTACGGATCGAGTCGCGAAGATCCTTAAGCTGATAAGGTTTTCCCAGAAATGCTTGGGGCCATTCTGCATGGGATAAATCGCAAACGACGCAGCAGATCTCGTCCTGATGCTTCCGGAAAGCTTCCACAGCCTCAACGCCATCCCCGGCTTCAATCACCTTGAAACCCAGTTGCATGATCATTGACGCACCAATTTCGCGCACCGCCACCGCGTCTTCTACCAGCAGCACTGTGCCGCCTCCTTCAATATCCGGGGTTTGGACCGATTTGTATGGTTGGCGAGGGGTTTTTTCGGCCAAAACCGGGAAAAAGACCCGAAAAATACTCCCTCGTTCTGCTTTGCTTTCCACCGTGACAGCCCCGTGATGTGCCCGCACAATCCCGAGAACCACGGGCAAGCCCAGACCGCGGCCCGTGAACTTGGTGGAGAAAAACGGGTCAAAGATCTGTCCGAAATCCTTTTCCGCGATACCGCATCCCGTATCCGCCACTTCCAGGCAGGCATAGGCGGGGTCCCGGGGCTTCCAGTCGACCGGAAAACGTGGCGATGTGGGTATGTCCGCTGCACAAATCGTTTTGACTGTCAGGCCAATGGCCCCTTTTATCCCGGCAGTTGCCTCCAGGGCATTGGTCAGCAGGTTGATCAGAACCTGCTGTATCTGGCCTGCGTTCGCACGGATGATCGGACCGGAAGATGGGAAAACAGCCTTAATGATCATGTTTTTCCGGGCCTTGGTCTGAAGCAGCGCCAGACTTCGGCGGCAAGTTTCAGACAGGTCTATGGGTTCATGCATACCGGGCGTTAGTCCGAGATAGGTCAGCATCAGACCGCTCACCTCCGCTGCCTTGAGAGCCGCCTGCATCGCTGAGACCAGACTCTCTAACGGATTTACACCCACCGGCAGGTTGTTAATAACCATTTCCAGGTTCCCCATCACGACTTGGAGCTGGTTGTTGAAATGGTGGGCAATGGACCCGGCCATGCGTCCCAGGCTTTCGGCCTTTTGAAGCTGCCTATTCTGGACCTCGAGTTCCTCTTTTTCTGCTTCATACCGCTTGCGATCGGTAACGTCAGTAACGATTTCCATTCGCACAATACGACCATCAGGCCAATAAATGGACCTGCTCCTGCAATCGTACCACCGTCTGTTGACAGTATCCTGAAATTCCCAGACAATACCCTCTGCCGGGTTCCCATCAGGCCCGATGAGCTTATTATTTGTGCTATATTCACTGGGTCTTGCATGGCCCGGATGTATCGCCTGCCAATAGATTTTACCCTTTATGACATCCCATAGATTTCGTCCGTATGTGTTAATAAAAAGGATTTCATTCGTTTTCATATCGGCCACGTAGATGATGACATCTATGGCGTTTAAGACTTGAAAGTGTATCTCATTCTGGGTTCGAAGCGCCTCCACCTGAACTGCCTGCTTGCGGGCGGTTATATCGCTAAGTACGATACAGTAAACGCGAGAACAGTCTTCGTTCTGCACTGCAGCGGCATCCAGCCGCGCCCAGAAGATCGTTCCATCCTGGCGCAGCATTCGCAACTCGCATGCCTGTAGCGCTCCGGTCTCAAAGAGCTGCTTGCTGTACCGGCAGTAGATGTCCTGGTCTTCCTTGAGGAAGAACTGTGTGATTGGCTGTTTAACCAGAGCGTCCCGTGGAACGCCAATTAGGTTGGCGGCGCTGAGGTTAGCCTCCAGGATCAGTCCTTTTTCGCTGATGGTGCAATAACTCACCGGTGTCGTGCCGCAAATGTTGAAATAGGGCTCTCGCGAAGCGCCCAGTTTCGCATGCCCTGAACCTGTCTTAGCCGTTGAAGAATCAGCCGTCTGATCTAAACGAGTCTTATTGTCAGTCAAGGCGATGTTCCTTCAATTGGCGTTCCGTGGTTGGCTTATTCAAAGTAAATGTGACAAGTTTACCGTTAATTGTATTGATTGCGTCATTTTTTGTCATGGGTCTCCACGGGACATTTATGCAATACAACATTGGCGGTGGCCGTTTCGAGCAAATGACCACATATTGGGAAGTATAGATCGAATCGCTTCAATTTCGTTTTTAATTGAAGCATAATCCATGCCGTCGTAATCATCTTTAATGGTTTGATATTCGCAAGATATTTGATTCGATGCCAGCCTCTCCGTTATGGCTTCATGATAAGTGACAGTGACGGTCCGATTATGGTTTTTTTCTCAGGGTTTCCACAGTGAACAAATAGAAAGCGGCGGTGATCCACAGACAGATCGCGCAGAATAAAAACGCATCCGTAAATGCGGAATCGCCCAGAGACTCCCGGGGGTGAAAAAATTGCATCATGTTCCCCAGTCCCTGGAGAAATACAGCCCCCCCGATCATGGTGAAAAAATTGATACCCGTCATGGCCGTACCCGCTAGTTCGGCCGGCATCTTCTCCTTGATATGGGCATACATGATGCCTCCGGAACTGCTGATAAATCCAAAACCAAAAAAAAGAATGCTGAGCAGCGTCATGGATGTACCGGATGACAATCTTGTCAGCAAGGCCAGAACCGCTCCCATGGCAATCAGTCCGGAAATAATAATGCCCTTGCGGTTTTGCAATACCGCATCGGAAAGCCAGCCGCAGACCGGACTGCCGACCACCATACCCATGCTCATCAAAACAAGCAGATTGCCGGCAGATACAACAGAAACGCCGATTACATTGATCAGAAACGGGGCCGCCCAAAGGGATTGGACCGCCGCAAAAATGCCATAGCGGCAAAAAGTACCCAGTGAAATGATCCAGTAATCCTTTTCCCCGAACAGTCGGCGGAGGTTGATCAGTATTTCCCGGATCTGGGTCGATGCCGCTTTAGGGACATCCCTGCTCACCGATGATTCGGGCCGGTCCCGAGTAATAAGATAAAAAAGAAGCGTTAAAACCAGGTTGATTCCGGCGATAACCAGAAAGGAGTTCCGCCATCCCACGGCCTGAACCATCAGCACCAGAGGCGTTGCGGCGATCAGGTTGCCGACCGTTCCCAGGGAGGTTACCAGGGCGGACAGCGTGGCAAAACGCAGGGGGGTAAACCAGAGCGTGATGAGCTTGAGGGTTCCCATCAGATTACAGGCCATTCCGATTCCTATCAGCATTCTGCCGGTCACCAGCACGGACAGAGAATGACCCATGGCAAACATTATGGCGCCAACAACTGCGATCAGGGAAAGCACCGCCATGGACACCCGGGGTCCGATACCGTCCAGGTACATGATGATCGGGATCTGCATCACGGCAAAGGCATAAAAAAATGCGGCTGAAATCAGGCTGAGTCCGCGCGTGTCAATGTCCAGATCCCGGATCAGATCCGGGGCAATGACGGCCACCGAAGCCCGGTAAAACTGGGAGAGTAAAAACAGCAGGCAGGCAATCAAAAAGATGAGCCAGCGTCTGACGGGATCAGATATCATTTCACTCCGTGAACAATTTGAAGCGTTCTGTCTCGTGCTATCATTAAAGCTTCCTTTCCTTCAATAGTGACCGAGGGCTATTTGTTTTCAGAGGTTGATTAAAGGGCCGGGGCTGATTCTCCATCGGATGAAAAATGGGGACAAGGCGGGGATAAGATTCTTGATGCATGAAAAAAGGTTACAGCCTTTAGCAGTAACTCCTTAATTTATTACGACATGAATGATTATTCCCTGATTGTGATTGGATTGGTGTCCTTAAGAATTCCCGTTTCTGAATACTTCATAAAAAAATAACAATATGCACAATTCCGTTCACTCATCATCGAGGTTCATATCTGGGTGATGCTTTTTTCTTGTCCGCCAGAGTATGGCGGATGGTATCCTTGAGGTCCTGAAGCCGGTATGGCTTTCCCAGGAATGCATTGGGAAGCTCGGGATGTTCGCCTGCCATAACCTGAGCCTCGTCATAGCCGCTGGAGAGGATCACCGGGATATCCGGAGAAATCTGGCGCAGGGCTGCCAGGGTATCCCATCCATTCATCCGAGGCATCGTCAAATCGGAGAGAACGCAGCGGATCTCATTCTTGTGCTGTTGGAATATTTCCACGGCCTCAATACCATCTTTTGCTTCAAGTACCGTATATCCTAGACGGGTGAGCATGGTTCTGGCCATTTTGCGCACCTGCTCCTCATCTTCGATCAGAAGCACCGTGCCACCCCCTTGTATTTCCAGAGGCTGGATCGGTTTGTCAGGCTGGCGAAGGATTTCTTCCGTAGACAGCGGGAAAAATACCCGAAAGACGCTTCCCCGGCCCGGCTGGCTTTCCAGCGTTATCCCCCCGTTATGTGCTGTAACAATTCCCAGCACTGCGGACAGGCCCAAACCTCGACCGGTGAACTTTGTGGTGAAAAATGGATCAAAGATCTTTTCGATATCCTTGCAAGCGATCCCGCAGCCGGCATCTACCACTTCCAGGCAGGCGTAGACGCTTTCCTGCGGGTTCCAGCCAGCGGGGAAACGCTTAAAGGCGGGGATATCCTTCTGTGAAACCGTCTTGACAGTCAGGCCAATACCTCTTCGGCTCTCATCGGCAGACTCCCAGGCATTGGTGACCAGGTTGATAATAACCTGCTGTATCTGCCCTGCGTTGCAACGGATGACCGGGCCGGATGCAGGCAAATCAGCCTTCAGCATCGTGCCCTTCGGGGCTGCGGCCTGAAGCAGGGTAAGGCTTTGTCGGCAGGCTGCGGATAAGTCTATGGGCTCATATTTGCCGGGTTGTTTCCCGCTGTAGGTCAGCATCAGGGCGCTTATATCCGCTGCCTTACGGGCCGCTTTCAGCGCTTCAGACAAGTTCTCCGAATCCCTTGGCTGGTCGACCATGGCCATTTCCAGGTTACCTATCACGACCTGAAGCTGGTTATTAAAATTATGGGCGATGGCCCCGGCCATGCGAGTCAAGCTTTCAGCCTTATGGATGTGTCGTTTCTGAGCTTCGAGTTTATCCTTTTCCACCTCTACCCGCTTACGGTCGGTGATATCCCTTACGATATGCACAAAAAATTCA
Organism: uncultured delta proteobacterium; assembly: GCA_963704205.1. Lineage (GTDB taxonomy): Bacteria > Desulfobacterota > Desulfobacteria > Desulfobacterales > Desulfatirhabdiaceae > RAAP-1. The sequence goes on from CAVPHN010000034.1 coordinate 55,221, forward strand.
TCTTTGTTTTCGTTCATAATTGGGTCCACTGAAATCTGAACCCATCGGCCATTTTCAAGCTGAATTTCCATGTTCTCGCGTTGTTTGCTATTGACAGCAAGTTCCATGGGACAGTCAGGGATGGGACAATCCCTCCCGTGAACAATTTCATGGCAATGTTTCCCGACAACATTCTTTGGTGATAGGTCTACCAAACTTTTCGAGGCGTTGTTCGACCGAATGATGTTGTGATTCTTGTCTATTATGGATACCCAATCCGAAATCGCATCAAAGGTTGCTTCCCATTGTTTTTTGGCAATTGCCAACGCCTTTGAGTCTTTTCAGATGGTGGTGTTCATTACCAGATTGTTTTTCATCCGGATGAACAAAACTTGTATAAAAGGGCTCGACATCCATCTTTCTCGGAATACTCACCCGAAGTACTCAGTAGCTTTCCGATTAATGAACTGGATTCTCCCATTCTGGGTTACGGTGCGATAAGGCTTGCATTTGCAGTGCTGCAAGAATTCGTCCTTGTACGTATCGCATCACTGTCCTGCGCAAAGCATTTACATAACAACCGGCACGTTTGTTGATAAAGTCAGTTGGGTGATTGCTCAGCGATAGTTCTAAATCTGATTTCGCTTTCCAAGCGCATTTCAGCCATCTGCGCTCGGTGATGTCCCTGGCAGACCGATCATTCACGGACGGTTCCATCTGTACAGAATGGAATGGTGCGCACGAACATGTGGCGCCATCGCCGGATGAAATTGTCTTCTTGGGCCTGCACAATCTCACCTGCAAGCCCTCTGCGATGCGCCGTTTTCCATCGGTCTGGGATTTCTGGAAAGACATCGTAATGGGATCTGCCTATAATGTTCTGATCTACAAGCTGATAATCCGTCATCCAGCGTCTACTAGCGGCAACGTATCGCATCTCACGGTCGAACATGGCGAGGGCGGCTGGCGCATATTCAACGAACAGTTGTAGCTTCTCTTCGCTTTCGCGCAGGGCATTTTCTGCAGTTATTCGTTCGGATATTTCACGTTGAAGTTTAGCAGTTCGTCTCTTCAACCAGGGCTTCTAAATGACTTCGGTGTTTTTCAAGTTCTTTTTCAGTATTTCTAAGGCGGATCATTGCTTGAACACGGGCAAGTAATTCCCGATTTTCAATAGGTCGGACAATATAGTCATCAGCGCCGACTTCAAGGCCCTCGGACTGATCGGAGGTTGTTGTTTTTATCCCGGAGATGATACAGATTAATATGCCTGATGTATTGTTATCGGTTTTTAATATCCGACAAATTTCAAGCCCATCCATATCCGGCAGTACCATATCGAGTAAAATCAGATCTGGCATATATTTTCTGGCTGATTGAAGGGCCTGTTCCCCGGTTTGGGCTTCGATAACTTTATAGCCTGACTGTTTTAACAATCTTGATGTGCCAGATAAAGCAAGCGGCTCATCATCCACAACCAAAATCATATTATCCGAATTCATGGTCGTTGCCCTTATATGTATAGATAATAATTCGAATGTGGATGTCGAAATGGGAGTTTGGGACTGATATTTGCCAGAAATATTAAGGAAAAAGGTTGGGAAGGTATTTGTAGTAAATAACCTCCCCCCTGTCCGAAGGGTAGGCATGATGATATTAATCAATACACTTTTTCAAGAGGAAAACAACATAAACGTACAAAATACATATTCCGGTGGAGTTATGCTTTCTTGCCGCTATATTGTTAAGTCCGGCCATCTTCATGGATACGAATCATTAACTCTCCAGACCCCTCGTTTGCCTTATTTCGACATTTTTCAAATTTACCCTATGATAATTCTGCCATGCCTGTCAAATGAATTACCCACTAACCCCCATGCTCGGGCGGGAACAACGAAGAATGAAAATTGACCATTTTCATATAAAAGGATTGCATCAACAATTTCGCCCTAATCTTGATGTTTTAACCCATGAGCGGCTTTAAATTTATGCCATTCATCATGATCCAGGGCATTATCTGCATTGAGATCAATCGACTCAAAGACACTCGGTTCGGCTTTTGGAAAGTATGCCTTGAATTCATCCCAACTGACCAGATCATCTCCGTTGGAATCCATATCACCGAAACGTGCATTGGTGGAACCTTTTCCAATGAACACCTCACCCCGGATGAGGAATCCACTCCTAAGAAAGTGTCCACAATTTCCCTTCCACATCAGTCTTTGAATTCCTGGGCGATGCGATAGAAATCTTTCTCAAACTGGAGGAATATTTTTACAATATCCGGATCGAAAGCGGTTCCGCTGCATTTTCTGATTTCTTCCACCGCTTGATCATGGGATCGGGCGGCTTTATAAATGCGCGAGCTGGTAATGGCGTCATAGGCGTCAGCCACTGCCATGAGCCGTCCTGATATGGGAATTTCATAACCTTGTAGACCTCGCGGATAGCCTGTACCGTTCCATTTTTCATGATGCGTGAAAGCCGTTTCCCTGGCTAGCCTGAGAAATGCATTGGATTCCAAACGTGCATCGGAGTAGGAGAGCGCATTATACCCGATTATCGCATGTTTTTGCATTTCCTTGAACTCTTCATTGGTCAATCTGTCGGGCTTCATAAGGATACTATCCGACACTCCCACTTTCCCTATATCATGCAAAGGGGCCGTCTTTTCGAGTTGCTCGATGACTTCCGTGCTCAGGAAAGCTTTAAAATTGGGAACGTCCTTGAGTTTATCCGCCAGGAGTCGAACGAATTTCATAGTGCGTTTGATATGTTGCCCCGTTTCCATATGACGGTTTTCCGCCAGGAGCCCCAAGGAGTCAACCATGGCATCACGTGTTATCTCCAACTCGCTTGTCTTCTCTTTTACCAGTTCTTCAAATCTATCTCTGTAGCCTTGCAGTTCCAGGTGATTTCTCACTCTCGCACTGATCAAAACCGGATTAAACGGTTTTGTGATATAGTCGGCAGCTCCCAATTCCAGACCTTTGGCTTCATTCTCCGCCGCGGCTAAAGCCGTCACAAAAATCACGGGAATACCCGAGGTTTTCTCATCAGATTTAAGTTTGGAACAGACTTCATAGCCATCCATTGCCGGCATCATTATATCAAGCAGGATCATATCAATGTCCGGTACCATTGATACGATCTTCAGTGCCTTCTCTCCACTGGCTGCTATCAACACATTATATTGATCCTCCAGGATACCCGACAGTACATGAATATTTTCCGGTGTGTCATCGACAACCAGTATAGTCTTTTGTTCCGTTAAACCTGCAGTCATTTCCGTCTACCTCACGTTACAGGGAAATATTCAAGCCCGATGCAATCGCCTTTAATCTTTCCAGCGCCTTGTCCATATCAAAAATATCCACATCGCTTTTAAGTTGTTTAAACTGTTTATCCACCTTGCTGTTGGACAAATATTTTCCCAGCATTTCAATCTGTTTCATTGATTTTGATGAGCCGATCTCCAGCATTTGGGCAAGATCGATCATGAGCCGCCGTATAGCATCCGGATCGGCATCTTCTTTAATGGCATCCTGCTCTTTTATTTTTTGTTCAACCTCCAGCGCTTCCAGTTTTTTTATACTGTCCGTAACTTCTGTGAACGATTCATCAAATTTAGCAAGTAAGGCGTCATCAAAACCAATACCTCCGCTCATCAGCGCCGATTCCAATTCGGCAGCGACAGCTGCAAGTTGGACCGCCCCTATATTGGCGGCCACGCCTTTAACTGTGTGCGCCAGCCTGCATGCCGTCATGTCATCGCCCATGGATAAGGCTGTTTCCAAGTTATCTACTGTATCGACATTACTCGCTCCGAATTGCAGAAGGATTTTCTTATACAAGTCTTGATTGCCATTCACCCTGTTCAGTCCGTCAGTAAGTATTATTCCCGGCAAGTCGGGCCAGGATAAATCTTCCGTATTTTCAAACTCGCTAACTGATTTGCCGGGTGCAGGGGCCGGCAATTCCTTGATATTGACATATTTTGTTATAATCGCGAGAAGTTCATGTGGATTGACCGGTTTATTTATGGAGTCATTCATGCCGCATCGGTTGCCCCTCAACCGATGTTCGCTCATGTCATGGCCGGTCAAGGCAATCACGGGTAAATTTGACCAGCGAGGATTGCTCCGGATTCTTTTTGTAGCTTTATAACCATCCATTACAGGCATCTGTACATCCATAAGAACCATGTCGTATTCAGCCTCTTCCAGCTTTTCTAATGCCTCTAACCCGTTTTCTGCGATATCTACTTTGAAACCCATTTGGCACAAGAGTGCATTTGCGATCAGTTGATTGACTTCGTTATCTTCAACCAGCAGGATTTTAATTCCCTTGATTTTCGCGGAAGCATGCAAATCCGGATCAGTTGCAGAGGATTTATCGTTATCGCAGAATATTCCCATTACGGCATCAAACAGCTTTGATAGTATGATAGGCTTGGGAAGACATTTGGTTACACCGAACAGTTTGGCTTTATATGCCAGTTCCGGCAGGCTGCAATTCGAAATCATGATAACCTGGGTTTTAGGACCTGTTGCATCCAAAAACTTTCTCCAGTGAGTTAAATCCATGCTATCCATATCAGCCGTATGCCAATCCATCAAAACAAAATCGAACCCAGTATCCTGATCCCTCTTGATTTCGGCCCTTCCCTGTTCCATGGAAACAGCGCCAAGGGCCGCAAAACCCAGGGACTCGAGCATATTTATCTGGGTTTTCAGCACAACCGGATTGCTATCGATGACCAGGATTTTAATGTTTTTATTGGGGACCGGCTGCCGGTAGTTCTTCGGTGATTGACCATATTCGAATACGACTGTGAAGAAAAAAGTACTCCCTTTATTGGGCTCACTCTCCACCCATATCCTGCCGTCCATGAGTGTTGTCAGCTGTTCGCAAATAGCCAATCCCAAACCGGTGCCGCCATATTTGCGGGTGGTGGAAGCATCCACTTGGGAAAAAGCGTGAAAGAGCTTGTTTTGTTGCTCTGCGGTCAAGCCAATACCGGTATCATTTACCGAGAACTGCAGCGTAACCTTTTGCTCTTCCTTGGCCATAACCTCAACTTTGACTTTGATCTCGCCTTCGCGGGTAAACTTGAGGGCATTATTGGCTAGATTGGTGAGTATTTGTCCCAGCCGGAGCGGATCCCCCTTTAATCTCTGTGGAACATCCGCCGTGTAATCAAAAATCAATTCTATTCCTTTTTCGCGCGCATTCATGCCGAGGAGATTGGCCAAATTGACAAAGATACCATCTAAAGTAAAATCTATCTTCTCGATCTCCAGCTTGCCGGCGTCTGCTTTGGAAAAATCAAGGACGTTATTAATAATGCCCAGCAATACGTGAGTAGAGGATTGGAGTTTCTCCATATAATCCCGTTGCTTAATACTTAAATCAGTTTTCATGGTCAGATAGGTCATCCCTATAATTCCATTCATAGGCGTACGGATTTCATGGCTCATGTTAGCCAGAAATTCGCTCTTAGTGGTTGCTTCCTCGGCAATCCTTTTCTGCTGTTTGATTTCTTTAATGGTTAAAAACAATTTGCGGGTAGTGCGCTCCAAAACATATCCACCTGCTATACAGACCGATTCAAGAGTCCACAAGGCAAAGGAAAGAATGGATATATCCAAATTTGCACTGGGTGTGTGGTATGCCCTGTAAATCAGGTCACCCTGATAAGCAACAACATAAATAAGCGTACCGACGACCGCATACACGAACCTGAGGCGCAACAGGAAAAAGGCAAATATCATACAGCAAATTTCGCCGGCAATAGTTAAAATATCCATATGCAATACATGATTGCCCAGATAAATGAAGTATAATCCCGCCATGTAATTGGCTAGACCGGTAACGGGCTGATAATACCTTACACGATCAGGAGATCGAGTCACTATTATGACAGCAGCAAAAACAGGATATAGGCAAACAGCTGTTACCACTGTCACGAAGAAAAATTTATCAGGAAAGAGTATATAACAAATAAGGCATACGCCTATCCAGGCCAGAAAGGAAAGCACGATTCCAAACTGGTTGAATATCTTCATATCGGCATCATTGGATTTGATGAATTCGTTCTCCAATGCCGGATCCAAAAACCGCAAGCTAACCGGATGTAGCCGCATGACGGACTCCCATTTCGTGTGTCTTACGATTGAAGCTCTCCGGAGCAATCTCCGTAAAATCTTCGATTCCCAAGGAAAGAATCTAAAAACATGATTCGTTTGCTTACCCATACAGCAAAATGCAGGAAATGCGCTCGATGCTGAATTCAGCATCCGGAGGTTTAAACAAATGGATCGACCAAATCACCAGTGAGATCCAGTATGAGATTCTGGCTTGGTTTCACTTAAGAAACAAGGCGCATCGTGCTTTTTACAGATCTTTTCTAACATCTCAACGGTATAATCAATTTGTTCCTTTGTATGTGCCAGATTCAGGATAAGTCGAATTCTTCCTTCGTGCTTTTGAACAGCAGGATATACGATCGGCGTTGAATATATACCTTCCTGATAAAGATCATCGACAACGCTTAACAATTTGACAGGGCTTGGAATCATGATTGGGATTATGGGACTTTGACTGTGTCCAAGATTGAATTTTTTCGCTTTTAACAAGCCGCGCATATACTGATTTTTTTCATGAAGTTCTCTGATCATCGCAGGATTGCTTTCGATCTCATCAAGACATGCAAGAATGACCGCAGCATCCGGCGGCGTTAAGCATGCTTGAAACATGTACATAGGTCCCCATCTCAATATGCCACAGTACTTATGTTTGGATGCAATGAAGCCTCCCACCGAAGCGGTCGCTTTAGAAAGTGTTGACATAATAAAATCAACATCTTCAGTGACACCTTGTTCGTAACAATATCCCTGTCCTTTCTCCCCATAAAAACCAAAGGAATGCGCCTCATCGACATAGAGATAAAACTTAAATGATTTTTTTAGAGCGGTGATTTCTTTAAGTGGAGACAGATCCCCGCTCATCGAATAGGCTGATTCCACAAGGACAAAAATGTTTTCATATGCACCGCCGTATTTTTTTAACTTTCTTTCCAGGTCGGCAACGTCGTTATGTTTAAACGCCATTTTTCTTGCTATGGATAATTTGCAGCCATTGATCATTGATGAATGAGATTCTCCATCGATGAGAATGAGATCCCTGTCCCCGACCAGATAAGAAATTCCCCCAAGGTTCGTGGTAAATCCAGTGGGAAAGAGGACCGCCTCTTCTTTGCCGACAAGTTTCGCAACGCGTGTTTCTACTTCCTTATGCAGAGAAGTCATTCCGCATGAACAGGCAGATGTGCCGCATCCGGTTCCGTACTGCTTCATTGCCCTGCAAGCTTTTTCGATCACGTTTGCATTTTTATTTAAGCTGAGATAGTGGTTGACACACCACATTATGCATTCTTTAGTGGCCCTAGGATATATCGTTATGACACTCGCAGCGGTTGAAGCCCCGTTTTCAAGATATCGCTCATAAGCATTTCCGACGCCTTTACTAGCCTGCCTATTAAGAAATTCCTGGATTATCTCCGCCCTTTCTTCGATATCGGAAATATCCTCCACTTTTAAGTAACCCAAGACTTCTGCAATGGAAATAAACTGATCGATCATCTTAATCTCCTCCTAAGGAAGTTAGCATCATTGGCTTTTGATGAGTCGTTTGCTGTATAGAATAATACAGTGTCGTGCACGATTTTATCCATAGCCACAAGAGCTCCACATAACTCATTTGAGATCGGTGGTCAATAGTGGACATCAAACTTTCATGCCGCCAGTTGCGCCTGCGACTTCGGTCCAAGAGAGGTTCACCCAGCCCATTCGTAACGCTTAACACCGGTTGCTGTGGCTGAGCATTTGCCATACCGGATATCAAAGGCATTACTGCACAGACCATTACAATAAAAATTCTTTTCAATTTCATACCCTTCTCCTTCGTTTTGACGTTGCTTCTTATGGAATCGACTGATTTCAACTAAAATCCGCATTCAAACTGATAAAACAATCGATGCGCGGGAAACTGCTGTTTTTGTCAAAATGCACACCGACTGTTTGTTATTATCGGCAGTCTGAATAAAAAACATGAGTAGAATCTTTCGATGAATTCCCAAAAAGTCGGCAGGTTCAAATTGAGCATTTCCAACGGCAATGATCGACGCACGATTCATGCCGTTTCGACAATCAATGAATTCAAGTTGATACCGGATTGAAATAATGAAGAAGATACTATCTTAGGGCTCGATAGCGAAATGTAAACGATCTCGAAAAATATCTGAGGCATTATAATACGATTCTGGCCAACGCCAGCCACCGCTTTTTGATTACTGTAGTTATTGTTAATATTTTCGGACTGCCAAAACTCAAGGACAGGATAACGTAGGGCATAAGCTGCTGAGATAAAGCGTAGCGAAATCTCAATCTAGCTTCATGCCAAGGTTAGATGACTTTATCCCATTGTACCGCCGCAGCAATTCATATATAGCTGTGGTTCCAAAATCCAAAGCTTCAATCGGTATGCGTTCATCCGTGCCATGTATCATTTGTGAGAAATTTATGTCTTTCGGTAGCGACATCGGTAAAAAACCATAGGTCTGAATTCCCAATCGAGAGAAGGACTGAGCGTCCGTGACACCACTCAATAAAAGGGGTACAGGGATAGCATCTGGATCGGCATTACACAAAATTTCGGCAAGTGTGCTAAATAATCCCATGTCAGGTTCTGCTGGACCGGGGTCGAAACGAATAATATCAAGCTCAATCTCATTGCCTATTAAATCGCGGAGTTCCCCAATCAAATCATCAGGGCCGAAACCCGGGAGAAGACGTCCATCCAGCTCGACGTATATTTCACTGGGTATCACGTTTATTGTATCGCTTCCGTGCAAAACAGTAGCCGTAACAGTATGATGCAACAATGGGTCAAAAATGCGACCGCTTTCACCGAGAAGATTCAGTACCCAGTTTGTCAGTAACGGATTGGTCAGTTGGGATAAAACTAATCCTTTCAGTCCACCAAGAGATGAAGCGATCACTTTGAACATCTGATTTGCAATTGGCGTGACATGAATCGGAAGACGGTTCTTATCCAGTTTTTGAAGAAGTTGAGATAGCTTGGCCATCGCTCCACCACGAACAGGCATTGAGCCGTGGCCCCCAGGACCGCGTATCGTCGCTCTCAGCCAACATCTTTGCTTTTCTGCGACCATAATAGGGTAGAATCGACGGTTCCCTATATGTAGGGTAAATCCGCCAAATTCACCGATTGCATATCGGATTCCGTCAAACAGGTCGGGGTGGTTCTCTACCAGATATCTGGAGCCAAAATCACCTCCCATTTCTTCGTCACTTACGATAGCCAGGACGATATCCCCTTGTAGATCCAAGCCTTCAATCTTGGAGCGAAGAAGGGCAGACAGCATCATGGCTATTCCACCTTTCATGTCAAGGGCGCCTCTGCCCCATATATATCCATTTTGTAATCTGCCTTCAAACGGTGGATGCTTCCATTTTTGATTTTTGGTTGTGGCTACGTCGACGTGACCGTAAAGCAAAAGAGGGGATACATTTCTTTTGTCGCTTCTGAGTCGTGCAATCAGGTTGGGGCGTTCCGACGTTCGAGACAAAATAGTCGTATTTATCCCAAATTCAGAGAGCAAGTCATTGATAAAGGAAATGCATTGTCCTTCGTTGCCAGGAGGATTCGTAGTATCAAACTGAATTAGTCGCTGTAGTATCTCCGCAGGCCGTTGACATATAGTTAATCTATTGTCTGATGATTCCATCATACTCTCCATAAAACATCCGTTGTGGTCCAGATTCTCTCTGAAACATCTAACAAATAAGGATAGATTGTGAGAGCGAAGCAAACTACGGATCTTGTCCGTTGGTTGGACGAGCCCGATAACTTTGGAAAATCTTTTTTTGGACACCATCTCATCATTGTCATCGATTCAAATATCTCCCCCATTTTGTGGCTCCAGGTACCAGTATATGAGGCAGGGAGTAAATCCGCATCAGATACAAATAGCCCCTGCCTCCATCGGTCAGCAGGTAGATTACCGCACTGATTCACTTTCCCATGTAAAAACGGTGGGCTCTGAACAATCCAAGAAAGGTGAGCAGAATCCAGGCAACGGTGTAGTCCTTGGGGCCGGCGGCAAATCGAAGGTCCGCCTCACGATCCATGCTCGGAATCAAAAATAAGTCGATAAGCCAGCCGATGCCCAGCAGACCGAGTGTGAAGAACCAGATAGTGCCGTTCCCATAGTAGACGATGGCTTCCTGTGAAACCGAAGATCCACAGGATGTAGCCGATGGTTTTGCTGTGGGTATCGCAGTTGGTCACAAATTATTCTCCTTTCTTGGTCGGATTCATTATGATGTGCCGGAGAATTATGCAAGTTTCGATTCGTCAAGCTGAACACAGATATTTATCTCGACTTGCATTATCCTTGAGTCCGGCTATTCTTGACCGTTTAGTGTGAACCCGCATGCTGGGTGGTGTGGGGGTTGGGGGAGAAAACCCCCGGCTACCCGATTGGGCTATAACTATTGCCTTAGCCGTTTTTAGTTTCTTTTTTTGTTTCTCTTAATATCATTGTTGTTGCATCGACAGGGCAAACCGTAACGCAAAGTCCACATCCAAGGCATGTTTCAGGATTATATTCCATCTTTTCGTCGTTAAAAATTCGTGCATCAAAAATGCATCTATCAACGCATTCTCCACAATGGATACAGGTCTCAGTATTTGTAGCCGCTATATATTCAGAGTGGACCATTAACTCTTTTCGTTCAGCAAACTTTACAATCAGCAATTCATGACAACAACAAGAACAGCAGCTACACAATGCAAAGATTTCGTGGTCAGGCATGAATAAAGCAAGATGGACAAGTCCGTTTTCGTTCGCTTTTTTAAAATATCAGCCGCCTTTGGGTTGGCTGGATTTTGAGGTTATACTTTTTCTATAAAGAACACCAATGCTTGCTCAGATAGTACCTTGACTTTATGCTTATGTTCAGGTCCATCTGGGATGAAAATACCCTCACCTGGATTGTAAGTTATTTTGGTGCCGGAATATTCGATTTCCATTTTACCGCTGATAAGATAACCGCAATGTCCTTTTTCACACCAATGAGGAGGCATTTGATTTGAGTACTCTACAAGCCGGATGCGTTGACCATCTTGATCAATGTATTTATGCCTTACTCCGGCAATTGGATTTTCCCATTCGATTTGATCAAAATTAATTTTGTAAGGGAAAGTCATTCCTACCTCCTGACCCATTCTTTCAAAAATACCCTCTGATGAAGCAGACAGGCCTGTCAAACGAATTGACACATACCGGTTATTGGCTTCCATGCCATCGTGGTCGGCTTGATTTTTCCAGCCAGATTTATCGGCATTGGGACCCATCTATGATGATGGATGCCGTTATCGTTGGAAACGCTTATAGCCCCCACCTCCATTTCTTCGTCCTGACCGTCCAGAGCTGGCGGTTAGGTGGCCTGGGCGATAAATAGATTGTTTTTTTGATAAAATCCCTACCAACCTCGGATTAAACAACCATTTCTATCTGTGAATGAAAAGGGCAACCGATGCCAGAAGCAGAAAAATGTCGGCTGTCTTTCTCACGACTTGGCACTCCATTCTTTTACCAACGGCCCATCTTCACGCCATGCCCAGCATGTGTTTCTCACTCTTTCCATGGCCGCCGGCATGTAAACTTCCGAATCAACCGGTTCCCGCACCATCGCACTCCAGGCCCCTTGAACCGCAGCAGGAGCCATTGCCGTCAGTAGAGCCAAGAGATGATTGCATCCCTTTGTCCCGCCAACCAGCTTCCTGACCTTTGATGTAAATCCGGATACGATGGCCAGCCCCTTCACCGGTTTCAGCGACTCAATGGTTTCAGCACAAACATTATGGGGAATCGTAGGCATCTCCACCTCGATGTCCTCAATGACCAACTTGGGTCCTCTGACCTCCATGCGGATGATCATGTGGTGAAGGGTTCCAGGGGGGTACATTTTCCCCGAAGGCCGATAAGAATCCAGCAAGCGTTCATCACGCAGGATGCCTTCGAGAATTATGGAATCTGAATCGCCTTCGTAGATGGAAATATCGATTTTCCGGGCGTGAATTTTCTGCCTTCCTGATTTATCAATTTTTATCATGCTGTCTCAGCTTCCTTGTTGGTGTGCCGTCTTGTTGAAGATGCTCCCACAATTGACATAAAAATTCCATCTGGTTTCCTGAACCAGCCCGCGTTCAAGACAAACAATCCCTTTGACCGGAAGGCGTGGCTTTGCAATATTGACAAAACTGACTCTCCCCTGTCGTGTATTTCAAACTCGGTCTTACAAGAAGGGCAGATTGTCGGACCTGGATGGCTCCCGTTTCAACTTGTCGGCAGAATGGGCTGATCATAAGGTTTCGAAATTATAGAGGGGGATTTTTCTTCGTAGAAATTACGATTGCCCCGATGTGGGAGACTGTTTATGAATTATCCCCCACAGGTCAGAATGTCAAGGAATACTAACCCTTGACACAGCAGACAATTAATGAGATTTGTTGCAAATCCCTCCCAGTTAGACCCTTACAATCTGCAAAAGGAGTCAATGACCATGAAAGTTATCGTTTATTTCCTTGGCTTTGTGTACATCGCCATCGGCTCTATCTGTATTCTCTATACCAGAGAATACGTCGATGCACTCAAGAAATTAATCCAGGAAATTCCGCTCAAGGTTTTGTCAGCCTTCCCCGCAGTCTTCGGAATCCTGCTATTGACCAACTGATGGTGCTCAAGTCCAGACAGGTAGCGACCTTTAGATGTTCTGGTAAATTGCGGGGCAAGATTAATCGTTGGAGACAAAAACTATGTGGTCATTCCTTGATAAAATCCCATATGTAATTCTGATTATAATATCCGTTCTTATGCTGCTGGCACCATTTAAGCCAATGCCGCATGTCGTTGAAAAACTCATAATGCTTAAAAACGGTGTGCTGACCAAACCGATAGATATTTTCGATTTGTTTTACCATTTAATTCCTACGATATTGCTGGCTATAAAAATTGTGAGGAATGTAAGAAATTGAAGTTGCCCTTGAGGATAATGTGAAAAAAACCCTCCAAAATCCTTTGGAACAATATTGCCGGCCTGCGTGATCTCATCATAGACAATTAAAACATCCCCTCGTTTCAACTGCCGAATGACCATTTCTACGTTTTCATCCAGGCTGCCATCCGTGTAACCGGTATCGGTGCCATCGGAAAGTCCGGACTCGCCAGGGCCATTGGCTGCAGGCCGTTAAGCGACGCCTTCACAAAATGTCTGCAAACATTTGTGATCGTCATCAGGATTGCAAAGTTCTTGCATGCTGTTTTCTAAGCCTCATGTTCAACATCTCAACGCTGATCGAAAATGCCATGGCAAAATAAATGTAGCCCTTGGGAATGTGCATGTCAAAACTTTCGCCGATCAGGGCAAGGCCGATCAGCAGCAGAAAGCTGAGTGCCAGAACTTTCAGAGTCGGATGCGCTTCGATAAATGCGCTGATGGTGCCGGACATGGCCATCATGATAATCACCGCAATGATAATGGCAATGACCATCACCGATACTTGCTGGGCGAGACCGACTGCCGTAATCACCGAATCCAGGGAAAAAACAATGTCCACCATCATGATCTGAAAAATGACGCCCGAAAATGATATCTGAGGTTTCAGGCTCTCCGAAACAGCGGTTTGAGGCTCGAATTCGACGCTTGCATGAATTTCAAGTGTACTTTTTACCAGCAGAAACAAACCGCCTGAAAACAGGATAAGATCCCTTCCGGAAATTTCCTGAGAAAAAACGCTGAACAGCGGCCCTGTCAAGCGAGTAATCCAGGCAATGGAGAGCAAAAGCGCAATACGCGTCAGCATCGCAAGACCCAGCCCGATGGTTCGTCCTTTGCTGCGGAGGTTTTCAGGCAACCGTCCTGCAAGAATGGCAATAAATATGATATTGTCAATTCCCAGTACAATTTCAAGCGCTGTCAAGGTAATCAACCCTACCCAGGCCTGAGGATCTGCGAGCCATTCCATCACTTCTCTCCTTTTTCAAAAACCGCTTCAATTATCTTGCATCTTCAAGGAAAAGATGTTGAATATTTATTATTGTTAATCTGAGAATTAAAATTACGCAAGATCGATATGTCATTTTTTTTTCGATAGGAGCCGCTGTTTCACCCGTACATAAAGAAAAGATATTGTTTGTTGATGGTGAAGAAAGCATCCTGGATGTTGCCGGGGCGAGGGTTGCGGTATCGTCTCCGTACCGGTTATTGACGGCATCCATGGCCCGAACCATGAGCGCTTTTCTTCGTTCCTGCGGAAACAGGGGGAGCTGGGCGTCATTATACTTTAAATTGGTCAGCCGAACCCCAAGAAGCCGCACGGGCTGCTGAAGCTCAACCGTATCCAGGATATCGACCGCAGCCTTATAGATGTCATCACTCTGGTTTATGGGATTTGGCAAGGTTTGCTGCTTCCCCCAGCTGGAATAAAAGTCGGCATAACGGACATACAGGTGGATCGTTTTGCCGGAACCACGGGGCTATGGTCAATACCCAGACCCATATCATGCAAGTGCTGGCCGTTGATGCCAAACTTTCTTTTCAGAATATCAACCGGAAACCGCCCCAGATCCCCAATTGTCTTGATGCCCAGAAGATTCAAATGACGCTCCATGCGGGAACCGATTCCACACAGGTCCTTGATGGGCAGGGGTTCTAAGACTTGAGACACTTCATCCGGACGAATGATTGTCAGCCCATCCGGTTTTTTCATATCACTGGCAAGCTTGGCAAGAAGCTTGTTGGGACCAATGCCGACAGAGCAGGTCAGGCCGAAACTATGCTTTATCCGGGCTTTCATCAGGTACACAATGCGCTCCGGAGTGCCAAATATTTTAAGGGAATGAGTTACATCAAGAAATGCTTCGTCAATGCTGAATACTTCCACCAGCGGCGTGTAATCCAGCATCATGTTGAAAATCCGGGTTGAGGTGTAGGTGTATTTGCGGTTGTCTCCAACGACAAGAATGATTTGAGGGCACTGGCGCTTTGCTTCCCAGATGGCCATGCCGGTCTTGACGCCGAATTTTCTGGCTTCATAGGAGGCGGTCGTGATCACTGTTCTGCCGTTGGAGCCAATAACAGCAATCGGTTTTCCACGCAGCTCCGGATTTGCCTGCTGCTCGACACTGGCAAAGAAGGCATTCATGTCAAGATGAAGGATAATCCGGTCGTTCATGGTATTTCCAGTTTCCAGATCTGGGCAAGCGGGTTGAAAATGCGTCCTGAAAGCTTACAGCCAAAATATATGTCATTTGATAGCATATTGGAAGAAGTCGGTCAAGATGGTGCGGATACGATACACGGCTGTGTTATTTTAGGTGGATATTTCACAATAGGTGGCGGGGCGATGGGTGGATTTCTGGCGGAGGGGGAATTTCACTGTTTGTGGGTATCCCCCAGATCACGCCGGTGAAAAATAAAAAAGACGATTTTGATGAAACCGCGAAAAAGTTTTAAGAGATAAAGATTTGAACGCTAAACGAAATGGAATATGCGCGCATTTTCTGCAGGCATTTTTCTGCAGGATTTTTTTAACGATACTTTTGGTATTGTAAAGAAAACCGGCCTTTGAATAATTTGTGCATTGGATAACATATACATGAGAGGACCTTTTCCGTTGACCATCACCTCACGAATAATAATGCCTATCTTTATAAAGTGTCCATAAATGCCCTACCACTCATTTTTGAGGGGCCATCTAAATCGGCATAGTGGGGTAATTATTTAGTGCTGAAGCCTTTTTGCTTTTCAGGAAGGTCACACAGTCACGGTTAACAGATTGAGGAAAAGCTGGCGGGAACTGACGCAGCTTTTCAGATTTCGGGTTAAGGTTATGTTTTTTGTCCCAGAACCCATTCGGGCATAAGACATGCAATGGAACAGAAAGGGAAGTAACGATCCGTCTATTTTTTCCCTGCTGGGATGTTGT
>CAVPHN010000035.1:0-90417 GCA_963704205.1 uncultured delta proteobacterium
CCGTCGTCCTGCCGCTAGACGATCCCTCAAATATCTTGCTATAATTACATAAAACCAAGTCCATCGTCAATAACAAATTTAACACTCGCCTGGATAACACCCATTTCAGGCAGTAAAACAATTGTGTTTTATACGAAAGCCTTCTGTTTTTCGAGGGCTTCTTCGGCGGCTTCAATGATTTCCGCGTCATAATTCGCTTTTCTGTTCAGGATGTCCTGTATCCGCTTGAGAGAATCGCCGGTATCCACTTCCCCCACCAGGTAAAGAATATCGCCTTTTACCTTTTCATCCGCCGCATCAAAGCGGTCCCATAATGGAGCCACCATTTTTTGCGCCAGGGCCGGTTTTTCAGCGGCAATCGTTTCCATTGCCACCATGGCTCCGAGCCGGACAGGCCATTTGGGATGAACCAGAAGCTCCACCAGGGCCGGAAAAACCATGTCCTTCTCCAGCATCATGTTTGCCAAAAGCCCGGCGTTGCCGTCTGCAATCATGTTCATCAAGGTGTCGGCTTCAAGCCGGGAAGGGTCCCGGTGAATCATAGCCTCCACGACTTCCTGAATTTTGACGGTGCCTGTCCAGCGGAACTGTGAATCCAGAACCAGCGTGGGAACCGACTGAATGCGTTCGCTTCGGGCCTCTTCCATGAACAGCCCGGCATCTATCACCGTCAGTCGAACCCAGACGCTTGAAAGCGCCAAGGGAAGCAGGCTTTCTACAGTGCCGGGACAAAACGGGCACTGTTCGGCAACATAGAGTTTCAATTCCGCCGGCAACGCCAGATCATTTAAGCGCGACGGGATTGGCAAAGGCGGCGACGTCTGATCGTTAAAAATCAAGGAAAGCGCCTTGAGAAATGGGCCCAGTTCATGGCCAAGCGGGACAGACCGATAGCAGATTCTGGAATGAATCCGCAGTTCGGGTGGGGTATCGGAATCCTCTTTTTCAAATTTGACACGGATTTTTGGCGCCGCCTGCTGCAGCGCCGTGCAAAAGTCTTCGAGATTCTGGCTTGCATCGTGGCGCGTTTTCACCAGGCGCAGCTGAATGTCCTGGCTCAACTGACTGTTAAATAGACTGATTTGTCTTTCTTCTTCGGCTTTCATCTGAACTCCGTCAGCATGTTCCGAGTGAAACGGCTTCGGTTATGGCTCTTTGACAACACCTATAGGCGAATCCGCCAGGGAAAAGTCAATGAGAAGGACTTTCCCCCTAAGTTTCCGATATCCGCAATTAATGCTTTGCCGGCTTGCAGCCGGGAGAAATGGTTGACGATGACACATATTGTTGTTACGATTTTACGAATAATTGTGCTTTCGTTATAGCTGGACAGGCTGAAGTTCTCTTGCTGAGATCATGCTGGATTCCGGCTTTCGCCGGAATGACGGAAACAAAGAAAGATCAATATGTTATAAAACAATGCGATGTCGAAATCATATGTTCTTTTCTTGTCATTATTTAAGAGAGGTTTTTCATGAAAGAAAGCTGTGTGTTTCACCGCAGAATTGACCGTCCCATGCCGAGAGCCGTAAAGGCGGAAGGGGTCTGGATTTATGATGAAAGCGGAAAAAAATACCTGGATGCCTGCGGCGGACCCATCTGCGTCAATGTTGGTCACGGCAGGGCGGAGATCGCCGAAGCCATGGCAGCTCAGGCAAGACAGCTGGCCTATGTTCACGGACCCATGTTCACCTCGGCTCCCGTGGAAGCGCTGGCTCTGCGCCTGGCCGCCCACTCACCGGAAGGCATCAACCGGTTTTATTTCTGCTCCAGCGGCTGTGAGGCCATTGAAACCGCCATCAAGCTGGCCAGGCAGATTCATGTTGCCAGGGGAGAATCCGATCGGTACCGGATCATTTCCCGCTGGAACGCCTACCACGGGGCAACGCTGGGCGCATTGTCCGCAACCGGAAAAACCTCCATGCGGGAGCCGTTTCTGCCGCTTCTAGGCTCCTTCCATTCACATCCCTTCGCCATACTGCCTGCGCTGCCACTTCGGGCTGTCCTATCCGGGCTGCGGCGTGCGATGCGCCCACGCGCTGGATGAGGCCATTCAAAACGAAGGGCCAAAAACCATTTCCGCTTTTCTGGCAGAAACGGTTCTGGGATCAACCATCGGCGCGGTGGTTCCGCCGCCGGAATACTATGCCATCATTCGGGACATCTGCAACCATCACGGCATACTGCTCATTCTGGATGAAGTCATGTGCGGCATGGGCCGGACCGGCAAATGGTTCGGACTGGACCATTTTGGCGTTGCCCCGGATATGATCACCCTGGGAAAAGGCCTGAACGGCGGATACGCGGCCCTTTCCGCCGTGGGATGTAAAAAAGAACATCTGGATGTTCTCAGGGAAAAAACCGGCAATTTCATTCATGGCCACACCTTTTCCCACCACGCCGTGGCTGCTGCCGCAGCCCTTTCGGTTGTTGAAATTCTGGAAAGAGAAAAACTGGTTGAACGGGCACAGTCTTTGGGGCGCTATCTGGAACAGCGCCTGGCGCCGCTGGCCGATCATCCGCATGTCGGTCAGATTCGGGGTATCGGCCTGATGTGGGCAATTGAAATCGTGCGCGATAAAAAAACCCTTGCGCCTTATCCCCGCAAGGAAAAACTCACCGAAAGGCTGGCAGAGCGCCTGATGGACATGGGCGTCCTCGTTTACAAGTGCACGGGATTTGCAAATGGTGATGGGGATGCCATCATGCTGGGACCGCCGTTTAATATTTCCGAATCTCGAACTGGACATGGCAGTTGATGCAATTGATCAGGTATTAAACGACATATAGCTGATTTTTTGGGAGAATAGAATGAAAGCAGTTTTGTCAGGGAGTCGCAAAAAACCGCGACACCCTGACCTGCCTGTTTTCGTGGACAATTGGTATTTTCAGGATGGAAGCAGTGTCTTTAACACGTCCTCTTTTCCAACCACGCCTACCAGCTTACCGTCCTGTACCACCGGAAGCGTATGAAACCCCTTGTCCACCATCAGCGAGGCCACTTCTTCTATTCCTGTTTCCGGAGTAACGGTTGTGGGCTTGGGCGTCATGGCCTGAGCGACCGTCAGGGCCGCGATTTTTTCAACTTCTTTTTCAATCCGTTTCAATGAGGTCAGGGGCATAAACCCGTCCAGAAGAGAGAACAGCGACGGAATGGGAACGCTTTTTTGCTGGACCACCAGATCGCTCTGGCAGATAATGCCAACAACCTTTCCTTTAGCGTCCAGAACCGGAAGGCCGTTTATCCGTTTTTCCAGCAGGATCCGAGCTGCCTGCACAATCTCTGTTTCAGGGGATACCGAGATGACGTCTGTTGTCATGATGTCTTTGACTCTCAAAATAGCTCCTCTTTATGCGTTTCGGCTGAAGGGGTTAAACATCTTGCAAGGCACGAATCAGGACAGAGCCTTTCCCGAAAGTTTATCCGCCGGATTCATTACTTGTCAACAAGAAAACGGATGGCCTGGTTGAGCCTGGCAATCACCTGTTTTTTTCCCAGAATTTCCATGATTTCAAAAATCCCCGGACTGGCGGTTTTGCCGGTCAGCGCCACGCGAACGGGCTGCGCGATTTTCCCGAGTTTCAATCCGGTGGTTTCCATAACCGACAGAAAAATTGCTTCAAGGGTTGCTACCGTAAAATCCGAGGCGGGTTCCATTTTCTGAACCAACAGGGTTAATGGCTCCAGGGCTTCGGATTTCATGAATTTATCGGCTGCCGCAGGGTCATATGAAACCGTGTCCTCATAATAAAACCGGGCCGCTTCGGCCATTTCATCAAGGGTTTTGCTGCGGGCATTCAGTGTCAGAATCACCTGATCCAGATAATGTCCTTCTTCCGCGGCATATCCCCTTGCTTTCAAAAAAGGCAGCAGATGCGGCGTCAGTTCGCGGGGCGGCATTGCCTTGATATGATCTGCGTTCAGCGAAAGAAGCTTGTCCATATCAAAGACGCCTGCGGATTTTCCGATATGTTCCAGGGAGAATTTTTCGATCAGATCTTCTCGCGTAAAAAATTCCTGATCCCCGAATGACCACCCCAGACGAATCAGGTAGTTGATCATGGCTTGCGGCAAAAACCCCATGTCCCGGTAGGCGGTTACGGACATGGCGCCGTGACGTTTGCTGAGACGGGTCTTGTCCTTGCCCAGAACCATCGGCACATGTCCAAACACCGGAAGCTCGGCCCCCAGTGCCTGATAGAGCATGATCTGGCGGGGGGTGTTGTTGACATGGTCGTCCCCGCGAATCACCGTGTTGATGCCCATTGTGATATCATCCACCACGACAACGAAATTGTAAGTCGGCGTGCCGTCGCTGCGCTGAATGATAAAATCATCCTGTTCGGCATTCTGAAAGACGATGTTGCCCTTGACCACATCGTGAATGACGGTGGTTCCGGTCAGCGGGGCGCGAAACCTGACCACGGCATCATTGCTTTTACTGAGTTGTTTCTCCCGGCAGGTCCCGTCATATTTGGGTTTTCCACCGGTTGCCATGGCCTGCTGGCGCATGGCATCGAGTTTTTCCGAAGAGCAGGTACAGTAATAGGCGTGGCCGGTATCCAGAAGTTTCTGAACATATTCGGCATAGATGTGGAATCGCCGGGACTGAAAATACGGCCCTTCATCCCAGTCTATCCCCAGCCATTCCAGTGCCTCGAAGATGGCATCCGCCGATGCCTGAGTGGAACGGACCGTGTCGGTATCTTCGATGCGAAGGACAAAACGACCCTTGGTGTGCCGGGCATAAAACCAGTTAAACAAGGCGGTTCGCGCCCCGCCCACATGAAGATATCCCGTGGGGCTTGGAGGAAAACGAGTAATAACCGTGTGCATTCGTGATTCACCTGAATTGTAATAATAAGTAAAGCAAAAGATATTATTTTATATAAATAAAGCTGTTATAATTGCTTATTATGAGTTATCATAAACAATTAGTAATTGTCGAATATTGACTCAATGTCATTAAAAAATTTTTTGAAAAATACTTTTAAAAAGAGATTTATCGTTTAAAATGATTGAAAAACATCCTTGTCCTTATCTAAAAAGACTTTTTTAAGTCACGGCACAGAGCCTTCCTTAAAAAGAGATTTGAACGGATACCCTCATCAAAAACATCGAAAAATGTTTCCGAGCATTTTTGTGACCATAGCACAAAAACCGCAGACAGACAACAGCCACAGGCGATCAAATTCCTTTCAGACCGATAACAGCACACCAAAATGACCGCTTCGCAAATCAGCAAAAAAACACCGTTTTCACATAAAAAGCTTGACAAAGTGAGCGACTTTCAATTACTAATGTCTACACTTTTGCACGTAGAGATGTAAAAGTTATATTAATTATAAACAGATATTTAGGAGATTACTCATGGCCGTTCCAAAACATAAAACATCCAAGTCAAAACGCGATATGCGGCGCTCTCACCAGAATCTTGAGGCGCCCAGCCTGTCAACCTGCCCGGAATGCGGCGAAGCCAAACTTCCCCATCATGTCTGCCCAAGCTGCGGTCAATATAAAGGTAAGAAAGTTACCGAAGGCAAAGAGGATTGATAACGGATGTCGCCTTCAATGCATGACTCCGGCGCCCCGCTCCATGGTCTTGGATGACGAGTCCAGACAGATGGTTCTTGACGTTGTCGCCAAGATAAAGGCGCGGCTGTTGACCCGTGAGAATATTCTTGAGTTTGATCGCAAAGAGATCTTCCCGGAAGAGATCATCCGCACCCTGCTGGGTCCGGACATCGGTCTTCAACTGCTTTTTCTTCCCGAAGCCTATGGCGGCATGAGCGGCGGCGCCAGAGACTGCTGCGCCCTGACCCGCGAAATGGCCGGTGTCTGCCTGGGCGTCGCCACCGCTTTTTTTGCCATTCAACTGGGCGCGGACCCGCTGCTCGTTGGCGGCACGGACGCCCAAAAAGAAAAATGGCTGGGCGCCATCGCCGAAGGCCGTTCTCTGGTGGCCTATGCCGTAACAGAGTCCGGCGCGGGCAGCAACCTGGCGGCTCTGAAAACCAAGGCCGATCCGGTTTGCGATGCTTCCGGATCGGTTACCGGGTATCGGATCAACGGCTCCAAGCAGTTCATCTCCACCGGCGGATATGCGGATTTTATCACGCTTCTGGCCGTGACCCCCGAAGGGCCTTCTTTTTTTGTCGTTGAAAAGGGGACTCCCGGTTTTGTACAGGGCAAGGGAGAAGAAAAACACGGTATACGGGCATCCAACACCTCACCGCTCACTTTTACCGACGTCTTTGTGCCGGTTGAAAATCTTGTGGGCGGGGTGCCGGGTCAGGGCTTGAAACAGGCCAATTCGGTTTTTGGATACACCCGGCTGATGGTGGCTGCCATGGCGCTTGGCGCCGGAGAGGCAGCGCTTTCCATCGCCATTCCCTATGCCAAGGACCGGGTCCAGTTCGGCTCCCCGCTGTCCGAAAAACAAGGGTATACCCATAAACTCATTGTTCCCCATATCGTCCGGTTTGAAGCAGCGTCCAGCTATCTGGATGAAATTGCCCTGCGGATCGACGCCGGAGACACGGATCTTCAGGTCGAAGGCGCCATTGCCAAGCTGTTTGCATCGGAGACCGCAAACCGTGCCGCAGATGACGCCATTCAGGCGCTTGGCGGCTATGGATACATCACGGAGTTCGGGGTTGAAAAAATCAAACGGGATGTAAGAATCACCTGCATTTATGAGGGAACCAGCGAAATTCTGCAGAATATCATCGGCATGTTCCGCTGGAAAAAAACCTGGAAAACCAAAGGCGAATTTTACCGATCCATCGCAGAAGAAATGGGGGCGCTGCATCAAAACAGCGATAACGCCGGTTGCCTGTATTATGGCCTTGCGGCCAATGCGCTGAACCAAACCATTCTTCTTGCCCATGAAAACCGCCTGACCCGAAGTCAGCACGTCTTGTTCTGTCTTGCAGATATGATGACCCATGTTGAGATCGGCGCAAGCCTTGCCCGAAAGGCCGCAGCTTTAGGCACCGGCAGCGACCCCCAGACTCAAAAAATTCAGGCGGCCTCCCGCGTTTTTGCCGCCGAAGTCGCGCAACTGGTTTACCAGAATATGCTGAAAATCCTGGTGGGAAATGGTCTGTTCTCTTCTGGAGCCTTTTCGGAATTTCTGAAATCCATTTCCTGCCAGCAGACTTCCCTTTGCCTGCGCCAATACGGTTCAGGATATGGACAGGATTTGCGAACTGGTTTTTAATAATGAAATATGAGCTGAGCGCATTTAACCCGCGTCCAGCCACCTGAGAAAGTTAAGACGAGAAAACGGAGACAGCCGTGACAGTCAGTTCTGAGAAACAAACCATCGTGGTCACCGGAGGCTCAAGAGGTATCGGCAGAGCGATCTGCATTGCCCTGGCAGGGCCTGGGGCAACCGTGTATTTCAACTATGCTTCAAACCGTCAGGCCGCAACAGAAACCGAAGAGCGGGTAAGGGCGGCCGGTGGACTGGCTGTCGGCATTTGCTCCGACATTGCCTCGGAAACTGCGATGACGGACTTTTTTCAGCGAATTCTTTCTGAAACCGGCCGGATTGACGTGCTGGTCAACAACGCCGGCATGACGCGCGACGGGCTTCTGGTGCGAATGAAGGAGACTCGACTGGGATAGCGTGATGGATGTCAACCTGAAAGGGGCTTTTATCTGCACCAAAATTGCTGCAAAATCCATGATCAAACAGCATTCCGGCAGGATTATCAACATCACCTCCGTGGTGGGTGTCACGGGAAATTCCGGTCAGGCCAATTATTCGGCCTCAAAAGCCGGAATGATCGGATTTACCAAAGCCGTCGCCAAAGAGCTGGCTTCGCGCAATATCACCGTGAATGCGGTTGCGCCCGGATATATTGAAACGGATATGACCGATGCGCTTTCCGAAAAAAACAAAGAAGCCATGTTGCAGCAAATCCCTCTGGGCCGGTTTGGGAAAACGCAGGATGTAACGGCAGTGGTCGTTTTTCTGGCATCAGAAGCCGCTTCCTATCTCACCGGTCAGGTGATCCATGTCAGCGGCGGAATGTATATGTAGATTGTTCGTTTGAATTGAAAATAACCCTTTGGGCAAGCTGACCGCAGGTTGTGTTTCGCAGACAGCTTGCTGTACATTTTTTAGAATATTATAGGAGGAACCATGTCTGTAGAAGATAAAGTCAAAAAAATTATTGCCGAAAAACTTGGGGTTGATCTGAGTGAAGTTGTACCGGAGGCCTCTTTTGTGGATGACCTGGGCGCAGACTCTCTGGATCTGGTGGAACTCATCATGTCCATGGAAGAAGAATTTGATATTGAAATTTCAGATGAAGCTGCTGAAAAAATTGTTCGCGTCAAAGACGCCATCAACTTTATCGATTCTCACTGATTTTTCGTGTGAATCAGGCTGTAAGTCCGGAGGCAGGTTTCGTGATAGAAAAGGAGGGTTCATTGAACAGAAGGGTTGTGATAACAGGTGTGGGCCTGGTGACACCGATAGGGCTTGGCCGGGATGAAACCTGGTCGGCATTATGCGCCGGAAAATCCGGGATTGGAGAAATCACCCGTTTTGACACCTCCTGTTTTGAAACCCGAATTGCCGGTGAAGTCAAAAATTTTCATCCCGAGGATTTTCTGCCTAAAAAGGAAGCCAGGCGAATCGAGCGATTCATTGCCTACTCCCTGGCTGCAACCCGCATGGCAACTGAAGATTCGGGCCTGATCATCAACAGCTCGAATTCAGAACGCGTGGGCGTGTTGACGGGTTGTGGTCTGGGAGGGCTTTCGGTTCTCGAGACAACCGCTCGAATTATTGACCAGAAAGGCCCCGGACGGGTAAGCCCGTTTTTTATCCCCATGATGATCGGCAACATGGCACCGGGAATGATTGCAATTACGTTCGGGGCCAAGGGACCGAACGCCTCGGTTGCCACAGCCTGCGCCGCCGGAACCCATGCCGTTGGCGATGCCTTTAAAATCATTCAAAGAGGCGCCGCGGACGCCATGATCACCGGCGGAATGGAATCGGTCATTACCCCCACCTGCATTGCCGGTTTCAACGCCATGAAGGCGCTTTCCACGCGAAACGATGCTCCGGAAAAAGCCTCAAGGCCTTTTGACAGCGACAGAGATGGTTTTGTCGTTGGCGAAGGCAGCGGTATTCTGATACTGGAAGCCCTCGATTTTGCCCTGGAAAGAGGTGCCAGAATCTATGCGGAAGTTGTGGGATACGGCATGAGCGGCGATGCATTTCACATGACGGCACCCGCGCCCGGCGGCGAAGGTGCGGCCCGCTGCATGCAGGCGGCCCTTAAGGATGCAGGCCTTTGCGGAACAGAAATTGATTACATCAATGCTCACGGAACCTCTACACAGATGAACGACCAGTATGAAACAATGGCCATCAAGTCGGTGTTCAAGGAACATGCCTACCGGATGGCAATCAGCGCCACCAAGTCCATGACCGGTCATCTTCTGGGAGGGGGCGGCGGCATCGAGGCTGTTTTTACCGCCCTGGCCATTCAACAGGGGATGGTTCCGCCCACGCTGAATCTGGACAACCCTTCACCGGAATGCGACCTGGATTATGTTCCCAATCAGGCACGAAAACAGAACGTGGCTTTCGCCATGTCCAATTCATTCGGGTTTGGGGGAACCAATGCCTGCCTGGTCCTGAAACAAATGACCGGCAACTGAGGGCATTGATGACCCCTGCCCTGATCTTCCGAACCCATTTTTCAACCACTTCCAGCAGCTCCTGCGGCTTGACCGGCTTGGATATGTAGTCATCCATGCCGGCTTCCAGGCATTTTTCCCGATCTCCTTTCATGGCATGAGCGGTCATGGCAATAACGGGAACCCGGTGGTTCATGACTTTTGATGCGGGATTACGGATCTGCGCCGTAGCGTCAAACCCATCCATTTCCGGCATCACCACGTCCATCAGAACCAGATCATAGTCAATCATGCTGAGCGCCTTCACGGCTTCAAAGCCATTCGAGACCGTATTCGAGTAATAGCCGAATTTTTCCAGCATTTTCTGAGCAACTTTCTGATTTACCGGATTGTCTTCAGCCAGAAGAATGCGAATACTGTGCTTTTTCTCCTCTGACAGGGTGTGACGGGTCACGATGGGCTTGGCAGGCTTTTTGACAATTGTCAGCGGCGTTCCCAAAACCGTCGACAGGCAGTCATGCAGTTGAAGCCGCTTGACCGGTTTGGTAAGATAGGCTGAAAAACCGATGTCCTGAAGCTGCTCCGCATCACCTCGCCTACCGGCGGAGGTCAGCATCACCAGGGCCGTTCCGGTGATCCGTGAATCGGCCTTGATTTTTCTTCCCAACGTTTTTCCATCCATTCCCGGCATCATCATGTCAATAATCGCCAGGCGGAAAGACGCTTTTTGTTCGGCAGCCAAGAAGCAGTTGAGACAGCGCATCTTCGCCATTTTCAGCCTCTTCGACAAAACACGACCAGTTTTTAAGCTGCTCTCTCAGGATCTGTCGGTTTATCCGGCTATCATCCACAATCAAAATCCGTTGACCCTGAATATCGACCGGAAGAACAGGTTCTTTTTTCAGCCCCCTCGGTCTGTTTTTCCAGAACAGCTGTAAACCAGAAAGTGGACCCCGTCCCTTCCCGGCTGTCAACACCGATTTGACCGTTCATCATTTCCGCTATCCGTTTGGAAATGACCAGCCCCAGGCCGGTGCCGCCATAGCGGCGGGTGGTTGAGGCATCCACCTGCGAAAAAGACTGAAACAGCAAGCGTTGTTTATCCTCGGGAATGCCGATCCCGTCATCCGTAATCAAAAATCGGACCGTGACCGACCGGCCTTCTTCCTTGTCGAGAACAGCCTGGATAACCACCTGTCCTTTTTCTGTGAATTTAATGGCATTTCCGGCCAAGATTCATCAGAACCTGGCGAAGTCTTCCAGGATCCCCTTTTAACAGAGACGGCACTTCATGATTCACCAGACAGGCCAGCTCCAGTCCTTTTTCAAAAGCCCTGGTGGATAGCAGGTCCAACACCTCTTCCACCATGATTCGAATATCAAAATCCAGGATTTCCAGGTCCATTTTTCCGGCTTCGATCTTGGAGAAATCCAGAACATCGTTGATGATGGTCATCAGGGAATCGGCGCTGCTGCGAATGATTTCGGCATAATCCCGCTGTTCCGTCGACAGACGGGTATCCAGAAGGAGCCCTGTCATTCCGACAATGCCATTCATGGGGGTTCGAATTTCATGGCTGGTATTGGCCAGAAACTCGCTTTTGGCCATGCTGGCAGTTTCCGCCGCAACTTTGGCCTTCAGAAGCTCCTCTTTTGCGCGCACCTGTTCCGTGATATCCGAAAAACTTTCCAGTAGATATTCCCGCTGATTGATCTGAATGGGGGTCACTTTTTTCAGTATCGGGAGAAGATCCCCATCTGGCCCGCATCAGAAGCTGCTCTGAGCTGTCTGTTTTGCGTTCGGTTTCGACAAAAGGACACTTGCCCGACAGCGCCGGGCAGATGAACTGCTGGCAGGTGTTTCCAATGATGCGTTCCTTGGGAAGACCGATCAAGTCCGCCGCATATTGATTGACATCAAAAATGACATGCGTCTGGGCATCAATGATCACCACTCCGGTCTGAATTGTATTCAACACCCGATTCAGCCGCTGTTCGGACTCAAACAGCCGTTCCTCAGTCTGCTTGCGTTCGGCAATGTCTTTTTCCAGTTTTCGCTGCAGCGTAAGTAGCTGAAAGTTCAAAAGCTCCAGTTCGAGATTTTTGTAAGCAGCGTTTTCATCGGTAGAAAACAGAAGCTCCCTGATCTGTCTGCGCTGAATGGATCTCAGACAGGCCGCCTGTGTCTCGCTATCTTCGACAATCAGGGTGTCAATGGGCTCTTTAATCGTCATTTCGGGCTGTTTCGGCGTCATGTATAGAAAAAGGGTATTTTTGATTTGAATGTTTTTGAATTATCCATTATGAAATAATTGAATTCAGTTCATATCTCATAAATCAATTTGATTGGAATTTCAAATGATTTAGACATCAACACGGAAAGGACAATGTTTATGGGCAAAATGTTGTGGAAACCCTCTGAGGAAATTATTCAGCAGGCGAACATGTTCAGGTTTATGAATACCGTCAATGCACGGCATGGGCAGCATTTTAAGCAATACTCTGAGCTCTATCAGTGGTCTATTGATCACATTCCCGATTTCTGGGCATTGCTCTGGGAATTTGTGCAAATCAAAGCCTCCGCACCCTACACCGAAGTGGTGGACGATCCAAAGCGAATGCCCGGAGCCAAATGGTTTGCCGGCGCAAGCCTGAATTTTGCCGAGAATCTGCTTCGATATCGCGATGATCGAACAGCCCTTATATTTAAAGGAGAAGGCCAGCCTTCCACCCGGACCAGTTATGCCGAGCTCTATGAAGAAGTGGCCAGAGTCGCCGCATCCCTGAAAGCCGCAGGAATAAAGCCCGGGGAGCGCGTTGTGGGCTTCATTCCCAATATGCCACAGGCCATAGTTGCCATGCTGGCTGCAACCAGCCTGGGTGCCGTATGGTCATCGTGTTCGCCGGATTTTGGCATTAAAGGGGTTCTGGACCGCTTTGGACAGATCAAACCCAAAATCCTCTTTACGGCAAACGGCTACTGGTTCAAGGGAAAGGCTATGGATTGTCTGGAACGCATTTCCGGCATCCTCAAGGAACTGCCCTCCATCGAAAAAGTGGTGGTGATTCCCTATACCGAAGCAGATCCGGATATTGGAAATATTCCCAACGCAGTGCATTACAGGGATTTTCGATTCTCCGGGCCTGTTCCTGAAATCACTTTTGCCCAGCTGCCGTTCGACCATCCCCTATACATCATGTATTCGTCCGGTACAACCGGTCTTCCCAAATGCATGGTGCAGAGCGCCGGCGGTATTCTGCTGCATCAGTTGAAAGAGCATGTTCTTCACGTGGACTTGAAACGAAAGGATGTGATCTTTTATTTTACAACCTGCGGCTGGATGATGTGGAACTGGCTTGTATGCGGCCTTGCCACCGGTGCAACCCTGGTTCTTTATGACGGAAATCCGTTTCATCCCGGGCCCGGTGCGCTGTGGGAAATGGCTCAGGACGAAAAAATCACGGTTTTCGGAACCAGTGCGGGATATATCTCAGCCCTTCAGAGCTCCGGCGTTATTCCCAAAAAAATGTATGATCTGGCGCCGCTTCGGGCGGTTCTTTCCACCGGTTCTCCGCTGGCTGTTGAAGGCTTTGAGTTCATCTACGATGCGGTAAAAAGCGATCTGCAGCTTGCCTCTATTTCAGGGGGCTCCGACTTGAACGGTTGTTTTGCCCTGGGAAATCCGATGGACCCGGTGTATGCCGGAGAACTCCAGTGCCGGGGACTTGCCATGAAAGTCGAGGCCTTTGACAGTGACGGAAAACCCGTTATCGGACAGCAGGGAGAGCTGGTCTGCTCCGCGCCTTTTCCATCCATGCCCATATATTTCTGGGAAGATCCGGACGGGAAAAAATACCATTCCGCATATTTTGATGTCTATCCCAATATCTGGCGTCATGGAGATTTTATTGAAATAAACGAAAGGGGCGGCGTAACGATTTACGGCAGATCGGATGCCACGCTGAATCCGGGCGGGGTCCGCATCGGAACTTCTGAAATCTATCGCCAGGTGGAACAGCTGGAGGAAATTGAGGACAGCCTGGTCATCGGGCAGGACTGGAAAAACGATGTCCGCATCATCCTTTTTGTTAAAATGATGCCCTGCCACAGCCTGACAGAGGCGCTCAAACAAAAAATCCGGCAGGTGATCCGGGCCAATGCATCGCCCAGGCATGTTCCGGCCAAGATCCTTGAAGTACCGGCCATTCCCTATACCCTGAACATGAAAAAAGTCGAGCTGGCTGTAAAAAAAGTCATTCAGAATCAGGCAGTTAAAAACAAGGATGCGTTAAGCAATCCCCAGGTTCTGGATTTTTACGCCAACATGAAAGAGCTTCAGGAGGACTAAGGTCTCTGATCCAAAGCGCAAAAAAAATGGCTGGCCGGGAACGTCCCGGCCAGCCATTTTAAAGGAGGAAAAAGATGAAGAAATTATTAGGTTTGACTTGAGTATATGCAAGCTCTCTGCCAAACGCCGATTTTTTCCGGATTATTTTTATTGTTTTTATTTTATGTTTATATTTCAGGTGGATATACTTATAACAAGAAATGCCTTTATCAATTCTTTTACCTGTCGACAGCAATGGGTTCTTCGTGAAAAGTTCAAAACCGTAAACCCGTTTTCTTCAAATTTTTTTAACTTTCTGATTTATAACGCAATACAGATATCCAAGAGGTTCAAAAAAATAAACACTTGCTTCGGGCTTTATCAAAACAGACATTAACAATCTGTTATAATTGAATTTATATTGGGTTCATGTTTTTGAACTTCTTCCTGCGGATCTGCAAAGACAGGCAAAACCCAATCCTGGATTTAGCCTCGCTGACCCCTGATCCTCTGGATTTTTCAGACATTAAACCGGAAGTTGATGATATCCCCGTCCTGAACTTCATAGGTTTTCCCTTCGAGTCGAAACGTTCCGCGTTTCCGGGCTTCCGCCTGGTTTCCCGCTTCCATCAAGTCCTTATAAGAAATGATTTCCGCGCGAATAAACCCTTTTTTGATATCGGAATGAATGACTTCGGCCGCATCCAGGGCCGATGTTCCCCTGCGTATGGTCCAGGCCCTGACCTCATCTTCACCGACCGTAAAAAAAGACATCAGCCCCAGCAGGCTGTAAGACATCTGAATCACGCGATCCGTTGCGGAAGCTGTGATATTGAATTCAGCCAGAAATTCCCTGGCTTCTTCTTCGGTCATTCGAATCAGTTCCTGCTCGAGCTTGGCCTTGATGACCATGCAATGTTCCGCAGAGATTACCGCAGGAATAGCCGGCATCGCATCGTCATCATCTGCATTGTTGAACAAAACCATCATGGGTTTTGCCGACATGAAAGCAAAACCCCTTAAGGCCGGAGCCGCAGCCAGTTCCGGCATCTTTCGCAGCGGAATTTCATTTTCCAGGTGTTTTAGACATTGCGTGATCAGGGACAATTCTTCCATATCAATTTTCTTGCCGCGTTTTTTATCGGTTTCCAGGCGTTCCAGGCGCTTTTCCACCACAACCTGGTCCGAAAGAATCAATTCCTGGTTGATCGCTTGAAAATCAATCAACTGCTGGGGAGCCTCTCCCCCCATACCCGTAACGTTTCGGACAACAAGAATAATCGCATCACAGTCTCGAACCTGGGACCACGTTGTCAGTTCTTTTCCGGCATCTTTTTTGGCAGGCGATTTTCCAGGCAGGAAATATTCTATCTGGGCATAAATGGTTTTGCGTGGGTGATACATCTGGCTTAATACATCCACACGGGAATCCGGAACCTGGAGGGTACCAATTCGGGTTTCTGCTTTTCCGGACGTATTCGAAAGGCTTCGGGTCAGGGCTTCAAAAACAGTGGTTTTCCCTGATCCCGGACAGCCGATAATGCCGATTTTCATTTTATCTCCTGTTTTCTTTAATAAGTTTTCTCAAAAAATTTCGTTCTTCTCTATTCTTCTCTACAAGAAAATAACTGCTTCGGCGTTGCCGGATTCGTCCCCACAGGATGGAAAGTATCAAAAGCCGCTTCACTCTTGAGGATTGTCAACCGATTGAAGGACCAGGGCGGTTCTGGAAGGTAAATACAGACTGATGAAATGGTGAGATGTCCCCTGTTTTTCCGATTCCTTTTGTGTATAATGAATCTGGCCGGTTTTTAACCGGTCATGTCCTCCGAATTCGAGCAAATCACTGTTAAATATCATTTGATATTCTCCAGGCGTTACGGAAATTCGATAATCACTGAAAGAGCGCATGGGATGAAAATTGAACACAAAAATCAACCCGGCGCGCCCAATAGCCATTATCTTATCCTCATTATGTTCGTAAAACAGCTTGATATGGGGACTTTCAAGAATACGGAAAGCCTTGGCCAGTGCAATCATTTCCTGATCAAAACGCGCCAGAAAATGGTATTGCAAGTCCGGATTATCCACTAAATGCCACTGGCGTCTGGCGAACCGGTAGGACCAGTTGTTTCCTTCACGGGGAAAATCGATCCACTCCGGATGTCCAAATTCATTTCCCATGAAATTCAGATATCCGCTGCCCGCAGTGATCATCGTGATAAAACGGATCAGCCGGTGAATGGCCATTCCCCTGTCCACCCGGAGATTGCCCTTGTGGTTTCGAGACATTGCTTCATACATGTCCGAACCCACCAGTCTGAAAATCAGCGTTTGATCCCCCACAAGGGCCTGGTCGTGAGATTCCGCATAGCTGATGGTTTTTTCATCCGGCCTGCGGTTGGTCAGTTCAAACCATAAATGACCGATCGGCCAGGCTTCATCCGGATATTCCTTTGTCAGTCGAATCCAGAAATCGGGGACACCCATTGCAAACCGATAGTCAAAGCCGATTCCTCCGGCCGAAACCGGTACCGCAAGCCCGGGCATTCCGCTGACATCTTCGGCAATGGTAACGGCATCGGGATTTATATCATGAATAAGCGTGTTGGCCAGGGAAAGATAGGTCAGTGCATCTTCATCCACGGTTTCATCAAAATAGGATGGATAACCGGTAAAGTCCGTACCCAGACCATGATGATCATATATCATGCTGGTAACTCCATCAAAACGAAACCCGTCCAGCCGATATTCTTCCAGCCAGAACCGGCAGTTGGACAGCAAAAAAGCCAGAACCTCTGTTTTATGATAATCAAAGCAACGGGAATTCCAGGCAGGATGAAAACCTTTGGGTCCGTCATGGAAATACTGATACGAGGAGCCGTCAAATCGACTGAGGCCTTCCACCTCGTTGATGACCGCATGGGAATGGATCATGTCCATTATGACCTTCAGACCACTGCCATGCGCCGTATCAATCAGTTCTTTAAATTCTTCAGGAGTTCCAAACCGCGAAGATACGGCAAAAAAACTGGAAACCTGATACCCGAAGGACCCGTAATAGGGATGTTCCTGAATGGCCATCAACTGAAGGGTATTGTAACCGGCTTTTGCAATTCTTGGAAGAATGTTATCGGTAAATTCTCTGAATGAGCCGACGTTTTCCGCATCCTGAGCCATTCCCACATGGGCTTCATAGATCAGAAGGGATGAATGTTTTTCAATCTTTGGTGATTTCCACTGATAAACAGATTCCGGCTCCCAGATCTGAGCATTAAAAATCAGCGTGTGCGGGTCTTGAACAACCCTGCGGGCGTAGGCGGGAATACGATCTCCCTGTCCGTCTTTCCAGTGAATTCGAAGCCGGTACAAGTCTCCGTGATGCAGAACTTCTTTCGGAATGAAAAGAATCCATATTCCTTCCGGACTGCTTCGGGTAAGCTTAAATTCTTTTTTTTCTTCCCACCCGTTTACATCCCCAATAAAAAATATTTGAGAAGCAAACGGGGCCCATTCCCGAAACACCCACTGATTTTTTTCATGATGAAGTCCATAATAGGTGTGAGTAGCGGCAAAATCATAAAGAGAGCGATGATTCTTTATGATTTCTTTTTTTTTTTCAATCTGTTGATTAAACCGACGGAGAAGTATGGGTTTATAAGGCTTCAGAAACGGATCTGACTGAAGCCAGTTATGAAAAGCATTTTTTTCATCTTTATTCATCTTGCTTTATTGATCTCTACATAAAAACCTCTTTATTCAGTAAAAATCAAACCTCTCTTGCTATACGGACTTCATTTTTTTACCCGTCATGTCTTTGTAATGAGACATGACCTTTTTTACATATCCTTTGGTTTCTGTAATCGGCGGAATGCCGTTATATTTATCAACCGTGTTGGGTCCTGCATTATAGGCGGCAAGCGCCAACTCTATTTTATTGAATTTTTCAAGCATTTGTTTAAAGTAAAGCGTTCCCCCCATGATATTTTCTTCAGGGTCAAACGGATTGCTGATATTAAGAAAGGTAAAGTTCTGCGGCATGATCTGCATCAGACCTTTTGCTCCTTTTTGGGAAACCGCATAACAGTCAAAATTAGATTCGACCTTGATGATGGATTTCAACAACGAAAAATCAACATCATGCAGTTCAGCAGCCTTCATAATGAGATGATCATATTGATCTGGATTGATATTTGTATAAATTTTCGATCCAAAACTGGATTCAAAATACTTATTGGGGGTGCTTTTCAAGTAAAGACGATATTTAGGGGAAACAGGAACATTGGTAAAATGACGAACTCCATTGTTGTCTTTAAAAACATAAATATCGGCGAATACAGAAGGAATACTGCTGAATATAACCGTGACAGTATAAAACAAACAAATCCATATATTCTTCTGATGATACATCATCTTTTCTCCTATCGCTAACAGGTTAAAGCCTTATTAATTTATCCTCTTACTGCTTCGCTGACCCTTTTATCATTACAAGATATTTTCGATCCCGCTATTCTGAAGTCAAGCGCATGCTAAAAAATATTAATTAGGCCTTCCAAGTTTGGACCTTTTACGGTTCCTTCAACTATTTACCCATTTACGTTTTTCCAGAGAATCGGCGTACTTTTTAAGAATAAATCGTTCTGCAAACTGACTGTGAGAAAAATAGGGTCTGGTAATTTGCAAAAACGATTCATACAATGCTGTAACGGTTTCCTCCTTTTGTTTTTCTCCGACAAAATTTCGAATTAGTTTTTTTTCATAATAAATATGATCGCCGACTTCCTGTATGATTTCGGATCTTTTTTCCGGATCCATTCGGGTAAAATCAACCTTGTCCGTTAAAATTTTAATCCTGGCCGTCAAAATGACTTGCCATCTATCTCCAGCTATTTTCCTTGATTCATCATAGAATGAGATTAACAGACCATTTTCAAGGCAAATTGTGCTGATTAATTTATCTTCTGTCTCTTTCACTCTCTCAACCAAAAACAGTTCAAAAATATTTTTTATTATAACATGCTGTTATTAAACATTTTTCTTGTATTTTCTTAAATGGGTTCATCTGGTACTTATTCTTATTAGAGCATAAATACTTATATTTTCGTAAAAAGTCAAACATCACCTCTGTTTTTTTCATTGGAGCTTTTTTCATTTTCTTTAAATATTCGAATCTTTCCAAATTCTCCATCATAACCCGGAATTATATGAATGTTCCCTTCCCGCATTCTTTTAATCGCTTCTTTCAGCATTGGAACGCCGGCATATTCAATATCCGACAAGGATACTGAATCCAGAATGGCCAATTCCGGACCCATTACATTCAGGCAATGCTGATAGTAGCGCATCACTTTTTTTGAACCGCTGCCGACCTTTAAAATCTCGGATATAATTTCTTTTAAAGAAATTATTGAATAAAAAGACGGCGAATTTTGAGGTTTTTCACCTTCTTTTCTGTCACATAATTCTTCGACCCGGTTCAAAACCCCTATTGTAAGGGGTCTATTGCAAACCGGACATTTTCCTCCATAACTTAAGGTCCTTTCCGGACTAAAACGAACGTTGCAGTTTCGATGACCGTCGAAATAATATTTACCTTCTTCGGGATAAAACTCATAGGTTCCCAAAAATGTACGGCTCTCTCTGTACTGAAGGGCTTTTTTTATGGCAAAATATGACAATTCCGTATCAAAAATATTGGCTTCTCTTCCCAGTTTGTCGGGAGAATGGGCATCTGAATTGGACATAAGAGCCAGCCCGTCCAGAAACGAAATCCGCCAGTTCATAACAGGATTTGAAGAAAGTCCGGTTTCGACTGCAAAAATATGGCTGCTGAGATCATCAAAACATTCTTTAAGGGAATCAAAACCGGATTTAGATCCCAGAAGCGAAAACCAGGGAGTCCAGATATGGGCGGGAACAAGAAATGCTTGCTCATTGGTTTCAAGAAGCATTTCAAGCATATTTCTGGCATCCAGTCCCAATATCGGCCTGCCATCTGAAACAATGTTTCCAATTCTTGCCAGTTTTCTGTTAAATGTTTCTGCAACTGCCAGATCCGGTAAAAAAATCAGATTGTGATTTTTACGTATTTTACCGTTTTTCTTATAAATACAGCTGATTTCAGAATTAAGAACAAACCTGACTTTGCCGCGACACGACTGCGGAACCTTTTCTTCGCATTTTTTTTCAATGTTTTTTTTTAGTCGATACAATCCCGGTTCAGCAGGTTCAAGTTTTTCGCTTATTTCCTTAAACCATTCCGGGTGGGTAATATCGCCTGTGGCGATAACGGTTATTCCTTTTATCTGGGCCGAGATGTACAGTTGCTCCAGATCAAGGTTTTTGGATGTTGCCCGGGAAAAACGTGAGTGAATATGAAAATCGGCAATAAATTTCATCAATATTCTTTTATCTGCAGACCGGTTGTTTAAAAAAAGGCGGTTATGAACAACTCAAAAAAACATGTTCAATTCTGGCGATGCTATCATCGCAGTTTTGAACAAGAAAAATATGTTTTTTAATCTATAATAATAGCTTGTTACAAAGTTTTAAACACAATGAACAGGATATCCTTCTTTTCTTTTCTTTAAAACAAATAAAAAGAATATACAAAGAAATGATTATTTTATAAATCGACCTGTCCCAAAAAATCTTTATTAAAAAAAATTCATCCTTCCGGCATGTACCCCTTTATAAATAGAACTTGTAACCCCTGAATAAAACGGATAGAATGATTAATTCAAATTAACTACCTTCAATATGGGATGATATGGGCCTTCTTTCTTCAAATGTTTCTATAACGCGTTATCAGGTGCTGGGTCAACTGGCTGATCCTTTAATGGATAACCTGA
The DNA here is from genome assembly GCA_963704205.1 of uncultured delta proteobacterium. GTDB lineage: Bacteria > Desulfobacterota > Desulfobacteria > Desulfobacterales > Desulfatirhabdiaceae > RAAP-1. Next base: position 20,847 of record CAVPHN010000035.1, read on the forward strand.
CCCGGCTTCTTACCCAGAATGCAATTGTTGAAATTGACGATGAGGATATGGATCAATCCGCAGGATGGACTTCTTTTGAAGATCCCTTTAACCCGGATTTTTCAGGATCAACGTTTGTGATGGGATCTCAGTTCATTTTTTCTTTTCGAATGGATAAAAAAGCAATTCCTTCAAAAGTGGTAAACAAAAAGTTTCGTCAGGAAATTAAAAAAAGGCTGAAGGAAAGCGGCAGGGATTTTTTATCTCGAAATGAAAAAAAACAGATAAAGGAAGACGTTATTCGTGGACTTTCACTTCGTATTCCGGCAACACCGAATGTTTATGATATTCTCTGGAATTATGAAAAATCCAGCCTCTGGTTTTTTTCGACACAAAAATCAGCAAATGAAGCTTTTGAAATTTTTTTTACCAAGTCCTTCAAGCTAAACCTTGTTAGACGATTTCCCTACACCGCTGCCCAGGAATTCCTGACGGATTCCGAAAAAGATATGTTGAACAGGCTGACGCCATCGCATTTTATGGAGTAATAAGTGTTAGATATTTCTGTTGCTTATAATCGTTATAAATTTGTCGGACATGAATTTCTGACATGGATGTGGTATGTTATAGAACATGATCCTGCCCAGTTGAATCATGTCATACAGGAAAACATCAATTTTACCATCGGCAACCGAATTATGCTGCAAAACGCCATTCATGATGCTGTGGAAACCATTACGATCAAGGGAGATGATGCCGGACTGGAAGAAGGGGTTCTGGCACTTAAAAAAGGGGCGAAGGTTACTGAAATTCACTTGAGGGTTACGGAAGAAGAAAATGAATGGCAGCTCACCTTGAAAGGCGAAAGTTTGAATATCAGCAATCTTAAATTGCCTGAAACCGGACAGGTCGAAAACAAGGATGATATAGAAGGCGCTGTGCTGGAAAAATTCTTTTTATACGAAAAAATAATGGGTTGGTTGGACACCGTTTATGTTTTGTTTTTAAAAAAAAGGATTTCCCCCGAATGGAATGACAGTGTCGTTCCTCAAATAAAGAAATGGATAATGCAGTAAATATGGATGTTTTTTGTTTAAGCCGTGATCAACAGTTATGAAAGGTTTATTCAATGAAATTCACACTGAAAAAATCAAAAATTCTGGATATTTTGTCAAAAATTCAGGGAATTGCCGGTAAAAAAACAAGCAATGCCATCATATCCTGTGTGCTCATAAAAGCGCTTGAGGACGGCCTCAAAATATATGTAACCGATTATGAAACCGGATTCATAGGCTTTTATCCGGCTGAAGTGGAATCAGAAGGTGCAATTGCCATAAACGCCAGAAAATTGTATGAAATTGTCAGGGATTTTCCAACAGAAGATATTCTTGTCAATGAAGTTGAAAATTTCTGGGTAGAAATAGGCAACTACAATGTTCAATATCATCTTGTGGGAATGAATCCCGCTTCTTTTCCAGAGGTTCCGGAAATTGAAAACATTCCCTTTATCGAGGTGGAATCGCGATTTTTTAAAAAAATGATTGATAAAACTTCCATGATGACGGCGTCTGTTGAAGACAAACGTCCGCATGTTCTGGGGGTTTGTCTGGAGACGATTCAAAAGGAAGGTGAAAGCTGGATTCGAATAATTTCAACAGATGGAAATCGTCTTGCCAAGGTGGATTATCCCTGTATCAATGAATCTGCCTTAACCCTTGATAAAACGGTTCTGGTGCAGAAAAAAGGGTTCAACGAGCTCTCTAAAATAATAATTCCACAAGGAAATCTGTCCATTGGCATCATGGACAACAAGCTGTTCATTAAACAGCAGCAGGAAACCGTCAGCATTCAACTTTTAAATGGTACGTTTCCCGATGTCAGCGATATACTTTTTATCACGGAAGCCAGACAGATCGTACTTAACAAGCAGCTTTTCATGATGATGCTAAAACGCATGTCCATTTTTTCAACCGAGGATTATAAAGGGGTCATTTTTAGTTTTAATGACGATAAACTGATTATAACTTCAACCAATCCGGAAATTGGGGAATCCAAGGAAGAAATGTTTATAGTTTATCCGGACAGTCCCATTGAAGTTGCATTTAATCCCAGATATTTTGTAGAATCTCTTTCTGTAATTGAAGAGGAACAGATTGTATTAAGTATTGTCGATGATCAAAATCCCTGTTTGATAGAGGGAGAAACGGATAAGAGTTATCTTTGCGTGATCATGCCAATGAGAATATAGAATTTAAAATAGTGGAAACCTGAAAGGTCGGAATTTGTTGCGGCTTTAAGGTCATGGATGTTTTAAGGATAAAAAAAGAAGAAAATGGAAAATCAGACATATACCGCGGATAATATCAAAATTCTGGAAGGTCTGGAGGCAGTTCGTAAAAGACCGTCCATGTATATCGGGAATGTGGATGTAGAAGGTCTTCATCATCTGGTCTACGAGGTTGTGGATAACAGCATCGATGAAGCCATGGCCGGATATTGCGACGATATCAAGGTGATCATTCACACGGATGACAGCATCACCGTTGAAGATAATGGCAGAGGTATTCCGGTCGGAATTCACAAAAAGGAAAATGTTCCGGCTGTGGAAGTCGTCATGACAAAACTTCATGCCGGCGGAAAATTTGATGACAGTTCATATAAGGTTTCCGGAGGACTTCATGGCGTCGGTATTTCTGTCGTCAATGCCTTGTCTGTTTTCATTGAACTGGAAATCTATTCTGAAGGCAAAGTTTATTATCAGACTTATGCAAGGGGAAAAAAGACCAGCGAACTTCAAGTTCGGGGAACAACGGACAAACGGGGAACAAAGGTCCATTTTACAGCGGATCCGGAAATATTTGCAATTACCACGTATGATTTTGATATTCTGCTGCGCCGCCTGAGAGAACTGGCTTTTTTGAATAAAGGAATCAAAATTTCCCTTGAGGATGAACGCTCGGATGTCAAAAAGGAATTACAGTACAAGGGAGGACTGGTTTCATTTGTGGAATATCTGAACCGCCGCAATACATCGCTTCACCCGCCTATTTTTGTTGAAGGCATTAAAAATGAAGTCAGTATTGAAGTCGCCATTCAGTACAACGATACCTATAATGAAAAACTGTTTTCCTTTGCAAACAATATCAATACGATCGAAGGTGGAACCCATTTGATCGGATTCAAGGCGGCCCTGACCCGGACCCTGAATCAGTATGCAACCAGCGGTAGCCTGCCCAAAAATCTTCAGGCCAAAATCAGCGGAGATGATGTTCGGGAAGGACTGACCGCCATTGTCAGCGTCAGAATCAAATCTCCTCAGTTTGAAGGTCAGACCAAGACCAAGCTGGGAAACAGCGAGGTCAAGGGGCTGGTTGAATCGCTGCTCAATGAAAAACTGAACATATTTCTGGAAGAAAATCCGTCGGTCGGCAAAAAAATAATTGAAAAGGCCGTTGAGGCTTCCCGGGCCAGAGAGGCTGCCAGGCGGGCCCGAGATCTTGCCCGAAATAAAGGATCCTTGCTGGATTCGACGCTGCCGGGAAAACTGGCCGAGTGTCAGAGTTCCGATCCACATCAAAGGGAGCTTTTTCTGGTGGAAGGAGATTCCGCCGGCGGTTCCGCCAAACAGGGGAGAGACCGAAAATTTCAGGCCATTCTCCCCCTTAAGGGTAAAATTCTGAATGTGGAAAAAGCCAGGTTCGACAGGATCATCAAAAGCGAAGAAATAAAGAATATCATTACGGTGCTGGGAACCGGTGTCGGCGAAGAAGACTACAAGGTAGATCAGATACAGGTATCATAAAGTCATTATCATGACCGATGCGGATGTGGATGGATCTCATATCCGTACCCTGCTGCTGACTTTTTTTTACCGCCAGATGCGCGAAATCATCGAAAAAGGATATCTGTACATTGCCCAACCGCCGCTGTTCAGGGTGGGCAAAGGCAATCAGGCCCTTTATCTGAAAGATGAAAGGTCTTTTGATGATTATATACTGAAACGGGTCTGTCATCAAAAAGCGGTAAAAACCAGTATCGGCGAGGACCTTGTAACGGATCATCAGTTATTGATATGGGTCAGTGATCTTTCCGAATATTTTACTGCTGATGAACAAGTTCATGGTTCAGGGATATCCGTCCGAGCTGATGACTTGCCTGATCCGGGCCGGCGTTGCCGACAAGGATTTTTTCAAGGACTTTCAGAAAATGAACGCTCTCAGAGAGGCGATCATTCTAGTCGGGCTTTGATGTTAATGAACCTGTGTGGAACGAAGAAAAGCATTTATACGAAATGACGGTATCCAGTCCCGAAGCAGACCAGTTGAAACGGCTGCTGACGGAAAGAACCGAAAAAGATTTCAAGCCCGTAACAATCGGAAGAGGCATTGTTTTTTCAAAGGATTTTCAAACATGTCTGCTGATTGGCGGCCGGATTGCACCCTATGATGCGCCGCCGTTTCAGATTCTTGAAATCGGCAAGGAAAAAGAAGCCCTTGTTGCACAAGACACACTATCAGCTTCTTAAAATGCTGATTGAAGAAGGGAAAAAAGGGCTTGGGGTCCAGCGCTATAAAGGCCTTGGAGAAATGAATCCCGACCAGCTCTGGGAAACCACGATGAATCCTGAAAAGCGGATTCTCCTTCAGGTAAAAATTGAGGATACGGTCGAGACCGATGAAATATTCACCGTGTTGATGGGAGAAGAAGTCGAGCCCCGCAGGGAATTCATCCAGAACAATGCGCTGCAGGTAACCACCCTGGATATTTAATTTATGACACTGAACATCACGACCATTCAGGCAAGAGATATTCCGGACGCCTGGTTTCAGTGCGTCTATGAGATTATTGAAAAGGGGCACCGCTATCAGATCGACAGGGGAAGTTTCCAGGGACAGGAACGGCTTGAATTTGATTATATTACGGTTCAAATCAAGTATCCGGGAACAAGGCCCCTTATCCCGGATATTCCGGAGGCGCTGTGTATACCGAACCCGGTTGCAGACGGCTATATCGAAAGCTATCTTCCGTATCTGATGACAGCGGAAAAACAGCCCAATGAAGACTATACATACGGAGAATATCTTGAGCCCCAGATTGCCGAGGTGATTCGCATGTACCGACAAGACGGACACGGAACCAATCAGGCATATATGACGGTTGGAGACCCGAAGGCGCTGTTGTTGAATGATCCTCCCTGCCTTCGGGGGATCGACACCCGAATCCGGTATGGAAAACTCCATTTCATGGTGTATTTCCGGTCCTGGGATCTGTGGAATGGCTTTCCCGCAAATCTGGGAGCCATACAAATGCTGAAGGAATACATGGCCCAGGAAATCGGGGTTGAGGACGGAGAAATCATTGCCGCCAGCAAAGGACTTCACCTGTACGACTATATCTGGGAGCTGGCCCGGCTGCGAACCATGAAAAACAAGCACGAAGCCTTTTAAAAATCAATATTTCCCGGGGTTCTGGGAAAAGGAATGACATCGCGGATATTGGTAATTCCGGTGATCATCATGATCAGCCGCTCAAAGCCCATGCCAAAACCGCTGTGCGGTACCGATCCATAGCGTCTGGAATCCAGGTACCACCAGTAATTTTCCCCGACAAGCCCCATTTCATCCATTCTGTCTTGTAGCGCATCCAGACGCTCTTCCCGCTGACTGCCGCCGACGATCTCCCCGATACCCGGAACCAGGATGTCCATGGCCGCCACGGTCTGCTGATCCGCATTTAAACGCATGTAAAACGGCTTGATGGTTTTGGGGTAGTCATGGAGAATGACCGGTTTTTTAAAATGGGTTTCGGTCAGGTATTTTTCGTGCTCGGATTGAAGATCAATGCCATATGTCACCGGATATTCAAACGGCGTCTTGCCGGTTTTCAGAATTTCCACGGCTTCAGCGTACGGCAACCGGACAAAATCGGACGATAAAATGTGATTCAGGGTCTCCATCAGGGTCTTGTCCACAAAATTTCCGAAAAGCTCCATATCCTCCCGGCATTCCCGGAGCACATGGCTGATCAGGTAGCGGATGAGTTCCTCGCCAAGATCCATGTTTCCGGAAAGATCGCAGAAAGCCATTTCCGGCTCTATCATCCAGAATTCAGCCGCATGACGCCGGGTATTGGAATTCTCCGCCCGAAACGTCGGGCCGAAAGTATAGACATCCCCCAGCGCCAGAGCAAACATTTCCGCGGATAACTGTCCCGAGACCGTCAGGCTGGCTTCTTTGCCGAAAAAATCCCGCGAGGCATCCAGTCCCCTGTCTTTTAAAGCCGGATTTTTGATATCCAGCGTCGTTACCCTGAACATTTCGCCGGCGCCTTCACAGTCTGAACCGGTGATGATGGGAGAATGGATGTAGCGAAAGCCCCGGTCCCTGAAAAACGTGTGAATGGCATAAGACAGTTCGGAGCGGATGCGAAAAACCGCGCCATACTTGTTGGTTCGGGGTCTGAGGTGGGCGATGGTCCGAAGATACTCATCGCTGTGACGTTTTTTCTGCAGCGGAAAGGTTTCCGGGGCCGGACCGATGATTGAAATACGGGTTGCGGTGATTTCCCAGCTCTGGCCTTTGCCCTGTGAAGGAACCAGGCTGCCGGAGATGCTGACCGCTGATCCGGTGGTTAATTTTTGAATATCTTCGTAATTGGGCAGGCTGCTGGGCGCGATGATCTGAATGTTTTTCAGGCAGGACCCGTCATTGACTTCAATAAACGAAAACCCCTTGGAATCCCGGCGGGTTCTGACCCATCCGTTTACCTGGACTTGATCCAGGGGGGTCTTGGATTGGAGCAGGCTGTGAATTTTTATGCGATTCATGGACAGACCTCATGTATGATTATTGTGAACAATATGATGACTATCATACATGAGGTATTGTAAAAAGTCCAAAAATTCACAGCCGGTTAATGCGGCAGGTGTAAGAAACAGAGGATGAAGTCGCTTTTATCCTTTTTTGGGTTCGACGATTTTGTAAGCACCATCTTTGCCAAATTTGATTTCAGCCTCTATATAATAAACGTCTTTAAGTTCCGGCCGCAGATCCTTGAGCATATAGAATGCTTCACCGCTTCTTGCGCCGGTGCCGCAGATAAAGACGATCGGTTTGTCGGACGGAAGGGTTTTCACCTGGCTTTCCAGCTTATCCACAGGAATATTGACAGCGGTTTTAATGGTGCCTCTTGCGAATTCATCGGGATCTCTGACGTCGATCAGCATTATGCTGGATGGATTTTCCGCAATGAGTTTCTCAAATGCAGCGGTCTCAATGGCCCCTTCAAGCGCGCCTTTCTTGATCTGCGATCCCTTGGAAGCGGTCCCAGGATTTTCCGTGCTTCCATTTCCTGCCATGCCGGATAACCGGCTGAAAACACCTTAACATTGGTGTAACCCATTTTTATGGCTTTGGACGCGGATTTATGGCTCAGACTTGCAGTCAAATCCGCCGCAGTAAAACACCAGAAGCGTATCTTTTTTTGCAGGCAGCAGATTTGTCATTTTTTCAAAATGGGTATCCGGAATGCTGATGGCCGTGGGAATGTGGCCCTGGTCATATTTTCCTTCCTTGGGACGGGAATCCACCAGCACCATCTCGGTTTTGCTGTCCATTGCGTTTTTAACAAACTCCACAGGGACATCGGGGTAATTTTCTTTTTCCTTTATCCAGCCCGGATACCCCTCGGCATAAACCTTGACCTGGGTATATCCCAGGGCTTCTGCTTTTTTAGCGGACTTATGGCTGAGTTTGCATTCCAGGTCCTTCGCAGTAAAAAATCAGCAAGGTGTTTTTGTCCTGGGGCAGCAGGGCGGTCATTTTATCGAAACTGGTATCCGGAATGTTGATGGCCGTGGGAATGTGGCCTTTATCGTATTTGGCTTCCTTTGGACGGGAGTCAATCAGAAGAACGTTGTCGGGCTTTGGTATGATGATATGCGGTTTGACAAAATCAATACCGACGATGTCGTGAAACATCCAGTCGGCTGAAGACTCTGTTTGGACAGCCGGAGCGGATGCCTGCTGGACACCGGCGCATCCGGCAACAGTTATTAAGATCAATCCCAAACCGATCACCCATAAGATTTTGCTGCTTTTTTTTCATTTTTTACCTCTTTTTTAAGTTGTTTAATGATAAAATACATTGTTTTCAATAGGGTACAGCTTTCTTGACAGGTCTGAAGCCTGAAAGTTTTTAGACGCTTTTCGTCATTATTTGGGAAATTCCGTGTCTTTTACAAGAGAGGTGATTTTCTGGACAAGCATTTCGACTTTCTGAATATGATCCTGCTGAACGAACAGGATTTGTCTTCTGCCGCCCGGCTGAATCTGAACCAGGTAGGACGTGGGCAGAACAGGGTTCCCGAGGCAGGAAAAAATGCTCCGTTTTTCATCTCCAAAAAGCGGATAGGGAATGGCGTGTTCTTTTTTGAAAGCAATGACCCCCCTTTTTTTACTGCCGGCGCCGATGGCCAGGAGTTTAACCCTGTCCGAGAGAAACGGGCTGGCATTCATTTGTTGGTATAAGTTCTTGAAAGATTTGACTTCATCCACGCAGGCCAGACATTTTTCATTGTAAATCACGATATACAGATACTCGCTGCCCACATCTTCCAGAGCAAAACTTTTTTGCAAGGCCCTGGATTTTCAGATAGGCTCTGTCGGTTTCGTCATAAAGAATCACAAGCTGACAGGAAGGAAATTCGTCTCCGACTCCCAATTTTTTTACAGCATTCAGCGGGTTGTGATTTGAATCCGGTAAAAAGGATTTCCAGCCAAAAAACCCTTCCGGGAGCCGGATGATATTTTCATATCCCAGTCGTACAGCCCACCGGGCTGCAATGGCACTTCGCAGTCAGGCAAAGCTTCGGCAGTAAATCACGATCATGCGCTGTTTGTCCGGACCCAGAAGATTGATAAGGGCGGCTTGTTTTTCCGGCGTCAGCTCAAGCTTATCCCCCAGATCAAACTCCAGGCTTTTGGCCTGTGAAAGATGTCCGTCACGATATTCATATTCGGGCCGGACATCAATAATGGTAAAGTCTTTTCCGGATTCATAAAGGGTTTTCAGTTCAGGGGCGGTAATCAGCGCATACCCGTCTTGTCTGGCTTCCTCCCTGGCCTGCTGAAGCCATGCCGGTTGCTCCCGGTTGCCGGCCCCGGCAGCGGTCAGAATTCCCAGCACCAGATAGAAGGGTTACAAAATAAAACGGCAATCGCTTGATCTTGAGCCCCGTATTTAGCATGACAGAAGAACCTTGATGGCTTCGTAAATAGCCGGTCTGCACTACGTTGTTTACTGTCAACTCTTTTTGACTTCATCCAGCCACAGCTTGTGGTGATGCCGTGCGTAATCTTCCGGGAACCGTTCCGGTAAACATGGAAAGAAAGGCCGGCTGCTCGCCGGCTGCAATCGATGCCATGAAGACATGAATGAGAAGACCTGCAAAGACCAGCCCGACCGCGATAAAATGAATCAGGATCGCCCATTGAACCAGCTCGGTACTTGCCATGCCGACCTGGGAAAGGATCATGATGATGCCGGATGCCGCAATGATCATGCCGCCGAATACCGCCGGAATGGCAAATATCTTCTGCCCGACATTGTAGAACCCCTGTTCCGGAATTCTGGGGCTGAAACCGAATTTATCAGCGATAACGCCAAGCGCCTTATACCCCAGGGTCATCTGGATTCCCTTGGTAATCAGCCACAGAAAGTCCCGTTGGATATCCACGGTAAAGATTTCGCGGATAAAGGGAATGACATCCGATTTCATGCGGAAGATGCCATATAACAAGAAATCCGCCAGCCCAGATGATGCCCGACAATTTCATGCGCCAGAAGCAGATTTGCGCCTCCGCCGAACACATGCCGCAGTATTGATTGGCCACGACGTAAATGGCTGAAGGTCGTCGTTTCGAATCAGGCCAAGGCCCGTTAACAGCAGAAAAATCCAGCAGCCGGCATTAAACCAGTGCATGAACATGGACAGTCGGGTGTGACGATGGATTTGAGTTGGTGTCATGATCGCCTCGTTTCCTCATGGGATTCGTCGGTTTCAGGGGCTTTGTCATTCATCAGAAGCTGTTTTCCCAGCATGATCAGAACGCCCAGCGCATTGAGTCCCACAACGCCCCAGATCAGAGGGCCCGCCAGTTTCCACAACTGAATCGCGTCCGGCATTCTGGCCTTGACCGGCCAGTTTAAGGGAGCGGTTGCGGACAGATAGTACATGTTGGGTTTTGTGTCCGAGTCCTTGTTGATGACGCGAACGCTTTGATTTTTCTTCAGCAGCAGGGCCGCATCGCTTCTGGGGTCGTTGATGTCGCCAAAGACTCGGGCCTTTGTGGGGCAGGTAATGACACAGGCCGGCAGTTCCCCGCGATCCCGCCGCTTTTCGCAGTAATCGCATTTGTCCACGATGTTTTTTGTGGGATGCCGGTATCTGGCGCCGTAGGGGCAGGCCGGAATGCAGCTTCCGCAGCCGATGCAGAGCTTGGGATCAACCTTGACAGCGCCGTCTTTCACGTCTTTGTAAGTGGCGCCGGTCGGGCAGGCCTGGACGCAGGTGGGAACTTCGCAGTGCATGCAGCCGCCGGGCTGAAAATGAACGGATGTGCCGTGATCCATCCAGTCCGGTTGATTGAAATCCGGCTCGCTTCGTTTGACCCAGTTTCGCCATTTTCCTTCGGGCACGTTGTTTTCCACCTTGCAGGCCAGGGTGCAGGCCCTGCAGTCGATGCAGGCCGATGAATCAATGACCATTGCCAGTTGTTTGTTCATACCGCTTCCTTTCTGGCCACCCGGATAAAGGTTTCATGCATGGCCATGTTGCCGGAGATCGCATCGGCATAATCTTCAATCAGTTCCGCAATACAGGCCCCTTTGCCATAAATCCGGGTCAGGCCTTTTGAAAGCACGCCAAATCCGCTGGCCATGTAAACCGTATCTTCCCGGATGCCGTTATTCAGGCTGACGCTAAGCTCGCCTTTTCCGGCCTTGCTGGAGACCTCGACCCGTTCGCCGTCTTTCAGACCCAGTTTTTTGGCGGCCAGGGGATGCATCCACAAGGAATTGTCCGGCATGAGCTGATTCAGCAGCGCATTGTTCTGTGTGGTGCAGTGGGTAAAATAGGCGTTTCGTCCCACCACCAGACGGAACTGGTTCACGGGGTTTGGTTTGGGCGACTGGTAGACCGGGAGGGGATCGACCCCCATCTGGGCATACCGCTCATTGTAAAGTTCAATTTTTTTGGAAAGGGTTTTATAGATTTTTCCCTCATAAATCCCATAGAGTTTGCTGGGATTGTAGTATACCCCGTCTTCACGAATGGCGCGTTCGGCGTCCGGAAGTAGTTTGAACTGCTGTTTGCGGTATTCTTCCATGGTAAAGTCAAAATATTCGGCCAGATTCATTCGTGCCGGCAAGCCCTTTTAGAATTTCGAATACGGGTCTGGATTCAAAGAGCGCCGGAACCACCGGGTCCCGGGCCACCACACAGGCGCAGGCCGCCGATCCCTGAAGGCCGCTGGCCGGGTCCTGGCGTTCCAGAACGCTGGGTGCGGGCAGAACCAGGTCCGACATCCAGGCCGTATCGCTCATGGCAATGTCCACGGTCACGATAAAATCGAGCTGTTTCATCATTTCGATGGTTTTCCGGCGGTTGGCCGCGGACTGAAGGGGATTGTATCGATAGATAAACCAGCCTTTTACCGGATAGGGTTTCTGGCTGATGATGGCATCGCGCATGTGCTTGAAAGCGCCTTCTTCATCAAACATCATGTGGGCCATGCCCTTATCGAGTCGATTTTCTGGATTGTCGTCATAAAAAGGGGCTTCGGGCAGTTCCGGGCCGGAAAGACCGACCTGTCTGGCCGCCAGCAGGCCGCCGGGGGTGTCCCAGTTGCCTAGAAGCGCGTTGACAATGGCCATGGATCGCCGGATCTGGGTGGAATTGACATAATCCGAGGTTCTTCGACCGGGATAGACAATGGCCGTCGGCGCGGCAGCAGCCAGCTCCCTTGCGATCCGGCGGATATCGGCAGCCGGAATCTCGCATTCTTTTTCCGCCCATTCCGGAGAATACGGACGGACGTGTTCGGTCAGCTGTTCCATGCCAAAGAGTTTTTCCTCGGCGTATTTTTCGCTGTACAGCTTTTCCGAGGTGATGACATGGGCAAGGGCCAGAAAAAATGCCATATCCGTTCCGGGCCGGATGGGGTGCCATTCATGGGCAAGGCCTGCGGTCTTGGTAAACCGGGGATCCAGGACAACGATTCTGCAGCCGTTTTTCTTTGCGGTCATCAGATCGATGCTGTCCGGCGTGATCAGGGCTTCAAAAGGATTGGCCCCGGCGATGATGATATATTTGGTATGAAGCACGTCTGCAAACGGCACTTCGCCAAACGTGTCCAGATAGGCCCGGTTCCGGCTCAAGAGACAGGAGGATTCGTGGGTGGTGACGTTATAAGAGCCAAAGACTTCGGCAAACCAGTGAACAAAAAGGGACTGGGAATCCGAACCCGGCGTAAACATGACCCCGCAGCGGGTATATTTTTCGGCAATCTCCGTCATTTTGGCGGCGGCAAGGTCCAGTGCCCGGTCCCAGGAAATCCGCTCCCATTTTCCTTCTCCCCGCTCGCCTTTTCGAAGCAGCGGGTATTTGAGGCGATCGGGATCATAGAGCTGCTGAATGCCGGCATTGCCGCGGGCGCAGAGCATTCCCCGGGACTTCATGAATTTCTGATTGGGATCCAGTTTGGTGACCACGCCGTTTTCAACCCTTGCAACGAGCCCGCAGGCATTCAGACACATGCCGCACGCCGAATACCGGGAGTCGGGCATTGCGGATGGCTTTTTTGATTCATCGGGCGTCAGCGCATACAACACAGGCGCCCTGCCGCCCACTGCAGCTGCGGCAGTGGCTGCTCCCGACCATTTGAGAAAACTGCGGCGCGAAAGCGGGGTTTCGATGGGGGATGTCATTAAAGGTCTCCTTATAAAATCAAAAGTCTTCGGCCTTCCGCCTGTCTTGCTATTTACATTTAGCCGGCGATGGCGAATCAAATGCATGTTCATACATGTAGGCGTAAATATCGCCGAGGTCATCCGGGGTCAGCTTGTCCCATTCCGCTTTGCAGGCAAATTCTTTGTATTTGTCTTTGGCAAAAACCGTATCCCACTGGGCCTGTGTTTTGTTTGAAGGGCTCATCTCCTGGGCTTTACCGCCTTCCACATGACAGTCGCGGCAGCTTTTTCGAAAAGTATATTTTCCTTTCCGGCCGTTGCCTTTGTCTGTTGCCAGAAGGCTTCCTGCAAATATGAAAACCAGTGTCAGAGACACAAAGGTAATAATCGTGCGTTTCATTTTTTTCTCCTTGAACATTGTTTGGGGTTAGGATTTGTTAAAACCGAAGGGTCGCTGACAGATATGCAACCCAGGCTTTGTCAATGATGGCATTCAGCGAATCAAAGGCCGTGGCATCGGTGATGCTGACGGGTTCACCCAGTGGATTTCCGCTTCCGGTATAGTCATAATCGTAATACTGGCCGCCGAGTTTGACAAAAAAAGTATCTTTGTAAATAGGCTGAATATAGTAACCTTCAAAAACCTGTCCTCTTGCCGCCAGCTTGCTGCCGACCAGGGAATCTTCGGCGCCGGTAAAATTAAACCAGTATTTGGATCCCCAGTTGTATTCCAGGCCCAGTCTGGCTTCCAGCGGCATGGGGAAGATCGCGCCGGCATAGATGCTGTAACCGTCCCGGGACTGAAGATCGCCGTTTGAACTCAAAAGGCCCTGCCCCAGCAATGCATAATACGGATTGTTGGATATCCGGGACGGTTTGGTGTGGCTCCAGGAAGGTGCAAAAAACAAATCAATATTGGCCAGTTTTTCAGATAGATTGGTCTTAAGAAGCAGAGAAGCGGCATCCCAGTCGCCGATATTGGTGGACGGCTGCATGCGGCTGATATAGCCGCCGTTGTTTGGGGAAAAAGTATATTGATTATTGCCATCCACGGAAACAATAAACGGCATGACCGTAAGCCCTGTAAATCCGTCGGTCACATCCCAGGCATGGGCGTAATTCAGAACGGCGCTGGTGGTATCATTGTTAAAGAGATCGGCAATAAACCCGAACATGTGAACATCATTCACGTCCGAAGCGCTGGTCATGGAATAGCTGTTGCCCCAGTCCCCTTCAAAACCGACGCCGTAGCAGAGTTTAAATGCCTGGCCCGGAATGCCGGTGACATCTTCCAGGCCAAAGGTCAGGGACGCGCCGTCAAACTGCCAGTTGATAATGGTGGCCAGCGGAGAGCCGCCTTCCAAACTGTAATTGCCGTATTCCAGAGGCGGGCCTTCGGTTGAAGGACGTCTTCCAAGTGAAAAGTTGATGGGAACACTGCCGAGGTCCTGCTTGAAATTGAAATAGGCCCGCTCCACATGGACGACATCCCCATGGGGAAGGCTGGAGGTGTTGCCGTCAAAGGTAACTTCCCCCAGACTGCCGTGATTGAACTGGACGCCGCTGCTGTCTCCCCATACTTTGTAGGCTGCCAGTCTGCCGCCGAAATCCAGGTGCGGGTTGATCGTGGCTCTCATGTTCATGCGAAACCGGCTGGTGTAGATGATGTTATTATCCGCGTCGTAGCTGTTGGGCGCCGGAACCATGCCTGCCGCCTTCATGCCGGCCATGGCCTGCTGAATCTGCTGCTGGGTCGCGCCGTTAAAGCCTTGTGGCGCGGGTGCGAAAAACGCATTGATCACCGACGCCGGGGCCATGCGGACATCTTCGTAATGAATGGACTGGGCATCGGACCTCAGATCCACGCCAAAGGCAATTTTGTCGGTTGCCGTGTGAAGCTCCGCCTTGTTCAGGCGCTTGTCTATTTCCTTGATTTCGGTTTCCTTGCTGGCGCTTTGCTTTTCCACCTTGTCCAGTTTTTCCTGTAAGGTTTTCATCATCTCGCTGAGCGTTTGGAGCTGTTTTTTCAGTTCATCCACATCATCAGCCGCCTGGCTTGCAAGCGGAAACCCCGTCATCAGAAAAAAAGAAATCAGAACCGCAGTAACAATTTTGCGGGCCCCCGTTCCTGCCGAGTTTTTCTTCTTCATGTCCACCTCCTGTTAATCGATTTTGAGTTGTTTCCGTTAAAAGCAATAAATATGCCAGAGTACAAAGCTCGAAAGTCGAAAACCGGAAAGCGCAGATCCGGTACGCATTCCGGCCAGCGTTTTTATGGAGAAACGCTGCTTGATCAAACGCACAATATATTGTTATGTTAACAAGTGTTAACTTAACAGGGTTACAAACGAGATGCGGAACAGTAACCGCTTCAAGCATGTTTTGAAAGGACATTGAATTTATGGACATTGCCAGGTACTGGAAAACCATTGTGGATACCCTTCAGGACGGGCTTATGGTTGTCGATTCCGGTGGAAATATCGTGGCCGTGAACCCGGCAGCCGAAAAACTTACCGGTTATTCGGCGGAAGAGCTGATCGGAAGCAATTGCCGGGAGTTGAACTGCACGGGTTGTGATGTGTTTAACCAGGGCGTCGCCGAAAAATGGTGCAAGCTTTTTCTAACCGGCGAAGTCCGGGCAAAAAAATGTGTTATTGTTCGAAAGGACGGGCGGGCGGTTCAAATCATCAAAAACGCCTCCGTGCTGAGAGATTCGGACTGGACGTGCGATCGGGGCTGTGGAAACGTTTACGGATCTCTCCGAGGTTGTACGTCAGCAGCAGGAAATCGTGTCCCTTCGTAAAACTTTTCATATTGATGATGGATACCAGGGAATTTTAGGACAGTCTCCGGTCATGCAGCAATTGTTTGAGCTCATCGAAAACGTCGCCCTTTCGGATGCGCCGGTGATGATTCATGGCCAGAGCGGCACGGGAAAGGAACTGGTGGCAAGAGCTATCCACGATGTGAGTTTACGGCGCAGCAAACCGTTTGTCAAGGTAAACTGTGCGGCCCTGAATGAAAATCTTCTGGAAAGCGAGCTGTTTGGACATGTAAAAGGCGCCTATACCGGCGCAGACCGGTCCCGGGCCGGCCGGTTTGAAACGGCTCACGAAGGAACTATTTTTCTGGACGAGATCGGCGACATTCCTTTAAAGACTCAGGTCAAACTGCTGCGGGTTCTGGAGGAAAAGGAAATCGAGCGGGTGGGAGACCACAAGACCATACCGGTCGATGTCCGGATTGTTTCCGCCACCAACAGGGATCTGGATGCATTGATCGCTCAGGGCGTTTTCCGGGAAGATCTCTTTTTCCGGATCAACGTGTTTCCGCTGCGCTGTCCCGCGCTCTGCGAACGAAAAGAAGACATCCCCATGATTGTTCAGAATTTTATCGAACAGAACATGGAAAAAAGCGGAAAAAAAATTCTCGGGCTTACATCAGAAGCCATGGAAAAACTGATGGCCTATTCATGGCCGGGAAACGTCCGGGAACTTCGCAATGCCATTGAATATGCCTTTGTGCTGTGCGCCGGCGGATGGATCGAGGCCGGGCATCTGCCAGTCAAAATCGCTCATCCGGAAATCAAGGCATCAAAAACTATCCCCGGAGCATCCGGAAAATACGAAGGAGCGGGACCAGTTGATTCGAATTCTTCGCCAGGTCAGCGGCAATCAGTCCGAAGCCGCACGAATTCTGGAAGTCAGCCGGGTGACGATATGGAAACGTATCAGGAAATATGGTATTGATGTTCATTCGGAGATATTTTCTCCGTGACAGCCATTAAGAGAACGACGGCTGCAATGATGTCTCTCTGCTGATTAATCACCGGAAATGCAATCCGGCGCAAAAACCGCTTTCCGATCTTCGTGTCGAGTTCAGAAGTGGTTTCGTGAACCAGACCGTCCTTCAAGGTCAGCATCACCGTGCAGTCCGGACAGGGTTCATTCTGGTGGATATTTCGATAGACGTGATAGCATTTGGAGTTGTCCGCAAAACCGTGTCTTGGAAACAAGTCGTCCATGGTTTGTATTGGTGCTGAGTATTTCCAAGTCCGGACTGATCAGCGTCATCCCGATATTGAGATAATCCATGACGGATCGAAACCGGTTTTCAAACTCCTTCAGGGCATAGGCTGTTTTTTTGGTAAAGGTGATATCTTTATTGATTCCGCGATATCCTTTGAGCCCGCCGTCCTTGTCCAGGATGGGGAGTCCCGTGGTCTGAATGCAGACCCGGTTTCCATTTTTACTCAGCGCCCAGGATTCATGATTGAAAAAAGCTTCTTTCCTTGAAGCCTTGTCTTTGAAAAAAACAGCAATGGCTTGTACCGGTTTCTTCCGACACCAGATCACAGGGTGTTTTTCCGATCAGCTCTTCCGGCGTGTACCCCAGAAGGTCTTTTGTGTTTCCGGCTGCGTAGGTATATCTTCCGGTTTCATCTGTTTCCCATACCCAGTCCGCCATGCTGTAGACAATGTCGCTGAAACGCTGCTCGTTTTCCCGCAATTTCCGTTCGGCGTAAAGGCGGCTGAGCGCGCTGTCCACAACAATCCTGGTTCCGATATTCTGAACGGGTTTGATGAGATACCCGTAGGGGTCTGCCTGTCTGGCTTTTTCGATGATCGGGAGTTCGGAATGGGCCGTCATAAAGATCGATGGAATACCCAGGGTGGACCGGATGATCTCGGCCGCTTCAATGCCATCCAGTTCTCCGGGCATTGATATATCCATAATGACGATGTCCGGAGACAGAGCCGTGGCCAGGTCGATCGCTTCCTGCCCGGATGAGGCAGATCCCACGACATCATGATCATGCATGCTCAGGATTTCTTCCAGATACATGGTCAAAATGGCTTCATCGTCAGCAATCAGTATTTTTGCCATAAAATTCCTCTGCTTAAACGGGGGGCTGATTTCGATTCCATGTCTTGTCGTGGTAAAAAAGCATGGCCGGGTAAATGACGGGCGATGATTTCAACGGGGTGCCGGATCGGTTTGCGGCAGAACTGGGACATCTGCATGGCGCATGTCGGGCAGTCGGTTACGCCGGCATCTGCGCCGGATGCATTGAGCTGCTCAAGCATGTCCGATCCGATGGCAAGGCTCAAGTCGAAATGATCCGCCGACAGGCCCCATGCGCCGGCCATGCCGCAGCAAAGGGTGGCGGGATCCTCGATGACGGCGCCCTTAAGGCTGCGGAGCAGGAGGATTGAACTGTCGGGCTCCGGCTGGGCCTTTAAATGACAGGGGGCGTGATAAAAAAGGCGCATCCGGGATGTCTCGGTTCGCAGCCGTTCGGAATAGCGGTTGATCAGCCGGCTGATGTGAATCAATTTTTCCCGAACCATTCGCACAAAGACGGAATCCTCCAGAAAGCGCCATTCCTGCGTCAGCGCCAGCCCGCAGGATGAGCAGGAGACCGCCAGATAATCCGCGGACGCGATCAGCGGGCCCCAGCTTATAAAATTCGCCTCGATTCTTTCCCTGGCCTGCCGGGTCATGCCTTTTGCCAGCATGGGAAGCCCGCAGCAGTGCTGTTTCGGGGTCAGCACGGTCATTCCCATTGAGGCCAGCACCGAAATGGCGGCTTTTCCGATCGATGGACGCAGGTAGCCGGCGTAACAGCCGGAAAAATAGAGAATCCTCGGCGATCCGTGGCCATTGCTGAAAGGAATTTGCTCAAAAAGGGTATTTTCGGCAAAAGGCGGCAGGCTGCGGCGCGAAGCAATGCCGGTGATTTTTTCTCCAAGCGTTTTAACCGCCGGCATGTCCAGAAACGGCGTCAGCAGGCGGGTGAATTTTCCCGCCGCCTTTCCGGCGCGCTCGGTGCTGACAACCAGCGCTTCATGAAAAGAGGGCCCAAAGCGTGAAAGGGCAGCCGCGCGGACCTCCATGGCCATTTTGGGAATATTGACGCCGGACGGGCATTCGTGAAAACAGCTTCCGCAAGAGATGCACCGTGAAATGACTTCTTGAAAGGCCTCATGATACAACTGGCTGCCGTCAATGGCCCCGCTGATAAGCATTCTGAGAACATTTGCCTTTGCCCTGGGCGCAGCGGCCTCATCCCGGGTGACTTTATAAACCGGGCACATGCGCGTGGCGGAAGTGACGGTGGTGCATTTGGCGCAGCCGTGGCATTTTTCGATTTCATTTACGAAACCTTCGGGCCACAGCAGATGCTTCTCCTTCAGATCCGCGCTGTGATATGCCGGCCCATAGCGAAGGTCCCGGCCCAGCAGGTCCGGATCATCGGAGGTGATGATGTCCGGATTCAGGCGGTTTTCGGGGTCCAGCAGACCCTTGATTTCCAGGAAAAGCGGGAAGATCTTCGGATACTGGCGCCGGATGTAAGCGCTGCGGAGCCTTCCGTCCCCGTGCTCCCCGGAAACGGCGCCGCCAAGGGAATTGACAAGATCAAACACCGCATCGCTGATGGGTTTCATCTTCCCGACATCGTCCGGGTCCTTCAGGTTCAAAAGGGGCCGGGTATGCAGCAGGCCCTTGGCAATGTGCCCGTAAACTACAAAAGAGACCCGGCAATGGTTCAGTATGGAATAGATTCCCCTGAAATACTCGACCAGTTTGTCGGTAGGAACCGCGGCGTCTTCAATCAGGGCCAGGATTTTTTTTTCGCCTTTCAGTTTATAGAGAATCGGGACTGCAGCCTTTCGAACGGCCCAGAAATTTTTCCTTTTCCTGGGAGGTGACGGCGATATGGGCTTTTTCCGTGTATCCGCGGGACAAAAGAATCTGCCGGGTCTGATGACATAGATCCATGCAGTGCCCGGGTGTCTGCGAATCGAATTCAATTAAAAGGACGTTGTCGATGCCGTCCGGAATATGGCTTTTAAGCGTGGCATCGTGTTCCCTGGCCAGATTCAGCAGGGATTTGTCCATGATTTCGATGCCGGACGGCCCAAGCGGCAGAATTTCCTGAACCGCTCGGGCAGAGGAGAGAATATCGTTGAAAAATGCGACAACCAGGGCATCGTGGCCGGGTCTGGGCAGAAGCCGGAATTTGAGCCGGGTGACGATTCCCAGCGTGCCTTCGGCGCCGGCAAACAGCCGGGTCAGATTCAGTCGACCGTCTCTGACCAGTCCCCTTAGATTATACCCTGCGGTGTTGCATTGGATGTCCGGATACGCAGTCTCGATATCCGGCTGATTTCGGGCATACAGATCGTAAATTCCCTGAAATGACGCTGGAAGCATCTGGTAAGGGGTATCCAGGATATCGGAAAGGACAGCCACCTGGCCGGTGCCGAGCACCACCTGCGCATCCAGAATGTAATCGCTGACATTTCCATATTTCACCGAATGCGCGCCGCTGGCATTGGTGGCGTACATGCCGCCGAAGGAAGCGTATTCGCCGCTGGAAGGGTCGGGCGGAAAAAAAAGTCCTTTTCCCTTCAGGGCTGCATCCAGCTCTCCCAGCCGGTATCCGGGCTCGCATTCCATCCAGTTGTTTTCGATATCCAGATGAAGGAGGCGGTTCATGTTTTTTGAAAAATCCAGAACAATGCCGCTTCCCAGGGCGGATCCGCACAGGCCGCTGCCGGCCCCGCGGGGATGGACCGAAAGCCCGTTCTCTGCGGCAAAGCGAACCGTTTGAATCACGTCCTCAACCGATGCCGGATAAACCACGGCCGCCGGTTTGATCCTGTATATACTTCCATCCGTGGACAGCAGTCCGGTTCGAACAGGATCCGTGAAGACCTGGCCCGCGATCCTGTCCTGAAGGTGTTCGAACATCGGCAGAGAATCCTTAACCGTGATAATATTGAAGCCGCAAAGCCCCTGTGTCGGATAGAGCAAAGTGAAACCCGACAACGGACTGACGCGTTTGGTATATCATGACTGTTTTAAATTATCAAAAATCTTTGCCGCTTTGCAGGGCAAGACCCGATGATTGCACTTCGCCTAAAGATGAGAAGGGCAATTCACAAGGATCGAGACCCAGCGTGCCGCCGGGATTCATGATCCCTTTTGGGTCGAAATGGGTTTTCAAAGCTCTTAAAACCCCCATCTGTTCTTTCCCGAGGTGCCTTTCCATCAACGGAGAAATCATTTTACCAATGCCATGATGGTGACTTAAAGACCCCCCGCTTTTTTCGATCTGATCGACAATGGCTTCCTGAAAATGCTTGTATTCATCGACAGTTGAAAATTTGCTGATAAAAATGAAATAAAGATTGGTTCCCTGGGGGTAGAAATGCGAACAATGGGTCAGACAGAGGGTCTTTGGCCTTGATTTGATAAAGGTGCGGACTTCGGCATGGACCTGATGCAGTTTGTCCCAGGCGACTGCGGTTTCAAGGGTATCCATCCAGATGCCGAAATCATTGAGATCCTCACGCATATAAGGATCTGAAAACCTGCTCTTTTCCCATTTTTTTACGGGATATCCGGTTAAGGACATTCCGCCATGATGTTTACAGGTCTTCTTTATGGTTTTATAAACGCTTTTGGAAAATCGTCTCTCACCTTCGGTGTGGCCGATCAAGAGGCAGCGCTCAAAGGGTTTATAGCCCCGCATGGTTATAAAACGGTCAAGAAGGGTGCCTTCGATTCCGTGTTGTTTCAAACCCGCCCAGGTCTCTTCGGCGTCGGAAATTCGCAGCACGGACGGCATGCCGAATTCCCCTTGGGAGATGTCTCTGCAAGCATTTACCGCATCGGGGAAAGAGGGCAATATATAACTGAAATAGTTCCTGTTTTCCGGCTGGTAGCGGAAGATTTTCAGCGTGACGTTAACCAGAACCCCGAAAGCGCCTTCGCTTCCTTTCATGATGTCGTTGACCATGGGGCCTGTTGCTGTTGAAGGATAATCAAGTGTTTTGAAGGAACCGCTCGGGGTGATATATTCTTGACTGATCACCATATCGCAGGCATCTCCGTAATAGGATGACTGCTGGCCCGAACCTTTGGCGACGATCCAGCCACCGACAGAGGAAAATTCAAAGGACTGCGGGAAATGCCCGCAGGTGTATGCAAACCTGGCATTGAACAGGATGGGCGCACGGTTGAGCGTCTGTTCAAAAGCGGGCCCCAGGATGCCGCTTTCAACGGTTATTGTTCTGTTGTTCTCATTAAACGCAACAACCCGGTTCATGTGAGTGCTCATCACCAGGGTTATGCCCCCTTTAACCGGTCTTAACCCCAAGGTGACAGAGCTTCCTCCGCCGTAAACATATATGGGGAGCCCTTGTTCATGGGCGTAGGTCACAATTTTCCGAATATCTGCTTTGTTTCTTGGATGAACCACCAGATCACAGAGAGGGCCTGGCGTGTTGTTCCGAAGCAGAAGAATTTCTTCCATGGTTTTTCCCGAAGAAAATTTTACCCTTGAATAATCATCGACGTTGATGTTGTCTTTTCCGACAATGCTTTCAAGAACATGAACCTGGCCGGCCGTGAGCCGTTGCGCGGGTCTGTTCTGGAGAACGACTTTTTCATCTCCTTCATTGCTTCTCTTTATAAAATCCGCATCATTCATGGTGAATGTGCTTTTTAATAATTCAACAAGCCTGGGACCGGGATGCCTGAATCCGTCCGGAGCCCCCCATTTGAATATGGAACGAAACGACTGGGCTTTTGGTGCGGTTTTTCTCCAGTCAGGCAGGGACATGTTTTTTCTGCTCATGATGCGGCTCTCTCCGTCTTTGATTATGACTCGGGGTATCCCGTGATATCCCTGATGTTTTTGTATAAGGGTTTCAGTGACGGATAAATCTTGAGATACACCCGTTTGAACAATTCCTTGTATATGGCGGCATGCTCGGGGTTCGGCTCAAAGGTGGTGGCGTAATTCACCATATTTCCCATGGCTTCCTGTATGGATGGATACAGTCCCACACCGGCGGCAGTGACAATGGCTGCTCCCAGACCCGAGGTCTCCGTGGTTATTCCACGAACAAGGGGACGGTTGAAAATATCGGCTGAAATCTGGCAGATCTGATCACTTTGTGAAGCGCCGCCGGAAACAGCCATTTTTTCAATTCGCGTTTTTCCCCGTTTTTCCAGAGCAAGAACGCCGTCAAGAAGGGCGTAGGCCAGGCCTTCGATCACGGCTCTGTAAACATGTGCCTTGGTATGCACATCCCCGAAGCCGATCATTGCTCCCTTGGCATCCGGATGATTCAATCCCGGGCCCCAGTATGGTTGAACCAGAAGACCCATGGCGCCGGGAGGGGATTGCAGCAAAAGGGAATCCAGTTCCGCCTCGGGCGGGACGCCTCTTTTTTCAGCCTGCCCCACTTCCTTATGCGCGAATTCGTTTTTAAACCAGGTGATCATCCAGTAACCCCTGAAAATTTCTATTTCCGGATTATAATGGCCCGGGACCGGTGCCGGGTAGGGAGGCATCATGGGAATCGGTTCAAAGTATCTGGCACTTGTGGTCTGAACGGTTGCCGTGGTTCCAAAACTCAGACTGGCCATTTTATTATCAAGTACGCCCATTCCCAACGTCTCGCACCCCTTATCGGAACCGCAGGCGATAACAGGTATTCCTTCTTTCAGCCCTGTTTCTTCCATGGCAGCTCTATTGACTTTCCCGATAAGGCCGCCGGGGCTGATGACTTCAGGAAGCTTTTCTTTTTCCACCGGGAATAAAAAGGAAGCGAGTTCGAATCGTCCACACCAGGCCATTTTCTTGTAATTAAAAGGAATATGGCCGATCTGAGATGCCACTGAATCTTTGAACTCGCCGGTGAGTCTGTGATTCAGAAAACCGGACACCTGTAGGTATTTGTGTGTTTTTTCCCATATTTCCGGTTGGTTTTGTTTAATCCAGTTGCATTTGCCGTCCCTGAAAAGCCGGGATACAACCCGCTTTAAACCGATGAGTTTTAAAGCCGGATAAAGAAACGATTTCAGGGGGACCTGATCTGCCGCTTTTCTCTGGTCAAGCCAGGTGATGGCCGGTCTCAGGGCGTTGCCGTTTTTGTCCACATTGATCATGGTGGCCCGCTGGGTGGTGATTCCGATGCCTTTTATGGCGTCGAACAAATCGGGGGTTTTCATTTTTAATTGTGAACAGGCATTGATCAGGCTGTTCCAAAAAATTTCGGGATCTTGTTCAGCCCAGCCGGGGTTTGGGCTGGTATAGGGTTCATACTGGATTTTAACCGATTCCAGCAGGTTGCCTGATGTTGAAAACAGCAGCGTTCTAAGGCTCTGGGTTCCACAATCAATGGACAGAATGATGTTTTGCATGATCTCTTCTCCGGATGATTGACATTGTATCCGCCTAGTGGTAAGACCTCTTACCAGAAAACAACTAAAATGGTAAGCGTTTTTTTTATTCAGGGGAGTTGGTTATGACGTCTGAAAAATTAATGAGACCTGCGCAATATGCCGAACATCAGTTGTTAACAGCTATTTTAGGCGGAGAATACCCGCCGGGCACGGTTTTACCGGCGGAACGCAAACTGGCTGAAATAATAGGTGTTACCCGGCCGACACTGCGTGAGATCCTTCAGAAAATGGCCCGAGAAGGATGGCTGAATATCCACCATGGCAAGTCGACAACAGTCAAGGATTACATGAATGAAGGGGGGATGGGTGTGTTGGCCACCATCGCCCGGTTCGCAGACAGTCTTCCTTTAATTTATGTGGAACAATTTCTTAAAGTCCGCTGTGTCATAATCCCTTCTGTATCAAAAATGGCG
Organism: uncultured delta proteobacterium; assembly: GCA_963704205.1. GTDB lineage: Bacteria > Desulfobacterota > Desulfobacteria > Desulfobacterales > Desulfatirhabdiaceae > RAAP-1. The sequence continues at coordinate 45,473 of CAVPHN010000035.1, forward strand.
CTTGAAAATCAACCAATTATGCTTGAAAACGATCTTATGCAGTCAGAACGCCTGGAGGATAATCCGCAAGACTATACGGATTATGACTGGAAACTTCAATTGAACATGGCAACATATTCCGGAAATCCGTTCTTTCGCATTATCCTCAATGACTTTGATTTCATGTACAGAAAATTGGGTGGAGCGTATTTTCAGACAAAAAAAGCCCGGATGCTGTCCAAGCAATATTACTCGGAATTGTTGGACCTTGTCAGAAAAAAAGACGGAGCGGGCGTTGAAAAAAGAGTGCGGCGGGTGATGGAGGATGCCCTTGGATTATGGAAATCATTGGCGGGCGGGATGGAAAATGAAGCTTGAAACATTGGACAAAAACTGGGATCTGGTTATTGTGGGAGGCGGTATCACCGGTGCGGGAATATTTCGGGAGTCGGTGAGGAACGGCTTTAAAACCTTATTGATCGAACAGCGGGACTTTGCATGGGGTACCTCAAGCCGGTCTTCAAAACTGGTGCATGGCGGGCTGCGGTATCTGAAAGAAGGCAATTTCCGATTAACCCATGAATCCGTTAAAGAAAGGGAACGTTTGATCCGCGAAGCTCCCGGGTTGGTTGAACCGCTTGAGTTTCGTCTCCCGATTTATAAAGACAGAAGCCCCGGAAAATGGTCAATGAAGGCGGGCTTGGCGATTTATGACATGATTTCCGGAAAATGGAGCCACAGATATTATAAAAAAGATGTTTTTTCAAAGATTGAATCCCTTGTTGAAACCCGGGGACTTGTCGGCGGTTTCTCTTTCACGGATGCCCAGGTGGATGATGCACGGCTTGTGCTGCGTTTGATCAACGAAGCTGAAAGATACGGGGGGCTTGCTTTGAATTACACAAGAGCCGTATCACTGGTTCGTGACGGCAACAGCCTCATTCAAGGCATTGTTCTTGAGGATACGGAAAGCAAAGAAAAAATCCAGATTAAGACAGGCCTTGTGATCAACGCAACCGGTGTCTGGGCCGAGGAACTTCACCCCTCACCTGAAAAAAACAGGCATCTTCGTCCTTTAAGAGGAAGCCACCTGATCTTTCCCATAAAATCTATTCCCATAAAAAACCCGGTGAGTTTTTTCAGCCCGATAGACGGAAGGCCCCTGTTCGTTATCCCCTGGGAAGGCGCTGTGCTTGTGGGAACCACGGATCTTGATCACGAAAAACCGCTCTCCGCTGAACCCGCTGCCACAAAGGCTGAGGTTGCGTACCTGCTGGACGGGGTTAACAGCCTTTTCCCCTCTCTGAAGTTGACCGTGTCACAGGCCATCTCAAGTTTTGCCGGTATAAGGCCTGTGGTCAGCGAAGGCAGGGTGGCTGCGGGAAAAGAGTCCCGAGACCATGTAATCTGGAAAAATAAAGGGCTTGTCACGGTTACGGGGGGGAAACTGACCACGTTCAGAGCGCTGGCGCATGACACGCTGCGGTCCGTACAGGATTATCTGCCCGGAAAACAGCTGAGCGACTCCCATGAAAAGATCTTTGATGCAGTTGATCCGTGTCTGGCGCCGCCCTGTCTTTCTCAGGAGAGATTCAGGGTTCTTTGGGGCCGTTATGGAAAAGATACGGCGGCGATTCTTGCCGACGCATCGGCTGAATCGCTTGAGCCCATCCCCGGCACCCGGACCCTCTGGGCGGAACTTCCCCATGCGGCCATCAATGAAAAGATCCGGCATCTGGATGACCTGCTGCTGAGACGGGTCAGAATCGGTCTGCTGCTTCATGAAGGTGGAAGCGCATACATGGACCGCATAAAATCTCTCTGTGCACCGGTGATGAACTGGGATGAGCAGACGTGGAAAAAGGAAATTGAAGATTACTTCAATCTTTGGAAGGATTGTTATTCGCCCTGTCATGACAGGTAGCGGCCTCTTTCATGTGAAGTAAAAAAATACTTGTCACATCCTCCTGATCTGAATTACCATCAGAGTGCGGTTCAAGCAAGTTTCCCCGTTTTTTAAATTCCTTTCAGGAGAATGACAGATGTCTTCTTTTACCCATATCGATTCACAAGGCCGGGTGCGGATGGTGGATGTATCGGATAAACCGCCGACCCTGAGAATTGCCGTTGCACAGGGAATCATCTCCATGAAGCCCGAAACGTTTGCCATGATTCAGAATCAGACCGCGAAAAAAGGCAATGTTCTGGAGACCGCCCGCATCGCCGGCATCATGGGGGCCAAGCGCACATCGGATTTGATTCCCATGTGTCATCCCCTGAACATCAAGCATGCCCAGATCGACTTTTTTCCGGACCCGGAAAAAAGCGCCATCCGGATCGAAGCCTCGGTTCGCATCATCGATCAGACAGGGGTCGAAATGGAGGCACTGACGGCCGTATCCGTTGCCGCCCTCACCATTTATGACATGTGCAAGGCAGCCGACCGGGAAATGACGATATCCAGCATCTGCCTTCTGGAAAAGTCCGGCGGAAAAAGCGGCACATTCACCCGATCCTCATGAATACCCAAACGCTCATCCTTTATTTTGGCGGAGGCGCTGCCTGTCTTTTCGTTGGTTTTCTGGCAGGCTGGTTCTTATCCAGGGCCAGGCTGAACTTTCGCTATTATCGGTCTCTGGTCGAAGACCGCTCGCAAATCGCCTCCCTGATCGTCCAGCCCTTAAAAGACACGCTGGATCGCTATGACCACAACATTCAGGAAATGGAAAGGTCCAGACAAAACGCCTACGGCGGGCTTTCCGAGCAGATCCGGTCCCTGATCGATACCCAGGCCATTTTACACCAGGAAACCGGCAATCTGGCCAAAGCGCTTCGGGTTCCCCATGTTCGCGGCAGGTGGGGGGAAATGACCCTGAAACGGGTGGCGGAGATATCCGGCATGGCGGATCACTGCGATTTTATCGAGCAGAATTCCGTGACTGCCGAGGATGGGCTTCTTCGGCCGGACATGATCATAACCCTTTCCGGCCAGCGCAAGATCGTGATAGACGCCAAGGCGCCCCTTTCTGCATATCTGGAATCCCTGGAAGCGGAAACTGATGCGGAGCAAAGGCGGCTGCTGCAAACCCACGCCCGGCAGGTTCAGGCCCATATCCAGAAGCTGGCTGCAAAAACTTATTGGGCGCAGTTTCAGCCGTCTCCGGAATTCGTGGTTCTCTTTATTCCCGGAGAAAATTTTTTCAGCGCAGCCCTTTCCCATGCCCCGGACCTCATTGAATACGGCGCTGCAAAAGGGGTGATTCTGGCAACCCCCACCACGCTGATTTCGCTGTTAAAGACCATATCCTTCGGATGGCGGCAGGAAGCCGGCGAGGCCAATGCCCGCGAAATTCATCGCATGGGATGTGAACTCTACGAACGTCTGTGTATCATGGCCGGCCATTTTCATCATCTGGGAAAGGACATCGACCGCTGCGTCGCCACCTATAATCAGCTGGTCGGCTCTTATGAAAAGCGGGTGCTTCCCGCATGCAGAAGATTTACGGATCTTGGTGTTTCGGCCAAAGGCGGTGCGAGTCCGGCAAATGGGGCTTTGGTTGAAAAAAGACCGGTTCAGATCATCCAGGGAGACGCGGAATGAAGACACAAGTGTCTGTTAAAGACAGTATTGAACAAGGCATATGGACATTGTCATGGATTGTCATGGGGATGGTCCTGCTTCTGTCCGGCTGCGCGCCCGTCAAGGCTCCGACCGTTGTTGAAACCCAGCCGGCCCTTGTCAAACTGTCCCTGTCGGCATATCCGGCTTTGTCTGATGATTTGAATTATGAGGGGCTGGATAACGGCATTCAAATGAGCCTGACGTATTTAAAAAAAGTTCCGCGGGACCGCGCCTTTGTCTTTGGCACGGATTCCTACCCCGCGGCGCATCTGATCCGGTCTCTTGAGGTGTTTAAGGATTTCATTCAAACTGGACCCTCCGCGGATCGCATCAAGGAAATGGTTCGAAGGGATTTCCTTGTCTACCGGGCTGCCGGACCTTCAGAAAAAGTTCTCTTTACAGGCTATTACGAGCCGTTGTTAAAGGGAAGCCTTAAGGAAACAGCTCCTTTACCGCTATCCCATCTACAGCCGGCCCGACGACCTGGTTACAGTAGATCTTTCGGCGTTTTCCGCCAAATATTCGGGAGAAACCCTTGTCGGCCGATATACGGGGCAGACGCTCGTTCCCTATTATGACCGTAAATCCATCGAAAACCGGGAAATCTTCAAGAACCGTCCCCAGGCGCTGGCCTGGGTCAGTGATCCGGTGGATCTGTTTTTTCTGCATATTCAAGGGTCCGGAAAAATTCTGCTGGATCAGGGCAAAACCGTGAACGTCCACTACCATGTCGCCAATGGGCATCCGTACAAGAGCATCGGCAAGGTGCTGATCGATCAGGGAAAAATTCCCAAAGCGGAAATCTCCATGCAGGCCATTCGCGCCTATTTAAAATCCCATCCCGAGGAGCAGGAAGCGATTTTAAACGCCAATCCCAGCTATGTTTTTTTTAAAACCGAAACCGACGGCCCTCTGGGAAACCTGAATGTGCCGCTGACCCCGGGCCGCTCGATTGCCGTTGACAAAAAAATCTTTCCGCCCGCCGCCCTGATGTATATTCAGACGCAAAAACCCGTCATGACCGAAGCCGGACAGCTCGGAGCCTGGGAAGAATTCGGAAGATTTGCGCTGAATCAGGATACCGGCGGCGCCATTACCGGCCCTGCCCGGGCCGATATATTCTGGGGAAACGGCCCCTACGCGGAACTGGCGGCCGGACACCTCCAGCATCGGGGCGATATGTATTTTCTCATTTTAAAACCCGAGGCACTGCCATAGCAGGTGTCATCAAGGTAATTCGAGACGTCAATTGACAAGCCCGACCATAAATTCCAGTCAATCTCTATATTGCGGTCCGAAGGACAACAGAAATGATTAAAGCAGCCAATACGATTCTCTATTGCAGTAAATGGGAAGAAACGGTCCGGTTTTACCGGGACCAGTTGAAGCTGCCCGTCAGCTTTTCCACGGACTGGTTTGTAGAATTTTCCCTGAACGCGATGTCCCGGCTCAGCATTGCGGACGAAAAACGCGCTTCCGTCAAAACCTCCCACGGAAAAGGCATCACCCTGTCATGGGAAGTCGATCGGATTGACAGGGCATGGGCAGATGTCCAGAAAAACGGCTTAGAGCCGACGGCAATCCGCAAACACCCCTGGGGCGCCCGTGCTTTTTATCTCTTCGATCCGGAAGGACACCGGATCGAGTTCTGGCAATCGACCGCTGATTTGACTTAAGAAGGTTAAATATTTGATTCTATTAAATCATGCATTGACAAAAGCTCATTTATTTAAATAAATAGCCGTATATTCCATGAATAAGCGGATCATAAAAAACATAGGCCCTGCCGGACACCGGCGCAGACTCAGGGAACGGTTTCACAAAGCCGGTCGCAAGGCCTTTGCCGATTATGAGTTGATTGAGCTTTTATTGACATACCCGATCCCGCGTGTTGATACGAAACCAACCGCAAAGGCGCTTTTAAAACAGTTCAAAACCATTTTTAACGTTCTTCAGCAACCCTATGAAAGCCTGCTGGAGATAAAAGGCATTGGACCTGAGGCCGCAACCTATATCCGCGTGATTCAGGCATGTTTGACGCGCGCTCTGGAAAAAACAGTCGAACATCGAAAGGTCATATCCGGACCGGAAGATATTTTCGCCTTCGTCAGGATGCACCTTGGCCCGGGCACAACCGAATGCCTTTTCGCTCTCTATCTGGATGAAATCCGGCATGTTGTGTATCACCAGGAGGTGGCGCGGGGAACGGTGGATCGTTTGCCCATATTCCCGCGGGAAGTCCTGAAGCCTGCGCTGATCCACAATGCAACCGGGATAATTCTCGTTCATAACCATCCGGACGGACAGCCGGTGCCTTCAGAGAACGATCTGGCATTGACAAAGAAGATCGAGGATCTTTCATCCATGTTTGATATCAAACTCCTGGACCATCTGATCGTAACGAAATTACAGGCCTACAGCATCAAGACGGGGAAACTGATGTGAATGCATTTTCGGAACTGAGGCGGATATGCCCTCCCCTTGCATCACCGATTTGTGAAGCAGTGGAAAAACTTTCCGAAAACCCCATGCTTGTTTTGAAAAACCTCGAACTTCATGTATCTTATCTCACACAGGCCATACTGGCTTTTGAGAGTATTGATGATCCTGCCGCCGGGACGCAAGTCGCCAGGCTTAATACACTCAACAACCGCGGCTTTCTCCCAACGGCATTGATTCCTTTTTTCCATACCCTTGCCGGCAAAAACCCCCTGTGTCAGGGTAAATGTCGCCGTCCAATAACGGGTTTTGTTTGAACTTAAGTGGGGCGAAGAAGAGATTCTAAATTGTTGTCGGGAAGTAGAAGAAGGAGGGGTTGAACTCCGAGACGCCGCTGATATTTTCGCCAAGACATATGCGGCTCTCGCATGAAATCCGTTCGATTCCATCACGACGCCAGATAATCCCGTCAACGCGCAAACGATGGCTCCAGAAAGCGTATCTCGATATCCGGGCAACCGGCCGAAGCGAAGTGGTCGCGCCAATTCCGCACGGTCTGCACCATGTTTTTCACAATCGCCCTGGCCTCTTCCCCGGATAAGCCGTATCGGGTAGCCCGGCTCAGGGCGTTTTCCAGGGACGCATCCCTGCCGTGCGCTCCAACGGACATGGCAAGGGAAAATGCCGTTCCCACCCCTGGCGGAGTTAAAGACGGCACGATGTCGTAGGCCGGGGACAGTTTCACTCCGGATTCATCGAAAAGAAACCCGTGGTTCCGAGGGTGATCGTCCGTGTTGCGCACCAGAATATTGAATACCATGCGCAGGAACAATTCCCGGATGTCATTGACGGACGCATGCCGGCGCATGGTGTCTGCGATGGCCCCATAATCCCAACTCAGGCGGTCTGTCTCATCCCACTGCATGAGAGAAAGGGAGCTTAAGAAACCTTTCCTGACCCAACCGTCCTGGCTTTTTTCCCGGTCAAAACGCCGGACCAAAAGAACGTCCTTTTTCCCGGTGGATTGCAGGCGCATGTCCGGAATCCGTATCCCGCATTTTCCGGCCAGCGTCATGGTGGCGTATTCGATGCGTGGAATGTTCAGCGAATCTTCCCTGGCCGGGAACTTGGCGATCCACAAGACGTCCTGCCACTGGAGTGTGCATTTGGGGCGCGCTCCACCCACGCTGGTCCCCTGGCGCAACAGGCGCAGCAGATGCGGGGAGACCTTCTTGCCCGTCTCGATCCTGGAGGCGGTATCCAGGACCTCTTCCAACCGGTTGAAGTGGGGCGGTTCCAAGGGTGGCTCAGGATCATCCGGAGTTGCCCGAAAATCCAGGTTGCCCACCCGGGTGGCGTTGGCGTCCAGGAGGAAGTCCATTTCAGAGAGGGCTTCCGGGGGAACTTTTCTTTCCGCAGCAATGACCAGCCGTCCCCAATAGTCCGGGGACGCGTCCCGGAACGTGCCATACAATCCTTTGTTTGTCGTGACTTCCCGTGGCGTGAGCCCAAGAGGCAGGGCTGCCGGATCCACCGGCAGGGCGTTTTTCCGCTCCGGATACTTCCGGCCATAGGCGAAAGAGCCAATCCCCGGATCGCTTTCATGGGTGAAGATGCCTGCGGGGACCGCCACCGTTTCTCCGGGCAAATAAATGAAAACCGTTATTTTCTTTTCCGCCATGATCAGAAGTCCAAATCATCCCTGGTTTTTGAAGGTCGAATCCGTTTTGGAAGGCGCTGCCGATCCCGGTATATCCCCGCCTTGTCTTTTTCCGGATGAGCAATCTCCAGGATGTCTTTATCGAATCCCAAAACCCACAGGGCTGATGCCATGACCGCAAGGGAAACGCCGGGATCACCGTTTTCCAGACGTGACAAAGTCTTTCGGGTCACGAACATTCTGGAGGACAATTCCTCCAGGGTCATTTCTCGCCGTTTCCTGGCGATTCGAATGTTGTCCCCCAACCGGGAAACGGCATCGGCCACTTCCGGGGGGAGGCTGGATAGAGAACGAGTTTTCTTGGTCATATAAAACCCCTTTGATTTTATTAAGGGTATTATATGACTCAAATCCGGACCACGTCAAGTCTTTTCATCCGCGGCGGGCCGGATTCTCGTGATTGGAACACCGGACGAAGAAAGGGGCTCTCTCGGCATCGGACAGGTTATGACGGGTGCATCCGATTGTGTATGTCCGGCAAGACAGTTCCTTTCAGGTAACTGAGCCGCTTGTCGGGCGGAAACTTCTCAATGGCATACCGCAGCATCGTTCTTGGCATCTGCCGGTAATGTGCGCCCAGAAACGCCTCTTCTCTTTGCAGGTCGCGCTTGCCTGTTTCCCGAAGCATCCAGCCGACTGCCTTGTGAATCAAATCTTCCTTGTCGGTCAGCAGTATCCCGGCAATCCTGAGGGTCTCATCAAAAACGCCCCGCTTGATGAAATGAAATGTTGCAAGAATGGCGATTCTTCGCTCCCAGAGATGGCCGGATCGGGCCAGTTGATAAAGAGGCTCCTTGCTTTTGTCGCGCAAGTATGCGCCAACGATGTGTTCCGCGGAAGTATCGACCAGGTCCCAATTGTTGATAAAACGCGTGTTGTCGAGGTACAGCGTGTAAATAGCGGTTCTTCCCGTCTCGTCGGCATCGGCGAATTTTCTAACCAGAATCAGCAGCGCAAGCAACCTGTCCTCGTGATACGCACTGTGGAGCAGTTGTTCGGCAAGATCAAGCGGGATGTCCTGGTGTGCTTTGGAGAGCCTGCGAAGCACGGGAACGCGAATGCCCCTGAAGAGATCGCCTTCGCCGTATTGCCCGGGGCCTGTTTTGAAGAATCTCTGGAGGAAGGCTCCGTCCTCGGGGTTTGAAAGACCTGGCCAACTGGTTTTGTATCTCATCTATCATGCTTTGTCCCTCGCATTAATGCCGGCAATGTCAGCGTCTCTTTCATATCACAAGCCCTTTGAAGTAAACAAACAGATTGTGGAAAGCATTCTGTTGTTGAACCTGAAAAGAAATTGAGTTACAGGAAACAACGCGAACTTTCTTGCTTGACCGCATTTCACCCGTTCCACCCCGTTTTTTATTGAGAGGGCATATTGACCGCATTTGCGTTTGGACTGGTTCTAACGGCCGCCTTCATTCACGCCAGCTGGAACTACCTTGCCAAACGGGCAGGGGAAGGCGGCGCCGCCTTTGTCTGGCTCTTTGCCGCAATCTCCTCAGCTTTTTATGCTCCGGTGGCCATCTTTGTTTATTTCTGGCAAAAACCGGATATCGGCCCCCTCCAGCTCGTCTTCATGGTCGGCAGCGCCTTGATTCACGTGGTTTACTTTTTGATCCTCCAGAAAGGGTATCGGGAGGGAGATTTATCTCTGGTTTATCCGCTTGCCCGCGGGACCGGACCCACGATCTCCACGCTGGTTGCAATCCTGTTTCTGGGGGAAAGGCCAAGCGCTTTGGCGCTTTTCGGGGCCTTCCTGGTTGCGGCAGGCGTTTTTTTTCTGTCCGGGGGCTCGGTTGGTTTCAGGGGGAGTCGCAAGCGGGGGGTGGGGTACGGTCTGCTCACCGGAATCACCATTGCCGCATATACCCTTTGGGACAAATATGCCGTCAGCACCCTGTTGATCCCTCCCCTGCTTCAGGATTACTGCACGAACCTGGGTCGCGTGATCATGCTTGCTCCGGTGGCTTTCCGCAAATGGGGAGATGTTCGAAAAGAGTGGCGGATTCACCGAAAGGAGGCAATCGGGGTGGGGCTTCTCTGTCCGCTGTCTTACATCATGGTCCTGACGGCCCTCGTCTCCGCGCCCGTCAGCTACATTGCCCCGGCCCGGGAGGTGAGCATTCTGATCGCCGCGGTGATGGGATCAAGACTCCTGGCCGAGAAGGATATCCGCCGGAGGCTGCCGGCAGCGGTTGCGATCGTCGTCGGGGTCATCGCACTGGCGGCAGGATGAATCGATTTAGGATATCAGGAGGCTGATTTTTCGCGCGACAGTTTCTGAATCAGCGCTTTCAGCTGTTTTGAAAATGCTTCAGGCACCGGTTTTTCGTCCGGCGCCAAGGACCGGCACAGGCCGATGGTCTGCCGGAGGGTTTCCAGGCAGGCCTTGCAGGGAATGCACTCCCCGGCATGGGTCTTCAATGTCCTTGCAGGTCAGCTCGTCCAGTTCATTGTCGAGGTATTCGGACAGTTTGGCGAACATTGCCAGACAGTCTCTGCGGTCGTGATCATGCGCCATGGTCATAATAGTCTTTGAGTTTTTCTCTCAGGAATAGACGCGCCCGATGGAGTCTTACCTTGATGTTTTCGGTTGTCAGGCCCAGAACCTGGGCGGTTTCCGCGGTGCTGAATCCTTCCATGTCCCGCAGCACCAGGACCAGCCGGTATTTTTCCGGAAGTGATGCAACGCCTTCTTTGATGACGGCGGAAAGCTCTTCATTCAGCAGTTGATCCAGCGGGATGGATGCCCATCCCGGAACCTGCACCGGCATCTCTGCGTTCTCATCGGGAATGAACTCGTCCAGAGACAGCTCCCTTTCCGGCGCATATTTGGATTTTCGCCTTTTTTTCAGGCAGGTGCTGGTGGCAATGCGGTAGAGCCAGTTCTTGAATTTGGTTTCATATCGGAAATCCTTCAGATATTTGAAGACATTGATAAACGTATCCTGAACCATGTCTTCGGTATCCTGAACATCCCTGCACATGCGCATGCCGAAATTATACAGCTTCCGTTCATAGCGCCGGACCAGCTCCGGAAACAGTTCGGACTTTCCGGCGTTGATCGCCTGGATCAGTTCATAATCATCATCCGGTCTGATCTTTGGATTGGGGGAGATCGGCATTCTTTTTCTTGTCTGTCACCTGACAGGCATTTTTCATTCAGGTGGAAATTCCGAGCTTCGGCAGAATATAGGCTTGAAGGACAAACCAACCCGCCACAACGGCCAGCAATATCAGTGCTTCTTTCATATCACAACTCCTTTGAAGTAGACAAACAGATTATGGAATACTTTCTAATGGTATTGACCCCGAAAAAAGGATTGGGTTACAGGAAATGATTGCAAGCGCATCGGTGAGAATTGAAACGGCCCCCGATGCGGACCGCTAAAAGATAATTCGCTCGGCGTTTTGAAACAGATATCCGGCCTCGATTTCCCAGTCTTTTCCGCCGACTTGAACGGCCAGCTCTTCGGCGATATGCCGGGGGATCACATTCAGATTCGCATTTCTCCCAAGTCCCTGGAGGCAGGAGGGGCAGTGGGTGAGCAGTTTGACGGCTGACTGTCCCGAAGTGCCGATGTTTTTGGACAAAGCCTGCCGTTTTCGCGCCAGCATGGCGTTTGAAATATCCGGCCGGCTCAGAGAAAGGGTTCCGGCTTCGGAGCAGCAGTGGGGAACCGGGGTGAGATGGTATCCGCAGGCCGCAAGCATGACCTCGGCCTGAGCGTCCAGGGAATCATGGCAGGGCCTGTGATAGAGACAGGTTTGGCCGGCATCGATTTTTACGCCGGTTTTCAGCACAAATCCGCTGACGTCGTGGATGCCGCAGCCGAAAATTTCCTGCATGTCCATCTGGAGCAGGGCCTCCCGGCAGGTGCCGCAGCTCACCACGCAGGCGTCAAAGGTAAGATATCCCAGCATTTCCCGAATCTGGCTGAAGATAATGGCGTTTTGCAGCGCTTGCCTGCCATGGGTCTCGGATTTGGCGTTCACCTGGGCCGGGTATCCGCAGCATAAAAAGGCGGGCGGCAGCACCACGCGGGTTTGCGACTTTAACAGAATATAAATGGCGGCAATGGAAATGTTTGAAAACAGCCTTTCCGAGCCGCAGCCCGGAAAATAAAACACCGTAAAGATTGCTGGCGCCATGGGTTCGATGCAGAGGCTATGGTTCCATCCGGATGCGGGAAGCACATCCCGGAGCGTTCCCCTGGAAAGGGGCGCAACCGGTGAGCGCAGGTAGGATAGCCCGGGAGCTGCCTGCATGAACGAAGGGGCCATTGCTGTCAGCAGCCGGTGTCCCGTGCGTTGAACCTGAACTCCGCAGGTCATTGCCTTTCGCATCACCCGGTTGATTGTCCCGGACCGGCTTTCCAGATAGGAAAGCGTCAGCCGGGTGGCCAGAGCCGTGTGCTTGTATCGCAGCGTTTCCAGAATTTCCCGCTCCAGAATGGAGAGCTCTCCGGAGTCGATGCCGACCGGACAGGGCGGCCGGCATTTATGGCAGATGGTGCAGTGGTCCGCGATTTCTTCCAGATAAGGCAGCAGCTCAAAGCGGGTCGAGTGTGACCGCTGGGCGTCGTAGAGCAAGGCTTCAATCAGGGAAACGATGGCCAGGTTCTTGTTCCGGGGATGAAAATAGAGGTTTTTTGCCGGATAAAATACGCAGCAGTCCGGCTTGCACCGGCCGCAGCGGATGCACTTTGAGATTTTTTCAGCCAGGATTTCCAGGGATCCGTGCCGGAGAATTCTGGCTTCAAGCCCCAGCAGGTTAAAGGATGAAGCAAAGACTTTTTCGGGAATTTCCGGATCATCCAGTTTTCCGGGATTCATGATGCTTTCCGGGTCCACCTGTTTTCGATAATCGGCCAGGTCCTTCAGTTTTTGTGAATCCAGATATTTCAGCTTGGTAAAGCCGATTCCGTGCTCCCCGCTGACAACGCCACCCAGCTCCACTGCCTTGGCCATCACCGCGTCCGCGGTTTCCGCAGCCCGGATCATCATGTCCCGGTCATTGGAGAAAACCGGAATATTGACGTGGACATTACCGTCGCCGGCGTGCATGTGGGTGGCGATAATGATCAGCCTGCGGCGGATCTCCGTGCGCTGCTCCTGAATCCGGCTGCAAACGGGTGCGTTTCCGTGAAACAGCCCGTCCAGCTCGCCGATCAGATGCTGGAGGTGTTTTTCCTCCCGAAGCGCGTCCTTGCCGGCAAATTCCAGCAGACCAATGGTCTGCCGGCATAACTCCCTGGCCCTTGCAAGCCTGTCGTTCAGCCACTGGGAGTCTTCCGTGGCTTCCAGATTTTCCAGAACCGCGCCAATCTGCCAGACAACTGTTTTCTGGTTGTAGCGATCCTCCTCTCCGTTAAAACTATCGGCGAACATCGCAAAATCCGCCAGGGCATGCAGCGGCAGGACGATGTCCTCATTCAGCTTGAAGGCATTGGTCCGGCTGGCGATCGCTCCCAGGCGTTTTCTGTCCTGCCAGAACTGATGGGCTTCCTCAGCATTCCTGGCAACAAAGATACAGGTGTTGGGATAGGGCTTTAGCAGCGCGGTCAGGCGGTCCTTTCCCTGCGCCGCCTGCCCGGCGGTGTGTCCGACAATATCGATCAGGAGCACGGCCTTTGGCAGGCGGATTCGGGCGGCCTTGACCTTGTAATCGATAGCCCGGACATATTCCTCGTCAAAATGCTCAAGGGCCATGAGCGCTTCCCGGCCCAGGTTCACAAAGGCTTTTGAAATGGCCACAATCACCCGGCTGGCCTCATCCATGTCGTCTCCGAAAAATTCCAGACAGCAGGTGGTCTTGTGGGGATAGGCCGGATGAAGAATGAATTCCGCGGATGTGATGATGCCGTCGGTGCCCTCTTTCTGAATGCCCGGAAGGCCGCCCAGGGCCTTGTTCGTGATGTCTTTGCCCAGACCCGGGGTTCGGATCTGGGATGCATCCAGGGACACGCTGCGCACCAGGCTGTTGTGGCTGTCGCGGATTTCAAAAAGCACCTTGTCATCCGGCAGAATTTTGCGAAGCGGGTGATGCATGCGCCGGATGGTCCACTCCTGCCCCTGGGCCAGGGTGATCCGGTACGACAGCAGGTTGTCAATGGCCGTTCCCCAGAGCACGGCGGTTTTTCCCCCGGCGTTTTCCGCGATATTTCCCCCGATGCTCGATGCCCAGGCGCTGGTGGGGTCCGTGGCAAAAACCAGCCTGTTTCGGGCGGCAAGGGATATGGCCTGCTCGGTTATCACACCGGCTTCCAGTCGCATCACCGCGGTTTTTAGGGTGGTGCCGTCCGGATACGCGATGTCCGTCTCGAAGATGCCGTGAATGCGGTTCAGCTTTTCGACATTCAGCACAATGCAGTCGCTGCCGACCGGAACGCTTCCGCCGGTCAGTCCTGTGCCGCCGCCCCGGGGCACAATTCGCAGCTTCAGCGCGGCGATGGCTTTCAGCAAGGGAGAGAACTGCTCGGCTTCGGTCGGGTAAACAACGGCAATGGGAAGATAAAGCCGCCAGTCCGTGGCGTCCGTGGCATGGCTGATCAGTGAAAACGGGTCAAAGCACACATTGTTCTCGCCGATGATGGCGCCGAGCGTGCGATGAATCTGCCTGCGTTTTTCCGGAATGCTTAAAAGCGCAAATTCCAGTTCAGCCAGAAAGGACAGACAGGCATCAATAACGGCCTGTTCATCCGGATCAGCGGCCAGATGGGTATTGACTGCCGCAAGATCGTCCTTGGCCGTGGCGCAGAAAATGTTGACGCCTTCGGGAATTGTCGATGAGCGCCTGATAAATGAAGGGATTGCGGAAAAGAATGAAAATATCCCCGATAAAGCGAAGCAGAAGTCTTAGCAGTTTTCCCTTTACCCGGCGATAGCGAAGCCGTTCAAGGGCATACCAGGCTTTTTTCCCAAGAAGAAACCGGACGATCTGGCCGTCATCCGCCGAAGTATAATTATAGGGGATTTCCCGGTCCGTCACGATTTGTACCGCTCAAATCCGGGTATGGCCAGTCGGGTTTCAAGGCGGTTCAGCAGCCAGGACGCCAGGGTCACCAGAAAAAGATAGATGGCGCCGACAATCAAGAAGACCTCGATGTATTTGAAAGATGCGGATGCCAGAATCTTTGCTTTGCCGGTCAGTTCGATGCAGGTAACCATGTAAGCCAGGGATGAATACTTGATCAGGTAGATGATTTCATTGCCGCAGCCCGGAAGCGCCCTTCGAAAAGCCTGAGGCAGAATTATGGACAAAAGGGTCTGAAGGCGGGTAAACCCCAGTGCCTGCGCTGCCGCTGACTGGCCGTGCTTGATGGAAAGCAGGGCCCCGCGGATATACTCGGAGTGATAGGCTGCGCTGCACAGGCTGAACCCCAGGACCGAGGCCGTGAAAGGGGTCAGGTATATGCCGATCCGGGCCAGTCCGAAATACCAGATATAAAGCTGAATGATCAGGGGAAATCCTCTGAAAATCAGCACATAGCCGTTCACCACGAATTTTGTCACAGGCGAGCCGTAAACCTGAAGGGTTCCGGCCGCAACTCCCAGGCAGATGCCGCAGATGGCGGATGGAATTATCAGCAGAATGCTGACTCCCAGGCCCTGCATCAGGGCCGGTAACACCGTGTGTTGGATATAGGCAATTTCTTCCATCATTTGTTGCGGGTCAGATCGGTGATGCTGGAACAGAATTCACGCGTTCGCACGCAGCAGGCATTGTTTAAAATAACATCCGGCGGCCCCTGTTCCACGATTTTGCCGGCTTCCATGAAAATCATTTCCGTTGCCAGTTTTCTGGCAAATGCAATCTGATGGGTTGCCAGAATCATGGTCATTCCGGCTTCGCCGAGTTTTCCGATAACGGAAAGCACTTCGCCGATCAGTTCCGGATCCAGCGCGGACGTGGGTTCGTCCAGAAGCATGATTTTGGGGTCCATGGCCAGGGCCCGTGCAATGGAAACCCGCTGTTTCTGGCCACCGGAGAGCTCTGCCGGATAATGGTTTGCATGGGACGTCAGGCCCACCCGGTCCAGCTCCGCCATGGCCCGCTGTCTGGCGGCGGTCTTATGAAGGCCCTTGACCCGGATCAGTGCGATTTCAATATTGGAAACCGCGTTCAGGTGATCAAAGAGGTTGAAATCCTGAAAAATCATTCCCACCTGCTGGCGATAGCCGCACAGGGCTTTTTTATCCGCCCCGTTGACAAGGCGGCCTTCCAGAAATATCCGTCCGCTGTCCGGGGGAACCAGGTAATTGATGCTTTGAAGCAGGGTGCTTTTTCCGGCTCCGGAAGGGCCGATCAGCACCTTGATTTCGCCCGCGTTGATCGACAGCGATACATCATCCAGAACCGGGCGATCGCCGAATTGCTTGTAAAGATTTTCAACTGTTAAAATGGGGTCCATGTGGCTTTCTTTAGTGCGTGTATCCGGGAATTTTCAGCCGCTTTTGCAGTGCTGCCAGGCTCCGGGTTCCCAGGTAGGTTAGAAGCATGAACATGAAACCGGCCAGAAGGTAAAGATGGAGATGCTGATAGGTTCGGGAAGCCACATGGTTGGCGCGGGACATGAGCTCTGAGACGCCAAGCGCATAGGTTACAGCCGAATCCTTCAAAAGAATGGAATATTCATTGGACCAGGCAGGAATGGATATGCGAAAGGCCTGAGGCAGAATCACGTAAAAGACGGCCCTGGCATCGCTCATCCCCAGCGCCCGGGCCGCCTTCATCTGGCCGTCCGGAATGGAGAGAATCGCGCCCCGCAGAATCTGGGACTGATATGCCGCGCTGATGAGTCCCAGCACGATGATGGCCACTGAAAACGCCGAAAGGTTGATGTTCAGAAAGGAAACCAGGCCAAAATAAAACAGAAATAAAAACACCAGAAGGGGGATTCCGCGAAAAAACCACACGTAGATACCGATTATTCCGCGAGTTGTTTTTCCGGAATAAATCTGGCCCAGCGCAAGGGGAAGCCCCAGCAGAAAACCAAAGCCCATGGCGCCGACCACCACGGCCAGATTGATCCATGATCCCTTGAGAAGATAGAAAAACCCTTCCTGAATTGCGGTGATGCCTTGAGATGTCATAGGGTTTCAAATGTCAGGAGTCAGAAGCCGGATTAAACAGCTGCCATGAAAATGGAAGGCTTCGGGATTGCTCCCGAAGCCTTGATTAACCATGATTCAGACAACCAGCAACGTTATCTTACACTGTATTTCGCCTTTAATTCCGTCCAGGTTGCGCTGGCCATCAGGCGCTTCAGGCCTTCGTTCAACTTGTTCAGGAACTCGGTGTCTTCTTTTCGTACGGCATATGCGGTTTCATCATCCGGCTGCCCATAGATTCCGATAATCTTTATGGCCATTCCTTTTTCCATGAACTCTTCGGCGGATGTCTGAGACACCGCGGCAACGTCAATGCGGCCGTTCAGAACATCCTCCATGGCCAGCGGCGCGGAATCGTACTGCTGAAGCTTGAATTTCTTTTCTTTATCTTTTATCAGTTTGTCTTCAATCCAGCTGGCTTCCGAAGTGCCGCGCTGAACGCCCCATTTCATGCCTTCCTCCATGGTCTTATCCGGCATAATGAGATTTTCTCTTTTGGCAGCCAGAACCATGACGGTTTTATAGTAGCTTGTGGAGAAATTGACCTGTTCTTTACGCTCCTCGGTAACGCTCATGCCGGATGCAATCAAGTCTATTTTGCCGGCTTTCAGGCTGGGAATGATGGCTTCCCACTGGGTTGGCTGGTGCTTGACCTTGAAACCCATTTCCTTGGCAATCCAGTTAATGGCCATAACATCCAGTCCATCGGGCTCGCCTTTACTGTCAATAAAGCTGAACGGCGGATAATTGGCGTCTATGCCGTTGATATAGATTTTTTCATCGGCAGCAGCAACACCGCTGAACATCATACCGGCCAGCGCCAGTATCAAAAGACCTTTAAATAATGTTTTTTTCATTCAATTCCTCCAAAAAAGTTAATAATCCTCTATAGACCTGTGATCGATCCGACCACGACAAACGATAAAAGCTGTTCGTTCGGGAGTTGCCGGGTCACGGCATTTCCAGCGCCGAAGACTTTCATCATATCCTCAATTCCAGTTAAAGTCTCTTAATGTTGACCTAAAATCTTCCAACAAGTCAATATTTAATCCTTTAGGCTTTTTCTTTGACTTTCAGGCGGCGAATCGCCGGCGCCATGATTTCGCCGATAAGGGTCCGGTAGTCCATTCCGGCGGCCTCGCCGATAATGCACAGATCCGACCATCCGGGAGTCAGCCCCGGCAGCGGGTTGCATTCGATAAAATGGATGCGCTCGTTTCTGTCCAGCCTCAGATCCACCCGCGCCACGTCCCGGCATCCCAGGGCCATGAATGCACACTTGGCAACATGCTCCAGGTTTTTTTGAAGCGACCGGTCGATATTCGCCGGCGCCTGATAGGATATGGATTCGTTGGTATCCAGCTTATGCTCGAACGCATACACCGGAAAGCGGTCTTCCTTGTTGTTAAAGAGAATTTCCATCGGCGGCAGCACCTTGGGTCGGTTTTCGCCCAACAGCCCGACGGTGAATTCTCTTCCGGAAAGATATTCTTCGACCAGAACCGGCTGGTGATATTTTGAAAGCAGTTCGCGGGAAAGTCGCCGAAGGTCTGCCTCGTCCTGTACCACATTCATTCCCATGACCCCTTTTGAACTGCCTTCGGCAATGGGTTTGATGATCACCGGAAAATGAAGGTTTCTGGGAAGCCGTTCCTTTCCCGTGCGCATGACGATAAAATCGGCCGTATTGAGGCCGGCCTGACGCACCATTTTTTTTGCCAGAACCTTGTCCAGGCAGATGGATAAGGCTGCCGGATCGGAGCCCACATAGGGGATATTCAGAAGCTCCAGGATGGCCGGCACCTGGGATTCGCGGTTTCGGCCATGAATGCCTTCGGCAACGTTAAAGACAATGTCCAGGGGCATGGAACCGATGATGGACGGCAGCTCCGGGGTGGCTTCAATTTCCACCACTTCATGGCCGTGGGATGCAATGGCGCCGGCGATGGAATCGATCGTGGCCCGGCTGTCAAATTCCGCCTCTCTGTCGTCATCATTTGAATCCAGGGGCTTGATGCGCTTGAGGTTGAACGTGAAACCCACTTTCAATGCCTTTCGCCGGTTTCGGGAACGCAAGGACATCTGGATGCCGTAGCGCTCCACGGCGCTCTTTATCACCGCATCCAGAACCGCCGCCATGGTGGAAAGACCGGCAAGCGCGGCGGAAGCATGGACCGTTGCGCCGGGCTCCAGGCTGGGAAGGGCATTGGCCTCGATAAAATACACGCGGCCTTCGGCGGTCAGCCGGAAATCCAGCCGTGCCAGGTCGCGAATATCCAGGATCTTGCAAATGGTTTGGGAAAGTCGCAGAAGGTGTTTTGCGGTTTTGGGGGAAAGTGCCGCCGGCACCTTGACGGTAACGGCTTCCGGCAATTGCTGAAGGCTGTAATCATAAATGACATGTTTGTGGTCCGAAACCACCGAAGGGTCAAAGCGGTATTCACCGGGCGCAAGGATTCCCCCGGTTTTTCGGGACGCTTTTTCCAGAAAAGGAACGATCATGTCCTTTCCCTCGATAAATTCCTCAATCAAAACTCCGGCGGGATATCGGATCAACAGGCCTGTCACGCGTTTCAGAAGCTGGTCCGGCGCTTCGACAATGGACTGCTGATCGATGCCCTTGGAGCTGCCTTCATAATTGGGTTTTATGATCACCGGATAGGTCAGCTCCGGCGCTGTCCAGTTGTGGACGCTATCCACAAACACCCATCCGGGCGTGGGCACGCCGCTGGCTGCAACCAGCATTTTGGTCAGGCGCTTGTCCGTGGTCAGGGTGCATACATAGGCGTCGGATCCGGTATACGGCATGCCCAGCTGCTCAAACAGTCCCGGATAAAAAGCCTCACGGCTTTTCCCACCTTTTCCGACCGCCGTATTAAAAATCAGATCCGGATTCAGTGCCTCAAGCCTTGCCACCAGTCGCGATGCCGGTCCCGAAACTTCGACCCGCTCCACCTGATGGCCCAGGGACTTCAGCGCGCCGGCAATCGCTGCAACCGTTTCCGGCCTGTCAAACGCCGCATCTTCTTCGCTGTCGGACAATTGTAAATTATACGTATAGGCGATTTTCATTTATCCTCCAGGCAACAACAGCGCGTCGGCAAAAGTCCAGACAGGTTCTCCAGGGGGAGCCTGGCGAACTAAAAGGACCATGGCTGCATAGAGCCCTCTCTATGCAGCCATGGCTCAAGGAGCGAAGGGATGATCAGCCGAGGCTTTTTTCTTTGGCGATTTCAAGATAGATCGAATTTGGAAAGTCCGCTGCAATCCGGGCAAATGTTGCCTTGCTTTTTTCTTTGTTCCCCATTTTTTCGTATGCGGAAGCCAGATTGTAAAGGCTGAGATCTTTCAGGGATGTGTCGGTGGATGTGGTCAGCACTTCATAATATTTGACAGCGGATTCATAGTCTTTTTTTCCTTCAAAAGCATACCCCAGGCTGCTTAAAATGAGATTTTTGTAAAACGGGGCGTTGCTGAAATCCTCCAGGGCGGTTTTGTACAGGGAGATGGCCTTGTCAAATTCGCCGGCCCGAAAGCAGATGTGGGCGAATTCGATTCCGGCAATCTTGCCCATGTGCCTTGCGGAATAGTCATCCAGAATCCGGGTAAACGATTTTTCAACGGCATGATACGCCTTAACCGGATCATTTGCCTTCATGGCCGTCTGATACTGGGCCAGGCTCTCCGTCAGCAGTGCGGACGCCTTGTTTTCGGCATGATGCAGGTATGCCTGAAAACCTGCTGTTGCAACAAGAAGAACAACAGCGACACCGGCAGCAAGGGTCGCCTGCCGTTTATAGGTGGTGAGCCATTGAATTAGTTTTCCTGAAAACGTAATGAACTCATCAGGTTCTTTCAGAAGCTGTTTGCGGGTCAGTTTTTGTGCCATGATATCTCCAAAAAAAAGTCAGAAGTCAGAAAACAACTAAAATTTAGGGTCGTTAGTCCAGATACTTTCGAATTCGTTCCCACCCGGCGTGCGGAATGCCGGCGCCAACGACCTGGCAGACTTCATATCCGCAGGCCGAGGCCA
Organism: uncultured delta proteobacterium; assembly: GCA_963704205.1. Taxonomy (GTDB): domain Bacteria; phylum Desulfobacterota; class Desulfobacteria; order Desulfobacterales; family Desulfatirhabdiaceae; genus RAAP-1. The sequence goes on from CAVPHN010000035.1 coordinate 66,380, forward strand.
GTTTGCCGCATTTTTCCAGGGAATATCCATTTACCAGGCCAAACAAGAAACCGGACGCCCACAAATCGCCGGCGCCGGTGGTGTCCACGGCGCTGCCGTCTCCGACAGGCTCGACCCGGTGCGTCTTTCCCTGGTGAGAAATATAGCTGCCGCGGCTGCCGACCTTCAGGACGGCAATTTCGGAGCGGGAGGAAAGACTCTCGATCATAAGAAGTTCGTCGGTCTGTCCCGTAAAGGCCCGGGCCTCATCTTCGTTGGCAATCAAAATATCGACAAATTCATCCACGATCTGATCCAGCAGCGTCTTTGTTGGATTCAACGACCGTAAAGCTCGAAAGATCCAGCGATATCCGTGCGCCGGATTTTTTTGCCAGCGACAGGGACTGGAGAATCAGCGTCGGATTAAACAGCAGATAGCCTTCGATATGAACCACGGCCGCGCCTTCAAAACAGGCATCGGCAATATCTTCAGGTTGAATTTCCGAAGAAGCGCCAAGATATGTCAGCATGGACCGCTGGGCATCCGGCGTGATGATGGAAAGCACCCTTCCGTTGCTGGAGGGTGAATGCAGCAAATGGGGCTCCACCCCGTTTTCAACCAGGCCGGTTTCAAAAAAAGCGCCCATTGATCCGGTTCCCCGTTTTCCGACAAACCGCGAGGCCCCGCCGAGCTTGGCGATGCCGATCATCGTATTGCAGGCGGATCCGCCCGGTACAATGCTGGGAGAAGTTTTCAGTTCCGAGAGAATGCTTTCGATAATCGCATCGTCAACCAGCGTCATGCTCCCCTTGACGGCGCCGGATTTGAGCAGAAAGGCATCTGTTTCATGGGCGAGGATATCAACCAGGGCGGAACCGATGCCCACAATCATATTTTTCATATCTTTTCCTTATCCTACCATACCGTGGATTCGTGAATCCATCCCTTGTCGCCATCCGCATGTTCGACAAGAATCCATTTATTGCTGCGTTTCAGGACTTTAAAGGGAATGCCCGGCCCGACGGAAAACAGGACTTTCGCGTCCGGCTTGGGTTCGGAGCGCAGATTGTTTTTATCCTTTATCGTGATGACCGAGGGAGTATTTCCAACCAGGGATTGATGAACCCATCCCTGGTCTCCTTCAAAATCCTTTACCTGATACCAGTCCCCGCTTTTTTTGATAACGGTGAGGGGAAAATTTTTTTCAGATTTCCAGAGCACTTCAAAATTATTTCCCGAGCCGGATCGAATATTGGCCTCGGGCACGGAAACCGACACGCGCTGTTCGGCCTGAGCAGCGCCGCACAGCAACAGAAAAACCGTGACGCCGCAAAACCACATGGATTTGATTTTCATAACAGCCCTCACACGTCAAGACTCAGCAGTTTTCCCCCCTGAAAGACCAGAAAGGCCATGACCCAGGCAAGAGATGTGCTGTAGCCGATACTGAACAGCATCCATTTCCAGGATCGAAGCTCTCTGCGAATAGCGGCCATCGTAGCAAGACAGGGCAAATAGAGCAAGACAAATACCAGCATGGAAACGGCGGACAGCCGGGTCATGCCGGAGGACAACAGGGCCGTGCGAAGGGCCTCGGAGTCCGTGTCACCCTCGGTGGCGTAGAGAATGCCCATCGTGCTGACAACGATTTCCTTTGCGACAAAACCGGAAAGAAGCGCCACGCTCCCCCGCCAGTCTATGCCAAGGGGTGAAAAAACCGGCGCTATCAATTTTCCCAGGCGGCCCATATAGGAGTTTTCGATTTTTTCAGCCTGCATATTCCGCTTGATGGCCTCGATTGAGGCTTGGGTTTCTTTTTCCAGATCGCTTCGGGCGGAAAAATCGGCGGATGCCTGTCTGTCTTCGGCCGTCGCCTGCTGCTGGAGAGTTTGAATATCGCGAGAAAAATCTTTCGAATAGGTGATGTTCCGTGGAAATGCCGAAAGCGCCCAGACGATGACAGAGCCGATCAAAATGATATTTCCCATTTTTTTCAGAAACATCTTGCTGCGCTCCCACATGTGAATCATCACGCTCCTGGCCATGGGCACCCGGTAGGGCGGCAGCTCCATCACAAAAGGGGCATCCAGGCCTTTTAAGAGCGTGGAGCGCAGCATGCGGCCGGTAATGATGGACAGAACGATTCCCACCAGATAAAGGGAAAAGATGACGGTTCCGGCCCGGCCGGCAAAGAACGTACCGGCCAGAACGATATAGATGGGCAGCCTGGCCGAGCAGGACATGAACGGGGTGATCAGGACCGTCAGAATGCGGTCCTTTTCGCTTTCCAGAGTCCGGGTTGCCATGATGGCGGGAACATTGCACCCAAAACCCATAAGCATCGGGATAAAGGATTTTCCATGAAGGCCGATCATGTGCATGATTTTATCCATCAGAAAAGCGGTCCTGGCCATATAGCCGGTGTCTTCAAACAGGGAGATGCAGAAAAACAGGATCAGAATATTGGGAAGGAAGACAACCACGCTCCCGACGCCGGCGACAACGCCGTTCAGAAGAAGGTCTTTAAACAGGGAATCGGATAGATGGAGCTCCAAAGCAGCGGACAGCGCGCTCACGCCGCTTTGAATCCATGTTTTGGGTATTTCGCCGACAGTAAACGTCAGCTGAAACATGGCCCATATAAAAAAGACAAAGATCGGAAAGCCGACAAAACGGTTGGTCAGCACCCGATCGATATTCCGGGAAATATCCACCCGCTGCCTGGCGGAAGTGGTCACGGTTTCCTTGACAATGCCGGCGATGAATCCATAGCGCTCGTCGGTCATGATAATCTCCGGATCATCGTCAAACCGGTCCATGACATACTGACGGGCAATCCGTATTTCATCCTGAACCGTCTGCCGGGACTCTCCGGCCAGGGCCAGCATCTGATCCCGAACGATCTTGTCGTCCTCGATAAGCTTGATGGCCGTCCATCGGTCGTTGTACGGAAGCGCGCCGGAAACACCTTTTTGCAGAAAGTCCTGAAGCCTGGAAATGGCGAATTCAATGTCCTGGCTGTATCTGACCTTTCGGCCTTCGGGAATGTGATGCGTTTTCTCAGCCAGTTCAATGGCTTTTTTCAACAGCGCATCCATGCCTTCGTTTTTGTTGCCGACCGTAAAGACGATCGGGACATCCAGCAGATCGGAGAGCTTTTCTGTATGGATTTTGACGCCCCTGGACTGGGCCATATCGGCCATGTTCAGTGCAAACAGAACCTTGCAGTCAATTTCCCTGAGCTGGGTTGCCAGGTACAGGCTGCGCTCCAGGTTGGACGCATCGATAATGTCGATGACCACATCCGGATGTTCTTCCAGGATAAAATTTCTGGCGACAATTTCTTCGATGGAAAATGGCGTCAGACTATAGGTTCCGGGAAGATCAATGATTTTAAGTTCATACCCGTGGCGGTTGATGACGCCTTCTTTTTTTTCAACCGTGACGCCGGACCAGTTTCCCACTTTCTGGTGGGCGCCGGTCAGGTTGTTGAAGATTGTCGTCTTTCCGGAATTGGGATTGCCGGCAAGGGCTATGGTCAGCGTTCGGGAGTTCATGCTGGTGTTCCTAATCCGCGGATGTCAGATGGCGGTCAACTGCTGTCTGCCGGCTGTCGTCTGACTGGATGAGCTCAACGGTGACCTGGGAGGCTTCTTCAACCCGAAGCGACAGGTGGTACCCCATGACGATGATTTCAAGGGGATCTTTGAGCGGGGCGTATTTATCCACGATACACCTGCGTGCCTTTGACGATCCCCATTTCAAAGATACGCCTTCGAAGGGCGCCGCTTCCGCCCACGCGTAGAATCCTTGCGGTCTGTCCTTCTTTTATTTCACTCAGCAGCATAAATGCCTGTCAGCAGGCTTTCTCCTCTTGAATCGGAATCACCATGATTTTTTGCGCCAGCCCGCGTCCGATAACAAATCGTTTAAAATCGACCGCAATGGCCATCTGTCCTTTGCCAAGATTGGTGATCACCTGCACCTCGTCGCCGATTCTAAGTCCCATGGACAGCAGGCGCATTCGCGATTCCGAGCCGCCGGTAAATTCTTTCACCTTTGCCCGCTCTCCCTGTTTGGCCAGCGTCAGGGGCATCAGTCGGGCGTGATCCTTCATACACCTGGCGCAGATTCCATAGAGTTCCATTTTGTGCTGCAGGGGATGAAATCCGAATTCAGAGGCGATTTTCAACTGGAGGACTTCCAGTTCTTCATTCTGAAATTCGAGGATGGCATTGCACCGGGTACAGATCATGTGATCGTGGTGCTGGCCAAGATGCATGTGTTCATATCGGGTATGGCCGTCTTCAAACCGGTTTTTTTGCGCAAATCCGAACCGGCACATCAGTTTGAGCGTCTCCAGAACAAAGTCCGGGGACAAGGTGTGCCCGTTTTGTTCGATCAGGGAAACCAGTTCTCCAACCGTCACATGGTGTTCGGAATTTAAAAAAATCTCAAGCACTTTCAGCCGGTCATCAAAATGATCCACGGCTTCCTGTTTAAAGAGTTTTTTGAATTGTTCCTTTTCCTGACGGTGAAGCTGTACCATTTCAATATTTCCCCAGAATTAATCCGAAACGATAATAATTGAACGAAATGCTGTCAATGTGAGACATTTCAGATTACCGGGGACCGGGAATGTCAAATGTTGAGCAGGACCCGCTGGAACAGCTGCGGGTCTGGGCGGATGCGCCCGTGCTCCCGCTGCCGCTGCTTACGGAGAAATTTGTACTGCTGAGAACGCGCTCAATTTCCTGGCAGTCGCATTTGGTGCATTTCAGCTCGGCGGTATCCTGTGCGCTGGTAAATAGAATCTCGAAACATTCATTGCATTTCAAACACTTAAATTCATAAATCGGCATATTGAATCTCCATAAAAAGTCTTCCGTCTTCAGCTTTCAACCTTCAGCTCAATCGGTAATTTTACCACAAACCGTGCGCCTTTCCCATGAGATTTTTCAAGGGTGAGGGTGCCGCCATGTCTTTCGACGATGCCGTGACAGATGTAAAGCCCCAGCCCGGTTCCCATGCCAACCGCTTTGGTGGTAAAAAACGGTTTGAAAATATCCTGACGGATGGCATCGGGAATGCCCGGTCCGGTATCTTCACACTCAAAGATAACCTGATGATGGTTTCTGTCAACAGCGGTTTTCAGAAAAATGGTTCCGGAACATGGCGCAGCCGCCTGAATGGCATTTTGAATGATATTCAAAGCCACCTGGCCCAGGGCGGCAAAATTTCCGTAAACAAGGGGCAGCTCTTCGGCATACTGCTCGCTGATTTCGATCTTCTGGTTTTTGTAAAGATTTCTCAGCACCTGCAGGGCATCCTTTACAACGGTGTTCAGATCAACGGCTTCGGCATATGTTTGCGTCTGCCGGGACAGGCCCAGCAGGCTGCTGACAATGGCCTTTGCCCTGGCCAGTTCCTTTCCGGCAAAAACCAGATCGTCCAGAATTACTGAATTCAATGGTGGTTCGACATTTCGTGCGGAAAAATCTTCAATGGTTGACTGAATCAGGCTCATGGCGCTGGCAAGGGGGTTGTTCAGTTCGTGGGCCGTGCCGGCGACAAGGGTGCCGATTGCGGCCAGGCTCTCGGATCGAATCAACAATTCCATTGCTTTTTCTTTTTCGGTCAGCGCGGTTTGAAGTTCAAGGGTCCGCTCCGCAACTTTTTCCTCGAGATTTTTGTTCAGGTCTTCAATTTTCCGGTAGGACCTGGCGTTTTCGATGGATAGCGAACTCTGATTTGCCAGGGTTTCCAGCAGGTCCATGTCTTCTGCTTGAAAGAGGTCTCCGGATTTTTTATCCCCGATCGCCAGAAACCCGTTCAGGGTGTTTTCAAATATCATGGGAAAGACCACTGCGGCCCGGAGGCTTTCCAGTTCCGCATACACCTGACGGGAAAGCGCATCCCCGGATTGCTGCATCAGCCGGTCTTTTTTAAGGGGCTTGAGGCGGCCTTTCATCCAGATCACCAGGGGCGAGTTCCCGGGAATGACAACCGGCGGCAAAGACGAATCGCCATTGCTTCGGTGCCGTACATATGCAGGCGGCGTTGCGTCATCCGATAAATATATGCAGCAGAGACTGACCTGCATGGAGGCGGAAATCGTTTCAACCAGCAGGGTTGCAATCTGCCTTAGATCCAGTACAGCGGAAATGGTTTGGCTCAATTTCTTGATGGTTTGTCTGTAATCATACCTGCCCTTGAAGAAATACCGGTCAACCAGAACCTGTATTTGTGTTTTTACCGGACCAAAAACAACCGACACCACAATAAAGAAAAACAACGGAAAATATGCCGAGTCCGAAGCCCTGTCCGTAACGGTCATGTTGATTCCCGTCACGATCAGGGCGTAAAGCAGGGTAAGCGTGATGGTCAGCAGCGAATAAATCACGCTTCTTCGAATCAGTATTCCCATATCCAGCAGATCGTACCGGAAAAGCCCAACGGCAAAAATGGACAGGGGAATAAAGCTGAAATTTCCGAGCGGATATACCGCATATCCCAATAGCGGAAGCGTGTTCAGGCCGATCAGAAAGCCGAGAATGCCGAATCCGCAAAAAACATACTTCAGCCGGTTTTTCAGAATGCTTTGGGTCTCCCGCAAAATGGCCCGGTGAATCAGCGTCAATACATAGGCTGTTGCACAGGCAGAGCCGATTCCCACCAGAATGTACAGGGGGCCGCCTCTTCCGAAATAGCCGAAAGCGTGCCGCTGCATATCTGCAATGAGCCATGGCGTGGGGGTAAAGCACATCAGAATAAAGGCAAAGACATAGGCTGAGCGGACCAGCCAGATACGGCCGGGAATTTTCAGGTACGCATGAAAAAAATGGATATAAAGGGGGATGAAATAAATGATGAAAAAGTGGTCCAACCTGCTGACAAACAGGGCTGTTTGAGGGGATTCGCAGTTGAAAATTATGAGGATGTCGATGTAGAGAAAGGTGCCAAGGACGCAGATCACGGTAAAGAGGCGGTTGACCCGGTTTTTTCGGCCGCGGGAAACAGACAGAAATGCCAGAAAGACAAAACAGCATAACGATAAAAACGGCGGAATACTGAATAAAAGTCTCATGATGATTCAAGCAGTTCGCGGGCATGTTCCCAGGCAGCAGGGGTCAGGGTTTCGCCGCCCAGCATGCGCGCCAGTTCATGAACCCTGTCCTCGGAATTCAGTGCCTGAATGGTTGTGGTGGTCCGGCCTTGCTCGAATATTCTTGGTGATTCTGAAATGATGGTTCCCGAATCTGGCAATCTGCGGCAGATGGGTGATGCAGATGACCTGATGATGTTCGGAGAGATCCAGAAGTTTTTTTCCGACAACCTCCGCCACCCCTCCGCCGATGCCGGAGTCCACTTCATCAAAAATGACGGTTTCCACAGCGTCTGTGTTTGACAGAATGGCTTTCAGGGCCAGAATCGACCCGGGAGAGTTCTCCGCCGGATGCGATCTGGGAAAGGGGTTTTAATGCTTCGCCCGGGTTCGGGGCGATCAGGAAAACAGCCCGATCCAATCCGTATTCGGACAGAACCTTTCCTTCGCAGACTAAAAACGGCTCCGAGCTGCCACTCGCCGGAGTGCTGCGAAGGGCGATCTGAAACCGGGTATGGGGCATTTTAAGTGCGCCAAGCTCTGTTTCAACGCGCTGAGCCAGGGCAGCGGCTGCCTGAGTGCGACGGCTCGACAGGGCCGTTGCTGTCTGGCATAACCGGGCATGATGCCGGGTCAACGCTGCTTTGGGTCTCCTCCATTGTGCCGGAAAGGTTTTCGATGTCGAAGATTTCCTTTTCGATTTCGGTCAGTCTGGCCAGAACCGCATCCAGGGAGCCCCCGTACTTTCTTTTTAGTTTATGAAGAAAATCAATTCTGGCCTCGACAGCTTCAAGCCGTCCTTCGTCTGTCTCGATGGTGTGAAGATAGGTTCGCAGGCCTTCGACAATATCCTCGATCCGGTACCCGGCTTCTTCCAGCGCCGTTGAGAAAGCGGCCAGGCCCGGATCGATCTGGGCCGCCTTGTCCATTGTTTTTCGAATGGTTGAAAGCCGCTCGGAGACGGCTCCGTTTCCCACATACAGGTTCTCGATGCTTTCCTGAACCGCCTGATAGAGCATTCCGGCGTGCTTCAGCCGGTTTCTGTCCTTTTCAAGTTCCGAATCTTCTCCGGGCTGAATGCGTGCTTCCGAGATTTCCTTTTTTTGAAAGGAAAGAAGATCAAGTGCGTTCCGCCTGGCGAAGGGCGTCTGTCTGAAGGCGGCTGAAGCCGCTGAATCAGGGGCAGCACGGCGTGATAACCGGCGTGAACTTCATTTCGAAGGGCCAAAAGATCTCTTGGCAGTCCCCCGAACTGATCCAGCGATCAGCAGATGCTGATCTTCCTTTATCAGCCCCTGATGGGCATGCTGTCCGGAGATGGATGCCAGGCTTTCGGTAATGGCAGCCAGAACCTGAATGGTTGCCAGTCTGGCGTTGATGTAAATGCGGTGACGATCGGTTGCGGAAATGATCCGCCGGATCAGAAGCCCTTCAGCGGGGTCGTACCCGTGGGACGTCATGACAGCGGCCGTGCGGCTGTCCGGTGAAATGAAAAACAATGCTTCCAGTTCCGCGGCATCCGCGCCCGATCGGATCATGGCAGCGCCCGCGCGGCTTCCCAGCAGGAGATTGACGGCCTGAAGAATGATGGATTTTCCGGCCCCGGTTTCGCCGCTCAGGATGGTCAGTCCTTCGGAAAAGGATATCCGGAGGTCATCGATGATGGCAAAATTTTTGATGGAAAGTTCTTGAAGCATAAGGATTCGCGAAAAAATGAAAAACGGAACGGGCTGCTCACACGCCTCGCTGCCGGATGGCTTCTTCGATTTGACGTGTCGGATATCCCAGGATGGTGCGTACCGAGCCGGAATATTCGAGCACGGTAAACAGGCTGCCTTTAATTCGATATTCTGAATCCCAATCGATGCCTGATGCTCCGCAGATGTCTCATTGATCGTAAACGGCTGTTTTTCGCCGTCAAGGCTCAGACATCTGGCACGCCCTTCATCGGGATCCAGTATCCACGCATCTCCGGTTGCCGTGGAAAAGAAAATCAGCCTTCCCAGGAGTCAGTAAACGCGATTCTCTCTGATGTGAGAACTGGACGATGGTATTGATTTCCTGGCTGAGGGACGGAAGCTTCGGTTTCTGGCTGATGGGCTTCGATTGAGGTTTATTGGTTCTGGACCGTTTTTTTCGCTTTCCCATTTTTCCTCCCGCACTTGAGTACGAAGACTGTAGAAATGGCGATAAATATTTCACAATCCGGGTCGTAAAGCAATCGGTTGTTTAATGCCTCAGAAAATTGGAAAAATCCATCAATTGTGAGTTTCAGGAGGGTCAATCGTTTTAAACTTGTCTTTTGCCGCACTGCAAATCGGGCATTTGTCCGGAGCCTCTTTTTCCGTGACGTATCCGCAGACCTGGCAGACATGATAGGCATTCATTTCGTCTTTGATCACATGATAAATGGCGCGCTCGTATAATTTTGAGTGAATGGCTTCCGCGTCTCTGGCCTGACTGAATACCAGCGCGGCTGCCTGCTCGCCATCCTGCTCCGCATCTCTGATAAACGCCGGATATTCATTTTCACTGATGGATTTTTCGCGTTTGAATGCGTTCTTCAGATTGGTATCCGTGTCTTTAACCATCATGTCTTTTACCAGGGATAGATTGCGAGTCGCATGAACCCTCTCTGCCTCGGCAATGGCGCGGAACAACAGCGCAATTTGCGGAACCTCTTCCTCTTGAGCTTTTTCAGCATAAGCCAGAAGCCTAAAATATGCCTTTGCCTCGCCGACGAACGCCGTGTAAACGTTTTCTTTTGTTTTTTCCTTCATGAAAAACCCTCCGTATTTATGATCGTTGATCAGAAACCGCCAGAAAGGCAGGTCCCGTTTTTTTCATATGCCAAGGATTCAGGTTTATATAATCGTTATAAAATGCTATGAGGACCTGACTTCAAATCCGATGAAAGATAACACCCGATTCATGGCATTGCGTGATCGTTCATTCCCGGTCAGTTGTTTGATATCAGATAACAAAACAAAGGGCGGAATGCAACGGTTGTGTGTCAGCATGAAACCCCTTAACCTGACCGAAAGGGAATTTGCCGATGAGCAGACTCGACAGTTTTATCCGGCGAATGATTGCCCAGCGGGAATGTCTGAACTGGGCTGCCGGAGCTGTTGCCGGTATCTGCGGGCCGGTTCTGGAACTTGGCCTTGGCAACGGACGCACATATGACCATCTGCGGGAACTTCTGCCGGAAAGACAGATCTATGTTTTTGAACGGCAACTCCGGGCGCACGCAATGTCTGTTCCGCCGGAGAATTTTCTGTTTCTCGGGGACATCGAACACACCCTGGTCTTTGCGGCCGCCCGGCTGCCCGCAAAGGCGGTTCTGGCTCACATCGACCTGGGAACCAGCGACGCAAAGGATTATGAAGCGCTTGCCTCGCGAATCGGCGTGCTGTTGATAAAGCTGATGGCGCAGGATGGGATTATCATTTCCAATGTCATATTGAGGGTTTCCGGGCTGATATCCCTTGACACGCCCCCAGGCGTGAAGCCCGGGAGATATTTCATTTACCGCGTGTCCTGACGCATAAAAAAATCGGCAAGACCTGAAGGATCGCATCTCACACTATTCTGGAAAAAAACCTTTCATGCTGGAAATCGCTGTTTTTCTCTGCGGGGCTGTGGTGATGGTCATCGAGTTGACCGGATCACGGGTGCTGGCCCCCTATCTTGGCACATCTCTGGTGGTATGGACGAGCCTGATCGGCATTATTCTTGCTTCGCTCAGCATCGGGTACTGGTGGGGAGGGCGCCTGGCGGACCGACGACCCGATGCCCGTCTGCTTGGCGGAATCATTCTGATTTCGGCGTTTGCCACGGCGTTTGTGGCCCTGATCAAAACAGTTGTTCTCGGGCTCCTTCAGGCCCAAAATGGCGGGCTGCACACAGCGGCCATGTCTGCAACCCTGCTCCTGTTTGCACCGCCTTCGATACTCATCGGCATGGTGTCGCCTTTTGCCGTCAGGCTCAAGCTCGAAGACACGCGGACAATCGGACGAACAGCCGGAAAACTCTATGCCATTTCCACCATCGGAAGCATATCCGGTACGTTTCTGGCCGGGTTTGTTCTCATTCCGGGGCTGGGAAGCACAAACATTCTTCTGCTGATGGCCGCGGTTCTGGCCCTGGCATCACTGCTGGTGGAACGCAGTCACGGCCGGATCAAGGCGGCAGCCTGCGCGGTATTTCTGATTCTGCTTTTTCTGGCTCTGGGCCATGAAAAGCGGATGGCTGCCGCGGGTTTTGTGGATGTGGACACGCCATATAACCGGGTACTTGTTTTCAATGGGGCGGAAAAAAACACCGGCCGGGTCATGCGGATAATGATCACGGGTCCTCACGCCTGGCAGTCGGCCATGTACCTGGATGACCCATCCGAACTGGCCCTGCCTTACACCCGCTTCTATCGGCTGGCCAGGCATTTTGCGCCTGAGATGCGGCGATTGCTGGTGCTGGGGGGCGGGGGATTTTCTTTTCCGAAATATGCGCTGGAAAACTATGCGAACGTTCGCGTGGACGTGGTGGAACTGGACCCGGGCATCACGTCACTGGCCAGGAACCATTTCGGGCTCCGCGATCATCCGCGTCTGAATATCATCGAGGAAGATGCCCGAACCTTTCTGAATCGAAATACAGAGAAATACGATGTCATCCTCTGCGATGTGTTCAACTCCCACTACGCCGTTCCATTTCACCTGACCACACTGGAAGCGTCGCGTCGCATCAAGGCTTCGATGACCCCGGACGGCGTGGTGCTGATCAATCTTCTGTCCGCGATTGAAGGGGATCGGGGCCGTTTTTTCCGGGCCCTGTTTGCGACCTGTGCAAGCACATTTCCCAAAGTCATGGCCTTTGCCGTGGACAACCCGAATGATCCGTCCGGCTGGCAGAACATCATTATCGCGGCTTTTGCCTCGGATGCCGAGCCCCCGGTCCTGAGTTCGGACCGGGAGATTGGGTCCATGCTCGCCAACAGAATAAAGACTCCGTTTGCCATGGATCTGCCGGCCCTGACCGATGATTTCGCGCCGGTGGACAGCTATGTTTCTTCTGCCTGGTAGTTCGCTGTTCTACCTTATATCAGATTGTGATAACCGTGCAGTCACCTTTTAGATATTGGGTTAAGGGCTGGCCCATGTAAATGACATTGATCCCCATGCCGGTGAGTTTGTCGGAAACGCCGTACCGGTCTGCGCAGGCTTTGCATGCCAGAAGTTCAACGCCGGCTGTTTTCAATTTCTCGAGCTCGGCCTGTAACTCCGGATCAACCGTCATCAGCCTTGCCGATGGCCCCCAGATAACCAGCCGGACATTTTCCCACCAGCCTTTGAGTTTGGAATTCTTGGTGTACATGAAAACCATATTCATGGCCACCTCCCGATCCTGAGATGTCCAAAGTACAACCAACTGATTCGAGCCATTTGTGCTGCCGGACGCAGATTCGGTCATATCGACTCCTTAAATTATAAAAAGGGTTCAGATGCCCCGGTACGTGGTTGCGGATTGCGAACCTTCGCAGGGCAACCGCAGTTTGGTCCTCGCTGACAATATTGACAATTCTTTATCACAGCGGGCATCGCTGTCAATAGAAGTCTGCGGTTAGATCCGGAATCGGGCGCATGTTCCGTGATTGATTAGATGTTGTAAATGAGCCATAATACGATTTTGCGGCAACCCGGGTTTTTGATCGGTCCGGTTATTTCCGAAAACGCTGTCTTCATTATTAAATCGTCAAGGAATGTTCGATGAAAAAGCTATTGGTTTTTTTTGCGGCAGGATGTGTGGGCGCTCTGGCAAACAGTTTAACCGTCTGGCTCTTCGGTTATCAGGGAATCACCCGCTCGATCGGGGTGTCCATGTCGCCCGCGCTAAGTCCCGAGTGGCTGTACCCGAGGATTGTGTGGGGCGGGTTGTGGGGTTTGCTCTTTATGCTCCCGATGCTCAATTCGCGGCTGTTTGCAAAAGGCAGCGTTTTAAGTCTGCTCCCGACGGCAGTGCAGCTCTTTGTTGTTTTTCCGTTTGTGGCCCATAAAGGCATCGCAGGGATTGAAGCTGGGCCTCTATACCCCGGCAGTCGTGTTGTTTTTTAATTGGGTGTGGGGCATGGTTGCCGCGGTAACGATCAAGCTGGCAAAATAGTCCTGGTCAAAGACAGTGACTTAACGCAAAATGTTCCCCCCTGGCCACTGCTTAAAAAGAGTGGCCAGGGGGGATTTTCTGGTGCACAGACAATGAAATCCCCCCTGGTCCCTTTTGTGCTCAGCCCTGTTTCAACTCCTGCATTTTTCCATGCCAGGCGCATTGATTGCAGAATGTTTCTGTCTCGGCATCTTCTTTTTAATCCACCTTTGCAAATGCCTTCGCTTTTGCCTTGCAGACCGGGCAGGAATCGGGAGGCTCGTTTTCACAGGTATATCCGCATACGGAACAGACATAATAATCCGTCATCTCCTGATCGCTCAGGGTATCGAGCGCCTTCTGGTAAAGGGCTGCGTGAATTTTTTCCACTTCATTGGCGTAGGTAAAGGTCCGGACCGCGTTCTTGTCGCCTTCTGCTTCCGCGGTTTTGATCATTTCGGGATACATGGATTTAAACTCATGGGTTTCACCGGCCAGGGCTTCTTTCAGATTTTCTGTCGTGCTCCGGATGCCACCCAGCGTTTTAAGATGGGTGTGGGCATGGACGGTTTCCGCATCGGCCGCGGCTCTGAAGAGTCTGGCTGTTCGGGGATAACCCTCTTTATCAGCCTGTTTGGCAAAAGCGAGGTATTTCCTGTTGGCCTGGGATTCGCCGGCAAAAGCTTCCATCAAGTTTTTCTCTGTCTGACTCATAGCATCTCCTTTAGGGGTTTGTTGTAATTAATTATTGTTCCGAATTTTTCTGGCATTCAGGGCATATTCCAAAAAAATCGAGACGATGGGAGAGAATTTTATAGCCCGTTTCTTCAGAAAGCTCCCAAGACAAGGCATCAAGCGCGGAAAGATCCGGATCTGTAATCGATTTGCATTTCACGCACATGATGTGGGGATGGGGGTGAGGATTTTTTCCATCATAGCGGTTGGTTTCATCCCCGAAGCCTATCTCCATGATCTCTCCCAGCGTCTTTCAGCAATGAGACCGTCTTGTAAACAGTGGCCAGGCTCGTTGTGGAAAATTTCTTCATTACTTCGCGATGGATCTGTTCCACGCCGGGATGCTCACTGCTGTTTGCCAGTATCTCGACAATGGCGATCCGCTGGGGGGTGAGCCTGAACCCGTTTTCTTTCAGCACATCAACCATGTGATCGAGTCTGGACATGCATGTATTCATGGTTTAACTCCCGCAGTTTCCCGGATCAATTTATCAATTCTTTTTGAAGCCAATCTTTCACCGCACCCTCAATGGCATATACGCCTTTGTTGAAGGCCACGGATTTTTGAAAAATCTCTTTGATCTTGTCGGGAAGTTCGAATTCTGCCAGTTCAACCGCTTCTTCCGAATTTCTGCGGATAAGATACACAATGGGGGTTTTCCCCCAGTTGTTAACCACAAAATAATGACTGACATCGCTTTTGGAACGGATAAGATTGATCCCGTGCGCCCAGTTGTTTCCCCATTCTAGGTATAGAACAACGGCCTCTTCGGGCGTCATCTGCCAGTCTATGGCGTTCATGAGTTTTAAATCCTTTCGGATATCCTTCAGCTTCATCATGCTGTCCTCCTTAACAATTTATTTTGAACCGATTGCATTTTTCAGCTTTCACATATTATTGTGAACATAATAACCAAACCCAATAATCTTGTCAAGATATTATATGATAATTATTATTTGTTAATAATGATTTAATAAAAAAGCCAATATCTGTGCCATACATCTCCCTTCAAGAAATTAACGGCGATGAATCCTTTGGATGTTTCGCTTGCAATACCCTCCTGACCGTGGCAATAAATAAACTGAATGGTTTTCCCAATAACCCTGGCAGAAAAGGAGAGTCCGTTATGAAGAAATGGATGGCATTTGTTTTGATGGCGTGTATCTTTGGGGCTTATGGAAACGTGTTTGCTGTCGAAAAGCTTCGAATTGCCAACGAGGGGGAGTATCCACCGTTCAATCTCACCAATACAAAAGGTCAAGTGGAAGGTTTTGATATTGACATTGCAACCGCGATCTGTAAGGTCATGAAGGTGGAGCCGGTTTTTGTGGTCCAGGACTGGAATGGCATCATTCCGGGGCTGCTGGCAAAAAAATACGACTGCATCATTTCCAGCATGTCCATCACCGAAGAACGGAAAAAACAGGTCGAGTTTACCGATCCTTATTATCAGGTGCCGGCCCGTTTCGTAACCAAGAACAACTCTGGCCTGAAAATCTCCCCTGAAGGGCTGAAAGGAAAACGGGTAGGCGTGCAGAGGGCAACCACCTACGCCAATTACCTTGAAGGGGTATATGCCGGCATTGTGGATATTGTATATTATGACAATATTGAAAGCCATAACATGGACCTGGTAAGCGGTCGTCTGGACGCGGTACTGGGCCAGGCCTATCTGATGGGCAAGTGGCTCGAAGCGCCCGAGGGCAAGGGGTTTGTTTTTGTGGGGGACCCTGTAACCGATGTTAAATATATCGGGACTGGCGCCGGTATCGCTGTTCGGAAGGAAGATCAGAAGCTGAAGGAAAGAATCAATGTCGCCCTCCGTCAGATCATCGCCGATGGAACGCATAAAAAAATTGCCAGCAAGTATTTTTCATTTGACCTGCTGAAATACAAATAACCGCATGCGTTGGGCGGCCTCAATTCAGATTCGAGGCTGCCCGTTTTTTTTGGAGCGGAGAAAAGAATGCTTCCCCAACCCGGCATTTATCAGAAAATGGTTCAGGAAGAAGTCAACCGTATTCAACAGGATGTGATACGGATCAGCCATGCCATCCATTCCCATCCGGAAATCGGCATGCAGGAACATCGGGCATGCCGGTTTCTTGTTGCCGAAGCCAGATCCCGGGGGTTTCAGGTTGAAACACCGGTGGCCGGAATGGAGACGGGTTTTGTCGCCCGATACCCGTCTTCCGCAGATGGCCCCCGAATCGCCTTTTTATGCGAATATGATGCCCTGCCCGATCTGGGCCATGCCTGCGGCCACAATATCATCGCGGCGGCATCGTTCGGGGCTGCCATGGCACTGATACCCGTCGTTTCTGAACTGGGAGGAACCATCCTTTTGATCGGGACTCCGGATGAGGAGGCGATCGGTGATGCCTCCAAAGGCGGCAAGGTAGTCATGAGCCGCGCCGGTGTCTTCGATTCTCTGGACGCCGCGTTCATGATGCATCCCACCAGCGGCAAAAATGCGGTCTGGCGGTATGCCTTTCCATTAAAAGACTTTACGGTCCAGTTTCATGGAAAACCGGCCCATTACACGCAGCCGGAAAAGGGAATCAATGCGCTGGAAAGCCTTCTGATGTTTCTGAACAACGTCAATTCTCTGAAACGGAGCTGGTCGCCATCCGTGATGCTGGCATATACAATTACAGACGGCGGCGGCCCGAGTGCGATTACGGTCCCCAAAAGCGCAAAAGCCCATATGACGCTTAAGGCATTCGATGTTGAATATCTGGAGTCCCGCTTTGAGCAGGTGCAAACCTGTGTGAGAGCCGTGTCAGAGATGACCGGCGCAAGAGGACATATTCAAGTTCTGGATGAATACCGGCACATGATCCCCAATCTGCACCTTGCGGCCAGCCTGTTTAAAAATATTCAATCCCTTGGCGAACCGGTGGAAAGCCCGATAGATTCCCAGCGCAATCTGGAACGGCAGACATATCCGGGCATTTCAACCGATTTTTCGGATGTCTGCTGGGTGGTTCCGGCTATCCACGGGTATTGCAGCATCGGTGACAGCAGTCTTGTTGCCCATACGCCCGAATTTGCCGAAGCAGCCGGTTCCGAAGCCGGAAATGCGGCGGCGATACAGGCCGCAAAGGCAATGGCAATGACTGCAGCGGATATTCTTTCCGATAAAGCGTTCGCGCACAATGTTAAAACCGAGTTTCTAACCTACCGGAGCCGGAATTTTCGCAATGTGCCTGGTATTCCGCCGCAGTATCTGCCTTTTCCGGAGGCATTTCTAAGGGCCAGCCGAGAATCGATTTGAGTTTTCCTGCTATTGTATGTGATGGGAGAGCAGTCGGATTATCTTTTTCCCCGCCACCTTGTCTTGCAGGTTATTCGG
Source organism: uncultured delta proteobacterium (assembly GCA_963704205.1). Classification (GTDB taxonomy): domain Bacteria; phylum Desulfobacterota; class Desulfobacteria; order Desulfobacterales; family Desulfatirhabdiaceae; genus RAAP-1. The sequence continues at coordinate 83,694 of CAVPHN010000035.1, forward strand.
AAAGACACCATGGTATCTGAATACTGCGAGGCTGAAAAAAGTCCATCTGGGCAAGAGAGAAGAGGAGAAAAGGAGCTGATGGGGGTCGTTACGACGCCCTGTAATCTGTTAATGGCGCATGTTCCGTCTTTAAGTCTTTATGAGCTCGGTGGTCAGCCTCGGCACTTTTATTTGAAAGAGGTATCGCTTTCCAGACGTCCTTGAAAAGTGCTGTATCCCCGTAACCAAAATCGTTTTGGCCCAAAATGTCCTGTACTTTGGCTTTGGTGATTTCAACGGGTAGGCTGCCGGATTCCGCAACCCACTTCCCCACAAGATATGCGGCTTGAATGGTGCGGTCCATAGATTCGTTGATAGCGTTTGCCGGGTTGTTTTGCCATGTGACATCAGCCGTTGGGATAAGTCTGAGTTTTTCAAGGTCTGATTTACAATAGGATGTGTAAATCCAAATTATTTTCGTATCGCCTTCTCTCGGAAAATACGGCCTTACTTCAACGTATATCTCGCTTGTCGGGTAACGGCAGTCTGCTACATAACCGCTTGGCCGTGCTGTATTGGGCTCAGTAATCCAAACCCGATAGGCCAAAATATTTTTTTCCTTAACATGGTATTTAAGCGCCTCAAGATTTACAACGCCTGACATTTCTAATGATTTAAAGGTAACGTATACTTTACCGTTAAATTCAACTTCATCCAAAAAAATCATATTTTCCATCCTTATCGCCCAAGATAGCTATTCCCAGGTTATCCCAAGACTTCATATGAAAAAATTAACTGTTATGGATAAGCGTCTTTATAATTGTTTTTAACTGCCGCTATCCGTAACAAGATTAATGGTTACAGATAATGGTTTTATAACCCCCTATGCAGTTTGGGACTCACATAGATGAACTGATTCTCGATACTAATTGCTGTCTGCAAAACTCAAGTCAGATTTTGACAAAGTTAAACAATAATCAGTACCTTTACTGTATTGTTACACTATTGGATGCTACCCTGTATTAATTTAAGGAATTAAAGTCAACTACAATATTGTCAACCTTAAAAGATTTATCTCATGAGATCGATTGTCCTGAATCTCTGCAATCCCGGGTGAGCATTCCTTGGTGGAAGAAGAGGCGCCAGGGGTAAGTTGAAAAAAATACCAGCTGTAAAAAGACGAATCAAGTCCAAAAACATCCCGCGAGCAATTCCCGACTATCCAAAAGCCTTGTGGCGGCCACTACGGGCGCCTGTAGCTGTGAATCGCCTTGTATCCTCAGTCTGGTCCGTCTGTAAAAACAAATCACATGTTTTCATTATATTGTTTTCTCGTTGGCACATTTTTTTATTGATCCATTTTTTTATTAGCTCATATTCTTGTTGACTCATTTTTTTATTGGTGTTATTTTTTCTGAAAAACTGGAGGTGATCTTTTTGAAAGTATCTGTATCAGAGCGGGCATTGTTTCAGCGGATACAAAGGAAGCTGGCGAAAGAAAACAAAAAAATATGTAGAGGTCGAAAAGCACATCCGGAACTTGGGGCGTATTATATCATTGATCTTTCTACTAGCTTAGTTGTGGAGTATCCTATTGACGACATTGAAAGGCTGGCGCGTGAAATCAACACGTTGGCCGAATATGAAAGCCTGTCTGACGAAATGCCGAAACCGAAAATTTATTGAGGTGAAACCATGAACAAAATAGAATTTATCGGAACAATTGCGGCGGTTATGGATCAGGAGTATGGGTATCCGGAATATCCGAATCACTTTGCAAGTGATTGCAAGGTGTTGTGGATGAACAGTTATTCACCGGAGGATGCAGCCGAAAAGCTGGCGCTTGATTATGGATGGAATGAAATAGAAACCCAAAAAATTAATGCAATAAATGATTGGGTGGCAGCAATCGAGGCTGAGTTCTCTGGTTTGGGGACAAATTGTTGTATCCAAGTTCTTTATTGAACTTTTCCCAGGACTCCTGGAGAGTCTCATATGAATCTGAAAACCCCTTTTTCATGTGCTTCCAAGTGTCGTCTGCACTATTTTTCAAGCTGCCGTACCATTCTGCTACCTTAATCCGCTGTTTGTGAAGCGCTCTGAGGCTGGCACGTGCCTTTTCGCGGGCGGCCTTATTCATTTGTCCCCCCGTTTTAACAAATCCGATGATCGATTTCGTTGACCTGCGGCTTATATAAATTCCAATTTATTTGCAAAACTGCACAATCGATTGCAGACTTAAGATTAAAATAAAACGGGGCCAAGTCTTTCAACCCGGCCCCGAATTAATCAGCATATTATTAACAGCAACAGCTGCTTGTATAGCATCCACATGGATCAACAGAACACCCACAGGGATCTATGACATAAAAGCAGGAGCGATCAGATTTTGATTTTGACCGATCTCTTTTTTTCTTGCTGTCTTTTTTAACTTTATTGTCATCTTCCATATATATCGCCTCCCTTCCTGTGAATTCAGGCGATTCGTTCTTGCTGCCGGAATTCATCAGTACTTGCATCAAATCAGGAAATACCTGCCAGAAAGAAAACGCCTCTTTTCCGGGCTGATATATTGATTTGATATATTGTTAAAATAAGACTCAATACTGAACAAGTCAATTTGAAGGCTGAAGCTCTTTCCCCCATGATAATCCCCCTCTGAAAAGATTGGTAATCATATCAAGAAACAGGGCGTACAGCTTGCATATAAGCATGAGTCTTTATTTCCGGATTTTTATTCATGAATATATCCATGAGAAAATCGGTCCTTGAATATCGTAAACGGTGGACTGAGATTGGCGCGGGCCTTGCTGAACCAAGGCCCTTCGCAAGCGCTAAATTTCCAAATTAATACGATTGGGGTGGCACTTCTATCTTCTGGTATGTACCGGGCAAATAGTTGACTGCCTGCAACGACAATTGCGCATATTATCGCTTGGCGGGTGCATAAACATAAGCCATATCCTTAATTTATTGCCTCACCAAGAGCGCTTAAGGCTTGGTTCCCGTACTCTTCGCTTTTTTCAACAAAATTATCATCAAGCCTCTGCTGGAAAAGGGAAGCGCCCTGAAACATAGCAGCCCAGTCCCTTACCAGCTTGATGGTTTTCTCTGTCTTCTCTTCGAAATCAGCCCACGCCCGAACACTTTCTTCCGACCGGAAGAGGTTCATGCATGCTCAAGTGTAGGCCCAGCTCGGTTGCCCCCATTGAACTAAAGGCGTGCAAGAGTAACCGATAGCTTCCTCTGGGCTGACTTCGAGAACAACCGAATCCCGCATCCGCACTCGGATTCGATCTCCACTATAAAGGCACCTGGTATCGATCTTGATTTCCTTGCCTGGGAAAAGATGGCTCACGGCCAACGCTTCAAGACCTCATTGACCATACCATTTTTGTACACCTTCTACACTTATGAGATGATGGTTGGGAAGACTGGAGAACGGAGCCCAAGACCCTATATAATCGGTATCTGGGGTCATCCACGCAAAAAGAAACGGACTTTCAGTCGTGGTCTCTCGGATGATTTGTCTCGCTTTTTCTGGCGCAATGATCAGTGCCTCGGCAAGCTCGGTGTAGTGTGGTGCTCTGCCTGTCTTTATGAAATGGTTCAAAACGTATTGGTGAACCATTTGACGTTCCTCTGGACTCGCCATAGTGCCTCCTCTCATTGTTTTATCGAACTGTAAATATAAAGGTTCCCATCATTTTCCGAAATTATATTCCACATAGCAATTGTTGAGGTATTCCTGCTTAATTGCCTCCTGTGATCCATCAAATCCTTGTTTCGATTTGTTTTGGTATCCTTGAGAAAACCAGACAGTGAATATTCATGCTTGGGGATAACATATTGCTGAGTTTTGCTAAGGGCCCCAATCGAATTCAACGATTCGAGCAAACTCGCGGTCCGTTCCAATATTTACACGGTGATAAAGGATACTTTCAGGCCCAACACGCCCGCCCATATCATAGGTAAAAGCTTCAACGGCCCGATGTTTGAGCCAGTAGCCGACATGGACCGGGCCGGCCGCATCGTAACAGGAGTGAAAGTGAATGAATTCTTCCTGTGGCTGCGGCCGTGTGGCCCACCAGGCGGCGGGGATGCCCCCGCCAAAAATCGGGTGAATACGATCACCCTGTGCCGACGGCAGAGGTATCTCCCGCGGCAGGGTGGTTTGAATGGCCTCGCCTTCATAGAGTTTGGCACCGTCGGGTAAATCTTTGGTGTAGAACTGGCGCTCATTGAGGCAAATGAAATCCATACGGCTAAAATCGCTCGGATCTGCAGGTTTGAAGTAGTACCCGACAAAGGGTCCAACATGGAGTTGGCGCCCATCTGCGACAATGCGGAGTGTTGCATAATAACCACGGGGGATATTTGGCGGTTCCTGGCTCTGCTCGCCGCTGCAGGCGGTGAGCAGAAAGAGCCATGCGACCAAGCTGTATTTAATCGATAGATTCATTTTTCTGCCACAAACGGCCAATCATGACTACTCCGCCAGCGAACACCACAACCAATAAGACAAGTCCGGCGGCAGCACTGTTGAACAATCCATCCAGCGTCAATTGGCCTATATTGGTTGGTAAATAGAGCCTCGGAATTAGGGTTTCATGAAAAGCGGCAAAAACGGCGGTGCCGACAAAACCGCCCAGCAAGGCGAAAATAGCATCCCCCCGACCTTCCCCGGCAGCCGCCCAGCAGGTTCCCGGGCAGTATCCGGTCATTCCCCAGCCGACCCCGAAAAGAATAGCCGCCAGGCCGGTGGCCACGATACTGGTGGGCAGCGGCATGAAGCGTCCGATGCCGGCCAGCTTCAGGCCGAAGACCCCGATAGCGGCGAATATCACTGCCAGCAGCATAAACTGGGGAATTTGTGGTTCAATCATTAAATGGGCTTTCGCCATCTTATCTGAGTTGGTCGCCCCGACCCTCTGAATGACAAAGCCAAAGGCGATTCCCGCTATGAGTCCCAGCAAGACTTTTTCCATAGGTTTACCTCCCTTTTTGTTTGCCGTAGATGAAACGACTTGTTAGCATTGCCGCGCCGAAAATCAAGGCCCCGAAATAGAGCCCGCTGACGGCCAGCTGCGCCGATCCGGATATAAACAGACCGAGCGTACACCCACCCGCCAATCGTGAAGCGAAAAGGATCAGGAAACCGCCCAAAAAGGTGACGACATAGCGCCGCAGGCGTCCCGGTCCGAATTTTTTCTCCCAGATTTCGGGCACGTCACGGACCGGCTGGGGAAAAGTCCGGCCGGCGATGAAGCCGCCGATGGCCATGCCCAGCACAAACGCCAGCAACCACGATCCGGGTCCGGGGATCGCCTGGTAATGTGCCTTGGATACAGCATATTCGGGCGCCACGGCCTGCAGAAAGCCTTTCAAGGCACTCACGAAACCGCTTGATGAAGCCGGGGGACCGAAGGTGGCAAAAATGAATACAATGATACCGGCCAGCGCGATTGCTGCCGGATAAATATTCCAATAAACGGATGTGTTATTATTTTTCATGGCTGTCATCCTCCACAGGAAACGTATCCGCCGGCGCTTTTAGAACCGGCTTCCGATTTTTTCTGATTCGCGACCGTGGCGCCTTTGGCGACGACCTGCGCACTCGCCCCGGGCAATCCGCCCACCAGGCTGCGGGCTTTTATCTCGACCGGGAAGAAGAGACCGTTATTGCCCCACTCGAACCAGGATGAATCATAGAGGGATACGTTTTCAAACCCCATCAGGCGCAGGATGAAATATGAAAAAGAGCCACGGCGCCCGGAGTGACAATAGGTGATTACGCTGCGGTTAGGATCCAGCCCAGCATACAGCGCCTGCAGGTCGGCGTAGGTCTTGACCGCTTTGCTTTTCCCATCAACCCAATTTTGCTTGTAGTCAATGTTGTAGGCCGTGGGGACATGGCCCGTTTTCAGGGGGTTGCCGTCCAGGCCCTCATTGAGTTTGGCGCCGAGGTATTCATCCGCTGAACGGACATCCAGAATCTGGTAAAAAGGATCTCCCAGTCGGGCCTGGATAAACGCGCCATCCGCCCAGCGATCCAAGCGTAATTCCTGCACGGGCGCCTGGTAGAGTACCGGCGCGGCCGGGCGCGGCCCGGCATCGGTTTTAAAGCCGGCTTCGATCCACGCTTCGATTCCCCGTTCCAGAACCATCTTGCGGCCATGTCCCAGCACATCCAGAACCCAAAAAAGATAGGACGAGGTGGCTCCGCCGTCCCTTTCCACGGTGTCGTAAAAAACCACAGTGTCGCCGCGCGCGATACCAGCCTGGCCTAATATAGCCTGCGCCCGGTCCACCCCGACAAACACGCCGCCGATGCCGCGCGCCGTGGCCGACTCCTGAAACTGTTTCCATTCCAGGTAAATCGAACCGGGAATGAAAACATCTTTGAGGTACTTCTTTTCCCGTACGTCAACGATGATCAGTTTGGGGTCGTTAATGTGGTTGTTCAGCCACTTGACGTCAACCAAGAAGTTTTCATTGGGATAGCTCCTGGTTGCGACGTCCTGAGCTGAAACCAGAGCCCAAAACACGCCCAGGGCCAACATCATGGCAATAATACTGAATCGAATTAAATGGTTTTGTTTCATGAGTCCAGTACCTCCCTTTTGACGATCACTTTTAACGATCAAGAAATTCGAGCAGGTGAAACAAAACTTCATGACTACCGCCACAAAATCTTGTGGCTCGCCGATATTCAAAATAACGGCCTTGCCAATTCAACAGTCGA
>CAVPHN010000036.1:0-64387 GCA_963704205.1 uncultured delta proteobacterium
CTGCCTGCAACGACAATTGCGCATATTATCGCTTGGCGGGTGCATAAACATAAGCCATATCCTTAATTTATTGCCTCACCAAGAGCGCTTAAGGCTTGGTTCCCGTACTCTTCGCTTTTTTCAACAAAATTATCATCAAGCCTCTGCTGGAAAAGGGAAGCGCCCTGAAACATAGCAGCCCAGTCCCTTACCAGCTTGATGGTTTTCTCTGTCTTCTCTTCGAAATCAGCCCACGCCCGAACACTTTCTCTCCGACCGGAAGAGGTTCATGCATGCTCAAGTGTAGGCCCAGCTCGGTTGCCCCCATTGAACTAAAGGCGTGCAAGAGTAACCGATAGCTTCCTCTGGGCTGACTTCGAGACAACCGAATGCGCATCCGCACTCGGATTCGATCTCCACTATAAAGGCACCTGGTATCGATCTTGATTTCCTTGCCTGGGAAAAGATGGCTCACGGCCAACGCTTCAAGACCTCATTGACCATACCATTTTTGTACACCTTCTACACTTATGAGATGATGGTTGGGAAGACTGGAGAACGGAGCCCAAGACCCTATATAATCGGTATCTGGGGTCATCCACGCAAAAAGAAACGGACTTTCAGTCGTGGTCTCTCGGATTGATTTGTCTCGCTTTTTCTGGCGCAATGATCAGTGCCTCGGCAAGCTCGGTGTAGTGTGGTGCTCTGCCTGTCTTTATGAAATGGTTCAAAACGTATTGGTGAACCATTTGACGTTCCTCTGGACTCGCCATAGTGCCTCCTCTCATTGTTTTATCGAACTGTAAATATAAAGGTTCCCATCATTTTCCGAAATTATATTCCACATAGCAATTGTTGAGGTATTCCTGCTTAATTGCCTCCTGTGATCCATCAAATCCTTGTTTCGATTTGTTTTGGTATCCTTGAGAAAACCAGACAGTGAATATTCACCATGGGGATAACCTATTGTTGAGTTTTGCTAAGGGCCCCAATCGAATTCGACGATTCGAGCAAACTCGCGGTCCGTTCCAATATTTACACGGTGATAAAGGATACTTTCAGGCCCAACACGCCCGCCCATATCATAGGTAAAAGCTTCAACGGCCCGATGTTTGAGCCAGTAGCCGACATGGACCGGGCCGGCCGCGTCGTAACAGGAGTGAAAGTGAATGAATTCTTCCTGTGGCTGCGGCCGTGTGGCCCACCAGCGGCGGGGATGCCCCCGCCAAAAATCGGGTGAATACGATCACCCTGTGCCGACGGCAGAGGTATCTCCCGCGGCAGGGTGGTTTGAATGGCCTCGCCTTCATAGAGTTTGGCACCGTCGGGTAAATCTTTGGTGTAGTACTGGCGCTCATTGAGGCAAATGAAATCCCGTCGGCTAAAATCGCTCGGATCTGCAGGTTTGAAGTAGTACCCGACAAAGGGTCCAATATGGAGTTGGCGCCCATCTGCGACAATGCGGAGTGTTGCATAATAACCACGGGGGATATTTGGCGGTTCCTGGCTCTGCTGCCGCTCAGGCGGTGAGCAGAAAGCCGCCATGCGACCAAGTTGTATTTAATCGATAGATTCATTTTTCTGCCACAAACGGCCAATCATGACTACTCCGCCAGCGAACACCACAACCAATAAGACAAGTCCGGCGGCAGCACTGTTGAACAATCCATCCAGCGTCAATTGGCCTATATTGGTTGGTAAATAGAGCCTCGGAATTAGGGCTTCATGAAAAGCGGCAAAAACGGCGGTGCCGACAAAACCGCCCAGCAAGGCGAAAATGGCATTCCCCCGACCTTCCCCGGCAGCCGCCCAGCAGGTTCCCGGGCAGTATCCGGTCATTCCCCAGCCGACCCCGAAAAGAATAGCCGCCAGGCCGGTGGCCACGATACTGGTGGGCAGCGGCATGAAGCGTCCGATGCCGGCCAGCTTCAGGCCGAAGACCCCGATAGCGGCGAATATCACTGCCAGCAGCATAAACTGGGGAATTTGTGGTTCAATCATTAAATGGGCTTTCGCCATCTTATCTGAGTTGGTCGCCCCGACCCTCTGAATGACAAAGCCAAAGGCGATTCCCGCTATGAGTCCAGCAAGACTTTTTCCATAGGTTTACCTCCCTTTTTGTTTGCCGTAGATGAAACGACTTGTTAGCATTGCCGCGCCGAAAATCAAGGCCCCGAAATAGAGCCCGCTGACGGCCAGCTGCGCCGATCCGGATATAAACAGACCGAGCGTACACCCACCCGCCAATCGTGAAGCGAAAAGGATCAGGAAACCGCCCAAAAAGGTGACGACATAGCGCCGCAGGCGTTCCGGTCCGAATTTTTTCTCCCAGATTTCGGGCACGTCACGGACCGGCTGGGGAAAAGTCCGGCCGGCGATGAAGCCGCCGATGGCCATGCCCAGCACAAACGCCAGCAACCACGATCCGGGTCCGGGGATCGCCTGGTAATGTGCCTTGGATACAGCATATTCGGGCGCCACGGCCTGCAGAAAGCCTTTCAAGGCACTCACGAAACCGCTTGATGAAGCCGGGGGACCCGAAGGTGGCAAAAATGAATACAATGATACCGGCCAGCGCGATTGCTGCCGGATAAATATTCCAATAAACGGATGTGTTATTATTTTTCATGGCTGTCATCCTCCACAGGAAACGTATCCGCCGGCGCTTTTAGAACCGGCTTCCGATTTTTTCTGATTCGCGACTGTGGCGCCTTTGGCGACGACCTGCGCACTCGCCCCGGGCAATCCGCCCACCAGGCTGCGGGCTTTTATCTCGACCGGGAAGAAGAGACCGTTATTGCCCCACTCGAACCAGGATGAATCATAGAGGGATACGTTTTCAAACCCCATCAGGCGCAGGATGAAATATGAAAAAGAGCCACGGCGCCCGGAGTGACAATAGGTGATTACGCTGCGGTTAGGATCCAGCCCAGCATACAGCGCCTGCAGGTCGGCGTAGGTCTTGACCGCTTTGCTTTTCCCATCAACCCAATTTTGCTTGTAGTCAATGTTGTAGGCCGTGGGGACATGGCCCGTTTTCAGGGGGTTGCCGTCCAGGCCCTCATTGAGTTTGGCGCCGAGGTATTCATCCGCTGAACGGACATCCAGAATCTGGTAAAAAGGATCTCCCAGTCGGGCCTGGATAAACGCGCCATCCGCCCAGCGATCCAAGCGTAATTCCTGCACGGGCGCCTGGTAGAGTACCGGCGCGGCCGGGCGCGGCCCGGCATCGGTTTTAAAGCCGGCTTCGATCCACGCTTCGATTCCCCGTTCCAGAACCATCTTGCGGCCATGTCCCAGCACATCCAGAACCCAAAAAAGATAGGACGAGGTGGCTCCGCCGTCCCTTTCCACGGTGTCGTAAAAAACCACAGTGTCGCCGCGCGCGATACCAGCCTGGCCTAATATAGCCTGCGCCCGGTCCACCCCGACAAACACGCCGCCGATGCCGCGCGCCGTGGCCGACTCCTGAAACTGTTTCCATTCCAGGTAAATCGAACCGGGAATGAAAACATCTTTGAGGTACTTCTTTTCCCGTACGTCAACGATGATCAGTTTGGGGTCGTTAATGTGGTTGTTCAGCCACTTGACGTCAACCAAGAAGTTTTCATTGGGATAGCTCCTGGTTGCGACGTCCTGAGCTGAAACCAGAGCCCAAAACACGCCCAGGGCCAACATCATGGCAATAATACTGAATCGAATTAAATGGTTTTGTTTCATGAGTCCAGTACCTCCCTTTTGACGATCACTTTTAACGATCAAGAAATTCGAGCAGGTGAAACAAAACTTCATGACTACCGCCACAAAATCTTGTGGCTCGCCGATATTCAAAATAACGGCCTTGCCAATTCAACAGTCGAGTAGCCCAGGGGAATCTCACCCCCAGAACCGGGTCGCCAGAGACAGTTGCCCGCCTCCGGCTCCCGCACTACGCTTTTCAGAAAGCGATTCACAGCACAGCAATGGCTTGAAGTTCCCGATAGGGAACCGAAAGCCTTGGTTGCTGCAGAGGAAAACTTGCTTTGATCCCTTTTTATGCAGGGTGCCACAAAGACAGTAGACAGGTATCCTCAGTGGTTCGCTTCCGCTCATCTTTCCGATACATACCTGCCACAGTCCTATGCCGTGACTTTTCCTTAAGGCTCACCACCCTGGCTCTTTACCAGCGCAGCTTAAGGTGGTTTGAAGCCTGCTCCTGCAAGCCGGCTCCGAGGGGCCTCCCCTCATCTCTTGCGCAGTTACGCGCACATTATAAAACAATGCGCTCGTGGCGCACATCTTGCATATATCCTTGAGGCCGGCCTTCTTTAAGGATACTTCATGGATCATTAATTCTCCGGACCCCTCCGGCGACCGTAACAATCTGTAATCTGAAAGCCCCAATTCCAACATTTATCCAAAAATTACCCTATGATAATGCTGACATTTCTGTCAAATGAATTGATGCATTCTTTTTCATCAGATGAAACATCGTGGCGGCATCAGGAAGCACTTGCGAAATATCCTGAACAACCCCGAGAAGTACCGCCATGCAGAAGGGGCTATGTGCCATAATGAAGATCCCGGCAAACAAATCTCCATGGTGTGGGAAATTAAAGCCCCTGGAAGGGAGGACATATCATCAGTAGCCTCTACCCCAGATCGTTCTCAGAAGGCCGCAGCATTCGAGATTCCAACTTGTTTCATCCATAATCTTCGGCTTTCCCCCGTTCGGAGGTCGGGTTGATACTGGTCATTTCATGTAAACACCGTCCTGCCATCTCCGGTGCCTGATGGCTTTATGACGTCTGGGGGGATACTCGGATAAGGGGCGGGGGTCGATCGCCTCACCACGGGCATCTCTGGAGGCCGGGCGTTGATATGGCTCGTGCCCACATTCGGGAACTGGGATGCGAGGGTTCAGGCGGGGCGCATATCGGATTGCTTGCAGAAAGGAGGCCGGATTGCCAGGAAGCCTTGGATGAAAAGTCTTCTTCCAGAGATGGGGGTCGAGGGCCTTTTTATTATCAGGGGGATACCGTAATAAAAAAATGTGGGGCAGATATGGGGCAAACTGATAAAAATTAAAAAAGAGGTTTTCAGCTTTCGCCTTAACCTCTTGTTTTTAATGGTGGAGCTGAACGGGATCGAACCGTTGGCCTCATGACTGCCAGTCATGCGCTCTCCCAGCTGAGCTACAGCCCCAAAAATCAATCGCTAATTATTAAATCAAAAATGGTGCTCATGTCAACGATTATTTGGTTCAAGAAATATTTTTGGTTGCGGTTTTCTCGAAAAAAACGCATGATAACGGAATAAATAAAGGCCGTCAGCTCAGGAATACGGCAAGTTGTTGCCTTTGCGCCTGATGGAATCGATGCCCCGTCTACGATGAGCCTGTAAGCCGAAAGGCCCTGTTCGTTCAACCCGATTGCCTATTTGAAACCATGTATGACTATCAACTGAATCAAGAATATTTTGCCCAGATCGCAGACGACATTCTGGATATCGGATGTGAAGAGCTGTTGAATCTGGGGGCGGAAAATATCAGGCCGGCATATCGGGGCGTTTATTTTAATGCCGGCCGGGATGTGATGTATCGCGTCAATTACGAAACCCGGTTCATCACGCGGGTGATTGCGCCGCTCAGCATCTTCTCCTGCCGAAACGCCGATCATCTTTACCGGAAAGGTTCGGACATCGAGTGGCGTGATTTTTTCTCCGCGGATCACACGTTTGCCGTCTTTGCCAGCGTCTCGAACAGCACGGCCATCAATCATTCGGAGTTTGCCGCGCTTCGCCTGAAAGACGCCATTGTAGACTACTTCAGAAACCTGTCCGGAAGCCGGCCGACGGTTGAAAAGATCAATCCCGACATCTGGATCAATCTTCATATTGAAAACAACCAGGCCGTTATCGGCATCGACACTTCAGGCGGGTCACTTCACCGCAGGGGGTATCGGAAACAAACGGTAAAGGCCCCGATCCAGGAAACGCTGGCTGCGGCCATCATCCATCTTTCCGAATGGAATGGCGAGCGCCCCCTGTATGATCCCATGTGCGGCTCCGGAACACTGGTTACGGAAGCCCTGATGCACTATTGCCGTATTCCGGCCGGCATTCTCCGCAAACGGTTCGGGTTTGAGTTTCTTCCCGATTATGACAGAAAAAGCTGGAAACAGGTCAAGGCCACGGCAGATCGACATATCCGCAAACTTCCGGACGGGCTGATCGCTGCCAGCGATATTTCGGAAAAAGCGGTTGCCGCAACCCGTACAAATCTTCAAGCGCTTCCCCATGGCGAACGCATTGCGGTGGTTGTTAAAGATTTTCAGCAGATCTCAAGGCTTGAAAATCGGCTCATAATCTGCAATCCGCCCTACGGCATCCGCCTGGACAATCCCGCCGAGCTTGAGTCGTGGTATAAGAATTTCGGCGATTTTCTGAAGCAAAGATGTCTGAATTCCCAGGCTTATGTCTACGCGGGAAATCGGGATCTGATTCCCCATATCGGCCTGAAACCGTCCCTGAAGCTTCCCTTAAAGAACGGCGGCCTTGACGGACGGTTGCTGAAGTTTGATATCTACTGAAAATCCCCTCAGGCCCCACTTTTTCAAAGGTCGGAATGTCTTTTTAACAGATTGAATTAATGATTGGTTCTTATCCAAACAAATTCTGAGGCTTTCAAAATACAGGTGAGATGAATGAAATACATTGCCCCTTCCATATTATCGGCCGACTTTTCCCGGCTCGGAGAAGAAATCAAGGCGGTTGAGGCGGCCGGTGCCGACTGGATCCATGTGGATGTCATGGACGGTCATTTTGTTCCCAACATCACGATGGGTCCGATTGTGGTCAAAGCGGTCCGAAAGGTGACCGGCCTTCCCATTGATGTCCATTTGATGATTGAAAATCCGGACCGGTTTATTCCGGATTTCGCCAAAGCCGGCGCCTCCCTGATTTCCGTTCAGGTGGAAACCTGTTTGCACCTGCACCGGACCATTCACCTGATCCGGGAATGCGGCTGCAGGCCCGGCGCCGTCCTGAACCCGGCCACCCCGGCCGCGGCGTTGGAATGGATTCTGGAAGATCTGGATTTTGTACTTATCATGAGCGTGAATCCGGGCTTCGGGGGTCAGAAATTTATCCGGAGCGCCCTTCAGAAAACAAGGGATCTGCGAAGCTGGATCCAAAGCAAAAACCTGTCCACATTGATTGAAATCGACGGCGGGGTGAATGAAACCACCATTCTTGAAATCTCCGAAGCCGGTGTGGATGCTTTTGTGGCCGGATCGGCCATTTTCGAGAGCCCGGACTACGGAAAAACCATTTCCACGCTTAAACAGATAATCAGCCGGCATCCTGCCGACAAATGAGGTGATCATGCAGCCCCTGCCCGAAAAAAAAACAATCCTGGTGATTCACGGCCCCAATTTGAACATGCTGGGAAAAAGAGAGCCGGAAGTCTATGGAAAGACCACGCTCGATGACATCAACACCGTCCTGAAAGAAACCGCAAGCCGCCTTGGCGTGTGCGTTGAATCCTTTCAATCCAACCACGAAGGGGCCATTGTGGAGAAGATTCAGGAAATCATGAACTCCCATCAGGGCCTGATCATCAATCCCGCTGCCTATACCCATACCAGCGTGGCGATCCGCGACGCCCTGCTGCTTCTGAGCATTCCGGTGGTTGAGGTTCATCTTTCCAATATCTACAAACGGGAGCCTTTCCGCCACCTTTCGATGATCGCCGGCGTTGCAACCGGACAGATTTCCGGACTGGGCAGCGATGGCTATATTCTGGCGCTGGAATACCTTGCCCGGAGATGCCAGGCCGCCGCTTAATTCCAACTGATGAGGCTTCATGAACAAATCCCATGTTTCACTGATTACCGATGAACTGCATCTGACCTTGCAGCAGGTGCAGGCCGTTGCATCGCTTCTGGAAGAAGATGCCAGTATTCCCTTTATCGCAAGGTACCGCAAAGAGGCCACCGGAAGCCTGGATGAGGTTTCGATCGCATCCATCCGGGACCGGCTGGGTCAGCTTCAGGATCTGGATTCCAGAAGATCCGCCATTTTGAACTCTCTGGAGCAGCATGGCCATTTGACCGATGAACTGAACCAAAGCGTCACGGCCGCACAAACCCTTTCCGAACTGGAGGACATCTATCTTCCCTATCGACCCAAACGCCGGACCCGGGCCACCATGGCCAGGGAAAAAGGGCTTGAGCCCCTTGCTCTTATGCTTCTGGAGCAGAAGGGGATCGATCCGATCCTTGCGGCGGCATCCTTTGTGGATCCGGAAAAAGGCGTGAACGCTCCGGAAGAGGCGCTTTCCGGGGCCAGGGATATTCTGTCCGAAAGAATTGCGGAAGATTCCGAGGCCAGGGCCCGCATTCGCCGGTTGTTTGCCGAAAAAGGGATGTTTGTCAGCCAGGTTGCAGCCGGAAAGGAAACCGAAGCGATCAAATACAAGGATTATTTCGACTGGAAAGAGCCGGTTTCCCAGGCACCCGTCCCATCGAATTCTGGCCATGCGCCGGGGGGAAAATGAAGACTTGTTGAATCTCTCCGTGCTGCCGGCCGAAGCAGACGCCATTCAGATTCTGGAATCTTATTTTGTAAAAGGCGGCGGGGATGATGCCGGCCAGGTGCGCCTGGCAATTCAGGACGGGTACAAACGGCTTCTTTCCCGGTCCATGGAAACCGAAATTCGCCTTTCAACCAAGGAGCGGGCCGATGTCGAGGCCATCCGCATTTTTGCCGACAACCTCAAGCAGCTGCTTCTGGCGCCGCCCCTGGGCGCAAAACAGGTGATGGGGCTTGATCCGGGTTTTCGAACCGGCTGCAAGCTGGTGTGCCTGGACCGCCAGGGAAAACTGCTCTACCATGACACCATTTATCCGCATTTGTCCGAGTCGCAAGCCCGTCAGGCAGCGGAAAAAGTTGCGGAGTTATGCAGCCGCTTTCAGATCGAAGCCATTGCCGTGGGCAATGGCACTGCCGGCCGGGAGACCGAGGCGTTTCTGAAGGCACTGGAACTTCCCGGGCGGCCAAAAGATCCTCCGGCCGTGATCATGGTGAATGAAAGCGGGGCTTCGATTTATTCGGCTTCGGAAGTTGCCAGGGAAGAATTTCCCGATCTGGATTTGACGGTACGCGGGGCCGTATCCATTGCCCGCCGGCTGATGGATCCGCTCTCTGAGCTGGTGAAAATCGATCCAAAATCCATCGGCGTCGGCCAGTATCAGCATGACGTGGATCAATCGGCCCTGAAACAGTCCCTGGATGATGTGGTGATCAATTGCGTCAATCATGTGGGTGTGGATGTCAATCAGGCCAGTGCCCAGCTTTTGACCTATGTTTCCGGGCTGGGGCCGCAGCTTGCCAAAAACATCGTCATGCATCGCAATGAAAACGGCCCGTTTGATTCGCGCCAGGCCCTTAAAAAAGTCAAGCGTCTGGGACCGAAAGCCTTTGAACAGGCTGCGGGATTTCTCAGAATCCGGGAGGGAATCAATCCCCTGGATGCCAGCGCCGTTCATCCGGAGAGCTATCCGATCGTGGATGCCATGGCAAAGGATCTGGGCTGCACCGTTTCGGAGCTGATGAAAACCGCCGAGCTTCGCAGCCGGATCGATATTTCCCGGTATGTCACCGCATCCGTGGGCTTGCCGACCCTGAAAGACATCCTGAATGAACTGGCCAAGCCCGGGCGGGACCCCAGAGAGCCCTTTGAAATGGGCTTTACCAGCGGCGTCGAAAAAATGTCAGACCTTCGCATCGGCATGAAACTTCCGGGAATCGTCACCAATGTCACCGCATTCGGGGCTTTTGTGGACGTCGGGGTGCATCAGGACGGTCTGGTTCATGTCAGCGAACTGTCCGACCGGTTTGTCAAAAACCCCCAGGATGTGGTCAAGGTCAACCAGAAAGTTCAGGTAACGGTGCTTCTTGTGGATCTGGACCGAAAGCGGATATCGCTTTCCATGAAATCCGCGCCGGAACCGGCGTCTTCATTCCGGCAGCCTCTTTCCGGGACCAGGGATAAAACGCGCTTGAAAAAGGGTGTTCAAATGACTTTAAAGGAAAAGCCGACTCCGTTCAATAATCCGTTTGCGGATATTTTTCGAAAAGACTGAAGCCGGGGGTTATCGGGCTTTTAATGAAGCCGTCTTTTTCATGTTATCCCGTCAGATTGCTTTCGGCAAAGCTCCAGTTGATCAGATGGTCCAGATATGCCCGGACATAGTCCCCTCTGCGGTTCTGATAATCCAGATAATAGGCGTGTTCCCATACATCAAGAGTTAGAAGGGGGGTCCACCCTCGTGTCAGCGGGGTGTCTGCATTGGCGGTTTTGACTACTTTCAGAACCGCTCCGTCCTGAACCAGCCAGGCCCACCCGCTTCCGAACTGGGTCAGGGCAGCTTCTGAAAATTCCTTTTCAAACTGCCCATGGCTGCCGAACGATTTATCTATCGCCTGGCCGATCCGGCCTTTTGGCTGTCCGCCGCCACCGGATTTCATGCTCTCCCAGAAAAACGCATGGTTAAAGGACTGCGCCGCGTTGTTGAAGATGGCTGCCTGGTCAGCTTTTCCGCTCGATTTCTGAATGATCTCCTTCAGTGAAAGCCCGGCATATTCGTTTCCGGATGTCAGTTTGCGGGTATTGTCAATATACGCCAGATAGTGTTTCCCATAATGAAATTCAAATGTTCGTGCAGAAATATGGGGTTCAAGGGCATCTTTGGCATAGGGCAGAGATGCCGGATTTGCAGGCGAATCCGCTGCCGCTGCGCGGGAAACGGACCCGTGATTCGGAACGTCAAGAATAGCCATGGCGCTCAGGCTTAAAGACAGTTTCAGAAAATCTCTTCTATCCATCGCTGTGCCTCCTTTGTGTTGGGGCCCGTTGTCAGGGACAAGGGGCCGGATTGTTCTTAGGCCGCCCGAGGATCTTGGTTTCGATCAGTTTTCCTGAAGATGGCGGACCAGATGCCCGAGCTCGGGAAATATCAGCGCATTGCAGGCCAGTTTGCAGGCATTCAGACTTCCGGGCATGCAGAACACCAGCGCATTGTCTATGACGCCTGCCATGGCACGGGACAGCAGCGCCGCAGAGTCGATTTCCTCGAAGCTGAGCTGACTGAACAAGACGCCAAAAGCGGTCAATTCCTTGGACAGCAGGGGCCGGACCGCCTCGATGGTAACGTCCTTCGGGCTGATGCCGGTTCCGCCGGTTAAAAGAAGTGCATGGGGAGAATGATCGCGGAGAACCTCCGATATGGTCTGTGCGATGATCCGGGCATCATCGGGAATCACCTGGTGGCACACCACTTGATGCCCTTCTTTTTTGCAATGCTTGCTGATCCAGTGGCCGCTTTTATCCTCTGCAAGGGTTCGGGTGGTTGAAACGGACAGAATGCCGATGCTCAGATGTCTGGGCGCGGTCGCCTTATGCTCTTTAGTTCCCATTTCCATCCTTTATTTCTTCAAGGACAACCTGATCCAGGCCGTCGCTTTCAGAAAGCATGACATTCACGGTTTCTGCGCGCCGGGTCGGCATGGATTTTCCCACATAATTGGCCTGAATCGGAAGTTCCCGGTGACCGCGGTCCACCAGAACCGCCAGCTCTATTCGGTTCGGCCGCCCGAAATCGATCAGCGCATCCATTGCCGCCCGAATGGTTCTGCCGGTAAACAGGACATCATCGATCAGGAGGATATCGCGTCCATCCACCGAAAACGAAATGTCCGTTGCCTGAATCACGGGATGGTGGCTGATGCGGGTCCAGTCGTCCCGGTACATGGTAATGTCCAGGATTCCTACGGGGACTTCAACGCCTTCGATCGCATGGATGCGTTTCTGGAGCCTCCGGGCCATATGCACGCCGCGGGTTTGAATGCCGATCAGGGATAATTGTTCCGTTCCCTCGTGCTCTTCAAGAATTTCATGGGCCATGCGGGTCAATATCCGGTCAATGCCGGACGAATCTATGATGATATGGGATTTCATGGGCAGGGCTCTTCATCCTGTTTATGGGTAATGAAATTGTTCATCAAAAAGTCGGTATCTTTTTTAAACCTGTCATTCCAGTTGACTATTTCGATGGTTATCATATCATGCAAATGCTTAAGATCAAGAGCAATATTGATAATATCGTAAATTGCGGGGGTTCAGTTATGACGTATAGAGAAGAATCGGATAGCATGGGAACGGTCAGAATTCCGGAAAACGTTTATTATGGGCCTTCGACCCAGCGGGCTGTCGACAATTTCCGCATCAGCGGCATATGCCTGCCGGCATCGCTGATGCATGCGCTTGGCTTTGATCAAAAAATGCTGCGCGGAAGTGAATGCGGAACTGGGTCTTCTGGATATGAAGCTGGCAGGGGCCATTGCCGACGCCGCCCGGGAAATCTTGGACGGCAAACTGGATGCGTCTTTTGTGGTGGACGTGTTTCAGACCGGTTCCGGAACCTCCACCCACATGAACATCAATGAAGTCGTTGCCTCGCGGGCAAACGAGATGCTGACCGGCAAAAGAGGCGGAAAAATCCCTGTCCATCCCAACGACCATGTCAATCTCGGACAGTCCAGCAATGATGTTTTCCCTTCTGCCATGAACATTTCCGCGCTCATGGAAATATCCGCCGGACTGGTTCCCGCTCTCGAGAAGCTGAAGGCGGCACTGTCCCAGAAAGCCCGCGAATTCAAGGATATTCTGAAAATGGGGCGTACCCATCTTCAGGATGCTGTCCCCATGACCCTGGGGCAGGAATTCTCCGGTTTCGAAAGACAGGTGGCGCTGGGAATCCGCCGTGCAGCTTCGGTCCAGACCAGTTTGTGCGAGCTTGCCCTGGGAGGAACCGCCGTCGGTACGGGGCTGAACGCCCAGGCGGGTTTTGCCGGACGCGTTATTTCCCGGATTGCCGGGGCCACAAACCTTCCCTTTGTCGAAGCCGGAAATCATTTCGAGGCCCAGGCTGCCCGGGATGCGGCAGTGGAAGCCAGCGGCGCATTAAAAACCATCGCCGTCAGCCTCATTAAAATCGCCAATGACATTCGCTGGCTGGCCTCGGGTCCCCGCTGCGGCCTGGGGGAAATTCATCTTCCCGAACTTCAGCCCGGATCATCCATCATGCCGGGTAAAATCAATCCCGTTATTCCGGAAGTGGTGGTCCAGGTTGCGGTTCAGGTGATCGGAAACGACACAACGATAACGCTCTGCGGTCAGGGCGGTCATTTCCAGCTGAACGCCATGATGCCGGTGATGGCGTACAATCTGCTCCAATCCATATCTCTGCTGTCCGCATCCGTTGCAGCGTTTGCCGAAAAATGCATCATCGGTATTTACCCGAATCCGGATGTCTGCAGGGCAAATGTTGAGAAAAGCCTTTATATGGCAACGGTTCTGGCGCCGATCATCGGCTATGACAGGGCCGCTGATATCGCAAAAAAAGCATTTGACACCGGAAAATCGATTCGGGAGGTGGCAGAGTCCGAAACGGATCTAATGCATATTCCCTGGGACAAACTATGATCGTCGTCCTTTTGGATCAATGAAGTTGTTTCACGTGAAACATTAATAGACTGAATCTCGCCGTCACATGGCTCAAACCCTTCAATAACTGCCGAGAACCTTTAAAAAGTCGGTTTTGGATTTCAGGTCATCAAGGATCGGTGAGAATTCGGCTGAACGAACGTTGGCTTCCAGATCCGCGTAAAACATATACTGCCAGGGCCGGCCATGGATCGGACGGGATTCCAGCTTGACCAGATTGATGCGGTTCTCCTGAAAAATCTTCAGGGTTTCGTAAAGCGCGCCGGGCTGATTGCCTACCGAATAGACCAGGGATGATTTCCGGGCCGTTTTTTTGTTGCCGGCCGAGCCGGCAATTACGGCAAACCGGGTGAAATTCATCGGGTTGGTTTCAATTCCTTCCTCGATAACTTCCATGCCGTAAAGATCGGCTGCTTCCTTGCTGCCGATTGCCGCATCCCAGGAACCTTCGCTGCGGGTAATCTCCCGAACCGCACTGGCCGTGGCATTCACCGTAACAATTTCCCATCCGGGAAAACGGTCCAGGATACTGCCGGCACTGCTGAACCGCCGGTCCGGCAGAAATGACCCGGCGGATGTCCTCCAGGCGGGTTCCCGGGCGGCCGATCAGATGGTGTACGATGCGCAAGGGTGATTTCCCCCACGATTTCCAGATCATATTCCAGCAGCAGATCGTAGTTTTCATGAATACTGCCGGAAAGTGAGTTTTCCAGAGGAATCACGGCATGGGGCGACTCTCCGGACTTGACCGCTTCGAATATGGCGCGGAAATTCGGCTTTGGCGCCGCATCCATCTTCTCGCCAAAATACTGCAGACAGGCTTTGTGGCTGAAGGTGCCCAGTTCGCCCAGAAAAGCGATGGCTTGCGGGCTGTGGCCATTGGCATCCTGCCATTTAGCTGCGCTGGCCGCCTTGTCCAGATAGTCGAAATCGAGCTGTTTGCCGACAACCGGAGCAATCACATAGATGTCGCGGGTCAGCTGGCCGAACTGCTTGGGATAAAGGCTTTGAGGGCCGTCGGATAGGGCATGGTCCGGGTCGTGATGGACCTCGATCATCAAGGCGTCAGCGCCGGCGGCAATGGCGGCCCTGGCCATGGGGCTGACCTTTTCCCGAATGCCTGTTGCATGACTGGGATCGATCAGCACCGGCAAATGGGTGAGTTTTTTAAGCACGGGAATGGCCGACAGATCCAGGGTGTTTCGTGTATAGGGTTCAAAGGTGCGAATGCCGCGCTCGCACAGAATGATCCGGTCGTTTCCCTCGGACATGATATATTCGGCCGACATCAGCCATTCTTCAATGGTGGAGGCCAGGCCCCGTTTGAGCACCACCGTCTTTCCCATACGGCCCACGCATTTCAACAGCTCAAAATTCTGCATGTTCCGGGCGCCGATCTGCACTGCATCCACGTATTTCATCATGATATCGGCCTGGGCCACGGATGTGATCTCGGTGACGACTGGAAGACCGGTTTGCTCCCTGACCTCGGCCAGAATTTTAAGGCCGTCTTCTTCCAGCCCCTGAAACGAATAGGGGGATGTCCGTGGGTTTGAAAGCGCCGCCACGGAAAACCAGCGCCCCGTAGCGCTTCACTTCCCGGGCGATGGTCAGCGCCTGGTCGCGGCTTTCAACCGCGCAGGGGCCGGCAATGATCACGATGCGCTCTCCGCCCACCAGCACATTTCCGATCGGCACCAGAGTGTCCGCCGAATGCCACTGCCTGCTGGCCAGTTTAAATGGTGTGGGTATGGGGGTGACTGCTTCAACTCCGGGCAGACTTGTTAAAAACGCAACATCCAGATTGCTTTTGCCCAACGCGCCGATGAGGTTCTGTCCGGCATCTTCGGTCTCGCGAACGAAACAGCCCTTGTCCAGGAGCGTGTTGCGAATATGACTTTTCTGATCGTTGGTAATGTTTTTGTTGAGTACGATAATCATGTGCGGGCCTCCTTGCTGTCAAAAAAAAAGCCCCAAAGGCAAGATGCCTTCGGGGCTTAAAAATAAAAAAGCCCCGAATGGACAGATTGAAGTCCATTCGGGGCGGCTATTGTTCAGGTAAAGCTAATGCGCCGAATGAACGCTTCTAAAGCTAAAAAAGAAGCGTCCGAAAAAAAAGTCTTTCTGAATCAAAAAATTGCGCATGCCAAACCTTTCTTTAAAGTATTTACTACTCAAATACGTCAAGTCAGCCAGCGTGTCAAGCATTCTTTTTCAGGCATCCGGTGAATAACCGCTTGATTGGTGTTATAAATAAAGTTACATACAACAACAGGGCAGTTCGGAGTTCTCTCGTCCTGCCGGGCTTGATCCGGCATCAGGACTGCTCAAAAAACTGGACTCCGACATCGGCCGGAATGACGGGAAGCGCCGATTGCGGTTCTCTCAGCAATGCTTTTCAGGCCGGTGAAACCGATAAAAAGGACTTTATGAAAACTCTGCACATTCAGGGAAAAACCGGCAAATCGACCCTTCTGGTCGGCGAACGCCTCCAGCATCTTGAATCCTACATTTCGGGCCGGCCGGCCGTGATCATTACGGATCACCACCTGCTGGATCTTTACGGAAAAGATTTTCCACGCTGTCCGGTCATTGCCATCGGCTGCGGAGAAACGATCAAGACCCTGGATACGGTAAGTCATATTTACCAGCGGCTTGTGGATCTGGAAGCGGACCGCTCCACGGTCATTGTGGGAATCGGCGGCGGAATCGTCTGCGACATCACGGGATTTGTGGCATCCACCTATCATGCGCGGGGTGAACTTCGGGTTTGTCGCCTCCACCCTGCTGGCCCAGGTCGATGCCAGCGTGGGCGGAAAAAACGGCGTCAATTTCGGCGGATTCAAGAACATGGTGGGGGTCTTCAACCAGCCGGAGTTTGTGATCTGCGACATGAATCTGCTGCATACGCTTTCGATGCGGGACCGGTTATGCGGGTTCGCCGAGATTGTCAAGCACGCCGTCATTGCCGATGCGAAGATGTTTGACTTATCTTGAAAAACAGTGGCCTCAGGCGCTGGCCCTGGATAGTGCCGTGATCGAAAAACTCGTTTATGATTCAATCGTCATCAAGGCCGGTGTGGTCAACCGGGATGAAACGGAAAAAGGCGAGCGCCGGATTCTGAATTTCGGGCACACGATCGGCCATGCCATTGAAAAAACAACGGGCGCTTTCCACGGCGAAGCGATCAGCATCGGGATGGTTGCAGCGGCCGGCATTGCCAGGCGCTGCGGACTGCTGTCCGAAAATGATGCGGCACGTATCGAAGCCCTGCTGACCCGCCTGAATCTTCCCACGCGACTGAGCGGCCATCGACAAGAGATTCTGTCTGCCCTGCGAATGGATAAAAAACGCGAAGGCGATGAAATTCTTTTCGTGCTGCCGGAAGGCATCGGCAAGGCCGTCATCCGGCCCCTGTCACTGTCCCGGATCGATCAGCTCACCGAGGGGCTGATATAATTCATGGCTGCCCGTCACATTTGACTTTTAATGAACGCTTCATACTTTAAATGGAGGCAATGAAATGGTGGATTTACTGGAATGGAAAGCGCAATACTGTATCGGCAGGGCATTGTTGAAAACCATTAATCACAAAGAAGGAGAGAATCTATGTTTTGTTACCAATGTGAACAGACGGCAAAAGGCACGGGATGCACGGTTCAGGGCGTGTGCGGCAAGCAGCCCGAAGTGGCGGCGCTTCAGGATCTTCTTCTCTATACGCTCATGGGGCTGTCCCAGGTGGCGACCGAGGGACGAAAAGCAGCGGTCATCGACCGCGAAACCAATGTGTTTACGGTCAAGGCGGCTTTTTCGACCCTGACCAACGTGGATTTTGATCCCGATCGTTTCGCAGGGCTGATTAACGAGGCCGTCGCCTTACGCGATCAGCTCAAGGAAAAAGTCAAGGCCGCGGGCGGAAATATCGGATTTGCCGACGGCGCCTGCCGCGTTCAAACCCGCATCCACCCTCGATGGGCTGATTCAGCAGGCGCAGGGCGTCGGCCTGAAATCCTATCCCGGGGACAATCCCGATATTCTGTCCTTGAAGCACACGGTTCTCTTCGGCATCAAAGGGGTCAGCGCCTATGCCGACCATGCCCTGATTCTGGGCAAGGAGGACGATACGGTTTTTTCATACATCCATGAAGCCCTGGCCGCCATTCAGGGTAAAGGATCTGGGGCTGGATGACTGGGTGAAGACTGGCCCTGCGGTGTGGAGAGGCGGCCCTAGAAGGCCATGGAGCTTCTGGATGCCGGAAACACCGAAACCTACGGTCATCCGGTGCCGACCCGGGTGCCGCTGGGACACAAAAAAGGAAAAGCGATACTGGTGTCGGGCCATGACCTGAAGGATCTCGAGGAGCTTTTGAAACAGATCGGAGGGCAAGGGCATTAACATCTATACCCATGGGGAGATGCTTTCCACCCACGGGTATCCGAAGTTGAAAAAATATCCCCATTTCTACGGACAGTTCGGAACCGCCTGGCAGAAACAGATTCATGAATTTCCCGAATTTCCCGGGCGCCATCTTAATGACGACCAATTGTATTCAGCGGCCCAAGGCCGAGTACAAGGACAATCTGTTTACCAGCGGCATGGTCGGCTGGCCGGGAATTCCGCATATTTCCGATCTGAATTTCAAGCAGGTGATCGACCGGGCACTGGAACTGCCCGGTTTTCAGGAAGATGAAGCGGGAAAGGAAGTCACCGTAGGTTTTGCCCGAAACGCCGTTCTGGGGGTTGCGGACAAGGTCATTGAAGCGGTCAAATCCGGCGCTATCCGCCATTTTTTTCTGGTGGCCGGCTGTGACGGGGCCAAGCCTGGAAGGAATTACTACACCGAATTCGTTGAAAAAGTCCCCAAAGACTGCGTGGTGCTGACGCTGGCTTGCGGCAAGTACCGTTTCTTTGACAAGGAACTCGGAGATATCGGCGGCATCCCCCGGCTTCTGGATGCAGGTCAGTGCAACGACGCCTATTCGGCGGTTCAGATTGCCGGCGCCCTTGCCGGGGCATTCAATGTCGGCGTCAATGACCTGCCGCTGTCCCTGATTATCTCCTGGTACGAGCAAAAAGCCGTGTGCGTCCTGCTGGCGCTGCTTCACCTGGGAATCAAGGGCATTCGACTGGGGCCGTCGCTGCCGGCATTTCTGACGCCCAATGTGCTGGAAACACTGGTAAAAACCTTTGACATCAAACCCATTACCACGCCGGATGCGGATTTGAAGGCGATTCTGGGATAACAAAATCCCCCCTGCCCCCTTTTTCTTTGAAGGGGGCAGGTAAGGAATGCGTTAAAACCGGTCCTGAAGACCCATGGGGTCTTTGAATTCAAGGGCCGGGTTGAACCGGATCTTTTTCTCTCCCCGCTCGTCGACGTATTTCATGATCTCCAGGTCAACCTTGATCGGAACATCGATGCCGACCTTTGCCAGAAGCTGCCGCAGAAAGCCTTCGGATTTGGTGGCAAACGCAATGGAATCCCCGAGAATCCTCAGACCTTCCGGGGGATTGTGAAATCCGATGGAATTCTCGGCGCCCATGAACAGGGTCCGGTAAAAAGCTTCTTCGTAGAAATCCTTCGCTTTATTATACAGTTCCGCATCAATAACCGTTCCGGCGTCCCTGGCCTTGTGCACGGTTTCAAAAAGCTTGGCGACCGTGGCCGTGGCGTATCCGGAGCGCAGCATCAGGGACACGGTGCGGTCCTGAATGGCGAAAACCCTTTCCTTGAGCCAGTCGGGGCTTTCGGCATGGCACTGGTGACAGGCCCGCATCTCGTTCTGTACGGGACTCATCACCCGGTGGTCGGAAACCTTGTACACGCCGACCTTGGTGTATGGCATGTGACAATCGGCGCAGGAGGCTCCGGCCTTGAAGTGCACGCTGTTGTTCGTCCAGAACTCAAATTCCGGATGACGGATGAAAGCCATCTTGAAGCCCGTCACGCTCTGTTTCCATTCCTTGACCGTTTCATCGCTTCGCAGTCTTTTGATGATGTTCTCGATGGTAATGGCGCCCCACTTGCTGTTCTGCCACGGGAAATAGACACCGACGGATTTGCCTTCCGCATCCTTGTTGATGGCGTAAGTGACATGACACTGCGCGCACACCGTGGAGCGCATTTCCTGCCGGGTCAGCGCCTCCGGATTGGTGCCGATATCCCCAAGGGCTTTTGTCAGGGTGAAGCCGCGGGAGATTTTAAGGGTCAAATCCTTGTTGCTGTGGCAGTCGATGCACGCAACGCCCAGGGTCCGGTCTTTTTCCGGGATCATTTCCAGAACTTCCCTGAATGGTTTTTTGTAATAATCCGCTCCCATTTCCTTCTCCAGTTTCGGAGCATAGGGGGTTTTGCAGCTCAGACAAACGCCGCCGGATTTCAGGCGGGAAGAGTCGATCTCCAGCTGGTCACGAATCATGTAGGCGTGACCTCTGGGCTCGTTGTATTCGACCCCGAATCCCCAGCCGTTGAAGAGCAGGGCCATATAGGGAAATTGAGACAGTTTGTCCACGGAAATCTGCCCCCCGTCCATGCCGGTTTTGTACTTGCTGGTCCGCTTGGCGATGGGATCGGCGGTTTTCTTCCAGAGCTCGTATTCTTCGGGATAGGCCTTGCCCCAGACCGCCGGATCGATTTCACCGTCCGGAATGACAACGGTCTGCCTGGGCTCCGGCTTGGACGGCTGACATCCGGCCAGTGCCGTCAAAATGGCAAAAACCAGAAATACGCGAACCACCGTGTGGTGAACAGAAACAGACATCGGGCGTCTCCTTTTCGATTTATATGAAAGAGATAAATATTTGCTGTTCAGTCAATAAATGCATCCTCCGTCTGCTCCCAGCTGAAAAAATGAACGAGGCTGAGGAAGGGGCTTTACCTTAATTCATGAGTCTGCCGCCGGCCCGGCCATGCTGAAGCCAGCGATGACACTGCCAGCACATGCGATTCGGGTCGATTTTTTCAACCGTGGTTTCGTGGCAGCGGATGCAGTTGGACTGCACCACTTTTTCCCCATGACCCGAGAGCGTGATTTTTTCAGGGACCCTGCCGGAATAAAACACAAGGGTGTCTTTCATGCCGTCAATGGACTTCCAGATGTAATAGGCGCCGATATTTTCATGGGGAAGGTGACAGTCGACGCATTTGATGCTGCGGTGCGCGCCGGTATGAAACCAGGCTTCAAACTGGGACTCCATGACGTGGCAGGAAGCACAGAAGTCCGGCGTCTCGGTTTTGGCCATGAGTTTCGGGGGGCCGAACATCACGAAAAAACTCCCTGCTGCAGCCAGAACAATGATTGCTAAAATAATCTTTGGTAACCTTGGGGACATACGTTGGCCTCCGAAGCAAACCTTTACAGGCGCTGACGTAAACGCGCAACGAAACAGCCGGAAAAAAATCAAAAACATGAGGTGAGCAAAAAATGGCGGAAGTGCATGGGAATCGAACCCACCCGGGACGGTTTTAGCGCCCCACACCGGATTTGAAGTCCGGGAGCCCCACCAGTGAGCTGTGCACTTCCATAGGCTGAAAATGTAGTATGGGCCTGGCGGATTGTCAATCTTTTTTACAAAGCCATCCCGGTTTTGAAATCTGTTAATTGTGATCAAGATTCCGGGAAATCATTTTCTTGCAGCCACGTCCGTACCAGAGCGAGCGCATCTTCCCGGCCGGCAAGGCGCTGCGACAGCCGGGCTTCTTCAACCGCCTCCAGAATGCTTTTGAATGCCGGTGACGGGCGCAGCCCGAACAATGCGATCAGATCCCGGCCCGTGATCAGCGGTGCTTTGTTTGTTTCCGGCAGATAGTCCAGAAAATAAGCTTTCAGCAGATCCGCGATAAAAGCAAAAAACGACGGATCCGCATCGCAAACCTGCTGGGTCTTTGCACGGGCGTCCGCAATCGCCATTATAAGGATCTCGGGCGTAATGGCATTCAGGGACCTGAAAAGCCGAACGATTCCTTTTCGGGTCAGCGATTGATTCAGGTGCGCCCGATACAACAAAACCGGCCGCAAATGGTTTTGTATCAGTCCGCACAGATAGTCCGCATCCAATTTTGAAAATTTCAGCCGGCCGGAGATGGCTTCGGCAAGTCCGGCCCCGATATTTTCATGGCCGAAAAAATGAACAGAGCCGCCGGTATCCATTGACCGGGTCCGGGGCTTTCCGATGTCATGAAGCAGCATGGCAAGTTTTAAAACGGGCTTCAGGCGATCATCGATCCCGTCGATCGCCGGCTGCAACGCAGGGTCCGTCTCCGTGCCCGGGTCGTTTAATAGGGATTCCAGATGCCGGCAGGCAAAAAGCGTATGATCCAGCACATCAAAACAGTGGTGCCGGTTCTGCATGCACCCTTTCTCATCGACGAGCTCCGGAAACAGCGCAAAGAGAAGGCCGGAGTCCTTCATTTTCCACAGGTATCCGGTTGCGCCGGACGCGGTCAGCAGCCGGAGCAGCTCTTCCCGGATCCGCTCCCCGGCCGGCCGGCGGATAAGTCGGCTGTGGGCTTTAATTGCCGATTCAGTCCCCTTTTCGATTTCAAGATTCAGGGTGGCGGCAAAGCGATAGGCGCGAAGCATCCGGAGGGGATCACTCGGAAAGGCTTTATCGGAAACCATCCGAAGGGTGCGGCTTGCAAGATCGTGCCGCCCTCCCGCCGGATCCAGAAACGCGCGGCTGCCCAGATGAACGGCCATGGCGTTGATCGTAAAATCGCGAAGGCGCAGATCGGATTCAATCGAATCGCCTGCCATGGGAACGATGTCAATCGTGTGATCTTTGAGTCGCCCGCGCAAAACAATCTGGCGGTTTTTGCCCATTTTAAAAAAAGAAGCGCCCGTATCGCGCGAAATATCGCCGGCAAGGATTTCAGGATCCTGCCGAACCACGATGTCATAGTCGATCGGGCGCAATCCCATCAGCAGGTCACGGACGGCGCCGCCGACCAGCCAGGCTTCACGGTTCCGGGAAAAAAGCGGCCAATTCCGGCACGGCCTGAAAAAGCGCCGGGATGGCGGATGATAAATCCGTCATGGCAGCCTGCCCGGGATTCGCATTTGCAGAAAAGAGAACCTCGCAAAGTTCATTGCTTTTGGTGATAACCCCGCCTTTCTCAAAGAGAATACAACCACAAAAAAAGAATCCGAACCGCCTGCCAAGAACTATACACTACCGCAGATATCTGTCAAGCGCCTGGGATCAGTACAGGAACAGTCCGGTATGAAATGCGAAACAGTTAAAAAAAGCTAACCGGACAGCACTAATTTTTTTTATTGACTTTTATTGACTTTTTATGATCTTTTATTAGCAATTCCGTTCAAGTGGATTTAAACCATGACTGTTGCGCAAAAAAAACCAGACATCATCCCTGCCCAACGCCGCAACCTGATCCTCGAGTTGATTCGACAGAAGCGTGTCCTTTCCGTAAATGACCTGTCCGAGATGATCGGGGTTTCATTACCGACGATTCGTCGCGATCTGGACTGGCTGGCCAAAACGGGTGCCGTTCAGCGCAGTCACGGTGGTGCAACACTGAAGACAACCCCCGGTACGACTTTCGAACCGGACTATCAAACTGCATCCAAAAATGCTCGAGAGGAAAAAGCGATCATCGGCAAGCTGGCAGCCGATCGACTTAAAGATAACCAGAGTGTCATTTTTGATTCAAGCTCCACCGTTTACGAAGCCGCATACCGGGTTGTCGAAAAAGGACTGAAACTTACTGCTGTAACCAACGATATCCGAATTGCCGAGCTTCTTTCCGGAAGTCCTTCGATTCATCTGCTTGTCAGTGGCGGGACCCTTCGGCCGGGTTCCTACGCCCTGATCGGTGAGCCGGGAACGAGCTTTCTGCAAAGCCTGCATGTTGATGTGGCTTTGATGGGAATTCATGCCATCAACAATTCATCATGCTGCGACACGTCTTTGAACGTTGCCTATGCAAAGCGGTACATGGTTGCGGCCGCCAGACAGGTCGTCATGCTGGCCGACGCTTCCAAATTCGGACAGGTTGCCTTTTTTGAAGCATTCGACGTCGATGATAAATTTGAAATTATCACGGACCGTCCTCTCGTTTCCGCAGTTCACAGAGGTTTGACAAAAAAAGGCGCCAAAGTTACAATTGCCGGAAATGGAGCGGAATGGATTCCATCCGACGAATGAGAATTGTAATCACAGAAGGAAGGGTACTGCATTGAAAAAGAAACTTACACGCTTTGATCTCCAGAAAATGAAAACAGAAGGCCAGAAAGTAGTCTGAGTGACTGCTTACGACTATGTCACCGCGCAGTTGGCGGAAGAAGCAGGCATGGACATGCTTCTGGTGGGAGACAGCATGGGCATGGCCGTTTATGGGTATTCGGGGACCGTTCCCGTCACAATGGACCAGTGCATCTACCACACGGAAGCCGTGCGCCGCGCCGCACCGCCGACAGCGCCAAAGCCATTGTCGAAGATGCCAAGGCGGTTTATGAATCGGGTGCGTTTGCCCTTCTCGTGGAAGGGGTTCCGCCCGAAGTCACCCAGGTCATCCGCAACGAGTTGCCCATACCGGTTTACGGCATCGGTGCCGGAGACTGCGACGGTCAGGTGATGATCTGCTCGGACATACTGGGCCTGTTTCAGGCCTTCACGCCGAAGTTCGTCAAGCGTTACGGGAACGTTGCCGACGAGTACAGGAAGGTTTTTGCCGCCTACATTGAAGATGTGCGAAGCGGCTCTTTTCCGGGCGAAGAGCATGTCTACCGGATGGTCGATGGCGAAGCCGCCAAACTTAAAGCGGATTGGCCGAAATGACAGCATAATTGATAATAAACATGAAAAATATAGATATCACACCGCCGCTGGGCATCTGTCTGTTTATCCCGAACCTGTATGGAGGTTGATGCGAATGGCAAACGTAATCATTCCCTTTGACGGCCGCCCGGTATCCTTTGGCGTACCCGATCGTAATCTGGCGGAAATACTGAGCCCCAGGCATTCGCCGCCTTTAAGAGATCTCGAGCAGGCAATTGCTGCCGCCCTCGATGCGCCGATCGGCCAGAAACCCCTGGAAAAATGGGTCAAACCAAACGACCGGGTCGTTATCGTCAGCGACGACAATACCCGCCTGACGCCTGCGGATCGGATCATCCCGCCGCTGCTCGATCGCCTGAATGCAGCCGGGATTCCGGACGAGCGGATCAATTGTATCATGGCGCTCGGAACCCACCGCTACATGACCGAAAACGAGATAAAAGCCAAGGTTGGTGAACACGTTTACCGGCGGATCCGCGTCTTCAATCATGAATGGCGGGATCCCGGCGCCCTGGTGGATCTTGGCATTTCCAGCCAGGGAACCCCGCTGCTGGTGAACCGTTTTGTGGCCGAGGCGGATGTCGTGATCGGTATCGGCGCCATCGTTCCGCATCATATTCCGGGATTCTCTGGTGGTTCCAAGATCATCCAGCCGGGAGTTTGCGGCGCCCGAACCACGGCGGAAACCCATCTGCTCTCCTGCGGCAGCGGCGGAGACTCTTTTCTGGGGATTGCCGACAACCCGGTGCGCCGCGATATGGACGACATGGCCGACCGGGTGGGCATGCACACCATTTTCAATGTCGTCATGGACAGCCAGGGAGGCGTGGTCGGCGTCTTTTTCGGTGACATGCGAGCGGCTTTCAAGGCCGGCGTCGAAATGGCAAAGGACATTTACGGCGTGTTCTACAAAGAAACGCCGGACATCGTTCTGGCCAATTCGTATCCCTGCGACCTGGATTTCTGGCAGTCCCACAAAGCCCAGTACCCGGCCCAGCGGATGGTTCGCACGGGCGGGACCATCATCGTCTGTACACCGGCGCCCGAAGGGGTCAGCCCGGTGCACACGGATCTGCTGGAATTTACCGCCTGGTCATCAAAGGAAATCAAGGCCGCCTATCGTGAAGGCCGGATCAAAAACGGCGTGGCGGCAGCCCTGGCCACGGCCTGGGCCATGGTAAGAGAAAAGGCTTCCGTGATCATGGTTTCTCCCGGCATTTCCGCTGCGGACAAGGCTCGCCTGGGGCATACCCATGCCGAGAGTATCGATGCGGCTGTTACCGAAGCCTTGCGCCGCCATGGCCCTGATGCGCGGTTGAGCGTTCTTACGCACGCTCCGGACATGCTGCCGATCCCGGCCTTTGAGATCTCTCGGATAATCATGAGCCATGCCCTCCAGATCGCCGTCATTGCGGACGATATCACCGGTGCCGCGGATACCGGGGGTCAGTTCTGCCCGGCAGTCGGCCCGGTTTACATGGCCGGCGCGATTGAGGGAGAATTCACCGCCACTGCTATCCAGACCGCGGGAATAGCTGTTTTTACCAATACACGTAATTCGGACGCGGCAACGGCGGCTAAAATCGTTTGCCTGGCTGCTGAAAAAATCCAGCGTCTGAAGCCTCGGGTCATTTATAAAAAAATAGATTCCTGCCTGCGGGGGAACCTGGGCGCGGAAATCGACACCCTGCTCCAGGCGATTGGCGCAGCAGCCAGTTTTGTTGCACCGGCCTTTCCCGAGCAGGGCCGCACCACGGTTAACGACCGGCATCTGATCAACGGGGTACCGGTTGCCGAAACTGAAATCGGCCGGGATCCTCTTTGCCCGGTTCGCGAATCGAAGCTCTCGGTGCGTATTTCCGCCCAAAGCCGGCTGCCGGTCGGACACGTCGATCTGGCCTGCATCAATAACGGGCCTGCCCGGCTGGCACAGCGCGTCCGGACGTTGCTGAACCAGGGCTGCCGGCACATCGCCTTTGACGCCGAGCAAACAATCCATCTGGATGCCATCGCAGGCCTTGCCTGCGACCACTTTGAGAACATCCTTCTGGTCGGATCTGCGGGCCTGGCCGCAAGCCTGTCCCGGATGATTGCAGGGCAACTTCCCTGCCCTTTAACAGCTGAGCGGCCGAGGATCAAAAAATGGCTCTTTGTCTGCGGCTCGGCGTCTCGGGTTCTGGCGGAGCAGGTCGCGATGCTGGCCAGCTCCACAGGCTGGGTTCATGTGGCGATGGACCCATCGGCACTGGCCGCCGGCGACAATTCCGTCCGGGAACAATTGGTGGCCGAGCTGGTGGCCACAGGGATTGCCGAGAGCCTGATTCTTAGCGTCCGGCCGATCCTCGAATCCGGGCCGACCCCAAACCCCACCCTGGTGGTTCTGGGATTGGCGCAAGTGGCAGCGGCACTGCTGACCGCAGTGAGGCCGGAAGTGGTTTTCCTTTGCGGCGGGGACACGGCCGAGGCTTTCTGGCATCAGATCGGGGCATCCGCCCTGCTCATCCGGGAAGAGATTTTGTCAGGTCTGATGCGCGGCGAGTTTGTCGGCGGCCCGCGCAACGGTCTTCACGTGGTCACCAAGGCCGGTGCTTTCGGGCATGCCGAGACCCTGAATCAACTTGTCAATTCATTAAAATAGGGGGTTCTCAATCATGAAACGGACATCCGAGCTTCCTTTGCTGGGAATCACCATGGGCGATCCCGGGGGCATCGGCCCCGAGGTCTGCGCAAAGGCGCTCAGCGATACCGGCGCTTTTCAGCATCTGCCGTCCAATTGTTGTTGGTGATGCGGCCGTCATGGCCGATGCCATCGCTTTTTCCAGCCTGAATTTGAAGCTGAACGCCTGCAGGATGGTCACGGACGCTCAGTTCACTTCCGGAATCCTTGACGTGCTGGACCTGGGGAACATGCCGATGGCCGAACTGCGGCATAAAACCGTCACCAGTGCCCAGGGCAGGGCTTCGTTCGCGTACATCGAGCGGGTCATCGCACTTGCATTGGCCGGGGAGATCGATGGCACCGTGACCGGCCCGATCAACAAAGCCGCCATCAATGCCGCCGGATTTCATTATTCAGGTCATACCGAGATCTACGGTGAAAAAACCGGGACGATTGATTATGCCATGATGCTGGTTGATGGGAATTTCCGTGTGACCCACGTCTCCACGCATGTTTCCCTGCGGCAAGCCTGCGACCGGGTCAAAAAGCAGCGGGTTCTGAAAGTGATTCAGCTTACCCACGGGACCTTGAAGGGACTGGACATCGATACGCCCCGGATTGCCGTTGCCGGCCTGAACCCCCATTGCGGCGAAGGCGGCCTGTTCGGTGACGAGGATGACACTGAAATCGCTCCGGCGGTAAAGGCCGCGCAATCCGCCGGGCTCCGGGTGGAGGGGCCGCTGCCTGCAGACACGGTTTTTTCAAAGATGAAAGGCGGTATGTATGATGCCGTCGTGGTCATGTACCACGATCAAGGCCATATCCCCGCCAAACTGATCGGTTTTCAATATGATGATGGCACCGGCACATGGAGTCAGATGGCGGGCGTTAACGTGACCATCGGACTGCCCATCGTCCGCACGTCGGTGGATCACGGCACTGCCTTTGACAAAGCAGGGGAAGGCCGTGCCAACCCCCAGTCCATGGTTGAAGCCATCAAGATGGCAGCCAGGCTTTCACGCTGATGCCGAATCCGAATCAAAAACATTCTCTTATTGAGAATACAAGCATGAAACTGCGAAGCCAAAAAATTCTAAAGCGGCCGGAGTGGAGCAATAACCGCGCCTACTACAAATTCACAGGCCTGTATTCTTAAGAATACCAACAATATCATCAACGAAACCCTGATGAAAGATTCCTTCAGAAAAAGCACGCATGTTACCTTTCGCTTAAAGCTCAAATCCTCATTCAATAAAAATACGATCTGCCTGTTGTGGCCTTGCTGGATTATGTGGTGTGGATAACCCAGTACAACTATTCGTGCTGTTCTTGATATCTACAGCCCTTAACACAACAATTTCCATTTAGCGAAATAAATCTGTCCCCATTTATCATGATGGAAACAAGAAGCCCTCTTTTGCCAGCGTAACAGGAGTTTTTAGACTGGACATTGATTATTGGGAACCCTATGCGGGGAATAAAATCCCCCGCATCATTTCTGAAGCTGTTTCAGAAGATAGGCCATGTTTTCGCCCAGGACCTTCATTGTTCCCAGTCCTTCCTCGTCTTTTTCGACATCGCCCCTGTCCTTGCCAAATCCCATATTCCAGTAATTGGATCCCGGTACGATCATCTGACTGATGAAAAAGAAATGATTTATGGAATCAAACGCGTGAATGCTTCCGCCGCGGCGCGCCACAACCACCGCCGCTCCTGCTTTTCGACGCAGCATATCACCGTTTGCCCGGCTGACCATGCCGGCGCGATCGATAAGAGCCTTGATCTCCGAGGTAACATCTGCAAAATAGGTGGGGGATGCCAGAATGATTCCATCCGCAGCCAGCATTATTTCGATACACGCGTTGACATCATCCTTGACGGCACATCGCTGGTCCTTGATTTCCCAGCATTTGTAACAGGCTGTACAGCCGTGAACTTTCTTTCCTGAGAGCTGAATCAATTCGGTTTCAATGCCTTCTTTTTCAAGTTCCAAAAATACGTGGCGGACGGCAATCGCCGTGTTGCCATCTTTGCGGGCGCTTCCGCTGATCCCAACAACTTTCATGGCTTTCTCCTTGTTTTTTGTCGTTCATGCGGGCAGCAGGCAATTCGGCTGCCAGAGTCGCTCCGGTTCCGCCAGCAGCCGGTGTCAATCCTTCCTGGATCATTGGGCGTGACGATGTCGCGGGTCAACCTTCTGTTGCAGTTTTAGAGCAATACATGGTAGGCTTGATAATCGATATTCCCTGCAGAAATGAATTAACTATAGGCGGTCAACAAAATCAAGACCGATTGTTTTAATAAATGATTTTTACCCCTGTTATTCTGATTTCTGGTTTCATTTCCACGACAAGGCTCTTCTGTTACTTTCTGTCATTGAAAAGCAATTGGGTGGCAGTAAAATTAATGTCATGAATCGAAATCGCTTCAAAACCGCTTCTTCCTTTATCTCTTCTGAAGATCGCAAACGACGAAAGCGAGAGATGATCATTATCGCAGCCATTATTATTTTTGTTGCGCTGATGACATACGCCCAGAACAAGCTTATCTATTTCGGCGCCGATTTTCCCATTTCCAATACCATTTTGATGTTTACGATCACGAACATCAATTTGTTGTTGCTGATCCTGCTGATTTTTCTGGTTTTTCGAAATCTGGTAAAATTGCTGTATGACCGGAGGCGAAAAGTCATGGGGTCAAAGCTTCGAACCCGACTGGTCATCGCCTTTATTTCGCTGACCCTGATTCCGGCAGGCGTGATGTTTTTCTTTTCCATGGGGTTTATTACCACCAGCATTGATTTCTGGTTTAATGTTCCGGTTGAGCATGCCCTTGAAAACTCGCTGCATGTCGGAAGGCAGATCTATGGTATTACGGAAAACAGCAATGCGTTTTTCCTGGACAGGGCGGCCTATCAGATCAAGACCCGAAAACTTCTGGAACCCGCAAGGGTCAAAGAGTTGTCCCAATATATTGAAATCGTTCAACGGTCGTTCAATCTGGATGCGGTTGAAGTGTACGATGTCCATGCCAGACGCATTGCCCAGTCCCTGGGGCGCGACCTGAACAGTCAATCGCTTCAGGCGGTTTCCATTGAACAGCTTCGAAAAGAATTCTCCCCCAAGTCTGTTTCGTCATTTTCTCAAATCATCTCAGGCGGCGAGGTGATTCGAACTGTCGGAACCATCCCTTTTGGGTCCAAACCCGCTGATGCAGAGGCTTTTCTGGTCTTGACGGTTATGATTCCGCCGTATCTTTCAGAAAACATGGCGTCCATTTCAAGGGGCTTTGAGGAGTATCAGCAAATTAAGCTTCTGAAAAAACCCATCCAGATTTCCTATTATATCACCCTTTCCATTGTTGGGCTTCTGGTGGTGTTCTGTGCCGTATGGTTCGGATTTTATCTGGCCAAATCCATCAGCATTCCCATCAAGGAACTGGCTGAAGGCACCCGGCGGGTTGCTGAAGGCGATTTGAGTTTTCAAATCGGATCGGTAGGCGATGATGAAATCGGCAGCCTGGTGGATTCTTTCAATAAGATGACCCGTGATCTGCGGCTCAGCAGAGATCAGCTGGAGCTGACTTCCAATAAACTTCGTGAACAGAATCTTGAAATCGAAGAAAAACGCCAGTACATGGAGATCGTTTTGAAAAATGTATCCACAGGCGTTGTTACGCTGGATGCGGGCGGTTTTATCGCAACGATCAATACATCTGCTGAAAAAATGCTGAACATCTCCGCGGAACAGGTTATCGGAAAAAACCATGTTCGCCTTCTTCAGGGCCGCTATCTGAAAATGGCTGAAAAAATTATTCACGGGTTTAAAGGAATTCACAGTGATTATATTGAAATGCCGCTGAGAGTAACGATTGAGGGCCGGCCTCGAAGCTTCATGCTCCACATCAGTTCGCTGAAGGACGACAGCGGGCGTCATATCGGAATTGTCGTGGTGTTTGATGATCTGACGGAGCTTGAAAAGGCTCAGCGGACAGCAGCCTGGAGGGAAGTGGCCAGGCGCATTGCCCATGAAGTCAAAAATCCGCTGACGCCCATTACCCTTTCCGCGCAACGGCTGAAACGAAAATATTCCCGGCAGATCAAGGAGCCGGTGTTTGACGAATGCACACAAATGATTATTGATCACGTCGATATCATTCGCAATCTTGTCAATGAATTTTCATCGTTCGCCAGATTTCCTTCCGCAAATCCAAAACCAGGGGAGATTCTGCCCATTATTGAAGAAACCATCGCGCTTTATCGCGAAGAACATTCTGAAGTTCTGTTTGAAATCAGAAAACTGGGGAATATTCCCGTCATCAATCTGGACCGCCAGCAGATCAAGCGGACCATGATCAATTTAGTCGACAATGCCATTGCCGCTATTCACTCAGAAGGGCAAATCACGATCTCCCTTTCCCATGATGCAGCGCAAAAGCTGGTTCGCGTTGAAGTCGCGGACACCGGCGAGGGTATTTCCGATGAAGACAAGACCCGGCTTTTTGAACCGGATTTTTCGACCAAGGTCACGGGCATGGGGCTTGGGCTGGCCATCGTCAACACCATTGTGATGGATCATCATGGAACGATTCGCGCAGAAGACAATCATCCCAGGGGCGCGAAATTTATTATTGAACTGCCGGCTTGAAGCGCTTCTACACTTTTGAACTTGAGCCTCAATCCTTGAGGAGTTAATTGAAAGGACATACAATGTATCCATCTGTGATGATCGTCGATGACGAACCCTCCATTCTGCAATCCCTGAGCGGGATTCTGTCCGATGAGGGGTTTGAAATTTTCACCGCTTCAAACGGGTACGAAGCGCTTAAACGCATCGAGCAGGAAGCTCCGGATCTGGTGCTGCTGGACATCTGGATGCCAGGCTTGGACGGTATTGAAACCCTGAAGGAAATTAAAAAAAACAATCCGGTGATTCAGGTCATCATCATTACCGGACATGGCACCATAGAAACCGCGGTAAGCGCCACCAAGCTGGGGGCCTTTGACCTGATTGAAAAACCGCTTTCCATTGACAAGGTGATTGTGGCCATTAACCGGGCTCTGAATTATCGAAAGCTTGAAGAGGAAAACAAATATCTTCGAAAAAAAACCATTGAAAAGAATTCAATTACCGGAAACAGTCCGGCGACCCTTGCCCTGAAAAAACAGATTGCCGTGGCCGGCCCCACAGATGCCTGGATCCTTATTACCGGAGAAAACGGGTGCGGCAAGGAACTGGTTGCCCGTACCATCCACCAGCTCAGCAGCCGCAGCCACGAGCCTCTGGTGGACGTCAATTGTGCAGCCATTCCGGATGATCTGATTGAAAGCGAGCTGTTCGGTCATGAAAAAGAGGCATTCCCCGGGGCAGCCGTAAAAAAAAGGGGGAAATTCGAGCTGGCCGGCAATGGGACGCTTTTTCTGGATGAAATCGGGGACATGAGCATAAAGTCGCAAGGAAAATTTCTGCGGGTTCTTCAGGAAAAACAGTTTCACCGCATCGGGGGCGGCCGGACACTGGAGATGAATGTCCGGGTAATCGCCGCCACCAACAAGGACATTGAAGCGGAAATCGCCAGGGGAACTTTTCGGGAGGATTTGTATTTCCGGCTCAATGTCATTCCCATTGAAGTTCCGCGCTGCGGCAGCGGATTGAGGATCTTCCGCTTCTGGCAGATCTGTTTCTCGGTGAATTTGCCCGGCAGAACCATTGCCCCGGAAAAACGCTGGCTCCTGCGGCGCTGGACCTGCTTGGCGCCTATTCATGGCCGGGAAATGTCCGGGAGCTGAAAAATCTGCTTGAGCGGCTGTCCATCATGGTGGACGGGGATATGATCACGGAAAGGGATATCCCCTTTCCCATCAATTCAGGCGGAAAAAACGAAGAATCCGCTCAGAGCGAGCCCCCTTTGTTTTCAATTCGCAGGCTGAAGGATGCGCAAAAAGCATTTGAAGACGAATTCATCAAGCGAAAGCTCATTCAGAACAATCAGGACATTGCCGTGACTGCCAAAGCCATCGGCGTTGGGCAAAGCCACATCAAAAATTACTTGAAGCAGGTTCAGAAGGAAAAAAAATAAGCGGTTTCGCGGGTTGGATAACCCGCGAAACCGCTTATTTACATGGACGCAAACGGATTGAAGCGTTTTTCCTTGCCAATGGTGGTTTCCGGGCCATGTCCGGTGTAGACAATCACCTGATCCCCCAGGGGATAGAGCTTGTTTCGAATGCTTGAAATCAGGGTATCAAAATCCCCGCCGGGAAAATCGGTCCGGCCGATGGACCCGGCAAAAAGCGTATCTCCGACAAACACCACACCGTCCGTATGCAGAGAGATGCCGCCAAGTGTATGGCCTGGCGTGTGAAGAACTTTAAGAATGATTTCACCGAATTGCAGGGTATCGCCATCCTGAACCGTTTGATCCGGGGGGGGGAATTCTCGACAGACAGTCCAAATGCGGCGGAAGTTTCCGAAAGGACTTCCAGCATGGGTTGATCGAGTGCGTGTATTACCAGCTTGGCGCCGGTGGCCTCCTTGAGCTTTCGGTTTGCGCCGACATGATCGAAATGACCGTGCGTGTTGATGATATACTCAACCGTCAGTTTCTGCTCCGCCAGCTTCATCAGGATTCGGCTCGATTCAGCGCCGGGGTCGATGACCGCCGCTTTTCGCGTCTTTTCACAGCCCAATATAAAACAATTTGCCATAATTGGCCCAACGGCCAGGGATTGAAGAATCAATTCGGTCTCCTTAGTTTATAGCCTCTAACCCGATATTATTATCTGCTTTTCAAATGAGCGGGTTTGGGGAAATTTTCAAATACTTTTTCTGATTGACTGATTTCATCATCGGTCATTTCATAATTTATCAGGTCGCCTGAAAAGTATTTTTCATAGGCCCCCAAATCCAGCAGCCCATGACCGCTCCAGTTAACCAGAATCACTTTTTCCTTGCCTTCTTCTTTGGCTTTCTGGGCTTCTTCCACCACACAGGCCAGGGCATGGGTGGTTTCAGGCGCGGGAATAATCCCTTCAGTCCTTGCAAAGAGAATGCCTGCATCATAGGCCTGTATCTGCTGAACCGATCGCGGCGTGATGATTCCTTCGTCAGCGAGCTGGCTGACGGTCGGCGCCATGCCATGATACCGCAGTCCGCCGGCATGAAACGGCGGCGGAACAAAGGCGTGTCCCAGGCTGTGCATGGGCAGCAGCGGCGTATAGCGCGACGTATCCCCGTGGTCATAGACAAAGGGGGCTCGCGTCAGGGTGGGGCAGGCGGCCGGTTCAACCGGATAAATTTCAATGTGCTTTCCGTTGATTTTGTCCAGGACAAACGGAAAGGCAAGACCGGCAAAATTGCTGCCGCCGCCGGCGCAGCCGATGATCACATCCGGATATTCACCGATTTTTTCAGTCTGTTTTTTGGCCTCAAGGCCGATGATGGTCTGATGCAGCATGACATGGTTCAGAACGCTTCCCAGGGAGTACCGGGTTTTGCCGCTCGCGTCGCTGACCGCCGCCTCGATGGCTTCGCTGATGGCGATCCCCAGGCTTCCCGGCGTGTTGGGATCTTTTTCCAGAGCATCCCGGCCGGCCCGGGTTTCCATGCTGGGGCTGGCCACGCATTTCCCGCCCCAGGTTTCCATCATGGCTTTACGATACGGCTTCTGGTCAAAGCTGACCCGGACCATATAGACCTTGCATTCCAGTCCGAACTGGCAGCAGGCAAACGACAGTGCGCTTCCCCATTGACCGGCCCCGGTTTCAGTGGTCAATCTTTCGATGCCGAAGACTTTATTGTAATAGGCCTGGGGAACGGCGGTGTTGGGTTTGTGGCTTCCGGGCGGACTGACGCTTTCATTTTTAAAATAGATCCGGGCCGGGGTGTCCAGGGCTTTTTCCAGAGAAAGCGCCCTGACCAGGGGGGAAGGCCGCCAGATGCGGTAAACATCCAGGACAGGCTCGGGAATGTCAATCCACCGGTCCGTGCTGACTTCCTGCTCAATCAGATTCATGGGAAATACCGGGGCCAGATCTTCAGGCCGAACCGGGTTTCCATCCGGACCCAGCGGGGGATTCATTTTGATATCCGCAAGGATGTTGTACCATTGGCGCGGCATTTCATCCTCGGTTAACAGTATTTTTCTGTCGTTCATGAATTACTCCTTTTCCTGTCGTTCATGGTTCATCTGATTAGCGAATCAGGGTTCTCCTGGGTTTTTTCGGTGCCGGGCTTCGGGGTTCCGGCTGCTGCTGCGCCGAACCATCATCATCCTGAGGATAAAATTCAGGTTCAGGGTCAATAGAAAAATCCGGAACATCTTCATCCCCCTCAAGGTCGGAATCCTGGTCGGACAGATCGGGTTCAGGGGCGTACGGAATGAATTCGCAGTTCCCATTGACCGGAATGGACAGATCTTCCGTCTCCATTGCCAGGCGAATGCTGTCCAGAATGCCGTTCACAAAAGCGCCGGATTCCTCGGTGCCGAATTTTTTTCCCAGATCGATGGCCTCATTGATGGATACTTTGCAGGGGATGTCTTTACAGCACAGCATTTCAAAAACAGCCACCCGCATAATATTCCGGTCAACGCCGGACATCCGGCTGATTTTCCAGTTACTTGAAAAGCGCTCGATCAGGGCGTCAATTTCAGCTCTGGCGGATGAAACCCCGCGGACGAGATTCAAAAAAAACGGACGAAGCTGAGCGGATGGCAGAAAATTTTCACAGAAAAGGGATAATTTCTCTTCCGCGAAACGGTCATTCATATCCATAAAAAAAAGCGCTTGAATGGCAAGCTCCCGCGATTTGCGACGATTTCCCATAGGTTATGCCTGGTCGATGTCTTGGATCAAGTTTGCCATTTCAATAGCGGATATCGCTGCATGCCAGCCTTTGTTTCCGGCCTTTGTGCCGGCACGTTCAATGGCCTGTTCGATGGTATCGGTTGTGACGATCCCGAAAATCACGGGGATTTCAAACTCAAGGCTGACCA
This sequence comes from uncultured delta proteobacterium, assembly GCA_963704205.1. Taxonomy (GTDB): domain Bacteria; phylum Desulfobacterota; class Desulfobacteria; order Desulfobacterales; family Desulfatirhabdiaceae; genus RAAP-1. The sequence continues at coordinate 35,978 of CAVPHN010000036.1, forward strand.
TGGCAATGCCTTTGGTAACTTCGGCGCTGACATATTCAAAATGCGGCGTTGCCCCGCGAATGACGGCTCCCAGGCAGATGATCGCATGGTATTTTCCTTTTTTCGCCATTTTTTTTGCAACGAGCGGGATTTCAAAAGCGCCCGGCACTTTGACGATATCGATGTCCTGGGTTGCTGCGCCGGACCGGATGAGGGCATCAACAGCGCCTCCCACCAGCTTGTCGGTAATAAAATCATTGAACCGGCTGACCACGAGGGCAAATTTTTTCCCTTCGGCAAGCAGATTGGCCTCGATAATGTTGGGCATGAAGAAAGTCCTCCAGTAGAAAAATATTTTAGTAAATAATTGCCAATCTACCGGATCGGATCATTCTTAAGGTGTCCGATCAACGTGCAGCAGATGTCCCATCTTGGATTGTTTGCACTCCAGATAGCACCGGTTGAATTCATTTGGTTCGATTTCAATGGGGATCTGTTCAACAAGACTCAGGCCATACCCGTCAAGGCCGATGATTTTTTTGGGGTTATTGGTGAGAAGTCTCATTTGTTTTACGCCAAGATCAACCAGAACCTGGGCGCCGATGCCGTAATTTCGCATATCCGCCTGAAACCCGAGCTCAAGATTGGCCTCGACCGTATCCATTCCCTTGTCCTGCAGAACATATGCTTTTAATTTGTTGACAAGGCCGATCCCCCTTCCTTCCTGCCGCATGTAAAGCAGGACGCCGGAACCCTCCCTGTCCATCATTTCCATGGCCTTATGCAGTTGATCCCCGCAGTCGCACCGCATGGAGCCGAACACATCACCGGTCAGGCATTCGGAGTGAACCCGAACCAGAATCGGCTGATCGGAGGAGATTTCCCCTTTGATCAGTGCAACATGAAGCAGATCATCGACATCGTTTTCATAAACAATCACTTTGAATTCACCGGCAAATGACGTGGGTATGACGGCTTCCGCGGACCGGCGGACAAAGGATTCCCTCCGCATCCGGTATTCAATAAGGTCGGCAATGGTACAGATGCCGATGCCATGTTCTTCGCTGAATATTTCAAGTGAAGGCATTCTGGACATGGACCCGTCTTCATCCATAATTTCGCAGATGACTCCCGCCGGTTTTAAACCGGCCAGCCTGGCCAGGTCAACAGATCCTTCGGTCTGACCGGCCCGGACCATCACCCCGCCTTTTCTGGCCCTTAACGGAAAAATATGCCCGGGTCTGACCAGGTCGATGGGTTTGGTGTCATCTGCAATGGCGGTCAGGATGGTGGTGGCGCGATCCGCGGCCGAGATACCGGTTGTCACGCCGCGCCGGGCTTCGATGGACACGGTAAATCCCGTATTGAACGGAGAGGTGTTGTCCTTGACCATCATCGGCAGATTGAGGCTGTCCAGTTTTTCGCCCGTCATCGACAGGCAGATCAGGCCCCGGCCGTATCTGGCCATAAAATTGATGATCTCCGGGGTAACCTTTTCAGCCGCGATGGTTAAATCGCCTTCATTTTCCCGATCTTCATCATCCACCAGAATCACCATTTTCCCGGCTTTTATATCTTCAATCGCTTGTTCTATTGATATCAGTGGCATTTCGTAAATTTATTCTCCTTAAATGTCATTTTTAGGGACCTGGCTTATGCCAAACTACCCGATTGTGAATCGTGAGTCGAGACGCGTTAACGTCGTGCTCGTCATTATTATAAAAACCCGGATTTGGCCAGAAACTGCATATCCAGACCGGCTGGCGGTTTCAAGTGTCCGTGGTTGATGGTTCGGCATTAAAAACCGCTCCACATATTTTCCGATCATATCGGTTTCAATGTTCACCGCAGCGCCGGCGGCCTTAAATCCGATGGTGGTGAGTCCGGCGGTGTGCGGAATGATGCTGACTTCAAAACTGCCGGCAGAACACTGATTAATGGTCAGGCTGATGCCATCCACGGCAACAGAGCCTTTTTGAATCATGTAACGCGAGAGCGATTCTGAAACCTTAATAACAACGATCACGGCATTTCCGGCAGGTTTTATTCTGATCAATGGTCCCCATGCCGTCTATATGGCCGGAAACCAGATGGCCGTCCAGGCGGTCGGAAAGCCGAAGAGCACGTTCCAGATTAACCCGTTCGCCAATCTTGGCCTTTCCAAATGTCGTCCGGTCCAGGGTTTCCGGAGATACATCCGCCACAAAACGGCGGCTGCCTATTTCCACTGCTGTCAGGCAGGCGCCGTTGACGGCAATGCTGTCGCCGATCCGACTTTGCGACAGATCAAAATCGGCAGTAACGGTCAGGCGTCTGCCCTTTCCCGAGGCTTGAATCGCGGCAATTGTCCCCAGTCCTTCAATAATACCCGTAAACATATATATTCCCGTAAAAATGTCAAAGAAACAATAAAAAGTTGCCGAGTTGCCTTCCCCGGACCCCGGATTCCTGAAAACGGCAAACACTCATTTCAGATATCCTTCGACGAGGATGTCCTGATCAAACTGCCGAACCGAAACACCGTTTACCGGAATGCAGTCTTTCATGAATTCGGGGCCGGGTCCCTTGCAGATCGGCACACCGTCATCACCGCCTGAAATCTTTGGGGCGTAAAAAAAAAGAATCTTATCCACGATGCTGGCGGCCAGAGATGCGGCAATCACCCGGCTGCCGCCTTCAATGAAAAGGCTGGTCACCCCCATATCGCCCAATCTGTCCATCAAAGCATTCAGATCAATCCTTCCGTTTTGAAGCGGGGAATCCAGTATTCTGACTTTTTGATTCCGGGGCAGGGCTTTTCGCCGCTCCGCGTCGATCGGTCCGGTGACGATCAGGGTATCCGCATCGGATTCGGGGTGAAGCACGCTGGAGGTATCTGGAATGCTCAAGCGGGTATCCAGAATGACCCGTATGGGATCTTTTGGTTTTCTGCCATCAGCAGCGGCGGGAATCCGGGTCGTCAGCCGGGGATTGTCTTTTTTTACGGTTTCCACGCCCACCAGGATTGCGTCATATTCGTGCCTCAGGCTGTGAACATACGCTCTGGAAGCCTCTCCCGTTACCCATCTGGAGTCCCCGGTTCGCGTCGCCAGTCTGCCGTCCAGTGTGGCGGCGCATTTCAGGGTGACAAAAGGTCTTCGGGTGGTAATGTACTTTATAAACGATTCATTCAGCCGCCTTGCCTGTTCCTCGCACACACCCGTTGTAACCCGCACGCCTCTTGAAACAAGATGCGCATTGCCGCCGCCTTTGACCCTGGGATTGGGATCCGGCATGGCGACTACGACATGAGCGATTCCCGCATCCAGGATTTTCTGTGTACAGGGCGGTGTTCGGCCGACGTGGTTGCAGGGTTCAAGGGTAACAAACAGGGTTGCCCCTCTTGCAGCCGGCCCTGCATCATCAATGGCATGGACTTCAGCATGGGGCCCGCCGACCGACAGATGATAGCCCTGTCCGACGATTCCGCCGTCCGGATCCACAACCACGGCGCCAACCATCGGGTTGGGAGAGGTATATCCGGCGCCTTTGGCGGCAAGTTCAAGGGCGATCTGCATGTATGCGGCGTGATCTTTCACGGCCGGTTATTTTCCAGCATCAGCTTCAGTTCCTGCACAAAATCGTTCACATCTTTAAATTCCCTGTAGACAGAGGCAAACCGTACATAGGCAATCTCGTCCAGGTCATGCAGCCGGTTTATCACCCGTTCTCCCACGACAGCGGATGAAATTTCCTTCTTTCCGGTTTCACGAAGCTCCTGTTCCAGTTCATCCAGAAAGTCCTCGATACTGTTCATGCTGACATTGCGTTTTTCGCAGGCTTTGGTAATGCCGCTTCGGATTTTATCCCGGTTGAATTCTTCCCGCCGGCCATCTTTCTTGATGATCATCAAGGGGATTTCTTCAATCCGTTCATAGGTTGTAAAGCGTCGGTTGCACGCCTGGCATTCCCTTCGCCGTCGAATCACATACCCTTCCTTGCTCAACCTGGAGTCAATGACTTTATTTTCCGTATCTGCGCAAAACGGACATTTCATTTAGGTTTACTCCCCCATCTGTGGCAAGGGCCATTCTTTGTCAGCAACGATACGTAAATGCGGGGGGCTTCGGTGCCCCGCAGGTTTCACAATGTCTGAATGACCTCAACGCCGGCCTCGCCGAGCATTGTTAACGACAGTTCGTCTGCATAGCCTTCCTGATAGTATATCCGGCAAATCCCCGCATTGATGATCATCTTGGTGCAGATGGCGCAGGGAAGATTTGTACAATACAATATGGAGGTTTTAATGGAAAAACCATGATAGGCCGCCTGAATGATGGCATTTTGTTCCGCATGAATCCCCCGGCACAGTTCATGTCGCTGGCCCGAGGCCACCATGAGTTTTTCCCTGAGGCATCCGATGTCCAGACAGTGAGACAACCCCGATGGCGCCCCATTGTAGCCTGTTGAGAGAATGCGTTTGTCCTTGACAATGACGGCGCCCACGGAACGTCTTCGGCATGTGGAACGACTGGCGACCAGCCTGGCAATATCCATGAAATAGGTTTCCCATGAAGGCCTGCTGACTCCGTTTTTTTCAGAAAAAACCATGTGTTGATCCCTGTCTTGCATTTCCTCCATGTCCAGGCCTTTCAGAAATGCGTCGAATCATTGCTGAGCGCAAAAGCAACTGGTCTTGTACTCAGCCTTGATCATGATAAATCGGAAACGCCTTGCAGAGATCATGAACTTTATTTCGTGTCTGTGCAATGACTGTTTCCTCAAATGGCTTTTTCAGCACTGTAACGATCAGTTCTGCAATCATTGTCATTTCCGGCGACTTCATGCCCCGGGTGGTCACGGCAGGGGTTCCGATGCGAATGCCGCTGGTCACCTGCGGGCTTCGGGTTTCAAACGGAATCGAGTTCTTGTTGACCGTGATTCCGGATCGTCCCAGAGCGATTTCGGCGTCTTTGCCGGTGATGTCCAGGTTGGTTAAATCCACCAGCATCATGTGGTTGTCGGTGCCGTTCGATACCAGTTTGACGCCGTGTCTCCATCAGACAGGCGGAAAGGGTTTTGGCATTGGTCAGCGTGTTCTGCTGATAGGACTTGAATTCATCCGTCAGTGCCAGCTTGAAGGCAATGGCTTTTGCGGCAATGACATGCATGAGCGGGCCGCCCTGAATGCCGGGAAAAACCTGTCGGTTCAATTTGTCGCTGCAGGGTGTTGCCGATACAATCAAACCGCCGCGGGGGCCCCTGAGGGTTTTGTGGGTTGTTGAGGTAACGACATCGGCATGGGGAACAGGCGAAGGATGCAGGCCGGCGGCGACAAGGCCCGCGATATGAGCCATATCCACCATTAAATAGGCGCCGACAGATCTGGCAATGCGGGCAAAAGCCTCAAAATCAAGGGTTCGGGCATAGGCGCTGGCGCCTGCGACAATCATGTTGGGTTTGATTTTTTTGGCGATATCTTCAACCGCATCATAATCAATGCATCCGGTCCGGGGATCAACCCCGTAGTGAGCGGTCTTGTAAAGCCTTCCTGAAAAACTGACCGGACTGCCATGCGTCAGATGCCCCCCGTGGGAGAGGTTCATGCCCAGAAGGGTATCTCCGGGATTAAGAAATGCAAAATATACGGCCATGTTGGCCTGAGATCCGGAGTGGGGCTGAACATTGGCATAAGTGGAATGAAACAGCGCGTTGGCCCTTTCGATGGCCAGGTTTTCCGCCACATCAACCCATTCGCATCCCCCGTAATACCGCTTACCCGGATACCCCTCGGCATATTTGTTGGTCAATACGCTTCCCTGGGCATCCATAACAGCCTGACTGGCAATGTTTTCCGAAGCAATCAGCTCCAGCGTATTCTCCTGTCTTTCATACTCCCTGGCAATCACCCCTGCAATCTCCGGGTCAATGCGTTCGATTGTGGATAAAATCAAGTGGTACCTCTGAACGGTTTATAGGTTATTGGGAACAGTTTTTTGTGTCTGTATGAACCAGGCATCCCATGTTCTCAAATTTATCGAGCCTGCCGCTGATGCCTTCCGCCTTCAAAAGGCGTTTCCAGCCATGCGGTAACGATTTCTTTTGCCAGGACATCCCCGATCACCCGCCCTCCCATGACAAGGATATTGGCGTTGTTGTGGCGTCTGCTCATGATCGCGGAGAACAGGTCGTTGCATAAGGCTGCCCGGACATGCAAAAATTTATTGGCAACAATGGACATTCCCAGCCCGGTTCCACAAAGCAGAATGCCGCGAGAATATTCTCCGGTTGAAACAGCGCCGGCCACCTGAAATCCAAAATCCGGGTAATCGACCGCTTCGGCGCTATGTGCGCCAATATCTTTAATTTCAATGCCTTTTTGCTTAATAAGCGTTTTCAGGTATTCCTTCAGATCATAGGCCGCATGATCACTGCCCATGATAATGGGCGTTCTGTCATCTTCCATTATTGCCTTCCCGCAAAGAGAAATTTGCTTCATGTCTGGAATTTCTATTGAAATATTCCAGAATCCATTTACAATAAATAATATAAAACCATCAAAAAAACAATATTATCTCTTTCATGTCATCCGAACATGACGCGTCTATAATGTTGACTTGAAGAAATATACCCCTGAAAACACGTTTTCAAATGGGGATTTTATGGATGGATTTCTTAAGTCAGGGACAGTTTGATTTTCATCGACCAGGGAAAGATATGGCTAAAAGAAGTGGAAAATCGGTAAGTTTTGATGCGATGATAAAGTTTTTCATGATTCGCTTTGAAATACCCACCCGACAGGATATTCAAAAAATTGTGACCCGGCTGGATCAACTGGAAAAGACCATCAAAAAAAATGCCATTTGCGGAAAGTCCAAACGTTCCGGAAGTTCAAAAGTCGGTGGCGGCAACGCCCGAATGTCGGCTTCCGGCCAAACATCCAACGCTTCAGATGTCATCCTGAAAGCCATAAAGGGTTCTGCTCAGGGCCTGGACTATGCCGGAATATTTGAAATCACGCAGTTCGATGAAAAAAAAATCCGCAATATTTTGCATCGTCTTCATAAAACCGGAAAAATCCAGCGCAAGCAACGGGGGCTGTATATTGCCGGCTAACTAAGCTCCGCCTTGCGCCCCTGGCTGCACCCTATCTCAATCCGCTGCATGTGTGATGTGGTATCGAATTTATGGACACTTTCATAAGTGTGGATTTTTAATCCGTAAGGCAGTGTTCCATTGAAAAGGTTCCAGTCAACCATTTTGTTATCCTAAACAGAAATGTTCACAGGCCGGTTTTTTTTATGAATACCATACGTAGCCATGAAGATGACCGAACTCAGCCCTCACGGTGCTTGCTCTTGACCGCTTTTTTCCGGCCGATAGCGGATTTTTGCGGGGTGCCGGCAGGATCGGTGTCGTCGGATTGTTTCGAGCGGACAAATGACAAGACCTGACTTGCGGTTTTGGATACGTGTTGTTTTATCAACCTGACGGCAGCTGTCTTCTCCTTGCGTTCGAGGTGATCAATGAGCAGGCTGTGCTCATTCCAAATTTCGCGGATCGAGTCCAACCGAATGCTCATGGATCTCATGCTCAATACCATGCCGCGTAAATTGCTGATCACTTTGATGAGGACCCTGCTGCGGGTAGCATTGTAGATGGTGTCGTGGAACATGGAGCTAAGTTCAAAAAATCTATTCAAAGTGAAGTCCTGGCTGATGTCACTCGACTTGAGCAACTCATTCGCCTGGGCCCTGATCTGCTTCAGATCGGCGATTTCTTCCGCGCTGATGCGCGCGCTTGCCAGTTCAATGGCATGAACTTCGAGGATAAGGCGCAAATTAAAAAGATCTTGAATCGTATGCTCGTCGACTTGGGGAACTCGAATACCGCCTTGCGCCAGTCGTTCCGCGGCGCCGTCCTGTTCCAGTCTCCGGAAAGCCTCCCTCACCGGGGTTCGGCTGGCATTGAAGATCTTGGCGACTTCCACCTCGAACAGGCGCTGGCTGGGGGAAATATCGCCCCTGATGATTGCATTTTTAAGCGTTTCGTAGATCTGATCGGCGATCGATTTTGCCGGATCGACCGTCACGCCGGGGTGCAATTCATTAAATATGTTCATCGGCAACCTGAGAGTGGTATGTGTTGATTAAAGACCCGAATATCTATCCTGGCAGTGCTGCATGATAATTTATTTTTCGATCATTTTCAACATGACATCCATCATTTTGGAAGAATCATCATTGGCCAGTCCCTGGGCCACAGACATGTTAAAGTAGTGGGACACCGCAGAGGCGACCAGAAGCGGCAGGTTGTAGTTGCGGCTTGAAGAGATTACGATATTGATATCTTTCCAGAGCTGTCCCATGCCGCCCGGGGATGGGGTATTCTCGAGAACGGCTTTCGAAAGAAGCCGGAAATAGTCGTTTCCGCCGATCCCGCTGCCCACTACCTCACAGACCAGCTTGGGGTCGACACCGCTTTTTTGAGCGAGAATTATCAGCTCAATCGTTGCAGCGTGTATCGCAGTCACCAAAAGTTGATTGCAGTGTTTGATGGCCTGTCCCTTGCCGGGGGTGTCTCCGGCATAAGTGATTTTGCCGATGACTTCCAGGATGTCGCGGCAAGGAGACAGTACGGGTTCCGGGGCCGCGGCGATTAATGTGAGCGTTCCGTTGGCGACCCGTGCGGGTCCTCCGGTGAACGGACAGTCGATGAAATTTACCTTTTTCGCTTCGCACTCCCTGGCCATCCTGTCGAGGTTGTCACGGTTAATGGTGCTCATGCAGATGACCGTCGAACCCTCCGCGGCGCCCTTGAGAATACCCTGCGGTCCGGTGATGACATCAACCACCTGATCGTCGTTTAGAACCATGACGATGACAACCGGCGCACGGGTGGCCATCTCGGCCGGGCTTGCCACGGATTCTCCGCCAAAGTTTTCTAACTGCTGAATGACCTCCGGCCTGCGGGCGTATCCGTAGACTTTAAAGCCTTTCTCAACAAAACGCTGCACAGCCGGCATCCCGCATCGGCCCAGGCCGATTATTCCAATTGTCTTGTTCATGTTGTTCCTCCGGATTCAGATAGATATTAAACTCCCATGGCGCCGTTTTGGAGCCCAGGGTACCGCACTAACTACAGTTAAAATGATCGTCGTCGCATTCGGGGGAGCAGAGCTGGCGTCTACTCCTTCCGGGGGTTGTTGAACCTTATGAATTTGCCGGCTTGAATCACGGTTGAGACGCGGAACAGGGCGCTGATGTCGTCGTAAGGATTGCCATCCACCCCTATAATGTCAGCTGCTTTACCGGCATCCAACGAGCCGATTTCGTTTTCCATGCCGCAAAGTATCGCTGCCTGTATTGTGGCCGCCCTTATAGCAGTGCCGGCAGAGGCGCCAAAATCGGTCAGGTATTTGATTTCCTGCGCCAGGCCGCCGTGCATGCCATCTGTGCCAACGGCAAATTTGATTCCGGATTTTATGGCTGCAGACATCCGTTGCCCCATCTCCTCACGCTGTTGGAGGTGGGGTTGAATTAAATTCGGCGGAAGCGTTTTGATGCGAGCGTCCGTGTAGAAAATACTGGGCGTCATCACCAGCCACCGTCCCAGTTTTCCGATTTCTTCGATCTGCGCGTCAGAGGCAAAATAGCCATGTTCGATTACGTCAATACCCGCGCTCAAGGCCATTGTCAGACCCGGCCCCCCAATGCAATGGGTAGCCACCGGAACACCGGCACGATGGGCTTCATCCACCACCGTCTGCACCTCTTCGCGAGAAAAATAATGAGGCAGCCCCTTGGGGCTTTTTAACGTGCCCGTGGTGTAAACTTTAACAAGGTCCGCCCCTGCCGACAGGTTTTCCCTCACAGCCTGGCGGATGGTTTCAACTCCGCTGAAGGGATAACCGACGTAGCCATGGCCGTGCGGTGCCCGGATTCCGCGGGTGGCTACAAGGAGTCGAGGCCCGGCAATTTCTCCGGCAGCAGCAGCCTTTTTGCACGCGATATCCAGGAAACCCTTGTCGCCCATGCATCGGGACGTGGTCACACCGGCGTTTAGATCAACGGTCATGGTATTTATGGCCCGGATCGTGAGCTCAGGAATGCTATCGTTCATTCGGAGCAGATAGTTTTCGAGCGATGGGTCAAGAGACAGATGGTTGTGGCAGTCAATCAACCCCGGCAAGAGGGTTTGGCCCGCACAGTCAAGCAGTTCATCTGCTTCAAGGGCGCGTTGGGTTGCCTCAAGCCCCGTGGCGACGATTCGTCCGCCCTGAATCAGGACAGCCCCGGGCGTGAGGACATGCCCTGCCAGGACGTCAATCATCGCGTCAGCTTTTACGAGCGTCGTTTTCATATTCATCCTTAGGTATATTGATGAGAATGCATGAAGGGCATTATTTGCGCGTCCATACGCCGCTGTGAATCGTTGCTGCTCAATCGTCCGAGGGGAAATATGGCCGGCGCGACACCCCGCAATCTTAAAACATGTATACATGTATGCTGAAAACATATCTGAAAGGAAGTTGGCTGTCAATGCAATTCGCACGCGCGGTGTAAATGGTAAAAATGACCGATGGTGAAATCGCTGTCGAAATATCGCTTGACTTTCAATTTGCCATGTGGTTAAAAAATGTATCCATGTATACAGGAATGCATTTAGAAGCATTCGGTTTATCCGACCCATCTGAATGTCTCGAAAGAGTATCGCTCGATGTCCATTCGTGTCACATGGAAGAAAGAGACGGTATTTGGGTCTGATGCAAATTTCCGTTCAACCCTAACTTAAGCAAAAAGGAGAATTGACGATGCGCACTCAAAGGTTTTGTTCCTGGTTGACTGTAGGGCTAATGCTTGCCGTAATGAGTTTTCTGTCGCTGGCAGCGGATTCGGCCATGGCTAAGACAGCAAATTTGCGGCTGGCACATTCCGAGGCCGTGGCCAACATCCGCCACGATGTCACCATTTTTTTCGCCAAGCGGGTGGACGAGATTTCCAAGGGCGAAGTGAAGATCGAGATATTCCCCGCCGGCGTTCTGGGGACCCATCAAGGCTGTCAGGAGCAGGTGTCCATGGGCACACTGGACTTTTATATCACCACTGCCGGCCTGGTTTCCGTTTTCGATCCCAACCGGACGCAGGAACTCCTCGAACTGCCCTACCTGTTCGACAACTATTCTCAAGCATATGCGTTCATGGACCAGCCGTTTGTGGCCAAGTATTATGAGCCCCTGATTGCCAAGGGTATCCGGTATCTGGCCACTTGGGACAATGGGTTCCGACAGATGACCAATAACGCGCTGCCCATTAATACACCGGCCGACATGAAAGGGTTGAAAATCCGCGTTGTCCAGTCTGAAATGTCGATCAACATCATCAACGCTATGGGCGCAAGCGCCGTGCCCATGTCCTATTCCGAGCTCTACACGGCGCTGTCCCAGGGCGTCGTGGATGGCCAGGAAAACCCTTTTATGAACATATACGCTTCCAAGTTTTATGAAGTTCAGAAATATCTGTCAGTGACCAGGCACCAGTACAGCACGCTTCCCTTGATCATTTCTGAAAAGACCTGGAAGAAGCTTGACGACAACCAGCGCCAGGCCATCCAGAAGGCGGCTCTGGAGGCTGCCGTATACTTTCGAAAGAAAGTGGGGGCCAACGAAAATGACCAGCGCAAGGCCATGGAAGCGGCCGGCATGAAAGTCAACGATGTTGCTGATCTGACGCCATTTAGGACGGCTGTCGAGCCCGTATACGCCTGGGCCAAGGGCAAATGGGGCGCCGACAAGGTAAACGAGGTCCTGACAGCGGTGGAAAAGATCAGGAAAGAGTACCCGGCTGGCAAGATTTACTTCGGTCCTGAGGGCAATTAAGCTATCCGGAAGGGCTGATTATACTGGGCCGGAGGAGCGATCTTCCGGCCCATTGATCTTAGGACCGGCAAATTCTTAAACCACCGAGTGTTATGGGGGCGGAGGGGGCAGGCATGACCAGAGGCGGCAAATTTTTTTTTGACAAAGTGTATTCTTTTAGCAACATTCTTGCCGGCCTCGCATTTGCCGCACTGTGCATTTCCGTCGGCATTCAGGTTGCTTCGCGTTATATTTTCAACGTGTCCTTCGGGTGGGCCGAAGAATTTCCTTTGTTTATCTTCCTATGGGTCTGTTTCATCGCTGCGGCTGCTGCTTATCGACAAGATAGTCACTTGGGGGTGTCGCTGGTTTTTGACCGTCTGCCTATCAGGTTCCGCAAAGCGGCCCGCTATATTGAACTCTTTTTGACCCTCGCTTTTTTCCTTGTCATTTTCTACTATGAGTCGGATGTTGCCTTATCTTTGAGCTCCAGCTTTGTCGTTTTGAAATTTCCCAAGATTTACTACTTCATCGGGATTCCTGTCGGCGCGCTGATTTTCATCGTTTTCGTTGTTGAAAAGATAATCCTTCAGCTTCAGGCCGACTTCGGCAAGGATAGATACGTAAAAAAAGAGAACGATCCAACGAATGCGTAGATAAATGACCGTCGTTAACATCTTGTGCGTCTGTTCAGGATGCGGTCCGTTCACAATTTCGGTTCGGTGTATACATAATTAATCATAATTAAGTCTAAGGCAAAGGCTGATATGGATGCTGTAGTCATTTGTGGCATGGGCTTTCTGGTTTTCGCGTTTTTTCTGAGAATACCGATATCATTTTCCGTGGGTATGTGTGCGGTTCTTTACTGTTTTATAACCGACCGTATCCCCGTGGAGGCGCTTACCCATCGTATGGCCATGGCCACCGAATCATGGCCAATCATGGCGGTGCCGTTCTTTGTTTTGATGGGGATTGCACTCAACCGGGGAAAGTCGGGCAATTATCTCATGGACCTGGCAAACAGTCTTGTCGGTTGGTTTTACGGCGGACTGAGCTCCGTAATGGTCGTGGTTAACATGTTCTTCGGCGGCTGTTCAGGTTCAGCAGTCGCCGATGCTTCGAGCATCGGCGGGGTAATGATTCCGGAAATGGTCCGGAGAGGATACGGCAAGGGTTATGCCGCTGCCCTCAACGCCGCCTCGTCGACGATCGGCATCATCATTCCGCCGAGCATTCCCATGATTCTTTACGCCTGGGTCACAGAGGTATCCATCCGGAAACTCTTTCTGGCCGGCCTAATTCCGGGAGCGCTGGTCGGCCTGGCCATGATGATCACGGCCGGATTTTCTGGGCTACAAACGGAAGCATTACCGGGCGCCGCGGCCGTCTTTCGCAATCGTCTGGCCCAAATTGATAAAAGCATTTCCGGCCTTATTCATCCCGGTGATCGTCATGGGCGGTATTCTCGCCGGTATATACACCACTACGGAAGCTGCGCTGACAGGCGCTGTTTACGTTATAGCCATCGAGATGCTTTATTACAGGGCATTCGGATTAAAGGATCTCTTCGGGATGCTGGTGGAATCGTCCAAAGTGACCGGAGTGGTTGTTTTTCTGATTGCCACATCGCTCATGCTCACCTATGTCATCGTTCTCTCCCGGGTTCCATTGGCCCTGCAGGAAAGCCTGGTCAAATACATTTCCAACGGAAACATGGCCCTCATAACCATTTCGGTGATCCTGCTTTTCACCGGTTGTTTCCTTGACCTGGCCCCTTCGCTTTTGATTTTTACGCCGATTTTTTTCCCGTTTGCCATAAACCTGGGGGTTGACCCCATTCAACTCGGCGTGGTGATGACGATGGTTTTGGGTATCGGCCTGTTCACGCCGCCGGTGGGGCAGACGCTCTACATCTCAGCCCTGATAGCCGATGCACCTATCGAAGTCGTCAGTCGCGACATCCTGTGGTTTCTCGCGGCGATCGTGGCGATCATTCTGCTCGTCATTTTCTATCTGCCGACCACCTTGTGGATGGCCAACATGTAAAAGCGGTTTTTAAACACATCCAGTCTGTTACAAAAAGAGGAGGAAGTTGAATGCTCATTGATGAAGAAAAATGCATTGCGTGCGGGCAGTGCGAAGTCTATTGCCCGGTGGGGGCCATCACTGTCGGTGATGCGCACGCCGAAATAGATTTTGACGAATGCACGGAATGTTACAACTGCTTAAGAATGGCCGATTGCCCGACGGAGGCCATCTATCAGCAGAAACTCGAATGGCCGCGGACCGTGCGCAGTGTTTTGAGCGACGTTCTCACCATCGCCCCGGAATCGGGCATATCAGGACGCGGGACTGAGGAAATGAAGACGAACGAAGTCACCGGCCGCTTCAAGCATGGGTGGGCGGGGGTGGGCATCGAAGTCGGCCGCCCCACGTTGGGGGCGCGATTTTATGATGTAGAGAAAATTGCCATGGCCATGGCGAAGCTGGGAGTTGAGTTCGAGCCGTGCAATCCCACAACCTCCTTGATGTCCGATGTCAAAACCGGAAAGTTCAAGGACGATGTCCTCAACGAGAAAGTGCTTTCGGCGATAATTGAGTTTTCCGTGCCTGTGGAAAAGCTCGATCAGGTGCTTTCAGGCCTCAAGCAGGTCAGCCAGAATATTGAAACCGTTTTTTCCCTTTGTGTGGCGTCCAGGGTAGCCCCCGATGGTTCGGTACCCACGCAAGCCTTACTGCGACAGAGCGGGGTGTGGTTTGCTCCCAACGGAAAAACAAACGTCGGCCTGGGTCGACCCATGGTCAAGGAGGAGAATTAAAATGACTCACACGCTTCATCGAGTGGGCAATCCCGAGAGCTTGAGCCGGGATTATGTCCTGCTCTTCATGCCTTCGAAGGATATCAACCACGTCGGATCCGGTCCCAGGCTTCGAAAAATGCTGGAAATCAGCCAGAAGAACGGTGCCATTCGGATTGGAGATTGCCGACTCGGCAACGAATACTATCAGGGCGGCGTTGACAAGCTCTTGGAAAATGTTGAAGACCGAGCGGTGGTGCACGCCGTGTTTAACGATCTGGAAAAAATGACTTCCGCCCTGAAGGAACTTAAGGTGGCGGATTTGGGGATATCGGTGGTTGTTTCCGGCCTTTTTGACAAGGTGCACGATAGCTGCAAAAAAGCCGGGCTCACCCCTCATACGGTCAACAACACGCTGGGGCGTTGGGGTCGAACCGACCGCTTGCCGCCGCAGGACGTTTTGGAACTGAACACCATGTGCGGCCATGGCATGGTCACAGTGAAGCTGATCGAAGATACCGCGGCCAAGGTTAAGAATGGGGAAATGACTGCCGAGCAGGGCGCCGAGCGTCTGTTCAAGCCGTGCATGTGCGGAATTTTCAACGCGGACAGAGCGACCGGACTGATCAAAGCAATGGCAGAATGATATAGTGCGGGGCCTAGCGAACACCCCCCGCAGGAGACAAGCTGGAAGTGCTGAATTATTTCGAATTCAATCTCAAAGCGGGGTTATCATCGGGGCATGTATGATGATCGGCCTGGCTCCACAATGCATAAAAAAACCTTTGAAAGAGGGAAAAAATAATGGCTAAAAAGAAACTGATGATTCACGATTTCTACCAGATGAAGCAGGACAGCCGGAAGATCACCTGGCTCACATCCTACGATTTTCCTACGGCCCAGTTCGCCGAAGCCGCGGGGCTGGACATGATTCTGGTCGGAGATTCTCTCGGGATGTGTGTTTATGGATACCCGGGCACCGTGCCGGTGACCATGGACCAGTGCATCGTGCACTGCGATGCTGTGCGCCGCGGCGCACCCAGCACCTTCGTTGTCGGCGACATGCCGTTTCTCTCCTATCAGGTCAGCGATGAGAAGGCCGTGGAAAATGCCGGCAGGTTTCTCAAGGAAGCCAATGTCGATGCCGTTAAGCTCGAAGGCGGCGTGCGCGCGGCCAGCCGCATAAAAGCCATCGTGGAGGCCGGGATTTTAGTGGTCGGCCACATCGGACTCACGCCTCAGAGTTCCGGGGTGCTGGGCGGCCACAAGGCACAAGGCAGAACAGCAGATGCGGCCAGGCTGGTGGTTGAAGACGCACTGGCAGTCCAAAATGCCGGCGCGCAGATGATCCTGGTAGAGGCGGTACCCCCTGAAGTGACGCACTACATCCACCAGAAGCTCTCTATTCCGGTACTCTCGATCGGTGCCGGTCTTCACTGCGACGGGCAGCTTTTGATCGTCAGTGATTTGATCGGGCAATTCCAGGCGTTCACTCCCAAATTTGTCAAAAAATACTGCAATGTTGCTGAGATCATCACCAAGGCCATGTCGGAGTATTGCGAGGATGTGCGTGCCGGGAAGTTTCCCGGCGACGAGCACTGTTATCGAATGATCGAGGGCGAGGAGTCGAAGTTTCTCAAACTCATGCAGGGCAATTGAATTCCCGTACATTCAAAAAGATAGTTTTCAATCATCGCTGATTAAAACACCGGTAACGGATGATGTCTTTCAGGCACGCCCCCGACTCTGGCCGGAGGCGTGCCTGAGGGTGTGACCGTATTTTCGGTATGCCTGTTCATACCGCAGTCACCTGCTCATCGTCAATGAGCTGCCAGCCAAACGGATCACCAATTTGAAAGCTTCAGCCATGGCGCCGACATCAGCACGACCTTGTCCTGCAATATCAAAAGCCGTGCCGTGAGCCGGCGTCGTGATGGCGATGGGGAGTCCGCCGGCCACTGTAACCCCGCGCTGAAACCCCATTAGTTTCAAGGCGATCTGGCCTTGATCGTGATACATGGTCACAACTGCATCAAATAATCCATCCTTTAATTTCAAAAAAATCGTATCCGAAGGATATGGGCCGGTTACATTAATGCCTTTGGCAGCAGCCTCAGTTATGGCCGGTTCGATTACATCGATTTCTTCCAGACCAAAACCCCCGCCTTCGCCAGCATGCGGGTTCAGTGCGGCAACTGCGATGCGAGGTGCATTAATCCCAGCCGTCACCATGGTATGATGGATGAGTCGGATGGCCTTTTGGACAGATGCTGTTGTGATAAGTCGGGGCACTTCGGAAAGCGGCACATGGCTGGTTACCCGAGAAGTCCATGCTTCACCCAGGACATTAATTTCGCCGGAATCGCCGTTGTGACCGAGCTCGTGAACAAAAAAGCGCATCTCGTCGGAAAATTGCAACCCAGCCAAATGCATGGCTTGCTTGTTGAGGGGGCCGTAGCAGATACCGTCAATGCTGCCGCTTTTTGCCAAATCCAAGGCCAATTTAAGAGAATTAATGACAGCAGCCCCTGCCATAGCGGTAGCACGGCCCGGAACGACCGCGCCCGGCTGCAAAAAATTGGTTTCCATGAATGCTGAAATTGGAGCTGCGGTGAATTGACAAGGACTTGCAACACGGGCCAATTCGAGCTTCACGCCCACGATGCGTTGGGCTTCTTCGAGAACCCAGCGTTCACCGAGCAACAGCACCTTGGCCAAACCTTGCGTCTCTGCCCGGTGCAACAGTTTGACAACAAGCTCTGGGCCGATACCACTTGGGTCCCCCAAAAGAATGCAAATTCTGGGCTGCATACTCTTGTTTATGATGCCTCGCTCCTTATGAAGCTGCTCAACTTTTTTTCGAAGTCTTTGCAGTTCTTCGCTTTCCGGGCTAAGATGGCCTCTGCCAGGTAAGGCCGACGCATCGGTTGATTTCAGCGCAATTTTCCAGCGTTTCAAAACACTGCGGTTGATTCCAAGATTTCTGGCCGCTTCTGAATATTTATATCCCTGTTCTGTAATAAGCCGAACAGCATCGACCTTGAACTGCTGTGTGTAGGTCCTTCGTTTTTGTTTTGTCATGGGCCACCTCCTAAAGTGCCAGGTTATTATAGCTCATTTTGAGGTGTCCGTTAAGAGCGTACCACATCATTATATTGTGGCCAGTTTTCCATTGACATGTAAAAACTGCTTGTTCTATAGTCATCGACAAAAATTCATATCTTCTCAATAAATATCAAGTGCGAATATGCACATGACTCAAGCGCATACCCGCAATATCAAAATAAAAGACCTTCTCGGACAAATCAAATATCAAAAACAGAAGGCAACATAAGTGCCGAACTTTTCAATAAAGGGGGAAGCCTATGCTGCAAAAGAAAAGCACTTACAAAGAGATCTATCAGAGTTTTCATTGGTCAATCCCCGAATTTTACAACATCGGGGTGGATGTTTGCGACAAGTGGGCGGATGAGCGTTACCGTCTCGCCCTGATCTACGAGGATGAGGGGGGCCGGACCGAAAAATACACCTTCTGGGACCTCAAGAACCTTTCCAACCGCCTGGCCAACGCACTGCGGGCGCATGGAATCACCCGGGGCGACCGCGTTGGTATCCTGTTGCCGCAGAGCCCCGAGACGGCGATCACCCATATTGCCGTTTACAAGCTGGGCGCAATCGCGATCCCTCTGTTCACCCTCTTTGGTCCTGATGCCCTCGAGTACCGCCTGATGAACAGCGGCGCGAAGGCGGTCGTCACCGACGGGGCCAACATCGAGAAGGTCCTCCAGATTCGCGATCGCATCCCAGACCTCAAGCTTCTTTTTGTCACCAGAGGAAAACCGCAAGACGGTCTCATCGACTTCTGGGAGGCGCTGGAGAAGGGGTCTTCCCGATTTGAACCAGTCCCGACCAGGGCCGACGATCCGGCCCTGATCATCTACACCTCGGGGACGACGGGCCCACCGAAGGGGGCGCTCCACGCCCATCGCGTGGTTCTGGGCCATGTCCCGGGGGTTGAGTTTTTCCACAACTTCTTTCCGAAAAAAGAAGACGTTTACTGGACGCCCGCCGACTGGGCCTGGATTGGCGGACTGATCGACGTCCTGCTGCCGAGCTGGCATCACGGCGTCCCCGTCGTCGCCTACCGCGCCAGGAAGTTCGATCCCGAACAGGCTTTCCATTTCATCGCAAAATATGGCATCCGGAACGCATTCATGCCTCCAACCGCCCTGAAGATGATGCGCCAGGTAAAGGACCCAAAGAGCCGTTACGACTATCGGATGCGGACAATCGGATGCGGCGGTGAGACTCTGGGCGAGGAACTCCTCGACTGGGGACGCCAGGTCATGGATCTTGAGATCAATGAGTTCTACGGCCAGACTGAGGTCAACCTCGTGGTCGGCAACTGCTGCGAGATCATGCCGATCCGCCGGGGCTCTATGGGCAAACCGATCCCCGGGCACCGCGTGGAGATCGTGGACCTGGAGGGAAACATCTGCGCGCCCGGGATTGTCGGCGAGATAGCGGTCCTGCGACCCGACCCGGTCATGTTCCTCAACTACTGGCAGAATCCCCAGTCGACCCGGGACAAATTTGTCGGCGATTGGTCGCTCACCGGGGACCTTGGAAAGATGGACGAAGAGGGATATCTCTGGTACGTCGCCCGGAAGGACGACGTCATCACGAGCTCCAGTTACCGGATTGGCCCCGCGGAGATCGAGGACTGCCTGATCAAGCATCCGGATGTTGCAATGTCTGCGGTGATCGGCAAACCCGATCCTGTCCGGACAGAGGTTGTAAAGGCATTTCTTGTTCTCAAACAGGGAACGTTGGCCACGAAAGAGCTGGCCGGGGAGATTCAGAAGTTCGTCAAGACCCGCCTGGCCGCGCACGAGTACCCGCGGGAGATTGAATTCGTTGCCGAGCTTCCGATGACCAGCACCGGTAAGATCATCCGCCGGGAGTTGCGCAAACGGGAGATCGAAAAACAGAAGGCCGAACATGAAAAATAGACGGTATTTCTCAGTCAAGGGAGGTGATGCACAAAAGTACAGCAAATGAGGGCCGGCGGTTGGAGCCGTCCGGAGGAATCACCGGTTTTAACCCACGACCCAATGCGTATCTATCGAACCATTGATCCATCATTTTAATGACCGCATTAAAAAAGGGGAAAAATGCCATGAAGAAATCGTTGGGAATTGTGATTGCCGTCGTGATGATGACGATATTGTGTGTCGGTATGGTTGTTGCCGCCGACCAACCGATCAAATGGAAGATGGTTTCCACGTGGACGCCGGCGATCAACCTGATCGAGGGCGACAAAAACTTCGCCAAACTGGTCAGCGAACTGAGCAACGGCCGCCTTCAGATCACCGTCTCGCCAGCCGGAGAGCTTGTTCCTGCGGTGGCGGTCTTCGATACCGTCTCCAAGGGGTCCATTGAGTGCGGCGGAGACTGGCCGGGCTACCGGGCCGGGAAGAACAGCGCCTTCGACCTGCTGGGCTCCTATCCGATGGGCCTGTGCCAGTACGACGTGATCAACTGGTACTACCACGGTGGCGGGAAGAAGATCTTTGACGACCTGTTCGCCAAGTACAACATGATGTACTTCCTGACCTCCGTCAGTCCGATGGAATCGGGCATCCGCGCCAGCGTGCCGATCAAGACTCTGGCCGACTACAAGGGGAAGAAGCTCCGGATGTCCGGAAAGGCCCAGGGACACATCCTCCAGAAGCTCGGGGCCGCGCAGGTGATGGTATCCGGTGGCGAAATCTACCAGGCGCTCCAGATGGCGACCATCGACGGCGCCGAGTTCTGCAGCCCATCGATCGACTGGAAGATGGGATTTGCAGAGGTGACCAAATACAACATCGGCCCCGGCTGGCATCAGCCCTCCTCCACTTTCGGCGTCATGATCAACAAGGGCGTTTGGGATAAGCTGCCGGCGGACCTTAAGGTCATCGTCGAGAAAGCGGCCCAGGCCAACGTGGCCTACATGAGCAGTTGGTACGAGACGGGCAACATCGAGGCACTGGAACTCTTCCGGAAGGCGGGTACCCAGAAATTCAAGCTCTCCATCGACGAACTCAAGGAGATCGAGACGTATGCCTGGGAATATCTGGTGGTTGAGGCGGCGAAGAATCCCGATTTTCAAAACGCCGCCCTCTCCATGTTCCAGTTCCTGAAAGACTTCCAGGTCACCCGGGACTCCCAGGAACCGTTTTCTCAGGGGCGAAACCCCTTCACCTGGCCGAACCTTCCTGGCCTGAAGTAAACGCCTGAACCGAACGGATCGCCCGGAAGGGACCGGGCGTTCCCACTTCCGTTACAAAGAGGTTCCCGATATGAACATATGGCTTGGCATATCCAAAAAGATCGACGCATTCAGCACGTGGACGGGAATGGTCTGTAGTTATTTGATGATCCCACTGACGCTTTTTGTCGTCTACGAGGTCGCCACCCGCTCATTCAAGCATCCCACGATATGGACCTTCGAGATGAGCAACTTTTTCTATGGGGCTCATTTCATGCTGTGGCAGCCTACGGCCTGCTGTATAAATCGCATGTTACGATCGATCTGGTATCCGGTCGATTCTCCAGGAAGACCCAGGCGATTCTGTCCCTGATCTGTTACGCGTGTATGTATTTTCCGTTCATTGCGGTTTTCATCTACTACGGATTTTCTTACTCGCTCAATTCATGGAGCATGTTGGAAAATTCATGGAGCGTCTGGGGCCCGCCGCTCTACCCCATAAAGACCGTCATTCCGCTCACCGCCGTGATGCTCCTCCTGCAGGGGATCTCCGAAGTCATCAAGGCCATTGACGTTCTCGTTCAAGAAAAGGGGGTAGATAAATGAGTCCTGAAATGGTCGCCATCGGTATGTTCGTGGTATTGGTGATTTTCTTCTTAATGGGACACCCCTTGGCCTTCGTGCTCGGTGGGGTAGGCGTCCTGTTCGGCTTTATCTTCATCGGACCACAGTTTTTCGGAATCGTCATAGACCGGATCTATGGCACGATGGACAACTTCGTCCTGGTCGCGATCACGCTCTTTATCCTGATGGGGAACTTCCTGACAATGTCGGGGGTGGCGGACGGGCTTTTCAAGGCGCTCCGTATCCTCCTCGGACCGATCCGGGGCGGCGTGGGGATTGCCGTGATCGCGGTCTGCATCGTTTTTGCGGCCTGCACCGGGATCATCGGCGCCTCGGTCGTCACGATGGGCCTCCTTGCCGGTCCGATGCTGATCCGCTACGGCTATCAGAAGGAGATCACGATGGGGATGATCGCTGCTGGCGGGAGCCTCGGGATACTGATTCCTCCCAGCATCATGCTGGTCATGATGGCAGATCAGGGGGCGCTCTCTGCCGGAAAGCTCCTGATGTCCGGCGTAATCCCGGGGCTGACCCTTGGCGTTCTCTACATGATCTACATCGCCATCCGCTGCTTCCTAAACCCGGAGATCGGGCCGCCTGTACCCGCGGATGAGCTATCGCAGATTCCGATGTCCGTCCGCATCAAGGACACCTTCCGCTACGCCGTCCCACCGCTGGGGCTGATCTTTCTTGTCCTCGGGGCGATCTTCTTCGGCATCGCCACGCCGACCGAGGCGGCCGGTGTCGGGGCCTTCACTGCGTTCATCATGGTGATCGCTTACGGGAAATTGACCTGGAAGAACTTTTCCGAATGCCTCTACCAGACCTCAAAAACCGTCACGATGGTGATCATCATCATCGTCGGGGCGACCTGCTTCACCAGCGTCTTTCTGGGTCTGGGCGGCGGCACCGCCCTGGTCAACGCGATCCTCGGTCTCGGCCTGGGAAAATGGGGCACCTACATCATGATCATGATCATCTACGTGATCCTCGGCTGCTTCATCGACTGGATCGGGATCGTGATGATCACGTTTCCGATCTTCCTACCTGTCGCCCAGCAACTGGGTTTTGACATGCTCTGGTTCGTGGCGATGCTGGCAATCAACCTCCAGATGTCGTTTTTGACGCCGCCTTTCGGATACTCCCTCTTCTATCTGTCGGGGCTTAAGATTGAAGAGGTCAGCTTGAGCCACATCTATCGAGGCGTCATACCGTTTCTGATCCTCCAGATCATCGGGGTGACCGTCTGCACGATCTTTCCGGAGATAGTCGTCTGGCTGCCCAATTTGATGTTCGGGAAATAGAAGCATGACCCGCTTTTTTTGAATCGGGATTGTTGACACGTAAGGGCCACAGCACAAAAAAACTTGCTGCTCAGGGATACGTCAGGGGATGGTGGCAGGCCACCCGGTCGGAGACGTTTTTCACCACGGCCAAATCATGAGAAATGAACAGGAGGGTGAGCCCATGCGCCAAGCGCATTTCTTCAAGCAGGTTCGGGATCTGGGCCTGGATGGAAACGTCCAACGAGGAAACCGGCTCGTCGCAGATCAGCAGCCTGGGCCGGGAAATCAGTGCCCGGGCGATCTGGCTGCGCTGGCTGCCGGAAAGTCATGAGGCATACGGTTATAGGTTTCAGCGCAGCGATTCCTCTCAGTGACTTTCTGAGCTATTGACAGAAAAATTTCATTGTAAATTCGTTTGATGATTCGAGTCCGTATTTCCACTTTTATGTGTTATCCCCATTTTTTTAAGTTTCCGTGCTAAATTGTAAGGCGACTGAATACCCAGGGATTTGGCAGTTTTAAGAATGTTGCCGCTGAAAGCTCGCGAGCGTCTATCGATATGGCTTGAGTTTCAATTTCTTCAAGAGTTCTATGCGCGGCGACTCTCTCAGGAGGATTCTGGACAGGGGGTGCCGTAAACTCTTCATTCCAAAGTGTTCAGGCTGGAGCATGCTATCCTCAGAGAGGTGCACTGCGCGTTCAACGGCGCTTTCTAACTGGCGGATGTTGCCGGGCCAGCTGTAAAGTAGTATGGCCTGCTCGGTTTCCTCCGTCAGGACGAATGGCTTGCGGTTCAGTCTCAATTCGTGCTGATGCATGAAGTGAGCGACGAGTTGCAGAATATCTTCGCGGCGTTCCCGGAGTGGCGGTACGATGATTTTCAGGGTGCTAATCCGGTAATAGAGGTCGGCACGGAACTTTTGTTGGTGTATTGCTTGTTTTAGATCCTTGTTTGTGGCAGATATGACTCTTAGATTTACCGGAACTGTGCGCAATCCTCCGACACGTTGAATTTCTCCAGATTGAAGCACACGCAGCAGCTTAACCTGCATGTCAAAAGGCATGTCTCCAATTTCATCGAGAAACAGCGTTCCAGTATCCGCCAGTTCAAACTTGCCCGGTCTTCCACCCTTTTGTGCGCCTGTAAAGGAACCTTCCTCGTAACCGAAGAGTTCGCTTTCCAACAGCTCTTTGGGAATGGCACCGCAGTTAATGACGACAAATGGCCGCCTACGTCGATCGCCATCGTTGTGGATGGCCTGTGCAAACAGCTCCTTACCTGTTCCCGTTTCTCCCGAGATCAGAACCGGAGCTGTGCTGTCAGCAGAAATGTGGGCCAGGCGCAGCGCTGCTTGTAGCTTGCTGCTGGTGCCAAGAATGGAATCAAAAGTAAAATGCGCGTGTGTTCCTGTCATCTCTACAGCCATTCGCATCATTTCTTTTTTCTCAAACACCGTAAAAAGGCCGCCGACCAGTTCTCCGCTTTTCATGCGTATCGGGTCAAGCGATGCAAAATGCGTGACGCCACTTCTTCTGGTGAGTATTTCCCGTGCCCGAAAGCCTTTTTCTTGTTTTAGATATCCTGAAAGGTTGAAATCTTCCCCAATACATTCGGCGAAATCTTTTCCTGCTGATCCAAGAGGAATATTGAGAAGCGTGCGTGCCTTATGGTTGGTTTGCACGATGTGTCCCCGTTGATCCACTGTCACCATGCCTCGCGAATCTGATTCGAGAAGAGCGGTCATGTACTGGTTCTTGATTGCAAGCTCTCGGATGCGTTCGCCTTCCCGGAGCTGCACTGTGACCGTTTCCGCAGATTGGCGAACCAATCCCAAGGTGTGGACATGCATTTTTTCCGAATACCCACTCAGGGAGATCACGCCGAGTATCTCCTGTCCGTCTGGAGCCAGTACAGGTGCGCCTGCGTTACTTATTTTCTGGGCAAGAGCAGCATACATTCTGTCGCCTGGAAGGAATATGGGAATTCGCTCTTCCAGTACAAGCCCTATGGCGCAGGTGCCCATGTCTCGTTCAGTCCAGCGATAGCCTGGAATACAGCGTCGACGCTTGAAATGCTCGATAAGGTCTGAATCACCAACAACATAGAGCACATAGCCGTCCCTGTCGGCAAGGGCCATACAAAAACCTGTGCCTTTCAGGAGTTTATAGAGGCTATCGAGTTGCTCGCGAGCAAGAGAATAAAATTCAATCTGATCTTTGATCCGTTCTTCTACCTCTGAGCTGGACAATCGGGTGGATTCGGGGGCACCATCGAGAAGCGGATCTATGCCGTACTCGGCGGAACGTTCCAGGGAACGCTGGATAATGCGGTTAAGGTTAAGAGCGTCTTGTATTTCGGCAAGCATGATATTCTCATTTTCAAATTGTTACACTGTTACACAATATAACAAAAATCAAAAATAGTGTCTGCCCTAAGTGGCGTCACCCGTTCTCCAGCCAAAAGCCTATCATAGTGTATCTTAATATTACAGTTTGATCGCGGGACTGTTCCGGGATAAAATAATACAACATAATGATATACATACATAAACATGTTATACTTCCGTAGCGGTATGAAAATTGCTTTCCATATTCTTGTCGGATAGCAGGACAAAGCGATATCGATTTCATTACGGACGATTTTCGATGATGGAATAACACATGTTGCAATATATTACAATATTGGTTAGATCGGAGCGATTTTAAGGGTAGAGCTATTCTTAATCTGAAAAATAAAAACTGAAGAGGGTTCGATGCCGATGCGTTTGGTGAAAAAAATCAGGTTTGAATTGGGGCTTAGCGTGCTTCTTTTAATGTTGTTTGTTTTTTTTGTCAGCAACATACATCGATGGGTTATTGAAACCCTTCCGGCAACAATCCATCCCGTTTTTTTCCCAGCAGTTGTGACAGGTTTTCTTGTTTTTTTAAGTGTTCTTCTCGTGTTGTGCAATATCAAGGCCCTGTGGCAAGTGCACCACGGCACATTGAATCGTATGCAGCTCGAGCAATATGAAGGCAGCGAGGATGACCATCGGATCGGCGCCATTACTTGTTATATCGGAATAATGGTAATCTATCTTGTCGGACTCCATTATATCGGTTTTGTATACTCGACACCGGCCATTATGTTTGTCTTGAGCATGATGCTTGGACTAAAAAACCGGCTTTGGGGAATTATCTCCTACCTCCTATTTGCCTATGCATTAAATTATGTTGTATTAAATTTCATGCAAATCCTACTCCCTTCGGGTGTTCTTTTTAAATAGATATATCGCTCATTTTACAGGAGTTTATATGATCGCTGATATTTTCACCGGACTGGTTTCCATCCTGACGCTGCAGTCCGTGGGGGCCATTGCCTTCGGTATTTTCGTGGGAATCGTATTCGGGTCGGTGCCGGGTATTTCGGGAATCATGGCGATTTCCATTCTTCTGCCCCTGACCTTTTATGTCAGCCCGCTGGTTGGCATTCCCATGTTAATAGGCATTTACAAAGCCAGTACATTCGGTGGCTCTATTACCGCCATTCTGCTCAACACTCCCAGGCGCACCGCCCGCGGTGTGCACGGCAATGGACGGCTTTCCGCTTAATCAGCAGGGCAAGTCCGGAAAAGCCCTGAATGCTGCTTTGGTAGGCTCGGTGTTTGGGGACACGTTCAGCAACCTGCTGCTTATCTTTGTTGCTGCACCGCTATCCGTTCTTACTCTGAAAATCGGTCCTGTGGAGCAATTCAGCCTTATTCTGCTCGCGTTAACAGTTGTTGGCAGTATTTCCGGGCCATCAATCACCAAGGGCATGATCGCGGCTGGTGTCGGTATAATGCTGGCTACCGTCGGAATATCCGGAACGACAGGCGCTATTCGGTTCACTTTTGAGAACAATGATCTGATGGCAGGCATCCAGTTGATCCCCATGGTTATCGGACTGCTACTGCCTGCCTGAAATAATTCATCAGGTCGGAATGGGTGTCACCAAGGTCGTCAAGCAAAAACTATATATGGATGGGGATGACCATCGGTTGACCTGGGCGGAGTTTAAGCGAAACATTCCTTTACTGTTCCGTTCATCTATCATTGGATCTATTATAGGTGCCATGCCTGGTCTCGGGGCTTCACCCGCCGCCTTCATGGCTTATTCCGAAGCACGGCGCACCTCCAAGACGCCGGAGAAATTCGGCAAGGGAATGGTTGAAGGCGTATTGGCCCCGGAGGCCGCCAACAACGCGGTCACAGGCTCAGCCATGATACCGCTGCTGACGTTAGGCATTCCCGGCGATGACGTGACAGCAGTGCTTATGGGTGCATTTCTCATTCAAGGGATAACTCCCGGGCCGAACGTCTTCTTTGAAAATACTACCGTTGTCTACGGAATATTCGCATCGCTGATCGTATGCGATATTCTACTCTATTTAATCGCCAAGATTGGATTTAAGACATGGATTCGCATCACCCAGCTTCCCAAGCATATCATATTTTCCACAGTAACCATTCTCGCTTTTGTTGGTGCGTATTCGATAAACCAGAGCTTGTTTGATATTCTTTGCCTTATTCTGTTCGGTTGTCTCGGCTACGGGATGCGTCGGTTCAAGTTCAGTGCGGGTCCGATGATTATTGGTTTTATTCTTGGCCCTCTGCTGGAGCGCGCTTTTGACCAAACCATGACGCTTTCCGATAAAAGTCTTATGATTTTTTTCAGCCACCCGTTCGCATTGCTTTTATTGGCACTCACGGCAGCATCGATATTCAGCATTTACCGTGGCCGCTTAAGGAACTCAAAGATTCTAAAGATAGAAAAATCTTAACCCAAGGAAACACCGCAATCCCCCAACTCTAACTTAGGAGAAACTCAATGTTGAAGAATTATTCCATTTTCAAGACTTTCCGAATCGCACTGTTTGGCGTAGGTGTCGGCCTGATCGCAAGCAATCTTATGGCTGCTTCTGTACAAGCGGGCGACTACCCCGATAAACCCATTCAGCTCATCAGCCCCTATGGTGCAGGCGGCGATTCCGATCTCACAGCTCGGGTTTGGGCAGAATTCGCCAAGAAAAAGCTTGGACAACCGGTTGTCGTTGTCAACAAGACAGGCGGCGGTGGTTTGACCGGCAGCCTGTATGCCGCCAAAGCCGATCCGGATGGATACACTCTTTTCCTTGCTCAGGCGGGTCCTTCGATTATCATGCCACAGACGACCCACGCCGGTTACAGTTTGAATAGTTTCGACTATATCGCCAGAGTCATGGTCGCCAACTGTGCCGTTGTTGCCAGCCCCGAATCTGCCTATTCAGATCTAAATGAATTTGCCGCTGCTGCAAAGAAGGAGCCTGGTAAACTTGTGTTTGCAAGTCCCAGTGCCACCTCTTGGCTGACCTTTGCCATGCGGAACTTCCAGAAAGCCGCTGGAATAAAGTTGAAGCAAGTTGAATATCAGAGTGGCGCAGAAGCGACGACCGCAGTGCTCGGAAATCACGCCGACATGACCTTCCTCTTCCCGCAGAACTATGTTCCTATGGCTAAGGCTGGAAAACTCAAGATTCTTGCTATCGGAACCAAGAGCGAGGAATTTCCGGATGCGAAAACGTTTGAAGAACTCGGCATAAAAGGCAAATATTACGGATGGGGTAGCAATTCATA
>CAVPHN010000037.1:0-109388 GCA_963704205.1 uncultured delta proteobacterium
TCAGGATTTACCCTGTTGGAAATGACCGTTGTCATGGTTATTGTCGGCCTGATGCTGGCAGGACTGATGATGTCCCTGAGCCAGATGACCGAAAACACCCGCCGCAGTGACGTCAAAGCTCAACTTGCGGAAGTGGAGGAGGCTCTCTATGGATTCGCCCAGACCAACGGCCGCCTGCCCTGTCCTGCAATCCCGAATTCGACCCCTCCCGGTGCTGAATCACCGGTTGGTGGTGGAACCTGTTCGCGCCAGCATGGTTTTGTTCCGTCCGCAACATTGGGCCTCAAAGGAGCGGTCAATGCCGACGGCCTGTTGCTGGATCCCTGGGGAAATCCATTACGGTATTCGGTGACGAACACTGCCGGCACATGGGACTTTACCACGACCGGACGGATGAGGGCAGTCGGCATCGCCGCCCTGATTCCTAATCTGAGCGTTTGCCGCGAAGCAGCATGCACCAATGTGATCGTCAACAGAATCCCCGCCGTGGTGCTTTCCATGGGCAAAAACTGGGCGACTTTTACTTCGGCGGATGAGTTGGCGAATGCCGGTGAAGGCGGAAGCTCCGTGGGTGGCGGCCCATCGGGAAATACCTACCGAATCGCCAACAACGTGAATTTCGTCTCCGCAAACTACAGTGAAGTCAATTTTGACGACATCATCACCTGGATTTCTCCCTATATTCTTTACACCAGAATGATCGCCTCCGGACAGTTGCCATGAGCATAGACAGCAACGACACATCTTCTCAAACGCATTCCAAGGCCAGTTCGCCCTGCGATGACAACCCGGCCCAAACGCTCCTGATGGTCGAAGACGACAGCGCCCTGCGCCTGATCCTTCGCGACTTTCTGGAAACCCAGGGCTATACCGTGCTGGAAGCGGACTGCCGGACACTCGCCCTCGATACGCTAAAGAAACACAGGCATCTGTCCGTTGTTATTCTTGATCTCGGCCTCCCCCCGTCCCCGCACACTACCGTGGAAGGTCTCGACTTCATCCGCAGTGTCCGGACCGAATTCCATCCGGCCAAAATAATTGTTCTTACCGGTCAGGACCAGGAAAGTGCGGCGCTGGATGCCATCCGGGAAGGCGCCTTTGATTTTCTGGCCAAGCCCGCCGCCAGCGCCGACATTGCCCAGGCCGTCCGCCGCGCATTTCTGTTTTGCCGCAAGGAAGCGGAAATGGCGACAGATGGTTTCACCCATCTGAACATAAAGGCCCGCATTAGCGATGGCCTGAAAGCCGTTCGTGAGGAGGCAGAAGAAAGGCTGGTGAGACAGGTGTTGAAAGACACCGGATTCAATGTATATAAAAGCGCGGCGCGACTGGGACTCAAGCGGGAAAGCATTTATTATTTTCTGAACAAATTCGGGATTGAACGGGATGATGATTAGACTGTATCCCTATCTTATTCTGGCAGGAATAACAATTTTACTGGTAATGGCCTGGCTGGTGCGCCAGGCCCGTCGTCAGGCGAGCCTGAATTTGAAACTGCTGCGTCTCAATGAAAGCCTGCAATTTGACCTGCCGGATTTTCTCCGTAACTGTTGGCCGATTCTATCTCAGGGCGGTTTCTGCGGTTTGTCCTGGCAACTCGACTGGTTTGGCACCCGGGTGAACGGGGCAGAAGGCACTACCCTAAAAGGCCGCATTCGCCGCCGCCTGGATGTACCGGAGATTTCCCTGGACGTCTCCCTGCATCACGGCAAACGCCGCTGGGAACAACGTTATTTCAGCGAGTCCCTTGCGGAAAGTTTTTTTCTGCTGGCACATGTGGACATGTGGATCAAAATGGGAGCGGTGCAGGGCGCTTTTAGCCAGGGAGCCAAATTAGGCCTGTTTCTCCAGCATGACATGAAAAACATCGCCCAGTTCATCCGCCTGGCCGCGGATCAACTGACCGGAGCGGCCCCGGAACACGAACCCGCGCTGCTGATCACTTTAAAGACCGCTATGCCATCGGTAAGAGACAGGGCCGAGCGTATTCTCAGCACCTTATCCAAATCCGGTCTCAAAGGGGAAATCCGCCCTGTTTCCCTGGCAGGCGTCTGGCGGCAAGCGGCAAACATGCAAGGGCTGACAACGGAAATCCACGGCACCGCCACTGCTTATGCATCTCTGGAAAACCTTCACAGCATCATCGACAACCTGCTCGGCAATTATGCCGAGCCTGGCCCGCCGGACCCAGGAAAACCCGCCCCATCTCAGCATCACCTTATCTGAAGAAAACGGCCAGGCATTGTCCATGATTCAGGATCTTAACGGCAGTCCATACACCCGGCCGGAACGGTTGTTCGAACCTTTCTGGAGCGAACAGGCAGAAGGACTTGGTATCGGCCTTTACCAGGCCCGACAGCTTGCAGTAAACGAATCCGGCAGCCTGGATTTCCTGGCGCCGCCTGATAAACCGCTCACCTTTGTCCTGAAGTTGCCTGGCCCCAAAACCGATTTGTCTTGATTCTAATCACCATCTGTAAAAAAAACCTACATATTGCACTTCAACACACTTGTTTATATATATCAGAATGTATGAAAGGTAGAATTTCGACTCACTTTCATGTTTTGTCGTGATTACAACAACATGACTGTCATACATATCGATGTTTCATATATCATTCAAGTTTATCCAAGGGGGCCAAATGAAAATTACCAATAAACAGCTCGCAAATCCCAAAGGCTTCACCCTGATTGAAATCGCTATCGTGCTGGTCATCATCGGCCTGCTGATCGGTGGGGTGCTCAAGGGGCAGGAATTGATCGAAAACAGCAAAGTGAAAAAAGCGGCCAACGATCATGGACGGTGTAACCGCAGCCTATAACGGCTACATCGACCGGTACAAGCGGCTCCCGGGGGACGATGGGCCGACCCTTGCCGATCTGACGGGCCGTGGCGGCAACTGGACAACGGTTACCCGGTTCGGCAACAACGATGGGATCATCCTTTCGGCTGCTGCAACAACTTTTACCGGCGCAACCGTTGAAAGCGACGGTTTCTGGCAGCATCTGAAAGCAGCCGGATTTCTTACCGGAAATCCGGCGGACCAACTGGTTGCAGCCCTGCCCCGCAATCCTTTCGGCGGCCTGATCGGCATCACGAACGCCCTGGTCATGCCGGCCGCGGCCAATGGTCTGGCAGGAAATAAAGTCTGCCTGAGCCAGGTTCCCGGCAAGGCGGCCGTATCGCTTGATGTGCAGTTTGATGACGGATTGCCCCAATCCGGCGCTATGCGGGCAACCCTGGGCGCTGTCGGGGTCAATACGGCACCCGGCGCCATTCCTGCTGCCAACGTATACGATGAAGGGGCTGTCTACACCATCTGCCGCGGGCTTTAAGCATTCTCTATAGACCTGCTGGCTTTTCTTCCACGCACTGCCGCTCCAACAAGCGCATCCAGACTTATATCTGGGTCGAAGCAACTTGGCCCGATATACCAAACCCGCCGATTACATTACCGGTTTGTTTTTTCGGTTCTTGGCTTGATAAAGTTCAATCCAGCTGACCGCAAGGGATGCCAGAATGGAGATCAGAATTATTGCCCCCACGATTCCCAGAGACAGGGATGTGGCGATATGCATGGACTTGGGAAGGAGCATTTTGGCGCCGATAAACACCAGCACCAGGGACAGGCCGAATTTCAGGAAACGGAAATATCCCATGGCGCCGGCCAGAACAAAATATAAAGATCGCAGTCCCAGGATGGCAAACACGTTTGATGTGAAAACAATGAATTCGTTTGTCGTGATGCCAAAGATGGCGGGAATGGAATCCAGGGCAAATATCAGATCTGTGGCCTCCACCATCACCAGAACCAGCACCAGAGGGGTAAACATCCTGCGATTGTCAACATACGTAACAAAATGCTGTTTGTCAAAATGGGGGGAGATGGGCAGAAATTTCCGGGCCAGCCGTATCGCCATGTTTTTTTCCGGATCCACCCCTTCTTCTTTGGCAAAAAGCATTTTAATGCCGGTGAAAACCAGAAAGGCGCCAAAAACCATCAGGGTCCAATCGAATTGACGCACCAGCGCAGCTCCTGCGCCGATCATGATTCCGCGCATGACCAGCGCGCCCATGATTCCCCAGAACAGGACGCGGTGCTGATAAATCAAGGGCACCCGAAAGTAGCCGAATATCAGTGCAATCACAAACACATTGTCCATCGACAGGGACAGCTCAACGATATACCCGGTTACAAACTCAAGCGCTTCCTCCTGTCCGCGCATATGATACAGCCCCAAGGCAAACAGCATGGCAACGGAAAACCATATTCCCGTCCACATCAGGGCTTCCTTGAAACCGACGGCATGCGCTTTGCGGTGAAACACGCCCAGATCGAGCGCCAAAAAGAAAAGGACGGCCAAGAACAAACGCCGTCCAGTGGACCCATGTAATCGCAACAATCATTTGCATAATGAAAAAAACCCGTACACTTTCACCCCTAAAGGAACTTCCTTAATATAAAACAACCTGCAGCCATTGCCACATTCCCCGATAAATTCCCATCGCCGACACTGCCCTGCCAGCCTTGGCAATCGCGCAGTTTCCGTTCCCGGCAGATCCCGATATGCAATCCGCGAAACCGATTTCAGGTCATGATAATTAAAAATATTATTTCGTGCAAGCCATACATGGTCATCACACAGGGTAACCGCATTTGACTGCCTACGTGTTTCACTTGCCGGCAGGGTGGCGCAAGAGCATTCATGATAGAGGACCAGGAAAACAGGAAGTCAGAAATCATGAAAAACGGCAATGAAATATATCTTGATTTGATCAATAAATATGATAATCGTTTTGAAAGTCTTTTAAAATTCGGGGGCATGCATTGAAAACAATATGCGGATGGAGGTTGTCATGAGAAAAACGATACAAAGATGTCTTTTGTATTGTTTGCTCCCGTGGGTTTTTTCAGCTTACGCAATCGCCGGTCCGGTTCCGTACAAGGACCAATACCGATATGCCGACCCTGCCCTGACCCCGCGCTATACCAAGCTCAATCATAGCGGCCAACCCCTGCCGGATTCAACCGCGGCATGGGTGATGGTAATAGACAATGTCACCGGCCTGACCTGGGAAGTAAAATGGAACATGGATGGCACAAGCCACTATGATGATCCCAACGACGCCGACAATACGTATACCTGGTATGACAGCAACCCGGGCACCAACGGCGGCGATTCCGGAACCCCGGGCAATGGCATGAACACCGAAGCTTTCATCAACGCAATGAATCACGCGCGCTTTGGGGGATATTCGGACTGGCGCCTTCCCACCATCAAGGAACTGGCTTATCTGTCGGATACGAACAGCAAGAATCCTTCTATCAACACGAAATACTTCCCCAACACCGTATCGTCCTGGTACTGGTCTTCTTCCACCAGCGTCAATTATCCCTATCAGGCATGGGGTGTGGGCTTCCGCCACGGCTACGACAGCTACAACTACAAATACATCCACGGTTATGTTCGCGCGGTCCGCGGTGGGCGGCAGGGGACTCAAACAGCCTGCGGGACGGGCAGCGGATTCGATTTACATCTTCTTCCTTGACACGCAACGCAATATTTGTGAAGGTCATAGGCACCGAGGAGAAATCACATGCAAACTTACAGCCCGGAGCAAGCATTGGCTGAGGCGAAAAGAGAATTCGGGGAACATGGCGGCGTGACTCCGTCCATAGCCAGGTCTTCCACGTTTACAGTCATGGATCCGGCGATCATGCCGGAGATTTTCGGCGGTATCAGAGGGCCTGAAAAAGGGGGCTGTTTTCTTTACAGCCGTCATTTCAATCCCACCGTGGATATTCTGGCCCGCTACCTCGCCGCCATCGAGGGAACCGAAACCGCGGCCTGCACCGCAAGCGGCATGTCCGCCATTTCCTGCACGCTGCTGCAGCTCTGCAACAGCGGCGACCATATCGTTGCCAGCAATACGATTTACGGCGGCACGCACGCACTGTTAAAGGAACTGCTGCCTCAGATGGGCATTACAACCACGTTTGTGGATATCAGCGATCTTACGGCTGTTGAGGCGGCAATCACCGATTGCACCCGGGTTCTTTACGCGGAAACCCTGGGAAATCCGACGCTGAAAGTGGCCGATATTCCGGCCATCTCCAGGCTTGCCCGCGGCCGGAACCTGACTTTAGTCGTTGACAATACCTTCTGCCCCATGATGGTGTCGCCGGCAAGGCTCGGCGCGGATATCGTGATCTATTCCCTCACAAAATTCATGAACGGCGCCAGCGATCTGATCGCAGGCGCTATCTGCGCAAACAAGGCCATGGTTCACCGCCTGATGAATCTTCACACCGGGCGTATCATGCTGCTTGGCCCCACCATGGACCCCCGGGTCGCCTTTGACGTGATCCAGCGCCTGCCGCATCTGGCCATTCGAATGAAAGAGCACAGCCGACGCGCTGCGGCCATCGCAGGACACCTGGCATCCCTAAAAGTGCCGGTCTGTTATCCGGGTCTTTCCACCCATCCACAACACGATTTGTTCAGCCACATGCTTAACCAGGGTTTCGGATACGGCGGCATGATGACCATCGACTGCGGGAGTCAGATAAAGGCCGACGCCCTGCTCTCCTGCCTTCAGAATCAGGAAGATTTCGGATATATCGCCGTGTCCCTTGGCTATTTTGATACGCTGATGTCCTGTTCCAGTTCCACGACATCTTCGGAAATCGATCTCAAGGACCAGCACAGCATGGGGCTGTCGCCCGGACTGGTCCGGCTGTCAATCGGTTTTACCGGCAGCCTTCACACACGCATTCAGCAGATAGACCGTGCGGTAAAAGCCGTCGGACTTAATTCTGCCTGAAAAACACCCTGCCATACGGAGCAACATGGTGAAAGGAATGCATATGATGAAAGACAACACCAAAGCCATGGTTCTGGCCTCTTTTGCTGCCGATGCACTGGCCCTGGGAGCCCACTGGATCTACGACACGGATCAGATCAGCGCCACCTTCAAAAGGGTGGAGACATTTCAAAAGCCCGGCGCCAACTCCTACCACCCCACCAAGAACGCCGGAGAATTCACCCATTACGGCGACCAGATGCTGGTTTTGCTGGAATCCATCGCAGCCTGCCGCGGATTTGATCTGAATCATTTTGCCGCTCAGTGGCAGAAACATCATCAACATGATCCCGGCTATATCGACCATGCCACCCGATCGACACTGAACAATTTCAAGGACGCAAAGTCTGCGGAGACTGCCGGATCGGAATCCACCGATCTGGGCGGAGCGGCAAGAATGGCGCCGCTGGCCTACGCATACGGCAACGACCTTGATGCGCTGGTCAATAGCGCCAGAATCCAGACCGCCATGACCCACAACCAAATTCTGGTAACCGACAGTGCGGCTTTTTTTGGCGCCGTCGTTTTCCGCATCCTGCAGGGAGAATCGCCGGTGGCTGCCATCGAGGCGACAACTGCCGAGCAGTTCAACCGTGAGCCGTTTCAGACATGGGTAAATAAAGGCATCGAAAGCCGTGCTTCGGAAACGGTTGCCGCGGTAAAGCGTTTCGGGCAGATGTGCGAGATCGGCGCCGCCTTTCCGGGTGTAATTCATCTGGTTGCCAGATACGAGGACAATCTTAAGGATGCCCTCATCGAAAACGTGATGGCCGGCGGTGATTCAGCGGCCCGGGGCATGATCACGGGCATGCTGCTCGGGGCGTTTCACGGATTGGATGACATCCCCGAACCCTGGCTGACGAAACTGGCGGCCCGGGAGAAAATCATCTCTCTGTTGGCAGACATCGACGCATAGGCTTCAGGGTCAAGAGAGCAGCGGTTAGCGAAAGATCTCGGCCAAGATGCCGGAAAGGAGGCCAGAATGGGAATGGGTCAGGATGTGGACGGCGTTCAAACGCTGTATGCCGATGAGGTTGAGAACTACATCAAAGAACACTCAGAAGGCGATTACGTGCTCCTGGATGTGCGTCAGCCCGGAGAATATGAGCAGGAACACCTTCCGGGAGCCAAATTGATACCGCTCCCCCAACTGGCCGATTCGCTGGAAGAACTGGATGCCGCCAAACCCATCATTGTCTACTGCGCGGTGGGCGGCCGCAGCCGCATGGCAACCCAGCTTCTAACGAACCTGGGATTCAGGAATGTTGTTCATCTTCAGGGCGGCATTCAGGCATGGGAGGACCGGACCGCTACCGGACCCAGAGAGTTTCACCTGGATTTTATAAAAGGAAATGAATCTCCTGAGGAAATCATCCTGCTGGCCTATCGCATGGAGGAAGGCCTTAAAAATTTCCACGAAGCCATCCTGGCCAAAACAGACGATGCAGCGCTCTGCAGCGCTTCTGACCAGTCTGATCAAGGCCGAGGAAAGCCACGAAAAAACCCTTCTGGAGCTTCGGAAATCGCCTGGCATCCCCGGCCCAGGAAGCCCCGCCGGATCAGATCAGTAAATTTTCAGACACAGGATTCCCGACTGATGGAGGGCGGCATTGATATGAATGCTTTCATGAAGCAGAACCAGCCGTTTCTGAACGATGTTGACGGGTATCTCGACCTGGCCATGATGATCGAGACCCAGGCGCTCGATCTTTATCTGCGCATGGCCGCCGGACAGCCAAAACGAACTGACCCGAAAAATCCTGCTCCGGATCGGAAACGAAGAAAAAGCGCATCTGGATTTACTTGGCAAGTACCTGAATGAGAGATGATGTCTTTGCAAATAGATGGATGCATAATAACCAGTTGCGGATATTTATTACCCACCCGGATTGCAGTTCGATGTTGAGAATTGTTCATACAATGCGTTTACAGCTGACATAATGAATGGCATTGGTTTTGCTTCATTTGTTCAATTGTCGGACGGGTCGTATTGAACGACTTTTACAAATCGATAGGCACATATTCTCACTCGAAGGATTCCATTCATTATTGAGACTCATAAAACGATTCAGCTTGATGATCCAACAATCTTGACATATAATCAGCATCAAGCGGTTTTTTCGGCCGGTGGCGGCGATGATCTTCACGGTGCCGGATTTCCTGCGAATGTGTTAACGACTTATGACTTCCGGAAACGATTGACGCATTTGTGTTCATCGATCCGGTAAGCAACAAAAATAAGGAGGCATAAAATGAAAAAAGTGTATATGCGGTCATGTGTATGGTTACTTGTTCTGTCACTCATGGTTCCTGTTGGGGGGTTTGCCCAGGACACCGGGTCGGCACCACCGGTGTTCCGACAGGAAGAACTGGATCAAATGCTGGCACCCATTGCTTTGTACCCGGACTCGCTTTTAATTCAGGTGCTCATGGCCGCGACCTACCCCCTTGAAGTGGTGCAGGCCTCACGGTGGGTCAGTACAAACCCGAAGCTGAAAGGCGATAAACTGGCCATTGCCCTGGACCAAAAATACTGGGATCCCAGCGTGAAGTCTCTGGTGAATTTTCCTTCGGTTCTGGCCATGATGAACGACAAACTGGATTGGACCCAGGATCTTGGAGACGCTTTTCTCGGACAGAAAGACCAGGTGATGGCTACGATTCAGGACCTTCGCGCCAAAGCCCATGCCGCAGGGCAATCTTAAAACAACGCAATGAGCAGGTGGTGGTGGTTCAGGAAAAGACGATCGTGATTGAACCCGCGAGCCCTCAGGTTGTTTATGTTCCGGCTTACAATCCAACAGTGGTGTACGGCACCTGGTGGTACCCGGCATATCCGCCCTATTATTATTATCCGCCGGGTTATGCTGTTGCCACCACCAGCGTCGTTTCCTTCGGCGTAGGCGTGGCCTGGGGAGCCGCCTGGGGTTATGCCTAGGGAAGCGTCAACTGGGCCAGCAGTCAGGTATACGTAAATCCGGCTCAGAACGTCACGATCACCAACACTTATTATACCAATCAAACCTACGTCAACGTACAGAATACCGTTAATTCGGGACAGACAACTACGGGAACGAGCGGTGGCACCGGTACGCGTTCAGCCACTTTGACAACCGGCGCCGGCAACACTACCACCTACTCAGGCTCAACCGTCAAAAATGCCGACGGCAGCATCACTAACACCGGCTCAGTAACCGGCCCCGCAGGCAATACGGGAAATCGTTCAGCAACAACCGCAGTTGATCCAACGACCGGTACGCTGGACCGCAGTGTGACAGGTCCGGCCGGACAAACTCGGACGCTCACGGGAACGAGCGATGGCAGCGGGAATCGTTCAGCCACTGCGACAACTGGTGCCGGCAACACTTCAACCTACACAGGCTCAACCGTCAAAAACGCCGACGGCAGCATCACTAACACCGGCTCAGTAACCGGCCCCGCAGGCAATACGGGAAGTCGTTCAGCAACAACCGCAGTTGATCCAACGACCGGTACGCTCGACCGCAGTGTGACAGGTCCAGCCGGACAAACTCGGACACTCACCGGGACTACGGGAACCACGGGAACCACGGGAACCACGGGAACTACGGGAACCACGGGAACCACGGGAACTTCCGGACAGAGAACCATGGGGCAGGGAACCACAGGAGCTACGGCGACTTCGGGGCAAAGAACCCAGGGACAGGGAACTACGGGACAGGGAGTCACTGAATGGCAGCATGACCCGAGCCACAGGAAAGGCGTGGCGTACAAGGACCCCAGTGTTCGTCAGCAGTTTGGGCAGACGGGAAGCACTGGAGCAACCGCCAGAAAAGATTTCAGGGGCTTTGACCAGGCCAGTCAGAATCAGTCCTCCGGTCAGAGAGCAGGCGCTGCCGGACAAAACGTCATGGGCAATACGCGGCAGATCATTCAGGTACAGAGAACAGGTACTACCGGCCAAGACGCTATGGGCAATACGCGGCAGACTTCCGGTCAGAGAAAAGGCTCTTCTGCCTCCAACTCAGGCGCAGAACAGCAATTCAAGGGAACAGGCCTGGACAGCTCTCAACGCAGGAGTTCAACAACACAGCAGAATCGATCCTCAGGAGCGATTGAAAGTCTTAACCGTGGCGGCAGTGAAGTAAGACAGCAGAGTGAACGTGGCCGTTCCAGCCGTGAAAGCTTACCGACACAAAAACCCAGTCAATTGTTTCAGGGAGGAAAAGTAACCCCGGGCGGCGGCACTCCGAATATCGGGAGCGGTAGCAGTGTCCTTCCGAATGCTGGTAGCGGTGGCGGCCTTCCCTCTGGCGGCAGCGGAACCCGCCCAAATATCGGACGACGGTCTCAATAAATAGATGAACACATGAGGAGGCAAGGCATATGATGCAGGTTACAGACAGGATAAACCATTGTCACCCTCTCAGGCTGGGTGCAGCCATTATCATTGCTTTTCTATCATCCCTATTATTGCTGTCTGATGGCGCTGACGCCGCGTCTTTCCCAAAATCTCAGCAGCAAACCTTCGTTTCTCCCGAAGAGGCGGTGACCGCAATGTTTGCGGCCATGAAATCGAACGATACCAAAGCCCTGTATGCCATTTTTGGCCCGGACGGCAAGCAGTTGATT
Source organism: uncultured delta proteobacterium (assembly GCA_963704205.1). Lineage (GTDB taxonomy): Bacteria > Desulfobacterota > Desulfobacteria > Desulfobacterales > Desulfatirhabdiaceae > RAAP-1. The sequence goes on from CAVPHN010000037.1 coordinate 11,477, forward strand.
TCATCCGGTGACGAAACGCTCGACCGGGAAGACCGGGAGTCCTTCCTGGCTTCTTATCTGGAAAAGAACCAGTTGAAGAAAATCGGGGACACGAAAACCATCCTTTACACCGGAAATAACGATTGGCCCTTTCCCGTGCCTCTCGTCAAGAAGGGACAAGCTTGGCATTTCGACTCAAAGGCGGGCAAGGAGGAAGTCCTAAACCGCAGGGTCGGCAAAAATGAACTAAATGCCGTTCAGGTGTGTCTGGCCTATGTCGATGCCCAAAAAGAATATGTTTTGGGAGACCACGACAGGGATGGCTATTTTGAATACGCGCAGCAATTTGTGAGCGACCCGGGCAAAGAAAAACGGCCTTTACTGGGAAACCCGTGAAGGTGAAAAACCAAGCCCCCTGGGACCAGCCATTGCAATGGCTTCCCAAAAAGGCTACAAAAAGATATCAGAAGCTGCATTTAGCGTCAGGCTCTCCCCTTCCTTATCACGGATATTACTACAAAATCCTGAAGGCACAGGGAAAGAACACCCCCGGAGGTGCATACGATTACATTGCAAATGGCAAGATGATCGGCGGTTTTGCGCTGGTGGCTTACCCGGCAAAATACGGCTATTCCGGAATCATGTCTTTTATTGTGCACATGGACGGAATTGTTTACGAGAAGAACCTTGGGGAGAACACTGCCAAGGCCGCCGAGGCGATGACACGGTTTGACCCGGACAAGACCTGGAAGATGGCGGTATATGGGCGCGCCGCTAAGTAAATACGGCTTCTGACCGACACCCAGAAGCCCATCGGACCCGAGAGCGTCACCGACAGACACGCCAGCTTCGAGGCCGTGAGTGCCTACGTTAACACGCTTAGTAACCAACATAAAAAGACGTGAACTTCGATGGGATCACTCACGGAGTAATTCGCCAAGGTGTTGCGTTTCTCTCCGACACATACCGTGATCCCCCCGGGCCAAGCCGCGAAAACATCTTCATCGGTGTTGTCGTCACCCAGATATATCAGCAGGGGGTTTGTGCAAAGCGACATCCGGTTGACCAGCCATCCAACGGCCTTTCCTTTGTGCCAGTCTACAGCCGGCCGGACTTCCATCACTTTTTTGCCGCTGCGGAGCACAACCTTTTGAGCCTCTATGGAAGGTGTGGCAACGTGGCGCACGACTTCGAGCAGACGCGGAACATCCGCAGGGTCCACTTGCCGGTAGTGGACACTTGCGGACAGACCCTTGTCCTGAATCCAGGCGCCGGGAAATCCGGCGAGTACCGGCGCAAGATTATCCACCAGCTTTTTCAGCGCGTTGATCATGCTTACCGCATTAGGCTCGCGGAAGACAAAGCCGGGCCCCTCGATCTCCAGTCCGTGGTTCCCGGCATAAATGATGCCGGGAACGCCGACCCGTGCCCGGAGATCTTCCAGCTCCCGGCCGCTCACAATGCCGACGCTAACGCGTTCATGTCCTGCAAGAGCTGACAACGTCCGGCCGACAGTCGGATCAAGAAAGCACTCTGTCGGCCGATCTTTGATCGGTACCAACGTCCCGTCGAAATCGGTGAACATCATTACCTGCGGTGCGGAACGGACCTTGTCGGCGAGTCGCTCGAGTTGATCGGCTATCGGTTCCGGCATCACACGTTCTCCGGAAAGTCAATTTTCAACAACTCCGACAGCACCTTCCCGCCCCATCGGTAGACGTTGTGCTGCTCGAGATGCTCGCGCATGCGCAGCATCCGCCGGGTCCGCTCCTCCTGCGGCATATCGATTGCCTGGTGCATCGCATCGGCCAGTTCGTGGACGGCGTAGGGATTCACCTGGATGGCGTCTGTCAACTCGCGGGCACTTCCGGTGAACTCGCTAAGAATCAGCACCCCATCGTTATCGGACCGGCTGGCAACAAATTCCTTGGCCACAAGATTCATCCCGTCGTGAAGCGAACTGACCACAAAAAACCGGGCCAGCCGGTGCAGGGCCATCATGTCTACCGGATCATGGTGTTCCTTCACAAACACCATCGGCTGCCAGCCCCGTTCCTTCCACCGAAAATTGATCTCATCGACAAGATTTTCGACATCGTCCTCGAGCCTCCGGTACTCCGGTATGTGCGACCGGGACGGAGCGGCAATCTGCAGGAACACAAAGCGCCGCAGCAGCTCGGGGTGCTGCTCCAGCAGGTAGTTTACCGCCTGCAGCCGCTGGGGGATGCCTTTGGAGTAGTCCAGCCGCTCAATTCCGACCCCGAGGAGTTCCGCCGTCTTTCCGAGCCGCTTTTTCCAACGGACCATGGCCGCATCTACCTCCGGTGCCTGGGACAGGGCGGCGTGTTCGGCAAAATCGATGCTGATCGGAAAGTCGCGGACCGCGGTGGTCTGTCCGCCGCTGGTTACCAGGAATCGATCCGTGTCCACCCGCGCCTCAATCGTCCGGTCCAGGGTGTCGAGGAAGTTCTGGCAGTGGTATCGGATGTGAAACCCGAGCAGGTCGTTGCCCAGCAGTCCATCGAGCAACTCCTCCTTCCACGGAAATGCCCGGAACACCTCAAGATTGGGCCAGGGGATATGCCAGAACTGAGCCACAATCAGATTGGAATTGGCCTGTTTCAGCATCCGCGGGAGCAGACAGAAATGGTAATCCTGGATGAACACAAAGGTCGGCTGGTCGCCGGCCTCCTGGAGCACTGCATCGGCATACAACCGGTTCACCTGGCGGTACATTTCCCAGTCCTCCGGGCGGAACTTCGGGGGCGTGAATGTGATGTGACATAACGGCCAAAGCCCTTCGTTGGCCAGGCCGTAGTAGAATCCCTGCTCCTGCTCCTTGGTAAGCCACACCCGGCGAAGCGTGTAGGTCGGGTTGTCAGGCGGCACCCGGATACGATCGAACGCGTCCACCACATCGATGTCCGCATCCCCGTTGCCGTGTGCAATCCATGTGCCGCCGCTGGCGTCCATAATCGGGTCAATGGCCGTCACCATCCCGCTGGCCGGTTTTATCACCACGATCTGGTCGTCGACGTACCTGTGGATAAACGGTTCTCGGTTGGCGACCACGATGAACCGATAGTCGGCCATCTTACTGCTGATCAGATCTTGAAGTGTCTGTCGTGTCCACATATCCAGCCTCCTTTGAAGGGCAGCCAACTCAATCCCCGGACAATAGCCGCCAGCGCGGCACCGGAACCTGCGGAGTAAAAGCCCCCTCCTGAAAGTGATTTCTGAAAATGTGAAAACAATAACAAAATAAATAGTTATAGGCAAGGACAGAACCGGCGGCAAGGGCTTTGCAGTGAACTGTCAAAAACAGCATCAATCAACATGTTTCAACTTGGGAGTCGTGAGGACTTATATCAATTCATAACCAATAAATGCAATGCCGTCTGCCGCTTCCGGTTGTCTGCCTGCTTCACGGCCATTGAAAGCGCTTTTCTGCTGCCGACAAATACGCACAACTGCTTTGCTCTTGTCAGTCCCGTATAAATAAGATTTCTGAAAAGCATCTTGAAATGCTGTGTGGCAACGGGAATGATGACGGCATCGAATTCACTGCCTTGGGATTTATGAATGGTAATCCCGTAGGCAAGGGATATTTCGGTCAGATCCTCGCGGCTATAGGCAATTGGAGCCTGTTTCCCGAATTGAATCAGGCATGCATAGTCTTCCAGGTCGATGCTTGTGATCCGGCCGATGTCTCCGTTGAATACACCCAGATCATAGTTGTTGCGGGTCTGGATAACCCTGTCGCCTTCACGGTAGACCCGCTCGCCGATCTTTATCTGCTTCTTCCCCTGCTGCTCGGGATTGACGGCCTGCTGAATGGATTGATTCAGGTTGAGCGTTCCCAGGCTGCCCCGGACCTGGGGAGACAGGATTTGTATTTCGATGTCCCTGCCAAAGTATTCAGGGATTGACTTGGTATAGAGCCTGAGGACCATATCGAGTCCCGTTACGCCATGATGAAGGGCTGACCAGGGATGAATCGACTTGATGATGGATTTCAGCTCCGCAATGCTTCCCTGTGCCTGATGCACCTTGAGCAGATCGACATGCCTGAACTTCTCCGGGATATTGAATATCGGGGCATGGATTTCCGATGAATCACTGAATTCCTGAACAAGAAGGCTGTCAATCATCAGGGTATCTTCTTCCCGCTTCATAACTCCGGTGATTTTATCACCCGATTGAACCACCTGTTCCTCTCCCGTGGTGACGGTATGCCGGATAGCCGCCTTTGCCCTTGCCAGAAACTGGAGTTGTTCCTGTGTGGCTTCATCGGCATCAATAAACATGCATCCGGCTTTATCTTTCCACAGCTCAGGCTTATGGAACGGGGATTCAATCCTCGGGATCTGCCCCTTGTTGATCTGGTGGGCAAAACGGATGATCATGGATTCCTCGGCCTGACGAAATACCTGGGTGAGTCTGAAACTCGGCACACAGGTTGCCTGCAGAAGATCCTGCAGCACATTGCCTGCCCCGACAGACGGCAATTGATCCGGGTCGCCGATAAAGAGCACCTGCGCATTCTGGGGGACTGCTTTAAGAAGCGCCGCCGCCAGGTTTATATCCAGCATGGAGCATTCATCAATAATCAGGCAATCCAGTTGAAGCGGGTCATCTTCACCTTTTTTAAAGCCGTTCTTTTCGAGGTGCCCATTCAAGCAGCCGGTGAATGGTTTTGGCCTCGTATTCGATCACCTCGCTCATCCGCTGGGATGCGCGTCCTGTCGGCGCTGCAAGGACAACCCGCTTTTGCATGGCTTGAAGCAGTTTAACCAGAACCTTGGTTGTGGTCGTTTTGCCGCAACCCGGCCCCCCTGTCAGGATGGAAAACGATTTTCCTGCAATCCCCGCAACAGATGCCTGCTGTTCATCGGAAAGGACAATGCTTTGGTTCCGGCAATACCGCTCAAGCCAGTTGTCGATCCGGGTCTGGTCAACAACAACGGGCTGGGCAATCCATTGCCTGACTCTTCTGGCAACATACTGTTCATCGAAGAATATGGAATTGGAATAATAGGCTGAGACTTTCTGCCCCATTTCATCGGAAAGCGCCCTTTTCTTTATTTCATTGGCGCGTAATCAGGGACAGCAATATGCCCGTTATCTGCTCCGGCGTTCCGGTTTCAAGCAGTTCCTGGGTGTTCTTGATAATCTGGGATTCGAGCAGATAACAGTGCCCGTTATCCCGCGCCGATGCCAGGACATGTTTGATGCCGGCCTCGATCCGGGGCACCCCGTCTTTCTCAAATCCCATGTTGAGCGCAATCTTGTCCGCGGAAAAGAATCCGATTCCGTAGATATCCCGGGCCAGTTGATACGGATTGCCCGAAACCTTTCCGATCGCATCGTTGCCGTAGGTTTTGAATATCTTGACGGCATAGAGGGTGCTGATCCCGTATCCTTGCAGGAATATCATCACATCCCGGATGGCCCTGTGCTCCTGCCAGCTGTTCTTAATATCCGTCAGTTTCTTTTCCGCGATTCCCGGCACCTGCATGAGGTCCTCGATGGTCTCCTCGAAAACCTGCAGGGTCCGCTCATGGAAGTGTTTCACGATTTTGTGTGCGGTTTTGGGGCCGACGTTCTTGATCAGTCCGGAGCCGAGATATTTTTCCAGCGCCGCGCTGGTTGACGGTTTTTTCTCGATAACCTGTTCTGCCTTGAACTGCTCGCCGTGCTTGGCATGATAGCTCCAGGTGCCGTAGAAATCCATCGAGCTGCCTGCAAAAACCTTGGCCTGATGGATGATCACGGTAACGAGTTTATGCGGTTCATTGAACGGGGATACTTTCAGGACCGACCAGCCGTTTTCCGCATTGTGAAAGGTGACTCTTTCCACGATTCCGGAAAGGCGGTCAAGATTGTCGGCCGGTGGTGCTTGCGGGGATGGTTTCATGACGGTGTGATTATACAACAGAACCGCTGTCTGTGGAAAGCGGGATTCCTTTTGATCAGTTGGTTATCGTTTGATTCTCCTCTTGTTTTATACAGGACGCAGATCAGACTGCAAGGCTGGAAATAGCTTTTTGTGGAACGAAAAAGGGGGTACGATTTTCATCGTAACCCCTTATATTCTTTATTGGTGGTCCCAACGGGGATCGAACCCGTGTTTCCGGCGTGAGAGGCCAGCGTCCTGACCGCTAGACGATAGGACCGGTCATAATTTTTTATTTTTATTAAAAATGAGCCATAGATTGTCAAATGGTTTCCATGCCGCGCAAAGAAAAAACGATATTTCATACAGATTGAGGCGGTTTATTCGCCAAATTTCACAGGTGATATTTCTCGCGCATTCGGGCAGAAAGGGAGTTTATCATTTTAAATGCCTTTTCGACGGTCTTTTCGCCGTCCGGGTTGACCAGACAGCAGGTGGCCGGAGAGAGCAGGCTGCGGGACAGGAGAAAATCCCTCTCGATGCCTTTTTTCTGCAGGGTTTCCCAGATGGCTTCCAGGCGATGCTCCAGCAAATTGATGTTTTCTTTTTCAAACGGCTCAAAATTGGTCGGCACGATTCCCCAGACAATGACCCCTCCCCTGTCCAGGAATCGTTTAATCGAAGCTGCATAAGAGGAAAACACCTCTGCGTTGGTATAGATATCCATGGAAAGCACATCCATGTCCAGACCCAGCAGGAAATCCCAGTCCGGATTGCCGCACAGGTGAATGCCCCGCGGCCGTTCGATCATCTCCAGGAAACCCGCCACATCCTTTCGGGCCGCCATGTCGTTATAGCCGGACAGCGCGCTGAACAGAAACTGAAGACCGGGCTCATCGATGAACATGAAGGCATTGGGGTTGAGCTTTTTCAAACGGCTCAACTGGACATTGATGCGCTTGGCCATGAATTCAAACATGAAGGGCCGGACCGAATCATTGAACAGGATGGGACGCTCGTCCTGATCAATCACGTTGAATCCGAAGCTGATCGGCCCTTCAAGCTGTCCGCGGATCGCAGCCCGCTTTGAATGGTCCAGTTCCAGAAACCGGTGGTACACCACCGAATAGGCCGGGCTGATGTCAAAATAGGCTGGCTCCTCAAAATGCGCCAGGGTTTCCTCGACTTCCTCGATAAATTTGTCCATGGAAAAGCGAAGCGTTTTTTCAACCATATCCAGAACAATACCCGGAAAGTGCTCGGACGCCTGAACATACATGTCTTCGTAATAATTCAGCCGGGGAAGCTGGGGCCAGAACGGTATGTCCAGGGTTGAGGCGATTTCAATGGCTCTTTCCGGATCCTGATGCGGCATGACGGCCATCGCGGTTGTCAGCAGATTTCCAGGTATCGGCATTTTGGCTTGTCCTTTCACGATATCATGATGATTCCGTTTGTCTAACGCCAGGATATATTCGCTTCTTTTCGCTCAGGCAGCCGATGATAGGCAAATTTGGGATACCCGATCATCATGGCACCGTAACTGGCATGGTTTTCCGGAAGCGCCAGGGCGCCTTGCAAGGGCGGCCAGAACGTGGCGGCGGCATTGAAATATCCTGCCCAGCAGGCTCCCAGCCCGAATGCAGAAGCCGCCAGCTCCAGATAGGTCAGGGCGATGACACAGGCGGATTGCGCCGTCATATTGGATTTATCACCGTAAGCGACAATAAGGTGCGGGGCATTGCGGCAGATGGGATCTTTTCCCGCTTCCCAGGCTGAAATGGCACGTTCCATATGCAGGGTTTGCGCCATGGCCGGATGCTCTTTTTGAACATACCGCATCCAGTCGATCACCATGCCGGCCAGTCGCAAAACCTCTTTGCTCTCTTGAATAACCAGCCATCGAACCGGCTGGCTGTTATGGCCGCTGGGTGCAAATCGGGCAATATCGATCAGTTTTAAAAGTGTCTTCTTTTCAACCGGCGTTTTTTTATAGGCCCGGATCGAGCGACGGGAACGCAGAAACTGTTCCGCCTGTTCGGCCCCAACAGCCAGCTCTTTGCGGACAGGGGCACACGCTTGCGGAGAAAGGTTCTTGTGCGATAACGCACCAAACGGACAAACAGCCACACAATGACCGCAGCCGATACACAGCTCATCGGCTTCAGGGATGGTTTCGGGAACGCCACCCCCCGGTTTCAATTCCAGCAGACGCGCCGGACATTCCGCCACACATATGCCGTCGCGCTGACATTTTTCGGCATCAATTGTAACTAAACTCATCGATTTCTCTCCATTTTCATGTTGATATTGGTTTATCGTGAAGCGTGACGCGTTGACTGGATAGCGCCACTTCCTTTGGATCAGGGATTTACGGGTTTCGGGTTGATGTTTCTTTCAGCGCGCTGCTTCTCACCTCAATGAAATCAACATGGGAGACTGCAGCCTCGCCCGTGTTGTCCGAATCATTCATGATGGCCAGTGATGCGCTTTCAGGGGGCTCTTCGCCGAAAACCCGCCGGTAATCGGCCAGAATATTGACCTCTTCTTCCATCCATTTGCCAAGATGTTCGGTGCCTGAACGAAGGGGGATCATCTTGGCCCGATCGGTAAATGGGTTGTCGAAGAAAGACGCCTCCATATCCTGACTGGCCCAGACATAGCTTAAACTGGCCAGCGGAGGATATTCCCCGTAAAGTTTTTTTGCAAGGCCAAAAGTGATCCGTTGTGCAAGCCCGGCTTTGTCAGGATCGTATTCGAAGATCACATAGACCCGCAAGGGGTAGTCATCCCCTTCTTTGGTGCGGGGATCTGCCTTTGAATAGACATTGTCCACCTTCCATCGCCACCTCAGAACCGGATGACGATAGGGGTTGAAAGACCCCTTAAAAACGATTCCGGATGCGGAAGCTTTGCTGCGGGCGGTCAGAATCCGGTTGCCCGCGGTTTCCAGGTTGATCACGTATTCACTGTGTCTTTCAATCTTCGGAAAGGTGAGCGGCTTCCAGTTGTCAAGATTGTTGAAGTCCTCGCGCAGCGCTATCGATTCCTGAGCGGGGACGACTGCAATGGGCAACATCTGCGCCATCAACACCGCCAAAACGATCCCCAAGGTTTTATTCATCCGGATAATTCCACGGCAATCGGCGCGCGGTCTCTGGAATGATCCCGGGCAACAAGGATATAAATCGAAGGAATGATAAACAGCGTAAAAAAAGTGCCGATGGCCATGCCGCCGACCAGCACCAGGCCGATCGAGTTTCTGGCCGCGGCCCCGGCGCCGGTAACCAGCGTTAAGGGGAAATGGCCGGCGATGGTGGCGCCGCTGGTCATCAGGATCGGGCGAAGACGGGTCAGGGCCGCCTCATACACCGCCTCCCGCTTGGTTCGCCCCTGCTTTTGAAGTTTGTTGGCGAATTCAACCACAAGAATGCCGTTCTTGGACACCAGACCCACCAGCGTCACCAGACCCACCTGCGAGTATATGTTAAGGGTCGTTGTCCAGCCGTGGGTCCAGAAGGGAACATTGGGGTCGGGCATTTTCAGGAATGTGAAAATAAGCGCTCCGAACATGGCCAGCGGCACCGATCCGGCAAGAATGACAAAGGGGTCGCGAAAACTGTTGAACTGCGCCGCCAGCACCAGAAAAATCAGTGTCATGGCAAGCGCAAAAGCGAAGATGAACTTGTTGCCTTCCTTGCGGAGCTGGCGCGACTCTCCGGTGTAATCAAGCACATACCCTTTTGGCAGAATCTTTGCCGCTTCGGCTTCCAGATAACCCAGGGCCTCGTCAAGGGGGCGGACCGCAACACCGCTGATCTTGACGGCGTTGAGCTGCTGAAAACGGTTCAGAGATCGCGGCACCGTGCTGTTTTGAATCGTTGCAACCGTGCTGAGCGGCAGGAGCTCTCCCCTGGGTCCGGTAATATAGATGTTTTTAAGCTGATCCGGATTGAGGCGGTCCACGCGGGCGATCTGCGGAATGACCTTGTAACTGCGTCCGGCCACGTTGAAGCGGTTCACAAAATTACCGCCCAGCATTGCCGCCATATCCATGCCCACCTGTTCCAGGTTCATGCCGAGGCTGGCAACCTTGTCGCGGTCAACGACAAGCTCGGATTGGGGCTGGTCGATCTTGACATCAATGAGCGGAGGGAAGGCAAACATGCCGCTTTTTATGGCTTTTAGCTGAATCTGCCTGGCAAACTCAAGGATCTGCTCCGGTTCAGCCGTGGATGCCAGGATGAATTCCACCGGAAACTGGCCGCCGCCCGGAAGCGCCGGGGGGGTTACCGGAAATACCCGAATGCCTGGAATGGCATGGAGCTTCTGCTGAACTTCGGGAAGAATTTCAAAGACGGTGCGCTCCCGATCCTTCCAGGGCCTGACGACCATGCCGGCAAAACCCGAGGTCGGGCGGGTCACCTGAAAGGTGAAGTCCGTCTCTTTTACACTGAGATACGCCTTGTTCACCGCTGCCGCATAAATGCTGTTCTGGTCGATGGTGGAATTGGCGGATCCGTCGAGAATGCCGAAAATCACCCCCTGATCCTCGACCGGAGCCAGCTCCACCGGGGACATCATGAACATGGGAATGGTAAGAAGGCTCACAACGACCCACACCAGGTAAACCCCCGGACGGTAGTTCAGGGTCATGTCGAGCAGTCTGCCGTAAAACGCCCTGAGCCGTTTGAAATCACGATCGATTTTTCCGGCAAGGCCGCGTTCGGTCAATCCGGGCTTGAGCAGCATCGCGGACATCACCGGCGAGAGCGTCAGGGCAACAACGCCGGAGATCGTAACTGCCCCTGCCAGGGTAAAAGCGAACTCGCGAAAGAGGGCACCGGTGAGTCCCCCCTGCAAACCGATCGGCGCATAAACGGCTGCCAGCGTGACCGTCATGGCGATGATGGGTCCCACAAGTTCACGGGCCCCCATCAGGGCGGCATCAATCGGCGATTTTCCTTCGCTTAAATGCCGCTCGACATTTTCAACAACCACAATGGCATCGTCCACCACCAGACCCACGGACAGCACAATGGCCAGAAGGGTCAGCAGATTGATGGTAAAGCCGAACACCTGCATCAGAAACACTGCGCCGATAAGCGACAGGGGAATGGCAATAACGGGAATAAAGACCGATCTGATAGAGCCGAGAAAAAGAAAAATGATGACCATGACGATGAGCAGGGTGTCGCCAAGTGTTTTCATCACTTCATGAATGGCATTGTTGATATAGGCGGTGGCATCGTATGCAATGCGACCCTCCAAACCGCTGGGCAGGACCTTGTCGATGGCGGCCATTTCAGCGCGCACACGATTGATCACATCAATGGAGTTGGCGTTCGGCAGCGGGAAAATACCCATAAAGACGGCGGTCTGGCCTGAAAAGTGGACTGCTGTTTCATAATCCTCTGCCCCGAGGGCAACCTCGCCGATATCTTCAAGCCGCACGATGGCCCCGTCCTGTTCCCGTATGACCAGGCGTTTGAATTCCGCCACGGACTGCAGATTGGTGTCTGCGGTCAGGTTCACCTGAACCAGCGCCCCTTTGCTCTGACCGAGCGCAGCCAGATAGTTGTTGGCGGCCAGTGCCTTTCGAACCTGCATCGGGCTGATGTTAAACGCGGCCATGCGATCGGGCTTCAGCCAGATGCGCATGGCAAAGGTTCGGGCCCCGAGAATGTCGGCGCGCTGAACGCCTTCGATTGCGGAAAGGCGCGGTTGCACGATGCGCACCAGGTAATCCGTGATTTGATTCTGCTCGAGAATGTCCGATCTGAAGCTGAGATATGCCGAAGCAAACTGGCTGTCTGCCGACTCCAGGTTGATGATCGGAACTTCGGCCTCCGGCGGCAGGTCATTGCGGACCTGGTCAACCTTGGAGCTGATCTCGGCAAGCGCCTTGATCGGATCATAATTGAGCTTCAGACGAACGCTGATGGTCGACAGTCCCAGCTCGCTCTGGGACTGAATGTAGTCGATACCGTCCGCGGCTGCAATGGCGCGCTCCAGCGGGGTGGTGATGAATCCCCGCACCAGATTCTGAACTGGCGCCGACATAGATGGTGGTGACGGTAACCGCCGAGTTCTCGCTGCGCGGATACTGGCGGACATTGACCGAGCGGATGGCCTGCAGTCCGGCAATGATGATGAGCAGGTTGATGACCAGCGCGAGGACGGGGCGGCGGATAAAAATATCTGTGAATTTCATGTGAACTTTTAATTATGAAGTCAGGAGCCAGTCTCAGACTGCTATCAATTATTATCCGGTTTGGGCGAAAGCTTGAAATCAGGGGCCAGGACATTGTCCACGGTGACTGCCTGTCCGTTTCGCAGTTTGAATACGCCCGTGCTCACGATCATATCGCCTTCCTTGAGTCCGAGGACAATGGAGACAAAGTCTCCGCGCTTTTCCCCGAGTTTGACAAACTGCTGGCGGACGATTTTAACGGGCTTGCCGTCTTTTTCATTATTTTTCTCTTCAACAATAAATACCGAGTCGCTGTAGGGTGCGTAAAGCACGGACGGGGTCGGAATGACAAGCACATTTTCCCTGTCAGGAAGAACGATCGAAACATTGACATACATGCCGGGGATAAGAAGCTTTTTTGAATTTGCCACGGTACCCTGCACCTGTATGCTCCGGGTTGCAACATCCACCTCGGCGTTGATTGCGGTGATTCTGCCCTCAATCACCTGGCCGGCAAGCGCATCGGAGGTAACACGAACCGCAAACCCAGTCCTGAATCTGCCCGAGCTGCTGCTGCGGCAGAAGAAAATTGACGAAAACCGGGTCCAGAGACTGCAGCGAAACAATCGGATCCCCCTCATGAAGCATCTGCCCCAGGTTGACAAGCCGAATCCCGAGACGGCCTGAAAACGGGGCGCGAATGGTTTTTTTACCGATGATTGCCCGAAGGTAGTCGTCTTGTGCCGCAGTCTGCTTATACTGCGCCTCAGCATTGTCATAATCCAACCGTGAAATCAGATTCAGGCCAAGAAGATTGGCATTGCGCTCGAAATTGAGCTTTGCCAGGGCCAGGTTCGCCGCTGCGCCGCGGAGCTGGGCTGCTTCCGACTCGGTATCCTGCTTCAGCAGAACAGCGCCTGCCTGAACAACGCCGCCCGGCTCAAACCCCAGATGAACGACCTTGCCGCTGACTTCGGCGGACACGGTCACACCCTGAACAGCAACCAGCGAACCCACCGCGGTCAGCTGGGTCCCCCAAGACTCCGAGCGTGCCACTGCGGTGGTTACGGTCTCGGGTGGCGGTGCCGCATTTTCTCCCTTGGCCACCATTTGGCGGATCTGAAGGCTTTTAATCCCGGCAAGAATTCCCGCCAGCACAATCAAAAAAACAATCACAAGAACAATTCGTTTTATCATGGCAGATGTCACTTATCGCGGAAAATCGTTTTCATGTGTCAGACCGGCAGGTGCTTGTTAAGCCGTTTTCGAAACCGCTCCGATGCAATGGCTTCCAGAAGGATCTGGTTTTCCAGTTCCAGGAAAACCGGCAGATCCTTTGAAATCAGGTGCTGAAGTTTCTTGACGCCTGTGATCAGGCGCAGGGGCTTTTTAGAAAATCTCTGCGCGGTTTCAACGGCTGATTTTTCCAGCATCGCCGAGGGGACTACCTGGTTGACCAGCCCGAGCGCAAGGGCCTGGGCCGCATCCACGTCATCCCCGGATAACAGCAGCTCAATGGTTTTGCTTTCACCAAGAATTCGGGAAAGGAAAAACACGCCCCCGCCTTTCGGAACCAGACCCAGCTCGATGGTGGGATACTGGAAAACGGTTTTGTCGCCGATAATCCGGTAATCACACGCCAGGCTCACATTCATGAACAGAGAGCCCACTTCACCGTTGTCTGCGTGAATCACAAGTTTCTGCATCTTTTGAATCATCAGAATCAGCTGATTGACGGAATTATAGATCCGCGTAACGCGTTTGACATCCACACCGGGCTGAGACAGGTCGTGAAAAAACTGAATCTTATCCTGACGCCGGATTTTATCCTGGCTTCCAAAAAAAAGGATTACCTTGATATCCCGGCTGTGGGAAACCTTGTGCAGATGATCAAACAGCGCCTCTTTCAGATACAGGTCGGAAAACTGAAACAGCAGATTTCCCTTGAAGCGGATCACGGCCACTTCTTCTATCTGAGTTGACGAAAACATCTCATGATCCAGTTCAAAAGGCATTCAGCGCCTCCATAAATTGTACGGATTCATTATCCCCTAAACACCTTCGACATTCAGCCTGTTTTTCCGGTTTTCAATCCAGATCTTCGCCAGAATAATCGTTGGGATCAGCACCACGGCCATGTTGAGCGTATCAGACGGATAAAAAAGCAGAACCGCGCAGATGCCGACAATGCCGCGTTCAATGTTCGTAAGATTCCGGATGAAGTATCCGACGACCGCGGCATTCAGATAAAAAACAGCCAGGATGGAAAACGCGAATCTGGATATGATCTGTAAAATCGCCTGATTCAGGGGCAGGGTCTCCAGCACCGGAATGATCAGAATCGCGGTTCCGCCAAAAGAGAGGATAAACGTCAGCCCGATCAGATATTTTGGAATCGCCACCCGGGCGGCAAAAATACCGGTCTTGATCGGATCGGTTCCCATGACCGCTGCCGCGGCATATGCGGAAAGGGCAACGGGCGGAGTGACTTCCGCAAGCACGGCATAATAAAAGAGAAACATATGGGTTGCCATCAGCGCGGCCTGTTCGGGAAGGCCGTTTAACATCGCCATCTTTTGAATGGTCGGCGCGGTCAGGGCCGAGGTCAGGACATATGTGGCAATGGGCGGCACGCCCATTCCCAGCAGCAGGCTGAAAAAACCCGTAAAAAGGGTTGCCATCAACAGGCTGCTGCCGCTGATATTCATCAGAATGATTGAAAATTTAGAAGCCAGGCCGCTCAGGACCATCATGGTCATGATCATGTTGGCCGCGATCACGGCGCTTGCGATCGGCAGCAGGGAGATGATGCCTTCCGCCAGGGCCTCAAAAAGGTTTTTCACGGGAGGCCGGATGGTTCGATCTGAAAAAGCGAATATCACAAAGAGCACGGTTGCCGCCGTAACCGTGACATTGATCGAAAACCCTCGATATATCATGATCATGATAAAAACAATCGGGATAAAAACGTAGCAGTATCGCCTGAAATAGGAAAAATCGATGTCCGTGTTGATTTCCAGCTGCGGAAGTTTGTCCTTTCTGACATAAAGCTCGTTGTAGATGACAATGCCGGCCAGATACAGCAGCATCGGTCCGATAGCCATGGCCATGATCTGGGAATAAGGAATGGAGAGAAGCTCGACCATCAAAAAGGAGATGGAACCCATGACCGGCGGCGTGATATAGGCGACTGATCCGACTGTTGCGATGACGCCTGCGGCAACATACTTGTCATACCCGACTTTTTCATAAAGCGGCTTGGTCAGGGTTGCGACAAACTGCGTGTCCGCGGCCCCGGACCCTGAAAACATGCCCATGAGTACGGCCATGACCGCGCTGCATCTTCCCGGCGAGGCCGGACTTCTTCCGACAAACAACAGGGCGATGTTGGCGATGATTTTACCGAAATTGAGCCGGGTCACGACAGCCCCGAGCGTTGTGAAATAAATGAGGTATTTCAGAGAGACGCCGGTGATGGTTCCGAAAATACCGGCCTCGGTTTCACAATACATTTTCCCAAGCAGCATATCGAGATCAAAGCCGGGATTTGCGAAAATCCCGGGTATCCGGTTTCCAAATATATTGTACAGAAAGAAAATAATGACAATAATCGGCATGATCGGGCCGCTCATTCGGTAAATAACACCCAGAATCAGCAGCATTTCGCTGAAAGCCATGAGCAAATCCCACGGCTCCGGCATGATGGCCCGGTAGATGAGTTTCTCGTAATGTACAACCAGATAGAGAAAAGGCAGAAAACACAGCACGGAACAGGCGATATTGGATATTTTCTGAATCTGCGGAATCAGGGGGGGAAGCATGGTGACAGCCCATACGACAACGGCATAAACCTTCAGGCAGACCGGAATGTCCAGCTTGACGAATTCCACAAGAATCACGGCCGTCATCAATGCCAGAATCAGGCCTCCGGGCAGTTCCCTGTTTTTCTGCCGGACAAAACTCATCAGATATCCGAGCAATGCCACCAGAAACACATGCATGGCTCTTTGCACCTGGGTCAGATCCAGAATGGACACGTGAAATCCCGCAAACGGCGTGTACGGATGAATCACAAGATAAAGATGATAGAGCGTTCCAAAAATCGCCAGAAAATACACCAGTTTTCGAATCAGATTGTCCATAACAGTTCTACCTCCAGGCAGCCGTCTTTCAGGGAAAAGCTGTAAAAGCCCAGTGTTAACGAAATTCCTTTGATGGAGCAGAATTTCAGGGTGTTTGTCGATTCTCTTGAAACAGCTTCGTTCATGGAGTAGAGCCCGTTCGTATAATACGCTTCGGTTGTTTCATCCGTTAAAACCGTAAATTTCTGAAAAAGCCCCCCGATTTGAAAATGAATCGTTACGGGCTTTTCCGTGACCGAGTTCACGAATTGAATCTTTCCCGACTGCCAGCGCAGGAGCACCAGCAGCCGGGTGCCGCTTTCCAGTTTAACGACTGCGGGTTTGAGAATCAGAAGCAGGCAAACCAGTACCATGACAAATATAACAAGATAGCGTTTTGTCATACTGGGTTCTATTTCACAAGACCCTTTTCCTTAAAATATTTGACCGCTCCCGGATGGAAGGGAATCGCGGTTTTGCCGACAAATTTGGCTGTCCCTTCCAGAGTCGTGTCCTTTGCGGATTTCACGGCGGATCGAAGGGTGTCGATATTGTCAAAGACGGCCTTTGTGATGGCATAAGCCACTTCATCAGACAGGGATTCCGGACAGACGAACATGTTCCAGAATGCCAGCGTCGGCGTGTCAACAGCGGTTCCATAGACTTCTTTGGGAATCATCAGCGGATCGGTCAATCCGGCGAATTCTTTTTCAAAGGCCGTAACCCCCTCATCACTGCCGGATATGGGGACGATATAAAGGTTCATTCCCTTGCGGGTCAGGGTGTTGGATAATTCGACAATGGAGCCGGTAGGCAGCCCCCCGGACCAGATATAGGCATCGATGGTGCCGTTGGCAAGCGCTTCGTCCGATTCCTTGGCCCCGAGTTTTTCCCATTTCTTGAACTTCGCCGGATCGATATTGGCTGATTTCAGCAGGTTGAATGCGGTAAACTCGGTTCCTGACCCCGGAGCGCCCGTTGAAACCCGTTTTCCCTGAAGATCGGCCAGTTTGACGATTCCGGACTTGTCCGTTGTGACGACATGCAGATAATTCGGGTACATCATCCACAGGATATTGGCCTTTACGGGTTTTTCCGCAAATTTTTCATGTTTTCCCGTGACGGTGAAATATGCCGTGTCCGGAAGAACAGTGGCCAGAAAAAAGGTGCCTTTTGCAACGTCTGTTTTATCGCGAATCAGCATCATGTTGTCAACCGAGGCTGCGGTTTGTATCGCAACAGTTGTTGGAAAGCCATTTTTACCAATTATTTCGGATATTTGTGTTCCATAATAATAGTATACCCCGCCGATGCCACCGGTGGCGATGACGAGTTTCGGAGCATCGGCGTGTAAAGTTGCCGCTGTAAGCAGAAAAAGCGCCAGAACCAGTGTACCGATTTTTTTCATAGAATTCTCCTTTGCTGTATAAATGGATTATAATGGAAATGTGCTCCCAAAAGGAGCGTGACGGCGATGAATGACCCTTCTTGCGTAATGGGTTCTCCCAAAGCAAACCGTTCGAAACTGACGAACTAAGCCGGAAAAGTCAAGAAGTAAATAAGGCGGATTCATAAAAAAAGGATTTCAGAGGGTTCGCAAGACAAGGCATTAACGACATGCCGGAATGCGGCAGGACTCTTCCAATAAGCGCCATTGTCCCGGGGAAAAGCCCTTTTGGCCATTCACCAACGCCATCGCCATGCCCTAAACAATCATCAGATAATGATTGACATCGTCGTTTTATTTTGACAATGATTTTTACAGTACAGGCATTGATCCGCTGCATATTCAACCTTTAATTTAATGGAGGAAATGCTATGAAACAGTTAAGAATTGGTCTCGCAGTATTGGTATCACTCTTTTTCTTGGCAGGCATTGCATCTGCTGTGGATAATAAGCCTGATGCAACACTCAAACTTACGCAAAGAGGGGTTGCGCTCGGTATCGGCGTCAGTTGGGGAGACGGCGTCTTGACTTTCAAGGGGAAAAATTATCCCTTCACAGTCCACGGGATTTCCATTAATGACATTGGCGTCAGTAAAGTAAGGGCAACGGGAAAGGTTTTTGATCTTAAGAAAATCGAGGATTTTAGCGGATCATTTTTCACTGCAGGCTCGGAAGCAACAATGGGTGAAGGCGTCGGCGCCATCTTGATGAAGAACCAGAACGGAGTCGCTATCCAGCTCATTTCGTTATCCAAGGGCGTCAGGATTAAGCTGTCAGTTGGCGGCGTGGAGTTAAAACTGAAATAAGGATATCGAACGGGATACCCCCTCGGATCAAAATTTATGACTTTACCACTGTGGGGTAAGAAATCGATTGTATTTTTAAGATAGATTGAAACGCAGCAAAGGCATTATCGGATTTCTTGGGCATCTAATGGCAGATGCCCATTTTTTTTAAAAAAGAGGAAAGATAGCTCGTGCTTGACTTTTTCACCCAAGGATTGCCAGGTTAAGCATTGACATGCATTCAAAGGATGGGTAATAATTCTTACCAGCACTTCTGCTGTTTGTGATCTCGTCAGCCTGCCGCTACCGATGTCGCGGAACCTGTGATTATGAAATCATGCGGCGTGAAAATCCAAGCAACAGCATTGAGCGATTGATAATTCTTTTTGAAAACCACCAAGGGATAACGGATGAAAGACGGCTTTTTCATGGCATGCCACGACTGTGATCTTCTTCACCGGATTCCAGCCATTTCCGGGGGAATGACTGCCAGTTGCTGTCGCTGCGGCGCATTGCTCGTAAAGCCAAAACAAAACAGCCTCGAACGAACGCTTGCATTGGCTATTACAGGACTGATTCTGCTGGTAATGGCCAATTCGTTTCCTTTTCTCGGTTTCAAGATTCATGGCCAGGTCCGGAACACGCTCCTTCTGACCGGAATTCAGCAGTTCTATACTTCGGGGATGCCGTGGCTGGCTGTTCTGGTTTTGTTCACGACCGTCATCGCTCCCCTGGCTCAGTTCCTGGCGCTGATCTATATCCTGCTCCCGTTGAAGTTCCAGCGTCGGGCACCCGGCATGTTTCATGTCTTTCGCTGGATGCGGCAGCTCCAGCCATGGAGCATGATGGAGGTTTTCATGGTCGGGATTCTCGTCTCCATGGTCAAACTGGCAAAAATGGCGCAGATCCTCCCGGATGTCGCCTTGTTCTGTTTCATGGCGCTCATTTTCGTTCTGGCCGCCTGTCTGGCCTCCCTTGACCCTCACTTGGTCTGGGAGCATTGGGAGAAAAGCGAATGCCTTCATCCGCATTGACTGCCAAGACCGCATCTCTTGTAAGCTGCACGGTCTGCCATCTTCTCATGAGAAAACACCCCGGAACAGTCGATTCGCTTGGGCAATGCCCGCGATGCGGCGCAACTCTTCATTCACGCAAGCGAAACAGCATTGCCCGCACCTGGCGCTTATCCTTGCGGCATTTCTGTTTTACATTCCGGCCAATCTGATTCCAATTACCAAAATCACATCCCTGGGAGTGGTACAGACCGACACCATCATGAGCGGCGTCATTTATTTCATTGCCACGGGAATGTGGCCGATTGCCCTGATTATATTTGTTGCCAGTATTTTTGTTCCCCTGCTCAAACTGTTTATTCTTACATTTCTCGTGATCTCTGTCCAGCGCCGCTCCAATTGGCGTCCGAAGGATCGCACCCGGCTATATCGACTCACCGAGACCATCGGTCGCTGGTCAATGGTGGATATTTTTGCGGTGACCATTCTGGTGGCCCTGGTTCACATAGGCGCCATAGCCAATATCGAGGCCCAGAGAGGCGTGGTGTTTTTCGCCGCCGTGGTGGTCATCACCATGTTTGCCGCCATGAGTTTTGATCCCCGTTTGATCTGGGATACAAAGGAGCCCGAAGATGCCTGTGAATACACCGATTGAGCCCAATGTCACTGATTTTTCAGAGCCTGTCGTTTCGGCGCGCAAACGTCAGTTATCCCTAATCTGGCTCGTCCCCGTTGTTGCGGCGCTGATTGGCGGTTGGCTGATCTATAAGACACTGTCTGAAAAAGGCCCTGAGGTCACCATCATATTTAAGACCGCCGAGGGCCTTGAGGCCGGCAAAACCAAGATCAAATTCAAGGATGTGGAGGTCGGGCAGGTTACGGAATTGTCCCTGACCGAAGATTTCTCCCAGGTTTCGGTAAAGGCCCAATTCGTCAAGGGAGCTGAAGCCTATCTGACGGAAAACACGCGCTTCTGGGTGGTACGGGCCCGCGTTGCCTCCTACGGTGTGTCAGGACTCGGCACGCTGCTCTCCGGCGCCTATATCGACATTGATCCCGGAAAACCCGGCAAGCCGGAACTCAATTTTCATGGACTGGAGGAGCCGCCCATTGTTACAACCGTTGATCCCGGCCGCATTTTTACGCTGAAGGCGGACCGCAAGGGCTCGATTGAAATCGGCGCTCCGGTATACTACCGGCAGATTACAGTTGGAAAAGTGATTGCCTATCACCTGTCTCCCGAGGGCAAGAGCATTTTTTTCAAGATCTTTGTCAACGCCCCCTTCCACCAGTACGTCCATGAAAACACGCGCTTCTGGAACGCAAGCGGCATTGATATGAAACTGGACACTCAGGGTATCCGCATACAGACAGAATCGTTTGTCTCCATGATGGTCGGCGGCATCGCATTCGACATTGTGAGCGATTACGAACGACCCGGAAAATCAGCCCAGGAGGACACCAGCCTTCACACTTTACGCCAGCCGGGATGTCTGCTGAAAAAAAAGACTACGCTGAAAAAAAACTCTTTCTCCTGAAGTTCGACACTTCGGTCAGAGGGCTTTCTCCGGGAGCGCCGGTAGAGTTCCGGGGCATTCAGATCGGAGAGGTGATCGATTTGAAACTGGAGTACGACGCCAACAAAAAATCCTTCGAAATACCGGTGCTGATTGTGATCGAACCGGGCAGGCTGAACTTGAAAAAGAATACGGCTCCCAAAAACCATGAAAAAGTCATTGATTTTCTGTTTGCAAAAGGATTGTATCGCCCAGTTGAAAACAGGCAATCTGGTCACCGGGCAGCAGTACGTGGCACTGGACTTTTTACCGAATGCTGCGCCCACACGCATCACCTACGAGGGCACCTACCCTGTCATACCGACCCTTCCGACTCAGATCGAGGAGATTGCCTCCAAGGTCAGTCAGTTTATCACCAAGCTTGACAAATTGCCCATTGAACAGATTGGAAAGGATCTGAAGGACACGATCCAGGGCGCCCGGCAATTTGCCAACTCGCCGGAAATCGGGGAAGCGCTGCGACTCACTGAACACCGCCGTCAAGGAAATCCAGATGCTGACCGCCGCGCTAAGAACCGGAACAACTCCGGAACTCAATGCCGTCCTGAAACAGGCTCAGCTGTCGCTGGCCACATCCAAGGCTGTTCTGGAGGCGGATTCTCCCCTGCAGTACCGCATGAAAGAAACGCTGGAAGAGCTCTCGGACACCGCGCGCTCCCTGCGGGTGCTGGTGGAATACCTCGAAAATCACCCGGAATCGATCGTTACCGGAAAAGGATCGGAAAAATGAATCCAATGAGATTGTTCTGTAAACTCGGGATTGTTCTTTGCCTGATTGTCTTTTCCGGCTGCCTTCTAAAAAGCCAGCCGGCTCAATATTACACCCTGAACCCGATGCAGCGGACGGAAGCACGTCCGGATCTCAAATCCAGGTTCACCGTCTCGGTCGGACCGGTCATCCTTCCGGACAGCTTGAAACGACCGCAGATCGCCATCCGGACAAACGACAATCAGGTGGGCTTTTCCGAGTTTCATAAATGGGCAGGGCAGCTAAAGGATGACGTCAAACGCATTCTTGCGGAAAATCTCAGCATTCTTCTGGCCGAGGAAGGCGCAACCGTCGTCAACCGATGATCTACTGATCGAACCGGACTACCGGGTTGTGGTGAACATCAACCGCTTTGACGGCAAGCCGGGAGAGACTGCATGGCTGAATGCCGTCTGGACCCTCAAGGATCAGAAAAACCAGAAAATCATCGCTGTGACCCAGTCCCTGTTTACGGAGAAAATCTCCGGCCCGGAGTACCCGGACCTGGTGAATGCGCAGAGCCGAGCGCTTGCTTCACTTAGCATGGAAGATTGCCGCCGAGATCAAAAAACTACGGAAATCGCCATAACGGAAATTGGCCGCGTTATCGGATATCCTCACAAGCGGAAAAATCAGATCTGAGAATCAGTGGATTTCAAAACAGCATATCGGTCGTGGTGAGTGGAGATGAGGGGGATCGAACCCCTGGCCTCGGCATTGCGAACGCCGCGCTCTCCCAGCTGAGCTACATCCCCACAATTTCGATATGCTGCGTATTTAACAAAACAAACCCGTAACGTCAAGAATTTCATTGATCACAAAGCAATGAATTTGGAGGAAAGATGACCCACAAGGTGGTGCTGAAGGATGCATTCAAACGGTATACGCTGGATCAGGACAAGGTTTTACCGCCGGAAGAAACCGTAAAAAGAATTAAAGATAAATTTCAAAACGTTAATCTTGATATTCTGGAGCGAACAGCCCGGATTGACAATGGACGGCTGGGCATTCCGGTATATCTGAGCTATTGCGGCAAGGACGCCAGGGCCGTAACCGGAACGCGAAAACAGATGGGCAAAGGCGCAACCCCGGCCCAGGCCGAGGCCAGCGCCGTGATGGAGCTGGCGGAACGGTTCAGTTTTTTCAGTTTCTGCAACACGCCGGACAATTTCTTTACCGATACTTACAAAAACCTTAAAGCCCGGGCGCTTCCCTTTGAGATGATCGCTCAATCCGTTCATGATCATTCCACCGAACGGGAAATTACCCGAAAAATATTTGAAAATCTCCCCTTGAAATGGACCTGGGGATATAACCTGACCCGGCAAGAAGAGGTTCTGGTTCCGTTCAACTGGTTTTTCACCATCAATGAATACAACGGCCCCTCGGCGGGAAATTGCGTGGAAGAGGCCCTCAGCCAGGGAATCTGCGAGATCGTCGAGCGGCACGTCTCATCGATCATCAGCCACAAGCAGCTGAAAGTTCCGGCCATCTCTCCGGATTCCGCAACAGAGCCCCTGGTTCGGGAAATGCTTCAGAAATATCAACACAACGGCATTCAGCTTTATATATCCGATTTTTCACTGGATACCGGCATTCCAACGGTCGGCATTCTGGCCTATGATCCTGCCACCTTTCCCCAGACCAGTGAAATCGTCTGGACCGCCGGAACCACTCCTGATCCGCAAAAAGCCTTCAGCCGGGCCCTGACCGAAGTGGCGCAACTGGCCGGAGATTTTAATACCGGCGCCAATTATGAGGCCAGCGGACTTCCCAAATTCAGCAGCCTGGATCAGGCCGGTTTTATCACTGAACCGGAAAACCGCATTTCCATTGCATCGCTTCCGAACCTTTCAAACAACAATATCCGGATCGAAGTTGAAAACTGCATTGCCGCACTCTCTCAAAAAGGCCTTGACGTCATCGTCATCAACACCCGGCACCCCAGACTCGACATTCCGGCATTTTACACGATTATTCCGGGTGCCCATTTCAGAGAACGGGCTCTGGGGACCAGCGTCGGGATGTTTGCCGCCAAACTCATCACTGAAACCCAGCCGCCGGCGCAGGCGATCGCCGAACTGCAGAGAATGAACAGGATGCTCCCGGACAAGTATTACCTTCAGTTTTATCTGGGAACCGCCCATCTTGCCATGAATGACCCCAAAACCGCATGCACCCATCTGAACCACGCCCTTGAGCTGAATCCCGTTCTTCAGGATATTCCCAGCATCTATTCGTATTTGGGGGTCGCGCTCAAGGAAATGGAAGACTACAGAAAAGCCATCCAGTGTCCTTGAAAAAGGGGAAAGCTATGATTCCGAACGCACGGATATTCATAACCTGCTGGGATTCTGCCATTTCAAGCTCAAGGATCATGAAAAAGCCATCGCCTGTTTTCAAAAAGCGATCGCGCTCAATCCCGGCTCCGCCATCGATTACGCCAATATCGCTTCCAATTACCGTGATTTGGGAAAGACCGATGAAGCGATTCACTATTATGAACTGGCGCTTTCCCTTGACCCTTCCATTGAATTTGCCAGAGACAACCTGGCAAAACTGAAGCCATGACGTTGTAACCATTGAACGAAATCGGGTTCATCAAGTATGACTTGTCACGCTTTTCATACAAACTGTCTTTTGAAAGGACGAAAAAAATGGAAAAACACGTCTTTACCATTCCCAATATCTCCTGCGGCCATTGCGTCATGGCCATTAAAAATGAACTGTCTGAAATTAAAGGCATTGTAACCGTTGAGGGGAATCCCGCCGAAAAACAGATTACCGTTGAATGGAATGCGCCTTTAACTCTTGATAAGATTCAGGATATTTTAAAGGAAATCAATTATCCGGCAAGCGCATGATGCTGTCTGAAACGATTCTGTCAAAATACAAGACCGGCCTTGATGGGTGAATGCCATGACTGATACGCCTTCCCTGCCCCAAATCGCCAATGCCGAATTTCCGGTCACCGGAATGACCTGCGCCAACTGCGCCATGAATATCGAACGGGCTCTGACCCGCAAAGTCCCCGGCATTGTGAAGGCATCGGTGAATTTTGCATCCGAACGGGTTTTTGTTGAATACGACCCGGCGGCTGCAAGCATCGATGACATGGCTGCAGCCATTGAAAAAGCCGGATTCAAGGCGATACTGCCGCAAGACGACTCAGAAGATGCAGAAGATATTGAACAAACCGCCAGAAACGCTGAGATTCGAGACCAGACGCATAAATTTATCGTCGGAATTCTGTTCAGCCTGCCGCTTTTTCTCTGGAGCATGGCCCGGGATTTTGGCCTGATCGGACACTGGAGTCATGCGCCCTGGGTGAACTGGATGTTTTTATTACTGGCATCGCCGGTTCAGTTTTATACGGGCTGGGATTATTATGTGGGCGGCATCAAAAGCATCCGGAACCGAAGCGCCAACATGGATGTCCTGGTTGCTCTGGGATCTTCGGTTGCGTATTTTTATTCCCTTGCGCTTTTATTTTTTCCGGTACTGGGAGATCATGTGTATTTTGAAACTTCGGCCGTCATTATCACCCTGATCAAGCTGGGCAAGATGCTGGAATCGCGGACCAAGGGAAAGACGGGCGGGGCCATTCGAAAACTCATCGGACTGCGGCCATCCACGGCAACCGTTCTGACAAACGGCACGGAAAGCCAGGTTCCGATCGCCCGGGTCCGGACAGGGGATATTCTCCTCGTGCGTCCCGGAGAGCGCGTTCCGGTTGACGGCGTTGTTCTGGAAGGCGAGTCCACGGTGGATGAGTCCATGCTGAGCGGCGAGCCCATGCCGGTGGATAAAATCTCAGGCAGCAGCGTTACCGGCGGAACCATCAATGGTCATGGCCTGCTGAAATTCAGGGCAACCCGTGTGGGAAAAGCCACGGCCCTTGCCCAAATCATCCGGCTGGTTCAGGAAGCGCAGGGCAGCAAAGCCCCGATTCAGGCCCTGGCGGACCGGATTGCAGCCATTTTTGTTCCGACCATTATCGCTATCGCCATTCTCACGTTTTTTCTGTGGTGGGGAATAACCGGACAGTTTGTTCCGGCCATGATCCGGATGGTGGCGGTTCTGGTGATCGCCTGCCCGTGCGCCCTGGGACTGGCAACACCCACGGCCATCATGGCCGGAACCGGAAAAGGCGCTGAAAAAGGCATTCTTTTTAAAAACAGCCAGTCCCTTGAAATGGCAACCCGCATTACCACCATCATCCTGGACAAAACCGGCACCATCACAATGGGAAAGCCCTCCGTAACCGCCGTCTTGCCACTCGGCAGCTCCGGCAAATCCCCGGATCAGGTGCTGGAAATGGCGGCCTCGATTGAAAAAGGATCCGAACACCCTCTGGGAAAGGCCATTGTGAATGAAGCTTTAAAAAAAGGACTGGTTCTGACCGATCCGGAAAAATTCAAATCCACCAGCGGCGCCGGCGTTGAGGCCGTCATCAGGGGAGGGCGGGTAAAGGTGGGAAAGCCGGACTGGTTTTCTGAAACCGCCTCTCTTCCCGAATCCGACAAAGCAGCGATCACAGCGCTTCAATCCGACGGAAATACCGTCATGATGGTTTCCGTCGAAAATCTGTTGTGGGGCCTTGTCGCCGTGTCCGATACCTTGAAGCCCGAATCCGCAGAAGCAATTCAGGGGCTTCATCGTCAGAATCTGAAAGTGATCATGCTGACCGGCGATAACCGGATGACGGCCGAAAGCATTGCCCGGCAGGTCGGCATCGAAAGTGTGGCGGCAGAAGTCAGGCCGGAAGAAAAATCAACCGTGGTCAAATCCTGGCAGGAAAAAGGCGAAAAAGTCGGCATGGTTGGGGACGGCATCAATGACGCCCCTGCCCTTGCCCAGGCAGATGTGGGTTTTGCCATCGGAACCGGGACCGATGTGGCCATTGAAACCGCCGATGTCATTTTATCCAGCGGAAGCCTTACCGGGATTTCACGCGCCATTCAGCTGAGCAGGCTCACCATGAAAACCATCCGCCAGAACCTGTTCTGGGCCTTTTTCTACAATATCGTTCTGATACCCGTTGCTGCAGGGGTTCTCTACCCTTTTGAGTCCTTTCCGGCAATGCTGCGGCAGCTTCACCCCATTCTGGCAGCCCTGGCAATGGCCTTCAGCAGCATATCGGTGGTTTCAAACAGCCTTCGGCTTTATCAGAGCAAGATCGAATAACCTTATATCGCATGGATTCTCTGAAGAAACTTCAGGCTTGGCGCAGCCAGAAACGGTTCGTTTAAAAGCGTTTGCTTGTTGTAGCGGACGGGGTTTCCCTCAAGATCCACCACCACGCCGCCGGCTGCAAGCACCACGGCATGACCGGCTGCCGTGTCCCATTCCCAGGTCGGGCCGAGGCGCGGGTATAAATCCGCCTCTCCGGATGCAACCGTGCAGAATTTCAGAGAGCTTCCCCGCTGAATGCTTTCTTTAACAGCAAGCCGCTTTAAATAAGCCTCCAGTTCGACAGAAGGATGAGAACGGCTTTGAACAATTCGCAGGGCCAATGCAGGCATATTTGCCGGAATCTTTAATCGGGTTTTACATCCGCGAAAGCTTCGATAACACCCTTTTTGAACATCCGCCAGATACAGGTCGTCCAGAGCCGGAACATACACCACGCCCACTGTCGGCATTTGATCGCAAATCAGGGCGATATTGACCGTAAAATCATCGTTTTTTTTGATAAACTCCTTGGTTCCATCCAGCGGATCCACCAGCCAGAACCGGTCCCAGTCTTTTCGTACCCCGTAAGGAATGGATTTGCCTTCTTCAGACAGCACGGGAATATCCGGATACGCAGCCTGAAGCCCATCGGCAATAATCTGGTGCGAGCGGGTATCGGCCAGAGTCAATGGAGACTTGTCCGCTTTGTGCTCCACCGAAAAATCCGTGCGATAAATCTCCAGGATCGCCCTGCCGGCTTCAACTGCAAGGCGCCCAATATAATCCAGCAATGCGGGCTGGTGATCCATCACATCCTCCGAAATAACTTCGTAAAATAATCCAGCCTGATCTTCGCTGCCTGCAATCCGTTATCTGTCCGCCGTAATAATCACCGCGTATACCCTGCCCGCTCCAGATACAGCAGCACTTCCTGGGCTGCCTCATCCGGAGTCATATACGTCGTGTCAATATAGACTTCAGGGTTTTCCGGAATTTCATACGGATCACTGACGCCGGTAAATTCCTTGATGAGTCCGGCACGCGCCTTGGCATAGAGGCCTTTTCGATCTCTATTTTCGCAGACTTCAACCGGAGTTCCGACATGAACCTCAATAAAACCGCCATATTGTTCAATGATTTCGCGAATGTGCCTGCGGGTTGAGGCATAGGGGGCAATCGGTGCACAGATGGCGATCCCCCTGTTTTTGGTGATTTCACTGGCCACATAACCGATCCGTTTAACATTGAGATCCCGGTGTTCTTTAGAAAATCCCAGTTCGCTGGACAGGTTTTGACGAACAATATCGCCATCCAGAAGGGTGACGGGCCGGCTTCGCATTTCGAGGAATCGGGCATGAAGGATTCGGGCAACCGTGGATTTTCCGGCACCGGACAGGCCGGTAAAAAAAATGGTGACCCCCTGCTTGTGACGGGGAGGATATGCCTGCTGAATGGCTTCGACGACTTCAGGAAACGAAAACCAGTCCGGTATCTTTCGGCTGTTTCGAAGTTTGCTGCGAAATTCATCATTGCTCATGAAACGGGTCTGAACCCCCTTGGGAATTTCGCTGAGCGGCAAAAAAACATCCTCTTCCACGACATACGCCATTTCCTCAACGGGAACAATTTCAATCCCCAGTTCTCCGTTAAAGGATGCCGCCAGATTTCTGGCAGCATCTTTTTCATAAAATGGCTTTCCGTCTGGTTTATGGCCCGGACTGGCATGATTCGGACCGACAATAAAATGCGTGCATCCATAATTCTTCCGAATGATGGCATGCCACAGCGCTTCCCGGGGTCCTGCCATCCGCATGGCAAGGGGAATCAGACTCAGGTGCATCATGTTGGCCGGATAGTTTTTTCCGGCAGCCAGATAGCAATGGGTTCGGGTATAGTAGTCAATGTCGTTGGAATTGACATCTCCAGCAACAGGGTGCAGCAGCAGATTGGCTTTGACCTGTGCCATTGCCCGAAGCGTCAATTCATACTGAGCCCGATGCAGCGGATTTCGCGTCTGAAATCCAACGATGCGGCGCCAGCCCAGTTTTTTAAACAGATTGCGCATTTCAAGCGGCGAATGCCGCATGCTTTTAAAGGCGGAATGCAGCGGCAGCTGAATGCCTTCAATGGTTCCGCCCACATAATATTTCCCTGCAGAATCAAAAAGATAACGAACCCCGGCATGTTCTGTACTCTGGGTGCCATACACCGCTTCAGCCTCCCTCTCCTTCTCAATGGGCCAGATATCCTTGACATGAAGGACCGCCAGCATAAACCCCTCGTTGTCCCGCAGGGCCAACGGACTGCCCGGATTCAAGGCGCTGGGCTTCTGACTCTGAGATTCCCAGGCAGACGGGAATCGGCCACAGGGTTTTATCCTGAAGCCGCATGCGATCCAGAACCGATTCATAGTCGCTTCGGTTCATAAAGCCTGTCAGCGGTGAAAAAGCGCCGTTCAGCAGAAGTTCAAGATCGAAAACAGCAGGCTGAGAAAGCGTGATGCTTTGAAGATTCTTGGAAAGGGCCTTCAATACGTCCGCCCGTTCTTCACTCACAATCAAATTGACGAGTTCTCCACCATGGGCGGTATAAGGGGAATTCATGCAACGGCTCCTATTTTCGGCGGATCAGGGTTTTTGTAACGGCGTGGCGTCATTAACGCGCCGGCTTAAGAAGAATCTTCAACTGAGTCCGGTTCGTATTGTCTTTGCCTTTTAAATATACGACGTCATCCGCAATTTGAGAAACGATATAGAGGCCAAAGCCGCCTTCCCGAGATCCATCAAAATCGGGCTGTGGAACCGTTCCCGGATTAAAGCCTTTTCCCTTGTCAACAAATTCGATGAGGAACATTTCCGGGAACAGCCTGGCGGAAACCTGAACAAAAGCATCGGATTGTCCGCCGTAGGCGTGACGGATGATGTTTGTTGCGACTTCGGTTACGGCCAGTTCGATCAGGGGTATTCGATCTTCACCCAGCAGGGCTTCTGGAATGGTTTTACAAAAGGTTCGAATAAATTGCCGGACACCGGACAGTTCATTCAAATCGCTCGAAAATGTCATTCTTGACTCGGCATTAGGCAGAGGCACAGACGAATCCGGCGAGTCGATCTTTACAACAACACAGGTAAAATCATCCCTGAAGGCGTCAGACCCTGAAAAAGAAACAATGTCAATCCATACCTTTTCAATGATCTCATCGGGAGAAAATGCGGCGCTGGTTTTTACAGATGCCACCAATCGATCCTCACCAAAGAGCCGGCCATCCGAATTCATGGCTTCAGTGAGTCCGTCGGAATAAAAGAAAAAGAAATCTCCATTGGCAAACGGGACGGAAATCTGTGTAAACGGCTCGGTTTCCGGAAATCCGAGCGGCATATTCACCCCTTGAAGCAGGCTGCAGGTTTGGCTGTCCTGATGATATTGAATGGTTCGCATGTGGCCGCAATCCACAAACCGCATCTGTTTTCGGGAAAGATCAAAACGGGCATAACACAGGGTGACAAATGTTTCCAGTTCCTCCATCTGGTGAATCATGGCAGACTGGACGCGGCCGACAATGGCATCGGGTTCCGGCGGCGCATCCCCTGGGAACGACAGCGCATTCAAGCTCATGAATCACACGAAGAAAGTAGCTCTTGAGCGCGGCGCCCAGGAGTGCCGAAGCGATGCCTTTGCCCATGACATCGCCAACCACGATGTCCAGGCACTGGGAATCTATGACAATAAAATCATAAAAGTCGCCATCCACTTTTTGAGAAGGGATGCTCCAATTGGCAATTTCCATCCCCCTGAAATTTATTGGGGGAATTCCCATCAGCAGTGTCTGCTGAATTCTTGAGGCGGTTTCGATTTCATGTTCCCGGACCTTTGCCAGTTCCGCCTCAACACGGCGAAGCCGTTTGGCCTGAGCGTCCGTTTCAATGGCCTTGTCAACCAGAGCGACCAGTTGTCTCGGATTAAAAGGTTTGGTGATATAGTCAAAAGCGCCGTTGCGCATGGACTCGACAGCGCTTGAAAATTCATTGCTTGCAGTAAGCATGATGGGAGAAAGATCCGGAAAATTCTTTCTGATAAAACGCAGGCACTCAATGCCACCCATGACCGGCATTTCCAGATCCAGAATTACGGCGCAGATCTCATTTGAAAGCAGATCTGCGGCCTCTTTTCCGTTTCGGGCAAGAATGACCTCAAACCCGGATTTGTCGAAGATTTTTTGAAGAATGGCCCGGATAATTGGATCATCATCTGCAATAAGGATTTTCCCGCGATGGGAATTCATGCGCCAGCCCTTCAAAGAACAATCTATTTGATCTCGAAGTGAACCCGGCGATTGGCGGCCCAGGCCGTTTCGCCCTGGCCCGGGTTGGCCGGCTTCTCTTTGCCGAAACTGATCGTCGTAAGCCTGGATGCAGATATCCCTAAATCCACCAAAAACGACATGGCGCTTTCAGCCCGGCGCTCTCCCAAAGCCAGGTTGTATGCAACGGTTCCACGGCTGTCCGTGTGACCTTCAATGATGACGGAAACGTTCGGGTTGCTGCGCATCCATTCGGCTTTGCGTTTCAGCACTTCCCGTGCTTCAGGAATCAGGACCGCACTGTCATACTCAAAATAAATATCTTCTGAAACAAAACTGCTTCGCGTCGCCGATTTGCCTGAATCCAGCCCGGCGCCTGCCCCAGTCCCTGCTCTGCCGGCAGCCTGATCCTTCAGCTGCTGCTCATCAAAAGCCCGCTGCCGGGCCAGAGCATCCTGCCTGGCCCTCTCAGCAGCCCTTGCGCGCATCATCTGAAGCCTGCGTCGCCGAGGGGTCTGAATATATTTTTTTCTTGGAGCATGAAGCCATAAAGGTCATTGCCGGCAAAACCATCATCAGAGTCAACACAATCCAGATTTTTTTAGTCATGATACGCATCCTTTTTTTTCGATACACCCAACACCGTTACAAGATTTATTGATCAGGGACCTTACATTTATAACCATACAGACACAACCAAGCACGAAAGTGCGTCAGGATTCTGGCTCCTGACTGCTGCCTTCTTTCATATACCCCATGGCATCATCTATATACTATTAACGTTCAAACGCATGAAAATCAACAAGTGTTTGAGCTTGACTTCTAAATCTTCAGAATTTCCGCTGTGATGCGGCCATTCTGAATATCGATGATTGCCCCTTTGCAGGCGGGGCCCATGGCACAATTGACGATCAGGGTTTTGCCCAGATGGGCCATTCCGGCATCCTCATGAATATGCCCGCAGATCAGCAGGGCCGGTTGACAGCTTCGGATTACTTTTTCAAGGGACTTACACCCGGCATGATATTTTCCCATGACGCGATCCAGGCAGCCCCAGGGCGGCGGATGCGCAACCAGTATTGTTTGAGGGGTTATCCGCGGAATCAGCCGGTTCCAGATCGGCGGTTTCCCTGAAAGCAATCCTGGAACGAAACGGAATCGGGATGGTTCCGCTTACGCCTGCAAAATGCGTCCCCTGCAACGTCACATCGCGGTTGTTGAGAAATAAAATATTCTCTTTCAGGGCAAACCAGGATTCAACCCTTTTTAAGTCGGTATTCCCGCGAAGCGCCAAAACCGGAAGCGAGAGATCACCCAAAGCCGAAACAAAGGAGGCTTTTCGGAACGTTGTGATATCCCCTGCAGCCACCAAGGCATTCGGGCGATATTTTTCCAGGTTGCTTTTGATTACGGTCATCCGATCGGATCGGCCATGAATGTCTGCGACAGCATAAAGACGCATATCTTCCCCTGTTGACCGCTCCCGATAACCGAACAATTGTTCGTTTACGCTTGACAAGAAGACACCCGAATGACATTTAAAACAGACAACTTCTGATCATGGTACATTGGTAACATTCCGGAGGCAATTCATCAATGGAATTTTTTTTCAATCCAAAAGGAATCGCTCTGATTGGCGCAACAACCCATACCGCCAAAGGGGGATTTTCCATCCTGACAAACCTTCTGCAGGGCTTTGCCGGAAAAATATACCCCGTAAACCCGAGATATTCTTCAATTGAAGGACTGACCTGCTATCCCCGTGTTCTGGATGTTCCGGATCCGGTCGATCTGGCCATCGTCTTTGTTCCGGCCCCGCTGGTTCCTGATGCCATTCGGGAATGTGCGATGCGAAAAATTCCCGGCGCCATGATTGAATCCGGCGGATTTGCCGAAACCGGAAAAGAGGGGAAAAAACTTCAGGACCTTCTGCAACGGATCTCTCAAGAAACCGGCATTCGGCTTTGGGGACCGAACTGCATGGGACTTGTGGACGCTGTCCGGCGCCATGTATTTTCCTTTGTTTCCCCGACGATATGGCAGGACGGACTCATGCCCGGAGAGGTATCCCTGATTGTTCAGAGCGGCATGTTGTCTGCTGGATTTTTGATTGATACCGTCACCCACGGGATTATGGGAATCAGCAAGGTCTGCTCCATCGGCAACAAAGTGGATGTGGAAGAATGCGAATTGCTGGAATACCTGATCCAGGATACCCGGACGAACGCGATCGGACTTTATATGGAATCCATTCCGGATGGCCGCCGGTTTATGGAAATCTGCAGCCGTTCGCAAAAACCAATTGTTGTATTAAAAGGCGGGAAAAGCCGCAAAGGGGCCGAAGCCGCCATGAGCCATACGGCAAGCCTTGCCGGAAACGGCGCCGTCATCTCCGGTGCGCTGTCTCAGGCCGGAGTTGTCGAGGCATCCGATTTCAAACAGATGATGGATCTGTGCAGAACCCTGGCAGCCTTTCCCGCCATTTCCCCGAACCTTCCCGGCCGAATCGCTGTTCTGACTTTCAGCGGCGGAGCCGGAATCGTTTCAGCGGATTTTATTGAAACCCAGGGTCTGAAGGTGGCCGACCTGTCCTGCCAAACCCGACAGGCATTAAAGGCTGTCTTTCCGGACTGGATGCCGATTTCCAATCCCATTGACTTATGGCCGGCTGTTGAAAAAAACGGCGGCGAAAAAACATACCGGGCGGCAGTTGAGGCTGTCTGCGCCGACCCCGGGGTGGATGCGATTTTTCTGCACTTGTTTGCAGGTGGATTTTCCCTCAATTTTGACCTGTCGCCGCTGGTTGCCAGCGTCATATCATCCGGAAAACCCATGGTCGCATGGCTGATCGGAAAACGCGAACAGGCGCTTGAAATGCAGATTGCCATCCAGAAACAGGGGATTCCGGTCTTTCGGGAAATCCAACGGGCGGTTGAATGCCTTCGGGCCGTATTCAAGCAGAACAAAAGAGAGACGCCTTGGCATGCTTCTGTGGAATCTTTCGAGCAATGCACGGTTTCCCGGAAGTGGAAACAGATTCCGGCAATGCCGTCAAGCTGCCTGGACGAACATGTTTCCAAACAGATTCTGTCTGATTTCGGCATACCGACAGTTCCGGAAAGAATCGTTGGTTCCCTATCCGAAGCCAAAGCAGCAGCGGCAGGCTTTGGGTTCCCCGTTGTCATGAAAGGCATCACGCCGGGGGTTGTTCACAAGACAGAACAAGGGCTGGTAAAAATCGGCATTCACTCGAACGAAATGGTTGAAACCGCTTTTTCTGATCTCTGCGCTGCCATGCCGATTGGCGGCAGCATCCTGGTTCAACAGCAGGTTCCCGGCAGCGTCGAACTGATTGCCGGTTTCCTCCGGGATCCGCAGTTCGGTCCCTGTGTCATGCTGGGCCTGGGCGGCATTTTTGCCGAGGCTCTGGAAGATACGGCTTTTGCCGTGGCGCCGGTCAGCCGCAAAGATGCGTTTCATTTGATGGATCAGATTCGGGCGCAAAAAGTCCTGAATGGATTTCGCAATTCCATTCCCGTAAATCGGGATGCGCTGTCCGACATATTAATTCATCTTGGCGGACTCGGACTGGCGTGCCAGCGAATTCAGGAAATCGACATCAACCCCCTGATCGTTTTCAACGGCAGTCCCATAGCAGTTGACGCATCCATTCAATTGACGACAACGGAAATAACCTTGAAAAATAAAAAACTGTCGATGCTGAAGGGGCGACTCCTTGGAGACGAATGATTCGTCAGACCTGCAAAACCGGATTCGCCCCGAATACCAGACCGGATAACGAAGCGCACAGCGCCGGGAAGATTATTCTTTCTGCAATGCCCTGCGGGTTAATTGGTCGGTTGCTGACCTGTTTGAACTTTATTTTTTACCTTCTCCCTGAAAGCAGCCCCCTTTTGTTTGGCGGTTGCAGCTATCTTCTGAGCCTCTTCTTTATCCAGGAATCCGTCTTTGTTGACATCGAGAGAATCAAAGTTCTGGCTGCAATTGGCGCCTGTGCATTTGGCCAGGTATTCCTCCTTGCTGATCTTCCCGTCTTTGTTGGTATCCGTGGCACTAATAAACTCTTGTGCCTTCGCCTTAGCCGCATCCAGACGAGTCTGCGCAAACGAGCAAGTTACACCAAGAATCAAAACAAGCAAGAAGATACCGAATACAAGTTTAAATTTTGTCATTTTTTTCTCCTTTCGATGTTAAGAAATCATTTATTAATCGTCCGCCAGTGTTAACCTGACATGACTAATATCATGAAAATAATCTTTAATGTCAATATTAATATACTTGCCTGTGTCGACCTGCTTTTAGGATTGCGAATATGTACCCCTTTAGGGAGGCTCGGTACTTCTATTTCACTCAAAAACACCTTGACTCACTGGCGCCGTGTTATATACTAAAGAAATTAAAGAGACCGCACAGGCGCTGGCTCACACGAAGGACACAGGGAAGGCTTTTTTCATGACACTGCGGCAATCCACCATATTGACCATTGGCCTTTGCGCTGTAAAAGGTTTTAATGAATCCATTTGACACGATCATTACCATCATCCTGGGTTATTGCCTGATCAGAGGCTTTTTCAGAGGGCTTATTAAAGAAATTTCTTCCATCATCGGTGTTCTGGGAGGTTTCTATGCCGGGCACACGTATTACCTGGAAATTTCAAGGCCCCTGGGTGCATGGATCAGCAATCCCGCCTATGCCAAAATTCTTGGATTCATGCTGCTGTTCTGCGGTGTTTTTATTTTTGTCAGCATCCTTGGGGTCATCATTAAATATTTGATGAACATCGCCTTTCTGGGGTGGGTCGACCGGATCTGCGGCGTGCTTTTCGGTATTGCCAAAGGGGTCCTCATCACCTCTGTACTTCTCATGATGCTCACGGCATTCCTTCCCAAAGGAACGCCGATGATCAAGGATTCGCTTCTGGCACCCCAAGTATCCAGGGTCTCCGAAATCATGGCGCAGCTGGTTTCCAAGGAAATGAAACAGGAATTTTCAACCAAAATTATGGAACTGAAAAAAATTTGGAATCTTCCCCTGTAACACCGGACCTAAAAGACGTGTCCGCCCTGATTCGCCTGATTGAAAAGTTGTGCGGAGAAAACGGATGCCCCTGGGACAGAAAACAAACCCCCCGAACCCTGGCTGTTTACCTGATCGAAGAAGTGTACGAACTTGTGGATGCCATCGCGTCCAAAAGCCCCGAAGACGTGTGCGAAGAACTCGGGGATGTTCTGTTTCAGATACTGTTCATGGCTCATCTGTATCAGAAAGCAGGTCATTTTGATCTTCAGGATGTTGCCAGGCGAAATACCGAAAAAATGATCCGGCGCCATCCCCATGTGTTCGGGCAGGAAACTGCCGCAACCAGCGAAGAGGTGCGTCAGCGTTGGCATACCATTAAAATGAGCTGAAAAAAATCATGCCCCGAATACCGGCCTTCTGGATTCTGTTCCCAGTGGCCTTCCAGCCCTGATTCGCGCATATCGGATTTCCGAACGGGCTGCCAGGGCCGGATTTGACTGGGAGAACATATCAGGCGTCATGGAAAAGGTTGAGGAAGAATGGGCGGAATTCAAATCTGAAGTGGAACATTCGAAATCCGGCTCATCAGCCGGATCCAAACGCCCAGGAAAAACTGTCCCTGGAATTTGGCGATGTGCTGTTTACACTGGTGAATGTGGCCCGGTTCGCAAAACTTCATCCGGAAACCTCCCTGGCGGATTCCACCCGAAAATTTGAAAAGCGTTTTAAACACCTGGAACATGCCATTGTCCAAAACGGCCAACAAATCGAAGCAGTCTCTTATGCGGAACTGAATAATTTGTGGGAAAAAGCAAAAAAAGCTGAAGGTTGAAAGATGTTTCAGACTTTAGCCATCAGTCTTCAGCCTGTTTTTATCAGCCTAAACGCCTGAGCCGTTCATCAAAGGTAAGCATGATCGCAATTATTGACTACGATGCCGGAAATCTGGCCAGCGTGGCCCGGGCCGTTACCCATCTGGGGCATGCGAATATCGTCACCCGGAATGTCGAAGAAATCCGGTCTGCCGACCGTATCATTTTCCCGGGAGTCGGTGCGGCCGGATCTGCCATGACCAGCCTGAAACGCCTGGGCATTGATGCCGTGCTTCATGAGGCTTTCAACCAGGGAAAACCGATGCTGGGAATCTGTCTGGGGACCCAGATCATCATGGGATTCAGTGAGGAAAATCAAACCCCGTGCCTGGGGATTATTCCGGGAATCGTCAAAGCGTTTCCTCCGGATCTTTGCGATGCAGACGGAAACCGGCTTAAAATTCCCCAGATGGGATGGAATCGTATTCATCCCGTAAAGGACCACCCGGTTCTGTCAGGATTAAAACAAACAGACGAATTTTATTTTGTACACGGATTTTATCCTGAACCAGCTCATCTGGATCATATTGTTGGAACAACTTGTTACGGAATTCAATTTGCTTCTGTTGTCGGATATCGCAACATCCTTGCAACCCAGTTTCACCTGGAAAAAAGCGGCAGGCCGGGCCTTGCGCTGCTGAACAATTTCTGTCAGTGGATGCCCGATGTCACGGACTAATGCAAATTATCCCCCCCTTTGGAAAAGGGGGATTTTAAGGATCAACCCCCATGCTCAGCAAACGCATCATTCCCTGCCTGGATGTTCGTGAAGGAAGGACAACCAAAGGCATCAAATTCAAAGACAACGTTGACATCGGTGATCCCGTTGAAATGGCCAGGTTTTATTATGAAAACGGGGCCGACGAAATCGTGTTCTACGATATCACCGCATCCAGCGACAAGCGGGATATCATGATCGATGTGGTGCGGCGGGTTGCGGAAACCATTTTTATTCCTTTTTCGGTCGGCGGCGGAATCCGCTCTGTCGAGGATATGCGAAAAGTGCTTCTGGCCGGTGCTGAAAAAGTCAGCGTCAATTCTGCCGCCATCCTGAACCCCGAGCTGATCTCTCAGGGAGCAAAGGCATTTGGAAATCAGTGCGTGGTTCTGGGCATGGATGTTAAATTTTCGGGAAAAAGCCGCGCCATTCCTTCCGGATATGAAATGGTCATCAATGGCGGCAGAAAATTCATGGGTATTGACGCCCTGGAATGGGCTAAAACGGCCGAATCCTTGGGTGCAGGTGAAATCTGCCTGAACTCCATTGATGCAGACGGCACTCAGGACGGGTATGAAATCCCGCTAACCGCGATGATTTCTTCCCATGTCTCCATCCCTGTGATTGCCTCGGGCGGGGCCGGAAAACCGGAACACCTTCTGGATGTTCTGACCAGGGGATGCGCGGATGCCGCCCTCATTGCCTCGATGGTCCATTATGGCACCTATTCCATTCCGGAAATCAAAGGCTTTTCTGCATGCCGGCGGTGTCAAGGTCCGAAATACCTGGTAAAGACCAAACTATGCGACAATGCCTTGACAAAAATGGCGCCGGATTATAAAAACATGATGAATAAAAATGCCATTGCCCTGTTTCTGGCAACCGGTTGCAAATCCGGCTATTCACCGGTTGTCCCGGGAACGGCAGGTTCACTGGCAGCGCTTTTGCCCTGTGGGATTGCTGTCTTTGCTGCCGCTTCCTGTTTCTGCCATATTTCTTATTGCATTCATTGTTTTGGCGGTCTGGACTGCCGAGGTGGCTGAAAGCATTCTGGGACAAAAAGATCCGGGTTGCATTGTCATTGACGAATTTGCCGGCATGATGATCACCCTGATCGGCATTCAATTCACCTGGCAGTCGGCGCTTGCGGGTTTTTTTATCTTTCGGGTAATGGACATCGCAAAGCCTTTTCCCATCCGTTATCTTGAACGAACGATTCCCGGCGGCGCCGGCATTGTAATGGATGACGTGGCAGCGGGAATTGCAGCCCATCTCGTGCTAAGGCTTTTTTGTCTGTTTCCCTGGATGACCGTCGTCATAATTGCCGTCTTTCTCAGGGTGCGGAGCCATTTTTACAACAACCGCTCACGGTTCACATTTTATAAAAGGCAGTCATTACAAATTGAAATCTACAAGCATTCCTTCCAAAGATACCCGGATCCAGACCAAAAGCCGCCTGCGCGAGAATGTCGAGGCGATTGTGGTAGCCATCATTCTGGCTCTGTTTATTCGAACATTTATTGTTCAGGCGTTTAAAATTCCTTCCGGTTCGATGAAGGAAACCCTTCAGATCGGCGACCACATTCTGGTCAACAAATTCATTTACGGCGTAAAACTGCCATACCTTCAATCCACCCTGATCCCGATAAAGAATCCTTCGACCGGCGACATCGTTGTTTTTGAATTTCCCGAAGACAAGGACAAGGATTTCATCAAACGGGTGGTGGGTGTTGCAGGCGATGTGGTCGAAATTCGCAACAAACAGGTATGGGTCAATGGCGCTGCTCCAGCAGGGAAGTTTTATCGTCAACAGTGACCCTCATGTTTTTCCCGGGAATCTTCAGCCAAGAGACAATTTCGGACCGGTGACGGTTCCGGAGCATTCCCTGTTTGTGATGGGAGACAACCGGGATCACAGTTACGACAGCCGGTACTGGGGATTTGTCAACCTGAAAGCCGTAAAAGGCAAGGCCTTTATCATTTACTGGTCCTGGGACAAGGATAATTTTGGCGTTCGGTGGGGAAGACTTGGAAATATTCTAAAATAACGGTTTGTTATGGTGAAATTTATAAAAAAAGACATTCTGGACATCTCCTCCCTGTCTGTTGAAGACATTTCCCTGATCCTGGATACCGCCGAAAGGATGAAGGAGATTTCCGAAAGACCGGTAAAAAAAGTTCCGACGCTCCGGGGAAAAACCGTGGTTCTGTATTTTTATGAACCCAGCACCCGGACCCGCACTTCTTTCGATATTGCCGCCAAGCGGCTGAGCGCGGACAGCATTTCCCTTTCCGGAAGCACCAGCAGCATGGTCAAAGGGGAAACCCTTCTGGATACGGCACGCAATCTTGAAGCCATGAAGCCGGACGTCATCGTGCTGCGGCATCCTTCGGCCGGGGCTCCGCATATTCTGGCCAAAGCCCTCAGCGCTTCGATCATAAACGCCGGAGACGGCATGCATGCCCATCCCACACAGGCCCTTCTGGACATGATGACGGTCCGGCAGCACAAGGGCACCCTTTCCGGACTTCGCATTGCCATCATTGGCGACATCGCGCACAGCCGGGTTGCCAGATCCGATTGCGAGGGGTTTATCAAGATGGGAGCCAGCGTCATCTTATGCGGCCCGCCGACCCTGATTCCCAAAGGGCATCGAATCCTACGGGGTATCGGTTACATTTGACATGAATGCGGCCATTGACGGCGCGGATGTGATCATCATGCTGCGAATTCAGAAGGAACGCCAGTCCGGCTTTCTTTTTTCCATCCGAAAGGGAATATTCCAGACGCTATGGCCTGAATCGGGAAAAGCTTAAATCCGCCAGATCCGATGTCCTGATCATGCATCCCGGCCCCATTAACCGGGGCCTTGAAATCTCTCCGGATGTGGCGGACGGCCCGCATTCGATTATTCTGGATCAGGTGACCAACGGCGTTGCCGTGCGGATGGCGCTTTTATATCTGGTTA
The DNA here is from genome assembly GCA_963704205.1 of uncultured delta proteobacterium. Taxonomy (GTDB): domain Bacteria; phylum Desulfobacterota; class Desulfobacteria; order Desulfobacterales; family Desulfatirhabdiaceae; genus RAAP-1. The sequence continues at coordinate 52,311 of CAVPHN010000037.1, forward strand.
CGGGAGGGACGCGAAATGCGTATTCTGATTAGGGGCGGCCGGGTGATCGATCCGGGTTTTCCGGACGGCCGGATGGACGTCCTGGTTCAGGACGGCCGGATTGCCGATATTCAGCCGGAAGGAGTGCTGAAAGCCCCATCCGGAAACGATGTCAGCATTATTGATGCAGCCGGTCATATTCTGACCCCGGGTCTTATCGACATGCATGTCCATTTCCGGGAACCGGGTCAGGAATACAAGGAGACCATCGCCTCCGGATGCCGGGCTGCTGCCGCCGGCGGATTCACGGCCGTCTGCACCATGCCCAATACAAGCCCTGTCAACGACAACGGCCAGATCACCCGGTTTATTTTATCCCAGGCCGGCAAAGCCTGCGGCGTTCGGGTCTATCCGGTCGGCGCCATCAGCAAATCCCTGGACGGCAAGTCTTTAAGTGAATTCGGAGAGTTGAAGGACGCAGGCGCCGTGGCAGTCACAGACGACGGCAAACCCGTGATGAACAGCCTGATGATGCGCCGGGCCATGGAATATGCCGGCGGCCTTGGCCTTTTGGTGATTTCCCATTGCGAGGATATGGATCTGGCAGATGGCGGATCCATGAATGAGGGAACCGTTGCCACACGGATGGGTCTTTCAGGCATACCCAATGCCGCTGAAACCATCATGGTCCTTCGGGACATCGCCCTTTGCGAGCTCACCGGCGCAAGGCTCCATATCGCCCATGTCAGCACCCGGGAATCGGTTCGGGCCATCCGGGAAGCCAAAAAATGCGGTGTTCCCGTCACCGCGGAAACCGCGCCGCATTATTTTACGCTTACCGATGATGCGGTCCGCGATTACAGCACGCATGCCAAAATGAATCCGCCGCTTCGCACGCAAAATGACGTCGACGCCATTTGCGAAGGTCTGATGGATGGCACCCTGGATGTGATCGCAACCGATCATGCCCCGCATTCCCCGGTTGAAAAAGATGTTGAATTCGATCAGGCGGCCAACGGCATTATCGGGCTTGAAACCTCCCTGGCTCTGGGCCTGAGGCTGGTTGAATCCGGCGTGTTGTCCCTGGCCGGCCTTATTGAAAAAATGTCCACCCATCCTGCCAGAATTCTGGGACTGCCATCAGGGCTTAAAATCGGCGCAGCCGCGGATATTACCATCATCGATCCGGACAGGGTCTGGACCGTCAATGCCGGTCAGTTCCAATCCATCAGCCGGAATACCCCCTTTGACGGTTGGACGCTTAAGGGAAAAGCCGTTCTTACCATGGTGGACGGAGTCGTCGTATTTGAGGAAAGGTTGAAAGGCTGAGCAAGAATCTTATGTCTCAACACACCCCACATTCTGATTGTTGATGATGAGCTCAGCATGCGCGAGCTTCTGGAATACATGCTCATCAAAGAAGGCTACCGGGTATCCTGCGCTGAAAATGGCCGCATAGCCATTTCGCTGATTGAAACCGCCCCCTTTGATCTGATGATCTGCGATATTCGCCTGGGGGACATTTCCGGCCTGGACGTCCTGAAAACCGCTAAAAAAATCAACCCTCAAACCGTGGTGATCATGATTTCCGCCTATACCACAACGGAAACCGCTGTTGAATCCATGAATGAAGGGGCCTTTGATTTCGTTCCCAAGCCGTTCAACAACCAGGAACTCAAGCAGACCATTGCCAATGCCCTGACCTTAAAGACCGTTGAAGATGAAAAGGTCAGTCTGGATGTGGCCCTGAAAAAGACGCTTCATTTTGGAAAAATCATCGGCAATTCCTCCAAAATGCTTAACGTCTATGACATGATCCGGCAGGTGGCCAGAACCACCACCAATATTCTGCTGACCGGAGAAAGCGGAACCGGAAAGGAACTGGTAGCCAGAGCCATTCACGACGAAAGCGAGCGCAGCGACAGACCCTTTGTTGCGGTCAACTGCGGCGGCATTCCCGAAACCCTGATGGAAAGCGAGCTTCTGGGCTACAAAAAAGGGGCCTTTACCGGCGCCAACCAGGATAAAAAAGGACTGTTTGAAGTCGCCAACAAGGGAACGATTTTTCTGGATGAAATCGGGGAACTCAGCACATCCATTCAGGTGAAACTGCTGCGGGTCGTCCAGGAGAAAGCCTTTAAGCCGGTCGGGGCCAGTGAAGACATCAGCGTGGATGTCCGCATCATCGCCGCAACCAATAAAGTGCTTGAAGATGAAGTGATTGCCGGTCGATTCAGAGAAGATCTGTTTTACCGCCTGAACGTCATCGGCATCCGCATGCCGCCGCTCCGGGAACGAAAAGAAGACATCCGCCTTCTGGCCCATCATTTTCTGGAGAAATATTCCCGCGAAATGGGCAAGGAAATCACAAAGCTGTCCTCTTACGCCGTTGATTTGCTGGTTAAATACGATTTTCCGGGAAATATCCGCGAGCTTGAAAATCTCATCGAACGCAGCGTTGCGCTCTCCAATACCAATATCATCCTGCCCGAAAGCCTGGCCATTTCACTTCACAAACAGATCCACAAACGCCGCTGGATTGAAGGCATCAAAAACAAGCGATATGATCTTGACGATGTTGAAAACGGCATCTCACTGGACACCGTCCTTGAGGAAATCGAAAAAGCCTACATCGAAAAAGCCCTTGAACTCTCTCGAGGCGACAAAACCAGGACTGCGGAACTTCTCAAGATCAACCTGCGATCCCTCAGATACCGGCTGGATAAGCTGTCCATAAAAAAATAATCCCTCTTTCATCCAAGTGTGTCGGGATTCTGACCCAAAATTACGTCCCGTGACAAAATTTGTCCGTCCCGTGGCAATTTTTGTCTCTGTCTTTTTCCAGATGCATTGATTCGATATCAGAAACATGCCGGCCAAGTCCATCCGCTTTAATTATGCGTTCGGATTTCAGCCGGCGCAACAACGCACATGCCCATTGGTACGGCATCCTTGAAGCATATACCAACCGAAACACTCCCGGCCATACGCTTATGGCACACCCATTGCATAATGAATTTTTCAAACACCAAGCGAATCAGAAAACTACAGAACCATTCTTCATTAATTCATTATTAATCAAAGGAGGTTTTACCATGTTACAGAAAATGACCCGCACCAACGAAAAAGGCTTCACCCTGATCGAGCTCATGATCGTTATCGCCATTATCGGTATTCTGGCCGCGATCGCCATTCCCAACTTCATCGCCTATCGTAACAAAGCATTTCTGCAGCGGCGCCGAATCTGATGCCAACAATATTGCTTCGGCCGTCGCAAACTATTTTGCAATTCCCACCAATACGACGCTACCGACTTTAGCCATTCTTGGTACGAAACTATCCAACAAAAATACCGCCGTGATTGGTGGAGCTGTCAATACCACCATCACAATCGCAGTTACCGATACTAGCGGCAGGTGCCCTACAGATTATCAGGCTGCTATGGGAGTCGGTAACAGCCCCAACGCTTTTTGGGCCGGTGGTGTATACACCAAAAACATGATCCCATAATTTATCAAACGAATTTCTTAAAAAAAGGGGAGATATTCTCCCCTTTTTTTAACGTTAATATCGAATCGACTCATTTCTAATCCACAATTCCGCTCTACAGATCGAATGATTTATACCTCCTCAGCATAACTCCTTTCAGAACACAGTACCGGAATTCCGATACACACACGATGTGTTTGGGCGGTATCCACCGCCGTCAAGAATATCTTCGTCAGCAGAAAAATTATGAGCTATCACTTCAAATCAAGCAATAAGATTGAGTTATGGATTAAAGTCGGACTGTTTGTTATCGTTTTTATTGCGTTTAGTCATTCGATGAAATCGGACTTTCTTTTGCTTGATGACGGCCTCAACATATATAAAAATCCATTTTTTAAAAACATTAAGATTAAAAACTTTCCTTGACCTATGGGCACAACCTTATGAGAATCTTTATATCCCTGTAACTTATAGCCTTTGGGCAGTATTGTATTCATTCTCCAATAGAATATCAGGGAATATTTACCCGGTTTATTTTCATTTTTCCAATCTGCTGTTACATGCGATCAATACAATAATTGTATTCAGTATCATTAAAAGAATAATATTTAACTGTAAAATACAGGATGTTCTGCAATGTTATATTATTGCAACTGTCGGAGCCATTTTCTTTGCCATACATCCCATACAGACGGAGTCTGTTGCTTGGATCTCAGGCATGAAAGATATTCTCTATTCTTTTTTTGCCTTGCTTTCCTTGTGCTTTTATCTTGAAGCCGCTGACAAGGAAAAAGATAATAAAAATTCTGTCTTAAAAAAACATATCGCGTTTGTTTTGTTTGTATTAGCTATGTTTTCCAAACCAACGGCAGTTATATTGCCGTTTATTATTCTATCTTTAGAAGTTTTCATCTTCAAAAATCCGATAAAATCAGTATTCAATCTGTTACCATGGATGATAACATCTATAGCTGTGATCATACTCGCAAAAAATCTGATGCCACCACCAACGGAAAAAGAATACCTGCTTTGGCATTTAAGACCGGTATTAGCGCTTGATACCATGTTTTTTTATCTAAAAAAAATAATGTGGCCATCGGAATTTATTCATGATTACGGAAGAACAATAACAGTTGCCTCGTCCAATTTCATTGTTTTTTACTTCTCAACTGCCTTTGTTGCCATCCTGCTTTATGCTCAAACAAAAATAATAGGGGCAAAGCTGTTAATCGCATTTTTGATCACTTTTTTTATATCCATCCTTCCTTATTCAGGCATTATACCATTTGAATTTCAGCGACTATCAACTGTGGCAGACAGATATGCCTACTTTGGGGTCTTTGTTTTTTGTCTGTTTCTATGTATAGTTCTAAAAAAACTAAAAATGTCCAGGCAGGCTTTAATATCCTTTGCCATAATATTGACGGCTTTTTTCACATTTAAAACCATAACACAATTAAAAGTTTGGGAAAACGATATTACTTTAGGTGAACATACCTTGAAATATAATTTTTTGAGCACTAGTTCCTATATCAATATTGGTATTAAGAAAGCTTCAAATGGCTTTTTTGACGAGGCAATAACTAACTATCATAATGCTATAAAAATTGATCCGGATGCGGAGCTTGCATATTTCAATATGGGAATAGCATTGGCCGCGAAAGGAAATATCCAGGAAGCTTTTCTTCAAGTTGATAAATTAAGAGCGATTAAACCACAAAAGGCAGAAACCCTTAAGGAAGCAATCTTCAGTATTAAAATGAAGCTTGACAGTGTTCAAAGAAATAATGCAAATTCCGATAATAAAAGGTTTCCTTATGATTGACAGCAGAAACATGGGCAAAACAATAATAAACTCTGAATTACTTAGGATTGTACTCGTTTATTCTATTATTATCATAGCAACTCTCAGTGCGTATATACCTGTGAAGGACTTTGATTTTATCAACTACGATGACAATATGTATGTGTTCCATAATCCCAGAGTTCTGGGAGGATTGACATTCAAGAATATTATGTGGTCTCTGACAGCATTTGAAGCTGCCAACTGGCATCCCCTTACGTGGTTGTCTCACATAACAGACATTCAGATATTTGGGCTGAATGCCGGCGGCCACCACCTGACCAGCGTTGGATTTCATATTCTCAACACCGTCCTGTTACTAGTCTGGCTGAACACAATGACAGGAGAATTTTGGAAAAGCAGTTTTGTTGCCGCCCTTTTCGCGCTTCACCCACTTCATGTGGAATCTGTTGCCTGGATTTCTGAACGAAAAGATGTATTGAGTACTTTTTTCTGCTTTCTGTCTTTATTGTCTTACACCCGTTACTGCCAGAAAAAAAACCGTCAGCAGTATTTATTCTCCCTGCTTTTCTTTATCTGTGCTCTTATGGCCAAACCCATGGTAGTAACATTACCTTTTGTTTTTCTCCTCCTGGATTACTGGCCACTAAAAAGATTTCCCGAAGTGTTTTCTTTAAAAATCCCAGTTCATGCCAAGTGGGTTTTAAGTCGTTTGCTGGTTGAAAAAATTCCTTTTTTATTGTTATCATTTCTTTCCTGCTGGATAACCCTTATCGCGCAACACAGCACTGTCTTACCTGTTGAAACGTTCCCCCTGATACCCCGGATTGCAAATTCCTTAATATCATACACAGAGTATCTGGCAAAAATGGTGTTTCCTTTCCCTCTTGCTATTATATATCCTCATCCCAGGATGTTTTCTTTATGGAAGCTTACAGCATCTCTTTTTGTTGTCTTATCTATCTCTTTTCTGGCCATCCTAAAAATCCGGAGCAGACCCTGGCTTGCTGTTGGCTGGTTCTGGTTCCTTGGAACCCTGGTGCCGGTTATTGGACTGGTTCAAGTTGGCATTCAGGGCTATGCTGACCGCTATACCTACATCCCCCTTATCGGATTATTTATTATGATCGCTTGGCAGATACCAGAAATGGTTCAATCCTGGAAACACAAAACCATTGCTATTTCAGTAAGTGCTACAGGCATTTTAAGTGTGCTTTGGATACTAACCTCGTTTCAGATTCGACACTGGGAAAACAGCATTACTCTGTTTGAGCATGCCCTGAAGTCCACGTCGGAAAATTTCGTGGCGCACTGCAACTTGGGCCTTTCACTTGCTGAAAAGGGCAACTACAATGAGGCTATTGGGCATTACCACAATGCGATTCGAATTTTTCCAGGTTATGGCGATCCTTACGACGACCTTGGTTTCATATCATACAAACAAGGAAACTATCAGGAGGCAATCTGTACACTATCAAAATGCAATCGCGTACAATCCTAATTCCGCACAATCCTATTTTTTTTTGGCAAATATATATTTTGACCTCAGGCAGATTAATAATGCCATCACACATTACGCAAAAGCGATAAAAATCCGCCCGGACTATGTTGAAGCTATAACCAATTTGGGTGTTGCGCTTGCGATAGTTGATAAATCTGATGAATCACTTGCTCTTTTTAAAGAAGCTATAAGGATAAACCCTGATTTTGCCGATGCCCGAATCAATATGGAAAAATTTTTTCCGGAGAATATGGAATGACCAACTGATGCTTAACATTAAGTAAACGGCGACTTAATCCACGCCCAAAGGACGTGGATTTGAATGGGGCACGTTGAAAGTCCTTCTAATGATGGATAAAAACAGTTTGCACAAAACAATAAATAAAATTTCCTTATTTAGGAGTGCGTTCGTTTATTCTGTCATCATTTTAGCAACTCTCATTGTATATTTACCAGTTAACGACTTTGTTTTTATCGACTACGATGACGATAGGTATGTGTTCGAGAACCCCAGAGTCCTGAGAGGATTAACATTAAAGAATGTTTTATGGTCTCTGACAGCAACTGAAGTATCCAACTGGCATCCCCTTACATGGTTGTCTCACATGACAGACATTCAGATATTTGGGCTGAATGCCGGCGGCCACCACCTTACCAGCATTGGATTTCATATTCTCAACACCGTCCTGTTACTAGTCTGGCTGAACACAATGACAGGAGAATTTTGGAAAAGCAGTTTTGTTGCCGCCCTTTTCGCGCTTCACCCACTTCATGTGGAATCTGTTGCCTGGATTTCTGAACGAAAAGATGTATTGAGTACTTTTTTCTGCTTTCTGTCTTTATTGTCTTACACCCGTTACTGCCAGAAAAAAAACCGTCAGCAGTATTTATTCTCCCTGCTTTTCTTTATCTGTGCTCTTATGGCCAAACCCATGGTAGTAACATTACCTTTTGTTTTTCTCCTCCTGGATTACTGGCCACTAAAAAGATTTCCCGAAGTGTTTTCTTTAAAAATCCCAGTTCATGCCAAGTGGGTTTTAAGTCGTTTGCTGGTTGAAAAAATTCCTTTTTTATTGTTATCATTTCTTTCCTGCTGGATAACCCTTATCGCGCAACACAGCACTGTCTTACCTGTTGAAACGTTCCCCCTGATACCCCGGATTGCAAATTCCTTAATATCATACACAGAGTATCTGGCAAAAATGGTGTTTCCTTTCCCTCTTGCTATTATATATCCTCATCCCAGGATGTTTTCTTTATGGAAGCTTACAGCATCTCTTTTTGTTGTCTTATCTATCTCTTTTCTGGCCATCCTAAAAATCCGGAGCAGACCCTGGCTTGCTGTTGGCTGGTTCTGGTTCCTTGGAACCCTGGTGCCGGTTATTGGACTGGTTCAAGTTGGCATTCAGGGCTATGCTGACCGCTATACCTACATCCCCCTTATCGGATTATTTATTATGATCGCTTGGCAGATACCAGAAATGGTTCAATCCTGGAAACACAAAACCATTGCTATTTCAGTAAGTGCTACAGGCATTTTAAGTGTGCTTTGGATACTAACCTCGTTTCAGATTCGACACTGGGAAAACAGCATTACTCTGTTTGAGCATGCCCTGAAGTCCACGTCGGAAAATTTCGTGGCGCACAATAATTTGGGCTTTTCACTTGCTCAGAAAGGGAAATACAATGAGGCTATTGTGCATTATCACAAAGCAGTTAGAATATTTCCAGGCTTTGGTTATAGCTTCGACAACATAGGGTTCATATCATACAAACACGGAAATTTTCAGGAGGCAATCTTTCACTATCAAAAGGCAATAGCGTACAATCCTAATTCCGCACGATCCTATTATATGTTGGCAAATTCATATTTTCAATTAAAACAAATTGAAAAATCCATCACAAATTATGCAAATGCGATAAAAATCCGCCCGGACTATGTCGAAGCTATAACCAATTTGGGTATTGCACTTGCGCTAATTGGAAAAACTGATGAATCACTTGCGCTCTTTAAAGAAGCCATCAGAATAAACCCTGATTTTGCTGATGCCCGAATCAATATGGCAAAAATTTTTCCGGAGAATATGGAATGACCGCCTGATGTTGAACACTAAAAAATGTTCACTTTACCTTAATCTTTTATTAACCGTCACATTGCAGGAAACAATTTTGACCTGATCACTTTCATTTTTACCAGACGATATTTTGTGGCAGTGGTAAGACAGCCGAATCCGTACTTTACGCTCCTGGTGAAATTTATCGAAGAGGCGTCCTCAAAATATTTCGTTGGGCAGGTTATCTCAGCGATCTGCCACCCTTGCCATAATATCTGCGCAAGCATCTGATTGTCGAAAACAAAATCATCCGAGTTCTGGTCGAGCGGAAGTTTTTCGAGCAGTTTTTTTGAAAACGCCCGATAGCCTGTGTGATATTCTGAGAGTTTCGCACCGGTAAGAATGTTTTCGACCAGCGTGAGAAAACGGTTTGCGATGTACTTCCAGACAGGCATGCCGCCCTTAAGCGAATAACCTCCGAGAATTCTTGACCCCAGCACACAATGATAAAGGCCATTGGCAATCATTGACGCCATCGCCGGTATCAGGCTTGGCGTGTACTGATAATCGGGATGCACCATAATCACGATATCCGCGCCGATCTCGATAGCCATCCTGTAACAGGTTTTTTGATTGCCGCCATAACCGCGGTTCTTCTCATGCCGGTGCACGACCGTGACAGGAAGTGAAGATGCTATTTCCATCGTCCTATCATTACTCGCATCGTCAACGACAATAACCATGTCAACGATCCCCTGCGCCATTACTTCGTCATGCGTTTTCCTCAAGGTCGCCTCGGCATTATATGCGGGCATAATAACGATTATTTTTTGTCCGTTTAACATAGCTACCTTTTTATCATTTCAGATTTTTAGTCACCGTACCTTTCTAAAAACCATTTCCATCGTACCACCTTTTTTCGAGCAAGCCTCAATTACACTCAACAGTGCAAATAGCGGAAAAGTCGTAATATAAAATATTTTCTGAAGCAATATTGAAACAGATGAATATTCAATGGTATAGGATATATTGCCTTTCAGAACTTCAAAGAGCACTTCTCGTTTTCTTAGCATACAGTTTAAAATGCTCTGTTGCATGCCGAACGGATTCTGCTCCAGCGAGAAATATTTTATTTTTACTATCTCAAAGCCGAACGTTTGCATTATTTTCATCAGATCCAATTCGCTAAAGAAAAACAGGTGCCTGGGTGGGTCCAGGTGCAGCCACCTGCCTCTGAACAGTCTGCTCTGAAAACTGTCTATATTGGGAAGCGAGACCATCAGATAGCCCCCCTTCTTTAAAATCTTTCCTATGATTAGCAGCGTTTTCCGCGGCTGAGGCAGATGTTCGATAACATGCCACATAGTTACAACATCAAAGAAATGCTCCCCAAAGTCATCTTCACATAGTTGACCTGTCTTCAAATTCAGGCCCGGTATCCTCAAAGCTCTTTCTGCCGACTTCGAAGGCAATTCTATTCCATAGCAGTTGCAATTTTTGTCGATAAGGCACTGGAGGAATCGACCGTTGCCGCATCCGATATCGAGTACATTCGCGGGAGCATTGACATACTTCATTACCGTCCTGGCCCTCTGGGAGCGGAAGTGATCAAGCGTTTTTTCTATCCAGCCAGGAAACTTGCTTTCACTCTGACCGTAATAAGAATCGTCATAGGCGGCGTCAATCTGTTGTTTCGTCGGTTTGGGTGAAAGAAAACAGCAGTTGCAGTAGAAGCATTTGTTCAGGGCAAACCTGTCTCCAGCAGTACTGATGGTGTCGTACAATGGTTGACTGTCCACACGATGACAATAAGCACACTCAGCGTGAGCACATAAATCATCTTGTTTTTTATCTTTGATCACCGATTTCAATAGGAAATAAATCCTTGCAAAGTTGATAATAAATCGTTGATAATTTTTTTTTGGGGTAACACCTGTCTTGGATGCTGTCAAGCACATTTACGAGTCGAATTTTTGGCAAGTGTACCAATGTGAAAGGAAATTAATGGACAGCTCGGCGCAAATTGATCTTCGGACACTTTGTAAAGCCTTTCTGTAGGGTTTGAAATATGATTTTTTCTTATAATTGAAGCCATTTATGATACATGAAGAGTTTGCAAAAAAAAGAGATTGGGATTATGGTTAAGGAAAAACTTTCAGATTATTAGATTGATCGAATCATCGAAAAACTCGATCATTCGGATGAGCCGCTACGGCCTGAGTAAAGACACCCACTGATAACTGTAGCACCATCAGTGCAATTACTCAAAAGCAATCTAACCCAGAACTATTTTCAGTTTTATTTCAATCAAAACAATTTGAGTCCTGTAACCGATACACGAGCAACGCCCCCATAATAGAAAGAATCGTTCACATGCAATCTGTTATTTTAATCAATCCGCCTTTGACACTGGAAGATCGCTATGGCAAGGACATGAAGCGATTTGGGGCCGTCAGTGAACCCCTTGGACTTGCCTATATCGCCGGATACCTGGAGTCCTTGAAAATTCCGGTCCGCATACTGGATTCTCAGGCTGAAGGCATGTCCATCGCCGAGGTTGTTGACTGCCATATCTTCCGGAAATGAGAAGCTTATCGGCATTACGATGCTGACTCCCGCCTTTGGCGTGGTGAAAGCCCTGTGCCGTCAGATCAAAATGCATTGTCCGGACCGGACAATCGTTCTTGGGGGCGCCCATTGTACGGTTCTTCCGGAAAGAACGCTCAAAGAAATCCCGGAAGCGGATATTGTCTGTATCGGCGAAGGCGAGGTTACCTTTTCTGAAATCGCACTACTGAACGATCTTTCATTGTTGTCCGGTATTAAAGGCATATGTTTTCGCGACAGCAATACATTTACAAGAACTGAAGAAAGGCAGCCGGTTCAAGAGCTGGACATGATACCGCCACCGGCCAGGCATTTGTTGCCCATGGGGAAATACCATTTAACGGCGTCCCGGGTTTCCGGAAGCGGGTATTGCCCGACGATCCTGGTTGCCAGAGGGTGTCCGTTTTCCTGCACATTCTGTTCACGAACCTTTGGAAGAACCTTCCGAACCCACAGCATCAGCCGAATTGTATCAGAAATTCAGTCATTGATGCGTACTTACCAGATTTCCCAGTTGAACATCGAAGCCGACACATTGACGGTGAACAAGAAATTCATCAAAGCGCTTTGTACCGGCTTAATTGAAAGCGGCATCAGCCGCAAGATCCGATGGACCTGTGAAAGCCGGGTGGATACGGTTGATGAAGAACTCTTGGAATTGATGCACCAGGCCGGATGCTGGCAGATCAGCTATGGTGTTGAAACAGGAAGCCAGCGGCTGCTGGATTCAATCAACAAATCCGTATCACTGAAACAGATCGAACATGTCTTCCAGATCACAAAAAGAGCAGGCATCTCGATACGCGGATTTTTCATGCTGGGGCTTCCGGGCGAAACTCCGCAAGAAAGCCAGGCTACGATCGACTTTGCAAAAAAGTTGAATCCCTTGTGGGCGCAGTTTACGGTGACAGTCCCCTACCCGGGAACGAAGATGTTTGAAGACATTGATCGTCAGGGGAAGATCAGAACGTATAACTGGGAGAAGTACAATACCTGGTCGGGCTGGCAGGGCAGCGAGGAAATTCCCTTTGTACCGGATGGACGAACCGTGGAAGAGCTCCGGAACCTTCAAAAACGGGCACTGAGGGAATTCTATCTAAGACCTGTAGTAGTATTACAGTTTCTGAAGCACATGCAATCCTGGATGGACTTACAAAAGTATTTCGTCGGAGCAATGGTTCTGCTGAAAAGCAAATTCGGTTGATTTCCGATCACATCGCTTTCGAATCTGCACGACAAAAACTTCTTTGAAATCTCATTCTGACTGGGTGAGTTTCAATTTGCCCTGATAAAGCTGCCAGGGAAAGCATGAAATCCATCGTTCTTCCTGAATTTCAACAAATTTTCGGATTACCGATCGAAATTCGGAACGACTCCAGAACTGAACATGAGAGGGTGTTCGCCCACATCGCTTCCAGTGTTTTCCTCGTATAACATTACCCCATTGGAAAAAAGGCTCGTGAGGTACCGAAAGAATTACTGCTGCATTGGGTTTTGCGACCCTAGCGATTTCTTTTAGAGCTGCCGATGGATTTGAAAGATGTTCAAGGATCTCGGTTGCAATTACATAATCAAATATCCGGGATTTGAAAGGCAGATGGAAAATATCGGCTCTAACATAATCACATAGCGGATAATGATGATGTGCAAAGACGATCCGAACCGGATCAATGTCCATTGCCGTCATTTTATGTGTCACGCCACTTTGAAACAGACTGGAGATCATTTGACCCTCACCGCAACCGACGTTAAGCCCTGATAAATCTCCGGCCTCCATCTTTGACATCATAGCCATGATGGCACGGATCAGTCGATTTCCCAAGCAGCGAATTACAATATTGGGGCTGGAATAGATCTCATCGGTGCCGGCAGAAATGTAAAAATCACTGTTTTCGCTTTTCATAAAACGTCCCGCACTTCAAGTCCTTGTTGGCTTCCATATCAAACCACATGGCAAACAGCGTAAAAAGGCTTGCGCTCATGAAAGAAAACATGGCCGCCAGTGAGCTGGTTGAAGGGAAAAATCCTGAAACCCACCTAAAGTAAACCATGCGCGACAAACAGAATTACCGTGCTTACCCCGAACAGAGCACCCAGCGAATAGAAAAATACAAGCGGATGAAAATCCCGAATGATGTATTTTTCCTTCATGCGCCAGAAAAACAATTTGATCAACAGCCAGCTGATGGTAAAAACGACTTTCCGGATTCGAATTCCGGATTTTTCGCCCACATGGTACACGGGCTCCACGGGCACATCGGCCACCCGAAAATTATAAATATTCAGGCGCACCATCAGGTCATTGGGCTGGCCATAGCGCCGATACATTTTCTCCCAGTCAATGGCGTCAAGAACTTTCCGGTTCATGACCGTGTAACCGGACTGAAAATCCGCCACATGCCAGTATCCCGATGCGATTTTGGTGAGCAGGGACAAAAAAGCGTTGCCAAAATAACGAATTCTGGGAATTTTCTGGTAAGCCTCACCGGTCACCAGGCGGTTTCCCTTGGCGTAATCCGCCATTCCCCGAGCGACTGGATCCAGAAGAGCCGGCAGGTCATCGGGACTCATCTGTCCATCCCCGTCCATTCTCACCGCTATATCCATCATATTATCCCTGGCCCAGACATATCCGGTTGCCAGAGCGCCGCCGCACCCCTGGTTAATGTCATGACACAACAGCACCACACGGGAATCCTGCTGTTGATATTGCGCTACGACCGTACCCGTGTCATCGGTGCTGGCGTCATCCACGATGATGATCCGATCCACATACTCCGGTATCGTCTCGATAACACCGCAAATCTGAGTGGCCTCGTTGAATGCCGGAATTACGACACAAAGGATTTTGTCTTTGTACATAAAGATCCCATTAGTGGAAATAACGGTAATAATATCAACTTCATTTCGTGTCACCATAGATGGTCGGACGCCTTCTGACAAACAAAGACACAACCCCCAATGACACTACATAAACAAACACCAGCGCATGAGATGCCAGCGCAAACACCAGACTGCTGGATGCAGGAATTCCCAGAATGACCAGCGCAGCGATCCACCCGCCTTCATGGTTTCCGGCATTGGCAAAACCCTGAATCGGAATCAGTTGAAGAGGAAATTGCACTGATATCAAAAAAACAGCATCACCCGGCCCCAGTTGCAGCCCCACAGCTCGGGCTGCACAGAACAAACACCCGCCTATAGCCGTCCATATCCCAAGGCTCTGAATCACTTCATGCCGCTTTATGGCTGAAACTGTCTGAAACTGCAAAATAAATTTTCTGAATGCCGATGATGACTTTCTTGCTCCAGAAGATATCAGCCAGGATATGATTACCGGGGAAATCATCATGGCAAGCCCAACCCCCATCCAACCCAATCGAAGCATGAAAGAAATTGGTACCTGAGTCAATATTGCCGCACAGATCATCAAGATACCCATTGATGAAACATCCAGAATTCTGGATTTAATCAGGATCCTGCTGCCTTCGGTCCAGGAAGTATTGTTGATGGATTTGAGTATGGCAGGTAGCGTCAAGTCCCCAGCTCGAAAAGGCAGCATATAGGTTGCCAGCCCATGAAGGCAGGTGGCCTTGACAGCATCAGGCCATAATTGCAGGCAGTTTTCAGAAATTGTGCAAAACCGCATGGATCGAAACAGATAATTGATCCAGTAACATCCCAGACCTGCGACGGCCCAACAGACATTGATGTTTTTCAGGGATTCAATCACCGAATCTGATTTGACAAAGGCAATCGCCGCAATCATTCCGGCAAGAAGAAATGATGCGAAAAATGAAAGTGTTTTACGGGATAAATAAATTTAGTTGAGCCGGGCGCATTTTCATCCGCTCAAATGGAAACAAAGAGTTCAATAAAAGCATCTGCCGGGTTGATTCCTCAGACAAGTGCTGATAATAATATACAAGATTGATGCAATCTATACGTTTATTCTGCTAAAAGCAACTTTTCACATCATTGCCTGCCGCCGCACAGAAGCTCAGGTTGATCACACGCGGTATCGGATTCATGTTATGAAAGACAACTCATCTAACCCCGTTATTCCGCTGCCATTTCCGGTTTATTTCTGGACAGTCGTTGTTCTGGCTGTAATGGGCCTTGCAGATGCGATTTACCTGTCGATATCCCACTACCGGGTTTATACCGATATCGGATATGCCAGTTTTTGCGCCATTTCAAAGGCCATCAACTGCGATACGGTATCTCAGAGCCCTTATTCCATCCTCTGGGGGGCTCCGGTTCCGGTTTGGGGAGTTTTTGGATATTTATGTGTTCTGGTGCTTCTGCCTTTTGCCGGATCCAAGGAAGCGGGAAAAGAGCGCTTATGGTCTTTTCTGTTTTGGATATTTCTGGGGTTCAGCCTTTACAGCCTGGCACTGGGGCTGATCTCAGCCCTTTATATTCACAGCTACTGCCTCATGTGTATCGTCAGCTATGCCATTAATTTTCTGCTGCTGTTCTACGCATGGCTGATTCGAAGGCGATTCGGCAAAAACGGGCTGATAGCGGATTTGCTTCTGGATCTTCGATTCCTGTGGAATAAAAAAAGACCTCAAATCATGTTGTTGGCGCTGGTATTTGGCGTCAGTTTTTATTGTCATGGTCACAAAATTTCCAGCTTATTGGAACCTGACCCCTCCCCCGCTTTCAGAGTCCATTCCACCGGCGTCACGGAAGACGGGCATCCCTGGATCGGGGCACAGACACCGGTTCTTGAAATTACCGAATTTACCGATTACCAGTGTTTTCAATGCAAAAAAATGCATTTTTTCCTTCGCAGGCTCATTGAAACCCATTCGGACAAAATCCGTCTGGTGCATCGCCATTATCCGATGGACCATAAAGTCAATCCGATTGTCAAGGAACCGTTTCATGTCGGATCGGCAGCCATGTCCCTTCTGGCCATTTATGCCCAGTCCATAGGGAAAATTCTGGGAAATGAACGATATCCTGTTTAACACGGATCTTGCGAAAGAAGCCATCAATACCAAAACCCTGCTGAAACAAGCCGGTGTTGACACAGGCGGAAACAGCGCCGAACATTTATGATCCCCAGATCCAGATCAAGCTTATAACCGATATTCGGGATGGCATGAAACTGGGAATCACCGGAACCCCGGCCTATGTCATCGATGGGCAGCTTTACCTGGGCCAGATTCCGCCGGATCATTCTTGATAAAATCATGAAAGACTGAAGGCTGAAGCAACCGAAGAGTAACCGAGATATGCACCGCTCCTGTTACAGATTTTGATACATTGAAGAAAGTTGCCGATGAAAACCGCTATTCATGTCATTTGTGCTGCACTTATTCTGTCGATCGTTATTTCCATCGGCATTCTCGGATCTGTCCCGCCGGTTGACAGGGATTCACTGACACACCATCTCTATGTCCCCAAACTGTATCTGAAACATGGGGGGATTTATGAAATTCCGGCAATCGAGTTTTCGTATTTTCCCATGAATCTGGACCTGCTTTACACGGCCGCTCTTTATTTCGGCAGCGACATCCTTCCCAAATATCTTCATTTTGCCTTTGCGCTGCTGACAGCCTGGCTGATCTTCAGATATCTCAAATACCGGCTGAATACCCTTTATGCCCTGTACGGCGTGCTGTTGTTTCTTTCCATCCCCATCATTGTCAAGCTGTCCATCACCGTTTATGTGGATCTGGGGCTCATTTTCTTCACCATGTTTTCGATTATTTATCTGCTGAAATGGGTCGAAAACAATTTTCAATTAAAATATCTGGTGATTTCCGCCATCGGTTGCGGTATGGGGCTGGGTACAAAATATAACGGGCTGATTACACTTTTTCTGCTGACCCTGTTTGTTCCTTTCAGTTACGCCCGGCAGTCCTCCGGGGGGAAAAAGCAGCTTTCTCAGGCCACTGGGGTATTGCGTTGTTTACCTGTCTGTATCGCTGATCGTCTTTTCTCCCTGGATGATCCGAAATATCGTCTGGAAACAGAATCCCGTGTACCCGCTTTATGATTCCTGGTTTAATCCTCAAGCGCCAAAAGCATTTTCAGAATCCGTGACCGATGACAGCGACAGAGCGCCAAAGCGCATGGGACATTTTTTGATTCGAAAATACGTTTTTCATGAACCCTGGTGGCGAACCGCGCTGATTCCAGTCCGCATTTTTTTTGAAGGAAAAGATGATGAGCCAGCCAATTTTGACGGGAAGTTAAGCCCGCTGATTTTTTTGCTGCCGTTATTTGCCTTTTTCCGCATCCGGAACAAGGCGGCGCCATTTCGATTACGAGATTTCGACGTTTCTGGCCTTTTCCGTATTTTTTCTTCTGTATGCGTTTGTCACCACCGATATGCGAATCCGCTACATCGCCCCCATCGTTCCGCCGCTGGTGGTTCTGTCCATCATCGGTCTGCATGCTCTGCTGGGGTGGATCCGGGAAGCCACTCCCCGTAACAGGACGGATATGGATTCAGGCCGGCGTATGGGCAGGCGTGCTGGCGCTATTCCCTGCCGGCTATCTGATCGATCAGTTCGACAAGGTCAAAGCCATGTCCTACATCAGCGGGAAAATCGATCGGGATTCGTATATCACACAGTTCAGACCGGAATATCCAGCCATCCGGTTCGCGAATCAGAACCTGCCCGACACAGCCAAAATTCTGGCCATATTCCTGGGGAACCGGGGATATTATTTTGACAGGGATGTTCTGTTTGACATGAAACTGCCGATTCCCGTCGTCGAAACTGCCGGTGCAGGCCAAACCGTGGAGGCGTTGTTGCACCGGCAAGGCATTACCCATCTGCTGATCCGGTATGATTTTTTCGACCGCTGGCTCGGCACTTTGACCGAAAAAGACAGGCAAACCCTGGCCCGGTTTTTTCAAACCCGGACCCGGCTGCTGTTTTCATCTGGCGGGCATGGGCTGTTTGCCCTTGAAGAATAATTTGGCGCAGGACGGACAGTACTGGTGATGTTCTTTGACATCCGGATGGTGCAGGGTTCTGTGGTGGATGTATTCCAGGAACTTTGGCGTTGCGAATCGCTTGCCGCAGCCCTCACAGCGCTCCAGGGGATGAATTCCGATGATTTCATCGCGGATCGAAATGGTTCGAACGGTTTCTTTGTCTTCGATGCGAATGACCTGGGTCGGGCAGATATTGGCACAGGTTCCGCAGCCGATGCAGGCGCCTTCAACCGGAACAATGTATTTCCGGCCCTCCCTTTTTACTGTTTTCAGCGCATCGGCCCCAACGATTTCACGGCACACCCTTTCACAAAGATGGCACCGGATACATCCATCCGGCTGAAACGGCGTTTCAATGCCATAGGTATGCTGCCAGCTTGAGCAGCGGCACTGACTGCGGCGCATAAGCCAGCAGCTGCTGAAAGGCTTTGCTTCGCGCCAGACGGACTGACTCTGATGCGGTTTCTACCTGAAGCCCCTCACTGGTTTTGACTGTACAGGAAAGAGCGACTTTCCATGGATTATCCTTTACCTGAATCTCGACGGCACAGAGTTTACAGGCGCCGATAGGCTTTTTCAAAGCCGGATGGTAACACAGGGAGGGAATGTCTTTGCCATTTAGCCGAAGGACTTTCAGCAGGCAAAGCCCTTCCTCAACCGTGCAATTCTTTCCATCGATGACGATCGTAATCATACCGGTTTCCTCTTACATCGCGTACACGCTTGGTCCATTGATCACCGTCAACCCGTTTTCTTCCAGCAGCCTGATCGCCTCGTCAATATGATCAAAGCGGAAAATCATGACCGCATTATTCCCGCTCTGCTGGACAAACGCATACATATACTCCACATTGATCTGCGCCTGGTGCAGCAAATTCAGAATCTGATGAAGTCCCCCGGGTTTGTCCGCAACCTCAACCGCCACGACATCGGTGATTCCCACCGAAAATCCATTGTTCTTAAGGGCTTCCAGAGCCTTCTGGTTATCATTGACGATGAGCCTCAGCACGCCGAAATCGGAAGTGTCCGCAACCGAAAGGGCGCGGATATTGATCCCGGCTTCAGCCAGAATCGCAGTAACTTCGGAGAGGCGCCCGGCCTTATTTTCCAGAAAAACAGAAATCTGTTTTACGCGCATCCGTATCATCCTTTATGTGAAAACAGATGACTTTAAAAGCCTGTCTGCGTTACGAACTTCATGGTTCATCATATCTTGCGGTTGTCGATCACCCTTACGGCTTTTCCCTGACTTCTGGCAATGGCTTTGGGCTCAACGAGTTTGACCCTGGCGGAAACGCCAAGATATTCCTTGATGCTGAGGGAAATTTTTCTTTCCAGTTGCTGCAGCACCTTGACTTCATCGGAAAAGCTCTGCTCGCTGATTTCCACATGAACCGTCAGGGTGTCCAGATTGTCTTCCCGATCCACCACCAGTTGATAATGGGGTTCGATGCCTTCGACTTCCATCAAAACGCTTTCAATCTGGGATGGAAACACATTCACCCCCCGGATAATGAGCATGTCATCGGTTCGTCCGCTGACTTTTTTCATGCGCACCAGCGTTCTTCCGCAGATACAGGGCTCCGGATTCAGTGAGGTGATATCGCGGGTCCGGTACCGGATGATCGGAAAGGCTTCTTTGGTAATCGAAGTAAAGACCAGTTCCCCGGTTTCCCCGTAAGGCAGCGCTTTTCCGGTTGCCGGATCGATGATCTCGGGAATAAAATGATCTTCGAAGATATGCAGTCCGTTCTGGGCCTCATGACACTCCACCGCAACCCCCGGACCAATCACTTCGCTCAGCCCGTAGATATCCACGGCCTTGAGATGGAGTTTTCGCTCGATCTCCTGGCGCATCTGCTCTGACCAGGGTTCCGCGCCGAAGATGCCGTATTTGAATTTCAGTTTTTCGAATGAAACCCCCATTTCTTCCGCCACTTCAGCCAGATGCAAGGGCATAGGAAGGGGTCGCCGTCAAAATGGTCGGCCCGAAATCCCGCATGATGATGATCTGGCGTTTGGTGTTTCCACCGGAAACCGGAATCACCGATGCGCCCAGCTTTTCCGCTCCGTAATGGACGCCAAGCCCGCCGGTAAAAAGCCCATATCCATAGGCATTGTGGATAATGTCTCTACGGCCGGCGCCGCCGGCTGTCAGCGCTCTGGCCATCAGCTCCGACCAGGTATGTGATGTCTCTTGCCGTATAACCGACAACAGTCGGCAGACCGGTTGTTCCGGATGAAGCATGAATCCGGACCACATTGTCCATCGGAACCGCAAACATGCCATAAGGATAATTGTCCCGAAGGTCCTGTTTGGTGGTAAAGGGCAGTTTCTGAAAATCCGCACAGGGTATTAATATCGTTGGGTGTAATTCCAGCTTCTTCAAATCGTTTTCGATAAAACGGAACCGTGGCATAGACCCGTTCCAGCGTTGCCCTGAGGCGCCTTAACTGAATAGCGGTCAGCGCCTCACGCGGCAGGGTTTCAAACTCAATATCATAAATCATTAAAACAACTCCTTGTTTTCTATCAGACTCAATGCTTTGGAACGGTAAAGAAAAAACAATATTTATTCGCCTGTCAGGCTGCCTTTGAAAACTGCTTTGCGCTTTTCAAGAAATGCCGTTGTCCCTTCCCGGGCGTCTTCGCTGGCCATGCACAGGGCAAAGGCATCCACTTCCATGCGACAGCCGGTTTTCAAATCAACATTCAACCCGGCGTTGATCACCTGTTTGGCAGCCCGAAGGGATACTTTCCCTTTCTGGCAAATGGCTTTTGCAGTGGTCATCACTTCGGTCATCAACGCATCCGCGGATACCACCCGGTTGACCATGCCCAGGCTCAGGGCTTCTGCCGCTGAAATCATTTTTCCGGTAAATATCATTTCCTTGGCCATGCTCGGACCGATCAACCTCGGCAGGCGCTGAGTACCGCCGAAACCGGGAATAATTCCCAGTGTGATTTCAGGCAAACCGAATTTGGCGTTTTCTGAAGCGAATATAAAATCACAGGCCAGGGCGATTTCGCTGCCGCCGCCAAGGGCAAATCCGTTCACCGCGGCAATAACCGGAATATCCAGGCACTGAAGCTTGTTGATGGCTTTATGACCCTTGGCTGCAAAGACCTTTGCCTGAAGCGCATTGCATCTGGCAAGCTCCGTAATGTCCGCACCCGCGACAAACGACTTGTCTCCGGAACCGGTCAGGATCAGGACACGAATCTCTTCATTGGCGGCCGCCGCATCCAGGGCCTGGGACATTTCGTCCAGCAATTCGCCGTTCAGGGCATTCAGTGCCTTGGGACGGTTGAATGTCAGTGTGGCGATTCCTTCTTCAATCTGAAACAATATATGCTTGAAATCCATTTATTTTCCTCCGTATCTGGGCAATAAAATGATTATCCGCCGATCCTCTTAAGCGGGGGAGAGTTGGGGTCTTTCTTCTCATAAAAAGCAGTCGGGTTGATCTCTTTGATATAGCGGCCAATCCCTGCAATGATGGCGTTACAGATCTGCTCCTGATAATCCGCGGAAGCCAGCCGCGAACATTCCCGCTCATTGCTGATAAACGATGTTTCCACCAGTATGGAAGGCATTTGAGCGCCCAGAAGCACATAAAACGGTGCTTTTTTGACGCCCTTGTTTTTGATATTGCTGTATTTACGGTTCATATGATTAAACAGATTATCCTGAACGCTGGCTGCCAGACGGCTCGATTCATTGATCTTGGCATTCTGCATCAAATCGGTCAGGATGCTTTGCAGATCGCTGATATTCTTGGTGGATGTGGCATTTTCACGGGCAGCCACCAAAATGGATTCGTCATCGGTTGCCAGATTTAGAAAAAATGTTTCTATCCCATAGGCGTCCGGATTTCTGGCTGCATTGGTATGAATGGAGATGAAAAGATCGCCATTTTTGGTGTTGGCTATGGCGGTTCGCTCTTCAAGCGTCAGATAGCGATCCGTACTTCGGGTTAAAACGACCTCGCATTTCAGAGAATCGCGAATTTTCGCCGCCAGTTTCTTGCCGATCGCCAGTGTAATGTCTTTTTCGAAAATCCCTTTAATCGCTCCAGGCGCTCCAAAATCTTTGCCGCCGTGTCCGGGATCAATGACGATGCGGCTTACTCCCAGGGCCAACTGCTTGGCCAGGGCGCCGGATTCGATTTTTGCGTGCTTTCCGGTATCCTTGGAAATGCTCTTTCCATTGCTTTTACCGGTCGTTTTATGGGAAGCCAATCCCTGCGGAGAAGACTGATCCGCCTGGACTGTTCCGGATTCATCTCCCCAGATGTCTAGAATAATTCGAAAAGGGTTATTCAGTGAAAATATTTTGTAGGATTTAAACGACTTGATATCAACAACCACCCGGACGGATTCCAGCGTATACTGGCCTGCCCGTGCATCGAGCAGCAAATCATCGTCTATGGGGATAAAACTCTTAAGGCTCTTGCTGAGCTTGCTTTGATTAAAATCAATATAAAGCCGCTGGGGTTTATCGAGCGCAGGGTCTTTTTTCAAAAGCCGGTGTTCATAAGTGGTCTCCTTGTCCGCATCTATGACGATTCGCGTATAACTGGGATTGGACCAGAAACGAAGATCGCTGATCTGGCTGTAGCCGGAAAGCGGCAGACAGGATGAATCCACGGAGGCGGAAGAAACAGACGGATCACGTTCGCCGGAGGCTTTTTCAGTTCTTGGCGGCGCGCCGTTGCTTTTTGATGGCGGCTTGCAGTTTTCGGGATTGGACAATCTGTCAATGGCGGCTTTTGCTTTTGGCATATGACTGCTTTTGGGATAGCGCTTGATAATCCGCTCATAGCAATCAATCGCTTCTTTTTTATCGGAGATTCTTTTCGAAACCCGATACAGCTCATCGTATAAATATCCGACCATGTAAAGGCCGGCAGAAGCCAGCGGCCCATTCGGGTCCGACTTGAAAACTTCCTGATACGCTTCAATGCACGGGATCCAGTTATGCCGGAATTTTTGTTTTTCCGGGCTGTTGAGCAGTTTATGATAGCAGGACATCGGCCTGGGCATACTTTCCTTGGCCTTTGCCGTTGATGCATCAGAAGGCAAGACGCCCCAGAAAACAGCGCATAATAAAGCGACTTCCCAAGTATATAATACGTCTGTTTATCATTTCTTCAGAAATGTCTTTTCATGAAAGCCTTTACAGGCAGGTTAAGAACAATGGACCGGATCGATTATTACATCCTTCTTACCTAATTGTTTTCATGCTTCTGAATGGCCTGAACGCGAAGTTCATTCAGACAGTTCAGGGCATCCAGCGGGGTCATGGTGGAAATTTCGATGTTTTTCAGCTTATCAACAATAACATTCTCAATATCCGAAAACAAACCCAGTTGTACCGGAGCCGGTTTTGAGGTTTTTTTTCTGATTCTGGCTTTGGAAACATCCGGCAGATGGTGCCTTTCGTCTTCGATATCACTTAAAATGGTCTTGGCATGGCTTATGACGGATTCAGGAATTCCGGCAAGCCGGGCCACCTGTATCCCATAACTGCGACTGGCGCCGCCTTCAACCAGCTTGCGCAGAAAAATAATCTGATCCTTCCACTCCTTAACACTGATATTAAAATTTTTAATCCGGGGGTTTAACCGCTCCAGGGCCGTCAATTCATGGTAATGGGTTGCAAAAAGGGTTTTAACCCCTTTGCCCTTCAAGTCATGAAGATAGGATACCACGGCCCAGGCAATGCTGAAGCCGTCATAGGTACTGGTTCCCCTGCCGATTTCATCCATGATGACCAGACTCTGATACGTGGCGCTGTTCAAAATATTGGCGGTTTCTTCCATCTCCACCATAAATGTGCTTTGACCGCTGGACAGATTATCCAGGGCGCCGATACGGGTAAAAATCCGGTCCATCAGTGAGATGGCGGCACTGCGCGCAGGAACAAAAGAGCCCATCTGCGCCATCAGCACCTGAAGGGCAACCTGCCTCAGGACCGTGGATTTTCCTGCCATATTCGGTCCGGTAATAATCAGGACTTGGTTTTGATTATCGTCCATCGAAATGGAATTCGGGACAAACCGTCCCCCGGCAATCATTTGTTCTACCACAGGATGCCGTCCATCTTCAATGAAAAGAACGCCGTCCGTGCGAATTTCCGGCCGGGTATAGTCAAACTGATCCGCAATATCCGCCAGATTCATCAGACAGTCCACTTCGGCAATAAAATCCGCAGCCTGATGAATCGCCTTATGATTGGCGGCAACAGCTTGACAGATATCCATAAATATCTGATATTCCAGGGCTAGATCGCTCGGATTCGGCGCTTAGAATCTTTGACTCGAATTCTTTCAGATCTCCGGTAATATACCTTTCCGCATTTACCAGGGTCTGTTTTCGAATATAATGGGCAGGAACCGACTTGGACTGGTTTTTGGAAATTTCAATATAATACCCGAAAACCTTGTTGAACCGGACCTTAAGGGATTGAATCCCGGTTGCCTGCCGCTGCTCAACTTCAAGCCGTGACAGCCATCCCTTTCCATCCTGACTGATCCGTATCCATTCATCCAGCTTTGCATCAAAGCCGAGCTTGATCATGCCGCCATCATGAATCACGGGAGGGGCATCTTCCCGAATCGCGCTCTGAATCAGCACCGCCAGTTTTTCGAGTTCATCCAGACAGGGACCATGGGAATTCCACTGAAAAAGATCGGCCTTAAATGCTTCAAGCGCATCACAAATACCGGGAAGCGCCTCCAGGGACGTGCACAGGCAAAGCAGGTCTCTGGCATTGCAGTGACCCATGACGATTTTACTCCCCAGGCGTTCCAGATCTCCGATCTTTTTTAAATGCCTCCCGAACCGCATGGGTCAACTGAATACGGGTTTTGGCTTCTTCCACGGCATTCAGACGCAACTGGATCTTTTCAACGCCCATGAGCGGATAGCGAATCCAGTTTTTCAACCGCCTTCCCCCCATTGCCGTAATGGTTCGATCCAGAACACTCAACAGCGTCCCTTTTCGCGTTTCTCCCTGTATGGTCTTCATCAACTCCAGGTTGCGGCAACTGACATCATCCACCACCAGAAACTGACTTTGAATATAAGTTTCAATTCGACAGATGTGATCGATTGCCTGTTTCTGGGTTTCCTGAACATAGGTGATCAGCGCACCTGCCGCCCCCACCCCGGCAAGCAAGCGTTTCACATCCAAATCCTTCCAGGGAAAACGTTTGAAACTGCCGGATGAGTTTTTCACGGGCATTTCGATAGTCAAAATGCGTATCCTGAGTATAGGAAACGGCTTTTCCGGAAAACAGGTGCTGAAAGGCGCAAAGCTCCGAATCCTGCTGCGAAGATTCCGGAAGAAGGATTTCACGGGGAGATATTCGAATGATTTCATCCCGAATCACATCCCGGTTTTCGGATTGGGTCACCCGGAATGTCCCTGTCGAGATATCCAGATAGGCCAGCCCGATATCCCGGTCCTGCCGGCAAATGGACAGTATGAAGTTGTGGGTCTTTTCATCCAGAAGCGCATCTTCAACGATCATTCCCGGAGTGATTACGCGAACCACTTCGCGGCGGACCAATCCTTTGGACTGAGATGCGTCTTCGGTCTGGTCACAGATAGCGACCTTAAAACCCTGGTCAATCAGCCTGGCAATATATCCTTGGGCCGCCCGATAAGGAACGCCGCACATCGGAACCGGAAATTCATCGTTTTTATTTCGGGATGTTAAGGCAATTTCAAGAATGGGTGATGCAATTTGCGCATCCTCAAAAAACATCTCATAAAAATCCCCCATGCGATAAAACAGCAACGCGTCGGGATGCTCGCTTTTTATCGCGAGATACTGTTTCATCATGGGGGTGGGTTGGGAAGGAAGCATGGACTGAAAGGTCAGGTGTTTTCCACGGAAACCTCAGGCTGCAGCGGATCTTGCTGCGGCGTTGGAACCTGATATTTACTCAGTTCGCCCTTCAGCGCCGTTATGGTTTCTGCCTGGGAATTGACGGTTGCGTTTAAGCCCTTAATGATTTTATTGTTTTTGAACCGTAAAGACAGGCCAAAAAAATAGGAAATCAGAAGCCCGGCAAAAAAAGCCCCCAGAATCAGCTGCGCGTTTATGATCCCGTCTGAATAAAAAGGATTGGTTACCCAAAGGTTCATTCGAAGGCTGGCCGGAGTTAATAAATACTCCATGTTCTGATAAATAACCAGGCCGAAAAAGCCCAGTGCCACCAGCAAAAGCGCAATTCGGATTTTTTTCATGGGTCACTCCTTTTATTGACGTTTTTACGCTTCGACTTTTGGAATGCGAAGACGCTACCCGCGGTTAAATCGTTTGGCCCAATTGCGAAAAAAACGGTTTCAAAGAATCAAAAGTGGCTTTCAGATGTTCGGGGATGACGCGAATGTCCGCAAAAACGGTCAGGGCATTCGTGTCACCGAACCACCTGGGAACAACATGAAAGTGCAGGTGTTCTTCGATACCGGCTCCGGCCACTTTGCCAAGATTGAGGCCGACATTAAAACCATCGGGTTTCATGATTTCCTTCTCGATATGAATCGCTTTTTCAACGGTGACCAGAAGATCCCGCATTTCATTCCGGGAAAGCTCATCCAGCCGGGATATATGCCGAATGGGTGCAACCAGAAGGTGGCCGTTGATATACGGGTATTTATTCATGACCACAAGGGTGGTATCGCCTTTGTAAAGGGTCAGGTCATCATGAATCGTCAGCGCTTGACAAAACACACATCCGCTTTCTTTTTCAGCCTTGATATACTCAATGCGCCAGGGAGCCCACATGGTTTCCAAAATTGCCGTCCTCTTGATATGAAAGCGCAAAGATTTAAGGAGCAAGCTTGCTCAAACCCAGCCGGCAAACCATCGCCTCATCACCAACATTGCAAAGTCAATGCACGGCAACTTACGCTGTTAATGCCAAAAACTCAACATTTTTTTCCCCTGAGCGGAATGACTTCAAGGCTTCCCCACAGGCCCATGTCTTTTCCGATAATGACGACCAAGTCCGGACACACCGGGGATGCTTTTCCCGAAATGGATTGCACTTGAGATATCTCCGGCCGATCGAACGCGATTGCCCACGGCCGTTGCAACCGCATCGGCAAGCGCGCAGGAGTCGGACATCACACATACGGCATCTGCCTTTCCAAGACTCAGCGAATGTCCGACAGTGCCGGATGAAGTGCACAGGGAAACCGGATGATTGGTTGAATCCACCTTGAGCCCGACTTTCAGGCTTAATGGAGAGTTCCCGGCATAAATGCCGACAATGACCGGCAAGCGCGTTTTAAAAAACGTATCTCCGCCGTTTTCAACAATGACTTCGTCTGAAACCTGAAGCAGGCCGCTGCCGACAGCTTCGGAAATGGCGCCGGCTACCGCCGCCATGGGACCAACTCCGGCTTTTTCGCCGGCCAGCGCCATTTCTCGAACAATCGCCGGAGCCGGTCCTGAAATCCGCCAGGGCTTAAGGGTTCTTTGGAAATCCGGATACTGCTCGATATAGGCTTCAAGGTAACCCCGATGGGTCAAAATCAGCTCCCGTGCCGTCGGATTCAAGGGGAGTCGATGCACTCACCATCAGATCGGTTTCCTTCACCGTAATCTGAAAATGAACCAACCGGCTGCCGAGGATGGCATTTCGATACGATCGCTGCTGGGATTTCATCGTGCTAAAAAGGTCGCGGGGATGGCCGAAGCGCCTCGGGGCACTGCGCCAGAAAATACCGGTCCGTCATTCCGGCAATAAAATCCCGCACGATTTCAGCCGGACGATGGCCGTGAAGATAGTCGTCTGACATGTCCTTTAGAAATCCCGAAAAAATCACTGAACCTTCGATTCTCATTTTCGATATCGGTCAGGTACCGTTCAAACAGCAGATGGAACAGATTGCGAATGACGGCCGTATGACTTTTTATATCCGGATTCAAATAGATTCTCTCAAGATTAAAGGCTTTTAAAGATTCAAGGGCCTCGGAGACTTCGGGGCTGAAAGCTGCGTAGGTGTTTTGAAAGCTGTTTTGAATAATGTCCGTTACCAGGCGATAGACAATGGTTCCATTGGTGCTTCCCAGAACCCTGACGCTTTTGGCGGGAAGATCGGATCGCCGGATCATGTTCAGGCGAATGGCATCTTCAATGTCCCTGCCGATATAGCTGACGGTATCCGCCATCCGGACCACGCATCCTTCCAGAGTCATGGGTACCAGCCGGACTGCCGGATCATTCTGTTTTGCCGCCATTTCTCTTTCGAGTGTTTCAAAAGTCTTGGCGCGAAAGGGTTCAAGCCGCTGATTATGGATTTCGCCATCATGGCAGAGAATACCATCCAGTGTCTGAAGGCAGAGATTCCAGCCCTTTCCCTTTCGTTCTACCCGATCCAGAAACTGAACGCTCTGAAGGTTGTGAAGAAAAGATCCGACTCCGTTTGCCCGGCAGATTTCAGATAAAAACGTTTCTCCGTCATGCCCAAAAGGCGTATGGCCGATGTCGTGGCCCAGAGCGATGGCTTCAATCAGGTCTTCATTCAGGCCTAAAAATCTGCCGATGGTTCGTGCGATTTTGGAAACCAGCTGCACATGAAGCACCCGGTGGGTGATGTGGTCATTTTGGACCAGATAAAAAACCTGGGTTTTGTCGATATACCGGGTATACGCCAGGGAATGGAGAATCCGGTCTGCCATCAATTGAAAACGACTGACGGAAATCGGTGTCCTCATGCGGATCCGGAACACGCCGAATCCCATGTTGACTGAATGCGCCAATCGGACAGAGATAATCCATCTCCCGCTGATTTAATGCCTTCTGAACAAGCATGGGGAACAGAATCAGATTTCGCCATTTTCGATCATGGACTCCATCAGGTGAAAATAATCAATACCCGCCTGCCGGAAGCCTTCCTTGCCGTATTTCATATTGGCTTCAATGACATAATATTGACCATTGCATTGACAGATGTCAATTCCCACATCATCCCACCGGCATTTTCGGGCTGTATCCAGGGCAAGTTCCAGGGCAGCGCGGGGAACCGGATCAAGCTTGACGGTTCCGCCAACCGCCACATTGGTGCGGAAATCATCTGCAGGCGCAATTCGCCAGTATGCGTGAACCACGCGGTTTCCGATCACGACCACGCGAATGTCCCGATCCATGGGCAGATATTCCTGAATATAAGCAATGGATGTGTTCTGGGTATAGCGCTCCAGATCTTCGGAATTTTGAATTCTAAAAACACCCCTTCCCATGGCCGAACCCCTGGGAATTTTGGCAATAAATGGAAAACGAAAATGCTGGGTTATGGAGGCGATCTGCCGCTTTCCATAAAATACACGGGTCCGCGGGTGGGCAATACCCAGAATGTTTAAAAGGGCTGTCTGCTTGATCTTGTCCTGAACACATTTATAGGTATGATAACTTGGAAAGGTGGCAATACCTGCGGTATCCAGAAGATCGGCATAAAACGGGGTCGGATAATAAACCTTTCGGGCCTGGAGGATAAGCGCGGCTTCGTCGGCACTGTAGTCGGAAAAATTTGGTTTTACACCCAGGGTGATGACATTGCGGCAGGATTTCAGACGGGCTTCAAGGGCAACCGCTTTGCAAGGACAGGGTCATATGATCCATTACCCCTAAGGCGTAATCACAAACACATCCGGAGACACGGACGCGTTGGGCCAGAATTTATCCATATCCAGTTGAAACCCCGATCCGTCGTCATTGCTGAAAATAAGCTTTTCGGGAACCCGGAAGCCATCCACTTCGGTTTCTCCGTTAAAATCCACACGGTATGCCAGTTGGCCTTTAAGTGTAAACATCTCAAGCCTATGAACCTGCATTCGGGTCTGATCCAGGTAGATTTTTTCAACATCAATGCCCTTTTCCCCCATTAAAGACAAAACATATCCGCTTTCAGCCGGCAACTGCATCCAAGGCGCTCGAATGGTATTGCCGAATCGGAACGACTCCGGATATCAGGTTAATGATATCTCCGGCAGTCACGGGAATGGACACCAGCTTTTCCAGGTCGGGATTCTGAACCTGAGCCTTATAAAAACTGTCCTGACTGTAGGACAGCAGGTAAAACCAGTTGCCGTCGGCAGCCATGCTGGCAACGGGAAATCCTGTGATTCCCTGAATCACGATTCGGATTTTATCCGGACGAGCGCCGGTCCAGGCCGTACGAACCACCTGGACGCTATCTTTTTTCCAGAGTTTTAACTTTCCAGTCCCTTTGAAAGTCAAAAGGTCGGTGTTGACCTGGCTGAG
This sequence comes from uncultured delta proteobacterium, assembly GCA_963704205.1. Lineage (GTDB taxonomy): Bacteria > Desulfobacterota > Desulfobacteria > Desulfobacterales > Desulfatirhabdiaceae > RAAP-1. The sequence continues at coordinate 82,995 of CAVPHN010000037.1, forward strand.
ATTCAGCAGAATCCTTGTAACTTCGGGTGATTCCGGAAGCTTAACCACTCTGTGAAGGGGGTTGGGTCAGCTTGCTGCATCCGGACACCCATACGGCAATTGCGAGCCATACTAAAAAAGCGTATCGCATGGCGGCTAAAATCCTTTTTTCTCAAGTTCCTGAATTTTAGCCGGCAAATCGTTTTTTTCTTTTTCTTTTTCTTTTTTAACCAGCGCGAGGCGGTAATATTCCAATGCTTTCTGTGGGTTGTCAAGCTTCAGGTAGGTATCTCCGATATGCTCCAGAATCGTGGGATCATCCGGAATCAGTTTTACAGCTTTTTCAAGATATTCAAGCGCCTTTATGATAAAGGCCTTTTTTATAGTACACCCATCCGAGGCTGTCGGTGATATACCCGTCATCCGGCTTATAGATTAAAGCCTGCTGAATCAGCTGCTCGGCCTCATCCAGGTTTTGCCCCATATCCGCATATGTATAACCCAAATAATTCAGTGCGCTGGGATTTTTTGGATCCAGTCTCAGCGCTGATTTCATGGCCTCTATGGAATCGGTTTTTCGATCCATTTTATCATAGATTACGCCCATCCGAAAATAAAGCTGATCATTTTCCGGTTCCAGTTTCAGTCCATCCTGAAGCGATTCCAATGCTTTATCCAGATCCCCGGTTTCTTCATAAAATGTCGCCAGGTACAGGCGAAAATCAGCGTTATCCGGAACTTTCTGGATGGCCGACTGGATAAAATCTATGGCTTCAGATATTTTTCCCTGCTCCTGATACCAGAAAGAAACCTGGGCAACCGCTCCCGGATAAAACCTGGCGGACGGCAATATCTGTTTAAACTGAGCAATGGCATTTTCTCTGTCCCCCAGCCCTTCATAGGCGATACCCGCCACGTAATGGATTTCGGAACTTTCAGGCACTGCGGTCAGCATGCCTTCGAGTATCAAAATAGCATCCGAATAGTTTTTCCGCTCGATATAGTACTGCAGAATGCTTTTGAGTACATCCGGGTCTGTTGTACTTTTCATCCCCAGCATGCTGAAAATCGCCTGTGCTTGATCGTTCTTTTCTTGATTGCGGTAAATAATCCCCAAGACCCATCAACGCGCGGATATCATCCGGAGCCGCTTTCAGAATATCCTGATAGGCGGTTTCAATGAGATCAGAGCCTGTTCTGTTGTTGATACAGACCGGATGAGTTCAAACCAGGGTTCTTCAAGGCCGGGCTCGATTTCAAGCGTTTTCCGGAATGCTGCTTCAGCGCGGGGCAAATCACCTTGCTGAACATAAATTTTACCCAGATAAAAATATCCGGCATAGGATTCCGGCACTTTTTCAATCAGCAACGTATATACCCGTAAAGCATTTGACCAGTCTTCGGCGTCCATGTACAGATCGCCCAGCAACAAATAAATATTCTGTTGCGTTGGATCCAGGGCAATTACGCTTTCATAAGCGCGGCGGGCCTCATCGATTCTATTCTGGCTCTGAGAGATCCGGCCCAGAATGATGAGTGCATCCACATCATCGGGCTTCTTTGCCAGAATTGATTTCACAACGGAACCTGCTTTTTCAATGTCATTTTGCTGAAGATAGAGCATGGCCAGTTCGTTTTTCAGATAGGCGGATTCCGGATCTTTCCGTACGGCCTTTTCAAGGAAACTGGCAGCCTTGTCCAGATTTCCTTTTGACCACTGCAACTGGGCTTCCGTATAATAGAAATAGGAACCCTCAGCGCCGTCTTGAGGCGGAAACAACGCTGAAGGGCTCTCTTCTGCAGGCTCGACTTGCCGTGAAACGGGAGGCGACATGGCTGTGCACCCCGAGAAAAACAAAAAGGCCCCTGCAAAAAGGACCAGTGGAATCCGACTGGTTTTCATAGACGCTCCTGCGCAATCTCAAGTATCACGCACTGAAACAAAATCTCAGAGACCCCAAAAAAGGGTCGTTATTTATTACGATAATGCCTGTTATTACACCGACAATCCATCTTCAATGTAAGAGGCAAAATCAGGCAGTTCATTTTTTAAATACTCTTTGATCTTCTTGATGATATTCTTTTCAATCTGCCGAACCCGCTCTCTGGAGATGTGGTATTTATCGCCAATTTCCTGAAGCGTTGCCGGAGAATCGGAGAACACCCGCAATTCAAAAATTTCCAGTTCTCTCGAAGACATGGTTTTTTTAAAGTCGTCAATTTTATTGTGCAAAAGGGTTTCAATCTCTTTTTTCGCCAGCTGGTCTTCCGCGGATTCAGCGTCCGAACTGACAAAATTCACACGGTCCGTATCGGAATCCTCTTTGATGGGAGTGTCCAGAGAAACATCCCATCCATCAAGCCGCTGGTCCATATCGATGACTTCCCGCTCGGATACCCCCAGCTTTTCGGATAAGAGTTTCGGCTTGGGATCAAACCCCTGATCGATTAAACTCTGTTTTTCCTTTTTCAATTTAAAAAACAGTTTTCTCTGGCCCTGGGTGGTGCCAATTTTGACCAGTCTCCAGTTATCCATTATGAATTTAAGGATATACGCTTTTATCCAGAAAGATGCATAATATGAAAACTTGACATTTTTATAAGGATCAAATTTTTTTACTGCCTGCATCAGCCCGATATTGCCTTCCTGAATCAGATCCAGAAGATTTTGCATCCACATCCGCTGAAATTCGAGCGCAATTTTAACCACCAGGCGCAGATTGGATGTGACCAGTTCATATGCGGCCTCAGTATCGTTTTCTTCCTGAATCCTTAATCCCAGTTCCCTTTCCCGTTCACGGGTAATTAATTTATAGTGACTGATTTCTGACAGGTAGCGCTGAAGCGGATCATAACGAATCAGCGCTTTATCATCAGAAGCAGGCTCCCAGGTTATTTTCTGTTTTTTCATGAAAAATTACATTGCCTCAGAATTGGAGAAAATCATTTCTTCAAATACCAACTCGAACGGATAAGTTGATCAACTAAAATAATCATCAGGATATCAGGGGAATATGCAGAATGAACCAGCAAGGCAACCGTCGGTTAATCAGAATTTCTTGTTTACATCCAGAATTTCCTGTGATAATCAGCCATATCTATCAAATGCGCCTGTAGCTCAGCTGGATAGAGCAACGGACTTCTAATCCGTAGGTCACAGGTTCGAATCCTGTCAGGCGCGCCAGGCAATCCTTTCTTCTCAATTCAGCATTTTCTTCTTCCCCAGGTTAAACCCGCGAATCCCTTTTTTTGAGCTTCCAGGATATTTTAACCTTTCAGATTGTTGTACTTTTTTTACTTTTCGAATGCAAGATAAAAGAATGATCCCCCTGTCTTGAAGCCCCTTTATCATTAGCCCAAACGAAATTACGCAATCTTTATTGAAAGCATACGTTTTTCAAGACTTGTCTGCATGACCTTTTTAGGAGAGACCGCAACAAAGACATCATTTTCAAACTGACCTATCCGAATGGAACAGCGGCGAGTTCTCTGACCAGGGCGCTGTCAAGCATCTGGTGAAACTTAACATGCAGATAATAATCGTCAAATGGAGGGGAGCTAACAGCAACAACTGTACCGACTTGGCCGATGGTTCGACTAGCGCCTTTGACAACGAGGCTGAGTTTCAGTTCCATGCTCCGACCCAGCAATAACTGCCCGATCTCTTTTTTGGCCAGCTTGACCAGACAGGCCAGGCCTGATAGCGGAAATATCGAAAACATTCCCTCTGAAAGGCTTTCCGACAGGGGCTCCAGATACTCCCAATATCTGCAGACTGGCTTTCCCTTCAATGCGAAAACGCCTCTGCTCTCGGCGGTCCAAGCCTTTTTGCTTTAACACATCATGTGTTTTTTCAAATTTAAGGCAGTATCTGTAAAGTTTTGATTCAAGCGCGGGAAATTTCTCTGCCCATTCCTGCAAAACCTTTTTTTCCAGATAATTGACCTTTACCCTGGAAAAGGGCGAAACAGAGGTGGTGCAGACGCTGTCGGAAAAAAAAGTTTCAATTCCCAAAATATCGCCGGATTGCAGCGTTTTCACCAAGATTTCCTTGCCGCTATGGCTGCAGAGCATTTTCAGCTGCCCCTGTTTGACGAAATACAGGTTGGAATTGCGATCGCCTTGAGTGAAAAGCGGCTGATCATTGTAATATGATGGCTTCCTTCATGGCATAATACAAGGCGACGCCTTCTTCTTTGCTGATCGCCTGATAAAGATCGGCCCAGAGAGTCAGATGATCCTGGGACATGCCTTCTTTTTTTTCCTGTTCAATGATCTCCGCCGAGGTAATAATCTCGTTCAAGGCCAAGGGATCAAGATCAATGAGTTTTTCTCTGAGCAATTCGGCTTTTTCAAAGTCTTTTGCCTTGGCATGGGTCACAATCAGGCGGAACAAATCGGCAACAGCGGGCTCTTTATCGTTTTCAGCGACCTGCGTCCCCTCAAATTGTTCAGTTTGGTATCGTTTTTTCCATTAATTCCATCTTTTGGTATTCCAGCATACCGAACCGGATTGTTTTTTTCCGGAATCGAATTTTCTGGAAGCAGGAGGTTTTTCGATTCTAAATCAGTCGTGACCATTCGCCTGGAAATTCAGGGAGATTAATATCTGGTCTGGCTGCAGTTTAGCAACAGGTTGCGAATCTTTCGGGGTGATCATTTTCAGAAACACATCCACAAGCGCCGGATTGAAAGTGGTCCCTTTTTCCTTCCGCAAAATCTCCTCGACCACATCCAAAGGCTTGGGCTCTTTGTAAGAACGCCTGCTTCGCAAGGCATCAAACACATCGGCAATGGTGATCATTTGCGCGACGATGTTTGGTTTCCAGCCGGGCCGGATGGCAGGATATCCTGTTCCATCAAATTTCAGATGATGCTCAAGCGCTGAAATCATCACGATTTTGGGAATTTCCGCAAGCTCCATTAAATAAAGACAGCCCTTGACCGGATGAGCCTCGATAATCGTGCGTTCTTCCGAAGACAGCATGCCGGATTTGCTTAGAATTTCATCAGGGATGAATGTCTTGCCCACGTCATGAAGCAAAGCGGCGATTCCGATTTCATGCAGACTGTTTTCCTGCAAAATCCTAGTTCGGCTGCCAGGCTCATGGTTAAAATACCAACATTTATTAAATGGGTATACGTATATTCGTGAAAAGATTTGACCGCACCCAGCAAATAGATCGGGCAGAGATTTCGCTCCATCTCCTTGATAAACCTGGCCACGATTTGATCCACGCGGCGAATGTCGATTTTCTTTTCATGATGGATCATGGAATACTGCGCTTCAAGTTCATGCGGTTCCTGACCTGTCAGGAAACATGATTGCTGATTGAGCTGGACCGGATGGATTTTCCGATACCGTCGGATCGTTTGAGTCCGAAACTTCACTGCAGTCCCCTCACGCGTATTTTTCCTGACCTGCACCTTTCCCAGCCGGATACAATTTCGGGAGACGATTGAGGGCAAGCTCCGGGGAAGACAGGTCACCAAGGAACTGACGGAATTCATCTATTTGAAGTCCGGGAAGAAAGGTGAGGCTCTCTATCCCCCTATGCTTCAGAATAAGTGCGAATTTCTTTGTAGCAGGCGAAACACCCGAAAGCCTGCAACGATTGACCACAACGTCTTCGCCCACCAGAAATATCGTCAGTGTCTCATCGGGTTGCATCAGGTCCAGCAACTCGCGATAGGCTTTTTCAATATTTTCAGAAATATAAGGGTTATGCGAAAGATAAAGCCGCTGACTTGTGATCGCAGCACTCATCCAGGAAAAGATTTGCATGAGTTTTTTTTGAAATTCAAGGTCATTTGTCATGGATGGTCTCATGAAATAAAAGGCTCATGACGGGTTATGCTCACAGAGGCGTCAAGGTTCCCCACAGCGCGGATTCAAGACAAGGCTTTACAGATATCTCGGATCCGGTAATCATCCGATTGTTCGCCGATGATTAAGATTTGGGAAAGATTTTCTCTGGGATACCCGCTCAGAGACTCAAAAACTGCAATTTTCATCTTTCTAAGCTCGTCGGGATAGATGGCCAATGACTTTTCAGATAGTTTCTCAAGCACGGGAAGCACACAGGGATCGCCAATTTTTCCAAGGGATTTGATGATTGTCACATTTTTCCGGTAATCCACTTTGCGCCAGGGCGACTTGATCAACATGCCTGACAGCTCTTTCACCACTTCTCCAATCCGATAATATCCTGACAATTGAATCGCCCCCAAACACTCCCGGTGATCGCTGGACTGGAGAGAACGGCAAAGGAAAGCCGCTACGTCCGGGTCCTGGAAACGCAGCAGCGCAGTCAGTGCGTCCAGTCTCACAATCGGATCATCATGACTGACAAAGGGCCGGATGTACCCGATAGACGCCTTGGAACCGATCTTTCTGATAAATGCCAACATTTTTCGCAATACAGCAATACGGGAATCGTGAAGCCGAATGTATGCTTCTTCCAGTGAATCCATTCCAAAAGTTTTCAGCAGTTCAAATACTGCACGGCCGCCAACAGGGGACGCATCCGCAATATAAAGGTCCATGATTCCAGGAATCGCGGATTTACCAAAGGCTGACAGAATATCAGAGGCAACACCGACATGATCACTTGATCCATCATGCAGCACCTGAAGAGCCCTTGTCGTGATATCTGAAATCATGAGCCTCTGAAGGCATTCTTCAGCCACAAGTCGAAAGGAATCTGATTTTTCTTGTGCATGGCGCTGAAAGGTTCGAATCATCATCAGAACGACATCATAAACTCCGGTATCAATGAAGTGGTCAGCCCTCAAAACCAGATTTTCCGCAAATCCCGCATAATCCTCAATTGCCAAATCCTGATCAAGAAGGGCAAGGCTGATGTGGGTGATTCGCAAATCCAGAAATTCTGCATCGAATACGTCCATGAATGATTCAGAAACGATCGGCCCGCCAGTTTTTAACGAATGATGTGTTTCGTGCGGAACGATTTTTGATGAGGCATCTCGAGGAAACTGGCCGGAATGAATAGTCTCTTTGCTCAATTGCTGGAGCATGGTGCTATAGTCACCATCAACATAATTTTCATAGGATTCGCGGTCCAGCAACTTCTGCAGATGTTCCTTTGACAATGGCGAATCCGCATCGAAACCGGCAATGCCCAATCTTCTCAGAATCCAAAGGCATCGATCCTTGGATATGCGACAATTTTTCAAGCAGGTTGATCAGCGATGGCGATAGTTGTTTGTTCTGAGAATTGGCATGATGCAGCATTTCAATAACCATATCATTCGAAAAATTTTCGATAAAAGTGGCCAGAACCCTTGGAAATCGCATCAAACGTAATGGAAAGAAACTGCTGTCTTAATTCGGGTTGCAGGTTTCTAAGAAGCGTGTCAAGCCGCATATCGAGCTGATGCTGGCTCTCCGGCAAAAAGGGTTCGGTAAATATTTTCTGAAAATTTCGAAGGGCTATCTCAGGATCGATTTTTCGATCGTTGATCTCAGCGGCAAATTCAGATGGCTTCATCCGGACAAGACGATCCCGCCAGGATTTATCAAAAGACTGTTCTGAAAACAGGTTTCCGATAAATTCGTGCCAGATATCTATGGATTTGATGTTTTTTTAGGGATTCGGAATGGACGATTTCGGTCTCTTCAGTCAGATAAAAAGAGTCATAATCGATGGTCTCAATTCTGATGTGTTCGATGCCAGCTTCATTCATCGCCATGACGATATCGCTGCGGCCTTCACGATCTTCTATGCCCCTTGCTATAATCCTTGAGAAAATCAAATACTTCTTCTTTTGTCAGACCATTGAGCAAAAGAAACCGCAGCGATATTCAGACTGTGCAAGCGCAAGGGAAAACTCTCGATGAACCGGATTTCTGAAATCAAGCTGGTTGTTGTCTGTAAAAATGCGATCCTTTCCAACTCCGATGATCAGCCCTGCACGAGAATTCATCAGCCGGGCAAGCAGTCCGTATGCCTTGTCGGTACTGATTGCTATTTGAATATGCCCGAGCGGATAGATCACAAAATTTTTCCGGGCAATATTCAGCTCTGAAATGACCTGGCTTAAAAGTCCGCTATCCAGAGGCAGGTGCTGTTGCTCTCCTTCTTCAGGCCTTTTCCACCTCAGGGGCTCACTGGTTACATTGTCTGGGTTTTGTATCGTCATCTCCTGCGATGCTCTTTTTCAACCGGAAATTCATGCACTTTGAATCTTGGATCAGGGAATTTTGATTGCTTCCACTTGGCATTTCACTTATAAGAAAAAAAGGGGAGAGACTCATCTATTTGATATTTTATATTACTCCGTCCGTATCTGCAACAGATAAAAGCCCTGCAATGGTACAGATACCTTGAACAACAATTCGCCGATACATCTTTTCCTGCATCAATCTCCTGCTCTGTCTTTGATAAGAAAGCGATTCTCATGAACATGACAAAAGGTTTTCCCGGAGTGATGGGCATTAAACGGATTGCCGGAATCAGCCGGGTTCTGATCCGGCATGGCTTGGGTAATTTCTCAGACGGGTTCAGCGGGTTCGGCACCGGCCGGGCAAAACAAACCGGGGACAAGCAGAGCAGGTCTTCAACAGGGTTTCCCTCCCCAGAGCGCATTCGCAAGATATTTGAGGAACTCGGCCCCAGCTTTATCAAACTTGGCCAGTTAATGAGTACGCGGGCCGATATTTTCCCGGCAGCCTATATCGAAGAATTGAGAAAGCTTCAGGATCAGGTTCCGGCAGTCTCTTTTTCCGAAATCCAGCAGGTGATTGAAGAAGAGCTTAAAAAGCCCATTGGATCCATTTTCAGGGAATGTGATTCAGAATCCATAGCCGCGGCATCGGTTTCCCAGGTCCACTCCGCCAGATTGTTTACCGGAGAAAAAGTGGCTGTCAAGGTAATTCGTCCCGGTATCCGTAAAATCATCGAACAGGACATTCGGCTGATGTATTATCTTTCCGGGATCATTGAAAACAACTTTGAATTGGGAAGGGTTATCGGCGCAACCAATATCGTAAAGGAATTTGAACGGACCATTTTCAATGAACTGGATATGTTCATCGAAGCCGGCAACATCAATCGGTTTGCAAAAAATTTTCAGGACAGCGACGAGATTCATATTCCGGAAGTATATTGGGATCTGACATCGAAATCCGTGCTTGTCATGGAATTCATTGAAGGGGTCAAAATGGATCAGGTGGATGCACTCCGGGCTAGCAGGCATTGATCCTGAGAAAATTGCCTTGATCGGACTGAGATCCTTTTCCAGACAGCTCATGGAATTTGGTTTTTTTCACGCGGACCCCCATCCGGCCAATACCATTGTCATGGCGAATGGCTGCGTCGGCATCGTGGATTTTGGCATTACGGGCTATCTGGATGATGAAATGATGCGACATGTCGCCCGCCTGCTGCTGGGTTTTGCCGAACATGATTACGACATGGTGATGGAAGCCCTTGGGGATGCCGGAATTCTTCGGGAAGACATGCCGAATCTCCAGGATTTCAAAACCGATCTTAAGGACGTCTCAGAGCCGTTTTATGGCCGATCCCTGAAAACGATTTCCGTCAGGGATGTTTACGATCAGGTCATGCAACTGGTTCTGAAATACCACATCAAACTTCCCCGGAACCTGTTGCTGCTTTTTAAAACATTCATTCAGACCGAAGCGCTGGGTAAAATTCTCCAAAGCAACGCCAGTCTTCTGGAAGTCTCCAGGCCCTTTGCCAAAAAATTTCTTGAAAAACGGTATGCCCCCAAAAACTTGTTCTCCGATATGGCAAAAGACGTCAAGGACATGGGGTCACCATCTGAAAATGGCGCCCAAATGGGTCCATGAAATTCTAAAACAAACCGCTGCCGGGAAACAGCGGCTTGAACTGCATCACAGCGGCTTTTCCAGCATGGATACCCGGCTGGAAAAAGGCATCAACCGGCTGACCATCGGCATTATCATTGCCGCATCCACCATTGCCGCATCCCTGATTCTGAATTCCTCTCAAAAAGTGCTGGAATTCTCCTTCAACCTGTTTGGCCGGCAGACCCTTGCCATTACCGGAATTCTGGGGCTGACAGGCTACACGGTCGCCACAATCCTGGGCATCTGGCTGATATATTCGATATTTCGATCCGGAAAGATGTAAGCGAGGCTTTGGCTATTTAATGCAGACTTTACGGACCTGAACCAGGTTGCAGCTTCCGCCAAATATTTTTTCGATGCCATCCTGCCTGAGAGTTCTCATGCCGTCTTTTATGGCCTGCTCCCGAAGCGTTTCAATCAGGGCTTTTCGCTGAATCATCTCTTTGATGGCAGCTGGTTCCCATCAGCAGTTCATGAATCCCCGATTCTGCCGCGATACCCGGACTTGTTGCATGCCTCGCAGCCCACCGGCCGATAAAGCTCCAGAGAATCCGTATAGGGAATATCGACATTTCGGTGAAATTCATCCGGCCCGTACTCTCGAACCAGTTCGTCATATTCGTATCGGCGAGGGATGATAGGGTTCTTTACAGTTATGACAAATGTGTTTTCACCAGGCGCTGTGCCAGAATGCACAAAATGGCGTCTGCAAAATTAAAGGGGTCCATCCCGAGATCCAGCAATCGGGTAATGCTTTCCGGAGCGCTGTTGGTGTGAAGGGTTGAAAATACCAGGTGGCCGGTCAGCGAGGCTTCGATACTGATCTTTGTGGTTTCCTTGTCCCGCATTTCCCCCACCATGATCACATCCGGGTCTGCGCGCAGAAATGTCCGCATCGCTGCGGCAAAGTCCAGGCCGATTTTCGGCTTTACCTGAACCTGCCGGAGTCCTTTCTGAGTGATTTCAACAGGATCTTCAACAGTCCAGATTTTGGTCTCGGATTTGTTTATGTATCCCAGCGCCGAATGCAGTGTGGTTGTTTTACCGGAACCGGTCGGCCCGCACACAACAACGAGTCCGTATGGCATGGTGATAACACGGATAAAATTTTCCAGGTTTTGTTTTGAAAATCCCATCAAGTCCAGGGAAATCGGCTCATCCACCCCCAGAAGACGCAGAACAACATCTTCCATTCCGCCCTGGGTTGGAATCGTTGCCACGCGTATCTCGATATTCTTTCCGCTGTATTTTTTAAAATTGATTTTTCCATCCTGAGGCTTGCGGTGTTCCGAAATATCCAGATCCGACATGATCTTGATGCGCGATACAACGGCATTGCGATAATTGCTAGGGAATGGTCTGATAGATCTGGCAACTGCCGTCAATTCGAATTCTGACCTGAGTACTTTCTTTGCCGGGATAGGGTTCAATATGAATGTCCGAAGCCTTTCGCTCAATCGCATCCAGAATGATCTTGTTCACCAGTTGCACTACGGCACTGTCTTCTTCTCCAATGACGGATTCTGTTTCAGCGGCTTCACTGTTTTCTGTCTGAAGCCTGGAGAGAATATCCTTTATCCCGGTCGCCTGTTTTTCAGCATGGGTAAACAAATCGATATAACGAAAAATATCATCCTGCAGCGCCACACAATAGTGTATGTGCCCATCTTTCTTAAAAATAGACTTGATTTCATTTGTCTTCTGAAGATCGGCGGGATTGTCCATGGCAATAACAATACGTCCTGCTTCATTTCGCAGCGGAACCCAGACGTTACGGCGCATAAATGGCACTTTAACGCGTGAAAGCAGTTCATACGGAATCGGTGTATCGGGATCGTATTCAACAAAGGGGACTTTGAAAAAATGACTCAGGGATCGGCCGATTGTTTGTTTGGGAATTTTAAGCTGATTGTGCAATACCGATTCGATAGGTTCATTGCTCTGACGCGCATCCAGTATGGCTTTTTTCAGTTCGTCTCCTGTCAAGACGCTGTTGTCAATTAAATAGTCGAACTTCGAGTGCCGGCGGATGAACATTCGCTTCTGATTGAAAAAAGCGATGCCGAGAATCCTGCTAATTTCCTGGATAGACTGTTCATCCTGGAAGTGAAAAAACTGCCGGAATTGCGGTTAATCAATTGAATCACGCCCATCAGGTATTTCAGATGGGTGATGGGGCATGCCAGAACTTGTCGGGTTGCATAGCCGGTTTTTCGGTCCCAGGTTCTGTCAAACCGCAGACAAGGATCGATACCGGCAAGCTCTAAGTCGTCATACACATTTTGAATACAAACCAGTTTCTGCTTGAAAGCGGAAAACCCTGCAACGCTGTTGGGGGATACAGGAATTCGAATCTCGGCAATTTCATTTCCGGATTTATACCGGGAAACCAGCTCCTTTTTCAGTTTATCAACAACATAGATGGTAATTCGTTCTGCATCAAAAAGCTTGACAATTTCATCTTTCAGATGAACCAGGATTTCATCCAGGTTTGCAGCAGCATGAATCCGATTTCCAATTTCCTGAAGTTTTCTGCGATATTCAACCTCTGCCTGAAGATTATGAAGACTTGTGTGATTTACGCTGTTTTTCTCAGGAATTAATGGCATAAGTCACCCCCTTAATCAGATTAAAATGGAGCACTATGTTTTTTATAGTTACATTCAAGATGATCTGAAGACGGCAAGGAGGCGGCGCGGCAGGCGTAACTTTAAAATAAGAGGAGCCGAGATGATGCGGATAACATATTGTAGCAAGAACGAGACTTGCAACAGTCCGGGTTTATGTTGAATGCATTTCTCTGAATTCCTTATAAGTATTCGCCAATTTTTTAATGCCTCCCCCAATGAGCAGAATGCCCAGAAGATAAAAACAAAAATAGATAAATCCAATAATATCGGTAAATTGCGGAATGGCTTTGATCTGTGGCATGACCTGGGGAATTCTGAAGAACACCCCGATACCTGCCAGAAAAAGGGCAATCCCCCAGATAAACTGCAAGGTGATTTTGTCTTTTGTCATAATCATCCTAAATTTGCTGTCCGGACATTTCAAATCCGGGAACCACTGCGCTGCAGAATACACAACGGCTGTCCAGAACACGGTTTTTTCGGATGGCAAACCCCCATCTTTCGATGAGAAGTTTCCCGCAGTGATGGCAATACGTATTTTCGCCATTATCGCCGGGAACGTTTCCGGTATAAACATATTGCAATCCGGCTTGAATACCAATTTCTCTGGCGTTAATCAAGGCGTTAACCGAAGTTGGCGGGCAATCGGTCAGTTTATATGTCGGATGAAAGCGGCTGATATGCCAGGGTGTGTCTGACCCAAGGTCCGTGGCAATAAAAGCAGCCATTTCGGAAAGCTGAACAGGATCATCATTCATGCCTGGAATCAGCAGTGTGGTGATTTCAAGATGAATTCCCATTGATTTCATCAGGGCAAGGGTTTTCTGAACCGGTTTCAGACTGGCACCGCAAACTTCTTTATAGAATTTTTCATCAAAAGCCTTTAAATCCACATTGGCGGCATCCAGATAAGGATGGATTTTCTCCAGCGCTTCCGGCGTCATATACCCGTTGGTCACAAATACGTTTCGAAGCCCTTTTTCATGTGCCAGTTTTGCCGTATCCAATGCAAATTCAAAAAAAACAGTCGGCTCGGTATAGGTGTAGGCAATGCTTCTGCAACCGGTTTTTTGCGCTTCGTCAAGAACCGACAAACAAGTACAAAGGGTTCCGGCAATTTTTCCGTTCTGATCCGCGGGCATTCGAGAAATTTCAGCGTTTTGACAGAAACGGCATGAAAAATTACAGCCGACCGTTGCAATGGAATATGACAGACTTCCGGGCATGAAGTGAAAAAAAGGTTTTTTTTCAATCGGATCCACATGCCCTGCGATCAATCTGCCATAGACCAGTGTTTTTAAAATACCTCCCTGGTTTTCCCTGACGCAGCATTGTCCCCGCTGGCCTTCGGATATGACGCACCGGTGACTGCACAGATGGCACTGAACCTTCAAGTTCTTTAATGGTTCATACAGACAGGCTTTCATTGACGCTCCTATCGCGGTATCCGATTTATCCGGGAACCGGGCCTGCGGTCCTTTTAGGCCCATATTCCAGGGCCAGGGGCCCGGTCTTGAACCGGGGAACCAGTACCGCCACAATTCCTGCATAAGCCCCGAATGGACAGCTATGAAGAAATCTGGATTGCTCACTTCGATAAAACAGCCACATCAGCGAGACCGGAAAATGAAAGATTGTTCGCGATTCAATGGGGACATTGCCAAGAAGCCGGTGCAAAAGGCCTTTGATTTCCCCGACACTGAAATACTGCAACTGAGCCCGAGTGTTTTCAGACAAAATACCATTGATGCGCTGACGATATCCTTTCATCGCAAAGCGGTTTATCATTCCGATATAAACCTTGTCCTTTGCCACGCGGCAGGCTTCTTCGATAACCGCTTTATAGTCATCAACAAATTCCAGGGTAGAATTCAGGTAGACATAATGGAATGAATTGTCTTCAAAAGGCAGATCTTCACCAGAGCCGCGATGCAGATCCGCCCGATGGCCAACCTTTCGCTTGGCAATATCCAGCATATAGGGAGAAGGATCAATGCCGGTAACCACCAAACCGTTTTCTATGAACGGGATCAGGCCAGCCCCAGATCCACAACCGACTTCCAGAACAAACTTTCCCCTCATGGGGTTAAGCATATCCATCATCAGCCGCTGCTCAAGCGCCTCAGTTCGTTTGATTTCCGGTCTATTTGCCCACTGTTCGTAGGCTCTGGCAGTATGAAAGTCGAATATATAGCTCATAAGAGCTATTATGAAAAAAAACGAGGGTTAAATCAAGGAAAATCCAGGAAAGATCGGAACCTCGATCAATTGCTGACATTCCGAAAAATCATCTTTCAGTGATGATTTTTCGGAATGCCTGAACGACCCCGTGACACCGGCAGGCGGTGCTCAGGAGAATGGATTCGGGAAACTGCTGCACAGCCGAGAGTGTATCGAACAATGCAAGTGGTCTAATTCCTCCGATTCCCGGCGCCAGTTGCTCACTTTGAAGGACAAGATTCAGAAAACCATTGCATGAAAGAGCGGCGATCGCCTGGTACAGGGACTGTTTTCTGGGCATACGGGTATGGGTACACATATCCCGCGGTTCGGAGCAGTTCTCCGGGCAGACAAAGGAGGCGTTGCTGACAAAAATCTCGCCTGTGTTTCCAGGAAAGACATTGGGAAGCGATCTGCGAATGCATTCCGGAATATCAACGGGGACAGTCGAAATATCAGGAAGCAGCCTCAGCCGAATCCACTCATAGACCAGGTGAACCGGTATGACCGGTATGACCCATACGGGCCGTTCAGCATCTGTCAGGTAATGATGCAGATAGGATACTCCGTCCATGCACACCGTGGTTAAACCCGGTCCAGAGATGGCTTCACAGGCTTTTGGACAATGATCCACAACGGTGATGAAGGATTCTGGATGGCGTTTTTTGATGGCGGATACGGCTTTTTTACCAAATCGACCCGCACCGATAATCCAGATATGTTTCATGAATGGGTCACCGTAAGGTGACGATTCTTATCGAATACGGGAAGCCGCATGATATGTTCCCGATAGACCCGTCGATTTTTATATGAAAACATTTATGATTTTTTGCAAGAAAATAACGAGGAGTTGGTACGCCCGGCTGGACTTGAACCAGCGGTCTTCAGCTCCGGAGGCTGACGCCCTATCCCCTGGGCCACGGGCGCAAAAACATGTTGAGAACAAATCGTGACAAGATGGTTGTCAGCTTATTTCAATGATAGTAAATGAACCAGAAGAATAAGTCAAGTTATATGAAAAACGCACAGGCAAACTCATTGTCTTTATCCTGACACATTACATGTACTGAACAGCTTCTTTGGATTGATTCAGAAAAGCTTTAGCTTCTCCCACGACATACAGTGATCCGGCAACGCAGATCACTTCTTCAGGCAGCGCATTTTGAACGGCAAAGGCGATGGCGCTGGAAACGTCCGGAATCGTATGAACTTCAGCGGTTATGGCAGCTGCAATCGGATACAGGGTGTCAACCGGCAATGCCCGGTCAATTTTTGGGCTTGTCAGAATCACTCGGGAACATACGGGAAGCAGATGCTCAAGGATGGCGGCATAGGGTTTATCCTCAAGAAGACCAATGACGAGGGTAATTCTGCGGCCTTTGAGTTCGGTCCTCAGATATTTTGCCAGCTCTTTGGAGGCATTCAGATTATGGGCTCCGTCCAGAACAATCATCGGATGGTCGGAAACCACTTCCAGGCGCCCCGGCCAGCGGGTATTGTCAAGACCGGCCTGAATATGCTTTAGAGGAAATGATCGTGTTGTTACGGTTAAGCAGCTCGCAGGCTGCCAGTACCAGCGCCGCGTTTTCGACCTGATGACTCCCGGTCAGGCTGGTGGTAATGCCACGCCACACATGATCGAGCCCATAATAGGAAAAACTGTGATTGGCATTTCTTCGAACCCTGAAATCCTTTTTCAGCCGAAACAGCGGCGCGGAAAGCGCCGATGCCAGATTTTCCAGAACAGAAATGGCTGAAGGCTGGGAAACGGCCGTTACAACCGGGGTATTGCGCTTGATGATCCCGCCTTTTTCTCCGGCAATTTCCGCAAGGGTCTTCCCCAGATACGCCTGATGTTCCAGGGACACATTGGTAATGATCGAAACCACAGGGTCTAAGGACATTGGTGGCATCCAGCCTTCCCCCCATTCCGGTTTCTATCACTGCCCAGTCCACCGCCTGTCTGCCGAATTCATACAGGGCCATGGCCGTGGTATATTCAAAAAAAGTAGGCTCTCTGTCTCCGCCATATACATCGGTCACTGCCTGCCAAGCAGAAACCACATTGTCGTCTGAAATCTGCTGATTGTTGACACATATCCGCTCATTGAATCGCACCAGGTGCGGAGAAGTGTAAAGCCCCACCTTGTAACCGGATTCCTTAAGAATTGCGGCAAGAAAAGATGCCACAGACCCTTTTCCGTTGGTTCCGGCCACATGAATACAGGCATAACGATTCTGAGGATTGCCGAGCCCGGACAAAATCTGCTTGAATGGTTGACAGGCCCAGTTTAATGCCGAATCGGCGAAGACCGTACATGGACTTCAGGCAATCCGAATAAGTTGCGGGAGGGCTTTGGATTCATAGCATTAAAAAAGCCCGGCAAAAATGAATTTTTGCCGGGCCTGAGGATTATTCCTTGGGGTAAATACTATCTTGAAGCCTTGCTTCTGGAAGCAGCAATCCGCTGCCTTCTGATGGCTTCACGCTGTTTGCGCCGTTTGTATTCGCTTGGTTTTTCATAACTTTTTTTCAGCTTGAGCCGCTTGAAAAGTCCATCGTTCTGAATCTTTTTTTTCAAAATACGCATGGCCTTTTCCAGATCGTTATCAAAAACCTTGACCTGAATTTCCTTCACCTTTTTCGCCCCCTTCTTTACCACCCGATTTCCTGCGTCCGATATCAACGGTGGTTCATTTCGTTCATATATTTTTTAACAATAACCAAAAAACAATATTTTTTCAAGAAAATTCGAATAAATAATTATCAATTTTCTGAAAATTCAAGGGGCTGAAAATTCATAGAACTTACAGCTTGGAAATCAGTTCGCTTGCCACTTCCTTAACGCTGGGTTTTCCATCCAGGGTAATGTAGCGAATGCCTTTTCCAGCAGCAGCCAGATCTCTGAAATAATAGGCAGATGCCATCGTACCGTCTATGGTATTGTAATAAATGTCATGGCGTTTTCCGATGGCGGCTTCATCCTGATCATCGGCGCGGGTTTTCAGCTCGCCGCCGCAAACCCGGCATTTGCCGTCTTTGGGCATGATGGCGTCAATATAAATGTTATTCGGATGGTTGTTGTCCTTGACGCACAGTCTTCGCCCCATGATTCTGTTTTTGGCGGTTTCGCGATCAAGAAGGATTTCAATAACGATATCCAGAGCCAGTCCTGCTGCTTTGAGCGCTTCATCCAGCTTGATGGCCTGATTTTTATTTCTCGGGAAACCGTCCAGAAGCCATCCATTCTTGCAATCAGCCTGTTTCATGCGGTCGAGAATCATGGGAATGGTGATTTCATCCGGAACCAGATCGCCTTTGTCAATGTAGGCCTTGGCCTTGGCACCCAGTTCAGTTCCTTTTCCGATATTCTCTCGAAAAATTGCTCCGGACTCGATATGGGGGGTGTTGTACTTGTCCTTCAAAATTGCGCCCTGGGTTCCCTTGCCACTGCCATTCGGTCCAAAAAACAAGATATTCATACGATTCTCCTTTCTGATTTGACAAAACGGGTTAAACTGCCGATTGATTCGGTTCAAAACACAAATAAACATAAATCAGGGGATATGTATAAAAATGGCGCTGTAATGTCAAGAATTCATCCAACCGAAAGAAAGAGAGATTGACGGCAAATTTCCTGTTTACATAAACTTGATGAATTTACGAATTGCATTCTTATCCGTAAGTGGTATGCTGAATTTATGATAAACCATCAACTGGATAGATAACCATATGAAACTGATTCGAATGATTCAAAATGGTGAAGTCAGGCCCGGACTTTGGAAAGATGGCCTTATTGTGGATTTGAAAACGATTTTTCCTTTAATTCCGGATATCGGTGAAACGTTTTTCACAGAAGGCTGGCTGGAAAAAATATTCAACCTGAATGACCCTGGCCTTGCACTGAATGTCCGGTTGACAAGCCCGATTCGCCGGCCATCCAAGATCATCTGCCTGGGAAAAAATTACGCTGAGCACGCCAAGGAAAGCGGTTTTGACAA
Organism: uncultured delta proteobacterium; assembly: GCA_963704205.1. Lineage (GTDB taxonomy): Bacteria > Desulfobacterota > Desulfobacteria > Desulfobacterales > Desulfatirhabdiaceae > RAAP-1. The sequence continues at coordinate 101,682 of CAVPHN010000037.1, forward strand.
TCCTGACAAACCATTGCTTTTTAGTAAAGCCCCCAGCGCACTCATCGGGCCCTTTGATCCGATCGTTCTTCCCAAAAGCAGCGGCCAGGTAGACTGGGAGGTGGAGCTTGCAGTAATTATCGGCAAAACATGCAGGCGGATTTCCCGGACAAATGCAATGGACCATATTGCCGGGTTTACGGTCATGAACGATGTGTCGGCAAGGGAGGCCCAGTTTGGAGACGGTCAATGGTTCAGAGGTAAATCCTTTGATACGTTTGCCCCGCTTGGCCCGGTTCTGGTCACCCCCGATGAGATCGGCAATATCAACAACCTGCAATTGACAACACGGGTTGACGGCGTTTTGATGCAGGATGGCAATACGGCCGACTTGATTTTTGATATCCCTTTTCTTATAGAGTATATCAGCAAGGATATGACCCTGATTCCAGGAGACATTATTTCAACCGGCACACCTTCAGGCGTCGGGATATTCAGAAACCCCCCCATTGTTCTTAAACCGGGAAATGTCGTGGAATGCCGCATTGAAGGAATCGGAAGCATCGTCAACCCGGTAACGGAAGGATAACCCGGCTCGGTTTCCCATTTTCAACAAGAGATAATCAAAGGCTATCCGCATGACATCTCCACGAACCCTTTTAAGCAGTATGGATCTGCAGGCCAAAAAGCAGTTGGGTCAGAATTTTTTATCAGATCCTTCAACTGCGGAAATGATTGTTTCGCGAGCCAGGATCGCGGCATCCGATACCGTTCTTGAAATTGGGCCGGGTCTTGGGGCACTGACATTCCCGCATAGCCAAATGCGCCCGGCAAGTCATCGCGGTTGAAAAAGACCATCAAATTGCCGAAATTCTGAAGTCCATGATCGCCTCCAGCCAATTATCCCACGTGACGATTATTGAAAATGACATCCTGAAGGTAAATGTCAATGAAATCGCTGATCAGGCAGGCCACCCGCTTGTTGTCATGGGAAATTTGCCCTACAATATTTCATCTCAGGTCTTGATTCAACTGATTAAAAACCGAAAGGCTGTTTCCCGTGCAATTCTCATGTTTCAAAAAGAGCTGGCCGAACGAATCACCTCGGATCCAGGCGTCAAGGATTATGGCCGCATTACGGTGATGTTGAAATACTGCGCCGATGTCAGCACCATCGCCACCGTAAAATCGCATCTGTTTTTTCCTAAACCCAAGGTGGATTCAGAGGTTGTTGAAATCCGGTTTAAAACCCATCTGCCCTACCCGGCGGATGATGAAGTATTTCTGTCCCGTGTGATTCAAGCTTCTTTTGGAAAGCGGCGGAAAACCCTGAAAAATGCGCTTTCTTCGAGCAGTCTGGAAATCTCCGGCCAACTGGCTGAAAAAGCATTGGAAATTGCATCCATTGTCCCGTCCCGCCGGGCAGAAACGCTTTCTGTTGCGGAATTTGTTGCGCTCAGCAATAGTTTGGGCAATTTCATTAACGATGAATCACAAAGTTTTGAAGTCCGACCAGATGCTGACCCCTGACTTCTGTCCTTTGACTTTTGACTTCCATATACGAGGATGATTATGCTGACATACGATAATGTCTATTCATGGGATGGTTGGGGTGGAAAACTGCGACTGGGAAATGGGAAATGCAGGCTGCGGATTTTTGACCTCAGAAAAGATCAGAAGGCACATGGAGTCTCTTTTCTGAAACCCGTTATTGTCGTGATTACGGATGTTCGCGGAAAGCAAGATGACCATTCGAAGCTGTACGGGCCACATTGCGACCTGCGTGACAAATGACTTCAATATCGAGCCTTCCCGAATGCTCTGGATAGAATATTATCCCCAGACAACATACGGCCCGCAAGGGGAGCGGGTGATTCCGGAACGGCTGGATGCTGTAGAATTCGAATGGCAGGAAGACAAGGCGATAAAACCCAAGTGGCGTCCGCTGAAGCCCCCGCTGTTGGAAGCTGTGAAGCAGTTGATCAGCCAGAATGCCTGGAATTCGGGTCCGACATCCACGGGATTATAACTTTAAATCCTTAAACCCTTCCAGAGAAATCTGGCCATCGGAATTGAAAGCTATCAGGGAGGGTTTTAAAATTCCTCCGGCAAGATGCAGTTTTCCCTTGATATTATAGCCGATTATATCTTTACCTTTAAGTTCTTTTAAACACTTTGCCATGTCTTCGACCGAAGAATATATGGTCAATGGAATAACGGCGGATTGAAGCGAAGGAATATGGGTCGGCGTATTGGAAACGCCGGATGCCAGCTTGACCTGATCCAGATCCAGCACGCAGTCGATGCCTTTAATGTCATAGGACGCATCTTGTGGGTTTACGACCCGCACCTCAATATGAAGCACGGCTTCAAAGAGGTTTATATCCTGCAGCTTAATGGATGAGAGGGTAATCTGCGGTGTTTCAACCCGCTGACCGGGCATGGAACACGCCGATAATATCAAAATGCAGAGCCCCAGGCAGCCAGCGATCAACGCATTTCGTCTGTTATGAAAACGCATGTTTGATCCTTTTGTTGTTGTCAGGGTCTTTCTGTAAAAAGTGCCAAGCAAATCGCGACATGTTCACTTTCATACCGCGGTTTGCTGAAAAAAGCCAGAAGTCCACTGTGGGGTAGACCATAGATAAAATATCACGGATTGTCAATCAGGAAAAAATTCAAAGGCATTTCAAGACGCCTGACTTTCCCGCGGATGCGGATCGTGGTGACCATGACAGCATCAGGAGTGAAGCAAATCCGGATTCATTTTACTGCAGGTGCCAGGATCTTCGGCATTTTCCGATTCGGATGCAGAAACATGAGAAGCAATGGGCTGATCCATCAAGGTGGTAAGCAGGACATCTTTTTCCGCCCACATCACGTTCAAATGATTCTGAAACGTAACACGAAATTTCTTGTCCGTAAAATAGTCTCCGACCAGATTCTGGATCAATGGGGAGTCGATTCCACACGCACCCGGATTTCTCTGACATTCCCGCAGAGAAACTGCCAGAAATTTCTGGCGCCATCCGGATAGGCAATGGTCACATTCAGCATCTGATGCATCTGCTCTCCCATGGCTGCCAGGACAAAAGCAATTCCGCCGGCTTTGGGTTTCAGCAGATGAACGAAAGGCGACTGCTGTCTGCGGTGCTTCTCGGGTGTAAAACGGGTACCTTCCAGAAAATTCATGACCGAAACGGGCATGGTTTTAAATTTTTCACAGGCTTTTTGGGTGATTTTAAGATCCTTTCCTTTCAGGTGCGGATGCTTTTTCAAAAAGGATTGGGTATATCGTTTCATGAATGGAAAATCCAGCGCCCACCATGCCAGACCCAGAAAAGGAACCCATATCAGCTCTTTTTTTAAAAAAAACTTCAAAAAAGGGATTTTTCCATGAAAAATCTTCTGAAGCACCAGAATATCCAGCCAGGATTGATGGTTGGCCACGACCATGTACCAACCCTTTTTATTAAGTGCATCAATGCCCTGAACATCCCAGTTGGCAGGGTTTGTCAGCCGGATGTTCCAGTTATTGATCGCAATCCATGATCCGGCTATCCAGTTAATCACCGTATCGCAGCGCTTTCGCCATATTCCGACGGGAATCACGAATTTGAATACCGCAATGATCAGCAGCGCGGTTGTAAGCAGGATGGTATTCAAAAGATACAACAGCAAGGATATACACCCACGAACTGGGCCAGGCAGGTATTTGAGCATACAGGATTCCTTTCGATAAGTTGTCCATGGATTATCGTTGACGACCCGTTTCAAATCGGCTCATTCCATAACGATATATTGTAGTGATTTATGGAAATAAATAACAGAATGAATTTGACAGGTTACAAAAATTTTACAAAAACCGCCGGATGTTCCTGCCTGAAATGCAAGTTGACATCATCAAGCGGCTATAATAGGAGGTTGAAAACATCATGAATAACCCACAATATTACCGAAAGATGACATGACGTCTCAATCCAGATGGTATCTTCACCCCATATTCATCTTCATCCTTTCCACGGTTGCGCTGGCTGTGTCCCTTTTTCTCTATATCTACTGGTATATGGAAGTGAATGCGGTTCTTACGAACATGCTGCTGCGCTTTGACCTGGATCGGGGGCAGGTTCTGGAATCCCGCACCTGGATCGTAATTCTCGTGCTTTCGCTTCTGGTTGGCATCATTTCAATCGGAATACTCATCATCTTCGTCTATCAGCAAAAAATATATCAACTCTACCGGCTTCAGCACAATTTCATCAACAATTTTACCCATGAACTGAAAACACCGGTAACCTCATTAAGATTGTATCTGGATACGGCATTAAAATATCAACTTTACAACGAGGATCAGATCAAATACATCCGATTCATGACCCAGGATGTGGCCCGCTTGTCGAACACCATCAACCGGATTCTGAACATCGCCAAAATTGAAAGCCGGAGCTATGGCGGAGAATTTCTCCTGCTGGACATCGTCACTGAAATTGAACGGTTTCTTCTCAACCATGCGGATCAGTTTCGGAAATGCCGGATTCATTTCCACAAGCCCTCAGGCAAGTCCTATAATTATCGGCTCAACCCTTCATTATTTGAAATGCTGTTGATGAATCTCTTGACCAATGCCTTAAAATACAATACGTCTGATACACCTGAAATTGAGCATCACGATTGAACATCGATTGAATAAACTCTTCCTTCATTTTGCCGACAACGGCATCGGATTGGAGAAATCGGAAATCAGGAAAATATTTCGCAAGTTCTATCAGGTGGGAAAGTCCGATGACATGACGGCCAAGGGAAGCGGACTTGGCCTGTATCTTGTGGATACCATCGTCCGGATTCACAAGGGAAAAATCATCGCAAAAAGTCCGGGAATCGGAAAAGGCTCGGTTTTTACGGTAATTCTGCCGTATAAAACCGCTGCCTGAACCCCCTTTTTTTTACATGGGTCAACCAAATGGAAACAACCGGAAAATATCGCATTCTGGTCATAGAAGATGATGAACATATTGCTGAAGGCTTAAAACTCAACCTTTCGCTTCAGGGATATTCCGTCCGAATTAGCGCCAACGGATTTGCCGGGCTCCAGCAATGGAAGGAATGGCGACCCAGCCTGATTGTGCTGGATATCATGCTACCAGGCATCGACGGGCTTTCCGTACTGCAGAATATTCGACTTGTGGACGAACAACTGCCTATTCTTATCCTTTCAGCCAAATCCGCATCCGAAGATAAAATCAAAGGACTGTCTTTCGGCGTGGATGACTATCTGAGCAAGCCCTTTGATCTTGAAGAATTCCTGCTGAGAATCGAACGGCTGCTGACCCGTTCGTCCTGGAATCAGCAGCAGTCGCTTGAAGCAGCGTCCGGTTTTTCATCTCTTCCCAGACATTTTGAGTTTGGCAATAACCGGATCGATTTTGAAACCGCCTCTGCCGCCACCCCCAAAGGAACCATTCATCTGACCGAACAGGAGATAAAGCTTCTCAAACTCTTTATCGCCAACAAAGGCAAACCCCTGTCCCGTGACAGGCTTCTGGAGATCGGGTGGGGCTATACCCGTGATACCACAACGCGAACCGTTGACAATTTCATTGTCCGGCTTCGAAAGTATTTTGAGGAAAATCCTCGAAAACCACTTTATTTCAAAAGCTTAAGATCAGTCGGATATATTTTTGACCCGGATTTACAGACACCGCAACCCGAAAAATCTTTTTTTCAGAAATTCTTGGACCCATAACCATCTCTTCACACCGCAAAAAAGGAGGCTGACCCCATGGCATTACCCCCTTGGCCCACGACCCGATGGCCAAAAGACGTTCCCCGCGAGATTTCCGGTTTTGAAAAACCGCTGTTTTCCTTCCTTGATGATGCTGCCCGCGATTTTCCCAACCAGACCTACACGATTTTCAACGATGGGAAGCGAACCTATGCCCAGGTCAAGGATACGGCAGACCGCCTGGCCAGTTTCCTTGCTTCCAGAGGTGTCAAAAAAGGGGATCGGGTGGCGATTTTCCTTCCCAATCTTCCCCATTATCCGGCCATTTATTTTGGCATTCTAAAGGCCGGAGCCGTCTGTGTCACCTGCAATCCCGTCTATACGGCCAGCGAATTGAATTACCAGCTTAAGGATGCCGGCGCCAAAATGGTGTTTGTCATGGATCATCCGCAGTTTTATCCAACGGCGGTCAAGGCCATTGAAGGAACCGGTGTTGAAACGGTTGTGATCTGCAGCGTCAAATCCTATCTTCCGCCGATCAAGGGTTTTCTCGGCGGTCTTCTTGGAAAGATTCCCAAGGCAGGCAATTACGCCCCCGGCCATCTTTTTTTTGACGATGTCGTGGCCGCGGCATCTCCTAAAGCGCCCAGCGTCAAGATCGATCCCTCAACGGATCTGGCACTGATCATCTATACGGGCGGCACAACCGGCGTTCCCAAGGGGGCGTCCCTGACCCATTCCAATTTCGTGTTTGACATCATGGCCGTCTCTGAATGGATGCGAATTCCCCATGAACCCGGCGGCCCTCCCGAAAAGATCCGTGGCGGCGGATTTCACTGTTACCTGGGCGTTCTGCCCTGGTACCACAGCTTTGGCCTGACACTCTGCCTTCTGGGAGCCTGCGCCAGCGCCAGCAGCCTGGTCTGTATTCCAGACCCAAGGGCCGGCACCCCTCCGTTCACCGAGGTTCTAAAGGCCGTCCAGAAATACAAAACCACCATGGTCATTGCCGTTCCCACGATTTTTATCGCCTTTACCAACCATCCGCTGCTGGATCAGTTTGATCTCACGTCCATTAAAAGCTGCGGTTCGGGCGGAGCGCCGCTTCCGGTCGAGGTTGCCAAGAAATTTGAGGCCAAGACCGGGTGCATTATTTTTGAAGGGTATGGCCTCAGTGAGACAGCGCCGGTCGCCTCTTTGAATCCCACCAACACCACGGACCGGAAATTTGGTTCGGTCGGCTTTCCAATGCCCAACACCGATATCAAAATCGTTGATTCCGATACAGGTTTAACGGAGCTGGCTCAGGGCGAGGATGGAGAAATTGCGATCAGCGGTCCTCAGGTCATGGCCGGGTACTGGAATAAACCCCTTGAGAATGCGGCTGTTTTCCGGGAAATCGACGGCAAGCGATTTTTTCTGACCGGCGATGTCGGACATATTGACTCGGAAGGCTACATCACCATTACGGACCGGAAAAAGGATCTGATTCTGGTTGGCGGGTTTAACTGCTATCCCCGTGAAGTCGAGGAAGTCCTTTTTGCCCACCCCAAAATAGCGAATGCGGCCGTGGTCGGCATCCCCGATCCCCACAGCGGTGAATCGGTCAAGGCATTTATCCAGCTTCTGCCCGGAGAAACCGTAACCGAGGCCGAAATCATGGCATTCTGCAAGGACAAGCTGGCTGGATACAAACGCCCGAAATCCATCGAATTCCGGGAAACCCTGCCCACCTCCCCGGTAGGTAAGGTTCTTCGGCGAGTGCTGCGGGATGAAGTGCAGAAAGCGTAAAGCGCCGCTGGTTTCCAATCTTGAGCTTTGGGAACCAGCAAAACCGGCAGGTCAGGCTGGCCCGGCTTTTAGGGCCTGCCTGACATCAGCCGAACACATTTGTAGCGGACTTCGCAGAGCTCTGGCCCCCCGGACATGAAAATGATAACTTCCCCCTTTGCAAAAGTGGGAATCGTTCTCCCGATAATGTTGAAAAAATAGTCATTTTATTGCTT
>CAVPHN010000038.1:0-12125 GCA_963704205.1 uncultured delta proteobacterium
CTGCAAAAGCGCATCCCCGGAATAGGTGGTTCAATTCCCGTGAAAAGTGGATGACCGATTCCTTTACAAACTGCACTGCGATACATTTCTACGGACTAAAACATATTCAGATCGCTACCGGCTGGATTTCACGGCCACACGCTGAATGCTTGCTGGAATGTCATTTTGAAATCAAACTGGAATCAGCAGGATATCAGGCGGGGTACGGGGAGGGAGCGGGAAGTTGGCGATTGTCAACGACCGACATCAACATGATGCCGATCAAGAAATTTTTTTATCGCAGCGGCATATCCCGGCGTCTGGCTGGAGCCGCTGTGTCCGGCTCCCGGAGCCACGTAAATCTCGGCCTGATCGGGTCTGAAACTGTTTTTCAGGGTATAGGCGTAGGCAACCGGAAATCGCTGATCGTTTTGCCCGTGAATCACCATGACCGGCATCGTAATGTCAGGCGCGATTCGTGGCCGGACTTGTCAGGTTGATATCGCTTCGGTAAAACAGATCCATCCAGAAAATGATGGCCGGACCAAAACAGTTGCCGATATACCGGTTAAACCAACGGTAAAGGCTCAGAAGTGCGTCCTTGGTGTATGCATAGCATCCTTCGAGAAACAGAAGCTGAATGCGGTGGGCGTTTCTGGCAGCAGCCAGTATCGCCCCTCCGGCGCCGGCTGAATGCCCGTAGAGAATCACGGGCTTACCCACCCAGTCCAGAACCGCTTCGATATCTTCCGAGAATTTCATTGCATTCATGAACCGCCGGGGGCTTGAATTGCCGTGGTCCCGGGCACTGTGCAGGATCGTCGTAAACCCCATCCTCCCGAACACCCTGGCTCTTTCGACCATCCGGTTACGGTTCCGGCCCCATCCATGGGCCAGCACCACGGTCCCCCTGGAAGGCCCGTCCGGATCGATGCGCCAGACCTCAAGCGAGCCGCCGTCAACGGCCGGAATACGGGTGTCGAGAACCTTTCCCCAGTCGGGCTGATCGGCTACCGGGTTTCTGGGATACGCCTGAACCAGATAAGTCAGAATCAGCGACAGGAGAATATAAGCCGGCGACCAGCCACAACAGGCCATAGCGCCAGAAATCCCATCATGCCTGCTCCACCGGATGGACGCCCAGCAGTTCGCGGCGCAGCAGATCCAGGGCTGTCATGGCAAAAATCTGCTTATTCATTTCCCGGTTTCTGAACCGGTACTGGAAACCGGTATGAGCGGACACCATCCGGAGTTGCCAGGCCGATGCAGACCGTGCCCACGGGTTTTTCATCGGTCCCGCCCCCCGGACCGGCAATGCCGCTGGTGGCAAGGCCGTAGGTGGCGCCGGTGATCAGCCGTACCCTGAGCGCCATTTCCCTGGCAGTCTCTTCATGAACCGCGCCATACCGGTTCAGGGTATCCTGAGAAACCCCCAGCAGAGCGACTTTGGCCTGGTTGGCATACACCACGCCGGAGAAAAGAAAATAGTCGGAGCTTCCGGCAACATTGGTCAGCCAGTGAGCGATGAGTCCGCCCGTACAGCTTTCGGCAACGGCTATGGTTGATTTCTTTTGAGAAAGCAGGCGACCCACGACTGCTTCCATGGATTCCCCGTCAGGAGAAATGAGCTTATGGCCCAGTTTTTCCGAAACCCAGCGGCTTGCATCGCCGAATCAGCGTTTCCACCTGATTCGCATCGTTTCCGCGAACATAGAACTTGACCTGAATTTCAGGAAATTTGGCGCGAAATCCGAGTTGAATCTCAGGAAATATTTTTGAAAATTCCTTGAGCCGTTCGCCGGTCAGCGATTCGGTCAGGCCAAAAGTGGTAAGGGTTTTGACCCGGCAGAACTGCCGGACGCCTCGCCTGAAGCGCTTCGATTCGGGGAAGCACGGATTCAGAGAGCATCCGGCGCATTTCAGATGGAACGCCGGGCAGGAAAAAAAACAGGCATCGTCCAGTTTCATCATGAATCCCGGAGCCGTTCCAATGGGATTCGGCAGACAGGTTGAGCCTTCGGGAAGATAGGACTGTTTGATATTAGAAGCGGTTATCGGACGATGAAAGGATCGGAAAAAGGATTCCACAAGCTGCCAGTGCCTCGGGGCTCTGAATCAGCGGCACCCCGGACGCCCTGGCTGCAGCTTCTGCGGTAAGATCATCCGAAGTCGGGCCAAGTCCGCCGGTGACAATGGACACGTCTGCGCGGGATGCAATTTCCTGAAGCACGGAGACCATCAGCGGAATATCGTCTCCGACACAATGATGCCGGACAACCGCGATGCCGGTTTCTTCCAGTTTCTGGGCAATATACGCCGAATTGCTGTCAACAAGTGTGCCGGATCGGATTTCATCTCCGGTGGCCAGAATTTCTGCGATCATGGATATCTTTTAAACGTCTGTGGGTATTAAATTATAAGAGGACAGATGACTTGTCCGCCATCTGTCCTCTGGCTATCATCTGTTAATCGGGCTCAGTTATGGCATCAGGCCTTATTTGGTAAGCTTGACAACCACGAAACCGGCGTTCATCCGCCAGATAAACATTTGTACAACATCGTTTTTTTTCAGTTTGGACATCTGAGATGAATAATCCTGTACGGATTTGATCACATGATGGTTGATCTCCTTGATCACATCCCCGGCCTGAACCCCCGCTTCCGCTCCCTTGCCGCCGGGCTCGACGCGTTCTACCAGGACACCCTCGGCAGGAGACAGATTCAATCGCTGGGCAATTTCCGGCGTCAGATTCGTTACCCGAATCCCCAGTTCATCTTCACGACCTTTTTCAGGGCCTTTGGAGGCCAGCTTGCTTTCTTCAGGACGTTTGGCAATCTCAACCGTAAAGGTCTGCTTTTTGTTGTTTCGCAGAACCTGTATCTTGACTTTTTCGCCGACAGAGATACCGGCGACGAATTGGTCAGATCCCTGCTGGTTTCCACCTTGCGGTCATTGACTTCAAGAATGATGTCGTTTGCCTGTATGCCGGCCAGATCCGCCGGATCACCCTTGACAACTTCCATGACCATGGCGCCTTTTTTATCCTTGATGCCGTAGTATTCCGCCACATCCTCGCTGATATCCGAGATGACAACCCCAAGCCAGCCGCGCGTAACTTCCCCCTTGTTTTTAAGCTGCTCGATCACGCCTTTGGCCAGATTGATCGGAATGGCAAAACCAATTCCCTGGCCGCTGGCAATGATGGCGGTGTTGATCCCCACGACCTGCCCCTGCATATCAATCAAGGGTCCGCCGCTGTTGCCCGGGTTGATGGAAGCATCGGTCTGCAGAAAATTATCATAGGGGCCTGAACCGATGACCCGGCCTTTGGCGCTGAGAATACCTGCTGTAACCGTCTGCTCCAGCCCAAACGGACTGCCTATGGCCACGACCCACTGACCGACTTTCAGGTTATTTGAATCGCCGAAGGCTATCACCGGCAGGTTGTTCCCGGAGGGCACCTTGATCAGGGCAAGATCGGTCGAAGGATCTCGGCCGATGATCTCGGCGTTATACTCTTTTCCATCCTTGAGCTTGACCTTGATTTTATCCGCATTTTCGATCACATGATTGTTGGTGACGATAAAGCCGTCCTTATCGATGATGAACCCGGAGCCCAGGCTGCGTTCCTTATGGTCTTTTTGCGGTTGTTCACCGAAGAATTTTTCAAAAAAATCATTAAACCGATCATCATTTCCAAAAGGGTTCTGTTTAAAGTGGCGAGAGACCCGGCTACCGGCCTGAACGGTTTTCTCGGTTCGTACGTTGACGACAGCAGGGCTGACCATCTCCGCAAGGGAGCTGAAACTCTCCGGGACCATGACGACATCGCCGGTTTTGGCCGCTGCGCAAAAAGAAGTCCCAGAAAGAAAAACCAGTCCGATCAGAACAGTTCCCAGGAAAAAACCGGAAAACTGACGTTTATTAAAACTACCGTGTTGGACACGCATAAAAGCCTCCATACATTATGAGTTATGATTACCGGATAGTTGCAGCACAAGGCGAAATGCCGGGCATAGCCGTGCTATTGCACCATTACTGCTTTAGCATCGGTTATCAAGATAATTCAGCTTCCCTTGATGTCAACTCTGATAAGGTGCCTTACCCCAATTCTCTGACATAAATGATCCTTAAATCATACAAGACACTTTTCAACATGGTGGCTTCGTCCTGAGTCAGATTCCCGCGGGTTTTTTCTTCGAGCATGGCCAGAACGTCAATCGTCTGTTTGGCCACGGGTAAATTCTTGGTCCGCTTGCCCGTTCCCGGCTCATCGATGATTCCCAGATTCGCCAGAACAGCGGCATTCAGTGAGACAATAAATGTGGAAAAGTTAATTATCGGCAGTTTGGAAGAGGATTTTTCTTTGGCGGAATCGCCTCTTTCTGTCGTTACTTCCGGCATGATAATTCTCCTGATAAACGGTTATAAACTCAGTCTCAAGTGAATATAGAAAACGCAATATCATACTTAAAAGTGGAATTCCCGGCATCATGAACGCCCGTCAGGTGGCTAAAACTCCAGAGGAATCGCCATCTTGACCGAAGGCAGGGACCGCAGTTCCACAATCACAGCCTCTGGGATGGGGGTATCGGTGCACAGGAAAATGATATTCCGGTTCCCTTCCTCTTCCTGCCCGACCTGCATCCGGCCGATATTGATGTTGTGTTTTCCCAGACAGGTTCCGATCTCGCCGATGGAGCCTGGCTTGTCGATGTTGTAAATCAATGCCAGATGGCCGATCGGAATCATTTCCAGCCTGAATGTGTTGATGCGGACGATCCGGGATTCTTTTTTGCCAAAAAGCGTGCCTGCAACCATATTGGTCATCTCGGTGGTGATGGCTTTTACGGTAATCAGATTGACATAATCCTCGGATTCGAAGCTGACCGTCTCCGTGACCTTGATGCCGCGTTCCATGGCAATGATGCGGGCATTTACAAAATTCACATCGTCCTTGACCACGGCCATCAGAATTCCTCTGAGAACCGCGGTTGAAACCGGAGTCAGATCCAGTCCCTGAAAATCTCCTGCAAACTCGATGATAACCTCTTTCAGAGGTCCGCGAATCAGCTGTGACTGAAGTCTTCCGATCTGATCGGCCAGCGAGAGAAACGGGCCCAGTTTGACCAGCAACTCTCCGGTTATCGAGGGTACATTGATCGCGTTTCGAATGGTGCCGTTTTTTAGATAATCGATGATCTGCTCGGCAATGGCAACCGCCACATTGGTCTGGGCTTCCTGGGTGGAGGCGCCCAGATGCGGGGTTCCGATCACGCGGTCCAGTTCAAACAAGGGGGATTTGCCGGGAGGCTCGGTGGCAAAGACATCCAGGGCGGCACCGCCGACTTTTCCGGATTTGATGGCATCGACCAGATCCGCTTCATCCACGATACCGCCGCGGGCGCAATTGATGATCATGACCCCGTCTTTCATCTGATCAAAAGCGGATTTGTTTAAAAACCCGAGGGTGTCTTTCAATTTGGGCACATGAACGGTAATGTAATCGGAAAGTGAATACAGGGTTTCCAGGGAAACGCATTCAAAGCCTGCTTTTTCAATCAGATCCCGGGTGACAAACGGATCATAGACAATGACCTGCATTTTAAGCCCCCTTGCCCGGTCTGCCACGATCGATCCGATTTTGCCAAATCCAATGACCCCGAGGACCTTATTAAATATCTCCCTTCCCTGAAGGTTCTTTTTTTCCCATCTGCCCGCTTTTATGGACGCGGTTCCCTGAGGGATGTTCCGGGTCAGTGAAAGCATCATGGCAATGGCATGTTCGGCAGTCGTAACCACATTTCCGCCCGGCGTGTTCATCACGATAACGCCCTGCTTGGTGGCTGCCGGAATATCGACATTGTCCAGTCCGATGCCGGCACGGCCCACAACCTTCAGGTTGACTCCCGCCTTTATAATTTCAGCAGTCACTTTGGTGGCGCTTCGAATCACCAGCGCGTCATATTGATGGATGATGCTTTTAAGCTCATCCGGAGACAGCCCTGTCTTGACATCAACCTGAATTCCCGCTTCTTTTTGAAACATTTCAATGCCGATTTCACCCAGATTATCACTGACCAGTACTTTCATTATGTTCTCCCTTAACCGCAACTTGATAGAATATTTTTCCGAACATACGGCCCGCAGGCCTGATAAGGCAAATTAATAACCCGGTTCGTAATATAGATTCACAACAAAATCAATTAAAATAGAATACCGGCATATCCAACAAAACTTTCTCCAGGGCTTTTTTCATGACTGGTTGTATAGGTCACCAGTTTGGATCGAACCGCCCCCAGTGCCATTCCGGCGGACAGCGCAGCGGCGGCAGCCCCTGCACAACAGGCGTTGTGTTTTTCCTGAGCCTCTTGAATGATGCTCAGCGGATTCATGGACAGGATGGCGTCAATGACGCTGCGATCGTTTGCGTCGCGGGTCCACTGCAGGGCGGTCTTGCCCCGGCCTTGCGGAGTATAGCCGTAGTTGGGGCCATAATGCGTTAAATCCGTTGAGCCCAAAACAATGATGTTTAATCCCATTTTACGCGCCACAGAAGCCACGACCTTTCCCATTTCTACGGATTTTGGAGAGGGCGGCGCCCCGATGGGAACTATTTTAACGTGGTTCCAGAAATATTTGATAAAAGGAAGTTGAACCTCGATGGTATTGTCCGGAGCATCGTTCATCGGATGCTTCGAACTCAAACGGACTCTGCAGAGACAGCTCCCGGACAAGGGGTTCGTGAATGGCGATATTGCCCAAAGGGGTTTCCCACGCCCCTTCTTTCATGATGGTAAAGGGTGCGTCCGGATACAAATGGGTTCCAAAAATCACCAGCGCATCCGGTGAGGAGATCCCGCTGCTCAGCAAACGGATGACATCGCAGGCAATGCTTCCGGAATAATACCAGCCTGCATGCGGAATAATTCCGCCGACAACCGGCGAGGATGGGTCAGGCAATACGGTTGAGTTTTTGATAAAATATTCAATCTCCTGCCGGCACCCCGAAGATGTGCCCGAATACCAGGTTCCGGATAGCATCGCGCGTCTGGTTTTCATATCGCTTTAACCTCCTTTCTTGACCTTTGTCATCAGGTTTACTATTTAATATGGACTTTAGTTAAAATCGTTCTTATTGTTTATCACCTTTTCGGTGGGTAAAAAACAATGTTTTTATTTAACGGGTAATTTAATCGGGAGGCAGTTATGTGGGAATATACGGACAAGGTAAAAGATCATTTTCTCAATCCCCGCAATGTCGGAGAAATTGAGAATCCGGACGGGATCGGAGAGGTCGGGTCACTGGCCTGCGGAGACGCTCTGACCCTGTATTTCAAACTGGATGACCAGCAGCGGATCAAGGACGCCAAATTCAAGACGTTTGGTTGCGCCAGCGCCATTGCATCTTCTTCCGCCCTGACAGAAATGCTGAACGGCAAGACGCTGGAAGAGGCTGAAAAATTAACCAACGAAGACATTGCCGATTATCTGGGCGGATTGCCCAAAGAAAAAATGCACTGCTCGGTCATGGGACGGGACGCCCTGGAAAAGGCCATCACCTGCTATCGCGGAAGTGCTGAAAAAAAGATCGAAGGCGAGATCGTCTGCGAATGTTTTGGTGTTACCGACATAGAGATCGAACGGGCTGTCCGTGAAAACCATCTGACAACCATCGAGGATGTGACGGATTATGTCAAGGCCGGCGGCGGATGCGGCAACTGCCATGAAAAAATACAGGAAATCATCGATACGGTTCTGGGCAAGGAAGCGCCGGCCCGAAAAAAATCACCGGTGCTTACCAATCTCCAGAAAATCAAGCTGATCGAAGAAACGCTGGAACGTGAGATCAAACCGGCCCTGAACAAGGACGGCGGGGATATCGAACTGATTGATGTTGCCGGAAACATCGTACAGGTAAGGCTTCGGGGAACCTGCGCAACCTGCAAAAAATCACAGATCACGCTCAAGAATTATGTTGAAGCCAAACTTCGCGAACTGGTAACACCCGAACTCATGGTTGAGGAGGTAACCCTATGAACCCGCTTTATTTTGACAACAATGCCACCACCCAGGTCGCTCCCGAAGTGGTTGAAGCCATGCTCCCTTATTTTACCGAATACTATGGCAATCCTTCCAGCATGCATACTTTCGGGGGAACCGTAGGCCGTCAGATCAATGACGCCAGGGAAAAGGTGGCCAACCTGCTGGGCGCATCCCCTGAAGAAATCGTTTTCACCAGCTGCGGCACGGAAAGCGACAGCACGGCCATCATGGCGGCCCTTCGATCCAACCCGGACAAAAAACATATCGTCACGTCCCGGGTCGAGCATCCGGCAATAAAAAATCTCTACGAATACCTTGGCAAAACCGGCTATCGGGTCACCTTTGTCCCCGTTGACCACAAGGGCCGGCTGGACATGGAATATCTGAACCGCCACCTGACCGATGACACGGCCATTGTCAGCTTCATGTGGGCCAATAACGAAACCGGCGTGATTTTCCCGATAGACGAGATTGCCGGGATTCTATCGGAAAGAGGCATCATTTTTCATACCGACGCGGTTCAGGCTGTCGGCAAAGTCCCCATTGACGTTAAAAAAACCCGGGTTGACATGTTGTCGCTGTCCGGCCACAAGCTCCATGCGCCAAAAGGCATTGGCGCGCTCTACGTGAGAAAAGGCACCAAATTCTCTCCCTTTATGATCGGCGGGCATCAGGAAAAAGGCAGACGGGGCGGTACGGAAAACGTGGCCTCCATCATCGGCCTTGGCAGGGCCAGCGATTTTGTGGCAGCACACATGACAGAAGAAAATACCCGCGTCAAGTTCCTCAGAGACAAGCTGGAAACCCAGCTTGTCCAGAAAATTTCCAATGCCCTGGTAAATGGCGATACGGACAACCGGCTTCCCAACACGAGCAGCATTGCCTTTGAATTTGTGGAAGGCGAATCCATCCTTCTGATGATGAATGAATTCGGCATCTGCGCATCTTCCGGCTCTGCCTGTACTTCCGGGTCCCTGGAGCCCTCGCATGTGCTTCGCGCCATGGGCGTTCCGTTTACCGCCGCACACGGAACCATCCGTTTCAGCCTCAGCATCTACAATACCGAACCGGAAATTGACCTGATCATTGAAAAGCTTCCGCCCATCATCGAACGGCTGCGGACCATGTCGCCGTTCTGGAAGGGAACCTGTGGCTGCGCCACCTGATCCGGGGGGATCTAACAAATCTTCCTTGAAAGGGGACAAGGGATTGCATAAGAAATGAAAATTGCCATTGCTCAGATCAATCCGGTTATTGGAGATTTTTCTTATAACTGCAATCGCATGATCCGTTACTCGGAAAAGGCCAGAGTCCGCGATTGCGATCTGATCGTCTTTTCCGAACTGGTGATTCCCGGGTATCCTCCCCGCGATCTGCTGGAGAAGACGGATTTTATCCATTCCAATCTTGAAGCGCTGCAATACGTCATGGAACGGGTTCAGGGCATTGGCGTGATCTGCGGATTTGTGGAGAAAAATGCCGCGAATCAGGGAAATCCCCTCTTTAATGCCGCGGTGCTGTTTGAAGACGGCCGAATGCTTCACAAGGTCCGCAAGAGACTGCTGCCGACTTATGATGTATTTGATGAAAGGCGTTATTTTGAACCCGGCGCAGAGTGCCGGGCTTTTGCCTATAAAGGACGCAGCATCGGACTGACCATCTGTGAAGACGCCTGGAACGATGCGGATATTTTTCAAAAACGCATCTACTCCGTTGATCCGGTAGCGCTTCTGGTAAAGGACGGGGCGGATCTGATCATCAACCTTTCCGCATCGGTCTACCATGCCGGCAAATCCGATTTCAGAGCCCACATGCTGGGATCCATTGCCGGAAAATACGGCGTTCCCCTGATATACGCCAATCAGGTGGGTGGTAATGACAGCGTTTTATTTGACGGCGCCAGCATGGCTTTTGACTCCAGCGGCACAAAAATTGCTCAGGCTGCGGATTTTGAAGAAGATCTGGTGGCGATAGATTTGAATATTCCCGGAAACCGGGACATTCATCCTGTTTCTGAATCCCATACCGCATCTGTGTTGAAGGCTCTTGTTACAGGCACCCGGGATTATGTGAACAAATGCGGCTTTTCCCGAGCAGTCGTTGGCCTGAGCGGCGGGATAGACTCTGCGCTGACCCTGGTGATTGCCAAGATGGCCCTTGGCAGAGAAAACGTTTCGGCCGTATTCATGCCATCGCCTTACACTTCGGCGGATAATGATGCGGATACGGCCGAGCTCTGCCGGCGGCTTGACATCGAACTTTCCACCATTCCCATCGACGGCATTTTCAGGGAATTTACAGCCGTTTTGTCCCCCGGCTTCAAGAGCGATGATCCGGGAATTGCCGAACAGAATATTCAGGCAAGAATCCGGGGAACCCTGCTGATGGCCCTTTCAAACATGAACGGCAGCCTGGTTCTTTCCACCGGAAACAAATCCGAGCTTGCTGTTGGCTACTGTACGCTCTACGGCGACATGAACGGGGGCCTGGCGGTCATCTCCGATGTTCCCAAGACCCTGGTCTACGACCTTGCCCGATACATCAATACTCAAGATCCCGTTATCCCTGAGCGCATCCTGGAAAAAGCACCATCGGCCGAACTCAAACCCGACCAGACCGATCAGGACGATCTGCCGCCTTACGACGTGCTGGATGCCATCCTTAAGGCAAGCATCGAGGATCTCAAGCCTTTTGTTGAAATTGTAGGCATGGGATTTGAACCAGCTCTGGTCAGGGATATCCTTTCCCGGATCGATCGAAACGAATACAAACGCAATCAGGCGGCTCCCGGCCTTAAAGTCACCTCCAAAGCCTTTGGATACGGCAGAAGATATCCACTTGCAAAACACCTGAGTGAATTGCCCAAAACCGACACAATGCGGGTGTCCGGGTAATCCATCGGGCAGTGCATCCACATGTTGAAAATCTATCCGTTACGTTTTACGGATCACTTCATGATAATACCAATCCAATTCAGAGGAGGCAAAATAAATGGACAGACGCGATTTTTTGAAAACTTCGTTTTATCTGAGTGCATTGGCCATGGTACAACTGGGTGGAATCGGCTGCTCACGCCAGCCGGATGCTGGTGATCCGACATCAAACTTAAGCCCCCTTCCCTATGATACAAATGCCCTTGAGCCCTACATTTCCGCCCGCACCGTCGAATTCCATTATACCAAGCACCATCAGGGGTATGCAGCCAATACCTTGAAACTGATTAATGGAACGAAGCTGGCGAAATTGCCGCTAAAGGATATCATTCAAAAAACGCATGGAAATACTGAACTTGTTTCTACCTACAACAATGCAGCTCAGCTTTTTAACCATAATTTTTATTGGGAAAGCATGAAACCAAATGGCGGTGGCAGTCCCCAGGGGAAAATCCTCCAGGCCATTGAGCAATCTTTTGGAACTTTTGATGCGTTTGTCAAAATATTTTCAGAATCCGCCGCATCCCAGTTCGGCAGCGGCTGGACCTGGCTGGTGAAGGACGCCAATCAATTAAAGGTGATCAAACTGGCAATGCCGATACACCGATTACCATGGGAATGATCCCCTTTTAACCCTTGATGTGTGGGAGCACGCCTATTATCTGGACTATCAGAATCGAAGGCCCGACTATATTCGGGCGTTCTTGGACCATCTTGTCAACTGGGACTTTGCGGGGAAACATCTTGAACTGACCGGTTGATCGATTGTAAATCAGATGATTGTCTTTGTAAGTTGGTCTTGACATCAGTCGTACCAGTATTATTTTTCACTGACAACCGAATCATCATGGCAGTTCATTAAAAATCAGAATAAATATTCAACGAATTGAAGGAGATCCTTCTGGAACATGCGCAAACCCCAATCATCTGATAATAAAACTGTAAAATTGTCTTCCTGAAACGGATACCCTCCAACCCCTTTCTGATGAAATATCTGTTGAAATTGAATCTGTTTCCGATCCTATTAAGGAATTGGAAAGTCGATGTGAAACGGCTGAGCAGGAGTCAAGGCAGAATTATGAGCGGCTGCTCAGGGTATCTGCCGATTTCGAGAGAATTTCAAGAAACGCTCTTTCAGAGAGGCTGATGATTTCAGAAAATATTCT
>CAVPHN010000039.1:0-37450 GCA_963704205.1 uncultured delta proteobacterium
CCCCCCCCCCCCCCCCCCGTGCTGCTGCTTGCTGTGTTATTGTTGTTGTTGTTGTTGTTATGTATTGCTCAGAATAAGGCTTGCCTGTCGATCCGAATCGAAAGCGGCTCTTCGCCGATAAGACCAATGGAAACAGACTGGATTTTTTCGCCGTCTTTGTGTATGATGGCAATCTCTGAAAATGAGTTCATGACATGACTCCTGCAATTTTATCGATTGTTCCGGATGGCTGGGGTGCTGACTCCTTCCGAATATATCATTTTTCCCATTTCTATTACAGAAAAATCTTGACATTATTCACAAATAAGATAAAAATTAAGGATTTTAAAACGTCTATTATTTGTTGTTCAAGGAGGGTCAAGAATATGTACGCTGTAGTTGCAACGGGCGGAAAACAATACAGGGTTCAGGCGGGCGAAACATTGAGGATTGAGAAAATTCCAGGGGAAGTCGGGATCGTCTGTAGCTTTTGATCAGGTACTTCTCTATTCAGATGGTGAAAATATTTCTGTGGGCAAACCGGTTCTTAAGAACGCCAAAGTCAATGCGCGTATTGTGGAACAGGACCGTGGGAATAAAATCATCGTATTAAATTCAAACGCCGAAAAGGCTATCGCAAAAAACAAGGTCATCGTCAGGATGTATACAGCCGTAAAAATTGACACCATCGAAGTCTAAGCCTGAATGTCTGGTTTGATCTGAAATGGATCATGATTTTCAATTGCATTCGATTGAACGTGAGTGCAAGTTATTTTTGATACGTGACGTGGAGATTTCAAGATATGGCACACAAAAAAGCAGGCGGCAGTTCACGAAACGGCCGCGACAGTAATGCCCAGCGCAGAGGGGTTAAACGTTTCGGCGGTGAAATCGTTCGGGCCGGCAACATTCTGGTTCGGCAGGTCGGCACCCAGATCCATCCGGGCGACAATGTGGGTTTGGGAAAGGATTATACGCTTTTTGCAACAATGGACGGCGTTGTTAAATACGAACGTATGGCCGAGCCCGCAAAAAAGTTAGCGTTTATGCCGAGTGAAATTTATAGATGAAGCGAATATTTCGATTGAGTCTGGCAGAGGCGGCAGTGGTTGCGTCAGTTTCCGGCGAGAGAAGTTTATTCCCAAAGGTGGTCCGGATGGCGGCACGGCGGAAGGGGCGGGGACATTATCTTGGTCACTTCATCGCGGAAACGCACGCTTTATGAGTTTAATTATAAAAAAAGTTTTAAGGCTCAAAACGGGTCCGGCGGCGGTGCAAACCAGAGAACCGGAAAAGACAGCGATGACCTGATTGTTGAAATTCCGCCCGGCACCCTGGTCGTCAATGCCGATACGGGCGAAACCATCAAAGACTGCGTCAACCCCGATGAAACCTATGTTCTGGCAAAAGGTGGCAGCGGGGGGCAGGGCAATACCCACTTCAAAACTTCTACGCATCGAACCCCGCGGTTCGCGCAGCCAGGCAAGCCAGGCGAGACCCTTAATATACGCCTTGAACTGAAACTGATCGCAGATGTCGGCCTGGTCGGCTTGCCCAATGCCGGAAAATCCACCTTGATTTCCGCGATTTCATCTGCCCGCCCCAAAATCGGGGCTTATCCGTTCACCACGCTGACTCCGAACCTCGGCGTCGTCAAGCCGGATGGGGCGGAGAAGCCTTTGTCGTGGCCGACATTCCGGGTCTGATCGAAGGGGCGCATGCGGGCGCAGGGCTCGGGATGCAATTTTTGAGGCATATCGAACGCACCCGTTTCCTGGTTCATTTGGTCGAATGTCTCCGCCATTGATCCCAAAGATCCGCTCAGGATTATGAAACCATCAACCACGAATTGACCATGTACAGCGAACTGCTGAGCCGAAAGATGCAGATCGTTGTACTCAGCAAGATGGATCTTACCGGAGCAACCGAGGCTGCGGACAGTTTTCAGAAGGCGCTTGAATCGCATCCGGACTATAGATCTCTCAATAGATCTCTGGGTCGAATATCCGCCGTTACCGGATCGGGTATAGACGATTTGATATCAACCATCGTTAGCTTTCTGGATGCAGCCGATGAAAACCGACAGGAAGACGAGTTTTGACAATGCCAAACGGGTGATTGTCAAGGTAGGCACCAATGTGCTTACCGAGGACAGCGGTCTGGCCCTGAACGTTGTCCGGTCCATCAGCCGTCAGATCTGCAGACTCAATGGGACAGGGGCCGTGAAGTCATTCTGGTGACATCCGGGGCCATGTCCGCAGGTCTGCGAAAGATCGGCCTTGCCAAAGGCCGGATGAAATCCCCAAACGGCAGGCCGTCTCGGCAGTGGGCCAGGCCGGTCTCATCAGGGAATATGAGAACGCCTTCGGCGCTATGAAAACAAGGTCGCCCAGATTCTGCTGACCGGCGACGATCTGAATAACCGCCAGCGTTATCTCAACGCCAGAAACACCCTTAACACGCTGCTTTCCTGGAAGATGGTTCCCATCATCAACGAAAACGACACGGTGGCGGTGGAATAAATCAAGTTCGGCGACAATGACAATCTGTCCGCCATGATTGCGCTTCTGATGGATGCGGATATCCTGATCATCCTCACCGATATCGACGGTCTCTTTGCCGACGACCCCCGGTCCAATCCCGATGCCGAGCTGATTCCGTCGGTAGCGGAGTTCAACAAGAACCTGGAGAAAATTGCCGGCCACATTCCGGGCTCCCTGGGCACCGGCGGCATGCTCAGCAAGATCAAGGCCGCAGACAAGGTCACGAATGCCGGTATTCCCATGATGATCGCCAACGGTAATGTTCCGGATATTCTGGAGAAACTGGTTGCCGGCGGAAACTAGGGTACGTTTTTTGTTCCTCAGGCTGCGCGGCTGTCCAGCCGGAAATGCTGGATCGGCTATTCCCTGAAGCCGGAAGGGGTTATCGTGATCGATAAGGGCGCGGCAACGGCCGTCCTTAAACGGGAAAAGCTCTTTCCAGCGGCATCGTCGGCGTTGAAGGCGATTTCGGAATCGGCGCGCCCGTCGAGTTTAAGACCGCTGAAGGCCAGATGCTGGGCACGGGACTTGTGAACTACAGCGCCGCGGACATTCGAAAAATCATGGGGCTTCAGTCCCGGCAGATCATTGAAAGGCTGGAGAAAAACCCTATGACGAAGTCATCCACAGGGACAATCTTGTAATTACCACGGAATTCGGAGGAATACATGACTGTTGAATCCAGTATCGGCAATATGGCCAGAGCTGCAAAGGCGGCCTCCCGGGAAATGGCCAGATGTCCGACCTCCCGAAAAAATGCCATGATTCAGAAGCTGGCGGAACTGATCCGGGAAAATGCCGCGGCCATCCGGCGGGAAAACGTCCTGGATGTTGCGGCGGCCCGGCAATCAGGCCTTCCCGCCGCCATGATAGACCGCCTGACCATCACAGATGCCACGATTGAGTCCATGATAATCGGACTTCAGGAAGTGGCCGCGCTTGAGGACCCGGTGGGGTCATCCAGCCAGAGCTTCCGCAGGCCAAACGGGCTGGAAGTCTCCCGGGTGCGGATTCCCCTGGGGGTGATCGGCATCATCTATGAGTCCAGACCAAATGTCACCATAGATGCGGCGGCGCTCTGCCTGAAATCTGGAAATGCCGTGATCCTTCGCGGCGGCTCCGAAGCCCATCATTCGAACCAGTTTCTGGCCGGGCTCATCGGCCGGGCACTTCAGGAAGCTGGGCTGCCGAAGGAATCGGCCCAGGTGATTCCGGTCCGGGACCGAAGCGCCGTCACCGAGCTGCTGCAGCAGGAGGAATGGATTGATCTTATCATTCCCCGCGGCGGCGAAAGCCTGATCCGTTTTGTTGTCGAGAATTCCAGAATCCCGGTGCTAAAGCATTACAAAGGCGTCTGCCATGTGTATGTTGACAGGGGGGCGGATTTTGACATGGCGGAAAGGATCTGCTTCAATGCCAAGGTTCAGCGGCCCGGCGTCTGCAATGCCATGGAAACCCTTCTCGTTCATGAAGATGCAGCCCCTGTTTTTTTGCCGCAAGTAGCCGAAAGGCTAACGGGTGCCGGCGTTACCCTTCGCGGATGCGAGAAGACCTGCCGGATTCTTCCAGATGCCGAAATGGCCACCGAGGCGGACTGGCCGGCCGAATACCTGAATCTGACGCTGGCCGTTAAAGTGGTCCCCGGCATGGATGCGGCAATGGCGCATATCTGCAGCATACGGATCTTGCCATACCGATGCCATTGTAACGCAGGATTATGCAAGGGCCAGGCGTTTTGTGCGGGAAGTGGACGCATCCGTTGTGCTGGTCAATGCATCCACCCGGTTCAATGACGGGGGGCAGCTGGGTCTGGGAGCCGAAATCGGCATCAGCACCACCAAGCTCCATGCATTCGGCCCGATGGGGCTCGAAGAGCTGACAACCACCAAATTCGTGGTGTTCGGAGATGGGCAGATAGGGAATAGGGATGAATAAGGATGTCCATGCGGATCGGGCTGTTCGGGGGCACATTTAATCCGGTTCATTTCGGGCATTTGCGGACGGTTCTGGAGGTCAGGGAACGGTTCGGCCTTGACCGGGTCTATCTGATCCCATCCGCCATTCCCCCGCATAAATCCGAAGCGGGATTGTCAGCCCGTCGGATCGCCTGGAGATGATTCGGCTGGCCGTTGCAGAGGATTCGTATTTTGTGGTATCTGATGTGGAGCTGATGCGCGCCGGTCCGTCCTATACCATCGACACATTGTCTTTTTTTGAAGATACGCTGTCCAAAACAGACCCGCGTTTTTGGATTGTCGGACTGGATGCGTTTCTGGAATTTCACACCTGGAAAGACTTCAGGGGAATTCTGTCCCGGATTTCCCTGATCGTCATGGGAAGGCCCGGCGCTTTTTCCAACGGGCAGTCCGGGGAGATGTCCAAGTCTGTTACCGGTTACCTTGACGGGCTTTTGCCCGGCTATCGATATGACGGCCGGCAATCGGTTTTTGTTCATCCGCAGTTTCAGCCCGTTTACCTGATCGGCGTGACATCTCTGGAAATTTCATCTTCAGCCGTTCGAACGCTTGTGCGCAGCGGCCGATCCATCCGGTTTCTGGTTCCGGAAACAGTATCGAAATACATTGCCAGTAAAGGACTTTATCTATGACCCAGCAGTTGCCGTTCGATCCTTCACTGGATCTTTTCATTCAAGCAGCCCAGGGAAAAAAAGCCCTGGACATCGTTGTCATGGATCTCAGGGGCATGACGGCGATCGCCGATTATTTCATCATCTGCAGCGGCCGATCCAGCCGCCAGGTCATGGCCATTGCAGAGCATATTCAAAAAGAGATGCGAAACAACGGCGTCCGGCCGCTCGGGTCCGAAGGTGCGGGCTCGGGGCACTGGATTCTTCTGGATTATGACCATGTGGTGATCCATGTGTTTTATGACCCGATTCGCAGATTCTACAATCTGGAAGGATTCTGGTCGGATGTTCCCAGAATTCAGGTTGCCAGTCCTAAAATTGAAATAAATGAAACCTTTGAGGGAGATGATACCGATGACGCATCGGATGTGCCTGCTCATGATTCTTGATGGATGGGGAATTCGTGCTTCCCGCAAGGCCAATGCGGTGGAACTGGCCGATCTGCCGAATCTGAAACGTTTGCAAAACAGCTACCCCCATACCCGGCTGCTGTGCTCGGGAGAAGCGGTGGGGCTTCCGGAAGGCGTGATGGGCAATTCCGAAGTCGGCCACATGAATATCGGGGCCGGAAGGGTTGTCTATCAGGATCTGGTTCGGATCAACAAGGCGATTCGCGAAGGGGAATTTTTCGAAAATCCGACACTGAAAACCATCATGTCAAAAGTAAAATCCGATCGTTCCGCGCTGCATCTTATCGGTCTGGTTTCGGACGGCGGGGTTCACAGTGATATCCATCATCTGCTGGCGCTTCTGGATATGGGCAGAAAAAACGGTTTGAAACAGGTGTATGTTCACGCCATACTGGATGGCCGGGACACCCCGCCGGACAGCGGCGCTTCGTATATCCGCAGGCTAAAGGAACATATCTGCGAGCATAATTACGGGGATATCGCATCGATCTGCGGCCGTTTTTACGCCATGGACAGGGACAAGCGATGGGACAGGACTGAAATGGCCTATCGCCTGTATACCGAAGGCGCGGGTCTTCATGAAATAGATCCGGAGGAAGCCGTTCAAAAAGCCTATCAACGCGGGGAAATGGACGAATTCGTCAAACCTGTTGCATTGACCGACAAAGGCGATCACCCGCTGGGGATTTTTCGGGACGGCGATGGCGTCATCTGCTTTAATTTTCGATCCGACAGGGTCCGCCAGATCACCCACGCCTTTAATGATACGGATTTCTCCTATTTCAAACGACAGAATCCGCCCAGCCTCTGCGGCTATGTCTGTATGACGCAGTACGATGAGACGTTTTCGTTGCCCATTGCCTTTGCACCGGAAAATCTAAAGGATATCCTCGGAGAAGTCGTCAGCCGAAACAAGCTTCGTCAGCTGCGGATTGCAGAGACTGAAAAATACGCGCATGTCACCTATTTTTTCAATGGCGGCGAGGAAAAACCGTTTCCGCTCGAAGACCGGTGCATGGTGCCTTCTCCAAGAGATGTTGCCACCTATGATCTGAAACCGGAAATGAGCGCAAGCACCGTAACCGAACAGCTCCTGACCCGGTTGGACGATACCGCATACGATCTGGTTGTGCTTAATTTTGCCAATATGGACATGGTCGGCCATACCGGATTTGTTGAAGCTGCCATTCGCGCCTGCCAGACCGTGGATGCGTGCGTCGGCCGGATCGTGGAAAAAGCTCAGGCTATGGGCGGGGCCGTTCTGATCACGGCCGACCATGGAAACGCGGAAACCATGGCGGATGAAAACGGCCATCCCCACACCGCGCATACCCTGAATCCGGTGCCCTTGATTCTGGTGGATGATACGCAAAAGCAGGCGGATCTGCGCTCAGGCGTGCTGGGCGATATCGCCCCGACGATTCTGGATATCATGGGCATTGAAAAACCGGCGTTGATGACGGGCCGCTCGCTGATTGTGGGATAAAGGGCAGACAGGAGTCAGCAGGCGGAAAGACAGGTCAGGGAGTCGCGGTCAGTTGCGACTTCCTGACAAATCATCCGATTCTGGTATTTACATGCAGGCAAGTTCCCGGTTGCAGTGCTTGCAGACCGCAGCCCTTTTTTTGATGATTTCCGCACAGAACGGACATTCCCGAGTGAAAAACCGCTCATGGATTTTTTGAACCGATGCGTCCAGTTTTTCCTGAATGAGCCGATTTCCGATTTTAAGACTCTTCAGCGGTTCAATGGCTTCCAGCTCTCCGATATCGCCGATCATCTCGGCTGCTTTTAACCGCACACGGGAAGGTTCTGTAGGGTCCAGAATCATTCTGAGAACCGTTGGAGAATCCTTGGCAACATAACAATCCGCCAGGATGGAAAATCCTTTTTTCGTGTTTTCTTTCAGCACTTCTTCCTGAGCCAGGACCTGGCTGTCAATGATCTGTCCGGTTCCGCCCATGGGGCTGAAAACGGGCATCAGCTCGAACTGCTGGGTTCCCGGATAATTCATGCACCGGTAGGATGCATGATGGGAATAGTTTTCCATCAAGTTTTCCCAGCCCTCTTTATAGAGCTTGCATTCGTCGTTAAAGCATAGAAAAAGATACGGCGTTCCCCACCCGAGTCCGTCGCCCACCGGAATCGGCGGTACTTCCCAGATGTTCATTTCCGTGCCGCAGTGCGGGCAATGTGGTTTTTCCTGGGAAAGCACCTGCTCCAGGACCTGCTCTTTGGTTTCGTACATTTGAATTGTCCTCCGTTATGCTCACCTATAGCTTGCTGAACCGGACCCTTTCATCAGCCATATGCGGACGATAGGTGCAGGTTCGTGCAGCCATGGAATAAATTGATTCGTTTGTTCTGGTAATCACCATGGGATTTAATTTAAGCCCATTTTCGGGTTTGTCAATGAACGGCGGGAGTGCATCGGCTTTGTGAAAATTTTCATGACAGTTGCCGCTCTGTATTGATAAGTTGCCGATAACGTAGTATGCAATAATCATATAATGACATTCGTCTGAACGGAAAACGCTATGCATTGAGCACGAAATTCGAACAATGACCCAAAACATCATGATCAAAATCAATTCGTAAAATTTCAACAGGAGGAAAACGTCATGGTTCGAACTGAAATATCGCTATTCTTGCAAAACGTGCCCGGAGAGCTGGGCAAATTGTCCCATTTGCTGTCGAATGCCGGAATCAACATCGATGCCCTGACCATACAGGACGCATCCAGTTATGTGAAAGAGATTTTTCAGGCAAGGGGAAAGTCGTTAAAACGGATTGCCTCAGCTTCCAGCTACAATTCCATGCGAAAGGACTCCGCCGAACATGCATTGATCCGTCTTCTGGTGAATAACACGGACAAGGCAGTCGATCTTGCTGTCAAGGAACGAATACGTGTTCGACGTGATGCCGGTGATCGCCATTGAACTGGAGAACAGACCCGGGGAACTGGCCAGAATCACCACCAAATTCGGAGAAGAAGGAATCAACATCAACTACGTTTACGGTTCGGTGTCCTCGCCGGATGCCAAGTGCCTGTTCGTGTTCTGCCCGGAAGATATCGATAAGGCAGCGTCGATTTTCAAGGAATCATAGACGGTCCGGCATTAAGTTGAAATATTTCTCTATTCGTCAACTCTTGTCTTTGGCAGGGGAAGACTCAGGCCCGTTTACAGGAATCCGGATGGTAAACGTTGTGCCGATTCCCACTTGGCTCCGGACGTCTATGGAGCCCTGATGTTTTTTAATGATGTTGTAAGCCACGTTCAACCCCAGACCCGTTCCTTTGCCGATTTCCTTTGAGGTGAAAAACGGGTCGAATATTCTGGACAGATTTGCCTCCGGAATGCCCTGTCCGGTGTCGCCGATGACGATTTCAACAAAACCGTTCGTTTCGCGGGTGCCAATCCGGATTTCCCCCTGTTTCTCAATGGCCTGCGCCGCATTGACCAGGATATTCATGAATACCTGATTGAGCTGCTGCGGGTAGCACTTGACCTGGGGAAGATCCTGCCGCATACTCCTTAAGGACGGTTGCCTTGTATTTCAATTCGTTCCAGACAATGTTCAGGGTGGAGTCCAGGTTCAGGTTTACGTTCGACATTTTCAGAACGTCTTCGCCCGGATGGGAAAAGTCCTTCAGGTCCAGAACGATTTTTTTGATGCGGTCCAGGCCCTTCGCGGGATTCTGCGATCAGATTGGGGATGTCTTCCAGAATAAATTCGATATCCAGGTTCGATGCCATTTCCTGTAATGCTGCTGGAAGGGTTTGGATTGCCGGCAAATCCAGGCCGTTTTCCGTCAGACCGGAAAGCCGAGTCGGAACTGATTATAGGCTGATAAGATCTCGCTCAGATCCTGCTGGTAATCAGTAAGCGTTTTTAAATTGCTGCTGACAAACCCGACCGGATTGTTGATTTCGTGGGCCACGCCCGCCGCCAGTTGGCCGATGGATGCCATTTTTTCAGCCTGAACCATCTGGGACTGGGTGCCTTTTAATTCTTTCAGCGTATCCGCCAGTTTGGTATTTTTTTCCTGAATCTGAAAAACGGCGCTCTGGAGTCGCTGGTTCAGGCTTGTGATTTGATCCGCCTTGCGCTGTTCATCGGTGACATCCCTGGAGACGATGGCCACCTGCACCACCTTGCCGGTTTCATCCTTGATCGGCAGCAGCTGCAATTCAATGTGGCGTTTCCCCTGAACGCCTTCCTCGGTGGTCTCCCGGATACAAAACGGGCAGGCCCGAATTGAAAACATCGCGTGCATGGGTCATGACGGCCTGAACGCGGACTTTTTCCATGCGCCAGTATTTTTCCTGAAAACAGGGGGTGCCGATGACAGCCTTCAATTCAAGCCCAATTCTCTTGGGAAAACTCATGTTCACCGAAACGATAATTAAATCCGTATCAAAGGATACGATTTCCTCGGGCAGGGAATCCACGACAATTCGAAGTTTGTTGCGGCTTTCGATCAGGACTCGCTGAAGATTCCGGTGCGATTCCTCCAGTTTGATGATCTGCTCGCCTGCCTTGACTCGGGCCCGAAGCTCTTCCGGATCAAAGGGCTTTATAATGTAGTCGTCCGACCCGCAATCCAGAATTTCCAGCAGTTCTTTTTTCTGCTCTTTTCCGGTGATGACAATGAGGTACGTGTAATGGCCCTTGGCGGCGGTGCGGATATTTCTGCACAGCTCCAGTCCATCCATTTGCGGCATCATCCAGTCGGTTATGACCATCTGGAAGGACCCCGCCTGAAAAAGATCCCAGGCCTGCCTGCCGTCTTGCGCTGTAGATGGTGGCCAAGCGTTTCCAGGGAACGGACAAGCAGTTTCCGCAGCTGGTGATCATCTTCTGCAATCAGAATTTCCATGGGTTTCTCCGTATTCGGAAAGTTTTTTTAGGCGGGGTACGCGGTGGTCCCCCTGATCATTTCCGCAACGATGGGCAAAGCCATCAAGCATCTCAACCCGCAATTTTTAATCGACAGTTAGCTTTCAATCGTCAGGCGGTTTCGTCCCGCAGCTTTGCTTTTGTAAAGCAGGATGTCCGCTCGTTTGACAAGGCTTTCAATTGAGTCGTCATCACGGACAAGCGTGGCGCCGATCGAAATGGTGACGTTCAGTTTCCTGTTTTGATGCAGAATGTATGCGTTTTCCACAAGAATCCGCAGCCTGTTGCCGATATCTTCGAGGTCCCGGCAGGTGACGTTGCGGATAATGCCGATGAACTCTTCCCCTCCCCAGCGGCCGTAACTGTCAAAAGGCCTGGAATTGGCAACAAACGTGTTGGCGATAAACTTCAGCACTTCGTCCCCGATGTCATGGCCGTAAGTGTCATTGACTTTTTTCGAAATGATCAATGTCCATAAAGAGAATGCCGAACGGAACATTGAAACGTTTTTTCTCATCGAACCGGCTCTGGATTTCTTTTTCGATGTAATTGCGGTTTGACAGCTGTGTCAGCCTGTCCAGAAGCGCCAGCTTCTCGAGTTCTTTCACCCGCAAAGCATTGGCGCTCTGGTTGGTGATATCCGAAAAGAGCTCAATGCCGCCGATCATGTTGTCCTTGGCATCGGTCAGTGGGCTGACCCGCACGGAAACCGGTATTCGATGCCCGTCCTTATGGTGCAGGTAAACCTCTGCTTCGCGCGGCTGCCGGTCAGCAATGCTTGCCGCAAGCGGGCAACGCCCCAGGCAAAGCGATTCTCCTTCGGCATCGACGTGGGTCAGGATGTTATCGGAACAAAATCTGCCGACCACTTCTGCAGCGGCAAACCCCGAAATTTTTTCCGCGGCCTTGTTCCAGTAAAGGATTTTTCTGTCCCGGTCGACGATATACAGCCCATCATGGAGGCTGTCGACAATCCTTCCAAATGTGTCACCAACCAGATTCATCACGCCCCCTGCGGTTTAATCTTCATAGCGAAAATGGATTTTTCAGAATATTGGGCTATTCATATCAGTAATATCAACGATTTGCAATATCATGCCCCTTTCCGGGCAAAATCTCCGGAAATCACGCATATTTTCTGAATTGTATTGATAAAATCATGCAATTCCTATAACTGTTTAATATGCGGCAATTCATGCGGAAATCCACCGGTATCTGACCAAACCCTGGAATGACTACGACTTGATGCTTCAGGTTAGAAGCGCCCTGGAAACATATGAACTTGGGGCTGAAAACCGCAGACTCCAGGAACTGACCGCCAGGCAGAATGATGCATTGACCGAACTCAACCAGGATCTGGAAATGAAGATTCAGGAGCGCACCCAGGAAATTCTGCTGAAAAGCCAGGCCCTGGAGCAAGCCAATGCATCTCTGAAAAAGGGGTTTTGTCGACACCATCCGACTGTTGTCCTCCCTGGTTGAGACCCTTAACCCAAGATTGGGAAGCTATCTGAGTTTTGTTGCGCCACTGGCAAAGCGTATCGGTCAGGTGTTTGGTCTGGACAAGAAGGAACAGGAGCAGATTGAAATCGCTGGCCTGCTGCATGACATCGGTCTTCTTGGCCTTCCCAAGATCCTGCTTGAAAAAGATATGGAGGATATGGTCGAGGCCGAGTTGAAGCTTTTCAAACAGCATCCGATTGTCGGGCAGATCTGCCTGCAGCCGGTTGAAAGGCTGGACCTGGTCGGCGCCATCGTTTATTCTCACCACGAGAATTATGACGGCAGCGGGTTTCCGGATGGATTGCACGGAGAACAGATTCCGCTTGGGGCCAGGATCGTTCACGTTGCAGCGGCCTATGCCGGCTTTGTTCGGAGATGGCCCAAGGATATCGGCGAAATCCGGCAACGGACGGTAAAATATTTGGGCCATTCCGCAAAAAACATTGTTACCGATGATCCTCAAATTCTCATTCAGGAGGTTGCCAAGCAGCTCCTTTTCCGGCAGGCCAACCAGCGCTACGATCCGGATCTCGTCAGCAAACTAGTGCAGATCCTGCAGGAGGATCAGCAAGCCAGAAAAAATCCGAAAAAAATCCATTTCGATTTCCTTGTGGTTCCTCAAGCCCGGAATGAAACTGAATCAGGAACTTCGCTTCCGTGACGGCAGGCTGCTGCTGGCAAGGGGCAGTGTACTGAATGCGGTTATGATTTCTGCCATTCAAAAACTGTCAAAATCCATTGTGATTGATGAAAGAATAGAAATAACAGCAAATTAATTTATTAGGCAAGAAAATCCCGATAGGCGACCCGTCAGCTTTTTCAACAGAAAGGACGTTGGTGATTTTACATGGAACCTGATTTTTTTCGGCAGATTGACAGTATTCGGGATCTGCCCTCGCTTCCGGCCATCGTCCTGAAGGTCAACCAGGTGCTTCAGGATCTCAATACGACAGCCGATCAACTGAGCCGAGCCATTGAAACAGACCCGGCAATGGCCGCCAAGATTCTGAAACTCGTCAATTCCTCATCCTACGGTTTCAAATCGGCCATCAGCAGCATCGACAAGGCGGTGATCATCCTGGGGTTCAACACGATCCAGCACGCGGTGGTGTCTCTTTCAGTGATGCGGTCGTTTGCCATAATCAGCAGATATCTTGCGGGTCACGCCGACAGGTCAAAGTCGTCCGATTGCTTCACGGCCGGCCTGCTTCACGATATCGGCAAATTGATTCTTGCGGAATATTTTCCTGATCATTTCGAAAAAATCTGGTTGAAGTCGGCCGAACCCGGAAGGCCGGTTCGATCCGCCGGCCGGCCTTTCTGAGGCCCCGGCATTTCTGCTAAACAAGGCCGTGTATGGGGTCGATACAGGAATTCAGATCGCCCGGCCCGTTTCGGACTACATTTCCGAAGATTGCGAAAAGAAAATCATCGAGGTGATGACATCCGGCATATCGCAGACCCTCTTCGGCACACCCCTTGAGTCCTGTCTGCCCCATATCGATATCACACCCCTTTTCCGGAAAAGGGGTGATTCTGACCGTTAAAGGGCATGAAGCCGGGTAATGACAAGAACCGGCTCCGCAGTCAGAGCCCTATTGTTCAGAGCCCTGCATTGAAATCGGTGCGGAGAAACGCGGTGATGAGATCGTCCTCCTTGTTCGGGACAACGGCATCGGCATCGATCCGCAGCTTTCCTGCATTATATGCCTTCCGATCAGCCGCATGATCCGGAGGGCCGGGCAGCCATGTGCCGGGCGGTTGGCGACACAGTCCGTTAATATCACGGATATGATATTGAATACGGATGGCGTGATGCCATCCACACGATACGCGGGAGGACATCTCTGGAATCCGCACGGACCGCATCCGGCAAGGTCCTTACCTTGATTCGGCCGTAAGGGGAGTTTATCATGCAAACAGACAGCAGCCCAAAAAACGTTTTCCGCAACATCGGGTTGATTTTCTATTGGGTCCTCCTGTTTATCGTTGCCGGCGCCGGGTGGTTTGCAACCGGATATCTGGGAGATAAGGCCAGGCAGGAAATTCGCCAGAACAGCGAATCCGCGATATTATTGCACATTAACCCGTTTCACCGCCGAATTTAATAAGGCCGAACGAGCGGTTCTGGCGCTGTCGGGATCTCCCTGGATTCTGCCCGCTCTGGTTTCCCGAAATGATGCGGATATCGCCAATGCCAACTCGGTTTTGGACCGGTATCAATTTCAGCCTGAACGCATCCGCGGCCTATCTGATGGACACCAGAGGCCTGACCATCGCCTCCTCCAACCGCAATGATCCGGATAGCTTTGTCGGCAAGTCCTATCTCTTCCGGCCCTATTTTACACAAGCCATGGCAGGAGTTCCGGGCCGATATTTCGCCCTGGGGGCCACGTCCTTGAAACGGGGGTTTTACGCGAGCTTTCCTGTCCGGACAGCGACGGCGAATTGCCGGCGTTGCCGTGATCAAGCAGGACATCGGCGAAAAAGAGGCCGATCTTGCCAGCTATCCGTATTTTTTTCTGCTTGATCCAAACGGGATTGTTTTTCTGTCCGGCAGCAAGGAAATGAATTTCAAGAGCCTCTGGCCGATAAGCCGGGAAACCCGGCTTGCGTTGCTGAAATCCAAACAATTCGGTGAAAAGAATTTTGATGCGATCCTGCCGAAGGAGGTTACGGACGGGATGGAGATTTCCTTTAACGGAAAAAACCATCTGGTTTTCAGAAAGCCATTGATTTTGAAGGATGGTCGATCGTCTTTTTGGCGCCGACCGAGCGGATTCTGGCATACGAATTTGTCGGTGTGATCATTACCCTGTGGATGGTCACGGTCATCGCAGTGCCGTTGATCATTAATTACCGGGCAAGCCTGATCGGCGGAAATGGTGCGGATCAGCGAAGTCCGTTTTCGCGAGTTGTTCAATACCATGAAAAGCGGGGTCGCCATATACCGGCCAACAGATGATGGAGAAGACTTTATTTTAACCGATATCAACCCCGCCGGGGAACGGATCAGCCAGTTAATAAAACAGGATATCATGGGCAAAAACATCACGGCGGTATTTCCCGGAGTCAGCAGAGCTGGGCCTGCTTGATGTGATGAAGCAGGTGTGGCGGACAGGGGTCAATGAGCATCACCCGGTTTCTCTTTACAGCGATAACCGCCTGTCCCAGTGGGTGGAAAACACCGTTTACAAGCTGGCTTCCGGAGAGATTGTCGCCATTTTTGACGATGTTTCGGACCGCAAAAGGATGGAGGCGGAAATCCTGAGCCTTTCGATCACCGATCCGCTCACGGGCCTGAATAACCGGCGGGGATTTTTATCGCTTGCGGAGCAGCAGTTAAAACTCTCGGAAAGGAATCGGCGATCACATGCTGTTCTTTTTTGCGGATCTGGACGGGTTGAAATGGATTAACGATACGCTGGGTCATGAAGAAGGAGATCGCGCGCTCATTGAAGCGGCAACCGTATTCAAGGAGACATTCAGAACCTCCGACATCGTGGCGCGTCTGGGAGGAGATGAATTTGCCGCCCTTGCCATCGATACCAACGAATATCCACTCGGAAAGTCTTTACCTCCCGGTTGCAGCAGCTGATTGACATACAAAACAATTTCGAAAGACCGCAGATATCACACTTTCAATCAGTGTGGGCTGCGCCTGCTATGATCCCGGAGAAACCCAGCTCTGATCGATGAGCTGATGGCGCAGGCGGATCAATTGATGTATGCGCAGAAACAGCTCAGGAAAGATAATAAGGAGAGTCAGCCCTGAGAAATACGGCCTGCTCTCTGTTTTATGACGGATACTTTCAGTTTCTGCAAAAGTTTTTTGGCGATAAAGGCATGGGGGAACAGACGTCGGTTATCAGGGAAGCCGCTTGTCCTTTAAAATATGATCCGAGATCACGATGCGCTGGATTTCGGAAGTGCCTTCGTAGATCGTAAAGACCCGGGCATCCCGGAAAAAACGTTCCACCGGATAATCCTTGATAAATCCGTATCCGCCGTGCATCTGAAGGGCCTTGGCCGTGATCCGGTTGACCATCTCGGAGGCAAAGAGTTTGGCCATGGAAGCCTGGGCCGTATATTTTTCCCCCCGGTCCTTCATGGACGCCGCCGAAAGCATGAGCTGGCGGGCGGCTTCAATTTCGGTTGCCATGTCGGCGATGATCCAGCGAAGGCCCTGGAATTTGCTGATTTTCTGGCCGAACTGGTCCCTTTCCTTGGCGTACTTGACGGCCGCATCCAGGGCCGCCTGCGCAACGCCGACGGACTGTGCCGCAATGCCGATGCGCCCGCTGTCCAGCCCCTTCATGACGATTCTAAATCCTTCGCCTTCCTGGCCCAGCAGGTTTTCCGCAGGCACCCGGCAGTCCTCAAAAATAAGGTCCGTGGTGTCCGAAGCCCGCAGTCCCAGTTTGTCCTCGGTTCTTCCGATAACAAGACCCGGGGTTTTCCTTGGAATGATGAAGGCGCTGATTCCCTTGTGGCGCAGGGTTTCATCGGTTTTGGCCGTGACGATCACCAGCCCCGCGTTTTTGCCTGTGGAAATGAACCGCTTGACCCCGTTGATGACGTAGCTGTCTCCGTCGCGGACCGCCGTGGTGGTCTGGGCTACGGGATCGGAGCCGGCATGGGGTTCGGTCAGGGCAAAGGCGCCGATGATTTTTCCGGCAGCCAGGGGTTTCAGGTAGCTGCTTTTTCTGATCCTCGGTGCCGAAATGAAGAATGCTCTCGCAGACGATCGAGTTGTGCACGGACATGACAACGGCTGTCGAGGCGCAGGAATAGGCGATTTCGGAAAGCGCCAGCACATAGCTGATGGTGTCCGCGCCCTCGCCGCCGTATTCCGGGGGAATCATCATGCCCATGAACCCCAGCTCACCCATTTTCTTTAAAATCTGGGCCGGGAATTCCTTGGTCTGATCGCGTTCGGCGGCTTCCGGGGCCACGACTTTTCGTGAAAATTCCCGCACCATGGCCTGAATCATGAGTTGTTCATCGGTCAGTTTGTATGACATATCCTTCCTCTTATAACGATCAGGGGCTGTAGACCACCACGATCAGCTCGGCAGTGGTTTCACCGCTGTTGCGCAGGTTGTGCTGAATGCCGGAGTTAAAATGCAGGGAATCCCCGGCTTCAAGCTTGTTGACATGTTCGCCGACCGTGATTTCGATTTTTCCGGACAGCACATAGACGAATTCCTCGCCTTCATGGTGGTATCCAACGCCAATATGTTCCTGAAGCGCATCGATGGTCACCCGGAATGCCTTCAAATGCTTGTTTTCAGCCCCGGGCGTCAAGGTCATGTAAGCGTAGTTTTCCGTTCGCTTGGTATAGGCCTTGATCCTGTCCTTGAGGCTGGACGGCTCTTCCTTGAGAAGGAGTCCGGAATCGATTTTCAGGGCCCGGGAAATCTGAAGCAGGGCGCCGACCGGAGGGGTGATTTTTCCGGACTCGATTTTCTTCAGGTGATCGATGGAAAAACCGGTCTCGTTGGCAATGTTATCCAGCGTAATACTCTTTTCAGTACGAACTTTCTTGATTTTCTGTCCGATGATGGTGGCGGTTGAACCCACTGCTTTTTTCGGCATAAGGCCTCCTTTAATTAATACTCAAAAAACCCCCGTCCGGTTTTTCTGCCCAGCCATCCGGCCTCGACATATTTGCGGAGCAGGGGGCAGGGCCGGTACTTGGAATCCTTGAATCCGTTATAGAGGGTTTCCATGATGGCCAGACAGGTATCCAGGCCGATAAGATCCGCCAATGCCAGGGGCCCCATGGGGTGGTTCATTCCCAGTTTCATCACGGTGTCGATATCCTCGCGGGTCCCGACGCCGTGATAAAGGCAGAAAACAGCCTCATTGATCATGGGCAGCAGAATCCGGTTGGCAATAAAGCCCGGATAGTCATTGGCAAGCGCCGGTGTTTTGCCGAATTTTATCGATAGATCCCAGGTTGTCTTGAAGGTTTCATCGGAGGTGGCGATGCCGCGGATGACTTCAACCAGCTTCATTACCGGCACCGGATTCATGAAATGCATGCCGATGACTTTTTCCGGCCGCCTGGTCTGGGCCGCAATTCTGCCGATGGGAATGGAGGAGGTGTTGGTTGCCAGGATGGCGTGGGCCGGGCAGATCTCATCTATCTGCTTGAAGATCTGAAATTTTAAGGTTTCATTTTCGGTAGCAGCCTCTACCACAAAGTCGGCGGAGGCCATGTCGTTAAGCGCCGTGCTTGCAAAAATCCGGGACAGTACCGCATCTTTTTCCGCAGCCGTCATTTTTCCTTTTTCAACGCTGCGGGCCAGGTTTTTTGTGATCGTATTCAGTCCGTTCTGAACGAATTCCGCTTTGATGTCGTTCATGATGACGTTCAAGCCGCTCATGGCCGCCACCTGGGCAATGCCGTTTCCCATCTGACCGGCGCCGATGACGCCGTAAGTTTTGATATCCATAACTTCCTCCGTATATGTCAATCGTTGTTCGTGAAGCGTATCTCGTGAAGCGTGAAGCGTTTCATGGCATTTTCGTTGCCGTAGGCGAAGAGTCGGGTGATTCATGAATGTTTATCGTGAAAATAATCTCCCGTTACCGTTTCACGATCATGGCGACTGCTTCGCCGCCGCCAAGGCAAAGGGAAACCAGGCCGGTTTTTTTATCCGTTTTGATCATCTCATGCAAAAGGGTTACCAGAAGCCGGCAGCCGCTGGCGCCGATGGGATGGCCAAGGGCCACGCTGCCGCCGTTGACATTGACTTTTTGGGGGTCCAGACCCAGTTCCCGAAGCGCGGCCACGGTCGAGCCGCTGAAGGCTTCATTGACTTCATACAGATCAATCTCATCCCTGGAAAGCCCCTCTTTTTTCAGGCATTTTGGGATGGCCCAGATCGGTGCGACCAGCACATATTTCATGTCGATGCCATACGATGCCTGAGCCCCGATGGTTGCCAGAACCTGCAGCCCAGCTCGGTTGCCTTTTCCCGGGACATGACCACAACGGCCGCAGCCCCGTCGCTGATGATCGATGCGTTTCCGGCGGTTCCCACGCCGTCTTTTTTAAAGGCCCGTTTCATTTTGGACAGGCTTTCCAGGCTGGTTTCCTGGGCGCATTCATCCCGGCTGAAAAGAATCGGGTCTCCTTTTCTCTGGGGGATCGGAACCGGGACGATTTCATCCTTGAACCGGCCGGATGCGATGGCGGCGTTGGCCCTTCTGTAAGATTCAGCGGCGTACTCGGTCCTGATCCTGGCGGGTGACATTGTATTTTTCGGAGCAAAGCTCATTGGACATGCCCATGTGAAAATCATTGACGATGTCCCAGAGTCCGTCATGAATCATATGATCTTCCAGCTTTCCCGGCCCCATGCGATAACCGAACCGGGCTTTTTCCAGATAATAGGGGGCCATGCTCATGTTTTCCATGCCGCCGGCGACCACAACATCGGCATCTCCGGTCTGAATGGCCTGGGCCGCCAGCATCACGGCCTTTAAGGCCGAGCCGCAGACCTTGTTGACCGTGATGCATTCCACCTCCCAGGGCATGCCGGCCCTGACAGCAGCCTGCTTGGCCGGATTCTGGCCATACCCGCAGGGCAGCACCTGGCCCATGATGACCTCGTTGACCGCAGATTTGGAAATTTTAGCGCGCTCAATGGCGGCCTCGATAACGATGGCTCCCAGCTGGGTTGCCCCGATAGCGCTCAGTGATCCGTTGAAACTGCCCAGCGGGGTTCTGACCGCGCTGACAATGACGGCTTCTCTCATTTAAATATCTCCTTTGTTATTTACATATTCCTTCGATACTTCCCGCCCACATCATACAGGGCCTGGGTGATCTGTCCCAGAGAGCATACGCGAACGGTCTGCATCAATTCGTTAAAAAGATTGTCGCCGGCAAAGGCCGCTTCCTGAAGCCGTTTCAGGGCTGCCGGCGCTTCGTTCTGGTGGCGGGCCTTAAAATCTGCAAGTCGGCTGAGCTGAGACTCTTTTTCTTCTTCAGAGGCCCTGGCAAGCTCCACGGCATCACTGAGCTCTTCCCCCGTAACATGGGGATCCCGGAAAGTGTTTACGCCGACAATGGGATATTCACCGGTGTGTTTCAGGATTTCGTAGTGAATGGATTCTTCCTGGATCTTGCTGCGCTGGTAGCCGGTTTCCATGGCGCCCAGAACCCCGCCGCGCTCGGTGATCCGGTCAAATTCCTGCAAGAATCGCCTCTTCGACAAGTTTGGTGAGCTCTTCCACGATAAAGCTGCCCTGGTCCATGTTTTCATTTTTGGCAAGTCCCCATTCCCGGTTGATGATGAGCTGAATGGCCAGCGCCCTTCGCACGGATTCCGTACTGGGTGTTGTGATGGCTTCATCAAAGGCGTTGGTGTGAAGGCTGTTGCAGTTGTCGTAAATGGCGCAAAGGGCCTGAAGCGTGGTCCGGATGTCGTTGAACTGAATGTCCTGGCTGTGAAGCGACCGGCCGGAGGTCTGAATATGGTATTTGAGCATCTGGGAGCGCTCGGATGCCTTGTATTTTTCCTTCATGGCAATGGACCAGATCCGGCGCGCCACCCTTCCGATGACCGTGTATTCCGGGTCCATGCCGTTTGAAAAGAAAAAGGACAGATTCGGTGCAAAGCTGTCGAGGGGCATTTTCCGGGAAAGATAATACTCCACGTAGGTAAAGCCGTTGGACAGGGTCAGCGCCAGCTGGGTGATGGGGTTGGCGCCGGCCTCGGCAATATGGTATCCGGATATGGACACGGAATAGAAATTGCGGACATGGTTCTGGATAAAATACTCCTGAATATCGCCCATCATTTTCAGGGCGAATTCAATGGAGAAAATACAGGTGTTCTGGCCCTGGTCTTCTTTCAGAATATCGGCCTGAACCGTTCCCCGGACAGTGGAAAGGGCCATTGCGCGGATCTTTGCATATTCGTCCTCGGAGGGTTCCGGCCGTTTTTTTCCGTGAACTTGTCCACCTGCTGGTCGATGGCCGTGTTCATGAACATGGCCAGAATGATGGGAGCCGGGCCGTTGATGGTCATGGAAACCGACGTGTTGGGCGCACACAGGTCAAATCCGCCATAAAGGATCTTAACATCTTCCAGGGTGCAGATGCTGACCCCGGAGGTGCCGATTTTGCCGTAAATATCCGGACGACTGTCCGGATCATACCCGTAGAGGGTGACGGAATCAAAGGCCGTGGAAAGCCGCTTGGCCTCGTAGTCTCCGGAAAGCAGCTTGAAGCGGCGGTTGGTTCGGGCCGGGTCACCTTCACCGGCAAACATTCTTGTGGGGTCCTCCTCGACCCGTTTTAACGGAAAGACACCGGCGGTAAACGGGAATCTTCCCGGCACGTTTTCTTCGCGCATCCAGCGATAGATTTCGCCCGGATCCTTGAATTTGGGAATGGCGATTTTCGGGATTTTTTTCTGGGAAAGCGATTCGGTGTAAAGCGGAACCTTGATGTCGCAGCCCCGGACTTCATAAGTGAGCATATCCCGGGTATAGGCTGCCTTGATTTCATCCCATTCCCTGAGTGTCTGGCTGGTTTCCGGAGTCCACTGTTTTTTTGGCAGCCGCGATCTCGTTTTTAAGCTGGCCGATAAGCTCGGACTTGTCACCGGAAAGGCTCTGTTCAATGGACTTGAGGGCCTCTTCCAGATGCCAGGCAGCGCGTACGGCCTCAGCCTGGACTTCTGTCTTCTGGTGATAACTGCGGATGGTATCGGCGATTTCGGAAAGATATCGGGTTCGTTCCGGTGGAATAATGATGGTTTTGGAAGTGGATGCCTTGGTTTTTGGCCTTGGCAGGCGGGACTGAAACCGAACCCGGGTTTTGTCGGCGATCGTATCCAGAAGTGCGTGATAAAGGGCCGTCACCCCGTCATCGTTGAATTTGGAGGCGATGGTACCATATACCGGCATTTCATCGGCTGGTGTATCCCAGGCCGTGCGGTTCCGCTGGACCTGTTTGCGTACATCCCGGACAGCATCCTCTCCGCCGCGTTTTTCAAATTTGTTTACAACCACGATATCGGCGTAATCCAGCATGTCGATTTTTTCCAGCTGGGAGGCGGCCCCGAACTCACTGGTCATGACATACATGGAGGTGTCCACGATATGGGTAATCAGGGAATCGCCCTGTCCGATGCCGGCGGTTTCGGCGATGATCAGATCAAAGCCGGCGGCTTTCACGGCCAGAATGGCTTCGGCCAGGGTGTCGGGGATTTCGGTGTTGGACTGCCGGGTGGCCAGAGAACGCATGTAGACGCGGGGGTTGTCGATGGCGTTCATCCGGATTCTGTCGCCAAGAAGCGCGCCGCCGGTTTTTCGTCGGGACGGATCGCAGCTGATGATGGCGATATGAATCTGCGGAAGATCATGAAGAAGCCGCAAAATCAGCTCATCGGTCAGCGACGATTTCCCGGAGCCGCCGGTGCCGGTGATGCCGAGGACCGGAACGATTTTGCCGGCTGCTTTTTTTTGCAGCTGCTCAAGAAGATCCGGCAGCCGGTCCTTGTCATGGAGTTTGATCTGCTCAACTGCGGTGATCAGGTTGGCCACGCGCGGTTTGTTCAGGGGGGTCAGGTTCTCCAGATCAACGGCTTGACCGGTGACCGTTGAAAAATCCATGGCTTCAACCATGTGATTGATGATGCCCTGAAGCCCCATGCGCGTGCCGTCTTCCGGGGAATATATTTTGGTCAACACCATAGGCTTCCAGTTCCCGGATTTCATCCGGAACAATCACGCCGCCGCCGCCGCCGAAAACCTTGATATGGGAGGCTCCGTTTTCTTTTAACAGATCCACCATGTATTTGAAAAACTCTACATGGCCGCCCTGGTAGCTGGATACGGCGATGCCCTGCGCATCTTCTTCGATGGCGGCATCTACGATTTCCTGGACAGAGCGGTTATGACCCAGATGAATGACTTCAACACCGGTATCCTGCAATATTCTTCGCATGATGTTGATGGAAGCATCATGGCCATCAAAAAGAGAGGTGGCTGTAACCACCCGGACATTATGTTTGGGCTGATAGGCTTGAATCGCGATACTCACGCTTCCTCCTTTGGTGGGGTGGTGCTTGTAAAGGCATCAATCCCTAATATCAATCGGGTTTGAATGTTGATATAGTCCTCGATATTGTAATGGCGGGCCAGAAACCACCTGCGAAACGTCCACATGTGACCTATCACCGTGATATTGTGCGCAGCCATTTCGATATGCTTTTCGTCCATGAGCGGCAGATCGCCGGATGCGGAAAGATTGGCCAGAACTTTGACAAAAAGGCCGGTGATTTGAAGCTCGTTTTCCAGAACGCGCTTTCGCCACTGGGGCGGCAGGGACTGTGTTTCCTGATAGATGAGTAGAATGTGATCGCTCATGCGATGGCAGACCAGAAAATATTCACGAATAGCCTCGGCCAGCCCTTTCACTCCTGAATCGGCCCTGGACAGGGCTTCGGTGACGTGCTGCGCCATTTCTTCATGAATGGCGTCGCAGACCAGATAGAGAATGTCTTCCTTGGATTTGATGTATTCATAGAGCGAACCGATGGAAAAGCCCGCGGCACTGGCGATCTGACGGGTCGTGGTTTTATGAAATCCTTTCTCAATGATCAGCCCGACAGCTGCATCGACAATCTGACGGCGCCTGCGTTCCACAAGATCCGGGTTTTTGATCAGCGTTTCGACATCTTTGGTTCTTCGGGATGAATGCTGCATAGCGATCCGTGCTGCCTATGGTGTTTTGTTTATGATATGAACGAGCGCTCAGTCGAGTTACCCTATCATGCCATTTTTGGCTTTGTCAAGTGTTTATCAAAAAGGGTATGGGTGATAGGAGATTGGCTGTGGGTCATGGGCTGTGAGCTATGGGCCGGGACTAGGAAATCAGGGGGCCTGACTTTGGCCCCTGAAATTGAGTCGTCTACCCGGGTAGCCTACTGAATAATGATGTCAGCCAGAAAATAAATTTTTCCGATTTATGGATATGCCCTTCCTTTTCTGAATTTCATTTAACGATTTTTACCCAAAAAAAGTTTTGACAAGATGTTTTTTTTAGATTAATAAGCTTTACAAAATTATGACTGAGCGCTCGTTCATATATTAAAGATCTTGTTATATATTATTATAAAATGTCAGTTTGTTACACATAATAATTTGCTGCAAGATAAAATATATGAATATGATTCATGAAAAGAAAAAGTATTTCTATACTGAATTTAATAAAATGTTTTTAAATTATTATAATAATTATTGTCTGGTAATTTTCGAAAAGGAGGTGAAAGCAGCCCGATATATGCAGAATATATTTAATAAGCTCTTTTTCAGATCATATAAACCGGCCGGGATCGGAATGGATACGGCCACCAAAAGGGGAAAACCATGATTCACAACATGACGGATTACAACAAGACTTACGCTGAATTTAAATGGGACGTGCCGGAATATTTTAATTTTGCCGGTGATGTTATTGATAAATGGGCCGCTCAGGACCCGAACAAGCTGGCCATGCACTGGATTAATGACGACGGCCTTGAAGCCAAGCGGACGTTTATGGATTTCAGCAAGGCATCCAAAAGACTGTGTAACGTTCTGTCCCAGCAGGGGGTGAAACGGGGCGATGTGGTGATGATCGTTCTTGGCCGTTCGATCGAATGGTGGGAAGTGTTTACCGCCTGTATCCGCATGGGCGTCGTCATTGCGCCCGGGACCACCCAGCTTACTTCCAAGGATCTGGAATACCGGGTCAATACGTCCAAGGCCGCCTGTTTTATTACCGATAACGCCAATGCACCCAAGCTTGACGAGGTTGCAGACAAGTGCCCGAGTCTGAAATGCAAGCTGGTTATC
Source organism: uncultured delta proteobacterium (assembly GCA_963704205.1). Taxonomy (GTDB): domain Bacteria; phylum Desulfobacterota; class Desulfobacteria; order Desulfobacterales; family Desulfatirhabdiaceae; genus RAAP-1. Next base: position 24,849 of record CAVPHN010000039.1, read on the forward strand.
GGCGGCGACAGGAAGGGCTGGATGAATTATACCCAGGTTGTCGGCGCAGCCTCGGACGTGTTTGAAACCGCCAAGACCGCCAAGGATGAAGAAGCCATCGTCTATTTTACATCCGGTACGGTCGGGTTTCCCAAGATGGCCTTGCATACGCATACGTCCTATCCGCTTGGCCATCAGGTCACTGGCAAGTACTGGCTGGATCTCAGACCGGAAGACATGCACTGGAACATCAGCGATACCGGCTGGGCCAAGGCCGCCTGGAGCAGTTATTTCGGGCCGTGGTTCTGCGGTGCGGCCCAGTTTGTGCACTGCACGGACCGCTTTGATCCCAAGAAAACCCTGGAGCTTCTCTCCCAGTATCCGGTAACAACCATGTGCGGGGCACCGACCATTTACCGCATGCTGGTGCTTCAGCCGCTTTCCGATTACAAATTCCCCACCCTTCGCCACTGTGTGGGCGCCGGAGAGCCGCTGAATCCTGAAATCATCGAAGTCTGGAAAAAAGCCACGGGCTGCACCATCCGGGATGGATACGGCCAGACAGAGACCGTTCTGTTATGCGGCAGCTTTCCCTGCATCGAGCCCCGGTTCGGATCCATGGGAAAACCGACCCCCGGCTTCGACCTTCAGGTCGTCGATAATGAGGGTGTCATTGTTCCGGCCAATACCGAGGGCGACATCGCTGTTCGGGTCAAGCCGACCCGGCCCCTTGGTCTTTTTAAGGAATACTGGAAAGAGCCGGAAAGAACAGCCAATGCCTTCAAGGGCGACTGGTACCTGACCGGAGACCGGGCTTACCGGGATGAGGACGGGTATTTCTGGTTTGTGGGCCGTGCTGACGACGTGATTCTGACCTCCGGCTACCGCATCGGGCCTTTTGAAGTGGAAAGCGCTCTGATCGAGCATCCGGCGGTTGCCGAATCCGCGGTGGTTTCCAGCCCGGATGAAACCCGTGGTGAAGTGGTCAAGGCCTTTGTCATTCTGGCGCCGGGTTTTACCGGCAGTGAGGCTCTGGTTAAGGAACTTCAGGAACATGTCAAAAAAGTCACGGCACCGTATAAATACCCGAGAAAAATTGATTTTGTCACTGCACTTCCCAAAACCGTCAGCGGAAAAATCCGCAGGGTTGAGCTGCGAAATGCAGAATGGGGAAAAAAATGAAACAAGGAATTCACATTCATGAAGGAAGAACTCTACAAAAAGGAAATATGGATTACCATAATTTTCAGCTTTCTGCTGATACTGACAGGCCATTTCGCATCCGTCTTCGTGCTGTTTCCGGGATTGAAAGGCGGCATGCTGTGGGGGTTTCCGGTTGAGTACATTGTCCCGATCCTGATGGGCTGGTTCGGCATGATGATCGTCTGCATCGCCATGGCAGTTGTCTGCAATAAATTTGACGATGACATGGAAGCATATGCCAAGACACAGGGCCAGGAAGTCATGTCCGACAAGACAGGAGGGAAATAACCATGAGCAGTGAATTTGCAATCACCAACGTCTGGATCGGCATTACCGTTGTCGGCATTCTGTTTCTCATCTGCTATCTGATCGGCTGGTGGGCCAGCAGAATGACCACAAGCGAAGAAGATTTCTATGCAGCCGGGTTCAAAATCGGCCCGGTGACAAACGGACTGGGCATGGCGGCCACCTGGGCCAGCCTGGCCACGTTTCTGGGCGTCATCGCACTGATAGCCAAAATGCAGGTGCCTTTTGTCTACCTGTGGATTCAGTGGGCCATCTCCATCCCGCTTCTGACCCTTCTTTACGGCACCAGCCTGCGCAGAATGAAAGCCTTTACGCCGGCTGTTTTCATCAAGGCCCGCTACGGCAAAGGCGCCACCCTGACCATCGTCTGCTGGATGATCCTGATCATGGTCATGTACGCCCTCGGCCAGATGATCGGTCTTGGCCAGGCCTTTGAAATGCTCTTCGGCATTCCTTACAACATCGGACTGATTGTCGCAGGCGTTGCCACCATCGGTTACGTGACCCTGGGCGGCATGTACGGAGCCTCTTACAATGCGGCTTTCCAGATGGTCATCATGACGATCGCCATGGTCGTTCCCATGGGCGCGATCATGAAAAGCATGGGCTCATCCGGATGGTGGTTTCCGCCTCTGGCTTACGGCGACATGGTGCCGAGCATGCTGAAGGTGCTGCCGACGTTTTTTGACATGAAATATGATTTCCGTTGGTATTTTGCCTTGATTCCGGCCTTTACCCTGGGGCCTGTGGCCCTGCCGCATCTTGCCATGCGCGTTTTTACCTCGTCAAGCGTCAAGAGTGCACGATGGGCAGTTGTGTGGTTTGTGCTTTTCCTGGGGCTGCTGTTTGCAGGAACGTATACCAGCGGGTTTGCAGGCAATTATTTTGTCGCAACCACGGGAAAAACCATTGCAAAAGCAGACCAGACGCTTCTGATCCTCAATGTATTTTACAATCCCATGTGGGTGGCGGCCTTTGTCATGGGCGGCGCGCTGGCAGCCGGCCTTTCGACGGTCGGCGGCAATTTGATGGCCATTTCCGGGCTTGTGGGAAATGACCTTCTGAGTATTCTGGCTCCGAAAATGGATTCCAAGACCCGGATCAGATGGGGGTTTGTTGCCCTGGCAATGGGTGGCGTCATCGCGGTTCTGCTGGCCTTCAAACCGCCTAAATTCCTGGTTACCAGTATTCTGTGGGCCTTTGGTCTTCTGGCCTCCACGGCAACACCGGGAATTTTGCTGGGTGTGTGGTGGAAGCAGGCCAACAAGCTGGCCCTGATCGTATCGGCCAACATCTGCGGGCTTATTTTTATCGTCATCTCCCCCCATGTTTTCCCCGGCATTGTCGTTGGAAAAGGTGCGGTGGCAGCCCTTGGCATGTCCGGCGGTCTGGTGACGGTGCCGCTTTCCTTCACCCTTTTCATCTTTCTGTCCATGATTTTTAATCGCATTCCGGCCCTTGCCGCATGGGCTCCGAGCCTGGATGACAAAAAAGTCATCGACCGGATTCACGGCTGGGGCGACTATGACGAGAACACGATATAACGGCATGGTCTGGCCGTCGATTCTGGCCGTAGTCTGCATTTTTATCACCATCTGGGGACTCCAGCCCTGGGCATGATCCAAACGCTTATCTGAAACTGCAAGGGGGAGATGGAGGATTCCAGCTCCCCCTTTTTTATTGGCGGTTTTTCTCTTGTCTAATCGCTGTTTTCTGCATAAAATAACACATCGGCAAGCCAGTTCGATGCTCACTTTTCGGCGGGCCGTTATCCGAAAGGTTTTTATGGGCTATATTCAGCATATGATCCGCATTCTGCGATTCGAGGAAGCGGTGTACAGAGAGGTCATCACCCAGAACAAGCTATCGCTGGCCTACACGGCGGTGAACGTCGCGGTATTTGGTCTGATCTACGGTTTCAGCGCCATTCATTTCAGCAGATATCTTCTGGAGCCGGGAGCGAAGTGAGCCGCTCTCGTTTCATATCCGGTTGACCTTGGTTCTCATGGGTATTTCGGTTTCATTTCTGATTCATGGGGGCATGGCCTTGTTTGCCTGGGTTTTCTGCAGGGGATTCGGCGGTTCAACCATGTTTATGCCGATTTATCTGGCCCTTGGCATGGCCTGGATTTCTTTCTGGCCCCTGGCACCGGCTCTGGCAGCGTTTCAGGTCAACATGACCGGAGGCGTGTTTTACACGTTTTCATGCGCGGCATCGGCATTTGCCTTGACGATTGTGTTTCACGCCCTGAAATCCGCCTCTGGTTTGACGCGACTTAGAATGCTGGTGGTTCAGATCGTTATCTTTGTCTATATCGGGTGTTTCATGTATCTCTGGGTGGGATAGCGCGACTGCGGTGCAAGGATGCATCTATTGAGATCGGTCAATAAATTGGGTGCGGCTGTTTCAACGCTGGTGTTTATAGTGGTTTTATTCGGCCTGGAATTCTTATTCCTCAAACAGCTCAAGCCGGAAGACCAGTCGGCACTGCTCGGAATTGTCGCGGATAATTTCAGCGCTTATGTGATTATTACTGTTCTGGCGTTTGCCGGATGGGGCGCAGTCCTTGTCGTCGTATTTCGATATTATGTGCTGCCGATCCGTAAAATTGCAGACGAAATACAGATCATTCATTCCGCAAACCCATCCTACCGCATCGAGGTTGACGCAGTAAAAGACTTTAAACGCCTGGCAACACTGATTAATGAGGGGGCGGATCGTTACCAGTCCCTGAAAATAAGCATCGATGATAAAATCTGTCTTTCCGCGGAAGCCCTTGAGCAGGAAAAAAACATCCTGGCTTCCATCATTTCCTGCCTTTCCGAAGGCGTCATTGTCTGTAATCCCTCCGGGGCCATTCTCCTGTTCAACAAAAAAGCGGAAGAATTTCTGAGCTATCAGAAACAGGCGGATGTGCAAAATGCGTCATTATCCAGTCAATTTATCGGACTGGGTCGAAATATCACCTGTTTTATCGACGAGACCCAGATTCAACGCGCCTTTGCGGAAATCACAGAAAAACTGGCCAGGTCTCAGGATAATCCCGGCACTTGTTTTGCCACGCTTGGGCCTTACGGCCATTTCCTTAAAGTCGAGATCGTTCCTGTCCTTATTTTCATGCGTGAACTGGCCGGTTTTATATTCAGAATCATCCATATCACGCATGCCCGTCCGTCCGGCCCGTTTTTGACCCAGGAAGAGGTGCCGGAATTTGATCATTCTGCAGAAACACCGACTTGTAGCCCTTTTCATTTCAGCCTTCGGCTGATTCCGACAAATGTGAAAAACGTGCTTGAAACGGTTCAAAAGCAAGTGCTGGAACAGGGGCTGACGCTTCGACTCAACCTGCCCGGTGAACCGGCCTGGATTTATGCCGGAAACCCTTATCTGGCCTCAGCAATGTCATTTCTTCTAAATCGGCTTGGTAAGATCACTGGCTTTTCAATATTTGACTGCCTGGCGGCCATTGAGCGGGATTATGTTTGTGTTGATTTCATCTGGCCGGGCGCTCCGGTTTCAGACGCTGTCCTGGATGAATGGAACCAGAGCCTTGTGCTTGACGAAACAGCAGGGGAACATCTGAAATTAAGCGATATTTTGTCGCAGCATGAAGCTGAATGGTGGTCGTCCTTGTTGCTGAAATCGCCGGAAAATGCCTGTCTTCGTGTGTTTATTCCATCGGCTGAACCTTTCCGTGTCGGCAGCATTGCCCCTGTCACCCTTGCAACCAGCCGCCCGGAATTCTATGACTTTGACCTTTTGAACCGGCCGGACAGCAGTCCGGATCTTCTTGTGCAACTTCTTTCCAACCTTACTTACACCGTCATTGATACGGAAACTACGGGTCTGGATCCGTTTTCAGACGAGATTGTCTCTATTGCTGCCGTGCGCATCGTCAATGGCCGGTTGCTGAACAATGAGATTTTTAACGTTCTGGTGGATCCACGCAGAGAAGTGCCGGAGGCGTCCATAAAAATCCATGGTCTTCGCCCGGAAATGCTTCTGGGTCAGCCAACCATTGATAAGGCACTGCCCCTTCTGTATCAGTTTGCGGAAAACACGGTATTGGTCGGGCATAATGTTGCATTTGATATGCGGATGTTCCAGATTAAAGAAGGTGTTTCATCCGTCCGGTTTACACAGCCGGTTCTGGACACCATGTTTCTTTCGGCCATTATCCACCCTTCTCAGCGCAATCATGGGATAGAGGCCATTTCCGAGCGGCTGGGCATCAGCATCACCGGAAGACATACGGCGCTTGGCGATGCATTGACTGCCGCCGAGATCCTGCTGAAATGCATACCGATTCTGGCAAGAAACGACATCCTGACTTTAGAAGACGCACTCTTGGCATCCAGAAAAACCAGGTATGCCAAGTTTTCGTATTGAGCATTGCCCCCGAGATTTTATCGTTTTTTACTGTTTAATGAATAATGCACCTTAATAGGATGGCATAGCCATCAAACCTCAGGGAGTTGTATGAACGATCAGGCCTTGTTTTTTTTGTCTCAGATTCAGATATTTGCTTCGCTTCCGGAAAAAGAGCTTGCGCATGTGGCACAATCCGCGGACTCAACGTCGTTTGCAAAAAATACAGTTCTGTTTTCCCAGGGCCGGTCGAAACTAGACAGGATTTATATTCTTCAAAGCGGTGAGATTGCGCTTTATCATGAGCGGGAAGACCAAAAAACCCAGTTCATCAGTTTGCGAAAGGGAGAGATTTTTGGGGGAATTACCGTTCTGATGAATGCAGGCGTCTGCGTCAGAACAGCCAAGGTCATTCGCGAGGCAAAGTGTTATACGATTCCGGTGGATGTTTTCCTGAACTTGTGCCGTAATTACAGCTTTTTTAATAAGTATTTTGTGGAAGCCTTCGGCCGGCGCATGATTGATGAGTCTTACGCGTCCATTTTTGCCACCAATCGTGCCGTTCAGTTTTTGTCCAATACCGCCCCGTTTTCTTTTCTAACGGATACTGAAATCGAAAAAGCCGCCATGGAATTGTCTCTGGTGTTTCACCCGCGGAACACGGTTGTATTTACGCAAGGCCTGTCGAAAATCGAATCGCTGTACATCATCCAGAACGGGGCCGCGGAGCGCTATTTCGAAGAAATCGACCATAACCTTCAGACGTCGCTGATGAGCGAAGGAGACCTCTTCGGCGGCATCTCCATGCTGATAAATAATTCCATTTCTATCCGGTCCCTTAGAACTACCGAAGATACACATTTTTATGTCTGGTCAAAGGCGTGTTTTCTGGAGGCATGCAACCGGAACAAGCAGTTTTTAGAGTATTTTACTGATACATTCGGCAAACGCATGCTGGACCGCTCTTATGCATCCATTGTCGCCAAGACGATGCAGCCTGGAGAAGACGCGCTCCTGTTTCTCAATCAGCCTGTCAGCAGCATCACCCGGGATAAGCTGATTTCCTGCACTTCCGGAACCACCATTCAGTCTGCGGCGGAATTGATGAGCCGGCACAAATGCAGCAGCATTCTGGTGAAATCGAATCCGAATAATTATGTCGGCATTGTTACAGACAATGATTTGCGGCAAAAAGTGATTGCCAGCGGTCTGGATATTCAAAGCCCCGTTGAAAAAATCATGTCTTTTCCACTTCAGACGATTTCATCCCAGGCATTGGTCTTTGAGGCGCTCATGCGCATGATGCAGGACAATTACAAGCATCTTGGGGTGACGGGTCCGGAAGATGAGCTGATCGGCATTATCACCAACAAGGATATCCTGGCGGTCCAGGGCCGGTCCCCCATTTTTCTGATCCGGGAAATATCGACGGCAGGCAGCATTGGGGCGTTGAAACAGCAATATCAGCTTTTGCCTGGCGTTATTCAGGGGCTGATTTCAAACGGGGCCAAAGCCAGGAATCTCACCCGGCTGATAACAACGATTTCCGATGCCATATTGAATAAAATTATTGCCATTGCTATTGAAAAAAACGGACCCCCGCCTTGCGCGTTTGCCTTCATGGTGATGGGCAGCGAAGGCCGCAAGGAACAGACCCTGAAGACCGATCAGGACAATGCCGTTGTTTTTGAAGATGTCGCCGGTGTCCCTGCTGAGACCCATCAAGCCTATTTTCTGGAATTGGGGCAGAATATCTGCACATGGCTCAATGATGTCGGTTACGATTTCTGCAAGGGGAACATCATGGCGAAAAACCCCAAATGGTGTCAGCCCCTGTCTGTGTGGAAAAATTATTTTCTTTCCTGGATACGCGTGGCGGAAGCGGATGATTTGCTGAACTCCGCCATTTTTTTTGATTTCAGATGCGCCCACGGAAAGGAGGAGCTCGTTGGCGAACTGCGAGGTTTTTTGATGGATGCGCTTTCCGAGTGGCCGTTTTTTTTCCGGTTCATGGCGGAAAATGCTCAGCACTTCAAGCCGCCCATCGGGTTTTTCAGAAATTTTATTGTCGAGTCCAAGGGAGAGCACCGGGATGCTTTTGACATTAAAAAAGTCATGGTGCCGATTGTTGATTTTGCCAGAATTTATGCATTAAAGCACGGCCTGTCAGAAACCAATACCCAGGAAAGACTGCATCAGTTGTTCAGGGGAAAACTGCTTTCATGGGATATGTATAACGAAATGGAACACGCGTACAGCTTTTTGATGCAACTGCGATTTGCAAGGCAGATCAATGCCATGATGGTGGAAAAAGCGGCCCCGGACAATTACATCAACCCTAAAAAATTGTCCCGGATTGAACAGACCATGCTGAAAGAGATTTTTTCCAGAATCGACAATATGCAAAAAGAAATCGGCTTCGGGATTTCAGATTCATGACGGATAAACTTTCCTATTCTGAATTAGAGCGCCAGGTTTGCACCCTGGACAGGGAATTGCGATGCTTAAAGGCGGCGGAAGAGGCATTTTATCGCCAAAGCGCTTATTTAAAGGCCCTGCACGAAACTTCCATGGGGTTAATCGATAAGCTCGATAAAGAAGAATTGCTGGAAAACATTCTCGAGCGGGCCGCTTCGCTTACCGGTACGGCGCACGGTTATATCTATATTCTTGAACCCGGGGAAGAACAGCTTCAGATGCAGGTGGGGATGGGCTTTTTTAAAAGCCAGCTTGGGCGCCGGGTCGCTATCGGTCAGGGCATGGGGGGGCGCGTATGGGAAATCGAGGCCCCGGTCGTGGTCGAGGATTATCAGTTCTGGCCGGGCCGTATTCCCGATAAGAACCTGGATGGTCTTCATTCCATTGTCGGGATTCCGTTGAAATACGGCTCCAGGGTGTTGGGGGTGATCGGCCTGGCGCATGTGGAAGCGGACAATAAATTCAGCGGCGAGGACATTACCATTCTGGAACGGTTTGCCGCTCTGGCGCTCATTGCCCTGGAAAAGGCAAGGCTGTATGCGGATGTGCGCCATGAACTGGCCGAACGGAAGCGAACGGAAGCCATTTTGCGGGAAAGCGAGGGGCGTTACCGTACTTTTCTTGAATCTTCCCCGGATCCCATTGTGGTTTACGACATGCGGGGCGTTGCCTCCTACGTAAATCCGGCATTTGAACAGACTTTCGGTCTGTCGCGTGACGAGCTTCTCGGCAAGCAGATCGATTTTGTACCCCCGGAAAATGTGGCGGAGACAAAGGCCGCCATTCAGCGGATGCTGAGCGGTCAGAAAATAAGTTTATTCGAGACTCGGCGGTTGACACGGGAGGGTAGGGTTCTGGATGTTCAGCTCAGCTCCACCCTTTACCAGGGCAGTGATGGTCAGCCGCTGGGCAATATCGTCACCTTGAGGGATATCAGCGACCGAAAACGGGCTGAAGAAGAGCTGGATAAATATCGCGGTCACCTCGAAGAGCTGGTAACGGAGCGGACAGTTGAACTGGCTCAGGCCAATTTGAAGCTGGAGCAGGAAATCGAAGAGCGGAAACGGGCTGAAAGAGCACTTCGAAAGCGTGAAAAAGAGCTTCAGGCTCAGTCCCATCACTTGGAAGAAGTGAATACCGCCCTCCGGGTGCTGCTCAAACAACGGGAGGAAGACAAGAAAGAACTTGGCGAAATCGTGATGCGGAATATTCAGGAGCTTGTCAGCCCTTATTTGCAGAAAGTCATCAGCGGACGTCTGGACACACACCAGCGGACCCTGGTGAGGATTCTGGAAACCAATTTGAACAACATCACCTCCCCTTTTATCAACAATTTGACATCTGGGCTGGCTAAATTAACCCCCGTTGAAATTCGCGTGGCCAGCCTGGTCAAAGAGGGAAAGACCAACAAGGAAATTGTGGATGTGCTGCTGATTTCCAAAAATACGGTCTTGTTTCACCGGCACAATATCCGGGATAAATTAGGTTTGAAAAACAGTAAGATAAACCTTCGGTCCCATCTCCTGGCCATGAAATAATAGTGGTTAATTACCACTATTAACCCACTATTTTAATAACTTGACATTATTATTTATTTCAGTATGCTGAAACAACGCTTTATTGGCCGGCCAGATGCGAAGCGTTTCATGCAGGTGCCGGCCATTTATTTTTAACCGGCTAAAAGTGCTTGCCAAATCTGAGTACGAAGTTTAAATATCTTTCACCGTCAGTGTGATCCTTGTGTGGTGGCTGGAAGGTCAATCGGTTGTTGTAGCGTTTTATATCGCAAAGCAGTTTTGCCCGCGGTAATTTCGGGAGTTATTCTCCTTAATAATGAATAATATTCATATTTTGTTCATAAAACAATTAAATGGCTGCCGATTGGTCCGCTGCTGCCTGCTGAATTTGGCATCCGGACATTTTTCGGTTTAAAAAATAATTCTAAACAGTCATTTTGAACAAGCGAATTTTGAGAGATCTATGGAGCATCTAATTGTTTCTGATGTTACGCTTTCATTCGGTGGGTTACAAGCACTATCCAAAGTCAACTGAGCATCGAGCCCGGATTCATTACATCGATTATCGGACCCAACGGGGCCGGCAAAACAAGTCTTTTAAACTGTGTTTCCGGATTTTACCATCCCGACAAGGGCGAAATTCATTACGGTCAGCGCAACCTGACCCATGCCTCGCCTCACCAGGTATCCAATATGGGGATTGCCAGGGCCTTTCAGAATCTGGAGCTGTTCCGTGGTCTGTCCGTGCTCGACAACCTCCTTCTGGCCCGTCATCAAAATCGAATTACTCTTTGCTGCACGCAATCGTTTATTTCGGCAAGGCGTCACGACTGGAAGCGGAAAATCGGAACTATGTGGAAAAGGTAATCGATTTTATGGAGCTTGAGCCCTACCGGAAAAAAATGGTGGGAAATCTGAGCTACGGGGTTCAAAAAAGGGTTGAGGTCGCCCGTGCCCTAACCCTGGCTGCCCAAGTTGCTGCTTCTGGATGAACCCATGGCAGGAATGATTATCGAGGAAAAGGAAGACATTGTCCGCTTTATTCTCGATATAAAGAAAGAGTGGGGAATTACGGTGGTGCTGGTTGAGCATGATCTGGGTGTTGTCATGGATATTTCAGACCAGATTTACGTGCTCGATTTTGGGGAAGTGATTGGCTCGGGAACGCCGAAACAAGTTGCGTCCGATCCCAAGGTGATTGAGGCCTATATTGGAGAAGAGTAATATTCGTATGGAAAACAAAGACCATTTGGCGCAGTACAGCATTCCGCAACTCCTGCGGTGGCGGGTAAATGCAACCGGGGACAAGGTTGCCCTGCGGGAAAAAGATCTTGGTTGCTGGAACTGTTATACCTGGAATCAGTATTATGATCTTGTGCGTAAAACCGGTCTCGGGCTTTTAAAAATAGGGTTTAAGAAAGAGGATAAAATCGCCATTATCAGCGATAATATTCCGGAAACGCTTTTTGTGGCCATCGGCGCTCAGGCCGTTGGCGGCGTTTCCGCCGCCATTTATCAGACCAGCCTGCCGAATGAAATCGGCGACATTCTCGATTACTTGAATGTCAGTGTCGTTTTCTGCAACGATCAGGAGCAGGTGGATAAAGTCGTTGAGGTCAGGGGCCGGCTCCCCCAGGTCAAGAAAGTAATCTATGAAGACCCCCGGGGAATGCGAGGCTACCAGGCCGACGACTGGTTCATGTTTATCGGCGATCTATATAAACTCGGAGAAGAAGTTCACAAGGAAGATCCCAAACTGTTTAATTCGCTGGTGGATGCGGGAAACCGGACGATGTCTGTCATTTATGTTTGACGTCCGGCACCACGGGGCTGCCGAAAGGCGCCATGCTGACCCATCGCAATTACATCAATATGGGGCTTCAGCTCACGCAGGTCGATCCACTGGAAGAAACCGATGAGTATGTTTCGTTTCTGCCCTTTGCCTGGATCGGGGAGCAGATGAACTCCTTTGGTGTCGCCATGGCCACCGGGATAGCCGTCAATTTCCCGGAGTCGGTTGAAACCAGTATGGAAGATTTAAAGGAGATAGGGCCGCACTTCATGTTCGGTGCTCCCAGAATCTATGAAACCATACGCTCTCAAATCTGGCTTAAAATTGACGAATCCTGAATTGGCTGAACCGCACCCTTTATAATTATTTCATGAAAATAGGAGAGGATGCGGCCCAATATCGCATGTCCGGGAAAAAAATGCCGCTAAGGCTTCGCTTTCTGGCATGGTTGGGAAAACAGATCATTTTCCGGCCCCTTGTCAACCAGATCGGTTTTCTGCGGCTGCGAAGGGCTTATACCGGGGCGCGGCCCTGGGCCCCGAGCTTTTTACGTTTTACCAGGCCATTGGTGTTAATTTAAAGCAGATATACGGCCAGACGGAAATTGTCGGTATTGCCTATATGCACCGGGACGGGGATATCCGGCCCGACACGGTGGGAAAACCCCTGCCTGGAACCGAATGCAGAATTTCCGAAGCCGGAGAAATCCTGTCTCGGTCCGCCTCGGTTACCCCCGGATATTACAAGCTGCCTGAAAAAACCGCTGAATTGCTTGAAGGCGGCTGGCTCCATTCCGGAGATGCCGGTTATATCGATGGAAACGGGCATCTTGTGGTAATCGACCGGATTTCGGATGTGATGCACAATGCAAACGGCGATATGTTCAGTCCCATGTTCCTTGAAAACCGGCTCAAGTTCAGCCCCTATATCAATTGAATTGAGCGTCTCCATATCTGCC
>CAVPHN010000040.1:0-30188 GCA_963704205.1 uncultured delta proteobacterium
TTTTTCGGTGATGGTTTCCTGGATGGCATATCCAAAATGCCTTCCTCCCTGTTCAATGGCGACCAGCACCCGGTCTCCCGGCGTCAGATGAACCACCGACACCGGCTCGCCATCCGGCCGGGTCAGACGATAGACTTTGTGCGTTTTGAACCAGGATTGTCAAAATACTGTTGTTTGCTGAGGCCGTGATCAGCATCAGGGGCCGCTTTTCAATCTTCAGGCGGCCCACAACGGCGGTCGTTGTATTGCCTTCATTGTCCACGATCTGAACCGGATCTCCTGCGCAAAGCTCCGAGAGATACCGGGTTTTGCCTCCGGGAACGCGGGTATAGGCATGCACGGGTCCGGCGTTGACCCGAAAAGGCCTTGGCGCCACGTATGGGTTGGAAACGCTTTCGGCATGGACCAGAAAAAGGCCGTTGCTGCTGTTTCCGACCAGCATTCCCTGGCCGGCCGTCATCAGGGTGCAGGTATCCACGCGACCCGGTCCGCCCATTCCGGCCGGCTGAATGCTCAGGATTTCGGCATTTTCCAGAACGGTTTTTTCTTCCTGAGACCGTAAACGGGTCAGGGCCTGTTTGAGAGAGGCCGGATCACCTGCATGAAGCAGAATATGCTGGACGCCTTTTTCCAGAATCCCGAAGGCGGTCTGGGCATCTTCCAGGCTGCTGACCTGGGCGATGACATCAGCGCCTCTGGCGATCAGATTCTCAAGGGGGATAATACTCCAGTCCTGACAGTCCAAAATAACCTTCTTGTCCCGGCAGATGGTCAGGATCGTCTCTTCATCTTCCTTGCAGGTTATCCGGCAGGAGACCACATCTTCCCCGGGCCTGATGTCGCCATCCAGAGAAATGGTCTGAATTCTTCCCAATTCTTTTATTTTTTCTGAAAATCCCGGCGGCGCCATAATCCCGTCAGCCCCGTTTTCAATGGCAGTCGTTGCCATGTCCTTATCCCATGGATCAATTTTGACCCAGATCGTACGCGTCATTGTTTTACCTTTCAATTAAGGCTGAAGGCAGAAGGCTGAAGGGAATTTAGGATACATCGCAAATCAATCTTCCGGGACTTCAGCAAACTGTTTATTGCACATGGCACAAAGGCACTTCAGTCTTCGGCCTTATTTCAAGAAGGTTAAGGCCCTGTCCACATCCGCGCCATCATGAACAATGGCGGCTATGGCCATGGTCATGGCTGTTGGATCACTGTGCTGAAACACATTTCTGCCGATCGAAGCCCCGGAACCGCCGGCATCTATGGAACCCTTGACCATTTCCAGAATGTCGATGTCGGAATCCATTTTGGGGCCGCCGGCAATCACGACCGGAACTGAACAACCCTGGACCACTTCACGAAAGGATTCCGTGGAACCGGTATAGGACACCTTGACAATGTCGGCACCCATTTCGTCGCCGACCCGTGCCGCATGTTTGATGACATTGGCGTCGTATTCATCCTTGATGTTTTCACCGCGAGGATAGATCATGGCTAAAAGCGGCATTCCCCAGGCCCGGGCGTCATAACTGACTTTCCCAAAATCCTTCAGCATTTCTTTTTCGCCGCCATTTCCCAGATTCACCTGGATGGATACGGCATCCGCCCCCAGTTTAAGGGCCTCTTCCACCGTACAGATCAGGGTTTTTGCATTGGGATACGTCGAAAGACTGGTGGATGCCGACAGGTGAATGATCAGACCGATATCCTTGCCCCGGCCGCGATGCCCCGCCTTTACAAGCCCTTTGTGCTCAACGATGGCGTTAGCGCCCCCTTCGGAAACTTTCTGGATTGCATCTCTTACATTGATCAGCCCGGGAATGGGTCCGATGGACATGCCGTGGTCCATGGGGACGATGACGGTTCTTCCGGTATTCCGGTTGATAATGCGCTCCAGTCGAATCTGCTTGCCTAAAATGCTCATGATGGATCTCCTCCTTTTTAAAAATAAAAAAGGCCGTGAAGGTTATTTCTCCACGACCTTTAGAAAAAAAAAGCCGTGGGCAGAGTCTGCCCACGGCTAAGTGCTGGATAATGTCTCAGGGTATCAGCACACCACAGGCAGATCGGTGCTAAAGTAATAAAAATACCCGTAATAATATATGCTTGAAATGGAATGATTCACGAGACGATAATTCCTTAATGTTTGTTTTCGCGAAAAACTAACATCGATTGTTTCTTGATGTCAAGCAATATTTATTAAATGGGCAGGAATTGCACCTGCCTGGTAGCGCCGCAATTGGCGACCAAACGGCTATGAAATGTCCTTGACAGCATCCAGGACAGGTGCTATCCAAAATAAAAAAGCGTTTTTGTTTTGAGTCAAGCAAGATTTGACGAGTCCAGTCGGATGAGAGCCAAGCTTGACAATTCAGCCGATGCCATTGGTGAAAAACGCTCTACGCGACAATATCTTTTCTCGAAACGCCTTTCTGAAATACCAGGAGAGAAATTTCATGACAATGCTGTGGTGGCACTGGCTGTCTTTTGGATTGATTCTTATCAGCGCCGAGCTCTTTATCCCGTCCTTTACCATCATCTGGTTTGGTCTCGGGGCATGTTTTGTGGGGCTTTTTCTGTATATTTTGCCGGAATCTTCTTTCAGCGTCCAATTGTTTACATGGACCCTGGCTTCCTCGGTGCTCACCTTTCTCTGGTTCCGGGTGTTAAAACCCAAAATGGTGGATAAAACCACGGCCGGAATGTCTCAGGAAGCCATCGTCGGTGAAACGGGAATGGTCGTAAAATCCAATGCAACGCCGCTTGGAAGGGGCAGGGTGCGATTTACCCTGCCCGTTCTGGGGGCAGAAGAGTGGGATTATACCAGCGCAGAAGTTTTGCAGCCCGGGGAGCATGTTCGGGTCTCGGGCATAGACGGGCATGTGCTGAAGGTTAAAAAAAGCAATCTTCAAGAAAAGGAGGCATTAGAATGACCGGAGGTCTGACAGTCATTGGAATTTTAACGTTGCTGGTTGTTTTGACGATTTTTATGGGCGTGCGGATTGTTCCCCAGGGGTACAAGCATGTGGTGCAGCGTCTGGGCAAATATCACTCGACCCTGAATCCGGGGTTGAATTTTGTGATTCCCTATCTGGATGCCATTGCTCATAAAGTCATCACCAAGGATATTTCCCTGGATATTCCGACCCAGGAGGTGATTACCAAGGACAATGCCGTGATCATGACAAACGCGCTTGCCTTTATCAATGTCATTGAACCCCAGAAGGCCGTCTATGGCATAGATGATTACCGGTTTGCCATTGTGAACTTGATTCAGACATCTCTCCGGAGCATTGTTGGTGAGATGGATCTGGATGATGCGCTCAGCTCCCGGGAGCTCATCAAATCGAAGTTGAAGGGCGGGATTTCAGACGATGTGGCTGCCTGGGGAATTGTGGTCAAGACAGTGGAAATCCAGGATATCAAACCGTCTCCGACCATGCAGCAGGCCATGGAAAAGCAGGCGTCTGCGGAAAGGTCCCGAAGGGCCGCCATTACCGAGGCGGAAGGAAAGAAAGTTGCAGCGATATTAAACGCCGAA
This sequence comes from uncultured delta proteobacterium, assembly GCA_963704205.1. Classification (GTDB taxonomy): domain Bacteria; phylum Desulfobacterota; class Desulfobacteria; order Desulfobacterales; family Desulfatirhabdiaceae; genus RAAP-1. The sequence continues at coordinate 3,539 of CAVPHN010000040.1, forward strand.
GGCGCCAAGGAAGCCCAGATTCAGGAAGCTGAAGGAAAGCTGGAAGCCTCCAGGCGGGATGCGGAGGCCAAGGTGATCATGGCCAATGCCACGATGGAAGCTATTCAACGGGTATCCGACGCCATCGGGGACAGGCATCTGCCGGCCGTTTATCTTCTGGGCGAACGCTATGTGGATGCTTTTAAAAACCTGGCAGCCTCACCCAATGCCAAAACCATCGTGATGCCGGCCGATATCCTGAAATCCGTTCATGGGCTCCTGGGAGGAAAATAATTATTGTTTTGACTGCATGCCGTCTTCGTGGCACTTTTTCCCATACCAGTCAATCTGCCGACAGATTCCACGGATGATGCTGACTTCCCCGGCTTTGAGCTGCATGCGGGTAAAAAAACGCCGGATCTTGTTCATCCAGTAATCCGGGTTTTCCGGGTTGATGTAGCTGATCCGGACCAGAATATCCCGAAGCTGGTCATACATGCCATCCAGTTCATGGCGCGTGGCCAGCCGGGGGAAGTTTGCCTCTGTTAAAGGTCCGTCCCCGACTGCCGTATACAGCTCGTAACAGATGACCATGACGGCTTGGGCCAGATTCAGTGAAGAGAACTCGGCAGTGGGGATGTTGACAAGTTCATGGCAGAGACGAAGATCTTCGTTGGAAAGCCCCCGGTCTTCGGGTCCGAAAACAATGGCAATGGCGTTCTCCTGGGAAAGAGGTATCAGACGGCCGGCCATGTGAGACGGGGACAAGACGACTTCGCGCTCTCCGCCAAGACGTGCAGTGGTTCCTACAACCAGGTGAAACGGGGACAGGGCCTGCCGCAGATTCCGGGCGATCTGAATCCTCTGCACGACGTCTGCAGCCACATGGGTTGCCATTTTGAGCACCCGGGAAAGATCGTAGTTTTCCGGTTCAACAACGATCATGCGGCGAATACCCATGTTCCGCATGGCTCTGGCAGCGGCTCCGATATTTTCCGGAAAATGGGGCCGCTGAAGGACAATGGTGATATGGTCCAGACAGATGCGTTCGGTGGATGATGTCACTTTACAATTTCAAAGCTGTTGAAGAAATAGCCCATCTCAAATGCCGCGGATTCCGGAGAGTCCGAGCCGTGAACCACGTTTTTTTCAATATCCGTGGCATACTCCCTGCGGATGGTGCCTTCGGCGGCATTCTTGAAATTGGTTGCGCCCATCAGATCCCGGTATATCGAGATGGCGTTTTCACCTTCAAGAATCATCACCACCACAGGCCCCGAGCACATAAAATCCGTCAGGCTGGCAAAAAAAGGCCTTTCCTTATGAACGGCGTAGAATCCTTCTGCCTGAGAGCGGGTCATGTGCAGCATTTTCATGGCGATGATGTTTAATCCGGATTTTTCCAGCTTCTGAATCACATTGCCGATAAGGTTACGGGAAACCCCGTCGGGTTTTATAATGGATAACGTTCGTTGCATGATTAGATCCTTTCGAAATGGTTTGGGTTAGACAGAGAAGTCAGGCGCTAAAGTCCGGATCAGCCCGGTGCCCGGTTCTGAGGTAGGTTAAGACTCATTTTGATGTTGTGGATGCGATTGCGGGCATGATCGGGGTTCCGGATACTGGATAAGGCCAGAAGGTTTTTGGATGCGTCATTCGGGGATTCTTTCCGGTTGGCCAAAACCATGCGGTACCAGTGAGGCAGGTCGTCATAATAGGCATCTGTCAGCAAAACCGATTGCTTTCGGCAGATCTCGGACTGTTCGGGCGAGAGCTGAAAAGTTTTTTCGCTGGACAGTTTCAGTTCATGGCGGCCAATGCTTTCCGTAATTTGCCCTTTGATCTGATGATAGCGCCGGATGGGCAATAGCCAGAACCGAAAAATGATATACCCTGACGCGCCCAGGCTGAAGCCGATCAGGGATGCGATAATGATGCTATTCATGTTTTCCTTTAACCTTCCCCTTTTTCAAAGGGGGAATAACACTTTCATACTTTGTCGTGCTTGAAAAGCATGTCGGATTGTAGTTATTTGTTTTTGTCACGCAGCTTTTTGTAAATACACAATGAAACATTGCGGGTATTTTCACGGCTGCCGCTGTTGTCAATGACGATTGTTGCGTGCAGCTTTTTTTCTTCGATGGGCATCTGAGATCGGATTCGCGCCAGGGCCTGTGCCTGCGTCAATGCATCTCTGTCCATCAGCCGCTGAATCTGAACCGACTCCGGAACATAGACCACGATAATATCTGAAAGGCCGGAGTCCATGCCGGATTCGATCAGAAGCGGCACATCCAGAATCACGACGGCATTGGGCTGTTTTTTTTCAATTTCAGCCAGGCGGGCAGCGGTTTCCGCAAAGACCCTCGGGTGGACGATCCTGTTCAGGGCTTGCATCTTGACCGGGTCATTGAAGATGATCTCTCCCAGAAGGATGCGATTGATTTCTCCGTCGGGCAGCAGAATTGATTGGCCAAATGCGCCCACGATTTCCCGCCAAGCCGGCTGATCTTTCCGAACCACGTTGCGGGCGATTTTATCCGCATCCACAATGACGGCCCCGGCATTTTCCAGAAAGACGGATACCGTTGATTTTCCGGATCCAATGCCGCCGGTAAGCCCTGCAATGACCAAAAAAATCCTCCGTTTCAAAAAAAACAGGCTGAACTTATTTCAGCAGTGCGGTGATTCGCGAGCAAATGGCCTCTTTGCCCATCCCCTGATACGGAATCTGTTCAGAGAGGCCTCCCCGGCCTTCTTTCCAGGTGCCCATGCAGGCAAAGCGGGGATGATAGCTTCTTTCCAGAAGCCAGGTTCCCATTCTGGCCCCCAGGCCGGTTTTGACATTCTGTGTTTCCACCACAAGAATCGCATTTCCGGAGCCGATGCGCGTAAGCATGTCTTCGTCAATCACGTTCAGTGTGTTTTTATTGATCAGGCCGATCGAGAGCCCCTGGGCTTTGAGATCCTCGACAATATCCAGGCACCGGTACAGCATTTCGCCGTAGGTTACAATGTATCCGTCGCTGCCTTCCCGGATAAGGTCGTCCTTGCCGGGAATAAATGTGTATCCTTCATCGAAAAAGCGTTTGCCGTCAGCGCGCAAAATGTACGGTGTGCCGGAGCGGGTTGAAAAGACAAATCGCAGCCCTTTGTCAAAAAATATCGCGGATAGGACGGCTTTCAGCTGAAGACTGTCCGCAGGATAGAAAAGCCGCGTGGCATCATTTTCCAGAAGGCCGTTATCGGAAAAATAGGCGTTGATTCCGAAATGGCAGGTATTATCCGCCATGTCATCCACCCCGGCATGGGAAAAATGGGCCAGCACATTGGCCCGGTTCAGTCTGGCCATGGTGATTTCGGAAATCACCATCTCCAGAAAAGCGGAAAATGTGGCAAATATGCCCTGTTTGTCTGCAGTTGCTCCAAAGCCGGCTGCCACGGAAAAATTGTTTCGCTCCATGATGCCGCCATGGACATAAACTTCCGGGTAAGTCTTTCGGATATGATGAAGGCCGCAGGAACCCTCTAGATCGGAATCCACGACAATCACCCGCGCTTTTCTGTCCGGCATGTCTTTCAGAATCTCGCAGACATATTTGCCGAAATCATCCCTGTTTTTGGCTTGTTCGGGGGAGCTACCTTTGGACGACGCGCCTTTTTGCTTGGGCAGAGGCGTCTGCAGAATCTTTACAGCTTCGTCATACCCGTTTCGCTGAAGATAGGAGATGGCAAAATTTACCGGAATGACATCATGCCCCTTGGGCAGGCCTTCAATGCCGTCGACTCCCGGAGCCATTTTGCGGCGGTTGACGAGGGCATAAGGGCCGCTGGTGGTCAGCGCTTTCTGGATTCTTTGAAACAGGGAATCCATATCTTCCCCGTTTCCGGCATCAACGAAAAGACCGTGCCCTTTTAGGGTTTTTTCAACATCGAAGCCTTTCATGTATTGGCTGGGATGGCCGGCAATGGTAACGTCATTGTCGTCTATCAGCAGTTTGACATTCAGTCCCTGGGCCACGGCATAGCGTGCGGCTTCGGCGTCACCGCCTTCCTGCTGGGATCCGTCGCTGCCGAAGAGGATGACCGATTTGCCGGGATTGGCCGCGGCAATTCCGTTGACATAGCTCCACATATGACCAAGTCTGCCAGAGCTGAAGAAAATTCCCATGTCATCATGACGTTCAGGGTGGCCATAAAGTCCTTTGTCAAATTCCCGGTAATGAAGAAGGGCTTCTGCAGGCATAAATCCGTTTAGGGCCGCCACGATATATTGAACGGCCACCCGATGGCCGGCTTCGTCAAAAAAGACCGGATAAACGGACTGGCTGCCTTTGATGAAGCCGTCAATCATCAGCAATTCTGGAACCACATCAAAAGCCCCGCCGGTATGACCCCCCAGACCCTTGGCATTGGCGAAAGCTGTAAAGAAAACAATGCTGTCTCTAACGAGTTTAATGTTTCGGCCAAGCTGCTCTTTTTGATCCGGAAGCAGTTGCGGCTGGGAGAGAGAAAAACGAACAGGGGTATAGCGGTCGAGGGCAATCGGAAACTTCATGGTTTCTGTCCTTTATTCAAGGGAATATTATTAAACTTGCGCGTGGTTATCATTATGAATTTCTTTGCAACTGCTTTGGCATCACTCAGGGCGGGTCCTTTTTGATAAAAAAATCGAATCTTTGATAGAAAGGGTTCGGGGCGTTTTGTTGTTGTGGCTATCCAGGGTATTGAATACGAATTGATTGTTTTGATTTTCCGTATCCTGGGTATCTGTTCGGCCGGGTGAAACCAGTGAAGGGAAAGTTTGCCCGGCGGATAGAGCCTCCAGGCGGGTAATGCGCTGAACGATTTCCGCAGCAACCTTGTCAATAACAGCCTTGCGCCTGGTTTCTACCGAAATTCGGCTTGCAGATGCGTTCGGACCAGAGTCTGCATTCTGAGTGGCGGTTCTGGCTTTGAAAAGCTGAAGGCTGTATGTGTTCAGAACATTGTGGATTTGGTAAGCGGGAATATGCATGTTTGTTTAAGATCCATTAATGGTGAAACATAAACGCATCAAAAAGAGGCCGTCAGCCCCTGTATAAACTTCAAATGACTCTCAAAGGCAATCTCCGGCAGGTTGTCGGGGGAAAAATACGCAGCATCGGAGGCATCGTCCCCTGCAACTAGGTTTCCGGAATATGCCGTGACCCAGTAACCCACCAACAGGACCGATTGGTACAAACGGCTGGGGTTGGTCGTAACACCCAGAAGTTTATGAATCTGGCCCGTCAGTCCGGTTTCTTCGTAAAGCTCTCGAAGCGCAGCGCTTTCCGGAGACTCTCCCAGTTCAATGAAGCCGCCTGGCAGACACCACAGCCCTTTTTGAGGCTCAACACTTCTTTGTACGAGAAGAATCTGACCCTGCGCGTCTGTTACAATCATGCAGGCAGCAGGGGTCGGATTTTCATAAACAGGATCATTGCAATGGCTGCAAAACAGCCGGTTCCGGTTTTCAAAAAATTTTTCAATCAGTCGCAAGCCGCAATACGGACAAAACTGTTTTTTTTGCATCAGGTATTCGTATATATTTGATATTCTGTTTTTTGGTTAAGCAATACATCGATCTGGTCCTGAATCTCGGTTCTTTCCCGGTGATGAAGCCAGGATTCCCAGTCCTCTTCCGATTGCCATGAGCTGATGACCATAAATTCCTGGGGGTCATTTACGCAGCGCAGGGTTTCACCGTAAATATATCCGGTATGATTCATGGCAAGTGCCCTGAGTTTTCTCAAAAGCGGTGTCAACAGATTCGTCTTGCTCTCGGGAACAGTTCGCCGGATGATGATTTTGACAGCCATGAGGAGCTCCTTTCATAAAATAATTGAAGAGAAGACTGCTACATCTTATAGACCGTTCTGATCATTTTATCCGCAACTATAAGAAACTACCCGTCATTGTGTCAAGAAAAAACCCGGAATTCGCCAGTATGAATGATGGCTCATTCATTAAATCAGAAGCCTTTTTGTTTTATCATACATTTTCACTTGACTATTGAAGCCTTGTTTTGTTAAATGAATGAATATTCATTCACCGCATAGTTGGTATGGTAAGGAGGCTGTTATCAGTACCCGTGACAAAAATAATGACAAATATCACCGCATCCTCGAAGCAGCCGTAATGGTATTTGCCGAGCAGGGATTCTATCAGTCCACCATATCCCATATTGCAAGAGAAGCGGGTGTGGCCGATGGAACGATTTATCTTTATTTCAAAAACAAGGACGATATCCTGGTTCAGTTTTTTACCTACAAGGCCAAGCAGGTATTTGATCTGTTTCGGGAAGAAGTGGCAAAGGCAGACACTGCGGTTGAAAAGCTTCGAAATTTAGTCCGCAGACATCTGGAAGAATTCCAGCGTGACAAGAATATGGCCATTGTCTATCAGGCTGAAACGCATCAGAACAGCAGATCCGCGGAACCTCAGATTCGTGAAATGTCCAAGATGTATCTGGATATCGTCTCTGAGATCGTGGAAATGGGTCAGGCGGACGGCAGCATGAGAAAGGATCTTTACCTCAGCCTGGTCAAGCGTTTTATCGTGGGAGCCGTGGATGAAACCATCAACAACTGGCTGCATTCTGGCGGCAAATACGATCTGGTATCCATGGCAGATCCTTTAATCGATTTATTTATCAGGGGCATCGGCAATACCCGATGACCTTGTGGTTTCTCGGTTATTGTCCGCGCATGAAAAAATACGATCACATTTGATGTTCTTAGTCTTATAACACCCATAAGGAGAAACTAACGATGGCACAGCCTATTGCAGACCGAAGAGATGTGGATTTTGTTCTGTATGAACAGCTTCATGTTGAAGAACTCAGTAAACATGAAAAATTTGCTGATTTTAACAAGAAGACGGTTGATCTGATCATATCCGAAGCCAGAAATCTGGCCATAAAGGAAGTGCTTCCCACCCAGAAAATCGGAGACGAAGAAGGCTGCAAACTTGAAAACGGCGTGGTTTCCGTGCCAGAATCCTTTCATCGGGTCTATGATCTGATCAAGGAGGGCGAATGGGTGGCGATGCCGGAAGATCCGGAGTGGGGGGGGCAGGGAATGCCCAGAACCGTTTCTCTGGCTGCCAGTGACTATCTGGTCGGCGCAAATTTTGCCTTTATGATGTATCCCGGACTGACCCATGGGGCCGGCAAACTGGTTGAGGAATTCGGAACCGAAAAGCAGAAAAAACTGTTTCTGAAAAAAATGTACACTGGCGAATGGGCCGGAACCATGCTCCTGACCGAGCCCGAGGCCGGATCCGACGTTGGCGCGTTGACCACGACCGCAGTCAAAAATGATGACGGCACCTATTCCATTACCGGCGCCAAGATATTTATCTCCGGTGGTGAGCACGACCTGGCGGAGAATATCATTCATCCGGTTCTGGCCCGTATTGCCGGCGCGCCTGCCGGCACCAAGGGCATATCGTTGTTCCTGGTGCCAAAAATCTGGGTCAATGATGATGGCAGCATGGGAGAATTCAATGACGTGGTCTGCACGGGCATTGAGGAGAAGATGGGCATTCACGGCAATTCCACCTGTTCCCTGTCCCTTGGGGGAAAGGGGAAATGCCGCGGAACGCTTCTTGGTGAAGAGAACAAGGGCATGAAGGCCATGTTTCTGATGATGAACGAAGCCCGTCTTCTTGTGGGGCTTCAGGGCTTTAGTTGTGCTACCTCCGCCTATATGAATGCCTTGAACTACGCCAGGGAAAGAAAACAGGGCAAAAATCTGCTTCAGTCCATGAATGAAGCAGCGCCTTCCGTACCGATCATTCAGCACCCGGATGTCCGGCGGCAGCTCATGATCATGAAATCCTATGTGGAAGGTATGAGAAGCATTTTGTACTATGTGGGGCTCTGTTCGGACAAGCTTGTTATTACGGACGATGAAAATGAAAAAGCCAGTTATCAGGGGCTGATCGAGATTCTGACTCCGATTGCCAAAGGGTATATCACCGACAAAGCCTTTGAAGTCTGCAGCCATGGTGTTCAGGTTTACGGCGGTTACGGCTATATCAAGGAATATCCGATGGAACAGCTCATGCGGGACTGCCGTATTACCATGATCTATGAAGGAACCAACGGCATTCAGGCCATGGACCTTCTGGGCAGAAAACTGGGGATGAAAAAAGGAAAACCGGTCATGGATCTTTTCGGCGAAATGCAGAAGACCATTGCCGCTGCCAAGGGAATTGCAGGCATCGAAGCGTATGCTGTAAAGCTGGAAGCCGCGGTCAACAAGCTTGGCGAGGTTGCCATGCACCTGGGTGCAACGGCCATGTCTCCCCAGGTTATGACCGCCTTTGCGCATGCGCATCCTTTTCTTGAGGTTGCCGGTGATGTGGTGATGGCATGGATGCTGCTGTGGCGGGCATCTGTTGCCGCGCCGCTTCTGGAGAAACTGGCCGGCAGCTTTGATTCCGAAGCCCGCCGGAACGCAGCCGAAAAGAACAAGAACGCGGCGTTCTATGAAGGCCAGATCAGAAGCGCCGAATTCTTTATTCAGTCTGTCCTGCCCGTAACCTATGGAAAGATGAAGGCAATCATGAACTCCTGCGATGCTGCGGTGGAAATCCCCGAAGTGTCTTTTGGGGGATGATTAAAGCCAGAAAACAGAAGCCAGAAATCAGAAGATAGTAACGGTCCGGGGATAAGGTTGCGATCTCGGGGCAAAGGGGCGATTTGAGAGAATCGCCCCTTTTTTTGACAAATTATACTTTTTTCAGTGTTTCCGCCCGCAGGTCCTTCTTCAGCACTTTGCCGACATTGGTCTTGGGCAGCTCGGTCCGGAATTCAATGCTGGACGGCAGCTTGTATGCAGCCAGGTTGCCTTTGCAGTATTCGATCAGTTCATCTTCCGTTGCGGTCTGCCCGCTTTTCAATACGACAAAGACCTTGACGGCTTCCCCACGTGTGGGATGGGGGACGCCGATGGCGGTTGCTTCCTGAACCTTGGGATGGCTGAAAAACACTTCCTCAACATCCCGTGGATATACGTTGTAGCCCCCGCAGATGATCATGTCTTTTTTCCGGTCCACGATAAAGAAATAGCCGTCCGTATCCATCATGGCGATGTCTCCGGTGTGCAGCCAGCCATCGGTAACGGTCTGGGCGGTTTCATCGGGTTTGTTCAGATAGCCTCTCATGACCTGGGGACCGCGAATAATCAGCTCTCCGGTTTCGCCTACCGGCATATCGGTGGTGCCGGAAACCAGATCCACGATCCTGGCTTCGGTGCAGGGAATGGGAATGCCGATGCTTCCCACCTTGCGCTTGCCCCCGGCAAAGGGGTTGACATGGGTGACCGGCGTGGATTCAGTCATACCAAAGCCTTCGACAATCACGGCCCCGGTCTTTTTCTCAAAATCCCTGATGACTTCGATCGGCAGGGGAGCGCTTCCGGAAAAACATCCCTTGATGGAAGTCATGTCGGTTTTTTGAATCAGCGGATGGTTCAGCATGCCGATATACATGGTGGGAACCAGGGGTGCAAATGTGGGTTTGAATTTGCCGATGGTTTCAAGCAGGGGTTCGGGCTGGGGCTTGGGAACGAGAATGTCCCCCCATCCCATGTAGATGGCAAAATTCATGGCAACCGAAAGGCCGAAGACATGAAAAAAGGGAAGTGCGCCCAGCATCATTTCCTGGCCTTTGCTAAAGCCGGGAAACCAGGCCTGCAATTGCTGAACCTGGCGGCTGAGGTTGCCGTGCGTCAGGATGACGCCTTTTGAAACGCCGGTGGTTCCGCCTGTGTACTGATACATGGCGACATCGTCAAAGGAAAGATCAACTCCGGAAAAATCCGGTTTTGCCGTTGCAAGCACTTCTTTCCATTTATGCACATTCGGGGCGGACTTGACATCAGCAGCCAGTTTTTTCTTTTTAGCGACCAGGGGAAAGAGGAGGCTTTTCGGAAAAGGCAGGTAATCGCCGATGGAGGTGTAAACAATGTGCTTGATGCCGGTTTTGGGTCTGAGGTCGATCATCCGGTTGCCAAGAAGATCCAGGGTAATCAGGAGTTTTGATCCGGAATCATTGAACTGGTGCAGCAGTTCCCGGTCCGAGTACAGCGGGTTGTTCATAACGGCAATGGCTCCGATTTTCAAAGTGGCATAATAGCCTACCACACAGGGAATGACGTTCGGCAGCAAGAGAGCGACGCTGTCGCCTTTTTGAATTCCGAAACCGGAAAGGCACGCACTGAAACGGTTCACCATGTCATTGAGTTGGCTGAAAGTTACCTTGAATCCTTGAAAGAGAAGCGCCGTATGATCTGGAAATTCTTTGGCAGAGCGTTCCAAAAATGATGGAATGCAGGTTTCTTCAAATTGAATGGATTCGGAAATCCCTTTTTCATAATGTTTCAACCAGGGCTTGTCTTGATAGTTGACCGGTTCTGTCATAACTGCCTCCTTTTCCTGTAACTGGATATCACAAATCAATGTGGCTGTAAAAAATGATGAATTCACAATAAATCATGAACAGGGTTGTTAATAAACGTCCATCAGAGCAAGCAATGCTGAGGGGCTTTTTTTAAGTCGTTAATTAATCATTGATATACTCTCCATTATCAGATATTGAATCTGAGCAAACGTTCAGAATAGATAGATTTTTCTTGACGAAAATGGAATTATTGATTAAATGAATGAATACTCATTCATTCATGCCAGAAAAATGCCCGTAAAAATATTTTTTGGCAATAAATGTGTTAATATTATTAAAATAAAATAATACAATCGAAGGGAGAAAGAAAGTAAAAAATGGAAACCGCTTTAATCTCTCCGGCTAAGGCGTGGGTGCTTGGATTTATTCCCACGATGTTTTTTTCAATCCTCATTTTGGTTATCGGGGTTGCCTGCTTTACCTATATCATTGCCAAGCGGATCAGCGCCGCTGGTCCGCGCCAAACCCGATCCCCGCCTGGACAATATCAAGGACAGGCTGGCAGGCATGTTCAAGTTCGCCTTGGCCCAGTACCGCCAGCCTCGGTATATGATGGCAGGGGTCCTTCACATCGTTTTGTTTGCAGGGTTCATGATCCTGTCGCTTCGCTCCATCACCCTGGTCATTATTGGGTTTAAAGCCGGATTCGTACTGCCGGGCTTGGGCGGATCCACCGGACACTTCTACAATGTTCTGAAGGATATTGCCGCTACGGCTGTGTTATTAGCCTGTGTGGTGGGTATGATTCGAAGGGGTGTCTTCCGGCCCGAGCGCTATGCAGTTCCCAAGAAATACGGCAAGGACCATACGTCCGAGGCCGTATTTGTGCTGATGTTGATAACGGCTCTGGTGACCTGCGACATGATTTTCGAAGGTTCGCAGGCGGCTGCTCAGATCCAGAAAGGCCTGAATACCGAATATCTGCTGCCGGGAATGGGCACGTGGATGGCTGCCGGCATCCTGGGCGGTACGAACATTTCAACGTTGCAGAATCTTCATCTCGGAGCTTATTTTCTGCATAATTTGATTTTCTTTTTCTTTCTGTGTTTTCTTCCCATGGGAAAACATTTTCATGTCATCACATCGATTCCCAACGTATTTTTCATGAAGCTGAAAAAGGGCGCAATCAAGCCGGTTCAGTGGGGTGTGGCAGAAGACAAGCTCGATGAGCTAAAATCCTTTGGCGTCAAGAAATATGAGGATTTTACCTGGAAGCACATGCTGGATTTTTATTCCTGTGCGGATTGCGGCAGGTGTTCGGACCAGTGTCCGGCCAATGCCGTAAAGCGGCCGCTTTCCCCGCGGTTCATTTCGATCAAGTGCCGGGATTACGGCTTTAAAAATTATCCCATTCGCGGGGAAATGACGCCAAAAGATGAGCATCTTATCGGCACGATATTAAGCGAGGATGAAATCTGGTCCTGCACCACCTGCGGGGCCTGCGAGGCCGAGTGCCCGATTTTTATTGAATACATCGATAAGATCGTGGACTTGAGACGGGGCATGGTGGATGAGGGGCTGGTGCCGCAGTCGCTTCAAAAACCCCTGAAAGCCCTGGAAAAACGGGGGAATCCCTGGGGCAAGATGGAGAAAAAACGGGCCGAATGGACAAAAACCCTGCCGGAAACCTGCGACGTCAAGCTTTTTGAAAACGGTGACCAAGCCCAGAGCCTGTATTTTGTGGACAGCATTACCTCATACGATGACCGCATGCAGAACATCGCTCGTTCTACCGCCTGCCTGCTGAGCGCTGCCGGTGAGGATTTCGGAATTCTCGGCAAGGACGAGAAGGACAGTGGCAATGAGATCCGCCGTTTCGGCGAAGAAATGCTCTTCCAGGATATCAAGGCCCACAACACCGAAGCCATTCTTGCCACAGGGGCCTCAAAAATCATTACCGCAGACCCCCATGCCTTCAACACCCTGAAAAATGAATACACGGGTCTTCCGCCGGTCGAGCATATCAGCCAGACCTTGACACGAATCATCAGGGAAGGCAGGCTACGCCTAAAACCCGTTGCGGATTTAACAAGGGTTTACGCCTATCATGATCCCTGCTATCTTGGCAGGCATAACAGCATTTACGACGATCCCCGTGAGGCCCTGGATGCCATTCCGGGGTTAAGGCGCGTGGACATGCTCAAAAGCCGGGACCGCTCGTTCTGCTGCGGCGGCGGCGGACTGATGCTGTTTTACGAGCCTGAAGAAGAACAGAGAATGGGCGTGCTGCGGGTCCAGATGGCCAGCAAGGCCGGGGCCAACGTTATTGTAACCGCCTGTCCGTTCTGTCTGGTGAATATGGAGGATGCCATCAAGGTTGCCGGTCTGGAAGGAAAAATGGAAGCCATTGACCTGTGCGAACTGCTTGAGCAGCATCTTGAAACAGCATTGTAATCGATGATATCAACAATATGAGTCACATTTAAAGCGGAGGAAAAGCATGGAAATATTGGTATGCGTAAAGAGAGTACCAGATACTGCTGAAAATGAGATCGTGGTCAACAGCAAGGGTACGGACATTGAACGGGGCGATCTGGTTTACTCGGTCAATGAATGGGATAATTATGCTGTTGAAGAAGCCATTCAGATCCGGGACAATGTCGGCGGCAGCGTCACTGTGGTAACGGTTGGGGACGCGGATGCAGAGGAGATTCTCAGGCGTGAAATGGCGATGGGTGCGGACAAGGGCGTTCTGCTCTCTGACGATGCCTTTAACGGCTCTGACGGAAAGGGTATTGCCGCCATTTTAAAGGCAGAGGTGGCAAAGGGAAAATACGATCTTATTTTAACCGGCGCCCAGGCCGATGACGGTGCTGCCCAGATCGGCGGCATGCTGGCCGCCATGCTCGATATGCCTTATGCCTCTCTGGTCAACAAGATTGAAGTTGTCAGCGACAAAGTCATTAAAGTCGGCCGCGAAATCGAAGGCGGCAATCAGGAAATGAGCGAGATTGATCTTCCCTGCGTGCTTTCCATTCAGACCGGCATAAATGAACCCCGCTATGTCGGGATCCGGGGGATTCGAAAAGTAGCCTCTGTTGAGATTCCGGTTCATGGCTCCGCAGACCTTGGAATCGCCGCAGGATCTGTCGGTGCTGCCGGTGCAAAGGTCAAACGGGTGGATTATTTTGTGCCGCCCATGGGTGAGGGTGCTGAAATGCTGGAAGGAAGCTCCGATGAGATCGCGGAAAAACTGATTGAACTCTTGAAGTCCAAAGGAGGGATCAAATAATGACGCAACAGATTTTTGCCTATATAACACATAAAAACGGAACTGCCGATGATTCCGCCTTCGAGCTGATTGTGGCAGCAAAAAAAATCGATCCGGCAGCAGCGGTCACCGCAATCGTCTGCGGCGCAGGCCCTGAGCTGGACGCTGTCTGTACGAAAATGGCCGGGGTGTATGCCGAGGTTTGGAAAGTCGATAATCCGGCTCTGGCCTATCCCAATGCGGAAATCCTACGGGGCGTTCTGGTCAATATCCTTCCTGCCGGCGCCATCACACTGGTTCCGCACGATACCTTCGGCATGGATCTTTCCCCTGGGCTGTCCATTAAACTGAATGCAGCCTTTGTTCCGGATGTTGTCGGCATTGAAGGCATTGACGGCGCCAATTTAAAAGTAATCCGCCAGGAATTCGGCGGCCAGGTCAGCACCCATGTTCTTTGCGATATCTCTGCCGGTGCTGTGATGAATGTGCGTTCGGGGTGTTTTCTCTCCGATGACAGCAAGGCCTCAGGATCTGTTGTGGATAAGTCCGGTCAGGCAGGCGACTGCAAGGCCAAACGCCGCTTTCTTGAAGTTGTGGCAGCCGAAGTCGGAGATGTGGACATCACCAAATCCGATGTCCTGGTTTCAGTCGGCCGCGGTATCGAAGATCAGGAAAATATCGACATTGCTCAGGAACTGGCCGATGCCATCGGCGCCGTGGTTTCCTGCTCCAGGCCGATCGTGGATGCCAAGTGGCTGGAAAAATCCCGGCAGGTGGGAACATCCGGAAAAACCGTAAAGCCCAAGGTTTACCTGGCGCTCGGGATCAGCGGGTCCTTCCAGCACATGGGCGGGATCAAGGGCAACCCCTTCATGGTCGCCATCAACAAGAACGCCAAGGCTCCCATTTTTCAGGTTGCCGATGTCGGTATTGTCACCGATCTTCTCGAGTTCGTGCCCGAGCTGACCGAAAAAATCAAAGAGATGAAATAGTCTTCATTCTTTGATAGCCTCGTAAAAGACTTGAAATCCGTCACTCCGGCGAACGCTGGAGTCCAGAGCCTACTTAAATAACTGGACTCCGCTTTTCGCCGGAATGACGATAGAAATACGTGGACACCATACTGATTTCTCTGAAACTGTCAGCATGCTGTGCCAATTTCAAAAATGGACAATTCATGAAACCAGACGATAATATCATATCCCGCATCCTGTTTCATCCCAGAGCGGAGGAGCCCGGCTATGTCCCGGAAGGAATTCGGACCGTCACCGCATCCGGGAACGCCAAAATCGGCGGATATCTGCACCTTCACCCGACAAGCGATGCGCTGCTGCTCTTCTTTCACGGCAACGGCGAAATTGCCGCCGACTATGACGATATCGCATCGTTTTTTACCAATTGCGGGGTATCGTTCTGGAGTGTCGATTACCGCGGGTACGGCAGAAGCACGGGCCTGCCGGCGTACAGCCTCATGTTTGACGATGCCGAGGCTCTTTTGAATGACATCCCCAGATTGGCAAAGACCGTGGGACGAACGTTCAAGCCGAATACTGGTCATGGGGCGGTCTCTCGGCAGTGCGTCTGCGATTTTTCTGGCATCGCGTCACGGATCGAAATTGAGCAGTTGATTCTGGACAGCCCGTATGCCGATGGATTGAAGCTTATTTCCAGGCTGAGCGGTATGGCTTTAAAAAGAGGATTTGCCGGCATTTGCGGACAACATTGATCTGATGTGAACCGTGGATCTGCCGACGCTGATCATTCACGGCACCATCGACCAGATCATTCCCATAACCGATGCCAGGGACCTTTATAATGCGTGCCCCAATGCAATCAAGAGACTGGTTGAAATTTAGGCGCCGGGCATAACGACCTGATGTTCCGCGACGCCAGCCGTTACTGGTCAGCAGCTCGGGAGCATATCACGCAATCCGTTCCCTCGCCACATTCTGATTAGGCCTGGTTTGATTTGAAATTGTGAGTCGTAACCCCTAGTCCCCAAGCCCGTAGATATTGTTATGGAAGAGTTGGATTCCCTTGTCCGTGATTTGAATACTGTCCCGGCTTCTGGCAGAGACCTCCGATGGCTTTTTTAAATTCTTTCTTGCTCATCGAAAAAATGTTACGAATCTCATCGGGCGAGCTTTTGTCATGACAGGGGATAAAGCCCCCCTTTTTTTTAAGGATCTCCAGAATTCTGGCTCCGGAGTCTGGTTACGGACTGGTATCCGGGACTTTTCAAGGTGAGGTCGATTTTCCCGTCTTCACGGATTCTGCTGATGTATCCGGTTGTTTTCTCTCCGACTGAGACAGATGTGTAAACTTCGCTCCTGTAGAGCAAGCCCGAATACCGATTGTTGACAACAGCCATGATACCGATTTTTGTGATGCCGTAAATCAGAAGATTTACTTTTTCCCCTTCGGACAGATCCTTGGGATTCTTTTTCGCAGTTTTGGGTAATCCGGTTTGTGCCGTAAACCCGGCCTGTCAATTCATCCAGGCACACCTTGACGATATAGCGCTTTCCAACCTTCATCCTGTCCTGTTGCTGGCTTGACGGAACCAGAAGATCTTTTTCAAGCCCCCAGTCGAGAAAAGCGCCGAATGAGGCAACATCCTTTACCTGTAGATAGGCGAATTCTCCCACCACGGCTTCGGGTTCAAGGGTTGTTGCAACCGGCCGATCCTCGGAATCGGTATAGACAAAAACCCGCAGCGTATCGCCGGGTCGGGTATTCTCCGGCACATATTTTAGCGGCAGCAGCACTTCATCCGGTTTCGGGTTCAGGTAGAGCCCGAAATCAACCATCCTTTCAACAACCAGATCATTAAAACTGCCGATTTTCAACATAACGAACACCCTTTCAACATCCAGCGTCTCAGTGAAATAATTGTGCTTGCAGAATATGCCGATGCTTATATTTGCCTTCAAATGTAGAGCACGTGTCGTGACAAGTCAAGGCCGGCTGTGTAATACAAATAAACGGGTGTGTGTCCAAAACAAAGTTTCTGAATAAATCCGCTTTTTCCATGCCGTTTTTTTCTGGACTTATTTATTGACTTTCCTGTTCAAGTCAGTAATCTTCGAACTGTTATTTTGAATGCACCCCTGCGCCTTATCGGCAGTGAGACACAGAAACGATTGATGATTATGAAGGAAAAGTCATGTTTGAAATTGATGTTGTGGTGGTCGGGTCAGGTACTGCCGGGCAGACTGCGGCGTATGACTTAAAGGCCGCAGGGCTCAGGGTTGCCGTAATTGAGAGCAGCGACCGCCCAGGAGGCATCTGCGCGCTGGCCGGGTGCCAGCCGAAAAAATGGTTTTATGAGGCTGCGGAGACGGTCTCCAGATCTCAGCAGTTAGAGGGCAGGGGAATTATTGACGCTGCCACGGGTTCATGGTCCCAGGTACTTAAGGAAAAGAATAAATTCACCTCCAGTGTTTCGCGGCGCACTGTCGAGGGGTTCAATGAAGCTGAAATAGAATATATTGAAGGCAGCGCCCGATTTGTCGCTCCCGACACGCTGTCAGTCGGCGGCCGGCAGATCCGATCTCATTTTTTGTCCTGGCCACCGGAGCCCGTCCCATGCCGCTTGATATGCCGGGCAGCAAGCATCTGATGTTCAGTACCGAATTTCTGGAACTTGAATCCCTGCCTGGACGCATTCTTTTTGTAGGCGGAGGATTTATCGCCTTCGAATTCGCTCATTTTGCCGCAAGGCTGGGACCTGCGAACAGCCATCCTGTCATTCTTGAGGCCGGGGATCGTCCCCTGGGGCCTTTTGATGCTGAAATGGTGGATCTTCTGGTTCAGGCATCCAGGGAAGTAAACATCGATGTCATTCCGGGCGTTCAGATTGTTGCCATTGAAAAAAATGCAGCCGGATTTTCGGTTAAAACCAGGTCCGGTCCGTCTTATGAGGCGGATCTTGTGGTTCACGGGGCCGGAAGAACGCCCAATATCGAGATGCTTGATCTGGATGCTGGGGGTGTGGCGTTCAGCCGCCGGGGCATCATGGTTAATGCGCACATGATGACTTCAAATCCACGGGTATATGCCGTGGGTGACTGTGCGGACAGTGTTCAGTTGGCCCGGGTGGCTGATTTCGAGGGCCATACGGCGGCCTCGAACATTCTGGCGCATTTTGACAGGGGCAAACAGGCGACAATCGACTATCAGGCTGTTCCTGCGGTTCTTTTTACCTGTCCCCAGTATGCCATGGTCGGTAAAATCGAGGCAGCGCTGCAAAATGAAGGCATTGCATACCGAAAAAGTTTTGGAAAAAACCTGCGATGGCCGACCTATAAGCGCATCGGACTGATCCATGCAGCCTATAAAATTCTGGTCTCGGCGGATGGCCATTTTCTTGGGGCACATTTTCTGTCGGACAATGCCTCGGGCCTGATTAATACCATCCGCCTTGCCATGATCAACGGAATCACCGCTGAAAAGCTTTACCAGCAGAGCATCATGAGCCCTTACCCGAGCCGGGAAAGCGATCTGATATATATGCTGAAGCCTTTGCTCGTTTCATAAAATTTGTTCGGTTCAAGGCATGACAGGTGGATCACGAGCCTGCAAATTGCCTGCGATTTTTTTTAACGCAATAACAGGAGATGCTGCATGACACCATTAGTTGAAAAAGCGCTTAACGCCATCACGGTCGGAACCAATTTATCCACTGGTCTGTCTTATCCAAGCGATATGAATCGGGCAAAAGAAATGTTTGTCCGCCTGCATAAGGCCGGCGAAAAGCTTTCGGCTGCAGAAATAAGCGCCTGGGCCGGATTGAACGGATGGCAGGCAAAAGATGCCGAGGAACTGGGAGCGTTGGGTGAAAAAATCGGAAAGGGAGAAATAGTTTCAGTTCCCGATGGGCCCTGGTGGAATGAAAACATCCTTGAACTGTTGAAGCAGGATCATATCATGCCCAAAAAAATCGCCTCATAATTAACATGTTACAAATCCGGATTTTTCTTATCCACAGGCTATGCTTTTTTTAAGGAGACAAGACATGAAGAAAAAATGCTTGACAGCAGGCTTGCTGGTTGCCGTATTTCTGGCGGCCGGAATGGCTCACAGCGCAGATCCCATCAAGATTGGCGCTTTTTTTGACCTGACTGGTCCTTCTTCAGCGATCGGGACCCCGACAAAGCTGGTGGCTGAAATGGTTGTGAAGAAAATCAACGATGAAGGCGGGATCAACGGCGTTCCCTTGCAACTTGTGATTGCCGATGACGAGGGGGACCCCACAAAGGCCGCGCTCATCGCAAAGAGGTTTACCGAATCGGATAAAGTCGTTGCCATCATCGGCCCCACGCGGACCGACACCGGAATGGCCGCAAAACCGACCATTGAACAGATGAAGGTTCCCACGTTCATGGCAGTCGGCGGGGATGTAGTGATTGCGGGCGGAAAATTCGGGCCTTTTCACTGGACGTTCAAATCGCCTCAGCGGACCACGATCGCCGTAACAAAAGTCTATGGCTATCTGAAGCAAAAAGGCATGCAGAAAATCGCCATCATCACTGCTGCCGATGGTTTTGGAAAGGATGGAAAGGCAGCGCTTGAAAACCTGGCCGCGGAATACGGAATAAAGATTGTGGCGGCCGAATCGTTTCAGGCAACCGACAGCGACATGACGGCGCAGCTTATCAATATCAAGACGGCTTCCCCGGATGCCATCGTCTGCTGGACCATCGGCAAGGCAGGCTCCATCGTGGCAAAGAACGTCAAACAACTTGGCATTCAGGTTCCGCTTTTTCAGTGTCACGGGCTGCCGGACCCCAAATACATCGAACTTGCCGGAAAAGCATCCGAAGGCAATATCATGCCATCCACAAAACTGATGGTCGCTTCCCCAGCTTCGGATACCGATCCTCAGAAAAAAGTCATCCAGGAATTTATTCGGCTGTATACGGACGTTTTCCACTATGACAAGCAGTTTCCCATCAATACCCATTCCGGCTATGCCTGGGATGCACTTTACATTGTCGCCAACGCCATGAAAAAAGCAGGTACGGATAATGAAAAGCTTCGGGACGCCATTGAAAAAACTACGGGCTATGTCGGTGTCAGCGGTACGTATAACATCACGCCGGAAGACCATAACGGCCTGGGACTGGACTCCATGGTTCTGGTTCAGATTGTAGACGGTAAGTGGAAACTGCTGCAATAGTTCTTGTATTGTGGATGTTCCCGGCTGAAAAATGATCGAACTTTTTGTCAATCTCTCGGAAGAAGATGCCAATACCTGCCTGTTGATTCTGGCATCAGCAGGGATTTCCTGCCGCACATCCGGGCAGCCGGACAACTGGACGGTATTGGTTCTTCCGGAAGACAGCGAAAAAGCCATAAGGGAAATTGAAAGATACTTTAAGGAAAACCTTGAAACTCCTGATGAAGATGACCCCTGGGGCCGTATTCCCCATAAAATCCATACGGGCTTGGGGGCAGCCCTGGGGCTTCTGGCCGGCCATGTTTTCATGATCCATCATGGGGGAATTCCGTTTTTTGTGGAAAAATATGGCGCGTCCGCCTCATCCATCCTGAATGGAGAGATCTACCGGACCGTAACCGCCCTGATGATTCACGCCAATTCGGTTCATCTTGCCGGCAATATGGCAAGTCTTGCCCTTTTTTTTACGGTCGTATGCAGTGTTCAGGGATTTGGCGTCGGCTCTTTTTGCGTGCTGGCCTCCGGCGCCTTGGCCAATTACGCAGCCGCTCTTCTTTACGGCTCCGCCCATCTATCAATCGGCGCATCCACTGCTGTTTTCGGGGCAATCGGCATTCTTATCGCCCATGAGACATTCAGTAGATTCCGTGCTGCCAAACAGCGCTTCAGGGCTTGGCTTCCCCTGGGGGGCGGCATCTGTCTTCTGGGACTGTTCAGCCAGGGAGAGCATACCGATATTCTGGCCCATCTTTTCGGCATGGGAAGCGGGATTACAATTGGCTGTATTTTTAATTCTATTTTAAAAAAACCTCCCGGTACTGCTGTTCAGCGCCTCTTTTTTTTGCTGACCCTATGCGTTATCCTGCTGTCCTGGCTGCAACCTGGATGATCGCTTGTCCAAGTTTATCACCTCCCGCTATTCCTTGAAAGCGCGCGGGTGTGCTTTTGTCAGGCAGCGTGTGTTCCCGAAATGCAGCGGATTGATGTGGCGATTGATTAAAGTGTTGAAATCGGTTTCCCATGCTGGTAGGAAACAACTTGTAAAAAATGTTTAGACGCAGATATGATTCGTTTAGGAGATTCAAATGGACAACTGGGCATTCGGATTTACGATGATCATTGTTGGAATGGGAGGCACGCTCACGGTTCTTGCACTGTTTGCCGTTTTCATGGTGCTGCTTAAAAAGGTTTTTCCGTTCAAGGAAGAAACTGAAACTAAATCCATTTAATAAAGAGGTTATGCAATGTTCGATGCGATATTGAACGGATTGGGTGGTCTTGGAGCAGGTTTTGTCAATATGCACTGGTCCAACCCGGTGATGATTGCCATTGGCTGCCTGCTTCTTTTTCTTGGAATAAAAAAAGACGTGGAACCGCTTCTGCTTGTGCCCATCGGGTTCGGAGCCATTCTTGTCAATATTCCGCTTGCAGGACTCATGGAAGACGGGGGTTTTTTAAAAACTATCTATAATATGGGAGTCGCAAATGAATTGTTTCCGCTTCTCATTTTTATCGGAATCGGCGCGATGACGGATTTCGGGCCTCTGCTGGAAAACCCGAAGATCTTTCTACTGGGGGCCGCCGGGCAGTTTGGCATCTTTCTGACCATCGGCCTTGCACTGTTTTTTGATTTTAGCAAGCTGGATGCCGTTGCCATCGGCGTAATCGGCGCCTGCGACGGGCCTACGGCAATATATGTGACGGCAAAATACGCCCCTCATCTCCTGGGGGCTGTCTCAGTGGCCGCTTATTCCTATATGTCGCTCGTTCCCGTGATACAGCCTCCGATCATGAGATTGCTCACAACCGAAAAAGAACGGTTGATCAACATGGATTCCGACACAAAGCCGGCATCTAAAACCGCTAAAATCTTTTTTCCCATCATCATTACGGTCGTCGGCGGGTTCATCGCACCAAAAGGCCTGCCTCTTCTTGGAACAATCATGCTGGGCAATCTCATGAAGGAATCCGGCGTTGTGAGCCGCCTTACAAAAGCATCCGAGAATGAAATCACCAACGTCGTCACTCTTTTTCTGGGTATATCGATCGGGGCTACCATGGACGGCCCGCTTTTTTTAAAGCCTCAAACGCTTCTTATTCTGGCATTCGGCTTCCTTGCGATCTGTCTTGATACGGTATGCGGCATTCTGTTTGCAAAGCTCATGAACGCGGTGACAGGCGGAAAAATCAATCCGCTTATCGGCGCAGCAGGAATTTCAGCCTACCCGATGGCCGCGCGGGTCGTACAAAAAGAAGGACAGAAATACGATAAATTCAATTTTCTCCTGATGCATGCGGTGGGCGCCAACACCGGAGGTCAGGTCGGCTCTGTCATAGCCGCCGCCATCATGCTTTCAGTGCTTCAGGGGATGGGCCTTATTCCGTAAAGCCTGCGGAGAATAAGATGGTCGAGCTATTGGAGTTGCCGGATCAGTGCTATGCAGCAGCCGATATAATGATAATTGGAAGTGATTCATGCATATTTTCGACAGGGATACAGAAACTCAGTGAAACCTCGCCGTCTGTCTATACGGGAGCCATATCGGAAAACTGGCTCATCAATCAAAACCCGAACGGCGGATACCTCATGGCCATCCTCGCAAAAGCCATGTGTGATAAAAGCGACAAAAAATCCACACCGATCGTAACCGCCAATTATATTTCGCGTTGCCGGCAGCGCAGGATCGAAGTAAGGGTTGAGCAGATATCCGTTTCAAAGCAGTTCAGCCGCTATGAGGCCAGGCTCCTTCAGGACGGCGCCGAAAAAATCCGCGCCTTCGGTACCTTCGCGGCTGAAAATCTCGAATGCACGATCAACAGGAACGAATCATCAGCGCCGGAGCTTGCAGAAAGGGATTTTTGCTTCAGGATGCCGCCGATTCCGGGATACACGGTGTTCGACAACATAGATCTGTTGCTCGACCCGCCTTGTGCGGGATGGCTTCAGGGAAAGCTTATTGAGACCTCTGAGAACAGGGGGTGGTTCAGGTTCGGGAAACAAGGCAACACGATATCTTTTCCGTTCTGCAGATCATTATTCGATGCCCCCGGCGGCGTTTGCAGGCCAGGGGGTGACGGCCTGGGTGCCGACAATTGAGCTGAGCGTCAGCATCAGAAAAATTCCCGAGACGGAATGGCTCAAGTGCTCGCTTAGAACACGGCACATCACCTGCGGCCTGCTGGAAGCCGACTGCGAGGTTTGGGACGAAGCAGGCAACCTTGCAGCGATATCACGGCAGATTGCCCAGTTCAGAAGTCGATAGCCTGGGCCCAAGGGATTTGACTGGACAGATACCTAAGATCAGAAGGCATCCTGTTGAGCACATGATTATTCCCCGTACATATTTTCTATTACCCGCAACATACGGAGGCAGCATGGACTTCAAATGGCATATTGAGACTGCATGGAAACTCACCCTTTCAAATATCATCCCCCTTATTTTAATGACACTGGTCATGACGGTGGTGAGCGGGTTTTCGCTTGGCATCCTCGGGCCTGTAACAATGGCAGGGTATATTCAATCCGTTCTTTTGATGGTTCGCGAGGGGCGCGAGCCCAAAATCCAGGACGTATTTTCTCAGATGCGTCTTTTTATTCCGCTGTTGGGATTTGGCGTTCTTGCTTTCATCGCAATCATGATCGGTTTTCTGATGCTGTTTTTACCCGGATTGCTGATCACCGTCGCCATAACGTTTTGCTGCCTTTACATGATGCCGCTGATGACGGATAAGGGGCTGGGCGTTGTGGACGCCGTAAAGCAAAGTTATCAGATGGCCGTGAAAGGCCAGATTCTGGATCATGTGGTTGTGGTGGTGCTCTATATGGGCATCATTGCCGTGGGGGAGTCCATCTTTATCGGGTTTCTTTTTACCTGCCCGCTGGCAACTGTTTTTCTGGCATCAGTTTACAACGAAATTTCGTTATCAGAGGTTCCGAAATAACAAGAACCGGAAAAGCCGGCCAGTCACCGCAGTGGCACGTGATTCCTATGGCAGGTGGTAAGGGCAGGGGCATCATGTGGCTTCGCGGTTGAAGGAGCTTATGAAAATTTTTAAAACAAAAAGCGTAATAAATTTCTTTTGCTTTTGTACGATATGTTTCTTCAAGATTGCCTGCTTGGCCCAGGCAGGAGAACTTGAAGCTTGCCTGGCCCGGTGTGCTCAGATTGAAAAAAACGCCGATCGCTTGAAGTGCTTTGATGAACTTGCAGGGAAGAAAATCATAGCTCAGGCGGCGGAACCCTCAAGCGCCATAGGCGATGCGGCGGCAAAAGCACCTCCTTCTTCAGCAACCGAGCAATCCGTAATGACAAAGCTTTGGGATTTGAACCCTGAAAACAGAAACGCTCGTTTGTGCTTGTGCCTTATCGCCCCAATTATTTTTTACCTGTTGCCTACAATTCATCGCCCAACCAGGATGCTGTTCTGGATATTGATCCTGATGCCAAGGCTAATTACAATGAA
The DNA here is from genome assembly GCA_963704205.1 of uncultured delta proteobacterium. Lineage (GTDB taxonomy): Bacteria > Desulfobacterota > Desulfobacteria > Desulfobacterales > Desulfatirhabdiaceae > RAAP-1. The sequence goes on from CAVPHN010000040.1 coordinate 27,863, forward strand.
GCCAAATTTCAACTGAGCGTCAAAGCGAAGCTGTGGGAGGATCTCTTCGATCAGAAAATCGATATTTGGCTTGCCTACACCCAGCTTTCTTTCTGGCAGATATACAATACGGCATTTTCTTCACCTTTCCGGGATACAAATTATGAACCGGAGTTTGTCTAATTACCGCTCTGATTATGAGATTCTTGGTTTCAAGGGGCGCTTCATCAATGTGGGACTTAATCATCAATCCAATGGCCGTTCCGTTCCACTTTCGCGCAGTTGGAACCGCGTAGTCGCTAACGCCGGTTTGGAAAAAGGCGATTTTGGCCTGCTTTTGAAAACCTGGTACCGGATTCCGGAGGATGCAAGCAAGGATGATAACCCCGATATCACCAGGTACATGGGGTACGGTGAACTTTGGGGAACTTACTACTTCAAGCAAAACCGCTTTGCCGTCATGCTGCGCAATAATCTGCGACAGGAAAGTACTGGCGCGTTGCAACTGGACTGGTGCATACCGCTGTCACTAATTAATCATAAGTTTGACAACAAGTTCAGCCTCTACTTCCAGTATTTCAACGGCTATGGCGAAGGACTGCTTGATTATAACAAAAGCATTAACCGCTTCAGTGCCGGCTTTATTCTGTCGGATTGGAACTGAGATGAGGGAGACACAAAAGGAAGAAAAAGACAGGGTAAACACACCCTCGATTCCGCCAAGTTTATTCTCTATATGCTACCAAAAAGCAATGAAAACGACTTTCTCTTACCAAGAAGAGCTCTCAATCCCCGGACCTGGGGTTTGGGGGCCGCCGCCGTGATCGGAACCGCCCACCAGGAAGGGGGTGGGACGGTCAGCGCCTTTTTGGTTCCGGCCAGGGATGCCGCAATCCAGGAAAGAATAAGGAGAGGTATGTTCGATTATTTATTGACAAAAGAGCAGATCAGACTGCGGGACGAGGTGCGCGAGTTCATCAAATGGGTGCCGCGGCAGATGGTTCTGGACATGGACAAGGATGTGATCAGGTTCCCCAAGGAATTTCTGCGGGAGGCGGGGCGCCGCAACCTGCTGGGCTGCCGGTATCCCAGGCAGTGGGGCGGCCGGGGCATGGACTGGGTGAGCACGGGCATGGTCATGGAGGAAATCGGCACCCTCGGATATGAACTTGCCTGCGTGTTCGGCGTCGGCGCGGAACTGGTCTGTGACGCCATTATCCAGCATGGCACGGATGAACAGAAGGAGAAATATGTCAAGCCCCTTCTGCGGGGAGATATCTTTGCCGCGGAATGCCTGACCGAACCCCGGGGCGGATCGGATTTTTTCGGCGCCACCACCACGGCCGAGGACAGGGGGGATCATTTTCTTTTAAACGGCCAGAAACGTTTTATCGTCGGCGGCGAAGGGGCGGACTATTTTCTGGTCTATGCCCGCACCAATTTCGCCCGGATGCCAAGCCCCAGGATTCCATCACGGCCTTTATCGTGGATCGCGGTCCGGGCGTGGAAACGAAATACCTCTACGGCCTCATGGGCTGCCGGGGCGGGGGAACGGCCCGCCTGGTTTTCAAGGACGTCAAGGTGCCCAAGGAAAATGTTCTGGGCCGGGTCAACGGGGCCTATGACGTCTTCAACACCATGATGATCCCGGAGCGCCTGGGAACGGCCATCATGACCATCGGATCGGCCCGGACGGCACTGGAAGTCGCCACCCATTATACCACCCGGCGCAAGGCCTTCGGGGCGATGATCAACACCTTCCAGGGGGTCAGCTTCCAGGTGGCCGAAGCCGCAACGCTGCTGGATGCGGCCCGGGCCATGGGGTACGCCACCTGCCGGGCCGTGGATGCCGGCTGCGGCATGGACAGAATCCGGCGCATGGTTTCCGAATCCAAAAAATTCATCACCGAATCCTGCCAGAAGATCGTCCACAACGCCATGCAGGTCGTGGGCGGCATCGGCTACACGAATGTCTTTCCCCTGGAACGCATTTACCGGGATATCCGCCTGGCCACCATCTGGACCGGAACCAGCGAGGTCATGTCCATGATCGTGGCCCATGAGTGGTACCGGGAATGCAAGAAGGCCCGGGCCGCCAACCTGACGCGGGATTTTGAGGCCGACGCCGAAGAGGCGTTTGCCGAAGACGAAAAGATTTACGAGTAAATGGCATGGCTCCGGTGTTCGCTCAGAAAACGGCATATTGCCTGTGGCTGCTGGATGCAGACAGGCAGGGGTGAACCGAAGCCAACTGCTTTGCCGTACCTCAAATCCCGGTGCCCGTCAACCCAACCATGAAAAATCTTTAAGCCCGGCCCGGAGGATGTGGTCCTGGTGGTTCAGATTT
>CAVPHN010000041.1:0-25884 GCA_963704205.1 uncultured delta proteobacterium
CGAAAATGTTAAATATCAACGATCCTTAAACGCTTTCGGATTATAACGATTCCTCCTTATTAATCATGCATCGATTTCCATCCACACGGGCGCTTTCAGGATCAGTTCGATGGCTTTTGATGCGGTTTCGGCGGCATCCGGAAATGTCTTTGCCAGGCTCATGACGTGCCGCAGATGATCGGCGGTGCGAAGCATCAGCATGACCAAATCGCCTTCAGCGCCTTCGGAAAGCTCAACGACTTCCTCCCATGGCATCCCCGCCGCCCAGGCATATACGGTCATGGCAGGCCTCAGATAGAGGGGTCTGACGATAAAATCATGGTCATACAAGTCCCGCATCAGGGGTTTCAGTGCCGTATTGACGGCGATGAAGGCATCAAACAGGGGCGGCGGGACCGAGCGCCGGTCAACGCGATCATCCATTTCCCGGTCCGACACAAAGAGAGACAAAATGGCGGACAGCAGGGCCGGATCTGATTGGGGGAAAATGTCTTTTCGAAATCCTTCGGCGATTAAAAGCGGCTGATCCACGCGAAGCTGTGAAGCCCATCGCCCGTCCTGGGTCAGTTTGCCTTCGGGCGTAACAAATCCGGTCAGTTTCAAAAAGCTCAGGTGCCGGTTGAATTCGTGAATGAGCACCTTGTGCCGGGTGCCGGAAAGCGCTCTGGCTTCGGTTCTTTTGCCGCCGGCACGCATCAATAAAAATGTGGCAAACGATCGCGTCAGCAGATCTTCGATCTGATCCGGGCCGTGGGACAGGAGAAGGTTCAGTACCATTGAAAAATTGATTCGTATCTGGCTTTTGACATCCGAGGGAGTCGCGGTAACCAGCTGGGCGCAAAGCCGGGTATCCAGAAATTTTCCGGGAATGGCGATGGCAAAGCCGATGTGATCCATGCCCCGGCGCCCGGCCCTGCCGGTCATCTGATGAAATTCCGTGGGGGTGAGCGGCATGAATTCCCGGCCGTTAAACCGGTCGGTGTTGAGGAACACGACGGTTCTGGCCGGAAAATTGACGCCTGCGGCAACCGTGGATGTGGCAAATACGGCCTGAAGGAGCCCCTCGGTCATCAGGGTCTCGATCACCTGTTTCCAGGCCGGAAGCTGTCCGCTGTGATGCGCGCCCACGGCCTGGTGCTCAAGATGCCGGATGTGACGGTGTTTTGACAGATGCGGATTCTGGGAAAGAATATCGTCGATTCGCTGGTGAAGGGTTTGCATCCGGTCCGGATCATCCACCCAGTGATCCTTGCACAGTTCCAGGGCATGGTCGCAGTCGGCCCGGGATTTCAGGAAAAATATGGCGGGAAGCAGATTGAATTTGTCCAGAATCTTAAGGATTTCACCCATCGGGGGCAAGAGGCTGTAATTGGATGTCAGCCGCTGAGGTTTTTCGTCAAACAGGTATTCGCGAACCTTTTTGGAAATGCGCCCCTTTCCCTTGACATCGGAGGCAAGGAGCGGCAGCAGGGTTCCGGAAGGATGAAGGAAAATGGGATAGAGTGGCACCGGCCTTTTGGTTTCTTCAACGACCTTGCAGTCTTTGGATCGAATGGCCGTAAGCCACTCGGCGATTTTTCCGGCGTTGCCGATGGTCGCCGAAAGCAGCAGAAGCGGTATTCGGGCCGGCAGATAGATCATGGTTTCTTCCCAGACCACCCCGCGATCCTCATCCCCCAGAAAATGGGCTTCATCCAGAACCACAAAATCCGTATCCAGGGTTTCGCCACGGTGCATGGCGTCATAGAGCTGATTGCGGAGAATTTCGGTTGTACCGACAATCACCGATGCGTCCGGCCGCTCTTTTCGATCCCCAGTCAGAATTCCGACCTGGTCCTGGCCGAAGATTTCTGAAAATTCGTGAAACTTGGCGTTTGAAAGCGCCTTTAAGGGTGTTGCATACCAGGAGCGGCCTCCTGTTGCTCGAATTCTGGAAATGGCCTGAACCGCGATCCAGGTTTTGCCGGAACCCGTGGGGGCCGTTACCAGGCAATCGGCTTTTTCGATGGCCTCAAGCGCTTCCAGTTGAAACGGGTCCGGAGAAAACGGCCGGTCTTCCGGAACGCCGATGGTTTTGAACACGGCTTTCAGGCTGGAATCGGCGCCGGCTTTCAGCCGGATGGCAGGGCGAGCCGATGTTTTCCGGCGTTTAGGCCCGCCGGAATAATATTTGGCCTTGACTCTGCCTCTGGGTTTCATGTTAATAACTGCTGAATAATCGCATCCATCCGGGTTTTGGCAATGGCATTGGTGTCAAAAGGGGAGATACCGTTTAAATCCGCTTCGATCAGGGTATTGTCATATGGCAGAAATCCCAGAAAATCAAACTGGGGCAGATTTTTTTTAAGAAATGCAATGTCTCCATCCCCGCGGATTTTATTGCCCACCACTGCGATGCGCTTCAAGCCGATCTCAGTGGCCAGATGCTGAATGTTCTCGGCGGTGTCAATGCTTCTTCTGCCGGGCTCCACCACCACGATGAGTTTGTCTACGGCCTTGGCCGTGGCTCTTCCCAGGTGCTCGATGCCGGCTTCCATATCCATGACCACCACCTCGTCTCTGGCAAGAACAATGTGGGTGATCAGGGCCCGTAAAAGCGTGCTCTCCGGGCAGATGCATCCGGAGCCGCCTTTCTTGATGCCGCCAAGGCGCATCATCTTGATGTTCCCCATCTTTGCAGACAAGGCATCCGGAAGATCATCCACGCGGGGATTGAGCTTGAAGAATCCGCCGATGCTTCCGGGCTGGGCCTCGGTGCGTTCATAGGCCAGATCTTTCATTTCAGAGATCGGAATGATTTTATCCGCATTGGCGATTCCCAGCGCTCCGGCCAGATTCGCGTCCGGGTCCGCATCAATCGCCAGAACGTGTTTTCCCTGTGCATCAAATGTTCGAATCAGCAAAGCGGAAAATGTGGTTTTCCCCACCCCGCCTTTGCCGCTGACAGCAAGTTTCATGAGAGTGTCCTTGTTTTTTGGGGAACGAAAGAGGAGTTTCCCGGTACCGCGTAAGTGTCGGGAAACTCCCTCTGCTCGTAATCCTACATGCTTTGTTGGGAGACAAAAAGCTGGTTCACCAGCCCTTTCCGCCGATGATGTGTTTGATTTTTTCCTCGGTCAGCTTTTCTACGATAATCATTTTTTTTGCTTGAGCTTTTTTGATTTTCTCAGTCAGTGCTTTCAGATCCGCCGGCTTTTCCATCAAATCCATTGCTCCCAGCTTCATGGCTTGAATGCCTTTTTCAACCGTTGCGTGGCCGGTCAGAAGAATAACCTGAAGTTCCGGTTTTTTGGCCTTGAGTGCTCTCAGCGCTTCCAGTCCATCCATTTCCGGCATCTGCAAATCCAGGATAATGGCGTCAAACGATTCTGCTTCCGCCATTTTAATCGCTTCTTTGGCGGAAGCTGCGGTGGATACATCCATTCCCCGTGTCTTCATGCGTTCGGACATGATGTTTAGAAAATCTTTTTCATCGTCAACCAGCAATACTTTTTCTGTCATAAGAGCCTCCTGAGATGGTATAATATTGAGAATTATGGATTTTGAACAATTTTTGGCGCCGGCAGATGAACATGAAAAGTGGTGCCAACTCCAACGCTGCTGTTAATGGTGATATCACCGCCCATTTTTTTGATGATTCCGTAACAGATCGACAACCCCAAACCCGTTCCCTTTCCCACGGGTTTGGTGGTAAAGAAAGGGTCAAAAATGCGATTCATCAGCGTATCCGGAATTCCCTGCCCGGTATCGGCCACATCAATTGTCACATACTCGCCATTGAGTCTGCTGGTGATTTCTATGCTTCCCCCTCCGGTTCCAATGGCGTCGATGGCATTGTTGATAAGATTCAGCAGCACCTGCTGCATTTCTGAATGCGATGCCACCATCTTCGGAAGTTTCGGATCCAAATGCATCACTATTTTGATGTTGCTGTCTTTTGCTCGCTGTTCCGAGATGCGGACAATTTCCTCGATAATATCGTTGATCTGAATTTCACTCACCCTGGAATCGTTTTTTTTGGCAAAAATGAGCAGTTTGTGCGTGATTTCCCTGCATCGTCCGCCCTGGTTTATAATCTGTTGCAGCGCCCGGCGGAATTCATCTAGATTCTGGTTCTTTCCAAGGTCTTCATCATCCAGCAAGTCGCCGATCCATCCGGCTTCTTCAAGCATGATGGCAATGGGATTATTGATCTCATGGGCAAAGCCCGTGGCAAGTTCTCCCACGGATGCCAGTCTTCCGGCTTCGATCATCTTCTCGTTCATCTTTTCTTTTATCTGCTTATCAATCAGAATCTTTTTTTTGGCCTGAGCTTTTTTGATTTTGTCAGCCAGAGTTTTCAAATCCGCCGGCTTTTCCATCAAATCCATTGCGCCCAGCTTCATGGCTTCAACGCCTTTTTCAACCGTTGCATGTCCGGTCAGAAGAATAACCTGAATTTCAGGTTTGCTGGCTTTGAGCGCTTTGAGCGCTTCCAGTCCATCCATTTCCGGCATCTGCAAATCCAGGATAATGGCATCAAACGATTCTGTTTCGGCCAGTTGAATCGCTTCTTTGGCGGAAGCTGCGGTGGATACATCCATACCACGGGCCTTCATCCGTTCGGACATGATGCTCAGAAAATCCTTTTCATCGTCAACCAGCAATACTTTTTCTGTCATAAGAGCCTCCTGAGAGGGGTATGACATATCGAATTATGAATTCGGTTAATGTCAGACAATTTTTCAACAGGCAGTCAGGTCAACCGGCAGCGTGATGAGCAGCTCCCGGTTTTTCGAATCGGCGGACTGAATCGGCCTTCAGGTAGTTAAGCAGGTCAATGATGCTGGCATTTTTTACCGGAGCATCAACGGGTGAAAAAATTACGGATGTGCCTTCCGGTTGAGGTCGAAGGGAAAGGGTGATTTCTTTAGCCACTGCGGTGCTTTCAATAAATTCCTTGAGACACAACCAGACGAGATTTTCAAGGTAAAACAGACGGGTTGTAGCGAAAATGGGCTGTGGCGGCGGTATGAAATTCAGCGTAACGCTCTTCATGGCAGCAAGCCGGGAAGACAGTGCAACAGTCAGTGCCAGCGTTTCTCCCAGATCGATGCATTTAACTGCCTCGTCGGCGCTGTGGGCAAAACGGTTCATATTCCGGATAATCCCGTCAGCACGCTGAATCTGCTTGCCGATGCTGGCAGCTAAACTTTTCAGCCTGGCAGGGTCGAGGGGCAGTCCTTTTTCCGCCATGGAAGACAGGTCTTCCAGAAGCCCGGCATTCTCATTGATGATGGCCAGGGCATTTTTCAGTTCATGCGAAATCGATGCGGATATGGATCCAAAACAGTGAAGTCCGCACTCCCCAATGGATTCCTGGTAATCGCTCATTAAGCTTCTCCTTGTCGCTGCATCGCCTCATTCATTTTCTCAAGCAGAGACTCAATCTGTACCGGTTTGACCAGGTAGAAATCCTCCCCTGCTTCCGCAGCGCCGATTCTAAAATCATCTTCAGAGCCGTGTCCGGTCAGAAAGAGAAATTTCATTTCCGGGTGCAGGACGTGAAGCCGTTTCTTCAGTTCCAAACCGTTTATTTTTGGAATCTTGACATCAAGAATGGCAAGATCGAAGACTTCTGTTTTAACCAGTTCCAGTGCTGCCATGCTGCTGGTAACCCATCTGGCCTCAAACCCTCTTATAATCAGGCGTTCGGCCAGTGTAGAAACCAGTTGTTCTTCATCGTCAACCAACAATACGCGCATTACCCTCTCCTTTTTTCTTTGTATAGGTTAACGGCAGAAAGATCGTAAAGCGGGTGCCCTTGCCGACAGTGCTTTGAACCTGTATTGTTCCGCCGATTTCCTGTACCAGCCCATACGTGATGGACAGACCCAGTCCGGTGCCGCCGGTTTGGCTTTTGGTTGTAAAAAACGGCTCAAAAACCTTTTTGATATCCAAATCTGAAATTCCGCATCCGTCATCCGCGACCTCTATGGAGATCGCGTTGCTGTCGTGCTTTGAAACCTTGATTTCGAGTCTGCCGCCATCGGCCATGGCCGCAAAGGCATTGTTGATCAAATTCAGAAAAATCTGCTGCAGTTTTCCCCGATCGCTTTCAAATTCGGGAATATCATCGGGAATATCAACCGAAATCGTGATGCTTTTGTATTCAGCCTCCTTGCCCATAAACCCCAGCACATCCTGAATAACGGATTTTACGCTGAGCCTCTGAACGCTCACTTCGATGTGACGGGCAAAGTTGAGCAGCCGCTTGGTAATGGTTCCGCACCGTTCCACAGATGCAATTATGGAATCGACAAGGCCGTTCAGCTTTGAATCATTAGCATAATCTTTTCGAAAGGTGAAGATGTCTTTGATAAGGCCTGCTTTTTCATTGATAATGGCCAGGGGATTGTTGATCTCGTGGGCGACGCCTGCGGCCAGGCGACCAATGGAGGCCAGCTTGTTGGCATATTCGACCTGGTGGAGGGTCATGACTCGCTTCTGGTCCGCCAGAAAAATGTTGTTGACCAGATACGTGGAGACGCCGATAACCACGACTAAAATCGTGAGGATGCTGACAGCCAGAAATCCGAGCAACTGGATGCGGGTATTAAACCATGGCGCCATCAGTTCGACTTTATGCTTGGTCACGATCAGAATAAAAGGGGTGTCCGTGATATAGGCATAACCGACGATAAGCATCTTTTTGTTCTTGTTAATTGTCTGATAAACAACCGTTTTTGTTGAGTATTCAGGAACCGAGAGGGAAACTTTTTCAAGCACTTTGATCTGGTATCGGGAAGGCGTCTGAAGGATGCCGTCCTGGTTGATGATAAACGCATCCCCCATGCCCCCAAGTTCCAGTTCCAATAAAAGCTCCGTGAACCGCTCCATATCCAGAGACGCCCGAAGGACAAAAGAAGATCCGTCCGGCAAACTATGCTTAACGGCGATCACAAAATGGGGAACATTGCGAAGGCCGAGAAAAACATCGCTGATGTAAATGCTGCGTTCAAGGACCTCCCGATACCAGGCCTGAGCGCTGTAGTCCACGCCAATGAGCTCATAAGGGCCGACATAGTTTATTTGTACGCCCGAGTCGTCTATTACGCCAAGATCGCGAAAACCACCCAGGCTTTTTTTCAGATTTTCCAGAATTTCGGACAGGCGGACTGAATTTTTCAGGCTTTCAAGCGAATTGTCATGAATGACGAAGTTCAGAGCGAATTTTCGCTCATCCAGAAAAAATGAGATAGTCTGCCGGGTATTTGATACCAGTCGGGAGGTCCTGAGCAGAATTTCGGATTCAATGGCATCCTGGGTGACGTTGTAGTCTATAGTTGCCATGAAAATCAGTGGAATCAGAGAAACCCCGGCGGTCAGAAACGCAGCCTGCTTCCAGATTCTTCGAAAATTGAACAGGGATTTGAAATGACCTGCAGCAGCGTCCTGGTGATCCCAGAAATGGGGTTTGAAACGGGTTGTTATCATTGTTTCCTCACGGTATCAGTATGATTCGAATCAAAATCGTTCATAAGAATCCGTCATTTTTTTTTCTGCGCCTGAATTTTTTCGTTGGCTTTTTTCAAGGTGGCACTCAGGACATCAATGTCAACGGGTTTGTGCAGGTAGGCAAAAGCGCCAAGATTCATGCAGGTTTCCCGGTCTGCTTCCGATCCATGCCCGGTAAGGATAATGACTTCAATTCCGGGCTGAGTTTCCTTGACCCTTCGAAGAACTTCGATGCCGTCGATGCCCGGCATTTTCAGATCCAGAATCATCACTTCAGGTTCTTCCTCGTGAACCAGTTTAAGGGCGGATTCCCCGTCAAACGCCACGGCAGAGCCCATATCCCGAAGGAGCAGGCGTTCGGACAGGGTTTGAACAAATTCCCTTTCGTCATCCACGAGCAAGACTTTAGAAGGAACTTCAAAATCAAATTTACGATAAATATCAGACTGATGAAAACCTTTCCCCACGCAGGTCTCTATGATTTTTACACCCGGAACAATTCCGGCAATGGACTTCAACTCCTGTTCCAGACGGCTCAGCATCAGCACATTCTTATTGATTGTCAGGGTAACCGTGCCGCTTGCAGCGCTGACGCCTACCTGATGGCCTTCGTTTGCAAGGGCGACTTCCACCTGAGCGGAAAGAAGGAAATCGTCGACGGTTTTATTTGGATTTATCCGTCCTTTGAAGCACATCCTTGTTCAAATTGTCCAGAATCAGTTGAATGGCCTCGGCTGTATTGGTCTTGTTCATGGGCAGGATCATGTCGTAAAGAACAGGACTCCAAGGGTCCGCCAGATTGAATAAGGAATTGATCCAGGCAGCGCAGTCTTCATCCTGCCGATGGATCCATTTTGCAGCTTCTTTTTCAGATATGCCCTTGGCTTTGGCAGCCAGAGAAATCCTGAAACTCATGTCTGCGATCAGGCAAATCCGCAGGATATGGCTGATCGCCTTGGGTATCAAATGACCGGAAAAGCCCGATAGCAACAAATTGTCGTCTGCCAGTCTTTCGGCCAGAGCCAGTTTGAGATAGGCAATGGAACGTTCCTTTTCGTGCGTAAACTTGTTGAATATCGATGTTCGAGATACAAAGGCCCGACTGATTTTGGACGCATCAATTCCCGAAAGCCTTGCTGCCTCGTCTGTCAGGTCGCTGTCTGTAACAGGTTTATATCCGGTATGAGCGATAAGTTCCCGAAGGACAATATCTTCATTGCAAAACGTACCTGGAAAAATTGTAATTATTGGCATTTCAGACCCCTTATAATGTGAAAGTAATTTGCAAGCCGGGTTCTATGACCGACAGAAACTGTTTTTACCCTCTGGATATTTTTAACCGAACACGTGAATCCAGTGTCCTGAATAATATATATTAAATTGGGAGCGTTTACGATCGTATTTCCATATGTTTTGTTTTACATCGATATCGGCAATCAAGTCAGGTTGCAGACCGTTAACGGGCATATCGGTTCATCGCCACCCTGGTGCGTGGGTTCATAAATGGTGCGAATGGCTTTTTCCATTGTCGGATATAAGTGATCTGCGCCGATTTTTGCAGCCAGGTGGGTGCGGGCAAGCACTTTCATAACCGCTTCATTCACCCCGCTTAAGGAAATGTCCAATCCCGCGCTGCGGATTCTGTCTATCAGTAAAGATAGCGTTTCTTCTCCGGATGCGTCAATATCATTAATGCCGTTGGAGACGATTAAAATGTGTTTAAGCGCTTCGCGGTTCAACATCAGTTCGGTAATCTGATCATCCAGATAACTGGAATTGGCAAAAAACAAGGGCCCGTCAAACCGGACCAGGGAAATATATTTACATTCACTCAAACCGTGAGTGGTGACGCACCGGAGCGCATCATCTTCGTCTCTGGCAAGGGAGGCGATGTTCGGCCGCATGCTCTTGTAGAGAAAAACCATCAAAGAGAGTGAAACACCCACCATGATCCCTTTGTCCAGATGCGGTGCAAACCACAGTGTGCAGATAAAACAAAGAATGGAAATAACACCGTCATATTTTTGCGCTCTCCAGGCATGGATAAAACCGGATATATTGATCAGGCCAATCACGGCCATCATGATGACGGCAGCCAGAACCGATTGCGGAAGATGATAGAGAAGGGGAGTAAAAAACAGCAGGGCAATCACCACAGCAATGCTGGTAAAGACACTGGAAAGACCCGATACAGCGCCGGCCTGAAGGTTTACGGCAGACCTGGAAAACGAACCCGAGGTCGGATAGCTTTTTCCAATTGCTCCCAGGATATTGGCCAGCCCCTGACCGATGAGTTCCTGATTGGGATCCAGTCTCTGACCTGTTTTCCCGGCCATGGCCTTGGCAATGGAAATTGCCTCCATAAATCCCAGAAGGGAAATGATGGCTGCATACGGGAACAACTGTCCGACAATGCCGAGGCTGATTTTCGGTACCGTAAACGTTGGAAGGCCTTTGGGTACCACGCCGACCACCTCGCCGCCGCCGATCATACGGATCTTATCCATTTTCAAGGGAGTGTTGCCCAATCGTATCCGCCAGATGCGCCCATCGGTTTTGGCGTCAATCGGAACGTTGTCTTTAGAGAAAAAATTCAGGGAACCGTCAGTCTGCACAACGCCGACAAAAAGAAAATTTCGGATTTCTTCCCGGTATATCTGTGCGTCATATTTGATCAGATCGCTTTTGGTGGAAAGCATTTTATCCTGATGTTCGGCTTCAAGGGTGGCAAGCAGATCATGTTTGTGTTTGGCATCTTCAATTTGTTTGTTGATTTCGGTCCGCTTTTCAGCAATGGGGGCCAAGGCATTTATGGCGGAATTGAATTTATCCACCATTTCAAGGGCTCTTTTGGAGTTGATTGCCGTGATATTCGCGGTAACATCATGTTCGAAATTCAAGGTCCAGGAAAGGACAGTGGTAATAACGACGGCCACCAGAACATTGGGAATTTTGGGCGCAATCCGCTTCAGCCCGTACATGATGGCAAAAGCCAGAACCCCCATGGCCAGGGTAGGCCAGTGGGTATAATGCATGGCTGCCTGTACGACTTTGAAGATGGTTTCGTAATGATGGGGGGCAGTGTCAACGTTCACACCGAACATTTTTGAAAGCTGTGAAGTTGCAATGATAATGGCGGCGGCATTGGTAAAACCGTTGACCACCGGATGGGAAAGAAAATTGACGACAAGGCCCAGCCTGAGAACGCCGAGGGTGAACTGGAATACGCCCACCATCAGCGCCAGCAAAATCGCATAGACGATATAGCCTTCACTTCCGGCAGTGGCCAGCGGTGCAAGAGAGGCCGACGTCATCAGGGAGACCACGGCAACCGGACCGGTTGCCAGCTGGCGGCTGGAACCAAAAAGAGAGGCGATCATGGGCGGGAGAAATGAGGCGTACAGGCCGTAATAAGGCGGCAGACCGGCAAGCTGTGCATACGCCATGGATTGCGGGATCAACACAAGTGCCACTGTCAACCCGGAAAGTGCATCGACTCTGAGATCTGAAACATTGTAGTTTTTAAACCAGTTCAAAAACGGAAAAAATCGTTTAAACATGCATTCCACCTATCCTGTAACGGGTTTATTTTCCAGCATCCTCCTGCAGGATGCAATCAGTTCATTAAACAGCGCTCCGGCGTCATAAAGGTTATAGAGTTTAAACCGCACCAGCCCATCCACCATCGTAAAAACAATCAAGGCGGTTTTTCTGGCAGGCATGGGGCCGATGGATCCATCGGCCTGACCGGCCAGAATGGCATGCTCAAAAATATCCACAAAACAGTTGTAAATGGACTCCAAGTGCTCCCGGCAAACCGGATTGACTTCCGCCAGTTCATAGGGGTATCTGCGGTGAAGCAGCAAGAAAAAATCTTCTTTTAATCCGGCCAGATAGAGATAAAAAGATATTGCGCCTTCCATCATCTCAATGCCGGTTTCAAATTTTCTGTTCTCGGTATAACGGTTGAATTCAAACAAAATATCTTCTTTTGCGGTTTTTAATATTTCCAGAAAAATGCCTTGTTTGGTTTTGAAATGATAAAAAATCGTGCCTTCGGCAGCACCGGTGATTTTGGACAGTTCGGCCATCGAAGTGTCTTTAAACCCTTTTCTGGCAAAAAGCTGTCATGGCAACTTTAAGAATAATCTCTTTTTTTTTCATCAATACATATCCTCAATAAATTATACTGAGTACTCAGTCAGTATTTTAAATAATCGCAATGAAAATAGAGTGTCAACAAATAATTTTTTTAAATATCAAGGCCGATCGGATTTTATGATAAATTGCATGTTTTCATTTTTGAAATAATCGTTTTTAAATTGACAATCGGCATGATCTGCATTATTTTCTTTTACTTTTTAGAGAATCTACTCTCCTACATTTTGCCTTTCCTGAAAGATTTGGAGGCTTGTTCTTGTCTTACTCCATCCCTGCAGAAAAAATATCGGAAATCAAACACAGCGCCGATATCCTGGAGATTATTTCTGATGCGGTTACGTTGAAAAAAGCGGGCAGAAATTACCTTGGACTTTGCCCTTTTCACTCTGAAAAGACACCATCGTTTACGGTAAGCCCGGACAAGCAGATGTTTTACTGCTTTGGCTGCGGCGAAGGTGGCAATGTATTTACCTTTGTCATGAAGCAGGAAGGGATAGCGTTTCCGGAAGCCGTCAGATTTCTGGCCAGACGCTATGGCATCGTAATCGTTGATCAGGCCATGAGTCCCGGATTGAAAAAACAGGTGGATGAAAGGGAGCTTCTCTTTCAGATCAACCGCCAGGCCATGGAGTTTTTCCATCATACCCTTTTGAATCCGAAAACCGGGACTCCGGCGCTTTCCTATCTGACCCGACGCGGGCTTCCGTCCAGCATCCTCACAGACTTTAAACTGGGATATGTGCAGCCGGGATGGAGCCATCTGACGGATTATTTTTCACAAAAAGGCGTGGCCCTGACCCTTGTGGAAAAGGCCGGCCTGATCAGCCGCCGCCAAAGCGGGAGCGGCTATTATGACCGTTTTCGGGATCGCATCATCTTCCCGATCTTCAATACCCACCATCAGGTGGCAGGTTTTGGGGGAAGGGTTATGGATGATTCTCTGCCTAAATACCTGAACTCTCCGGAAACACCGCTTTACAGCAAGAGCCGCTCGCTTTATGGTCTTTTTCAGGCAAAACCGTTTTGCCGGCAGACCGGTGAAGTGTTTATTGCCGAAGGCTATATGGATCTTGCTGTCGCTTCATCTTCACGGCATTCAGAATTCAGTTGCAACACTGGGCACTGCCATGACCGAAGAACATATTCGGCTCTTAAAAGGGGTTTCTCAGAAAATCACACTGGTCTACGATTCGGATCAGGCCGGAATCAAGGCTGCTCAGCGGTGTATCGAGCTTTTCAAAGCCCATCATCAGCTTGAGGATATCCGCATCCTGGTGCTGCCCGAAGGACATGATCCCGATTCCTATCTTCAGCAATTCGGACCGGAATCTTTTAGAAATGCCGCCAGTGAAGCCTCCGGAGTATTTTCCTTCCTGATGGATGTGGCCATAAAAAAACACGGACTGTCTCTGGAAGGCAAACTGCGGATCATCCAGGAGATGGAGGAGCCGCTGTCAACACTGACAGATGGACTGACCCGGATTTCGGCCATCAAGGAAATCGCCGAACGAACGGGGATTGATGAAAGTGCGATACAGGAAAAGATTCGGGAAAACTCCCCGCGCAGACCTTTCAGGGCAAAACCTGCCGAAAAGTCGCCGGATGCCGGAAATAAATTTGAGAAGCACCTGATTGCCATGATGCTTCAATTTCCCGAAATCATTCCGGTCCTGATTGAAAAAAATCTTATCGAGTATATTTCAGATCCTTTGCTAAAATCCACAGGAAATGATATATTATCCTGTTATCGTGATCTGGATAATGCACCGGAACAGATCAATGACCTGCCTTCAATCGTTTTGATGGCTGCGGATAATGATGAAAAAAAGCGTCTGATTGCAGCATTTTCCATTCAGAAGGAGGAGTGGGATCTTGAGGGCTGTCGTAAATTGATTGGTCAAATTGAAAGAAATCAAAAGCGAGATAACCTCCGCATGTTGCGGCAAAGAATGAAAGCTGCTGAAGAAAGCGGCGAACAAGAGTTGCTTCGTAAATTAACAAAAGAATGTTTAGACGGTCAGGTGTCCGCAGGAGGCAGGTAATTATGGCAAAATCATCCGTTACCAAACGGAAACTCGAGAAGAAAATCACATCAAAGACCATAACGGATCTTATTTTAAAGGGTAAGGAAAAAGGATCCCTCACCTATGATGATATTAATCGGGCGCTGCCCGAGGATATGATTACCTCGGAACAATTGGATGAAACGTTGATGATTTTTGATGATCTGGATATCGACATATTGGATGAAAAAGCCGCCAGCTCCAGCGAAAACGAAGCCAAGGAAGCGGTGAAGCGGGCTAGAAAGGAAACAGCCATGACGGATTTTGGGGCTGTAACCGACCCGGTTAAGATGTATCTGCGGGAAATGGGACTGGTAACCCTTCTCAGCCGGGAAGGGGAGGTGGAGATCGCTAAAAAAATCGAGGCCGGTGAACAGGAAGTCTTGAAGGCGCTGATTGACACGACCACCGGCATTGAATGTTTGCTGAATTTAGGCGTTGATATTGAAAACGGTGCCTTGCGTCCCAAATATGTTCTGAAAGACATTGATGAAGGCGATGCGTATGTGGATGAAGTGGTTCAGACAGATAAGTTTTTAAACACCATTCGTCAGATCAAGGCCATTCATGAAGAGAACAAGGCATCCCGTGAAAAACTGTTTGCTTCGGAACTGGATTCCGATGAAATTCGTAGAATCCGACGCGGCATCACAAGAAAAAACACCAAGATATTTGACCTGTTGAAAGACTGGCGGCTTGAGGGAAATATCGTTGACAGGATTGAGCAGATCATTCGCAATCAGATAGACTGGTTCGATGCCATGAACAAGATGCTGTCGCATGTCATCGGAAGCTCTGGGCGTGCCTGTGGCAGAACTCATCAGTCACTTGAACACGGTTGAGGATTTTATCAGTCTGGATTCAGCCGCGCTGCCGTCTGAATTCAAATGAGGCGGATTTGCTGTTTTCCGATTTGTCCGGGTTCAATCAGCAGATTGCCGAAAAGGAACTGGCTGTAAAATCAAAATCACAGGCATTGAAAAGAATTCTCTCGGATGTCGATGAAGGCCGTTATAAAGCCAAATTGGCCAAAAGCGAACTGACCCGGGCCAATTTGAGGCTTGTGGTCAGTATTGCCAAAAAATATACCAACCGCGGGCTTCAGTTTCTGGATCTTATCCAGGAAGGAAATATCGGCTTGATGAAGGCAGTGGATAAATTCGAGTACCGCAGAGGCTATAAATTCAGCACCTATGCCACCTGGTGGATCCGTCAGGCCATTACCCGGGCCATTGCCGACCAGGCCAGGACCATCCGAATTCCGGTTCACATGATTGAAACCATCAATAAACTCATTCGCACCTCAAGGTATCTGGTTCAGGAACTGGGCCGCGAACCCCGGCCGGAAGAAATTGCCGAAAAAATGGAAATTCCCCTGGACAAGGTTCGAAAAGTATTAAAAATCGCAAGAGAACCGATTTCGCTGGAAACCCCCATCGGAGAAGAAGAAGACAGTCATCTTGGGGATTTTATCGAAGACAAGAAATTCATGCTTCCTTCGGATGCGGCAGTCAGTCTGAATCTGGCGGAGCAGACGCGGAAAGTTCTGGCTACCTTGACCCCCCGGGAAGAAAAAGTATTGCGGATGCGTTTTGGAATCGGTGAAAAGGCGGATCATACCCTTGAAGAGGTTGGACAGGACTTTGCCGTCACACGGGAGCGCATTCGTCAGATCGAGGCAAAAGCCCTTAGAAAGCTTCGGCATCCCACAAGGAGTAAGAAGCTAAAAAGTTTTATTGATATGTAAAGCTTGACAAAAATTGATCCGGAAGTTAAAAAAGAAGATTATTGGGCCCATAGCTCAGCTGGAAGAGCCACCGGCTCATAACCGGTCGGTCCCTGGTTCGAACCCAGGTGGGCCCATCAATACGATAGAAAAGGCGTGGAATCATTCCACGCCTTTTTTTCATTTGCAGGAGTTGGCAACATGCCGAACGTTCAGGATATTATCAATTTAATGGAAGAATTGGCGCCTTCCGCGCCTTGCTGAATCCTGGGACCCTGTCGGTCTGCAGGTGGGAAGAAAAGACTGGCCGGTTCGCACGATCTGGGTGGCACTGGATCCCTTGCCGGAAGTGGTTGCCGCAGCCTGCGATCAGCATATCGACCTGCTGATCACCCATCATCCGCTTCTGTTTCGACCCCTTAAAAATCTGGATTTTAACTCTCCCACCGGTTCAATTCTTTATCAATCCGCCGTCAATCAACTTGCCGTTTATTCCGCCCATACCAACCTGGATAAAGTATCCGGGGGCTTGAACGATATCCTGGCAAAACGGATCGGGCTTGATTCCGTGGATGTTCTTTCGCCAAGTGAAGATGCGGAATCCTGTAAACTCGTCCTGTATGTTCCCGCCGATTATGAACAGCAGGTGCTGAACGCGCTGTTTCAGACTTCTGCCGGGATCATCGGCAAGTATTCGTGCTGCACATTCAGAAATGCAGGCAAAGGCACTTTTCTTCCGGCAGGGCAGGCCAGGCCGTTTATCGGAAAGCCTGGTCAGATTTCCCATGTAGATGAAATAAGGATTG
The DNA here is from genome assembly GCA_963704205.1 of uncultured delta proteobacterium. Lineage (GTDB taxonomy): Bacteria > Desulfobacterota > Desulfobacteria > Desulfobacterales > Desulfatirhabdiaceae > RAAP-1. The sequence continues at coordinate 16,254 of CAVPHN010000041.1, forward strand.
AAACACTTGTCGAAAAAAAGGACATTTCCGCTGTTCTTTCTCATGTCAGAAGCCGTCACCCTTACCAGACCATGGCCTATGACGTTTACCCCCTGTTGCCTGCCGAGAGCGGACACGGTTTGGGCCGGACCGGCACGATACCCGAGCGCATGAATCTGTTTCAATTCGCTCAAACCGTTAAGGAAAAACTTTATCTGCCGAATGTAAAAATATCCGGAAATCCGGATATGATGGTTCAACGGGCCGCTGTTTGTTCCGGAAGCGGCTCCAGCCTCCTGAATGTATTTATTGCCTCAACCGCCGATGTGTATATCAGCGGGGATCTCCGGTACCACGATGCCAGAGCTGCGGAATCGGCAGGAAAGGCATTGCTTGATATCGGGCACTTTTCGTCCGAGCACCTGATGATCGAACCGGTCTGCGACTATCTTCGCCGGCGGATATCAAGCGCTTCCTGGGAAGTTCGTGTGGAAGCCTATCAACTTGAAAAAGATCCATTTGTTATGATATAAGAAAAACAGGACGATAGGCCATGGGTAATGGGCGAGAGGTTCTTGACACTTGCCGCAGCCCATAGCCCATGACCCATAGTCCTAAATTATTAACCCCAACATTGCGGGCATAGATATGAAAGATCAGATAGCTATTCTTGTTTCACTGCAGCAGATTGAAATTGAATCTTCGAGCGTAAAAACACACCTGTGTTCCATCTCAAAACGGCTGGATCTTCTGAACAACAGCCAGAACGAGTTGAAACAGCGCATCACGGATGAAAGTGCGAAAATTGAAGAATGGAAAAAACAGTATCGCTCTCACGAATCCGACATCAAGCAGAATCAGGTCATGATTAAAAGGAGTCAGGATCGACTGAATTCCATCAAGAATAACCGGGAATATCAGGCCCTGTTAAAAGAAATTGAAGAGCTTAAGCGAACCAATGCCGCAATCGAAGATCAGATGATTGATTGTCTGAATCAGGTTGATGATTCGGAGAAAAAAACAGCGGCGACGCATGAAGAGCTTCAGTTGCTTGAAAATGATCTTCTGCAGGAACAGCAGCTCGTCGGTGTTGCAACCGAGAATGCCGGAAAACGGCTGAATGAACTGGACCTGGAACGGCAGGAAATATCCAGCAAGATTGAGGCGGATGTGCTCAAGCTGTTTCGGAAAGTTCAGTCTCAGCAAGTCAGGGGAAATGCCGTTGTTCCGGTTCAGGATGCCGTCTGCCATGGATGCTACGTCAATATTCCGCCGCAGATGTATAACGAACTTCAGCGCTGTGACAAACTCAGAATGTGTCCGAACTGTCAGCGGATCATATACTGGAAGCAGATTTAACACAAACATGGCCGAAGCAGAACAGACGATCGCCGGATTCAACAGGGTCCGGAGGAAAGTCCGAACACCACAGGGCAGGGTGCTCCATAACGTGGAGTCGTGGTAACGCGAAGGAAAGTGCAACAGAAAATATACCGCCCGGCGCTTTTCGATTTTCGCGCGTATTGCGGAAATTGAAAACTGCCGGGTAAGGGTGAAATGGTGCGGTAAGAGCGCACCAGTTCTTCGGGTGACCGGAGAAGCTTGGTAAACCCCACCTGGTGCAAGACCAAATAGAGGAGCGCTTGAAGGCGGCCCGCCTGAGCTCCCGGGTAGGTTGCAGGAGGCGTCTGGCAACAGGCGCCCATAGAGGAATGATCGTCAGCCGGAATCGGGTAACCGGTTCCGGATACAGGATTCGGCTTACGGTCTGCTTCGGCCATTTTTTTAAGGGGTTAGGGACGAGAGGTTCGTTATGTTGTTAATCGAAGAACTCAGAGTTGAAGTCGGCGGCAAGCCGATCCTGAAGAATGTGAACATGCATATCCCCGAAGGCGAGACCCATATTCTCTTTGGTCCCAACGGGTCCGGGAAAACCAGCCTGATGATGACGTTGATGGGTTTTTCAGGCTATGTGGTGACTCACGGAAAGATTACCTTTAAAAACGAGGATATCACTCATCTGCCGATTTATGAGCGGGCGCGTATGGGCATCGGCATATCCTTTCAGCGGCCTCCGACAATCAACGGCCTGAAAACCCGCGCCATGGTCGGAATCTGTGCCGGAGAAAGGCCCGTGGATATTGATGCGCTTTCCTCTCAGTTGAATTTTCATGAATTTCTGGAAAGAGATGTCAATCATAATTTTTCCGGGGGCGAGATCAAACGTTCCGAGCTCCTGCAACTCATGGCCCAGCAACCGGACCTGGTGCTTCTGGATGAGCCGGAATCCGGCGTGGATCTGGAAAGCATCGTCATGCTGGGAGACAACATCAACAGCCTGCTCGGAAGGGGCATTACGCTTCCGAATCATAAACCCCACAAGGAAGCCGTTAAAAATCGGTCCAAATCTGCGCTGGTGATTACCCATACCGGTCATATTCTGGATTACATCAACGCTGACAAGGGGCAGGTGCTTTACAACGGCGTTCTCTGCTGTTCGCGAAACGCCAGGGAAATCCTGAAATGGATTCGAGAATATGGCTATGAGGAGTGTGTCCGATGTCAGATGTAGAAAATAAAGAAGTGGACCTGAACGTCTATCGGGACGATGCCGCGCCTCATGAATATCTTGACGAATTAAACCGAATGGATGCCGGGGATGCGCAGCAGTTTTTAAATGTGGGGGTGGATCCTTTAGAAAGCGGACGCGGGGGATCATTTATTCAGAAAGATCGATCCGTGATTCATTGTAGATCCAGCCAGCCGGGCATCGAGATCATGGGAATTTCTCAGGCCCGGAACCAGCATGAATGGCTGAAAGACTATATCTGGAAAAATGTTTCTCCGGAAAGCGATTTGTTTACCAGCCGGGTAAAGGAAATGCCCCATGAAGGATATTTTATCCGATCGCTTGCCGGCGTAAAATCCAGCCAGCCGGTTCAGGCCTGCCTGTATATTGCCAGTGAAAAATTTTCCCAGCATGTTCATAACATCGTCATTGCCGAAGAAAATTCCGAACTTCACATTATCACCGGCTGCGCCACGGCCCCGCATCTTGTTTCCGGACTTCATGTGGGCGTTTCGGAATTTTATGTCAAAAAAGGGGCCAAGCTCACCTTTACCATGATTCACGACTGGGGAGAACAGGTCAATGTCCGTCCCCGAACCGTGACCCGTGTGGCGGAAGGCGGCACGATTATTTCAAATTATATTTCCCTGAGACCCGTGGGTTCTCTTCAGATGTTTCCGACCACCTATCTTGAAGGAAAAGGGGCAGTGGCCCGGTTTAACAGTATTCTGGTTGCCAGCAGGGGAAGCCATCTGGACGTGGGGTCGCGCGTGATATTAAGCGCTCCCGAAACCCGCGCCGAGATCATCTCCCGCGGGATCACAACCGGAGGTACCATCATCGCCAGGGGGGATCTGATCGGAAAGGTCGCCGGCGTCAAGGCCCATCTGGAATGTAAGGGCCTGATTCTGAACAATGGCCTCATGCAAGCCATTCCGGAACTTTCGGGCTATGTTCCCGGCGTTGAAATGTCCCATGAGGCGGCAGTGGGTAAAATTGACAAGCGGGAAATCGAATACCTGATGGCAAGGGGGCTTGATGAAGAATCGGCCATCTCAACGATTGTTCGCGGATTTTTGAATGTGGATATCGAAGGACTGCCACCGGCCTTGAAGCAGAAACTGGATCAGACCGTTGCTGAAACCCAGAAAGACATGATGTAGCGGCGGCCGGTCAATCCTCCCATGCAAAACGGGTATTCACGCCCGAATCATATTTATCCCGGAAGGAGATATTAAACGTGTCAGCTCCCTCTTGTGACATTTCTTTTATTGAAAAAACTCAGTTTTTTACGCATGATCTTTTCAAATGCTGTCTGTATATTTCCAGTTTTACAACAGAGCAGAATCTGTTCACAAAGATGCTGTATTCCAAATTGACGGCAACCACCAAATTGCTGGAAGATTTTCTGGATTCTCATGGCGCCAAGAACAATAAAAACTGGTATTATTTCAGAGAACTTACAGCAACACTCATTCATCTGAGCATCGGCAGTTATTCCCAGAAACATATTTCCGGTCGTCTGGTTTTTTATGGGCTTCAAAATTCCGGTGAATTCGAAGCCCAGGGCCAGGCGACACAGGCATTTCTCAATGCGTCGATGATGAAAATTGCGCCTGCAATCCTGGAGGAAGCCCAAAGGCTGAACATTCCCATACCTGAAAGAGGTTATGAACCGTCTGATTTTCCGACTTCGACCACCTGTGAAATGCTGGCCTCCGATGTCGATGATACGGATACGGACCAGCAGAAACAGCATATTGTAAAAATCGCCAGTGAGTTTCTCAGTATCGCCGGAAATTTTGATCAGCTCGGTTTTTATGAACCCTATGATATTCAGGAAATTCGGGCGATTGTTCCCAAAAAAATCAATGAAGTCGAAATTCGCCGTTTTGAGATGCTGGTCCACAATCTTCAGTCTTCATTTGATACGTATGTGATTCATGGGGGCTATCGGTTAGGAAAGCAGAAGCTGACAGACTTGCGCGGACATTTTTCAGTTGTCTTTCATCTGCTTCAGATGACAGGCCGACTCCTTCATCTTTATGAGCGGCATCTTCATGAAGCCGGATATAAAAATACCTATAAAATGGTTCAGGATCGGCTTTCATCTCCTGGTTGATCCGGATAATCTGCTGGACCGGACCATCAATTACGGCCTCTATTATGCCTGTCATTTCCTGAACACCGGGAAAAAGCTGGCGCGTGAAATCCTGAACGAAAATATTGAACGCTCTTCCATTAAAGTCGGCATTCCGGTGGCCCTGGGGTTTCACAGCCGGCCGAGTCTTCTGGTGGCAAAAATCGTTCAGTATTACGGCGGACAGGTCGAGCTTTGCATCGGACAGGATCGCTTTGATGCCAGCAGTGTCCTGGATATTCAATGGGCCGGCGGGAAAATCCACAAGGAAAACGTTACGGAAGTGATTTTTGAAGGCGACACCCGGGCCCTGGCCGATATTGAAATTCTGGCCGGTGTGAATTACGGGGAAGACACCATGGGAAAAGGGGTTCCCCTGCCAAAAGAACTGAAGTATCTGAGATAAAAAAGGCCGGATCAATCTTCTTATTAATAGAAAGTCTTTCGATGTCTGTCTCAGCCATTATCGTTGCCGGAGGAAAGGGAATTCGAATGGGCGCAGCCACCCGCAAGCAGTACATGCTGCTGGCGGGCAAACCCATCTTCTGTCATACGCTGGAAGTCTTCGATGCCTGTTCCTGCATTGAAGAGATATATCTGGTGGTTCCGTCCGACGACCTGGCTACCTGCTCTGAAAAATGGATTTCTTCCCTGACGTTACATAAAAAAATTCATCTTGTCGCCGGAGGCACTCGAACGGCAGGATTCGGTTTATCGCGGAATTCAGGCAGTTTCGGGCCAGCAATGTGAAGTCGTGGTGATTCATGATGCGGTTCGCCCCTTTGTCAGTTCCCGTTTGATCGAGGCCTGTGCTGCTGAGGCCAGTGTCTCGGGCGCCTGCATCGTCGGAATGCCTGCTGATGGACACGGCAAAACGGGTGAATTCGGGTCAGATTGAGCGCACGCTGGATCGAAACACCATCTGGATGGCTCAGACGCCGCAGGCTTTTGATTTGAACCTGATCCGAACGGCCCATGAAAAGGCAAGGTTGGATCGTTTCATGGGAACCGATGATGCCATGCTGGTTGAGCGGCTTGGGACGAAAGATCCGGATCATTCCGGGTTCCCGGCTGAACATGAAAATTACAACTCCCGAGGATCTGGCTCTGGCAGAGGGGATAATTAACCGGAAATCGTAAAATTGCCTTGTTCAATGGCCGAAAAGTGGATCCAAATTACATCTGGATAATGGAGGTTTTTTTATGAATGATTCGCATCCTCAACCCAGCACCCAACAGCAGGCTGATTTTATCAAACAGCTGAAAACGACTTTTGAAAAAATGCCCCATGACATCGAACTCTTATTGTTCACCCAAAAAGGCAAAGATGATGCTTTTGCCGAAGGTTCCCGGCAGATCGTGCGGGCGTTTCGCGAGCTGACGCCGCGAATACGGCTGCGCGAATACGGACTTGATCATGAAATGGCGGCAAAATATCAGATCGAACACTCGCCGACGCTCTTGATCGCACCCGACAGATACGGCATCCGCTGGCTGGGCGCGCCCCTGGGCGAGGAGGCCAGAACATTTCTGGAGACCATTTTGATGGTGGGCTCCGGTGTGAGCGGTTTAAGCGATCAGTCCAGAAAAGTCATTGCAAAAATCGATTCGGTTCGTCAGATCAAGGTGTTTGTCAGCCCGAGCTGCCCCTACTGTCCGCAGCAGGCAGTCAATGCCGTAAAGGCCGTGATTGAAAAACCGGATTTAATATCGCTTGAAATCATCGACATTCAGAGCCAGCCGGAAATTGCGCATCAGTATTCGGCGCACAGCGTTCCGCAGGCCTTTGCCAATGACGTGCTGATCGGTCTGGGCGCACAGTCCGAGGAAGTCTTTGCCCTGTCCCTGAGTCGAATGGAGCCTCAGACCATTTTCATTCCGGACAGCGATGCGGAACTGGTTGAAACCGATCTGCTGATTGTTGGCGGCGGGCCTGCTGGACTTACGGCAGGGATATACGCGGTTCGAAGCGGCCTGAAAACAGCCATTGTCGAGCGAAATGTTCTGGGCGGGCAGGTGGCCACCACGCCAATTGTTGAAAATTATCCGGGATTTACCCAGGTCGGCGGAAAAACCCTGGTGGACATTCATGGTGACCCACGCCCTTGAATATGTCCAGATTTTCCCGGGAGAAGAAGTCATTGATGTGGTTCCGGAAAATCACCCGGAAAACCATTTGAAGTCACCACCGGTCGGCGCAGATTCAAGGCCAAGACCATTCTTCTGGCAACGGGCGCCAATCACAAGCATTTGAATGTTCCCGGCGAATCGCGGCTGTCCGGAAGAGGGGTCAGCTATTGCAGCACTTGTGACGGCCCCCTGTTCAAGGGCAGAAAAGTCGTCATTGTTGGCGGGGGGAACAGCGCGGTTACCGAGGCGCTTTATCTGCATCATATGGGCGTAGGGGTTACCCTGATTCACCGCAGGGACAGTCTGCGGGCCCAGGAGTTTCTGGTCCGGCAGCTGAATTCAAGTGAGATTCCCATTCTCTGGAATACCGAAATTACGGAAATAACCGGCAAGGAAAGGGTCGAATCCATTGCGCTGAAAAATACCCAGACCGGTGAAACCACTACTCTTGCCGTCGATGGCGTCTTTCTTTCCATCGGATATGAGCCGGCTGTTGAACTGGCCCGGAAAACAGGGGTTGCCCTGACGCCGGACGGCTACATTCAAAAAGACGCTAAACACCGCACCAGCATTGCCGGGATTTATTCAGCCGGCGATGTCGAAGGCGGATACAAGCAGATCGTCACGGCCGCGGGTCAGGGCGCAGAAGCTGCCATGGCCATTTTTGAGGATGTCATCAATCCTTACTGGCAGAAGTCTTAGAATGATCATTTATGATTCTCCCCGGTTTCTGCCTTGCGGCGATACGGGACTCAGCGTGGAATTCTCAGATGGAATTGATCGCCTGGTGAATGACAGGGTTCAGCGCCTGTTCCGGTATCTCAGGGCAAAATCCTTTCCCGGGATCGTGGACCTGAATCCGACTTACCGATCGCTGTTCGTCCAGTACCGCCCCTGGCAGTGTTCGTTCGAGAATCTGGTGCTTCTTGTCGAGGAAGGCCTGAAGGTCCGTGATGAAGGCCATGTCCGGCAGGCGGATCCGGTCCGGATTCCCGTCTGTTATGGCGGCGTTTATGGACCGGATATGGAAGAGCTTGCCGCCTTTCATGGATGACCGCCGATCAGGTTATCCGGCTTCACACCGGCCCGGAATACTACGTGTACATGATTGGTTTTACACCCGGATTTCCATATCTCGGCGGACTTGATGAGCGGCTCTTTACCCCGCGGAAAAAAGAGCCCAGAAAAATGGTTCCCGCCGGCAGCGTCGGGATTGCCGATCGCCAGACCGGGATATATTCCATCGATAGTCCGGGCGGCTGGCAGCTTGATCGGAAAGACCCCTTTAAGATTGTTTGATCAGGAAACTCCCGGATCCGTTTCTGCTTAACCCCGGGGATTTTCTCCAGTTTGTTCCCATTACGGAAGATGAATTTGAAAGCTATTCGAATCTATTGAATCCGGGCCTTTGTCCATGGTCCAGGACTGCGGACGGTTCGGGTATCAGGACCGCGGGCGTCCCGGTTTCCGGCGCCATGGATCTTCAGGCCCTTAGAATCGCCAATATTCTGACTGGCAATCGCGATGCCGAGGCCGGTATTGAGATCACCTGGGGCGGATTTCGGGCCGAGTTTCTGGCCCATGCCCAAATAGCGGTTACCGGAGCTGATCCGAAGCCCAGGCTGAATGGCCGGGCCTTTCCCTGCTGGTCCGGTATCCCGGTCCGGAAAGGGGATGTTCTGGAGCTGAATTATGCGGAAACCGGCTGCAGGTCTTATGTGGCGATTTCCGGCGGGGTGGATGTTCCTGAAGTCATGGGCAGCAAATCCACCTATCTTCGCGGCGGATTCGGCGGACATATGGGAAGAGCGCTTCAAAAAGGGGATGTTTCGGCTTGCTCGGCCAGGGCGAAAACCGCCCATTTCGCAATGTCCCCGGGACTTGATTCCGAAGTATTGCGATCACCCGGTGCTGCGGGTCACTTTGGGGCCCCAGGCGGACGCGCTGACGCCGGAAAGTCTTTGCCGTTTTTTATCTGCGCCTTTTGTCGTAACGGATCGCTGCGACCGAATGGGGTGCAGTCTGAAAGGACCGGTTCTGGCGCATCGGCATAAAGGCAGATATTGTTTCAGATGGGACGGTTTTTGGTGCTGTTCAGGTTCCTGGAAACGGCCAGCCGATTATCCTGATGGCAGATCGCCAGACGATCGGCGGATATGTCAAGCCCGCCACCATCATTTCCGTTGATCTGCCGCTTATGGCCCAGTTGGTTCCGGAGTCGTCCGTTCGTTTTGAAGCCGTCAGTTTATGGGAAGCCAGAGAACTGGCGATAACCGCAGAATATCGATTGCAAAAATGGATATCGGATTGTTTTCGATATCAGCACCAATGGAAGATTTATATACCCATATTAAAGGAGTGACTGCATGAAAAAACGAATCAGAAAAAAATTGAATTTAGGAGAATTTAAGGAAACAGGTTTTGAGATCACCTGGAAACCGCAGGAAATGTCGGAAGCGGATTTTGACAAATTCATCGATGAATTTCTGGATGCGATCGAATCCAAGGGACTTGTTTTCGGAGGGGGCTGTTCCAATGAGGATTCCTGGGAAGGGGTGGTCACCAGAAACAAGCGATATTCCAGTCCGGATGCCGATGATATGGAATTTGTTTCGGACTGGTTCAAATCCAGAACCGATGTCAAGGAGTTTACAATAGGCCATGAAATCGATTTGTGGTATGCATCCGAATGCTGCTGCGATACCGAAGCATAGCGCAAGTCCCATTTACCGGACTTGTTTTTTGAATGAGAAGATTATTATAAAATCACAGAGAAACAGCAGGTTTTCGTAACAGAACACTGTGAGAATCCG
>CAVPHN010000042.1:0-125177 GCA_963704205.1 uncultured delta proteobacterium
GATTCTGTCGGCTGTGATTCTGATGCTGGGTCTTTACATTCCACCCTTCCTTCGGCAGGTCATGGAACAGGCGGCAAGAGCCATCGGGGCGTTTTAATGCAGGCAGCTCACATTACAGGAGTGATCATCCATGTCCGATTCAATCCCTGAACGGCTTTTTCTTTTCAGCGGACAGGCGAAAGACATCCGGAATGCGCCCGTTCTCAGCATGGAGTCGTTTCAAAATGCCGTAATCCATGCAGTTGATGATGGCGCAAGGCTTTCCGCCTTGTTCGCTCAGCCCGGCCATGGCCGCAGCATGCGTCTGTGGGCCATCCTGTCGCTGGACAGCCAGTCGCGCATTCTTTCGCTTTGCACGGACACGGAGGAAGACAGCTTCCCTTCCCTGACCCCGCTCTGCCCCCAGGCGCACTGGTTTGAACGGGAGATCTATGAACAGTGGCACCTGATGCCCAAAGATCATCCCTGGCTGAAACCCATTCGCTTCCATGCACCATACAGACAAAACCATCCACAATCCCCTTCCGGGAAAACACCGGAAATCGGCCTGACGGATTATTTTCGGGTCGAAGGCGAAGAAATCCACGAGGTCGCTGTCGGGCCCGTACATGCCGGTATCATCGAACCCGGGCATTTTCGATTCCAGTGTCACGGAGAAGATGTGCTTCACCTTGAAATTTCTCTGGGCTATCAGCATCGCGGCATTGAGAAGCGCCTTGCAGGCGGCCCCGACAGCCGGACGATTCATTACATGGAAACGCTGTCGGGCGATACCAGCATCGGCCACGCAACCGCCTACTGCCAGGCGCTTGAGTCGCTTTCAGAGGTTAAAATTCCAGCCAGGGCCCAGGCCATACGGGGCATTTTGCTGGAACTGGAACGCATCGCCAATCACACCGGAGACTTGGGAGCCCTTGCCGGAGATGTGGGCTTTCTTCCCGACGCTCTCTTTCTGCGGACGCATTCGCGGGGATGTTCTCAATATGACAGGGCTGATTTGCGGCAACCGTTTTGGCCGCGGCATCATCAAACCCGGAGGGGTTGGTTTCGATATTGACGCGGAAAGGGCCAGGGCACTGCTCAACCGGCTCGATGCCGCTGAAAAAGACCTGGCCGTTGCCATCAACCTGCTCTGGGAAACCTCTTCCGTGATGGCGCGATTTGAGGGAACCGGCACCGTCAGCCTGGAAATGGCAGCGCTCATGGGTCTGGTCGGCCCGGCGGCCCGGGCCTGCGGCATCGAAAGAGATGTGCGAAAGGATATGCCTGAAGGGATTTACCGCTTTACACAGATTCCGGTTTCCACCTGGAACACGGGAGACGTTCTGGGCAGAGCTCAAGTCCGGTGGCTTGAAATCCAGCACTCCCTTGCCTTTATTCGCGAACAGCTCCAAAATCTGCCTGAGGGTCAGTTGCAAAATGCCTTTCCCGCACTGCCTCCGGAGCGCCTGGCCGTATCTCTGGTTGAAGGCTGGCGCGGTGAGATCTGTCATGTGGCGCTGACCGACAGCCAGGGACGTTTTTCCATCTATAAAATTGTCGATCCGTCGTTTCACAACTGGTTCGGCCTGGCCTTTTCGCTGCGGAATCAGCAGATTTCCGACTTCCCGCTCTGCAACAAAAGCTTTAATTTGTCCTACTGCGGGCATGATTTGTGACATGGGCCCGGGATCTGGCGATATCTTTTTTGCTGTAAATACTCAGTGCTTTTTTCAAGGATGATACAAAGATGTTAGAAACGCTTCTGGCGCGCATCCAGCAGAAACACCGGACGATGAAGTTTCCGGACGGCCCTCCGCCCGAACTTCCGGACAGATTTATGGGTCGCCCGATCATCGACTCAAACGATTGCCCTTCGGACTGCGCCCGGTGTGTGGAAATCTGTCCCACCCATGCCATCTCGCAAAAAGAAGGGATCAGACAGGATCTGGGCGCGTGCCTTTTCTGCGCGGAATGCGCCCGGATCTGTCCGCAAGCTGGCATTCGCTTTACAAAGGATTACTGCATGGCCGTTCGCAGGCGCGACGATCTGCTGATCGACAGTGTAAATACATTCCAGCCTGCAGTCGCCCTGGATAAAAAATTAAAGCGCCTGTTCGGTCGATCACTGAAACTACGGCAGGTGAGCGCAGGCGGATGCAACGCCTGCGAAGCGGACACGAATGTTCTGGGTACGGTAGGCTGGGATCTTGACAGGTTCGGCATCCAGTTCGTGGCTTCGCCGCGTCACGCGGACGGTCTGCTGATCACCGGCCCTGTATCGGAAAACATGCGCCTGGCGCTTATGAAAACCTACAAAGCCGTCCCGGAACCCAAAATAGTGATCGCAGTCGGGGCCTGCGCCATTTCCGGCGGACCCTATATAGACCATGAAGAAGTCCATAACGGGGCCTGCGACCTTCTGCCGGTTGATCTTCTTATCCCCGGCTGCCCTCCCCACCCGCTGACGATTCTGGATGGACTCCTAAGGCTCATCGATCGGATTAAGACCACATAACCCGGATTTCGCCCTTTGTTTTCAGGACGGCAATTTCAACCTGGCCCGAAAGACTTCACAGGGGATCTTCTCCGCGGTTTCCGGATACATCAGGTGGATGAGGATTATCAGTATTCCCTGGATAATCTGAGCGAGTGGAAAGGAAAGCTGGGCTGCAAGGTTTACGCATATTACCTGATGACCAATCACGTCCACCTGATCGTAAATCCTGGAGAAGATGGCGGAAACCTTGCAAGGCTGATGAAACGGGTAGCAGGCCGGCAGACAAGATATCTGAACAGGCTTGAGAAGAGAACCGGAAGCTTATGGGAAGGACGTTTCAAGTCGAGCGAGGCCAGTTAACCGGTAGTGCGCGATTCGTGGAAGAGATTGAGCAAAAAATCGAAAGACGGAGTTCAGAGGAAGGCCAGAAAATCGAATAGAAGCTTTCGAGAATCTGGTTGTGACGGAATTTCTCAAGGCAAAGTTCAACCGCGGACTTTCGCCGGACATCTATTTCTGGCGGGATAGCAGGTGGGCTTGTCGAAAGCCTGAAGAAGCGTGCGAAGAGATACATGTAATGGTTATGCAATCTGTAAAAGCAATTGACAAATTGCATAAAACTCTGTTAGTCTGTTGCCATGATCCATCGAAATGCAAAAGAAACAATTGAAAACCTGCTGGGCGGATTTCCCATTGTTACCCTGACAGGACCGCGTCAGTCGGGCAAGACGACCCTTGCCAGGGCGGTTTTTGAAAATCATCCATATGCGTCCCTGGAAGAGCCTGATCTGCGGCAGGCCGCCAATTCAGACCCCCGTTCTTTTCTCGCACGGTTTCCCGACGGCGCGGTTCTGGATGAAGTGCAGCGGTGTCCGGAAATCTTGTCCTATCTTCAAACCCTGGTGGATAAGGATCGCCGAATGGGTCTGTTTATATTGACAGGGTCCCAGCAGTTCGGTCTGATGTCCGGCATTACGCAATCTCTTGCAGGACGAACCGCTTTTGTGGAATTACTCCCTTTTTCCGTACCGGAATTGGCCCTTGCGGACAAGTTGCCGATTGCCATTGATGCCATGATGTTGACCGGCTGCTATCCACCAATCTATGATCGCGGATTGGCGCCCGCAGCCTGGTACAGCGCTTATGTAGCGGCCTATGTGGAACGGGATGTCAGGCAAATGCTCAAAATTCAGGATCTGGAAACGTTCCAGCGTTTTGTCAGGCTATGTGCGGGCAGGACGGGACAGTTGCTGAATCTGTCTTCCCTGGCAACCGAATGCGGCATTACCCACAATACCGCAAAATCATGGATATCTGTTCTGGAAGCCAGTTATTTGGTCTTTCTCCTGCGCCCCCATCACGTCAGTTTTAACAAGCGACTGGTAAAGATGCCCAAACTGTATTTCTATGATGTGGGCCTGGTATCCTGGCTTTTGGGAATCCGGACAACCGAACAAATGGTAACCCATCCGTTGCGGGGCAGCATTTTTGAGACCTTTATCATATCGGAGCTGATCAAATCAAAATTGAACCAGGGTGAAAAGCCGGCTTTTTCATTCTGGCGGGACAGCAACGGCAACGAGGTTGATCTCCTTGTTGAGCAGGGAACCCGGCTGATCCCGGTTGAGATCAAGTCGGGCCGAACCCTGACACATGAAGCCTTTGCCGGACTTCATAAATGGTGCGCCCTGGCCGGAGACAAAGCCGGCGCACCCGCGTTGATCTTCGCTGGAGATGAATCCTATCAGCACAAAGGAATAAATGTACTGGGGTGGAGGGAGTGCGGGCATTTGCTTGAATGAAAAGGCGTGGGGGCTCCCGTGACTCTTTTGGGGGAAATAGGGACAGATTTATTAATTTTCAACGGGAACGCCGAGGAAATCTGATACATAAATCCGTCCCTATATTTCTGGGTATTGCAAATAAAACCGGAAAAAGGGTATATAGCCTCATCATTAACCTTTTTCATAGAAGAATTTGTGACCCGATTGAACGATCATTCCCCTATTGCTGTTGTGGCAATGGCCGGTGTTTTTCCCGGCGCATCCACCCTGGACCAGTTCTGGCATAACCTTATCAACAAAAAAGATGCCTGCGGAGATATTCCGGAAAGCAGGTGGATTGCCGGCCGGCGGACATGGTATCCTCCCTGCCCGCGCCGGACAAGGCATTTCACAGGCGCGGCTGCGTGATTCAGGATTTTGATTTTGACCCTGATGGTTTTGCCATGCCCGCGGACATGTCTGCGTTCTCTCGATCCCATGTATCACCTGGTCCTTCATGCCGGAAGGCAGGCTTTCTCAGCATTTCAGTCCGCTGCCGTTGACAAGGATCGCATTGCTGTCATCCTGGCGGCAATCGCGCTTCCGACAGAGGCATCCTCATGACCTGGCGCAGGAGATTCTTGGGGAATCCTTTAAAAACGCCCTCTTTCAGAAAGACCCGGATCATTTATCCCCCCTGACCCGAAATCAATGCCTGGCCAGTCAGGTTACGGCCCTTCCCGCCGCTGTTCTGGCCCAGGCACTTGGACTTTGCGGCCCGGCCTTTACCCTGGATGCAGCCTGCGCATCCTCCCTTTATGCCGTCAAGCTGGCCTGCGACATGCTCAGCTCCCATCGCTGCGATGCGGTTCTGGCCGGCGGCGTATCCCGGCCCGACTGTCTGTATACCCAGGTCGGTTTCAGCCAGCTAAGGGCGCTGTCGCCGTCCGGGCGATGCGCGCCGTTTGACGCCCGTGCAGACGGGCTAATTGTCGGCGAGGGCGCAGGGCTGCTTGTCCTGAAACGGCTGGAAGATGCGCTGAAAGACGGCGACAGCCTGTTGGGCGTGATTCGAGGCATCGGACTTTCCAACGACATGCGGGGAAACCTGCTGGCCCCGGACAGCGAAGGACAGGTAAGGGCCATGCAGGCGGCCTACATGGCTGCCGGATGGAGCCCCGCTGACGTGGATATCATTGAATGTCACGGCGCCGGAACACCGGTCGGGGATGCCACCGAACTTCAAAGCCTGAAGCTGCTGTGGGAAAACACCGGATCAAAACCCGGCCAGTGTCCCATCGGCTCGGTCAAATCCATGATCGGGCATCTGCTGACCGCGGCCGGAGCCGCCGGAATCATCAAAACCCTTCTGGCCATGAAGCACGAAACCCTGCCGCCGTCCTTGAATTTTACCGCTTCCGCCGAAAACAGCCCGCTTCAGGGCAGCCCGTTCCGGGTACAGACCCTGGCCGAACCCTGGCATCGCAGAGATCCCGGCGTTCCCCGGCGCGCGGCAATCAGCGCCTTCGGGTTTGGCGGCATCAACGGCCATGTGCTTCTGGAAGAATGGGCGCCGGATATTTCTCTGACGACAGACTGACAGTTCCGATTTCAGACGTCAGACACGAATCAACGACCGTCATCCGCCGTCCGTCATCCGTCCCCCGCCGCTGGATATCGCCATTGTCGGCATGGATGCCTGTTTTGGAAGCTTTCAAACCTTAAGGGACTTTCAGGAAGCTGTCCTGTCCGGAAAATCCGGCATACGAAAACGCCCGGAGCGCCGCTGGAAGGGTTGCGATGCCATTGCCGGCGCACTTCTGGAGTTTCCGGATCTTCCCGGGGGATACATTGAGGAGATTACGCTTGAACTGAGTGATTTGCACATTCCCCCAAACGAAATCCCCGATATTTTGCTTCAGCACCTTCTCATGCTGAAAGTATCCCACAGGGCAATGGCCGATGCCGGATATACGTCCCGAAAGCTTCGGCCCCGCATGGGGGCTGTTATCGGCATGGGCTTTGACATGGAGGCAACGGATTACCATGTCAGATGGAGCCTCGGCAATACGCATGCAGACTGGCTGAAGCAGGCCGGCGTTTCCCTGGATGACGCCCAGAAAGCCGTTTGGCTGAAATCCCTGAAAGATGCTTTCGGCCCGCCCCTGAACACTTCCCGGACCCTCGGGGCCCTGGCCGGCATTATCGCCAGCCGGGTTGCACGGGAATTCGGCATGGGCGCTCCCAGCTTTACGGTTTCCGCAGACAGCGCCTCGGGTTTCAGCGCCCTGGACATTGCCGCGCGTCTGCTTCAGCAAAACGAAGCCGACGCCATGCTGGTCGGCGCCGTGGACATGGCAGGTGATGTGCGCAGCATTCTGATCGCCCACGGCATCAGCCCCTTCTCGCCATCCGGCAATATCCGCCCGTTTGACAGATCCGCCGACGGTTCCCTTCCGGGAGAAGGCTCGGCAGCAGTGGTGCTCAAACGACTGGATCAGGCCATGGCGGACGGAAACCGCATCTATGGCGTCATCAAGGGCATCGGGTCTGCGTGCGCCAAATCCTCGGATGACCGGCGGCATATTCCCGATCGCTTCGTCAAAGCCTGGATGAAGCCGGGATACCGCCTTCCGCCATCAGCTTTTTTGAAGCCCATGGCAGCGGACGTCCCGATGAAGACCAGGTTGAAGCAAGCGCGCTGAACGCCCTGTTTCAGAAGGATTCGACCAGCGTTGCCATCGGCTCGGTCAAGTCCGTCATCGGACATGCGGGTGCTGCCGCCGGCATGGCCTCTTTGATCAAGACCTGCTTGTGCCTGTATCAGGAAATCCTTCCGCCGCTGGCTCGGCTATACCCAGGCGCCCGACAACCTGTGGAGCAGAGCACTGTTTTCATTTCCCCGGTTTTTCCCAGTACTGGACAAGAAACCGCCAGGACGGACCGCGAAGGGCCTGCTGCGCCGCCATGACAGATAAGCGGAACCTGCAGCCATGTGATTCTGGAAGGCCACGAAACCCCTTTGCCAGCAAAAATCGCGGCATCAGCCCGCCTGGAACGGAAAAGACCCCTTGGATACGCTGCCAGCGGGCTTTTCATCGTTGAAGGCGATGACAGGGATGCGCTGATCAGCGGCCTGAACCTGCTGGAGCGGCACATTCATCAGATGCAATGTCCCGATTGAAGAGGCAGCCAGGGCGTGGTTCCGGCAGCACCCCTTGTCTGCCGAAAAACCCTTATGCGTCAGTTTGATTGCCGAAACGTCCGAACAACTGGAATCCTTTATTGCGGAAGCCCGGGAAGCGGTGTTATCCGAAAAGTCCCGGAGAATCAGCGGCCGATCCGGCATTCGTTTATTCGCCCCAGCCCGCAGGGGCATCAGGGGACATTGCCTTTGTATTTCCCGGCTCCGGAAATCATTACGTGGGCATGGGAAGAACCCTGGCCGTAACCTGGCCCGAGCTTCTTCGTCAAATGGATGCGCAAACCCCTGAGCTGAAAACACAGATGGTTCCCGCTGCCTACGTTCCTTTTCGCCAATCCTGGGCTGCCGGGTGGGAAACCGAGACATTGAGCGCCATTTCAGCAGATCCCCTGATTCCGATATTCGGCCAGGTGTTTCACGGCAGCCTCATGACCCGTCTGATCAAAAGCCTTTGGCAATCTGCCCGCAGGCTGTGATCGGTTACAGCCTGGGGGAAACCGCAGGCCTTTTTGCACTGGGTGCATGGCAGGATCGCGGGGAGATGCTGTCCCGGCTGGCCAAAAGTTCCTTGTTTCACACAGAGTTGGCCGGCCCCTGCAATGCCGCCAGAAAAGCCTGGAATATCGCACCCTCAGCTCCTTTTCACTGGAAAGTCGCTGCGGTAAACCGGCCTTCAGGCGCCGTCAAAAGCGTATTGACCTTGTTTCCCCTAGCCCGGCTGCTGATCGTCAATTCACCGGAGGAATGCGTGATCGGCGGCAACCGGCCGGATGTCGAAGGCGTCATTGCCGCATTAAAATGCGAAGCCGTCTACCTGGATGGCGTTGTGACGGTTCACTGCGATGCCGCAATCCCTGTCCGGAAAGCCTACCGCAGCCTTCACCGGTTTCCAACCGTTCAACCCCGGGATATCCGTTTTTACAGTTGCGCGCTGAACCGTGCGTATGCCCTGAATACGGAAAGCGCAGCCGATTCCATTACCCGGCAGGCCATATCGGGATTTGATTTTACCGCAACCATTCTCCAGGCATATGCGGACGGCGTCCGCATTTTCCTGGAAATGGGGCCCCATTCAAGCTGCACCCGGATGATCACCCGCACCCTGGAAGATCGCCCGCATCTGGCGCTTTCCGCCAGCTCCCGAGGGGAAGACGAGGTTCTCTCCATTCTGAAACTGCTGGCAGCCCTGGCTGCGGAACGGATTTTTATCGATCTGACGCCCCTTTACGGTGAAGATACCGGAAGCACGGGCGTCCTGCCCGCAATCGGCGGTCAGACCAAAAGATCTTCCGGCCGCGCTCCCAGTGAGATTTTCATGCCCGGGGACGGTCGTGAACTGATTATTCAGACCGGAGGCAACCCTTTCAGCCCGAAATTTCCACAAGCACCCGGGGTCCCGGCGGCATCACCACCGGATTCCGATGGATTCATCGCCGGACACCAGGACCCGGAGAGCGGCATCAGCGGCGATCCGGCATTCTTTAACCCCGAAACAAAAGATACCGAGGCCCCTGCCCTGTTTTCCACGGATATGCTGCAAGCCGTTGTCCGGAACGCAAAAGCCACTGCCGATGCCCACGCCTCATTTCTGAGATTTTCAAACGAACTGAGCCAGGACTTTGCCGATGGATTTGCGCTGCAAACACGTCTTCTGCAGCACCAGCTTGACGCATCCCCGGACGGAAGACGGCCGGCAGATGGCCACAAGCCGCCAACCGCACATTCACCCGCGGGCGCACTCACTTTTTGCCCCGTTTCCCGAAACACCTGCCATCGCCTATCCCCGATCCCTCTGCATGGAATTTGCCGTCGGATCCTGCGCAAGGGTTCTGGGACCGGAGTTTGCCGAAGTGGACACCTATCCGGCCCGGGTCAGGCTTCCCGATGAGCCCCTGATGCTGGTGGACCGCATCCTCAGCGTTGAGGGCCAGAAAGGTTCCCTTGGCCCAGGGCGCGTGGTTACCGAGCATGACGTGGTTCCCGGCGCCTGGTATCTGGACGGGGGTCATGCGCCCGTGTGCATTTCGGTCGAGGCAGGCCAGGCGGATCTTTTCCTTTGCGCCTATCTTGGCATCGATCTTCAGGTCAAGGGCCTGCGGACCTACCGCCTGCTGGATGCAGCGGTTCAGTTCCATCGCGGGCTTCCGCTGCCCGGAGATGTCATTCGCTATGAAATCGAGATCGATCGTTTCGTCCGTCAGGGGCAAACCTGGCTCTTCTTTTTTCATTTCAAGGGCTTTATCGGCAGCGACCTTTTAATCACCATGAAAAATGGATGCGCCGGCTTTTTTACCGAAACGGAGGTCAAAAATTCCGGCGGCATTATTCTCACGGAGCCGGAGCTTCAGGCGGTATCGGGAAAAACCCCTTCAGACTGGAAGCAGCTGGTTCCCCGGTCGGTGGAAGCCTTCTCGGAGAGCCAGGTTGACGCCTTGAGATCCGGAGACCTGGCTGCGTGCTTTGGAGCACATTTCAGCGGCATTGTTCTTTCAGAATCACTTTGTCTTCCCGGCGGCCGAATGCACCTGATCGACCGGGTGCTGACCCTTGATCCCGATGGCGGCCGCTACGGCCTGGGAATGATTCAGGCCCAGGCCGACATCCATCCGGATGACTGGTTTTTGACCTGTCATTTCATGGATGACCCGGTCATGCCCGGAACCCTGATGTATGAATGCTGCGCCCACACCCTTCGCGTGTTCATTCAGCGCATGGGCTGGGTGAGCGAAAGCCCCGGCGTCTGCTACGAACCGGTTGTGGGGGTGGAAAGCATTCTGAAATGCCGGGGACCGGTGACTCCGCAAACCCGGCATGTGATGTACCAGGTCGAAATCCGCGAACTTGGCTACGCGCCCGAGCCTTATGTGATCGCCGACGCCCACATGTTCGCGGACGGCCGGCACATCGTCATGTTCCGGAACATATCTCTTAAAATGACCGGCATCACGGCCCGGGATATTGAAACCTTCTGGCAAAACCGCCCGCATCCGGCAACAAAAAACATTCAGCCTTCCCAGCCCGTCCACCGGAACGGCCGCTTTGACCGTGAGCAAATTCTGGCCTTGTCCATCGGAAAGCCGTCGGATGCCTTCGGCGAGACCTTCCGTGCCATTTGATAAGGACCGGTTTCTGGCAAGACTGCCAGGGCCCCCGTACCTGTTTGTCGATCGCATCGTCAAGACGGAACCGCCGGCGTTTGTTCTGAAGCCCGACGGATGGATCGAGGCTGAATACGCCGTGTCGCCTTCAGACTGGTATTTTTCGGCGGACCGCTCCGGTATCATGCCCTATGCCGTGCTTCTGGAAATCGCGCTTCAGCCCTGCGGATGGCTTGCCGCTTATGCAGGCTCCGCCCTGAGCAGCCCAAAGGATCTGCGGTTTCGAAATCTGGGCGGGACAGGCCGTATCCATCAGGATGTTTTCCCCGATACCGGAACCCTGACCATGCGATGCCGGATGACCCAGGTATCCGCTGCCAGCGACATGATCATCGAATCCTTTGATTTTCGCGTGGCATCCGGGGATAAAATGATCTATGATGGCCAAACCACATTCGGTTTTTTTACCGAATCGACCCTGGCTCAGCAAAAAGGCCTGGCCAATGCCGATGACAGACGGTTATCGGCCGGACCCGGATGAAGGCGCCGCCTGTCGGCCAATATCCGCTTGCGGATGTGCCGCCTTTTTGTCCGGAACCGGGCATCGATTTCAAGCATGCGCCGGCCTGCAGATGACAATGCCGGCCCGGGCCATCCGCATGATGGATGTCATCGAACATATGACCCTGCCGGCGGTCCTGCCGGTCTGGGTTATATTCAGGGCTCCAAAAAAGTCGATCCCGAAGAATGGTTTTTCAAGGCCCACTTCTATCAGGACCCGGTCTGGCCCGGTTCTCTGGGGGTCGAAGCCTTTATTCAGCTTTTAAAGTTCATCGCGATTGGACAGATGGCCCCATCTTGCCTCTGAATGCCGCTTTTCGCTGGTTACCGGAACCCAGCACGCCTGGACCTACCGGGGCCAGGTGATTCCCGGAAATCAGAAAGTGATTGTAGACGCAGTCGTTACCCGAATCGATGCGTCGCCCTATCCCCTGATTGTTGCGGACGGGTTTCTCAGCGTGGACGGACTGACGATTTACGAAATGAAACAGTTCGGCATCCGGCTGATGCACGGACTCCCTTAACATTTTTATATAGAATACTTATGCAATTTAAAACGGTTTATCTGGACAGCATGGGCTATGAACTGGCCCCGAATGTGCTGACTTCCGATGATATTGAAAAACGCCTGGAGCCGCTATACCGGACGCTCCATTTTCAAAAAGGCCAGCTCGAAATGATTACCGGTATTCGCGAGCGCAGATACTGGGACCCGGGATTTCGCATGTATGAAGGCGCAGCACGGGCCGGCAAAAAGGCGCTTCAGTCATCCGGCATTTCCCCGGAGTCTGATCGGCATGCTGGTTTACGGCGGCGTATGCCGGGATCAGCTCGAGCCTGCAACGGCCTGCGCCGTATGCCATGAGCTGGGACTGGGACCGCAAACCCTGATCTATGATGTTTCCAATGCCTGCCTGGGTGTTTTAAACGGAATGATACAGGTCGCAAGCGCAATTGAGCTGGGTCAGATTCAGGCAGGAATGGTGGTGTCGTGCGAATCAAGCCGGCAGATCATGGATCTTAGCATTCAGCGCATGCTGGAAACACGGGACATGACGGTTTTTCGAAATACCGTTGCCACCCTGACCGGCGGCTCCGGAGCCGTTGCCGTCATTCTGACCCATGCCTCGGTTTCCCGTAAAGGGCACCGGCTTACTGGGCGCAGCCACACGAAACGCCGCCAGGCACCACGGCCTCTGCCGCTGGGGGCCGGATACCGGCATTCCGGCCACTATGCCCCAGATCATGGAAACCGATTCCGCCGGCGTACTTCAGCACGGCGTTGTACTGGGAGCCGAGACCTATCGCTTGTTCAGGCTGGAGATGAACTGGCCGGCAGACAAACCCGACAAAATCATCTGTCATCAGGTGGGTTCGACACACCAGAAAACCATACTGGACGCCCTGGGGATTTCAAAAGAAAAAGACTTTGTCACGTATCCCTTTCTGGGCAATATCGGAACCGTTTCTCTTCCCATTACCGCAGCCATTGCATGGGAACGCGGATTTCTGCAGAAAAACGACAGGGTCGGTTTTTTCGGCATCGGCAGCGGCCTGAACTGTATGCTGCTGGGCCTGGAGTGGTAGCCCCCATGCCAAAAGATATATTGGCAGCAACCCCCCCGGTCGATATGGCAGGACTGCATCGCCTGTATCCGTTTTCGTCCCATTTTCTAAAGATAAACGGGCTCAGTTATCACTATCTGGATGAAGGCCGGGGAGAGCCCGTTGTCATGGTCCACGGGAACCCCACCTGGTCGTTTTATTTTCGAAATCTGGTTCAGGGGCTTTCCCCGGATTACCGGATCATCGTGCCCGATCACATGGGCTGCGGACTGTCGGATAAACCGGGGGAAGATCAATATGATTTCCGGCTGTCCAGCCGGATTGGCGATCTTGAGTTTCTGCTGGATCGGCTCGGGTTGAACAAGCCCGTCACCCTCATCCTTCACGACTGGGGCGGCGCTATCGGTCTGGGTTATGCCCTGCGCCATCCGGAGCGCATTTCGCGGATCATCCTGATGAATACGGCTGCTTTTTTCCCGCCAAAAGGAAAAAAACTTCCCTTGAGGCTTCAGATCCTTAAACGGTTTGGCCCCATAACCAGAATCGCCGTTTTGGGGGGAAATCTTTTTTCCCGCGCAGCCCTTGTCATGGCGCCACGAAAAGCGCTTGGCCGTGACGTGAAAAAAGGCCTTTGTGCGCCCTACAATTGCTGGAACAACCGGTTGGCCACGTTAAAATTCGTGGAGGATATTCCGCTGGTCCCCGTCTGACCCCAGTTATCCGCTGCTGCAGTGGCTGGATCATCATCTTCACCGGCTGTCACCGATCCCGATGCTTATTTTATGGGGCATGCATGATTTTGTTTTTGACTCGGATTATTTATCCGAATGGCAGCGCCGATTTCCGCAGGCCCGAATACACCGTTACCCTAAAGCCGGCCATTATCTTCTGGAGGATGAGCCGGAGAGAATACTCACGGATATTTTAAACTTCTTGAAAAGTCCTGTCTCATGTTGTAACCTCTAAATCTTTCAATCGCCTATCAAGCTGGCCATTGGTGCCCACTGCTGATGATTAACCAACATAACGGATTCCAGGATGACACAATCTCTTCAACCAAAATCCGATTCTAAACAGATGAACATTGCCTCCCACCTGACCCAGATGGCAAAATTGCAGCCCTATAAACGCGCCGTGGTTTTTCCCTCCGGAAGGGATGAGGATGGCAGAGTCACCTATTCTCAATTAACATTCCGGCAACTGGATATGGAATCCGACTGCCTGGCCCATGGCCTGGATTCGGTCGGCATCGCCCGGGGAACCCGCACGGTTCTGATGGTCCCTCCCAGCCTGAATTTTTTTACGCTGACCTTTGCCTTATTCAAAATCGGCGCCGTCCCGGTTGTCGTGGATCCGGGCATGGGAATCCAGCGAATGCTTTCCTGCCTGAAAGACAGCAGGCCCGAGGCCTTTATCGGCATTTCAAAAGCCCACGCGTTCAGAGTGCTGCACCCGGCCAGTTTCCGGACCGTCAGAACCTGCATTACCGTGGGCTCCCGCTGGTTCTGGGGAGGCCACTCCCTGAACAATCTCCGGCTGACCCCGTGGCAGCCTTTTCCCCTGGCCGCAACACAGAAAGATGAGACCGCCGCCATTCTGTTTACGACCGGCAGCACCGGACCCCCCAAAGGCGCCGTTTACTCGCATGGGAATTTTGACGCCCAGATCCGGCATATACAGTCTCACTTTCAGATATCCGGCGATGAAATCGATCTGCCGACATTTCCCCTGTTTGCTCTGTTTGACCCGGCGCTTGGCATGACAGCCATTATTCCGGATATGGATCCCACGCAGCCTGCCAAGGTGGATCCTGAACAAATCATTGAAGCCATTATCAATCAGGGCGTTACCAACATGTTCGCCTCCCCCGCGCTTCTGGATCGGGTGGGAAGCTTCGGCAAACAGCGATCGATCAAGCTGCCTTCACTGAAGCGGGTGGTTTCTGCCGGCGCTCCGGTGTCTCCTGCCAATATCGATCAGTTCAGCAACCTGCTCTGTGACGCCGCCGAAGTCCATACCCCTTACGGGGCCACCGAAGCCGTCCCGATTCTGTCCATTGCCAGCCGGCGAAATTCTCTGTGAAACCCGGCAGCTCACTGAAAAAGGCTATGGAATCTGTGTGGGCAGGCCCATCAATGACCTGGAGGTCCGCATCATCAAAATCACGGACACACCGATTGCCAGATGGAGCGAGGAAATTATCCTGCCGCCTGCGGAAATCGGTGAGATCGCGGTAAAAGGCGATCTGGTCACCCGCAATTATTTTGAAAATCGTGAAGCGGACAGCCTGGCCAAAATTCGCGACGGCAAGGACACCTGGCACCGGATGGGAGATCTGGGATGGACCGACACCAAAGGACGGATCTGGTTCTGCGGCAGAAAAAACCACCGGGTACAGACCCCGTCGGGAACGCTGTACACCATCCCCTGCGAAGCCATTTTCAACAACCATCCCGCTGTGCTGCGAAGCGCCCTGGTCGGCATCGGCAAACCGCCCAATCAAAAACCCGTTATCATCATTCAGACCCCGGCAGGCGGATTCATCGCCTCACGAAAAGGATCTGCAGCGGGAGCTGTTGAATATGGCGGCTAAAAACCTGCTGACCAAAGATATTGATACCATTCTGTTTCACACGGAATTTCCGGTGGATATCCGGCACAATGCCAAAATCTACCGGGAACAGCTGGCCGTATGGGCAGAAAAGAAAATACGGTAATACGTTTACTTTTTCATCCGCACTTACCCGTTCACATCAATGGAGGAATCATGAAAAAATCTTTGGGATTATGGATCGGACTGCTTTGCACATTCTGCCTTTTCTCATCCGCCCTTGCCGTGCGCGGCGGAAAAGCCTTTTACATTCGGCATGCTGCTGGTCGGACCCTACAATGACCGCGGATACAGCCAGGCCCATTACGAAGGCGGAAAATATGCCGAGAAAATGATCCCGGCCGCAAAAATGATCTATATCGACAAGGTCAATCCCGCGGACCGGCCCGGCGTTACCATCCCCCAGCTTGTGGATGACATGGTGGAAAAAGGAGCCAAATTGATCATCGCCAACTCCGATGACATGAAGGACGGGATTCGGGAGGCGGCCCTGCTTCACCCGAGCATTCAGTTTCTTCATGTTTCCGGAGACGACGTGTTGACAGGCAAAGCCCCGAAAAATCTGTCCAACATTTTTGGCAAAATGGAATATGGCAAGATGATGGCAGGCTTTGTTGCCGCCATGACGACAAAAACCGGAAAAATCGGCTATCTGGGTCCGCTGGTCAATGAGGAAACCCGTCGGCTTACCGTCTCCTGCTACCTGGGTGCAAGATATGCCTGGGAAACCATACTGAAGAAAAAACCGGAGGACCTGAAATTCCAGGTGACCTGGATCGGCTTCTGGTTCAATATTCCCGGGGTTACGGCGGATCCGACCCAGGTGGCCCAGAATTTTTTCAATACCGGTTATGACGTGGTCGTCTCGGGCATCGATACGACCGAGGCCATCGTTGTTGCCCGGCAAAAACGCAAAGAGGGAAAAGAAGTCTGGGCCGTTCCTTATGACTATCTGGGAGCCTGCGAAGGCGCATCCGAAGCATGCCTGGGCGTACCCTATTTCAACTGGGGACCCGGATATGCCCAACTGATCAAGTCCAGCCTTTCCGGAACACTGGAAATCCGAATGGTTATGGCTGGGACCGGACTGGAAAAACATCAACAATCCGGACACCAGCATTATCGGATTCCTTGCAGGCCCGGCCCTTTCTCCTGCCGCCAAAAAGGCGCTGGATGTTTTTTCCACGGATCTGGGTTCAGGAAAACTCAATCTGTTCAAAGGCCCGCTGAATTACCAGGACGGCACCGCCTACCTGAAATCCGGTGAAATCGCAACCGATCAACAGATCTGGTACATGAAGCAGCTTCTGGAAGGCATGGCAGGCCAGAGCAGCGCCAAAAAAAGTGGAAAATTGCGAATCGAACTCCATCGACATCCATAAATATTATGGTGCATCCAGGGCCAATAACGGAATCAGCCTGACCATCGAACCCGGCACCATTCATGGAATACTGGGGGAAAACGGTGCCGGCAAAAGCACCCTGATGAAGATCATGGCCGGAACCATCCGTAAAAACCGCGGAACCATGCTGATCAATGGCATGGCCGCGGATTACAGCCGTCCGGATCAGGCCATAAAACTGGGCATCGGCATGTTGTACCAGGACCCGCTGGATTTTCCATCGCTGACGGTTCTGGATAATTTCATGCTCGGCCAGACCGCGGGTGTCCGGATTCGGAAACGTTTTTTTCAAGATCAGTTATGCCAGTTATCAGAACAGTTCGGTTTTTCGCTGACTCCCGATGCACCCGTAAAAATCCTGACCATCGGGGAAAGACAGCAACTGGAACTGTTAAGGCTTCTGGCCCTGGGCGTTGAAGCCCTGATCCTGGATGAACCCACGACCGGCATTTCCAGCCTTCAGAAAGATACGCTGTTCAATGCCCTGAAAGCACTGGCTGCCAAAGGCAAAAGCGTCATCCTGGTATCCCACAAACTCGAGGACGTGGAGACCTTGTGCAGCCGGGTAACCGTGCTTCGTCAAGGAAGGGTGTCCGGGAACATGACCCGCCCGTTTTCCACCGAAACCCTTCTGGAAATGATTTTTGGCACCCCCCCGGCCCCCCCTGTCCTGCTGCCGGTTGCCCCGGGAGATCCGATTCTGGTCATGGACTCGGTTTCCACGATCGGAGGCCGCTGCGGACTTCAGAACTGCAGCACCCGGATCCGGGAAGGCGAAATCATCGGCCTTGCCGGACTTGAAGGCAGCGGACAGGAGCTGTTTCTCCGGCTGGCATCAGGCATCAAAAAACCCACCCAGGGAACCATTACGTTGAATGGCATTCGGATGGACGGCAGGGATCACCATGCATTCAAAGACCATCGGGTCGTTTTTATGCCCTCTGCGCGCCTGGAAGAAGGGCTGATACCGGGTCTGAGCATTGCCGAACACGTGGCGCTTCAAAGCAGCCGGAACGGATTTATTGTCCGGTGGCTGGAATGGCGCCGGAAAGCAGAGCAGCAGATTTCCCGCTTTCATATCAAGGGAAAGCCAAACTCTATGGTGGAAACCCTTTCCGGCGGCAACCAGCAGCGCCTGCTGCTCTCGCTGCTGCCCGAAACACCGCGCCTGCTGCTTCTGGAAAACCCCACCCGCGGGCTGGATGTGGAATCCACCCACTGGATCTGGGAGCAGTTGCAGCATCATCGCCGGAATCAGGCCAGTATTGTATTTTCATCTACCGAGCTGGACGAGATTCTGATGATCGCCCATCGCATTCTGGTGTTTTTTGATGGCCGTCTGATCAAAGATGTCGATACGAAACAGACAAATATCCATGAACTGGGAAAGGCGATCGCCGGAAAGAGCTGAATGAACATCCACCCGTTCACGCATAAACCCCTTGTTTCAGTTGCGCGTCGACTGGCTCGTCACGCTTGCCGTCGTCTTTGCTTTTACCACGCTGATTCTGCTGGCAGCCGGCGCTCCGCCCTTGACTGCCTATTATCATATCTTTCTGGGCGCATTCGGTTCCTGGGTGAAATTCGGTCATGCCGTCAAAGCCTGGATCCCCCTGACCTTATGCGCCTGCGGACTGCTCTACACTTTCAGAATCGGCCTGTGGAACATCGGCATTGAAGGCCAGATGATCATGGGCGCCGTGTTCGCAACCGGCAGTTCTGCGATTCGGCGTGGGCAGCGAAAATGAAATTCTTTTTTTATGGCTGTCATTTCCGGCCGGTTGGATCGGCGGCGCTCTCTGGGCCGTCATTGCCGGTTTTCTGAAAACAAAATGCGGCGTCAATGAAATTTTTGCCGGCCTGGGTCTTAATTTTGTGGCCCAGGGATTTATTCTGTGGCTGATTTTCGGCCCCTGGAAGCAGCCGGGCGTGGCCTCGATGAGCGGGACCGAAACGTTTCCTCCGATCTCTTTGGCTGCCCGCAGGCTTTTTCAATCAATGTCCCGCCGGCCGGCATTCTTCTGACAGTTCTGGCCCTTTGCGTAACCGCTTATCTCCTTCGCACCACCCGGATCGGCCTCAATTTAAAAGCCATCGGCAATAATCCTGCCGCATCCGTGCTGTTCGGGCTTCATCCCGGCCGCTACATGCTGCTGGCCATGATTTTTGCCGGAGGCCTTGCCGGCCTTGCCGGATGCATTCAGGTTGCCGCCGTGTACCATCGCCTGATTCCGGCCATATCCAGCGGATACGGCTATCTGGCCCTTCTGGTGGTGATGCTGGCGGGTTTCGCACCGGGATCACCCCCGTTGTTTCCCTGTTTTTTGCCGGTCTGAATGTGGGAAGCATTCAACTTCCCATCGTGCTTCAACTCGATTCCTCCTTGAGCGGCGTGATCCAGGGGTCTCTGGTCCTGGCCACCCTTTGCATTCATGCCTGGCGAAATCGAAGTGAGGCCGCGTCATGAACGAGCTGGATTTTGCAATCATCCTTGCCGGCGTCGTTGCCGGCGCAGCGCCCATCGTTCTGGCCGCCATCGGAGAGACCATCACGGAAAAGGCAGGCCTTATCAATCTGTCCCTGGACGGTTCGATCCTGCTTTCCGCAATGGCGGCTTTCGTGGTTTCATACAATACCCAGAGCCTGGCCGCCGGCTTTGCCGCCGGCGCTTTAACGGGCGCAGCCGTTGCGGCCGTCATTGCCGTTTCCAGCATCTATCTGAAGCTGTCCCAGGTTGCCGTGGGTTTTGTATTGACCCTGATGACGCGGGATCTGGCGTATTTTCTGGGAAATCCCTATTCGCGGATTCCCGG
The DNA here is from genome assembly GCA_963704205.1 of uncultured delta proteobacterium. Taxonomy (GTDB): domain Bacteria; phylum Desulfobacterota; class Desulfobacteria; order Desulfobacterales; family Desulfatirhabdiaceae; genus RAAP-1. The sequence goes on from CAVPHN010000042.1 coordinate 19,500, forward strand.
ACCGCAGGTGCTTCCCCTGCCCATTCCTTTTCTGGAAGACATTCCCTTTATCGGCCCTGTCCTGTTTCAGCACAACATCACGGTATATGCAAGCCTGATGGCGATCGGCCTGTCCTGGTGGTACATTTATCGCTCCTCGATGGGGCTGAAGCTTCGGTCCGTCGGGGAAAACCCCATGGCATCCTACGCCAGGGGAATTCATCCCCATCATATACAGATGATTTACGCCATCTGCGGCGGCCTTCTGGTCGGCCTTAGCGGCGCTGTTTTTTCCCTTTCGGCCAAGCCGGGCTGGGGAAGGCCCCAGGGGGCGGAAGGCACGGGCTGGATCGCCCTGGCCCTGGTCATTTTCGGCGGCTGGAATCCGGTTAAAGCCGCCGCAGGCGCATACCTGTTTGCCCTGCTTCAGGTCATGGGGATTTATTTTCAGGGATGGTTTCCTTCCATTCCCGCCCAGGTCTTTCAGACAGCGCCTTTTCCGCTGATGATTTTCATCCTGGTTCTCATGTTCGCCAGCCAGCAGGAATCCGTCATGATTCTGGCGCAGCGCAGGCCCTGGCTGAAATCGGCCCTTCGCTTTTTTTCAGGCTCGGCACCCGCAGCCCTGGGAAAATCATTTCATCAACAGTGACAAAGACAGGTAACGCCATCGACATGCAGACATATGACATCCTGATTCAAAACGGCATGATTTTGACCCTGGACCCGCAGCTGACGGTAATCGAGAACGGCTTCATCGCCGTTAAAGGGGATACGATTGCCCTTATCGGCTCAGGGCTGGAGCCTTCCCTGTCCGCCTCAAAAACCATCGACGCCCATGGCGGCATCATTCTGCCCGGGCTTGTCAACGGCCACACCCATGCCGCCATGACGCTTTTCAGAGGACTTGCCGATGACCTTCCGCTGATGGAATGGCTTACCGGCTATATTTTTCCTGCGGAAAGCCGGATGGATGCCGATTTTGTCTACACCGGATCACTTCTGGCCTGCGCGGAGATGATTCTGTCCGGAACCACGACTTTCTGCGACATGTATCTGTTTGAAGATGCGGTGGCAAAGGCAGCCAAAGAATCGGGCATGAGAAGCCTGGTCGGCGAGGTGCTCTATGATTTCCCGTCCCCCAATTACGGGCCCATCGAAAAAGGATTTGAATACACCGAGCGCCTGATTCAAAAATGGAAAAATGATCCGCTGGTTTCGATTGCCGTTGAAGCCCACGCGCTGTACACATGCAGCCCGGATCTGCTGAAAACCTGCCATGCCATCTGCCCAAAAACATGGGGTTCCCCTGGTCATCCATGTGGCCGAAACGCTTGGCGAGCTTGCCGAAATCCAGGCAAAATACGGGAAAAAACCATTTGAGCATCTGGAATCCCTCGGCATTCTGGGGCCTCACATCATCGCCGACCACTGCGTTCACCTGGATGATTCCGAGATTGAGCGCATGATTCGGCCATCGCGTCAACGTGATCACCAATCCCGAAAGCAACATGAAACTGGCCTCCGGAATCGCCCCGGTCACCCGCCTGATCGCAGGCGGCCTGACGGTCGGCCTGGGAACCGACGGATGCGCCTCCAACAACAATCTGGACATGCTTCTGGAGATGGATACGGCAGCCAAGCTTCAGAAGATCGCCTTGATGGACCCCACTGCCCTGGATGCCGTCACGGTTCTTAAAATGGCCACATGCGAAGGCGCTAAAGCACTGGGCTTCGGGAACTTAACCGGGTCTCTGGAGCTCGGTAAAAAAGCCGACATCATCATCGTGGATACCCGAAAGCCGCACCTGACACCTCTTTATAACCCCTATTCCCATCTGGTTTATTCCGCCGGCGGCGCCGATGTCAGCCATTCGATCATCAACGGCAGGCTGGTCATGGAAGATCGGCGCCTGCTGACATTGAACCTGGAGGATGTTCTGCACCGTGCAAAGGAAAAAGCGGCGCTGGTCACCCGATGGCTGTCAGGCGCATGAAAACAGATGAATCCATGTCGGCTGTTATTGCTGAAAACCCTATTGACACAGCCCGCAGTCCCGTAAGATAATAATTATGTTTTGGTAGCTACTCAGACACAAAGTGGCAAAGGCACATAGGCACATAGAGAAATGGTTGACAGCACATAGGATGAAGTTATGTGTATGGGAACTCGAGTTATTGTCAATATATGTAGAAACGAGATAAGAAAACTTTGTGCCTTTGTGCCTCAGTGCCTTTGAACCTGAGTAGTTACAAGTTTTGATCGAAAAGAAAAAGGAGGACATACCCGATGAATGCTTGGCCTTTCCGTGCGGCCTTTGTTTTGATGCTTCTGATGCTGATGGGGCCTTTTATCTCAGCCGCCTCTGCGGAGGAGAAAATTCTGACGCTGGATCAGATCGTTGAAACCGCCATTACGCCAAAATCCGGGAATTGCCTTCTCTCAGCACGAAGTCGCTGCATCCGAGGCCCGGGTGACGCAAACCACATCCGCCTATCTGCCCCAGGTTTCGGCCGATACCGGTTATACCCGCTTGAACAAATGGAACACCAACCTGTTTACCGGAAAGGACTTTCGCGGTCAATACGATGACTACCAGGTCGGTCTTTCCGTATCCCAGTACCTGTATGATTTCGGAAAGACCGATGGAAAGGTGGAACAAAGCCGGTTCAGCCTTTCGGCAAGTCAGAAAAATGTTGTCAAAACCATTGCCGATACGGTCCGGGAGATCAAGAAAAGCTATTTTGAAGTGCTCAAAAGACAAAACCTGGTCAAAGTCAACCAGGAGTCCGTCCGGATTCAGGAAGAGCATCTCAATCAGGCCAGGGCGTTTTATCAAGGCGGGCATCCGGCCTAAAATCGATGTGACCAAGGGCGAAACGGAATACGCCAACAGCCGGCTTAACCTGATACGTGCGGAATATGCGCATTGAAGTCATCCAGGCTGGATATGGAAACCCTGCTGGGCGGACCTCCGGTGGAAGGCACTTATGCGCTGGCCGATGTTCCCACTTCGAACCTTCGGCAGAAGCCTTGGATTTCGAATCACTGGTTCAGGAAGCCAGCGACCGCAGGCCGGAAATCGATCGGATCAAAGACCAGATCAAGGCCGCACAGGCCCTGCTTAAATCCTCACGGGCAGGCAACTGGCCTATCGATTACCGCAAACGCCGGCGGTGGATGGCAGAACAACGATTATCCCCTTCAGGATTACTGGCAGGTGGGCGTAACTGTTTCCTGGCCACTTTTTACCGGGTTTCAGAACCCAGGGGAAAATCGCGGAATCCCGCGCTGAAATCGACAAACTGGACAGCCAGGCCGCAGGCAGCTCGAGCTTCAGGTCTTTAACGAAGTTTCAGTTGCCTATCTCGGGCTGAACACCACCATCGAATCCATCGAAACCTCGGAACTGGCCGGTGAAACAGGCCCAGGAAAACATGGAACTGGCAGATGGCCGATACAGAAACGGCGTCGGCAGCGCCCTGGAATACAGCGATGCGGAACTGGTCCTGACCCAGGCCAGAAGCAATCTGGTTCAGGCCTCCTACCAATACCATCAGCAAATGGCAGAGCTGGATCACGCTGTCGGCCGTTACAAAATTACAACAAGGAGCCGATTTCCAGACTTCGGCTCGATTCCCTAATCCACCCAGTCCAGGGTCCGGCTGACCGCCTTCTTCCATTGCAGATAGCCGGATTCTCTCTGGCTTTCCGCCATTTTTGAATTCCAGCTCCGGTCAACGCGCCAGTACCGGCAAAGCTCATCCTTTCCGGCCCAGAACCCGACCGCAAGGCCTGCGGCATAGGCAGCCCCCAGGACCGTGGTTTCGGTCACAGCGGGCCGGATCACCGGAACATTCAGGATATCTGCCTGAATCTGCATCAGGAGCGCATTGGCCGTCATGCCGCCATCCACTTTGAGCTGGGTGAGTTTAACGCCCGAATCCTTTTCCATGGCCTCGACAATATCCCGGACCTGATAGGCGGCCGCCTCCAGCACGGCTCTGGCCAGATGTCCCTTATGGGCATACTGGGTCAGGCCGGCAATGACGCCGCTGGCATCGGATCGCCAGTACGGCGCAAAAAGCCCGGAAAACGCCGGCACAAAATAGACGCCCCCGCAGTCTTCAACCGTTTCGGCCAGCGCTTCGATCTCCGCCGATGTGGAAATCAGCCCCAGATTGTCCCGCATCCACTGCACCAGGGCGCCGGATATGGAAATCGAGCCTTCCAGACAGTAGCAGGGCTTCTCGGACCCGAGCTGATAGGCCACCGTGGTGATGAGTCCGTGCCGGGACACGATGGGAATCTCGCCGGTATTCATCAGCAGAAACGCGCCGGTGCCATAGGTGTTTTTGGCTTCTCCGGGCGTAAAGCAGGTCTGCCCCACCAGGGCGGCCTGCTGATCCCCGAGGGCCGCGCAGACCGGAACCGCCGCGGACAGCGGCCCATTGGCATCGGTCAGCCCCCAGTGATTTTCATCGCTGGAAGGGACGATTTTCGGCAGCATCCGGTGCGGAATATCCAGAACAGCCAGCATTTCCGGGTCCCAGCTCAGGGTTTTCAAGTCCATCAAAAGCGTGCGGCTGGCATTGGTGACATCGGTCACATGAGCCCCCCCGTCCGGGCCGCCGGTAAGAAGCCAGATGATCCAGGAATCCATGGTCCCGAAAAGCGCGTTGCCTTCAAGGGCCGCAATTCTGGCCTCCGGAACCTGATCCAGAATCCAGGCGATTTTCGGGCCGGAAAAATAAGTGGCCACCGGAAGTCCGGTCTTCTCCCGGAACCGGTCCCCTCCCCCGTCCGCGATCAGTTTCCGGCAGATCTCATGGGTGCGGGTGCACTGCCAGACAATGGCGTTATAATACGGCTTTCCCGTCCGCCTGTCCCACACCACCGTGGTTTCCCGCTGATTGGTTATGCCGATGGCCGCAATTTCCTTGCCGCTGATCCCGCCTTTTGCCAGCGCGCCTTTGATCACTTCCTGCGTGTTTTGCCAGATTTCCTCAGGATCATGCTCCACCCAGCCCGGCTGCGGAAATATCTGCCGGTGCTCTTTCTGATCCCAGGCCACGATCCGCCCGGTCTTGTCGAAAATGCTGAACCGCGTGCTGGTCGTTCCCTGATCCACTGCGCCGATATAGGATGTCATCGTTTACCTCGTCTTAAAGTCATCATGATGATTATGCGCATTATTGTTTGACCAGTTCCACCCTGCGGTTCTTGGCGCGGCCCGCGTCGTCGCCGTTGTCGGCAACAGGAGACAGCGGACCGACTCCCTGACCGCTCAGGCGGGCGGCGGCAATCCCGTGTTTAGCCATCAGTGCCTGCACCACCGCATCAGCACGGGCCTGAGACAGCCTCAGGTTCAAATCGAGCGCAGCAACATTGTCGGTGTGCCCAACCACATACACTTTAAGGGCGGGATCGGCCTTGAGCAGCTTGGCGATTTCGGCCACGGCGGCTTCCGACTCGGGCTTCAACACTGACTTGCCGGTATCGAAGAAAATGCCCGGAACCTCCACATGTCCGCTGGCGTTCAGCCCGGACCGGAAAAGTTCCGCACTGGCAACCACTTCCTGAGCCATGGCCTGTTTCTCGATGATCGTCAGCATATACCCCCTGCCCCAGGCCGTGTCGACCTGAGCCCAGATCTCCTTGCCGTCTTTTGCGACCTTCAGCCAGGTGTAGCGCTGGTCTTCGAACAAAACGGTCCCGCCAATATTGGTGATGGCCTGCTGATGGTTGCGGATGATGGCGATCGGACCCGGATAATCAATCCCGGGGAAAGTCTGATACTTGATATCGTAACGCTTTCCCTCAACCGCGGTTTCTGTCCCCCTGCCGGTCTTGAATTTGAAGCTGTCGAATGCAATCGTCTTGCACAAAACTATCCGCATGTTCTGCATGCGGGTAAAAAGCGGGTGGTCGGAACATCCTTTGGCATCCGGCTCCTTGGCGGGGGCTGAGGCATTGACCGGCAGGACAGAGGCGACGAGAAAGGCTGCCACAATCAGGAAAACGACAGAACGGCAATGTTTCATGGCAAATCTCCTTGGGGTGAATCGTTGACGTGAAATTGATTTCGAATGTGTTTCCTGCATAACAGAGCCTATAGATGTGATCAAGAGCAATTTACTCTTAAAAATCAAGCGGACTGCGGGCTTCCTTGATGGTAATGTTTTTAACCGTATGCGTGTAAATCATGGTGGTTCTGACGTTGCTGTGTCCCAGCAGCTCCTGAATCGTGCAGATATCAAAATTTGCCTGAAGCAAGTGGCTGACATCTCCTGTAGGTCGATAGTGTCAGACCATAGGAAGTGATTGTATTTTAGGTTAATTCGCTTCTCAAAGCGTTTGCATTGAGCTGGTGTTTCTTATATGCTCAAGATAATTCCCTCTGAAAACATTGTGATCGGCGTGGAACCAGCGGAAAGGATGGCCTATTTATGCCGGCGCATGTCCGGGCAACTGGATGCCAACGACGAAGATGAAAACGTTAAGGAGCAGTCCCATGGAAAGCGACGAACAAATACCGACGGGAGATGACAGAAAAAACGGGGTCAGCTTGCCTAAAGTACTATTGATCGTGCTGGCCACCGTCCTGGTGACGCTCGGCGGCAGCTACTGGTTCCTGAAGACCTACGTGCTCGCTCGCGAGTTTAAGCCGGTTGAACTCAGTTCGAAAGAACAACAGGTGCTCGACAGCAAGCTGCGAGAGCTCGGGTATCAGCCTGACGACAGCCGAATTGAGACTGTCCGACCGTCACCCGAGGAGTTCGATGCGCGCGGCGCTCTCAAGCCGGAACGCTATAGCGAGGTGGGTGCAAAACGTGAGGTCAGTTTCAATGAGCGAGAGCTGAACGCGCTACTGGCGCACAACACCAATCTGGCGCGCAAGCTTGCCATCGACCTTTCAGAGAACCTGGCCAGCGTCAAGCTGCTCGTGCCCATGGAGCCTGACTTTCCGGTGTTAGGCGGCAAAACCCTGCGCTTTAATGCCGGTATCTCAATGGCCTACCTGGGCGGTAAGCCGTCAGTGGTTTTGAAAGGAGTCAGCATTATGGGCGTGCCGGTGCCCAATGCCTGGCTGGGCGGCCTGAAAAATGTCGACCTGGTGGGGGAATTCGGCGGCGGACCGGGATTCTGGAAATCTTTTTCCGAAGGCGTCGAGGATATCCGCGTCGAGGACGGCCGCATCAAGGTCAAGTTAAAGGAATAAGACAGAACTGCAAAGCGGGTCGATCTGGCAAACTGGATGCATATAAAGGGACTTTCCATCAGTTCACAGTGACGGGCGTACACAATGCAATAGGGGGCGGGGAACCGGCCTGAGGGCAAGCCGCAGATGTTCATGTTCGCTGACAAAGAGGGCTTCCATGATTGAAGTAATGTGACAAACGAAAGAAACGATCATAAATGACAGAATTCATTACTATGGGGATAATATTGGGTTTATCCGCAGGTTTTGCCCCCGGTCCGCTGCTGACTCTTGTAATTTCCGAAACTCTCCAGCATGATATCAGATCAGGCGTCAGAGTCGCTCTCTCCCCTGTTTTCACTGACCTGCCGATAATTGTTCTGACTCTGGGTGTTTTGTCACAACTGTCCGGGTTTCATAATCTCCTCGGAATCATTTCACTTATCGGCGGTTCGGTTATCCTGTTTATGGGGTATGAAAGCATGAATCCGAAACTTCCCGAACCTGATTTTCCGAAAGCAGCCCCGAAATCCTTGGTAAAAGGAATACTGGTAAATGCTCTGAGTCCTCACCCCTATCTGTTCTGGTTCGGTGTGGGCGGACCGATTATCAGCAGAGCAATGAATTCCGGTATTACAGGTCCCATCGTTTTCATCGGAAGTTTTTATGTTTTGCTGGTGGGTTCAAAAATCTTATTGGCCGTATTGGTCGGCAGGTCAAAATCTTTTCTCAACGGGTCTTTGTATATATACATAATGCGTTTTCTGGGACTTGCATTATGTGTTTTGGCACTTTTACTTTTCCGGGACGGACTGAAATTATTAGGGTTAATAAGTTCTTGATAATTCAATGATATGAATCATGTATAAGCCCACGGACTATTAGGCCGGCTGGAATAGCGTGAGGTCTAACCCGGCGCAGCACAAGGATGCAAAGGAGCATATGCCATGCGTTGGAAACAGTTATCTACACCCGCAAAATTTTCACGGCCGAAGAGGCAAGAGCGTTCATCGGGGAGAGGAAAATTGAACGCTTTACCCTGTTGGATGTCCGACAGCCCGGCGAATATGAATCCGAACACATACCGGGCGCAAAATTAATCCCCCTGCCGGAAGAGGGCGGCCTTACCACCCAAGAATACTTGGCGGTCTACCAGCCGGATATTGAGGTGGTTAAGGCGCTGATTCAGATCGCCGAGGAAGAACGTACCCATTTGGAGCTGCTGAGCAGGCTGTTTGAACCCTAAGAGGAAGCGATGAAAAAGAAACTGGTTCTGGCAGGCGGAGGCCATGCCCATATGATGACGCTGGCCAATCTGCACCAATTCGTTGATCAAGGTCACGAAGTCACCGTTATCCAGCCATCGGAGCACCATTACTACTCCGGGATGGGACCGGGGATGCTGGGCGGCACCTACGCGCCCGATGAAATCCGGTTTGCCACCCGGCGTCAGGTGGAGAAAAAGGGTGGTTCATTTGTTTTGGGCAAGGCCGCCAAAATCGATGCAGTTGCGCAAAGTGTGCATCTGGAATCGGGTGAGGCGGTTCCCTATGACGTATTGTCGTGCAACCTGGGCAGCTTCGTGCCTCAGGATATGATCAAGGGCGATTTGAAAGATATCTATACGGTGAAACCCATCGAAAGGCTGCAGGAGGCCAGAGAGCGGGTGCTTGATCTTGCGTCCCGGCAAAAGATCGCCATCGGTATTATCGGCGGGGGCCCTTCAGCCGTGGAAATTGCCGGGAACCTGCGGCGGTTGACCGCCGGATCGGGTCTGCATGCGGCCCATATCAAGATCATCACCGGCAGCTCGATCATACCGCGGCACCCGAGCGTGAGTGCGAAAAAAGGTTCTGCTCGCGCTTGACGAACAAGGCATTGAAATCGTTAAAAACTGCCATGTGCGTGAAATCCGCACCGGATGCGTGACCGAGTCATCCGGCAAATGCCACGAGTTGGACGTCATTTTCGTGGCCGTCGGCGTGAAACCCAGCCGATATTCAAGGCATCCGGTCTTTCCACCGGTCCGGACGGCGGCCTGTTGGTCAACCGGTACCTGCAGAGCACCGCTTACGGCAATATCTTCGGGGGCGGAGATTGCATCTATTTCCAGGAAACACCCCTGGACAAGGTCGGTGTGTATGCCGTTCGCGAAAATCCGGTTCTCCTTCACAACCTGATGGCGGCCATGAACGGCGGTGAGCTTCAGCCGTTTACGGCACAAGAAAAGTACCTGCTGATTTTCAACCTGGGCGACGGCACGGGCATTTTCTACAAGAAGCCGATTCTGTTTGGCGGCCGGGCTGCCTTTTGGCTCAAAGACTCTATCGATCGAAAATTCATGCGAAAATTCCAGGAATGAGAAACGAAATCAGAACGCGGAGCAGTTCACCAGGTGATAAGAACAATCAAATCCGAGAGGAGAAAAAATGCCAGTTGATCTTGAAAACTTCAAAGCCGCCTACGACAGGTGGGTGGAGGAAAGTCTGCCGGACTACCAGGCGGGCAAAATGGAGGAAATCGTAAAGAAGTATCCTTTTATTGTCCCGGATGACATACCCTGGACGCCCTACAAAGGAGAACCGTCAGCGCAGACTTTCGCTATCGCTACCAGTGGTGGGCTCTATATCAAGGAAAGCCAGCCTCCCTACGATACCGTTTCGATTCACGGGGATACCTCCTTTCGGGAGCTTCCCAAGACGGTGAGGCAGGAAGAGCTCGGGATCGCCCATCCACATTACGATCACAGCCTGGCCGAGCAGGACATCAATATCATTTTCCCCCTCCAGCGTTTCATCGAGCTGGAAAAAGATAAAATCATCGGCAGACTGGCGGAAACCAACTACAGCTTCGGCTATGTCAACGATGCGGTAACTCTGGTCAAAAAGACGGTTCCCGAGCTCATTTCGCGGATAAAGGCCCAGGCGGTTGATGTCCTTTTCCTTGTGCCGGTCTGACCGAAGTGCCATCAGACCGTGGGTCTGATTCAGCGGATGGTTGCTTGTCGGACCAAATTAACTTATTGGAAAATAATAAAATATGAGGTAATTTCAAAAGTCTTGGATGAAACGAAATATTTTTTGAAATTACCCAAAAATGTAATTAATATCTTGAATAAATTAAGAAAGTGCTCTATTATCCTTCTTGATTTCCCCAAACCAAGAAAAGGACGATAATATGAGCACTCTCTTTGACATTTGGAATACCATACAAACACAACTTTTTCCATGGTTAGAGCAAGAACTTGATCCACTTTCAGAAAAAGAACGGGAATTCGTACAGGTTGTTTCCTTGCTCGATTTGCCAAGCCACATGAAGGAATTCCGATGGCGAGGGTTCGGGCGAAAGAAAAAAAGTCGCATCAGCATGGCAAAAGCCTTTGTCGCAAAGTCGGTTTATAAGTTTGAAACCACTGATATTCTTATCGAATATCTGAAAGAGATGCAAAAATATCAGGCGGCTGTGCGGATGGGAACTCGCATGCCGAAATACCATCCAGCGCAACGTTCTCTCGGGCCTTTACAGAGTTCGCAACACACAGCCTGCCGCAAAAAATTCACGAAGCAATGGTTAAAAAGCATTGTGGTCAAAAGCTTGCCGGCCACATAAGCCGGGACGCCACCGCCATAGAGTCGCGTGAGAAGCCGGTGAAAACAGAAGCATCCGAAGCAGCGCCCAAGCCCAAAGGCAGACGCGGACGTCCCCGTAAAGGCGAAGATTCTTCCTCCCAAACCATCCGAAGCGTGTAGAACTACAAGCCACAAGAAGTCTGGAAGAGAATTTAAAGGACTTGCCGAATCACTGTAACGTTGGCACCAAAAAGAACAGCAAAGGGTACAAGGAGACCTGGATCGGCTATAAACTTCACCTTGATTGCATCGATGGAGATATTCCCGATCAGCGCCATTCTTTCATCGGCGTCATTGCATGATTCCCAGGTGGCGATTCCTCTTGCGCAGATGAGTTCCGAACGGGTTACCAATCTTTATGATTTGATGGATGCTGCTTATGATTCACCGGAAATTCATGCATTCAGCAAATCATTGGGGCATAGTACCGATCATTGATAATAACCCGAGGCGCGGAGAAAAGATCCTTATGGATCCGGCAACGAAGTCCCGTTTTGCGGAAAGAAGCAGTGCCGAGAGAGTCAATTCCAATCTCAAGGACAATTACGGCGGCCGTAACATCAGGGTAAAGGGAGCCTCCAAGGTAATGGCTCACCTGATGTTTGGCATCGTATCAATTACAGCGATGCAGATATTCCGATTGCTTCTATGACAAAGAACGTAAAAAACACTTTAAATACAAAGCGTTAAAAAACAAACGGAGAGGTGTTGCCAAAAATCGACATTTTGAGGCCTATGAAAGCTTATCTATGGATTTTTTGACATTCACCATATGTTTGATGACAAAAATTCATTCCCGGCCTTCTTTTTAAGGATAAACCGGAGCGTTTTGAAATTGGCTCTTAAAAATGGGGTTATTTTGCTTTTAGCGGCACCTTTTTGAGGGTAAAAAAGCAGTTTTAAGAAGCCATGACTTTCGATATTCCGCAATTCAAAGTTATCATTTAAAGATCGATGGCACGCGAGAACAGACATCATTTTCCCGGCTATGTCTGGCACATCACTCACCGGTGCCATAAGAAAGAATTTCTTCTGAAATTCGATAAAGATAAAAAGCGATGGATAAACTGGTTGTTTGAGGTTAAAAAGCGTTTCGGACTATGTATTTTAAAATTCACTGTCACATCCAACCATATTCACCTGCTTGTGCATGACCGCAAGGAGGATGTTATTCCGAAATCAATACAACTCATCGCCAGCAGGACAGAAAGAGAGTACAATATCCGGAAAAATCGGAAGGGAGCATTCTGGGAAGACCGTTATCATGCAACAGCCGCAGAAAGCGGCGATCACTTGGCACGATGCATCGCATATATCGACGCCAACATGGTCCGTGCCGGTGTAGTCAGCCATCCATCAATGTGACCTTTCAGCGGTTATAATGAGATTCAGGAACCTCTAAGGAAGAACATCTTGATTGATTATGAGAGTCTGCAAGACTTGGTGGGCGCCCGATCCTATGATGAACTCAGGCGTGCTCACAGGGCATGGATAGACGACTATCTGGGAAATGGGGCGAAATGCCGCCAACCCCATGAGTACCTCATGATCTGGCAAACCTGAGAGGAGAATAATGAGAAAAAATAGCTCTGGAAACGCAGGCGAACAGCAAGAAACCGGCAAGGCCATCCATTCCTTTATGGACGTGGTGGCGGGGGAAGCCGAACAATATGCCACATGTCACACCTCGCCCATGTCCCCGCTTCTTGAAGAGATTGAGAGCTACACTCTCAAGGAAACCGGCTATCCCAGTATGCTTACTGGCCGGGTTGAAGGACGCTTCCTGCAGTTGATCGTCGCCCTATCGGGATTCAGGGATGTGGTCGATATCGGTACATTCACCGGCTACTCGGCCCTGGCTATGGCTGAATCAGTTCCGCCAGACGGCAAGGTGCTGACAATCGAACATAATTCCTCCAACGCCGACATTGCTCAAGGCTTTTTTGATAGGAGCCCACACGGCGGCAAGATCGTTCTGCAGCGGGGCCAGGCCATTGATGTTCTCAAGTCCCTTCCGTCCGAAGCAACCGATCTTGTTTTCATCGATGCCGACAAAGCCAACTACCTGGCTTACTATCACGAATCAATGAGGATTCTGCGGGAAGGCGGCCTCATTGTTGCTGACAATGCCCTGTGGTACGGCAGGATCTTTAAACCCAAAGATGAGGACAGTAAAGCCATGGCCCTCTTTAACGAAGAGGTGAACGCTGACAACAGGACGGAGAAACTCTTCCTCACCCTCCGCGACGGCATCTACCTGATCAGAAAAATAACAACTTGATTTAATTGCTTATTCTGCTGTGCCTCGCTTTCTTTCAGTTCCACCGGCTGAAAGGATGAATAAAAATCAGTACGAAAAATGGGATGGAACAGAACTATTAACATTCAGTGGACCATTGTCCTTCGTATTAATCCGACTCGGCTGAAATTATTGATAATTTTGTTTGTGTTTGATTATGATTCTCATCAAAGAAACAGTAACTTTCCAACAAAAAAAATCAACCGGGCAAGCCGGTTATTTTTCGCGTTGTGCCCCTGATTTCAGTTCCAAAAGGTGAGACATGGTCATGAAAAAGCCAAAAAAGGATAAAGAACGTGAGGAGCGCATCACGATGGAAATCGTTGTTGATGCAAACGGCCCTGAAGAACAGGCCATGGGGTGGTATTATTACCTTGAGGACAAACTTGATTTCCCATTTACAGCAATATGCAATGAAAAACGAGCCATTTCGCCGCTCCTTGTCAAAGATGAGGTTGATATAATCGGAATGGCTCCTGAGGAAGAATGTGAGAGAGAAATGTTTGTTACCATGCGATGGGGAAGGGACGGATTAGCTATTCCGCTATCCCAGCTTACTCCCATCAGTGCAACGTCAGCAGAGACTATTGAAGCAGTTGAAGATTGGCACTATTGGGTTAAAATGGGGTATAAATTTTACTGATGGACGGCACAACATCCGGCTTCTCTTGGGAATTCCAATAAGTCGCTCAAGAGGGACGCGGCAAAAAAACCGCCGAGCCCCATTGTTTTCGCGTTAGGCTAACATCGGAGCACACATGAACAATTGGGGCATACCTGACTGGCTCGAAAAGGAAGTGAAAGAACGAGATAAGACTTGCGTCTACTGTGGCGTCCAAATGATCGAGCAGATGCCTCCACGTGGCCCCCGAGAAAGCTGTGGCAACTTGGGAACACATCATCAACGACGCAAGTATCGTCAGTCGTGAGAATATTGCCCGATGTTGCGTCGCGTGCAATTCAAGCAAAGGAACAAAGAAGCTCTCTGATTGGATTCAGTCGAGTTACTGTAAGAAGCGTGGTATCAACAAAGACACGGTTGCGGAAGTAGTGAAAGAGGCATTACGAGCTCACGCCAAACGCGACGGTAGGCCCTTGGAGGGGATATGACATCAGCCACCTTCAAGCTCTTCATCCCCAGTGAGTTCCGATCGAGTTCCGATCGAGTTCATGGCGAGTTCCGGAATTCGCCATGAACAACTATTGATGTCGCCAAGGACAATGGAGGTGCAGGTTTAATGTCCTTGTCTTCAATGTTGCCTTGTCGGACCAAAGTTACTTATTGGAAAACAATAAAATATGTTTTAAAAATGGGGCTATTTTGCTTTTAGCGCCACCTTTTTAGGGTAAAAAAGCAGTTTTAAGAAGCCATGACTTTCGATATTCCGCAATTCAAAGTTATCATTTAAAGATCGATGGCACGCGCGAACAGACATCATCTTCCCGGCTATGTCTGGCACATCACTCACCGGTGCCATAAGAAAGAATTTCTTCTGAAATTCGATAAAGATAAAAAGCAATGGATAAACTGGTTGTTTGAGGCCAAAAAGCGTTTCGGACTATGCATTTTAAATTTCACTGTCACATCCAACCATATTCACCTGCTTGTGCATGACCGCAAGGAGGATGTCATTCCGAAATCAATACAACTCATCGCCGGCAGGACAGGAAGAGAATACAATATCCGGAAAAATCGGAAGGGCGCATTCTGGGAAGACAGGTATCATGCAACTGCGGTCAAAACAGACGGTCATCTTATCAGATGTCTGGCCTACATCGATTTGAATATGGTCCGGGCCGGAGTGGTACAGCATCCTTCAGAATGGGAGTTCGGTGGATATGCTGAAATCCAGAGCCCAAAACAGCGATATGCCATTGTCAATCACCGCGAGTTGGTTAATTTGCTTGGGATTAAAGATGAAGTTCAGCTTTTGGAATCACACCGGCAATGGGTGGAGGAGATTTTAAACAGCGGAACGAACAAACGGGATGCGAGATGGACGGAAAGCATCGCGGTCGGAGATCAGGAATTTGTGTCGGCTACAAAAAACAAACTGGGGGCAAAGGCTGTGGGCCGGAAAATATATGGGGAAAACGGTGACTATGAACTAAGGGAATCCCAAATACCTTACAGTCCTCTTTTTACCCCTGAAAAGTGCCATCTAACGCTTGAAAATGGCTATTATTGGGATGCTTTTCCTGAAAAACCAGCAAGATAATTTGGTCCGACAAGACAAAGAAGCAAGGAAAGACAAAGAAGCAAAGACAAAAAGGCTTTTCAAAGAGGAGAACAATTGACGAAATGATTTAATGGAGAACTTTAAATGCTGAATAAAAAAAGTCCTCGGAATCAAGGCCAAATCGTTTATTTCTCGCATGGAGGAGGCCCCTTGCCAATTCTCGGAGATGCAAGCCACAAAGCGATGGTAAACTTTATGCTGCAGCTTCCGACTCGGTTGAGGAAACCAGATGCTATCCTGTTAATTAGTGCCCATTGGGAAGAAAGCATAGCAACACTGGTAGGCGCGCATACGCCTCCCATGTTTTACGATTATTATGGTTTCCCCGATGAAGCTTACGAAATCAATTATCCAGCCCCTGGAAGTCCCGAGATTGCGAAGAGAATAGCCAGCTTATTGATTAAAAACAATATATCGGCTCGTATAGACCCTCAGCGAGGATTTGACCACGGCTTATTCATCCCGCTAATACTTATGTATCCTCAAGCCGATATCCCTTCACTGCAACTTTCATTATTGCACAGCCTTAATCCGACGGCACATATAGCCCTTGGAAAAGCGCTGAGGGATTTGATGCATGAGAATATCCTCGTGATCGGATCCGGGTTTTCATTCCACAACATGAGGGCATTTTCCTGGCAAGGACTTAATATTCCGGATCCAGATAATGAAACCTTCCAAAATTGGTTGATTGAGACATGTACCGGTCCGCTATCTCAGGCTGAGCGTGAACAGCTTCTGATTGAGTGGCAGAAAGCCCCATCGGCGCGCTACTGCCACCCCCGGGAAGAGCATTTGTTGCCTCTCCATGTGTGTCTTGGAATGGCAGACAAGCCGGCTTCAAAAATATTTGATGACTATATTCTGGGCAAACGCTCGGTTGCGTTTTTGTGGTAGGAAAAGCATGCTATCAATCAAGCTCTCCCCAACAGGGCAATTTCAACGGATCGTTGATGCGCCCGGTGAATTCGATTTCATCTTGTAAAGGGTAAAACTCATCATGAAACTGAATCAGTTCAAACTTGAACGATACTTCGCCAGGCACGAGTTCTCCGCCCCCTACCTGCTTTGTTCCTCGGATTGCGAAAGTATGAAACTGCGAGACTTACTTGCCCTCGAACCCGATGCAACAGAGCGGTTTGAATCTCTTTGGCTCGGCTACACCGAGTCATTAGGAGCTGCTGAACTCCGTCAAGCCATCTCCACTATGTATGAGAAAGTAACGGCCGATCAAGTTCTCGTGCATGCCGGGGCCGAAGAGGCAATTTTCAATTTCATGAACGTAGCTCTCAGTCCAGGTGATCACGTTATCGTGCATGCGCCATACTACCAGTCTCTTGCCGAGGTGGCTCAGGGTATCGGCGCCGAGGTTTCAAAATGGCAAGGTGATCCAGGGCGGGCATGGCAACTCGACCTTGAAGTCCTGGCGGCAACCCTTACCGCTCGAACGAAGATAGTGGTAGTCAACTTCCCACACAACCCGACAGGATTTCTGCCTGAGCTGGAGTTTGCCCGTGAGCTATCGGCACTCTCCGAGAGGCACGGTTTCATCATCTTCTCTGATGAAGTGTACCGTGGACTGGAGCTTGCCCCCCCTGATCGACTGCCGAGCTTCGCCGATATGAACGACCGTGCCGTATCGATCGGTGTGATGTCGAAGACATACGGACTTGCCGGATTGAGGATCGGCTGGATCGCGACCCGCAACAGCGGTATTTTCAGTGAGCTTGCAGCTTTTAAAGACTACACGACCATCTGTAACAGTGCTCCGAGTGAGTTCCTGGCGGCCCTTGCATTGCGAAATGCCGAGGTGATTGTCGAACGGAACCTGCAGATCATCCGCAAAAACCTCGATCATCTCGACGCCTTTTTTGAATCCCATGCAGATCTATTCAACTGGTATCGTCCCAAAGCAGGGTCAGTCGCGTTCCCCACACTGCTGAAGGGAACGGTTGATAAGTTCTGCACCGATCTGATCGAGAAGGCAGGGGTCTTGTTGCTGCCGGGAACCCTCTATGGAAAAGGGTTGAACTCGTTTCGAGTCGGTTTCGGCCGCAAGAATGTGCCCGAAGCCCTCCGAAGGCTTGAGGAACACCTGATGGAAACCAGATAACAAGCAGATGAACTCGGATGCAGATTCCGCCGGTGCTCAATTCGCACCGATTATTTGCGCCGTTGAGCAATGAGGATTATGAAAATGATGCGACTGTCCCGATGTATCAAGGACTGCGATACTTTTTCTGCGCATATTGTCTTAATGCTGATATCTTTGCTGGTATTGTCTCCTTTATGGTGTTCGGCCGCCGATAGCGGACTATATGATGATTTTATCGGCACCGGCATTAACCACGACAAATGGATTTCTGAAGGCCACGGCTTCACACAGCCGAGCGATGGGTCACTTCATTACAGCAACTCCGGTACGGAACATGCGCAGCTGATATCAAAATCGCTTTTCAGCAGCGGCGTCTTCACCATGCAGTTTGCCGATTACCAGTGCAGCAACGCTGCGCCGCCGGCTCAAGGGCTCGGTTCCGTTGCTGCACTGGGTCTTGGCTTTCTCAAGGAAAATCAGTGGGTGCGAATCGAACGGGGACAGATTCAAAGCGATCTTGCCCATGGAATTACAGGAGGCTATATCGAAGTCAATTGGGTATCCCCCGATGAGCCGGGGCGAATCCATGTCAATAACGTCCAGTCGGAGTGGAAATCCGGGTTCCTGCAGATTCGTGCCGAAGAAAAGGCTGTAACCTTCTTTTACCGGGAAAACGAGATCACCCCTTGGACCCAGATGGCAGTTACCGGACGTGGCGGCAGGCCGTGTTTGGTCATTGTTCCTGATCTGGCTGGTCATGGCACCCTGGTTCTTCTTCCGCATCCGGAAGGCGCGGTTTGGGGGTGAATAATTAATGGGGGCTAACTTAACTTATTAAGTTTGTGCGCCGTGCAAAGGCGCTGTTTTCCAGCGGGTGCGAACCCCGCCCGGCAACTGTCGCTCCGGCCGGCAGCAACCTGTTGCGTAAAATATAGGATAAGGAGATTTTATTGTGCTTGAATCCAAAGTCGCTGAGGTCACGGGCGGAGCGCAGGGCATCGGCAAGGCGATATGTGATGCTTTTGTCAAACGGGGTGTTTCCGTCTGCTCCATTGATCTGCAAGATAACGACTACTTTGTCGGAGACATTGCCGACGAAAAGGTGCTTAGAGCCTTTGCATCCAAGGTGATTTCAGATTATGGCGCCATTGACTATCTGATCAACAATGCATGCCTGTCGCGGGGCGGTCTTGAGACATGTTCCTATGAAGATTTCAATTACGTACTGCGGGTTGGAATTACTGCCCCCTTTCTTTTAACCCAGTTGTTTTTAGATCATTTGAACACGCCGGCAAGCATTGTGAATATTTCTTCAACCCGCCATCTGATGAGCCAGGCCGATACCGAAAGCTATACAGCCGCCAAGGGCGGCATCACCGCCCTGACCCATGCCATGGCCATTACTCTGGCCGGAAAAGCACGGGTGAATTCCATTTCCCCGGGCTGGATCGACACCACCAACACGCAATTCGAAGGCCCCGATGCAAGTCAACACCCCGGAACGGAATTCCGGGGACACCTTACTTATTGGCTAATTCCGGGATTTTGGAAATTTGGGAATTTTGGAATTTTGGGACGGAATTTTGGGGACACCTTACTTATTTATTGACAAAAGCCTAAAGCTTTGTTGGTAATGATTCATGGCACGGATAGCAAGAGCAGTTGCACCGGGAAACCCGCATCATGTTACGCAGCGGGGGAACAGGTGTCAGCAGACATTTTTTAACGATGGAGACTATCAGTTCTATCGGGAATTGATGTCGGAATGGCGCGAAAAATTTAAAGTTGAGATCTGGGCTTATTGCCTGATGCCAAACCACATTCACCTTATCGCCGTACCGGAAAAAAAAGATGGCCTGAACCTTGCGATTGTTGACGGACATAGATGATACACACGGCGGATTAATTTCCGTGAAGGATGGGGGGATCATTTGTGGCAGGGGAGATTTTCATCGTTTATCCTGGATCAAAGATATCTATTTTTGGATAGAAATCTCAAACCTAAAAACCAGGCCCGAAGAATAAAGATAAGTAAGGTGTCCCCGGAAATGCCACAATTGTCTTGTCAAGTATTATTTCATAATATATTGAAAGGTTGGAATGAAATAGGAGATTATACGTGGTCAGAATGAATGTCTGATACCGCAGGTATATCCTTGGATCGTTCACCAGCCAGGAAAGATATCCAGAACCTACACAATTACTTGTTGGGCGTCTTGATCCTCACGGGAACGCTCGCCAGTCAAAGGAGATACGGATGCTGAAAACGATACTTGCTGGCATCGCGGGAGGCATGACGATGAACATCGTCATGCTGCTCACCTTCCGGGCAATTGGTTTTGGCTGGAACGGCGGCGGCATCCTCCTGTCTTCTCCCATTCAAAGCCCAAAGCTCATTGCGGTTTGGACAACGATAGAACCTCTGCCTCTCGTCGTGGCCAGTCCAGCCCCAATCGTCATCGGGATGGTGTTCTTTGGCATTGTGCATGCCTTCATCTATCGGTCTGTGTCTGTTGCTTGGCCGGTTGGGGTTTTGCCCAGAGCAATGCGATTCGCCGGCCTCGTGTTCTTCATGGTCTTCGCATTTTGGGAACTCTTCACCCCGTTTAACCTGTTCGGGGAACCATTGCCACTCGTCGGTCTTGAGTTGCTCTTCTGGGCCGCCATTGCCATCGCCGAAGCGTTTGTCATTGCGGCTGTTATAGAACATAAAGGGGATGGCGCTTGAGCCGGACGCCCAACCCGACAGTCAACCGGACCTTCGCAAAAAGCCGCGCAGGCCGGTTACTTCAACGTTCGCCGTCTGCGAGCCCGACTAAGCATACTTGAGCAAGAGCCCTCCACCTGATTCGCCTCGGCCGCGCCTACGTGCCGTTGATTGCTCCCTCACCAGCAGAGAGGTGGTACGGTTGGCCCGGTGCCGCTTGCGGTGCGGCCCGCGCGGCCTATCATCAAGGTCAACCACTTGGGGGCAATTGGCCGTTAGCGCACTCGGGGCAGATCGCCGCCATGCGTGATAACATACAACCAGCATGGAATTCGCATGCAAGGTGTCCGGCGCTAAGTTGATCTTGGTGTTGGGACACGAGTATTGCGGCGCTGTAAAAGGAGCCATTGACGCAGTTGAACTCGGTAACATCACCGCAATGCTGGAAAAGATCAAACCAGCGGTGAACAGCTTTTCGGGTTACGAGCGCGAGAAGGCAAGCTCCAACGCAGACTTTGTCCACATGGTGGCGGAAAAGAACGTCCAATTAAATGTTGCAAAAATCCGGGAGGAAAGCCCCATCCTTCAAGAAATGGAGACGGCTGGAGAAATCAAAATAGTCGGCGCCATGTATGACATGGAAACCGGCCAGGTGAATTTCATGGAATTATAAGATGTTATATAACCATACACACACAACACAAAACACTCGCGCTCTGCTGTAAATCAGGTCGCTACACAACAAGGCACTTACCTGTCATGGCTTTCATCTTTAGCTTTCTAATTCCGAATTCCGGGGACACCTTACTTATTTATTGACAAAAGCCTAAAGATTTGTTGGTAATGATTCATGGCACGGATAGCAAGAGCAGTTGCACCGGGAATCCCGCATCATGTTACGCAGCGGGGGAACAGGCGTCAGCAGACATTTTTTAACGATGGAGACTATCAGTTCTATCGGGAATTGATGTCGGAATGGTGCGAGAAATTTAATGTTGAGATCTGGGCTTATTGCCTGATGCCAAACCACATTCACCTTATCGCCGTACCGGAAAAAAAGATGGCCTGAACCTTGCGATTGGAGAAGGACACAGACGATACACACGGCGGATTAATTTCCGTGAAGGATGGCGGGGTCATTTATGGCAGGGGAGATTTTCATCGTTTATCCTGGATCAAAGATATCTATTTTTGGATAGAAATCTCAAACCTAAAAACCAGGCCCGAAGAATAAAGATAAGTAAGGTGTCCCCGGAAATGCCCAAGCGAAGATGTGCGACCGCTGTGATTGCAAAAGTAGACGCGTCAAAACCCTATAAATATAACCTGATTGGGCGGTATTGGCTGGTGCCGCTGATTGCAAAAGTAGACGCGTTAAAAGTTAATATTGTTGAAATACCAATGCCTTACCCATGATTGCAAAGAGGAACTCGTTAGGCAGCCGGAAAGATTCGTGGTAGCTTCCCCCCAAAAACCGGAAAGGAGGCCGCCATGATCACGAAACGCATTTTGAATCCGGATCGTATCCGGCGCATCGGCAAAGGCTTTTGTTTCATTCCTCATCGTTTTTTAACCGCAGGTTTTTTATCCTCCCTGACCCAGCCCGAGCTTTTGTTGTACCTGTTTCTGGTGCTGGCATCGGATCGTTATGGGCTGTCGTTTTACAGCTACGATTCCATCTGCCGGCATCTGGCCCTGGACCTGGATCGGTACATTGATGCCCGAAACAGCCTGATCGAAAAAGGGCTCATCGCTTTTGACGGAACCATTTTCCAGGTGCTGGAACTGCCGGCCGAAGCACCGGCAAAACCACACGGCAGTGTCGGCAAGGCCCTGCCCAACATCTTCAAGGAGGTGCCCCATGCTGGATAAGGCGACAATATTTGAAATCCACCGTTTGCATCACCTGAACTGGGCAGTGCGCAAGATCGCAAGGACCCTGCGAATAACCAGAAAGACCGTTACCAGGCACCTCAATCCTGACATAGGCTCTGCAAAACGCCTTCAAAGGCCTGGAAAGATGGATGCCTATGACCAGTTGATCCAACAGTTTCTTCAAGAGGACCCGGAGGTCAAAGCCCCGGTAGTCCGCCAGAGGCTGATGGAAAGAGGCTTTACGGGGGGCATCACCATAGTCCGGGAGTATTTGCACCGGTTGCGGGGGCCTTGCAAGTCACGAACACCCTTTGTCCGGTTCGAGTCCATGCCCGCAGAGCAGTTCCAGATCGACTGGGGGCACTTTGGTTCCATCCTTTATGGCACAACCCAGAGAAAGCTGTACGCCCTTGCCGTATGCGAATCCTTCAGCCGCATGCTCTACGTGGAGTTCACCCATTGTCAGAAACAGGACACCCTCCACCAGTGCCTGCTGAATGCGTTCTCTTTCTTCGGGGGAACGCCCAAAACCATCGTGGTCGATAACATGCTGACCGCTGTCATCGAAAGACAGGGTCGTGTTATCCGGTTCAACGACCACTTTCTGGATTTTTTGAAAGTCTTTCCGGTAACCCCCATCGCTTGCAATCCCGGTTCTCCCCATGAAAAAGGTAAAATCGAATCGAGCATCAAATATCTTCGAATCAATTTTTTCCCCCTTCGCTCTTTCAAAGACCTGGATGACATCAACAGCCAGGTAAGACAGTGGCTGACCGATATTGCCAATGTACGGGTCCATAAAACCACGGGAGAACGTCCACTGGACCGTTTTCAACAGGTGCATCTGACACCTCTTGCCAACCTTCCCGATTGCCGATATACCTGCCAGGCACTGGTACACAAGGACTTTGCCGTTCGCTTTGACACCAACACCTAC
This sequence comes from uncultured delta proteobacterium, assembly GCA_963704205.1. Lineage (GTDB taxonomy): Bacteria > Desulfobacterota > Desulfobacteria > Desulfobacterales > Desulfatirhabdiaceae > RAAP-1. The sequence continues at coordinate 42,463 of CAVPHN010000042.1, forward strand.
ACTGTTCCCCCCTGGACCATCGGAAAAACCCTGACGTTAAAGGCCGACAGAACAAGCGTACGGCTTTTTCATCTGGAAAAAGAGCTCGCCGCCCACGCCCGATGCTATATGCGAAACCAGCGTATCGAACTGGCCGCACATGTCCTTGCCGTCAAAAAGCTCAAAAAAAGGCTCTGGTACAACCGCGACATCGCCGCTTTCTGTTCTTTGGGCAAGCAAGCCGTCCTGTTTTTGGATGCGCTCATCGAAAACCATCAGCCCATACAAAAAAGCATCTGCCGGCTGCTGTGCCTCAAGGATCAGTATGGAAGCGCCTCACTGCTTTGGGCCATCGAAAAAGCGGCCAAACTCAAAGCCTTTGGCGCAGACTACGTCGAAAACATCCTTTACCAGGAGATGACGCCAACAACCCGGCATCTGCCGGTAACCCTAAAAGACGAGGCCCTGAACCGCATCCGCCTCACAGAGCCCTGTCTGGCCGAATACGACAGCCTCGCCCTGAAAAGGAGCCACCCCCATGACAGATGACATCACCCCTAAACTCAAAGCCCTCGGGCTGAAAACCTGCGCCGCCAATCTCGCCGCCATTATCGGGACAGCCGCTGAAAAAAATCTGTCCTTCCCCGATACCCTTGAGCGCTTGCTCGACTTGGAACTTGAGCAAAGACGTCTGACACGAATCACCACCAGGTTCAAAGAATCCAGGCTCGATGAAAAAACCACCATCGACCGCTTTGACTTCGACTTTCATATCTCCCGGAAAAATCAAAAAACCAAAATCATAAACCTCATGGGGCTTTCATTCATCAAGGGAAAAAAGGATGTCATCCTGATCGGAAACCCAGGGGTGGGAAAAAGCTTTGTCGCCAAGGCCATCGCCTACGCGGCTACACAGGCCGGCATCAAAACCCTTTTCTCATCCACCATGGATATGATCAACCACCTGATCGCGGCCGAAGCAGACCGCTCCTTGTTGAAAAAGCTCCAGTATTATCAATCCCCGGATTTGCTTGTCTGTGACGAGATCGGTTACCTTTCGCTGGGCACGCAGGGATCAAACCTCTTTTTCCAGGTCATTAGCGCACGGCACGAAAAAAAGTCGACCATCATCACGACCAATCTGCCCTTTGCCGACTGGGGAAAAGTCTTTGAAAGCACCACCGTGGCCTCCGCCATCGCCGACCGGCTCGTTTACAACTCGGAAATCCTCATCATGGAGGGAAGCAGCTATCGAAAAAAAATAAATAAATAACAGAATCAATCATCAACAGACATCACCACCCCTCGGCCTTTTCAATCAATGCCGAATCGCATACCCATGCCCTATCTTCCCCATGGCTTACTTTTAAACCGATGATATTGGTATCCTTCTTAACCGGTGATTCCATTATCAGTAAGTAGAGCAAGTTCTTGCTCTGACCATGGAAAAAGTTGCATTTGTATGGTATTCCAAATATTAAAGAGAGTGCTCATATCGTCGTCCTTTTTCTTGGTTTGGGAAAATCATAAAATAGGAAAATAATAGAGCACTTTATTAATAAAATCAGTATAATATTAATTATTTTGGGCGAATTATTACAAATATTTCGCCTGATCCATGGCTTTTGAAATTACCTCAAAGGAATGGTGCATGGCTGAAAACCAACGGGATCTGACCCGAAACCTGCTGGGCGTGATTTTTATCGTGGTTCTTATCGGTTCAACGTTCTGGATACTCCAGCCTTTCCTGGGGGCAACCGTCTGGGCTGCAACCATCGTGGTGGCGACCTGGCCCCTCATGATCGCAATTCAGAATCGGCTGTGGCGCAGACGCCCGCTGGCGGTTGCGGTCATGACGCTCGTTCTTGTGTGCGTTCTGGTTGTGCCGCTCTCGTTGGCTATCGGAACGATTATCTCCAGTGCCGATGAAATCGCCGGATGGGCGAAATCGCTTGCCGGTTTCAAAGTGCCCGCTCTTCCAAAATGGGTGGCCGAACTGCCGCTCGTTGGGGAGAAATTGGCGGATGTTTGGGAGAATGCCGATGCAGCGGAAATCCAGGGAGTCGCTGCAAAGATCGGCCCCTATGCCGGCGGGACCATCAAGTGGTTTGTCGCCCAGGTAGGTGGTTTCGGAAGGCTGCTCGTGGAGTTTCTGCTCACGGCCATCCTGGCAGCGATCATGTACGCAAATGGCGAACATGCAGCCACCCTGGTACTTCGTTTCGGACGCCGACTGGCAGGAGCCCGCGGAGAAAACGCGGTTCGCCTTGCCGGCCAGGCCGTTCGCGGAGTTGCGCTGGGTATCGTTGTAACGGCGTTCGCCCAGTCGGTATTGGGAGGGTTGGGGCTTCTGATCGCCGGCGTGCCATATGCCGGAATTTTGACTGCGGTGATGTTCATGTTCGCCATCTCTCAGATCGGGGTCCTGCCGGTGCTCGGTTTGGCTACGCTCTGGCTGTTTTGGAGCGGCAGCTCGGGCCGGGGGGCGTTTCTTCTTGTCTGCACGCTCGTTGTGGGAACCATGGACAACTTCCTGCGGCCGATCCTGATCAAAAAAGGTGCGGATCTCCCCCTGCTGCTCATTTTCGCCGGAGTGGTCGGAGGCCTGATTGCCTTCGGGCTTATCGGCATCTTTGTCGGGCCGGTGGTGCTTGCCGTGGCCCACAAGCTGCTGGAGGCTTGGGTGGAGGATGATGCGGGCACAATCCATCGAATATGATCTTGGCCCTGCTTAAATCCGGCTTAAATCGCTTAAATCCGGTAAATCCGAAATCGAAATCCCGAAATCCGGGGACACCTTACTTATTTATTGACAAAAGCCTAAAGATTTGTTGGTAATGATTCATGGCACGGATAGCAAGAGCAGTTGCACCGGGAATCCCGCATCATGTTACGCAGCGGGGGAACAGGCGTCAGCAGACATTTTTTAACGATGGAGACTATCAGTTCTATCGGGAATTGATGTCGGAATGGTGCGAGAAATTTAATGTTGAGATCTGGGCTTATTGCCTGATGCCAAACCACATTCACCTTATCGCCGTACCGGAAAAAAAAGATGGCCTGAACCTTGCGATTGGAGAAGGACACAGACGATACACACGGCGGATTAATTTCCGTGAAGGATGGCGGGGTCATTTATGGCAGGGGAGATTTTCATCGTTTATCCTGGATCAAAGATATCTATTGGCATGTACGAGATATGTGGAATTAAATCCGGTCCGCGCAGGATTAGTAAATAAACCTCAAGCGTGGCCATGGAGTAGTGCCGGGCCCCATATGACCGGCAAGGATGACATCCTGGTAAAGACAAAGCCATTGCTGGAGATAACCAATAAACCCTGGGAAACGTTTTTAGCTGTTGATGCGCAGGAGGATGAAATCGTATTAATCAGAAAACACGAAAGAACTGGACGGCCCTTAGGAGAGGATTCATTTATTGAAAAGCTGGAACACCTTTTGGATAGAAATCTCAAACCTCAAAAACCTGGCCCGAAAAATAAAGACAAGTAAGGTGTCCCCGCTTTGGTGCGCCGTTTTCGTGCTGCTTTTAATTACGACCAGTGTGGTATTCGCTCTCGGTACAGTGAATCCGGAGGCCGCAGTTGCTGAATATACACCTACTGATGTCGTACTGTTGGCAGCATATATCCTGATGGCACTGGTTTTCTCCTTCCTTTGTTCTGTGGCAGAAGCGGTCCTTCTAAGTGTTACACCCTCTTATATTGAGGGATTGCGACAGGATAGACCAAAGCTTGCGGCGCTTTTGAAACGATTGAGGCAGGATAACGTGGACCAATCGCTTGCAGCTATCCTGACATTGAACACCATCGCCCATACGGTCGGGGCCATTGGTTCCGGGGCCAAGGCTACGACCGTATTCGGTAGCACCTGGTTCGGGCTATTTTCAGCAATAATGACGTTGATGATTCTATTTCTTTCCGAGATTATCCCCAAAACGTTAGGCGCTGTTTTCTGGCGAAAGCTTGTAGGGGTTACCGCGATGTTTGTGCGCAGTCTGATTCTAATCCTTTTCCCTTTGATCTGGATTTCGGAAAGATTGACCAAAATGATCGCTCAGCGCAAGGACGTACATGTTTTTAGCCGGAAGGAATTTGTCGCTATGGCGATGGTCGGGAAACAAGCCGGGCAGATAAGAGAACGTGAATCATGGATCATCCGCAATCTATTCCGATTTGAATCAATTAAAGCAAAGGATATTATGACGCCAAGAACTGTGATTGTTGCGTTCCAGCAGGACATGACAGTTACTGAAGCACTGAACCTCAATTCGCACACCCCATTCTCGCGCCTGCCGCTGTATCGAGACAGCCTTGATGATATTACGGGTTTTATCCTGAAAACCGATATGCTGATATCAAAGGCTCAGAATCAAAGAGAGATCAAACTTGTGACCCTTAGGCGGGACATAATGACTGTTTCCGATGAGATGCCGTTATCAGGTCTGCTGGAATTTTTCCTCGACCACCGGCAGCACATTGCTCTGGTTGTTGATGAATACGGTGGGACTAAAGGTCTCGTAACGCTCGAGGATGTCGTGGAGACCCTGTTGGGGATAGAAATCGTAGATGAGATGGACAAGGTAGAAGACATGCAAGCCCTGGCGCGACGGCAATGGAAAAGACGTGCAAGAGCAATGGGCCTGCAAGTCGATTCTTCGAAATAGGCGACTTTTGTGGGGACGCCCTTTATATATTTATATTTGAATTGACGTCGCCATGCCCGATGAAAGGGCGAAGGCAGGCGATAGATGGCATGCATGGATGCCGGCGCGGCCTTCCGCCTAAAACCGCTCAGCCAAGCCGCATTTATCATCGGAGGACTTATGTGTTGCCTGCCTATCTTGCTGTGCCGGGTTCACGACTTTGCAGGCCAGCTGCTGAAAGGGCTTCGGATTTCGCCGCGGAGCAGAAATACTTCCTCGATCGCTTGCGGCGGCACAACAGATGCTGTCACGGACGGGAAGTTGTCTGCGCCGTCATACCATCTCTGAAATTGCAAGGAGTTGTTTCCGTGAAAAATCCAGCATATAAAAACCCGTCACTTCCCGTTGCAGAGCGCATCGAAGATCTGCTAAACCGTATGACCCTCGAGGAAAAAGCCGGGCAACTGAATCAGTGGTTCAACCTCGGTCCGGATCACTATGACCAGGTGCGCCGTGGTCAGATCGGGTCCGGCCTGATGGCCAACAGTTCCACGGCCGGCAATAATCGCCAGGAGCGGGTCTTTGTCAAGCTTGTCAACGAAATCCAGAAAATAGCGGTGACGGAATCCCGCCTGGGTATTCCTTTGATCTTCGGACGAGATGTGATTCATGGGTATCGCACGGTCGCCCCTATCCCTCTCGGGATGGCCGCCGCCTGGTCACCCGAGCTGATTCAGGCCGCCAACACTATCGCAGCCAAAGAAGCACGCGCCGACGGTATCCATTGGGGGTTCTCGCCCATGCTCGATATCGCCCGCGACCCGCGCTGGGGGCGAGTTGCCGAGGGTTTTGGCGAAGACCCCTTTTTGGCGGGGAAACTGGCCGCGGCGGCTGTGAGAGGTTTTCAAGGCAATGATCGGGACGCGATTCCCCAACACTTCCCTGCCGATCGTATCGTCGCCTGCGCCAAACACTTTGTCGGTTACGGCGCAGCGGAAGGCGGGCGCGATTACAACACCACCGAAATCACGCCTCAGACTCTGCATAACATCTATCTGGCGCCCTTCAAGGCAGCGATAAAATCCGGGTGCGGCACCGTCATGAGCGCCTTTCATGATATCGGCGGTATTCCGCTTTCCGCACATCGTTATCTGCTCACTGATGTGCTTAAGGAACAATGGGGGTTCGGCGGTTTTGTCGTTTCCGATTGGGGTGCGGTAGGGGAATTGATCAATCATGGTATCGCCGCCGACGGCAATCATGCTGCGGAGCTGGCCTGCAACGCCGGGGTGGATATGGACATGTGCACGATGGTTTACCTGATGAACCTGCCCGATCTGGTCCGAGCCGGCAGGGTCTCCGAGGCGCGTCTGAACGATGCCGTGCACCGGGTACTCCGGATCAAATTCGCGCTCGGCCTCTTCGAGAGCCCCTACGCCGACCCGAACGCGTCACAGGCTATCCACCTTTTGCCCGAGTCGCTTGCCACCATGCGACAACTGGCCGCCAAAAGTATGGTCCTGTTGAAAAATAACGGTGTCCTGCCACTGCGCTCCGACAAGTTGACCATCTGCCTGAGCGGGCCGCTTGCAGACCAGCGCCAGGCACTGTTCGGCTGTTGGACTCCCGACGGGCAGGAAGAAGAAGTGACAACGCTGAAAGAGGCAATCGCCGGCAGACTGGGCCCCGAAACCTTGCTTCACCATTATGACTTATCGGATGATGCCGTTAAACTGGCACGTTCAAGTGATGTGCTGATCCTCGCCCTCGGAGAATCGGCGGGCCGCTCGGGCGAGGATAACTGCACTGCCGCCATCGATCTGCCCGCAGGCCAGGAGGCGCTGGTCGAGTCTGCCCGTCGCATGGAAATTCCCATCGTGGCCGTAGTGTTTGGCGGCCGCCCGTTGAATCTCTCCCGGGTGACGGACTGGGCCGACGCTGTCCTGTTCGCGTGGCATCCCGGCATAACAGGCGGTCTGGGGGTGGCCGATGTCCTTTTCGGAGATGTAAATCCATCCGGGCGACTGCCGATCACCTTTCCCCGGTCTTCGGGGCAAATCCCGCTTTACTACAATCATCGTCCCACCGGCAGGCCGATGCCGCCCAACAGTCGTCGTCATTCCCGATATGTCGACTCGCTCGATTCCCCACTCTTTCCTTTCGGCTTCGGGATGTCGTACACAACCTTCGAATATGCCAATCTGCGAACGGCTCCGGCTCCTCAAAAACAGGAAATTTCCGTCACCGCTGAGGTTACAAACACCGGCAACAGGGCCGGAACAACTGTCGTGCAATGTTACGTGCGGGATGTCGTTGCCAGTGTGGCAAGCCCCGTGCGGGAACTGAAAGGATTCGAGCGTGTCCCTCTCGAGGCCGGCGAAACGAAAACCATTATGTTCAGACTCGGCCCGGAGGAACTCTCTTATGTGGATGACAACGGCAATGATGTCCTTGAACCCGGTCGTTTCCAGGTTTGGGTAGGCAGTGACAGCAATGCCGAATTGGGTACTGAATTCGAGATCACCCCGGATGGCAAGTGTGTTGAGGTGAGCAATGGGTGACGGTTATGTATTATTGACAACTGAAAGATGGATTTAAGAGATAAAAACCCAACATGAACATCCTGCGGGATAGCCGCAGATGTTCATGTTAAGCGTGCCGAGCCCCGGGAGATTCGCCTTGCTAAGCGACACTATCGGAAAGTTTTTAGTCTCATGCCTGGCATTAATTGCCATCGTATGTACGTCAACGCCAAGAACAGCTTCCGCCACTTGGTCAATTATGGATTCGTCTCCATCATCCCGAACGCCTGGCAGAAGTAATAAGAGGTGTAAATTTTGTCAACGGAATCAAGGAAATCAATGAAAAACGGAACGCCGCCTAACTGTCCATACACAACTATTGTCGATATCTCCTATGTTCTTTGAAGCGTCGAGGAAAGAATATGGAGAATCCTGGACGGGGCGGTATAATGCTCTGTTATGTGGGAGCAGCACTGGAGGTAATTATGTTTTGCATATTGAACAACAGCATCCCCCTCCCCCGCGGCTTGAGTTACTCCAAGGACTTTAGAAGACTTCACCTGGTGGTTATAATCTTCATCCTGTTTAATGCCTGTCTCATTACCCCGGCCCGAGGAGGAGAACTTCGCCCTCAGCTCTGGGAGCCTTATCTTACCACGTCTTCCCGTCCTACTCTCCATCACGACCCATCGAGTTCCGACCACACGCCACTTGATACACCATCGCAGGTTACCTTGCTCTTTCATGCCTTGCAGGGGACAGCGATAATGAACGTCGCAACAGTGAACGACGAACTGGGACTGGCCTACGTGACCTCTGGAAAGACTGACCAACCATGCCTTCATGCATTTTATCTGAAAGAAGAAGACGGGCACCAGGCCGGGGATGTAGCCTGGACATCGAACGATTGGGAGAACGAGACGAAACTCGGGACTACCGCCACGATCTCCTCTCCGATAATAGACAACAATGGAGACGTCTATATAAACGACGACAGGTTTCTCTGGGCCTCGACCTGGAACGGCAGACTAAAATGGAAAGCGAGTTTACCGCGCGGGGAGGACGGGGACCCGTCGCCCTTAATAACCCCCGTCTTTACCCCTAGCGGGCACGTGGGTGGTATAACGGGCAAGGGATGGGTTAGGTTTTACGACCGGGATACAGGGGCCATTAAGGCCACCTACCAACTCAGCGGTCTGGCCCAATCTAATCCAGCTTCTCCTTCCCTGTCCCGGGCCAACTCTATTACAAACTGCCTCTGTATGGACACAAACGATCAACCGATGATTGACCCCCTGCTCCTTGAAAAATCCTTTGCACCGGCCTTTTTCGGGGTTGGTCCAGCAGTTGCCAATACTCCCGCCGTCCTACCGGAGCCGGATGATCAGTCCGGTTCCCGGTGTCGTATATACATACCAGCGACCTTGAGTTCCAAGGATGAGAATGGAAATCCGGACGTGAAGCTCTTCCGGCTGGATATAACATACGACAAAGAAAAGGACTTGCTTTCGGTAGAAGAGAATAGGGGTTTCAACGCAATTATAAAAGGAGGCCTGGCATCAGCCACCAGTCCCGACATTTCCGCAGACGGACAGACCATCACCTTCGGCACGAACAACGGCTACCTGTCCGCAGTGAAGGCCAATACCGGTGCGATCCGGTGGAATACCAAGGTCGGGGCCATGTATGGCTCTGCCACCATCACCTGGTCGGACCCATATACCGTCTACATTGGTGCCGGTTCTACAATCAAGGCAATCAATGGGACCAATGGACGATTATTATGGACAAGGAACTATAACTTCCTGGCCACCCAGGAGTTGCCAGTAATTCAGGTCCACAAACGGGTAGCAATTGTGGACGGTCTAATATTGGATTCACCCAATACGCTTCAGGTCCCTTTCCTTTTGGGATACAAACCTTCCATGGGTCCGTCTCGGGAGGGACCGCTCGCAAATACTGCCCTCTGGCCCATGAAGGCGGTCCTGGTAATCCTTGACAAGAAATCGGGAAAGGTAAAGGGCGTGTCAGGGGAACTACCTGACAGCTCTGAGGGAGAGAGCAACGTTGACTACGCGGGAAACGTCCATCTCACTTTCTTCTCATCGATTTCTTCCTTGGCCCATTGCCTCTGGAGAAACCATTCCTTGGACCTCGGAGAACTACCGGAGCCCATGAAACCGGTGGGTGGCTTCGCCGTGTTCAGCGGAAAAACGCCTTAATGAACGGGCGCAACTTAAGGGACGCCCTTTACATTTTTATATTTGCATCAGCATCATGTGACAGACCTCTCCAGGTTCGATGTCTTACCAAGTTAACTTGATGGTTTAATGCAATAAAATTTGATTAATGAGCCGCATTTTGTCTTAACAACATCATTATAAGGGTCAAAGGGTCTTTTAATAAAATGACCCAACATGAACATGCTGCGGACAAGCCGCAGATGTTCATGTTAGTAAAGAAAGAAGACCTTAGAGACTCCTGACCAGGGTTTCGGCAAAATCAATGGCTTGATCCGTTATGGCCCCGTCAACATTCCCAATAACATCTTCAGGCCGGTGAAGATGGGGGATGGCACCCAGGGTATCCTGAGCCGTGAGGGTCAGACTCGGGATACCGGCCCGGGCAAACCACAGGGTATCAAAATCCCCGGTGTGCCAGCTTGCGGTTTCAACGTCATTAAACCGGCTGTCTGTCCTGGCGGTCTTTATTGCCGCATCAACCAGTCTGCCCGTGTATTCAAGGGTGGTGATACTGCCTGTTTTGGTGACGATCTTAAGATCTCCTTTGCCCAGACTGTCAAAATTAAGCACCAGGGCAGTGTCAGGGGAAATGCCTTTAAGGGTGGTAAAATAATGTTTTGCCCCGGTCATCCCGGTCTCCTCAGCACCGGTTAACACAAGCCTTACATCCATTCCCGGAACAGGCTTTTTCCATAGGCGCATAGCGGTTACCATTGCCGCGGCTGTTCCCGTGGCATTATCCGAGGCACCGTTTGTATATCCGTATCTTAAATAATCAAATGCCGTGATCCCTCCCTGAATCAAAAAATAAAGAGCCAATGCCCTGCCCGCCCAGATCACCATTGAATGGCCCGGATAAAGCACTTGGAAGATTGAGATCAGCAATGCCGTGAAGATTAAGCCCAGGTTTACAAAAAGAGAGGACCTGAAATTTTTGACCATGGATGGCAGATAGAGCAGGGAAACCGGTGCTGAATCATAATGGGCCATGAGAATGAGCTGGTTTCTTACCCCAGGATTTTCCCCGGTCGTTTCCTGCTCACCCCTGGGGTTATCTTGTCCGATTATATTTTCCGACCCCACCCTGGGACAAAAAAATGCCAATGGAGAAGCCCGCCAGTCAAGAAACAGAAGAGCACTGATGGCGCAAAACAAAAGGAGGAGCACGGAAAACCAGGAGAAGATGGGGATGCTGACAAGGCCAGCGGCGATGAGGCAGGTCAGCCAGAGAACTTCCCAGATATAGGTTTTCGGGGTTAAAAACCCCTGTCGTTCAACATCTGCCCCGGCTGAAACCAAAAAATTTTCAATGATATCTGCGGCATTCTTCTCCATGGGTGTTCCGGCTCCCCTGTGGGGCAATGACGTCAGGCTGCGGATGATTGTCATGGAATCAGATATAGAGATGCGGGGCCTCCTTTTTTAAAATTTCTGCAGGTCAACGCTGCCAGCCTATTTTATGGATCATGTCTGCTTATCGCTTTACCTTTCCCGGAAGAATAAATTCATATGGCTTTTTGAATATCTTGGCGGTAACAAAGCGATCCATCCTGCGCAGGGCTGAAAATGCCGTCCAGATCAATTTGTCTTTTTGATAATAGGCATCCACCTCTGATCTTGAAATCGGGGTTAAGTCAAACGTATTTTCCAGCGCTTTGTTCACATGATCCATAAAAAAGGGAATCAGTTCAGGGGCCTGCTCTTTCACAAGATTGCCGATAATATCCAGAAAAACAATACGTCGGTCATAATACCTGGCAACCACATCATCAAGATTTATAAAACGGATAAAGAGACGGATAATAAAAGGCATGCTCCTGAGAAGCAGTTTTACATCAAGCTGTTCTTTGCCTTTTATTCGCAGGAAAGGCGTACTGGTATCAATGAGATACAAGTGTCGCTTTCCGTTTTCAATAGGCCATACCCAATTGGACAACTGGGCATCAAGGGCAATTTCAATCCCGGGCATGGCGCTTTCATTATAGCGCCAAACCGTGTGAAGTGCCTGGAAAATCTCCTCCAGCATGTCAGTGATCCGGTCCTGGTCAAGTGTATGAATCAATTGGTTGCAGAAACACGCTTCTTTAAACAGTGCCTGGGCCAGATAAAGCACATGGGGCCGGCCGGGTGAATGCCGGGTAATAAAAAGATCCTCATCAGGCAACCGGATACCGGCTTCTTTCAGATGTGAGGCATAGGCAAAATACTGATCCCGGTAGCTTTGTGCGCTCTGCCTGTCCGGAAAAACAGGGAGCCGTTTAAACGCAACATCCGGGTATTTCTCCATTTGAAATATTGAAGAAATTTCCCCATATCCGAGTATTTTAATTGGAATCCCGGATTTATCCGGTTCCGCCGGGGTCAGGTGTTTCTCAAACCTGTCAATATCCCCTTGATCAATATTCATGGCCCGCCTGCATATCTCATGGCTTTCGAAGACCGCGCTTATACCCTTAAAGACCCGGTCCTTTTTTGACATTGTTCAATGGAAGCGGCCATGATCTCAACGATTTCATCAACCAGCGCCCTGTCCGTATACATATAGGGTTTGAACTGAAGAACAGACAGATCATAACCTGAAAACATGGCCCAGATACCGTTATCATACAGCGCCTTGGTCATTTCAACCCCTGCCAGTTCCCCGTCGAATTTCAGCCCGGAGATAAACCCCTTCTGCCGGATTTCAAGAAGATAGGGATAGGTTTTCTGAAGATCTTCAAGGCGGCCCAGAAGATAGGCAGACACCTGATCCACATGGGCAAGCATTTTTGGATCACTGACGATCTCAAGCACCCGTCTTCCTATATAACAGCCGATTTCCGATCCCCCGAATGTCGAAATATGGGCAAATCCGTCTTCATACTGCCATGCCCCTGCCTTTTCATTCAACAGGGTGGCTGCAATCGGATAGATTCCCCCGGATAACCCCTTTGCCGTCACAAGGATATCCGGTTCAACCCCATAATGCTCAATGGCCCAGACTTTGCCCGACCTGCCCAGGCCGGTCTGAATTTCGTCGGCAATATACAGTGCCCCGTATTTTTCGCACAGGGCTTTTACCTCTGACAGATAATTTCCCCTGGGAAGGGGAAAGCCCAGGGTGGCCGGTATGGTTTCAATGATAACCCCGGCCGTATCCTTTGCCTTAAGGGCTTTTTCCATTGCCTCCATGTCATTAAAAGGAACCTTTGCTGAAATATCCGGTGTGTCGCTTAGGAAGAACCTGGCGCTTTTGGTATCCCCGACACTGCCGGAAAGGCCTGTCCGCCCATGAAACCCATAGTCAATGGATACGATTTTTTTCTGCTGGGTGGCATGCCGTGCAGACTTGATTGCAACGTCCACAGACTCACTGCCGCTGGCGGTAAAAACAACAGATCTCATATCCCCGGGGGTCAGCCCCACCAATTGTTCTGCCAGCTGCCCCCGCTGGGAACTGGGGAAATGATGGTTCCCAATATCAAGCCCCATCTCTATTGCCTCATGCAGGGCCTTTAGAATTTCAGGCGGGCGGTGGCCAAGGGTAAAGGTGCCGCCGTTGATGTGGAGATCTATGAGTCTTTTCCCATCCACATCATAGATATAGGGCCCCTCCCTTTTGCCGATGACCAGATCAATGCCGATCTCATTAAAGATCCTTATTTTATCCGGACAGACAAATTTCTTGTTTTTTTCGATGATCCCCGCTTTGCTTTCGCTCACTTCATGATCTCCTTGTGTACAAAGGACAGGTCAAACAGAGCAGACGATTATATCAATGTAACGCGTTACATTATATGTCAAGAAATTTATTTCCTTCCTGAAAAACATGATTTAATATAAGTTTTGATCTGCCGATGGAAGCCGCTAAAAAATATGAGCGCACCCCCCAATAAAACAATCTGGGGAAAAAAAGAGGGCGTCCTCGGCCTTTCAATCGGTCTGATCACCATGCGGGAAGTCCCATGGGAATCTTCACAAGACCTTATCCGTTCCACACGGGATGCCCTTGTGTCAGGGATGATGCACCCATCTGGAGAAAATGACTATTAGGAATGATGTAGTCGTTTTCAATCTTAAAATGATGTTTTTAGCCACAAAAATGAGGTTCTAAGAATTCGTTCTATGCCAAGGGCAAGCAGACATTACACCAGGCTATGCCTGGCGCATTACCCCGTTGCCATGAGAGCGAATTGACACATTATATAGGAATTCAGCATGAAAGATAAAAAATTTAATCCCCAAAAACTATATAAACTTAATAATCCCAAGAGACTATTAGATATCCCCATAGACTACATATGGAATAAAATTAATGTGCTTAATCCAGATGTATTTGTCGATATAGGCGCTGGGACAGGTTTTTTCAGTGTTCCTTTTCTCAAACATGTAAAGAACGGCAAGATTTTCGCCTGCGACACATCCGATATAATGATCCAATGGATGAAAAATAATATTTGTCCCCAATATCCCAACATTGTCCCGCTGAAAATGGAAGAAAGTGCTGTTCCTCTCGAAGATGGAATTGCAGACTTGGTATATATGATAAATTTGCACCATGAGTTGGATAAGCCGCGGACTATACTCGAAGAATCGTTTAGAATCTTAAAAAAGAACGGTGCGATATTTATTGTTGATTGGAAAAAAGAAGATATGTCTGAGGGTCCTCCCCTACTTATCCGATACTTACCTGAACAAGTTAAGGATCAATTGGTGGGCGCTAACTTTAAAAAAGTTAATATTTTTAATGATATGTCGAAACATTTTTTAGTCGTCGCTGAAAAATAAATAACGCCTAACAAACAACGGCTGACCGCAGACGGGGACGCCCTTTACATTTTTATATTTCTATCAGCATCATGTGACAGACCTCCTGGCACATCGGTCATTTGTAATTGCCGGCAAGTCGCGATTGACAAGTACCTTGCCACAGGGGTCGGAAGTGATCGGGAAAGCTATGGTTTGTTCAAAGCCGGAATGGACCTGCTTTGCAAGGTTCGTTTCCAGTTCCGCCACCGCTTCGCACCAGCCGGTAAGCTTAGCGTTATATGCTTCGGGTATTCTGGGATGAAAACGGTTGTGATTACCAAGGACAATTTACGTTCGCCACAGTAATGCCCGGATCATACCGGATAGTAGTTCGTGATCCTCAAAATGCCTTCTATTTAGCGAACGGCAGGGTTCGAGTCTATTCACGAGGTCATGGCCCTGTTCCAAAGTTTAGGGGGCTTTTGGTACGTCTTCGTCCGTCGGGAACAGGTATTTGCGGATCTATTTCAAGGGAGTGATTGCGCAAAGGCGCATATAACCAATAAGGAGGTCGGTATGAAAAGGGTTATCAGAGACGTTTCGGCGGCAGTAGTGGCAGTCATGTTGTTTGTAACTATTTTTATTGTTTTTCCGGCAGCGGTGCATGCAAGATCAGTCGCACCCGTGGACGATGCAAAGTTTGATGTTGCCAGCACGATTAAAGACAATTTGAAAATCTATGTCGGCAAGGACGTAGTGATTCATTTGAGCTCAGGCAAATCCTTCCAGGGAAATATCAAATCCATCGGAGATCACTTAATACATGTCGAAAAACTCTCCGGCAAAGATTTTTATGACGCCCTGATCCGCATTGAAGATATCACTGCAATAGAGGCCAAGTTTAGGGATTTGAAGTAAAATCAGTTAGCGGTTGGCAGTTCACCATTTACGCTGACCTGTGCCAAGCGTGAAGCTGACAATCGAACTGGTCTCTTCAACATAAACCGAAACGGGGTATGACCGCCGCAACCTTCAGGAATATAAAGAAAATAGTGATAATTCTTTTCTCGAAACGGTCTCAACCCAACACTTTTGATCCCGACAAGACATATTTATAAGAGATAAGGACCATTCATTCAACCGACTGAAACGCCAGTTTTTGAGCCGGTGGTTCGAACATCTTTAAAATGTTTCCAAACGAAATGGCATTGCCTTTTTCATAATTGAAACCGGCAAGGGTGATGATGGGGTTCTTGATTTTTGCCAGCATTGCTTTAAAATCCTGCCCATTGGCTGTCACATGGATATCCGGTTCAGATGGCAGGCCATGTCTTATTTCAGCAATACCACGTCTGATGTATATGGAAAACTCCCTGTTTTCATCAGTAAAACGAATGCCGATTGTTTTAACCATATCCGCACTGGCCTGGGCATTCAGATTGACGGAAAGGGCGGCGAAAAAACAATCCAGGGGAAACTGGGAAAGTTGCTCCGGGGTGATCTTGGAGTCAATCACAACCGGTTTTCCCTTCTTTGTCTCCAGCGCCTCGGTTAAATAGTAATGACGCGCATTGGCATTTTCTTCTTTCCTGCCCAGTGCCTGAAGCGCTTGAATTCGAATTGATTTAGCCTCATTATTTGAAGGCTCCAGCCTTAGAAGATGACCGGACAGTTCTAACGCCGCCTGATTGTTTCCATTCTTAACATATTTCTTTGCAAAAGCCAGCACCTGGCCTGTGCCCCCGGCAAGATCGGCCATCATCTGGGCTTCTTCTTTTCGGGTCAGAGGTTGCAGTTCTGCAGAATCACCACTGAACCATCCCAGATTGCCATTGAACAAAGATCGGAGCGACCAGGATGCCTTGCCATAGAATTCCTGAAGATAGGGTAAGGAGGCCAGATGGACGGGCAGTTTAATGGATTCCACCAGGTCATCTGCGGTCATTCCCTGGTTTATACCCCGAATACCCTGATCATGGATATACTGGATGGCATCTCGGTAATTGGTCATTGTCGTATAAATGATGTCGGCACCGGAAAGCGGTCGGCTGTGGCAAGGCACCAGATGGTCTGGGCGGATGTCTCTGATGATATCCACGCTTTTATACCAGGTTTCAAGGCTCCTGAACGATGTCCCGCGGATGGTGTAAAGATTGGGAAATGACGTGTAATAATTATCTCCGCAGATCAGAACGTTTTTTTCAGGCAACCAGACATAAATTTGATCATCCGTCTCACCAGGTGCGTGGATGAGTTTTATTTTCACCCCGGAAACGGTGGTTTCCAAGGCATCTGAAAATGTTATCGTTGGACGGATATAACCCGCGGTTGTTTCATTATTCATTTTCAAATCCGGTCCGATCCCGGAATTTACCAGCTCCTCCTGATCCAGATAATTCCCGAACATCCGCATGCTTCGCGTTCCGATAATCGGTCGCATGATGTTGACTAAATTCTGAACGTATGTATCGGTGGTGTTATGGGCGAGCACATCAGGGTTTCCGCCCCCTGTCATGGCCTTTGCACCCAAAATATGATCCACATGGTTATGGGTATAAATAATGGCTTTCACCGGTTTGTCCGATATCTTGCGGAATTCATGAAACAGGATTCCGGCTGACTCAGTTGATTCCAGAGTATCCACGATGATCAGGCCGTCATCACCTTCAATCAGAACAGAATTGGCAAGCCCGTATCCCACGGCCGAATAGACATGATCACATATTTTATATATCTTTCGTTCAAATTCATCGCTGTGTTTTATCAGTCTTCCTTCTTCAACAGAATGAATGACGGTTGTTTTTTCTCTGTTATGGGACAGTCCGGAACAGGAAATCACTGTCAGACTGGTCAGAATTGTTAAAATAATCCTTACTTTTTTCATAAATCCTCCTCTCAAATCCCGTCGAAGAATAAAATGCCTGTCAATGAATTAATAAATATAATATACTGTTATAAGAAAAAACAATAAACAACCATTGCCAACGGGAAACGTCCGGGGAGGCATATTGATGAGTCAAAGAAGATTGGACAATCGCTCTTTCAGAGGCCTGTTGCAGTCCGGGGACGGTGTCATCACAAAAGTTACGAAAGCAAATCGGCATACCATTTCCTTTCAGGTCGCCTTTGAACTGACCGACATCTTTATCGACCGGCTGAAACACCAGGCGGAACATCTTGTTTTCAGTGAGCGGTCCCGGATCGCCCGCCTTGGCGTCAATGTCCTGGGCGATGCCCCGAGTCCGGATAGTCTGGAAGGAACAACACTGCTCCTCGATCTTCAGGCATCCGCGGTCATTCCAGGGTATCCCGGCCTGGATGTCTTAAAAGACCTCTTTACTGCGGGACTCCCCGTAGGAAGGCTGGTATATCTGAATCCCGATGCACTTCTCACCTCCGAAGAAGTACTATCGGCCATCAACCGGGCGGCGATCAAATTGCCGGCGTCCACCACCATCTCCAGCGACGGAAGCATCCTCATTTCCCCGCACAAAGTCGTCTGCAGCCTGAAACCCGGACTTGACAAGGAAGCGCTTCGACGCATTCTCTACCGGGAAGACGGAAGGGAAATCCTGAACCGGCTCCAGATTCGCGAACCCGTTCATGCAGTCACCATCGAGCCTGGAAAAGGCGTGATCACCACCTGTTCCATGTATCTAAACGAGCACTATGTTGCCCTGCAAAGCAGTCTTGCCCTGGGAAAACACCTGTCGGCAACCATTCTGGACCCGATAAAAACAAGAGGAATCCGCATCTTTCTTGAGATCGTCAACGGCAGTGAACACCCAATCGTCAATCCCCTGATCTCTGCAAAAATATACCGTGTCCCGAAAATGGAAAAAAGATCCGTCCCCAGGATATCGGTCCATGGGACAGCGCTTTATTCATACAAGCAGATGCGGGGTCTTGAAAAGCGGCTTGACATCCAACCGGCAGGCACCTGTCATTACCTCGACAGGCCGATGGCGGTTATGGCCAACAGGCCCGGCTCCCTTGCCGGAGCAAAAATCTTCATGAACGGTCCGCCCCAGGACTGCAAGGTTTCAGACGCTGTCTGCGTGACCGCCCGAAGGAATTATTCCATTAAAAGCCCCTGCTCCCACAACTACAGCACCGCGAGTATTAAAAAGGCTTTGGCCGGGAGCACCGGGATTCTTGCCGTAAAATACTTCCCGAACCTGCTGGAACACCGGGATATCATCAATCTGGCCGCTGAAGGGCTTCTCTGCGCGCTCTATTTCTTTGAAGCCTCCCGGGAGCATGGCCCTTTTCTCTCGGAACAGGACCACAGCCGCCTTAAGGAGTATCAGGCGTTTGGGCTTGACACCTACTGGGTATCCAATGTGAACAACCGGTTGATGGTGCACACCATGCGGGATGGCATGGGATATTTTGTCATGCCCGAGCGCCTAGCTGATTTTCACAAATCGATGCTTTTCGCCTTTTACGGCTCCAACAAGGCGCTTTCCGAAACCGGCTACGAACGGCTGGGCCGGCTCATGGATGCCCTTGTGGCATTCTGGGGCAATCGAATCGGCATCGTTACCGGCGGTGGCAGCGGCGTCATGGAGCAGGTAAATACCCTCGCCCGCCAGCGCGGTGTTCTTTCCGGCGCCAATTATCTGGACATCACCGACCAGTCCATGACCACGGATGTCGATTTCTGCCAGGTCTTTCAGTCCACCTGCCGGCACAGCCGCCAAAAATGGTTTGAAATCGCCTCGTTTCCCATTTTCAATGTCGGCGGATTGGGGTCTCTTGAAGAGCTCGGCATTACGCTTTGCAACATGAAACTCTCCATCATGGAGCCGGTGCCGGTGATTCTGTTTGACACCGAAGGGGGCGGCTCCTTCTGGTCCGGAATGGAAACTCAGATCCGGGAAATGATCCGCAGGGGAAGGGCACCGGAATGGGTGGGCGACAATATCGTCATTACCGATAATCCGGCCAAAGTCATCGACGCCTATCGAAGCAGGCTGCATCTTTTTTAGACGGGGCAGCTATTTAACTTGACAAAAGAACCATTCAACAGCCATGAAATGTCAAGATAAAGAGTTGATCCCTGTTTGAACAACAACGAAAACGCAGGAGAATCAAATGTCAATAAATGGGAGTTTGACGAAAACGGTCTCATGCGACGCCGAATCGCAAGCATCAACGACCTGCCTATAGCTGAATCGGACCGCAAGTACCACTGGCCGCTCGGGCGCCGCCCGGGTGAACATGCGGGGTTATCCGAACTGGGTCTTTGATACATGATCATCGAATCGAAAGGAGGAAATGAAATCATATGCACCAAATACTCATCGGCCAGGGGGAGCACCCTGTAAATCTGTTGGCCAGGTACGGAAACCGCCACGGCCTGGTTGCCGGGGCAACCGGGACGGGCAAGACTGTTTCGCTCATGGTGCTGGCGGAAGGCTTTTCGCGTCTGGGCGTGCCGGTTTTCCTGTCAGATGTTAAGGGCGATGTTTCCGGTCTGGCACTTCCCGGCACCCCCGGCGAGAAGATCCAGCAACGAGTCTCTCAAATCGGCATTGAGGGCTTTGTTCATGAAGCAAGCCCCGTGGTGTTCTGGGACTTGCTCGGGAAATCGGGACATCCGGTCCGCACCACGGTCAGCGAGATCGGGCCGAGCCTGCTCGGTCGGATCCTGGAACTCAATGATATTCAGTCAGGGGTTCTGGAAATCGTCTTCCAGCTTTCGGACGAACAGGGGCTGCTGCTGCTCGATCTCGACGACTTGCGCGCTTTGCTGGCATTCATCGCTGAGAATCGAAAGGAGATCTCGACGCAGTACGGTCTTGTCAGCACCCAATCGATTGGCGCCATACAGCGCGCCCTGTTGTCGCTGGAGCGCGAAGGTGGAAAGGGGTTCTTCGGCGAGCCGGCACTGGATCTGACCGACCTGTTGCGCACCAGCCTGAGTGGCCGGGGCATCATTAATATCCTTGCGGCGCACGAGTTGATCCTGAAACCGCGGCTCTACTCAAGCTTTTTGCTCTGGCTGCTGTCGGAGCTGTTCGAGAATCTTCCCGAAATCGGCGATCTCGACAAGCCCAAGCTCGTTTTCATCTTCGATGAGGCCCACCTGTTGTTTGATGACTCGCCGCCAGCGCTGCGCCAGCGGGTGGAGCAGGTCGTCCGGCTCATCCGCTCCAAGGGAGTTGGCGTCTACTTTTGCTCACAGTTTCCGGACGATGTGCCGGGCGAAATCCTCGGCCAGCTTGGGAACCGCATCCAACACGCTCTGCGTGCCTACACCCCGCGTGACCAGAAAGCGGTGCGTACTGCTGCAGAAACTTTTGCGGCCAATCCGAAGCTGAATGTCGCCGAGACAATCTCCCTGCTCGGTGTCGGCGAGGCGCTGGTATCCACGCTGCAGGACAAGGGCGTGCCGATGCCAGTTGAGCGCACCATGATGTGTCCGCCGCGCTGCCGGATGGGTGCAATCACCCCTGAAGAGCGGGCCGAAGTGATGCGGCGCAGTCCGGTCGGCGGCAAGTACGATTTCCCGGTGAACCGCGAATCGGCCTACGAAATCTTGGGCAAGCGGGCGGTATCGACTGAGGCGCCGCCGGTAAAGCCGGGACCGGTTCAGGCGTCTGAAGGCGGCGGGGTGATACACGATTTCCTGTTTGGCACCAGGCGGCGACAGGGGGTTGTGGAGACGATGGCAAAGCAGGCAGCGCGTACCGTTGCAAACCAGGTCGGCCGGCAGATCCTGCGCGGCCTGCTGGGGGGTATCCTCGGTGGATCGCGCCGCCGCTGATCTCAGGCAAGATCAGGGCCTGTATCAGGATAAAGAGACAAAGCCCCAGCGGCCGCGCAGCCGTTGAACTGGAGCCTAATGTTCCCACCAGGGTGATGCCAGTAATCACGGTGACCAGCTCCGCAGTCAGGGCGCGAAGCGGCGTGCCGCTATAGCAGATTCCGCTTCGCACCCAGCACAGCACGCTTAGGGCCAGTGCAAAAACAACGGTGGTGCGGATGGGTTTATTCATGCGGCGCCTCCCTGTTTCAGAGCTTCTTTCCGTTGCAGCAGCTCGATTTCGATCTCTTCCTCCGCGGGAGGTGATGAGAAGCCCGCAGCCATCATTTCGGAGGCTTCTGCAAAAGGTCGCTGCTCGGCATTGCGGCTGTATGCGGCGGCCTTTATTTTCAGTTCCTGGTATTGAAGCTGCTGTTGATTCAAAATTTCGGTCAGATGCGCTCCTTCCTCTTCAATGCGGTGCAACTGACGCTGCATCCCTTCGCAGCAGCTCTGGAGCATGCGGCGCTTTCGAATCAGCATTCTGGCGATATCATCCCTGTCTTTGCGGACAGCCAGCTCCAGCTCCTTTTCCAGTTTTTCCCGCTCCAGATTCTGTTGGGATAGATCCCTTTGAATCTGCCGGCAGGTCTGGATCTGCTGTGATTGCCGCGTCTGCTTTTCCTTCAAGGCGCTCTCCATCTCCCGCAAATACTGCTTGAGAAGAAGCCCCTTGTCTTCGATCTGATCCATGGCATTGTCCTTTTCTCCCTTTGCGATTGCTTCGGCCACCCCTTCCTTGAGCTGCCTGAAGTCCTCCTGAATCACCCGCGCACTCCAGGCTGAAGCGTCGATACTGGCCGAAACTTCCTTTGGATCATTTACGCAGGCAAGGACCATTTGCCGGGAAGTGGCGGTGCTGTGGGCTGCGGCGCCAGAGGCCATCTTTCCCAGCTCCAGGGGATCAACGATCCCCTGGTTGGCCTGGCCGTCGGAGATCAGGATCACCCGCCGCGCCTCATCCATATTGACCAGGGACGAGAGCAGCTGAACGCCGTTTGAATAAGTTACGATCGCCAGTCGGTCATTGGCGGTCATTTGATCGATCAGCTGCATTACGGCCAGGCGGGCATCGCTCAGCTTCTGGCCGGCCATGGAGCCGCTGCGGTCCAGAACGATCACGATATCGGCGTGTTCGGCCGGCCGGTGATCCGAAAGGGGGATTTCTGCTGCCTCCATAGACAAAGATACCGACACCTGCCCGTTCGAGCCTTTAAGAATCTTGTCCTGAACCAGATCGGCACGGACTGCTACGATATCCGCAGGAACGGCCAGCGGATTGTGTCAGGGGTGTGATGGGTGTTTATCCCGGATCGTTTGAATGGATTCTAAGTGATTTCGAAGAAAAGACAATTCAAAGAAATGCAAAAGGTTATGTCCGTTTTTTTACATAAGTTTTTCTTTGCTTGAAGGGATGAATCGTGTAATACAGAAGGGAGACGGCTTTTCCATTTGCAGAGAAGTGCGCAGGCAAAAACCCAATCAGGCCATTGTCATGATCACCGCCAAAGGCTCTGAAGAGGATGTGATCACCGGCTTTAAAGCCGGGGCCGACGATTATGTGTGCAAGCCGTTTTCGATCCGGGAGCTCATGGTCCGGTTTACCGATCTGAGCCTGCAGGTGATGGACAACGGCCAGAAAAGCGAAATGGTGCGGGCCGGCGCGCCAGTTTCCGCAGCCGGTTTCATGACGCAGCGGACCTTTCCGGCGCCTTTTGATTTTTTAAGCGCCGCGGGCCGGGCCGATGCTCTGCCGGCATCCTCGGCCAGGCGCACCCTTACGGCGGCCCTGATGGTGCTGGGCATTTTCCTGCTCCTTGGGCTTTTCGCCATCTACCACAGCGTCCGAACGGTGGTCGATCTTTCCGAAAGGCGCTCGCAATTCGTCTCTTCGGTAACCCATGAACTCAAAACCCCACTGACGAATATCCGGATGTATATCGAAATGCTGGAGCAGGGGATTGCCGCGACGCCGGAACGGGAGCAGGACTATTTTCACATCCTGGGTTCGGAAAGCGCCCGCCTCTCGCGGTTGATCAACAAAGTGCTGGAACTGGCCAAGCTGGAAAAAAAACAGCGCCGCTTCGGTCTTCAGCCGGGCAATCTCCAGGAGGTATTGTCCGAGGTGCGGACGGTGATGTCGCATAAACTGGCCCAGGAAGGCTTTACCCTGAATATCGATGTGCCGGACGATTTGCGGTTTGCCTACGATCGCGAGGTGATGATTCAGGTTCTGATCAACCTGATCGAAAACAGCATCAAATTCGGCCGATTGTCGCCTGAGCGGACCATCGCCATCGCCGCAGCCTTGCAGGACGGCCGGGTTCACATCGCCGTTTCCGACACCGGCCCGGGGATTCCGGGAAAAGCCCTGAAAAAAATATTCGACGATTTTTACCGGGCCGACACAGCGCTGACCCGGGCAACCGGCGGCACCGGCATCGGTCTTGCCCTGGTGAAGAAATTTATCCTGGCCATGGAGGGACAGGTCCGCGCGTCCAATAACCTCCCCGGACCCGGATGCACGATCACCTTAAGCCTGCCTGCAATCATGAGAAATATTGGCGCCGTGTGACCACTTGCTTCTTTAAAGCTTTACATTGCCAAATCCAATGCACCGGCGAAGAACTTATACGCGAAGTATAGATTTGAGTTTGTTGAAGAATTTGAAACTTCCTACAATGGCATACCCGTCTTGGCCAATATAATGATCCGTTTTACAAAAAACGCCTAATACAGGCAAGGTCAGTCATTGCACCAATTGTTATGCCGGTGCGGGTCATAGAGAGAGTCGCTTGAACAGACGCGCTGGAATATGTCGAATGATCCGCAACCAGTAGCCGGGCAGATAAACTTCGTCGCGTTTTTTGTCCACAGCCCTGAGGATGCCTTTGGCGATCGTTTCCGGCTGCCACCGCATTATATTCCCGAATCCCTCTGCTCCAGGCTGAATATTCCGGCGGCAATTTCCTGGTCTATCTCCGACAGCGCGCGCCGCATCTGTTTCAGGGCCTGCCGGATCCTGTTTTCATTTTCCACCAGGGCCAGGCGAAGATATCCGTCTCCCTCTTCCCCGAAACCGGCACCGGGGCAACCGCAACATTGGCCCGGTTCATCATCTCCACCGAAAACCGGATGGACCCCATCCGGGCGTAAGGTTCGGGAATCCCGACCCAGAGGAACATCCCGGCCTTGGGAACGTTCACGGTCCAGCCCATCCGGGCAAGTCCGTCGCAGAGGACATCGCGGCGCTTCTGGTAGACAGCGACCTGATCCGTGATACTGTCGTCGCAGTCGCGCATGGCCACAATGCCGGCCACCTGAATCGCAGAGAAGATTCCGTAGTCATAATATCCCTTGATCTTGGCCAGGCCGCCGACCATCTCTTTATTGCCCACACAGTAGCCCAGACGCCAGCCGGCCATGTTATAGGATTTGGAGAAGGACCCGAATTCGACGCCCACCTCCATGGCGCCGGTAACTTCAAGAAAACTGGGCGCCACATAGCCATCGTAGGTGATCTTGGCATAGGCGAAATCGTTGATGACCATGAAATTGAATTTTTTGGCAAGCGTGACGATTTCCCGGAAAAACTCCTTGGAGGCAACAATCCCGGTGGGGTTGTGGGGATAATTCAGCATCACGAGTTTCGGACCGGGGTAAAGGGCCTTGCACATGCCGGCAAGCTGGGCAATGAAGGACTCTTCCGAGTCCAGGGCAATGCGCAGGACGCTGGCGCCCGCGATCACGGCCGCATAGACATGGATCGGGAAGGCGGGGGCCGGGACCAGAACCGTATCTCCCGGACCGAGCAGGGCCAGACACAGATGCGAGATTCCCTCCTTGGAACCGATGGTACAGATCACATCGTCGTTGCCCTTGAGACTGACATCATAATGGCGGCCATAGTACAGGGCGATTTCCCGTTTCAGGTTCTTCATCCCCCCGGCCGCCGGATAGCGATGGGTCTTGGGGTCCATCGCAACATCGCAGAGCTTGCCCGTAAGAATTGGCCTTATTATCCGTTTCCGTTCGTCGGTTCATTGCGTTACTTTCCGGGTTGGACGTTCCCTGCGGGCAAGCCGCAGATGTTCATGATGGACAACCTGTCGATCTGTTTTTCATACATATTTCTCAGCGAATATGTTCTTTGCTCTTAAACGTTGCTATTGCGTCAATTCGTCTTAAATTTCGGTCATGATCCCCCAAATTCTTATGGCTGTCAGGTTGAAAGGAGGCAAAATGGAAAATAACAAGCTGTCACGACGTGAATTTATGGCGCTTTCCGCCGGCGCATTGGTACAGATCGGTTTGCCGGGCGCTTTTGTGAAACTCTCCCATGCTGAAAATGCCCATTTGGCTTCTGAATTAAGGCCGGATGGCAGATTGCGCATTCCGCCAGGTCAGATGGCAGTAGAATCCATTCATAAGATGGGGGGCATCTCAGGCCCAGGTCTTAATCCCGAATGGCGGCTACAGATTAAGGGCGAGGTGAAAAAACACACATCCTTTTCATGGAATGATTTGATGCAGTTTCCCCAAACAGACCTTCTATGCGATGTCCACTGTGTAACAGGATGGACGCTATTAGATTCCAGATGGCAAGGGATTCGGTTAAGACACCTTATGGACGCTGTCGGTGTTACAGAAAAGGCTGCCTTTATAATTTTTGAAGCCCATGCAGGTTATACCACCAGCATTCCTGTCCGTGAGGCACGTAAAGACAATGTGATTTTGGCGCATACTTTTTCTGGTGAACGCCTGGCCGAACCACATGGCGCGCCGTTGAGAGGATTGGTGCCGGATCGTTATTTTTATAAAAGCGCCAAATGGATCGAAGGGATTAATTTCAGTGCCAATGATAAGCTTGGATACTGGGAAAGTGGCGGCTTCAGCAATTCAGCTGATCCATGGAAAGAAGACCGTTACAAGTAGCCCTGTCTCGAAATCATTAAAAATGAGCAGACATTAAAAGGATAAAGGACAGGCTCGGACCAAATGACCCCCGTGCATGGTCCATGCCTGCGGATCGCCGATACAGAATATCGTTTGATCCGCAGGCCTATCAGGAATCCGGCAACCCAGACTGAGCAGACAGTGTCCTGCTGCTGCGGGTATTGGATCATGATGATCTTTATAAGTCTCCGAGGGAATTTACACGGCAATATCCTGAACCGTCCAGCGGATAGTCGGGATGAGAGAGGATGGCGGCGATGTGGCCGTTGAAATAAAAGTGTTCGACGTCATACGCGTGATGGTTGTAAGACAGCATCAGGTGATGGTCATCCACGATCTCGATGACCCGACACCGGGAAAGCGCTCTCAGTCCGATGCCGACGGATTTCAGCACCGCTTCCTTGGCTGTCCAGTAGCGGAAAAACAGCAGATCGTCTGCCGTCTCTGCCAGTTTCCATTCTGCTTCATCTGCCGCGATGCGGTACAGTCCCGGGGCACAGGGTCTGATGTTTTTCAATATCCAAGCCTATGGGAAAATCAGCCACAACACCTGCCACATACTCCGATTTTATGGGCCAGAGACCAGAAATAGCCGCCAGATGGAAGGGGCGCGCCTTCCGGCGATTTCATCAACTCGCCGAGCTTGACGCCACTTTGACTTGCCGAAAGCTGTACGGCATGGCGGGCAAGGCTGCTCAGCCGGAGAACCTTTTCCCGGCCCCGCAACTGGCGATCCGCTTCCGGAACCGCCAGAATGACTGGGTAAATAGTCTTCAGCCTTCAGCCTTCCCTCTCAGGAGAATCCGGCAGTCGGCAACGGTTGCGCCCTGCCCTTCTGCATGAACCAGCAGCGGATTGACATCGATTTCCTGTATCTCCGGATGCCGGCAGACAAGATCCGAAAAGCTTACCAGAAGTTTCTCCAGAACAGCCAGATCAACTCTTGGCCTGCCTCTGAACCCTTCCAGAAGCCTGTACCCTTTTATTCCCCGAATCATGGTGCGGGCGGAATTGCGCTGAATCGGCGCCAATCGGAATATCACATCCTGAAACACTTCCACAAAAATGCCGCCCGTGCCGAACATGATCAGCGGCCCGAACACCGGATAACGGTTCATTCCCAGAATGATCTCTTCTCCGCGAGGGGCCATTTTTTGCACCAGAACCCCGCGAATCTGCGCCTTTGGATCATAGGCCGCCGCATTTTGGGTAATGGCCATCATGGGCTGCCTTTACCTGTTCAGCCGTTGCAAGACCGACCTTGACGCCTCCGGCGTCGGATTTGTGAAGGATCTGAGGGGATACGATTTTCATCACCACCGGATATCCGATCTGATCCGCAATCTCGGCGGCTTCTTCCGGACTTTCTGCAAGACGGGTCGGCAGAACCTGGAATCCGTAACAGGCCAGAAGATCCAGGCCTTCCAGTTCTCCAAGATGGAGTTGTCCCTGCTTGATACAGGTTTCAATGATCCGGGACGCCCGATCCGAATCATGTGAAAACGTAAAATGCGCCAGAATCTGACGGTTCAACCATCTGGAGTATTTGTACAGGGCGCCAAAGGCCTTGGCCGCGTTTTCCGGAAATTTATAAACCGGAATCCCCTGCTCCTGAAGGTATTTGACCCCGGCGGAAACATCAACCACCCCCATGAAACAGCACAGAATGGGCTTGTGCGTGCGCCGGGCGATTCGGGCGATGGCCTCGGCCGTACCCAGCGCATTGGTCATGGACTGGGGGGTGAGTATGACCAGCGCACCGTCCACCCCTTCATCCCGGACCACGGCCCCCAGCGCATTTTCATACCGGTCCTGGGCCGCATCTCCGATCACATCCACGGGATTATGGATATTGGCCGTCTGCGGCAGATGGCTCGAAAGGGCTTCCAGGGTTTCATCGTGAAACTTGGCCAGCTGCAGGCCCGAGGATACGGTCATATCGGTTGCCACGATTCCGGGACCGCCGGCATTGGTGATGATCGCAACACGATTTCCATCGGGAATCTTTTTTCTCAGCTTTCCCAGATTGCTGAGATTTTTATAGGCAAAGGCGGTTGCAAAATCAAAAAGCTCATCAATGGAGTCCACCCGGATGATGCCGGACTGGTTGAAAATGGCGTCATAAACCGCCTCAGAGCCTGCCAGGGCTCCGGTGTGGGAGGCGGCGGCCGCGGCTCCCGCATGGGTTCTGCCGGATTTGATGGCCAGAATCGGGGTGGGCCGCTCACCGGAGGTGATTTCCCGGACTTCTTCGATAAATTCATGCCCTCTTCGCAGCTCTTCCAGATAAATCATGATGACTTCGGTATCCGTATCGTTATGCAGATACCGCAGCAGATCCAGTTCGTCCACATCGGCCTTGTTGCCGATGGAAATGAATTTTGAAAACCCGAAATCCCGGTCCGCGGCAAAGTCAAGCACTGCCGTACACAGCGCTCCGCTTTGAGAGATAAAGGAAATATTGCCGGGTTTGGGCATTCTTGCCGAGAAACTGGCATTCAGCCGCACGGCGCCAAGGGGATTGATGACG
This sequence comes from uncultured delta proteobacterium, assembly GCA_963704205.1. Taxonomy (GTDB): domain Bacteria; phylum Desulfobacterota; class Desulfobacteria; order Desulfobacterales; family Desulfatirhabdiaceae; genus RAAP-1. The sequence continues at coordinate 70,895 of CAVPHN010000042.1, forward strand.
CCCAGGCAGTTCGGCCCGATCACCCGGATATCCGCCTCCCGGCACATGGAGACGATCTGATTCTCGATCTCAAGCCCTTCCGCCCCCACTTCCCTGAAACCCGCGGACACGATGACAATGCCCTTGACCCCTTTTTGAATGGCCTCCTCAACGGCCCCCAGACAGGGCTTTGGCGGCAGGATGATCATTGCCAGATCAATGTCATCGGGAATTTTGGTTATCGAAGGATAGGCTCTGACACTGAGAATGGATCTGGCGCCGGGGTTAACAGGATACAGCGTTCCCTGGTATCCCCCCTTCAGGATATTGGCAAAAATATCATGCCCGACTTTTCCCGGCGTTGTCGACGCCCCGATGACAGCAACCGATTGCGGTGAAAAAATGGCATCCAGTTTGTCCATTTACCAATACTCCTGATTTTAAGAGTGATCTTTGTTGATGCCGAGTTCAAAAACCCGACATGTCGTTCATTGCTTTTACCATTGATCTCTGAGTACTGACAATACCCTGATTAACGCTTGATGTAAAGACCATCATCGCGTCAAGTCGTTCCGGACTTTACACTTTCTCAATGAACTACAAAATCCTGTATTCATTTACCACAATGACGTATTATTCGGCTTTCCGGATTGACAGGAGAAATCATTTTTTCTATAAGTAAATGGACATGAATCACCCGGAAGTTCACCCCCGGATATGGAAAAGCTGTTCGGGCTTGACCCGGAAGAACGGATTCCATCTGCAAAATTCATGGCCCGACAGAACAGTGGACGGCGGTAAAGCGATATTGCCGGATTCAGACATTATCTCATCTGGGAAGAGACCGCAAATGACATCTTAAGACAATTTACCGGAAAAAGAGGCAAAAAAGATGACAAAAAAATGGGTATATCTCTTTGATGAAGTTCAGCAGGTTGAAGCGTATGTTGGCGAAAGCCGGGATGCGGTTCGCGGCCTTCTGGGCGGCAAGGGTGCAAACCTTGCCGAAATGGCCAGAATCGATGTTCCCGTGCCCCCGGGATTTACCGTAACCACCGAAGCCTGCAATGCCTATCTGGCTGCCGGCAGCGTTTTTCCCGGAAGGCATGTGGGACCAGGAGCTTCAGGCCCTTCACGAGGTTGAAGCCAGAACCGGAAAAACATTCGGCGATGCGGAAAATCCTCTACTGGTCTCCTGCCGATCCGGCGCCAAATTTTCCATGCCAGGCATGATGGATACGGTTTTAAACATTGGTCTCAACGATGAAACCGCAGAAGGCATGGTCCGGCCTGACCCAGGATGAGCGCTTTGTTTATGACGCCTATCGCCGGCTGATTCAGATGTTTGGCAGCGTGGTCATGGGCATTCCGGATGAACATTTTGAAGAAGTGATCACTGCAACCAGACAGCGCGCCAGGGTTGAAAGCGATGCAGAGATTTCCGGCAAGGACTGGAGAGCCGTTACCGAGGAATTCAAGAAGATTTTCAGACGTCATTCCAAACATTATTTTCCGACAGACCCTTACGAACAGCTCAGTCTGGCAACCGAGGCGGTTTTTAAAAGCTGGAACGGCAAAAGGGCCGTTGATTACCGGAATGCGGCCGGAATTGCGCATGACCTGGGAACTGCGGTCAGCATTGTTACGATGGTTTTCGGCAACATGGGCAATGACAGCGCCACCGGCGTTGCCATGACCCGCAACGGTTCCACCGGCGAGCATAAAATTGAAGGGGATTATCTGACCAACGCCCAGGGCGAGGACGTTGTGGCCGGAATTCGATTGACCAAGGACATTTTCCAGTTGAAATCGGAAATGCCAAAAGCCTATGCGGAATTTGAAGCCATTGCCAGACGCCTTGAAAACCATTACCGCGAAATGCAGGATGTGGAGTTTACCATTGAAAAAGGCAAGCTGTGGATGCTGCAGACCCGCGATGGAAAAAGAACCGCACAGGCTGCGGTCCGCATTGCCGTGGATATGGCCGAAGAAGGGCTCATATCCCGAGAAGAAGCAGTCCTTAGGGTGACTCCGGATCATGTGGATTTTTTTCTCCATCCCCAGTTCGACAGCAAGTCCAGGCTGGCTGCCAAAGCATCGGGCGATTTTCTGGCAACCGGCCTGAATGTCTCCCCGGGCGCCGCCATCGGCGTGGTGGCACTGGATGCCAATCTGGCGGAATCATGGGCCAAGAAGGAAGGAAAGCAGGTGATCATGGTTCGGGCCGAAACCCGTCCGGATGATGTTCACGGCATGCTGGCTGCCCAGGGTATTCTGACCAGCCGGGGCGGCAGAACCAGTCATGCGGCCCTGGTGGCCCGGCAGTTTGGAAAGCCGGCCGTGGTCGGCGTAACGGATCTGAGGATTGATATGATCAAACGCCGCATCATGATGAAGGACAAGATCATTCGGGAAGGGGACTGGATATCGATTGACGGCACCGTCGGAGAAGTTTACCTCGGCAAACTCAATACCACCATTCCGGATATCAACGACCCCTGGCTGATCAAGCTGCTGTCCTGGGCGGATAAATACCGGCGTCTTGGCGTCTGGGCCAATGCCGACTACCCGCGGGATGCCGCCAGTGCCAGGGAATACGGGGCCGAAGGCATCGGTCTGTGCCGCTCCGAGCACATGTTCTTTGAAACCGAGCGGCTTCCCTTTGTTCAGAAAATGATCATGACCGATCTTCCCATTGAAAGGCGCGAAGCCCTCGACATGATTCTGCCGTTTCAGCGGGAAGATTTTTACGGCATATTCAAGATCATGGACGGACTGCCGGTCATCATTCGACTGCTGGATCCGCCGCTTCATGAATTTTTGCCCAACCATATCGATCTGGTCCGGGATCTGGCGGATTTAAAGCTTCGAATCAAACAGGCCGCCAATCTTACGGAACTCGATGATCTGCTCAATCAGATCCGCGCCAAGGAAATTGTTCTAAAACGGCTGGAGAATCTGAGAGAATCGAATCCCATGCTGGGAATGCGCGGGGTTCGTCTGGGGATTCACATTCCGGAAGTCACCATCATGCAGGTAAAGGCGGTTTTCGAGGCAGCCTGCATGGCCACCAAGGAAGGCATTCATGTTCATCCGGAAATCATGATTCCGCTCACCTGCCATGTGAACGAGTTGAAGTTCCAGCGCGAGATCCTTGAGATGGAAGCCCGAAAGATCATGGATGACTGGGGTATGGAAATCGATTATAAATTCGGAACCATGATCGAGATCCCCCGTGCGGCGCTGACAGCCGATAAAATTGCCGAATACGCCGATTTCTTTTCCTTTGGAACCAATGACCTGACACAAACAACTTTCGGAATTTCACGGGATGACGCAGAAGCCAGTTTTCTGGTCCATTATCTGGAAGCAGGCATTCTGCCGCACAATCCCTTTACCACCATTGACCGGGAAGGCGTGGGAGAGCTGATGAAAACCGCCCTGATCAAAGGCCGGTCCGTTAAACCCGATCTGGAATGCGGAATCTGCGGTGAACACGGCGGGGATCCCCAGTCCATTCATTTATGCCATGAACTGGGGCTGACTTATGTGTCCTGCTCTCCGTTCCGGGTTCCCATTGCACGCCTGGCAGCAGCCCATGCGGCATTAATAGGAAAATAGCAAAAGACAAGCGTGAAGGGTGCCAGGCCCGGTGGCGCACTTCACGCTTCATTCTTCAGACAATGAGAAGACTCCCGTTTGCTGGAAATCTTCCATCACAACGGACCGCCCTCCTATCCGATACAAACCCGGTTAATTTCTTTCATATCCGTGAATCCTTTAAACAGCTTGCAAATCGCATCCTGCTTGAGCGTGGTCATGCCTTCTTTGGCTGCCTGATTAAAAAGCTCTTCGGCAGACGCCTGCTTTTTGATCATGCGCTTGATTTCCCGCGTTCCTTCCATCAATTCGTGAATTCCCATTCGTGCCTTTGTATCCGCTTCCTGCGCAGATATCGCAGCCGGTCGGACGATACAGGACAAGATCCGGCGTATAGGAGATCCCGGTGAGCGCAAAGTTTTTAGGACCATAAGCATCAACAATGTCGTTGAATTCTTCCTCAGAAGGGTGATAGGACTCACGGCAGTTGCTGCAAAGGGTTCTGACAAGCCGCTGCGCCAGAACACCTAAAAATGCATCGGAAAAATTCAGGGCGTTCAGCCCCATATCCAGAAGCCGGGTAATGGTCTCCGGCGCGCTGTTGGTGTGAAGGGTTGAAAATACCAGATGGCCGGTCAAGGAAGCCTCGACGCCGGTAGATGCCGTCTCTTCATCGCGCATTTCGCCAATCATGATCACATCGGGATCTGCTCGCAGAAAGGATCGCATGACCCTGGCAAAATCCAGGCCGATTCGAGGCTTGACCTCAACCTGCCGCAGTCCAGCCTGAGTGATTTCAACCGGATCTTCGGCAGTCCAGATTTTGATGCCGGGCTTGTTGATGTGTCCCAGCGCCGCATGAAGGGTGGTTGTTTTCCCTGATCCGGTCGGCCCCACCACCAGAATCATGCCGTAAGGCTGGACCAGTATCTTCTCCATGATCTTTAAATTCCGGTCATTTAATCCCATCTGGTCCATCTTCATGGCTCCGGCCTTGGCCAGAACCCTGAGGACCGCATCCTCAAATCCTCCGGTTGTGGGAATGGTGGCCACACGAAGCTCAAACGGCTGAATCCCTTTTCTGCGAAACTTGATCTTTCCATCCTGTGGCAGGCGCCGCTCGGAGATATCCAGATTGCACATGATCTTGATACGCGACAGGATGCCTTTGGCCATGGTGTTGGGAACTTTCAGATATTCCTGGCAGACGCCATCCATTCGAAACCGTATGCCGGTTTTATTGGTCACAGGCGAAGGCTCGATGTGAATGTCCGAAACCCCGGTCCGGTAAGCCGTAACCAGAACCTGGTCCACCAGACGGACAACCTGGCTGGCGGATTCGTCCAGAGATTCGAGAACCTCTTCCGTATCTTCTTCAAATGCGACATCCGGGACGATATCGTCTATATCGAGTGAGGACTCCATGGAATCCTCACTCTGTTCCTGCTCGTAAAACCGTTTGATATATTGCTCGATATCTTCTTTTATCCCCACGGAAAGATTAATATTGGGCATCTTGATCAGTGCTCTGATATGATCGGTTTTCCGGATATCTTTGGGATCATCCACAATGATGTCGATACTCTTTTTCCCCCAGCTTAAGGGAACCCATACATCGTGCAGCAGAAAAGACTTTTTCAAACTGCGAATCAGCTCGAACGGTACCGGGTGGTTGGGATCAAACGGTTTAAACGGCACACCATAATACAGGGAAAGTGATTTTCCGATGTCGGTTTTTTTCAACTGAAAATCTTCGATCAGAACATGCTCCACACTTTTGCGCGTCTTTTGAGAAATGACCAGCGCCTTCTGAAGCTGCCCCGAAGTAATTAATTTTTCATGAATCAGGTAATCGTAACGAGACCCGGGCAACATCTTCGCCATAAGGGCATTGAGTCTTTGTTCAACTTCACTTTCACCGGGTTCCATCATCAGGGCGGCTTTATACAATTCAATCGCCGTATCCTTCTGCCCCCGTTTTTCCATATCAAACCCCATGTCGGAAACAAGCCTGGCTTTCTGGGGTTGTTCGATATCCAGTTGATCAACAAGCGGGGAAAGATACTCCGCAGCCTGACCCGGAGAATGAAAAAGAAGCAGACAGTCCACGAAACGGGTCATGAGATCCACGAAAAATGGATTTTTCTTGAATGCTTTTTCATATTCGGCGGCGGATTCTTTGACAAGTCCCAGTTCCCTGAGCGCATCAGCACTCTCCATGAGGGTTTCGGTGGTCTCTTCGGCCGGACTTCCCTGTAGGATCGAAAGCTCCCTTGGGGAGACTTTGCCGACAACGCCTTCCTTGTCCAGCTCATGAATCTGAGATCGCAGGGATGTCATTCTGCTTTGAATTTCCTGCTCCTTCTGGGGGTCCGGCATCTGGAAGCCGGAAAGCAGATGTTGATAGGCGTCAAGACTGGCTTCCAGAAGTCCCATGGACTGATATACCTCAGCCTCATGAATTTTGGCGTTTATTTCTGATATGGATAAGACGGAATTCGTGCTCACGGTTTCAGTACCTCAGCCAGCAGTTTGGATAATCTGGCGATTTCAAAAGGTTTGACAATGTATCCCTTAATCACATTGCGCAGATGAGGCGGAACGCCATCAGGGCCTTCCGCCTCGTATCCGGACGCAATGATGATTCGGGCGGACGGGTCCATTTCAAGAATCTTTGTGGCAGCTGCAACACCATCCATTACCGGCATGTTGCGATCCATCAGAACGACATCCGGCCGGCAGACTGGATAAAGATTCACGGCTTCTTGACCCGATGTTGCAATCGAGACGATGTAGCCGTTGCTTTCCAGTAAATTTTTTAAAATCCCGAATATGGTTTCATCATCATCCACAATCAGAATTTTTTCTCCCTGGCCGGGGATCAGCATATCGTCGCAGAGATGTGTCTGCGGCTCATCAAGCATTGGACAAGGAAGGGTCACCGTAAAAACAGTTCCCATACCCGGCTGGGAGAACACCTGAATGTCGCCGCCATAATTGTGCACAATGCCGTAAGCGGTTGAAAGACCCAGTCCGGTTCCCTGACCCGCCGCCTTTGTCGTAAAAAATGGATCAAAAACTCTTCTGGCGGTTTCTTCCGTCATTCCGCAGCCGGTATCCGAAACCCGGATGATGATCTGCTGATCGCCTTCCCTGGCTTCAATACGAAGGGTTCCCCCTTCGGGCATGGCATCCCGTGCATTGGCAAACAGGTTCATAAAGACCTGGCTTAGTTCCGACGGGTCCCCTTCAACGGCAATCAACTGGGGCCATTTGTTTTGAATATTGATGTGCTTGTCAAATGAGGTTGAAATAATCTGGCAGCATTCCTGGAGCGTATCGGCCAAATTAAAAATGCGTTTGGGGCCTCTGGGCTCCATGCGTGAAAATTTCATCAGACCGGAAATCAGATCCGATCCGTTCCGGGCGATATTGATGATACTGCTGGTACATTTTTGAATTTCGGCAACATCTTGATATTTCAAATCGAATCAATTCCGCGTTGCCGAGGATTCCCGCCAGGATGTTTCGAAAATTATGGGACAGCCCTGCGGATATCTCCCCCATGAATTTCATCCGCTGGGAATGCAGAAGCTGATCCTGCAGCTTGTTTTTTTCAGCGAGCGACATTTCATAATCAAAAGCCTTGGCCAGAGAATCCGTTGCCATCCGCATCAGATGGATTTCCGGGTCCTTCCAGGGAACTTCCCTGAAGCAATTGTCAAACCCGATAAACCCTTCAAAATGGCCTTTCATCAAGAGCGGTATGATCAATATCGAACGAATCCCCAAAGACTGCAGAAAGCGGCTCTCTGACTCCGGGAAATCTTTAACGGCCCCGGCGATGATGCGATCGGCAGACAGCTCCGAATACCACCTGGAAAACCCCGCGCTGTAAGAAATCTGCCGCTGGTCTGTCAGCGTCGCCTGAGAGCATATGCCCTCTGCGCGCCATTCGGCTTTCAAGCCCATCCAGACATTTCCAGATGAATCCCGGGAGTTCTGATACCAGTAGGACCGGCTTGCCCCTGCAGCTCTGCCCATGATTTCCAGAACACTGAACACCTGGTCATGAGCATTCTCCCGCTTTAAGAGCATGGACGGCCACGCGCGCGGCCGATTCCAGATACCCGTGAAGTTTTTCCAGCCGGGTCACATCGACCATCAACACCAGACCGCCCTGCCAGGACTCCGTCCAGGGAATTCTTCAGATGGGATATATTCAGATCCAGTATTTTATCCTGAGTATGAACCGTCAGCTGACCGGATATCTTCCTGATTTTCATCGCCAGGCTGGAGTCGTTTCTGAAGGGATGCGTGGTAGTCTTTTTCAAACTGGTCTTCGACAAGTCTGCCCAGAATCAGACTGATGGGTTTTTCCAGAAGAATCTCAGCAGCAGGATTGGCGCTGAGAATCCGCAAATCAATATCGTACACAAGAAGCCCGGCCTGCAAATTTTCAAGCACCTGAAGGATGTGCTGGCGATTGTTCAAAAGCTCTTCGACAATTTTACGGCTTCTCAGGCTTTGATCCGTAATCAGGGTCCGGCCGAAAGAGCTTCTGTCCGAAACGTTGCGCGAACGGATTTTCTGGGATAAAACAATAACATGCTGCCGAAAGGAATGAATATTGCTCTTGGTAATGAAATAATCTGCCGCAATCTGTTCATGCTCCGAATATTCCAGAATGGCTCCTGAAACAACCACGATCACCATCGGAGCAATCGCAGGATTATCCCGGACATACCGGATAAGCTGCTCGCCGGAAATTTTGGGTATGATCAAATCCGTAAATAACACATCCGGCGGATTGCGGTGGATCTCCGCAAGTGCTTCTTTCCCATCCCTTGCCGTTCGAACACGATAGCCTTCCGTGATGAGAATACCACCAAGGATATCCAGAAACTTGCGATCGTTATCCACCAGAAGGGCATTTTGTTGAATCATGATAAAACCTGTATTCGCACCGGCAAGGCGAAGGAAAATACAACCGACCCGGATTGGCCGTTTTATGGAGATGATTCGGGAGTTATTTCTCTTTTCGCCACAATTTGAGTTCCGCTCGAATGGCGCCGAACTCCGCCTGAATGGTTTTTTTAATCTCTTCGACGGCATATAGGAATGCTTCATGAGGCGGCAGCGATTCCTGTTCCGGCACTGCCTTGACCTGCGGCGGCGCAGCAGTCATCGGAGCAGTATAGCCGAACGGTTTCTCCGCTTTTCGGGAATTATCCCCGGACGACGATTTTATGGGTTCGTTCAGTTTTTCCTTAAGTTTCTTAAACTGCGCAATTTCATCGGCAACAATGCTTCGCCTGGCGGTTTCCGATACGCCTTTTGAAAGCAATAGAATTTCCAGATCACGATAAATGGATTGGAGCAATCGGATGGAATCCGGATGGGTCTGTGCTTTTTTTTGCAGAATGTACTTACCAATCGCTTCCAGCAATTGAAGGCATTTGACGATGATGCCATCATCCTTGAAAACGATTTTCAACCGGTTCAATTCCAGAATAAACTCTGTCAAAATGGGGTCACTGATCTCCCAATCCATGGACAGGACAATGGATTTCAATGTCGTCAGCGGGGACGCCAATCGACTGTCATCAGCTGATACAGCCGAAGTCAACCCGGATGATCTGTCCTCCTGATTCAGAACCTCATCCAGTCGTTTATCCGCATCTGGGCTGCCGGTATCGACATTTTCTACACTCATGGATGCTTCTCCAATTAAAAACCCTTCTGAAAAGATGCCAATGTCATAGAGATTATCTTCTTAAGCGTAATCACCACATTGTCCCCTTTAAAGGCGCTGGCGGGAATTGAAGGGACTTTCAGCTTGCCGTTAAGATCGTTTTCCATCATCGCAAGGGGCATGACGGGAATTCCCTGATTCTCCAGATCTCTTTTGTTGTACTGAATAATCAGGGGAATCTGATAAATATCTTTTTTATGTGCCGCCAGGTTATCCTGGAGATTTTTAAGGGATATCAAGTTCTGTTCCCGCTGAACAGATAATGAATCCGCAACAAAAACAACGGCATCCACACCCTTTAAAACCAACCTTCGGGTAGCGTCATATTTAACCTGGCCCGGCACGGTATAAAGCTGCATGCGAACCGAATAGCCTTTGATCTTACCAACGTCAAACGGCAGAAAATCAAAAAAAAGGGTTCGATCTCCATGTGTTTTAATACTGACCATCTCAGAGGGGATTCGATCCCGAAACTGTTGGTAGATATATTCCAGATTCGTGGTTTTTCCACATCGTCCAGGTCCGTAATAAACGATTTTGGCCTGAACTTCTTTATTTTTCATATTGATGAATGCCAAGACAGAAACCCCCTTCTGATTAAGCCGTCAACATCCTCAAGGTATCATCCGGCCTGAAGATTTTTTGGCCAGATTCGTCGGATTTTATGAATGACATCCGCCACTTTCATTCGTAAAAGGCCTAAAGAGATTTGTTTCCCGAATACCGTAATGATCAGCAATTCTTCGTTCACCTTGCTGAAGTACAAACTTTCTGTTTCGCCTTTATGAAAGAGCAGGGCAAATTCTTCCTGGCCCACAATCTTTGCCATTGCCTCAACAGCCCCGAAATTGGCCGCGGAAAGGGCTGCCAGAGAATAATACATCAATTCGGGAGATTCCATTATCCCCCTTTGCGATAATGTTGCCGGCAAAATCGATCAACAAGACGCAGTGAACACCACTGGCAACAAGATCGGACAGCAGAATCCGTTCTATTTTTTCCAGCTGGTCCTGCCCCAGTGCATATTCCATTAAGCTAATTGATTTTTCATGTTGAGGAGCCACAGCCTCTATCCTCCAGTCAATGAAGTTGGTTTACAACCATACATCTTAAAGTCTTTCTTTATAGATCAACACACCATGCTACTGAATGAATCATGTATCTGAAACAAACCGGTTAATCAAGGAGTTTTCAACAACAGGCCTTGTCACGAAATTGAAATTTTGATATTTTCTGATAAAGTGGAGATAACGATTTTATCGGTATCTACATTGTAAACATACAAAGTTGCAGTTATCAATAAAATCCTATTCAAATTATTGGGGACGCGTTAAATGTCATACTTCCCGATCCTGCCATCTGGTGTGTAGTTCATTAATCTTTATTTTCTATTCCCAATTTTATTCTTGCTATTCTCATTGCGCTCTGGATAAATAGGCCATTATTTAAATATATTGTGACAATAACAAAGGAGAACTCATGGAATCATCAGAATTGCTTGAAAAGCTCCAGGAAAAACAGTCACAGGCCCTTGCGGGAGGGGGAAAGGACAAAATCCGCCCAAAAAACATGGAAACATTCCTCTTTAGATAAGGAGACAGCAGAAAATGTCCTGGGAACAACTGGTTGAACTTATTCGAAACATTTTATTCACCCAAACCGGAATCCCCAATCTGACAGGCGGCAATGTTCTGATGATCGGTATCGGCCTTTTCTTTCTTTACCTTGCCATTGCAAAAGAATATGAGCCGCTCTTGCTGCTTCCGATTGGATTTGGAATCTTCATTGTCAATTTCCCGCTCACGCCACTGATGGGCTATACAGAGCATGGAACGCCGGAGCTGATCCGGGCATTTTATAAATACGGGATCGAGTGGGAGATCATCCCCTGCGTCATTTTTCTGGGGCTGGGCGCAATGACGGACTTCGGGCCCCTGATCGCCAATCCCAAAACCCTGATCATTGGAGCCGGGGCGCAATTGGGCGTTTTTGTGACCTATATTGGCACCCTGTTCTTTGGATTCACGCTAAAGGAAGCCGCATCCGTCGGGATTATCGGAGGCGCGGACGGGCCCACGACAATTTACCTGACCGCAAAGCTGGCGCCTCACCTGCTGGGCGCAAACGCACTGGCCGCATATTCTTACATGGCGATGGTTCCTTTGATTCAACCCCCCATCATGCGATGGATGACAACGCCTGTTCAGCGCCGGATTCGCATGCGTCAGCTCAGACCCGTATCCGCAAGGGAAAAACTGCTGTTCCCACTGATCGCAACCGCATTGATTGTGTTTCTGATTCCGGCCGTCGCACCTTTGATGGGCATGTTCATGTTCGGCAATCTGATGCGGGAAAGCGGCGTGGTCAAACGCCTTTCGGATACCGCTCAGAATGCCCTGATGAACATTGTTACCATTTTTCTGGGGCTTTCGGTCGGAGCCACCATGCAGGCGGAAGTCTTTTTGAACTGGAAACCCATGCTGATTTTTGCTTTTGGTCTTCTGGATTTTGTGGTCTGCACCTTCGGGGGAATTTTGACGGTCCATATCATGAATCTGTTTCTTAAGGAAAAAATGAATCCGCTGATCGGCTCCGCCGGGGTCTCGGCCGTGCCCATGTCGGCCCGGGTAACGCATGTCGAAGGGCTTAAGGCCGATCCGGACAACTGGCTGATCATGCATGCCATGGGGCCCAATCTGGCAGGCGTCATCGGATCCGCAGCAGCAGCCGGCATGCTTATTGCCATGTTTCAATAGGAGGGGCCATCATGATATCCCATTATTTCAAACCTGCCCGCATATTATGGCTTATTGTAGCGGTGTTGTTGCCGCTGTTCGTTCAGAATCAGTCCCTGGCAGCGCTCGGAGAAGACACTGAAAAACCCGATCCCAAGTTCACCCGTACGGGGAAAACCATAACAGCCAAACTCATCCCCAGAGCAAAAAGCACGAGCGTATTGATCGATTTCAACACGGCTCAGGGCAAACTGGCGGATGTCAAGAGTATTGAATTTGAAACCCTCCAGACGCCGCAGGTGGATATTAAAGAATTCAAATCCGCGTTTTTCGATGTGACGATCGATGATATTTCCCCGGGCTCTGAAGCCGAAATCATCATCTCATCTTCATTTTTTACGGTTTCAACCGAATACTGGCTTTACAATTCAAAAAAGCCGGCGAAATGGTTTAATTCCGGAATAAAGACAGAAAGCAGCGCCGACGATTCCAATCAATTCGTTATCCGGGTCGTGGATGGCGGGGAACTGGACAGCGATGGCTTGGCAGACGGCCGGATTCACCTCATCGGGGGACCCAAGGATAATTTTTGGAGTTATGCCATCGGAACCCTGTTTGTCCGTTTTTTCGGGATTTTCCTGGTATTGTCGATGTTGATGATCGGCATATTGTCTGCTGGAAAAATCTTTGTTGTCCTTGAAAAAAGACGCACCAGGCCGGCTCCCCCATTGCCTAAACCCTCCAAACCGGCGCCTGCGCCGCGAGCAGAACCGCTCAACCGGCTTGATGCCCTATCCCCACCGGACCCGGACACGGTTGCCGCCATTGCGACAGCGCTTCATCTGCATCTGGCTCCGGGGAAATCCCGTGAAACGGCCGCCGACAAAAGAAGCGCTCAGAATTCATGGGTTCAGTATGGGCGTGTCGAAATTCAGAACACACGGCTTCAAGTATTTCTGCGGCCGGTCAATTCCAAAAAACACTTTTGATCTAACCGGTATGAATGCCGGTATGGATACATGATCAAAAATACGGATTCAATTTCATCTGAACCGATTACGAGGCAATCAAATGAAATATCATCTTCAAATCAATCAGAAGAATTTTGATGTCACCATCAGCGGCATTGCCGGAAATACGGCCCGTGTCCTGGTAAACGGGCAACCCTATGAGGTTCGTATCGGCAATCCGCCAAAGCCGGCCGCGCAACCGACCGCAGCCCAACCGGCGGTCACGGTACCGAAAACCGCAACTCCGGCGCCTGTCCTGTCAAAGCAACCCGAAGCATCACCCTCGCCTGTCGTGCAGGGTATCGGTGAGCCCATTTTAGCGCCCATCCCCGGTTTGATTCTGGAAATCAGGGTGAAAGTCGGTGAGGCGGTGAGCGCCGGACAGATCGTCTCCGTCCTGGAGGCCATGAAAATGGAAAACAGCCTGATCACCCATGTTTCCGGAACAGTAACGGAAATCCGGGTTGAAAAAGGCGCCCAGGTATCGACCGGTGACGTAATTCTGTTTGTCGGATAATCGTTCCCACCGAACACCTTTTTCGGACTTAAAACGCATCGCCGCGCTCGAAAAACGCCAGTTTTTTTGTCATACGAATCTCCTCCTTGTGGATTGTGAAAAATCCATATTGGCCCAACTAAATGATGCCATAGGCATCCCTGACGGCGGACTCCCCATATTTTCTTTCAAGGCGGCGCACAACGAAATGGCCATGTGCCATATTCTGGAAATGGACAATAAACAAGGTATTGATAAGTGCCCCACCAACTGCGCCAATTGCAGGTAAGGCTTGTGCCGCGGCTTTTTCGGAAACCTGAATACTGAATCGGTCCGCCACTTGGAAGATAAGCCGAATAAGTGCCGGCGCACCTTCTTCAGCCATTCCTTTTCCAGCGACATATTCAGCGGCTTTTGTTACAGTCTTTGTCAATGCCGTGCGAACGGCGAAATAACCTGTTCCGGCACCATCATCTCCTTTACTTAATCCCCCTAAAGCAAAGACTTCGATGCAAGCCATTTTGGATTCGCCGCTGTTTATTTGTTCTCCCTCACTTCTTGCAATATCGGCAATGGATCTTAACATGATTGTCGTTGATATGGGAAGCTCAACCACCAATGCCGGAAGTCCAAAGAAACCACCGACGCCCCCTGTTGTTGCAACTGCCAATTTATGCCAAAAATTTGACGATTCCTTTCTCGGCCGGGTATCCATCGTGAGGACTGCCGCATTGACTGACATGAATAAAACCGTGCGAGTTGCCGCTCCAATCGATGCAGTCCAGCCCTTTGGAAGAAGATCGAACCCTCTCTGAATCGGCGTACCAAGCAAATCTGTTATTTTTGCGGCAATGCCCGGGTTCTCCAGCAACCATTTGGCGGTTTTCAAATCCTCCATATCTTCTGGCTGAATACGCATCATAGCAGAATACTCCGTAATATTATTCATCGCAGATCCCGGTTTCCAAGTTTCAGCTTACACAAAATTTCCTTAATATATCCGGAATCGTCGATCCAGTGTCCTGATCACCATTGAACTTCACACAATAATAATTTATCATGCACGGGTTCCTGGCGTTTTTGTTTCGAACAATTTTGTCAAAAATCCCATAGAGGATAACAAAGCATATTCCGGATGCATGACTTATTCAATCACAGATTTCTTTTTTTTGTGCTTCTCTTCGCGGCTGCCATTCCCTGCGGAATCGGCCCAACCCGCCTGAAACTGGTTTATAGACGCCCCTGGGAAAGAGACACGCTCCCGGTTCAGGTGTTTGAAGTCGTTGTGACCGTGAAGCAGAATAGAAAAATGCCCGCTTCAGGTTCCGACCCAGAACATAACCTCCGCCCTTGAGGACTATCGGAATGGGCCCTCAACTCTTCATAGAAAAGTTAAACCGCCAAAAACAAGCGAGGTGCTAATATCATGACATCTTCCGTAACGCCGCCGCCAGGACAGAAACCGGTCGCCATGGTTAAACCCTGCCTCAGACTGCTGGTGGTTGGCGACCAGCCGACCTGCAAACAGACCCTGTCGGAGATTTTTCACCGGGATCACGATATTCTTGCTGCAGGCAACGGCGTCCAGGCATTTGAAATATGTCGTAACAGCTTGCCGGATCTGATCCTTCTGGATGTCGTTATGCCGGGTACGAACGGCCTTGAAGTTTGCCGGCAGCTGAAGACTGACCCGGATACGATGGGTATTCCGGTGATTCTCTTGATTGCCCAGGACAGCCCGGAGGATGAAACCAAAGCACTGGCGGGGATAGAATCGATCCTTAGCCTCAGACGCGCCTGGCTCTATGAACAGTGCTTTTTCATGATATGGGCGGATTGACACATGAGCGTCTTGATATTAGTTTATCAGATTAGATCAGCAGCATCGTTCTTGCTTTCAAAAACAGGATAAGGGAAACTGGAATCCCTGAAATGACCGATTGCCTACAACAGGGTTGACCCGGGAATTATCGCCTCATGACAAGAAATGTTATTTATCCGTGGATCAGATCCATCCGACAACTGGCGCTGATCGTGCTGGCAGCGGCGGCAATCGCTTTGATCTCGAACCATTTCCGTTCATCGCCGCTGCCGCTGGTGGGAGACTGGTCGCAGGAAGCGCGGCTGACATCCCCATCCGGCCGGCAGATGTCCATTTCCCTGGATGAGGCAAAGAATCTGCACCAATCCAATAGCGCGGTGTTTATGGATGCACGGCCTTTTGAAGAATTTGCCAAGGGGCATGTTCAGGGCGCAGTAAACCTTCCGTGGCACGAAGCCGAACAGCGGGTGATGGACGTCATCGCGGATATGGCAAACGATGCCGTGATCATTACCTACTGCGATGGGGATGCTTGCAATCTGAGCAAGGAACTGGCGCTGTTTCTGGAGAATCTGGGATTTTCAAAAGCCCGGATACTGGTCAACGGCTGGTCGGTTTGGCGGAATGCCGGGCTGCCGGTTGAGACAGGAAGCTGAGAAGTTAAGAGATTGGGAAGATTAGAAGACAATAAGGCTTAGATGGAACAGACCATATCGACTCAAGACGGCATCAACGGTGAAAAACAGGCGTCTGAAAACGGAAAAGACTGCATCTCCCGTTCCGCGGGACATTCCAACGGCTGCTCACATCACCACCAAATTTCCGAGAATTCCACGGCTACAAGACTTCTGATCACGCTTGCCCTGAATTTCATCATTCCGGTGGTGCAGATTATTGGCGGCATTGCGGCAAACAGCATGGCCCTGATTTCCGATGCCACACACAATTTCAGCGACTTTACAGCGATTCTGATTTCATACATTGCCCTTAAAATCGGCAAGAAAGGGGCTTCACTTCAAAACACCTTCGGATACCGGAGAGCCGAAATCCTGGCAGCCCTGTTGAATGTGGCGATTCTCTTTGGCGCATCCGCAATGATCGTCTTTGGCGCGTTTCAGCGGCTTCATAACCCGCAGATCGTTTCCGGCGGCCTGGTCATGGGGATTGCGGCCATCGGCGTTATCGGAAACGGATTTTCAGCCTGGCTGCTTCACCGGGATGCCAAAGAAAGCCTGAATGTGCGCGGCGCTTTTCTCCACATGATGGGAGACATGCTGACATCCGTGGTGGTGCTTGTTAACGGCCTGATTCTTATCTATAGGCCCTGGTACTGGCTGGATCCGCTTTTGTCTCTGATGATCGTGGTATTTATCATAAAGAACTGCTGGAGCATTTTAAAGGAATCGACCGCCATTCTCATGAACGCCACGCCCGGACATCTGAATATCCAGGCGGTTCAACTGTTTTTACAGAATTTTCCGGGTATTTCGGGCGTTCACTATCTCCATGCCTGGAGCCTGGGATCATCCGGCGTGGCTTTTTCCTGCCACGTGGTTGTCAATGACCAGCCCATCAGCCAAACCCGGCAGCTTCGGGAAAAAATCAGCCACTCGCTTTTCCACGAATTCGGCATCGATCACCCGGTTCTGCAATTTGAGACGAGCGCCTGCGGTAACGGAAACCTTTTCTGCGAAGATACCTGCGCCGCGATTGAAAGCGCCGGCCCGCCGCATAAACAAAGCGACAGCCATACTGCCTGGACTGAAAAAACATGGGCACGGCACTTTGCCCTTGCGGCAAGACTGATACTGGGCGGGGTGTTTATTTATGCCAGCTGGGACAAGATCCTTAATCCGGCAGCGTTTGCTGAGGCCGTGTTCAAGTACCAGCTTCTTCCCTCTCAGCTGATCAATCTTATGGCCCTGATACTGCCCTGGCTCGAGTTGATTCTGGGCTTGCTGCTTCTTTCCGGATTCTGGCTGTCCGGTGCCGCCCTTGGGGTAAATCTGCTAATGATCGTGTTTCTGAGCGCCATTATCTTCAACACGGCCAGAGGCCTCGATATACCCTGCGGATGTTTTTCCACCGAAGCGACCGCCTCCGGACTCTCCGGGTGGATTGTCTTGCGGGATGTTTTCTTTTTTTGCCTTTCATGTTATCTGCTGTTTGTAACCACCCGGGCGGACAGACTGAAAAAACAGGCTGAAGGCGTGTCGTCCAAATAATTTAAAAGCATTCCTGTACAGCAGTCGCTTTGTGAAACGGGTCAAATATACCGGTCCACCATTTCGGAAATATACCGCTCCACCCCGGACGCACCTTCAGAATCCTCGATTTCCTGAATCAAACGACTGATTTTCTGATGCGTTTCGGGATCACGCCTCAGATCCTCTATGGAGCGATAGACGCCTGCCCTTCTGCCCAGCCGGAAAATGATCCGCTCTTTTTCCGCAAGCTGCTGATAGGACTGGATCACCTTCAGCATGGCCGGTTTATCCTCCGGCAGTTTTCCGGAAACATCCTCGAGAAGGTTCATGATATGATCGCTGGACACCCTGCTGGTAATTCCGTCCAGAGCCTCGATGAACACCCGGATTTCTTCGGCCAGCGCATCATCGGTCTGCATCACGAAACTGCCGTCTTTGACTTTTTCACTTAGTGCAACCCGGTCAGGAACCCGCAGGCTTCTCAGACGGATAAAATGCGGATTGATCTGGTTCAGTACACGGGCCGTCTCTGTCGCGTGTTCCCGCCACATGGCCTGCCCGCCAAGCCCCGGCATGACATATTCCGACACTTCCATGCCGGCGTCGATGAGTTTTCGTCCGGCCTCGACATGAACGGCTGCACTCACCCCTTTTTTAATAAAACGCAGCAGCGGATCATATCCGGTCTCAAGGCCGATATGCACGCGGTTCAGGCCGGCCTTCCGGATTTGTTTAAGCGATTCAAGAGATTTAAGAGAAACGGTTTTGGATCTGGAATAAGTCGTAACACGGCTGATTTCCGGGAATTTCTCCCTCAGGAAGGTCAGAACCGTTACCAGATCATCGGTTTTCATGATCAGGTTGTCGGCATCCTGAAGAAAACATGCGGACGTGCCGTAATACATCCAGACAGCCATTCCCCGGTAGCACTGGCTGAACCCGGAACCGCCCGAAATACGGGAAATCACCGCATCATCCACAGCACCGCCGCTACCCAGCTTGTGGGAAAGTTCCTGAATATCGTCCGCAATGTTCCGGGCGGTCTGAATATCCTGCTTAATTTCATCGACTGTTCGAAGGGAAAATTTTTGGCCCTTGTAAACCGGACAAAACAGGCACTGATTCCAGGGGCAGTTACGGGTCAGGCGAAGCAGCAGACTGCGGGCTTCGTTGGGGGGGCGGATCGGTCCCTGTTCAAAACTGGAGGCTCTGACATTCATATGTTTGTTCCTGTTGGGGGAGTTGTATGACTGGTAAGTGCAGCGTCCTTGAGAAGTCCAAGAAATTTATGATTGGCACCGGGAAACGGGTACAGGTCCATATCATCCGGGGTAATCCAGCGGAAATCGACAGGACCGTTCAACCGAACCTCTCCGGAAAGCGCATGACAGATAAACACCTGCATTTGAATCTTAAAATGGGTATAGGCATGTTTCACCTGACAAAGATGCGATACGATCCTTGCCGAAACCCCGGTTTCTTCCATAATTTCCCGTACACAGGCATCGGCGGGGCTTTCTCCTTCCCGGATTTTCCCGCCGGGAAATTCCCACAGTCCGCCCAAAAGGCCGTCGGGTTTTCTTTTCGTGATCAGCATTCGCCCCTGATGGCAGACAACACCTGCCACTACCGGGTAGAGCGGAACCGGCGGCGTCTTTACGCGTTTGGGATAAGCATCGACCTGACGGGAAGCAAAAGCAGCGCAGAATGCTTTGAGCGGGCACTGGGCGCAAACGGGTTTTGCGGGTTTGCAGATCAGGGCGCCGAGTTCCATCATGGCCTGATTGAAGATTCCGGGCGCATCAACATCCAGCAATGCCGTTGCCGGTTTCTGGAATACCGCGTGGGCACTGGAGCCATTTACCGGCGTGTCCATGGCAAAGAGCCTGGAAATCACCCGCTTGACATTTCCATCCACGACCGCAAACGGCTGATTAAAGGCGATGCTGAGAACTGCCGAGGCAATATAGTCTCCTACCCCCGGAAGCTGCCTGAAGGCATTCCAGTCCGATGGTATTTGACCGGAATACAGGGAAGTTACCTGAATGGCGGCTTTATGAAAATTACGGGCCCGGCTGTAATATCCCAGGCCCTCCCAGAGCTTGAGCACATCCTGCTGATCCGCACAGGCAAGGGAATGAATCGTTGGAAATCGTTTTAAAAAACGGTCGTGATAACCAATCACGGTTTTAACCTGGGTCTGCTGAAGCATGACCTCGGAGACCCAAATCGAATAAGGCTCCGGGGTTTTTCGCCACGGAAGGTTTCGGTGATTGTCCGCGTACCAGGCCCGAAGGCGTTTTCGCCAAAATATAAATCGGCCTGAAAGGTCTTTCTGATTCAAGATGAAGTGAGGTCACAGACAATCCCGATCCCATCAATTCACATGAACGTGAATCTGCCGGGGTTTTTCTTTTTCAGGCTTTGGAAAACGGATTTCCAGTACCCCGTCTTTAAGAACCGCCCGGATATGATCGGCGCTGATGCGTTCAGGCAGCGTAAATGCCCTGAAAAATGTACCGAAACACCGCTCCCTCCGAAAACACTTTTCGCTTTCAACGGATAAATCAGCTTTTCGTTCTCCTTTTAATGTCATCAGATTGTCTTTGAGTTCAACGCTGACATCTTCCTTTTTTACGCCCGGAAGGTCCGCCTTGATGATGACACCATCGGCAGTGTCCAGAATATCCACCGCCGGTTTCCACTCGCATTCGGCGATTTCATCCTCAACAATGCGAGGATCGAATGCCGGATCGGCAATCATCTGGTTGATGCGATTTTGAAGATACCCGATGCGTTTCCACGGATCCCATCTAACATGCGACATATAGATCACCTCCTGATAAAGAGGACTGAAACAACTAACCCCAAACTTCCGGCTACTGAGTCCTGTCTTGCGCCAAAAATAAATCGCATCCAGACGGCTGTCAAGTCAGCCGGCCATCTATGACTGAAGGACGGCCGTGTAAAACAGTGTCACCACACCGGCCAGAAAGAAATGAGATTCGACCAGAAATTCCAGACGGACTCCCTGAAGCATGAATTCGTTTTCATGCATGCAGATCAGCGCCAGCATGGCCGCTGGACAGACGGAAAGGCCCAGCCCCAGAGCGGGGATGATTCCTGTCAGACTTGAAGAAATGATAAGAGCGACCCATATCCCCAGGACCGTTTTCAGCATTCGAATGGATTTTTTCTCTCCAAGCAGAATGGCAATGGTTTCCTTGCCGACAATCCGGTCTCCCTGCATGTCCAGAATATCAAAAAAAGCTGTACGGGCAAATGCAAGCCCCGTGGCCCAGAAAAACACCAGCAGTGTTTTCAGGCCAAATAGATTGCCGGCGGAAATGGCCGGCAAAATCGATGTCACCACCCCCCACGCAACCGCGATCAGAATGGTTTTAGATCCGGGAATATCCCTTATCCGAGAATATTTTCCAGTGAACAGCGTCTTCGGGATCAGCTCAATATTATAGGAAAGCCCCAGAATACTCATTATCAGAAGCACAAGAAAAGAGATTCTGCCCTGAAAATAGGCAATGAGCAGCCCCGCTGCCCCGGAAAACAGTGCAAGACATATCAGAAATATTTTATGCCTGCTGTAAAAAACCTCCCGCTCCGGATCATTATACCGGTCTGCCTTGAGTCCGGTCAGACTGTTCAAGGTGTGCATCGACAGCACATAGAACATGGATATCCATACATGGGGCAGAAAATTGCCGATCCCCATCAGCACTGCACAGGCGTAACTCAAACACCCCGCACCTGCAGCGACAAAAACATTGGTCAGGAGCAGGGCCTGTTGAATGGGAAAAAAGATTTTCAGGATTCCGGCTCTGTTCTTATACGGCAACCTTTCCACGGCCCTGACCACCCGATTGATTACCCAGTTGGGGGTAGACGCGCCTGCAGTAATGCCGACGGTCTCGGCAAAAGTCAGCGCCTTGGCGTCCAGATCGGACTCGGTTTCGATGTGAAAGGTCGCAATGCCGGACTGACCGGCAATTTCGGCAAGCCGCTGGGTATTGCCGCTGTTTTTGCCCCCGACAACGATCAACGCATCCACCATTGCCGCCATTTCCTGTACTTCGGTCTGGCGCTTCGCCGTTGAATCGCAGATGGTATGAAAACATTTGTAGTGAGGGTGGCGCGCCTGGGTCCAGTTATTGACCGCTTCAAACAGACGGGTATTCAGCGTGGTCTGGGCAACCAGAATGGCCTTGTCGAAATCGGGCAGCGCTTCAAGCTCTTCGATACTTCCGGCAACGAATCCCTTGTCCGCGGCAAATCCCATCAGTCCCACAACCTCAGGATGGTCCCGATCACCGATGATAATGGTTGCATATCCCTGCCGGGTATGTTTCTTGATAATCGCCTGAACCTTGATCACTCTGGGGCAGGTCGCATCTATGACCACAAAACCGGCCTTCTTCAGACCTTTTTTGACGGCAGGCGGCACCCCGTGGGCGCGAATCAGCACGGTTCCCTCTCCGGCTTCAGGAATATCCCGAATGATGTGAACACCTTTTTCAGCCAGAAGGTCAAGAACCTGGGGATTATGAATCAAGGGACCGTGAGTGAAGATGGGGCAGCGGTGTTGGCCCGGAGCGTCCAGAGCCATTTCAACGGCTCTTCGCACCCCCATGCAAAAGCCGGCAGTCTTGGCGATGATGATTTTCATGAATGAATCCGACACCGGAAAGCCGGCTGGAAACCTGTTTTCAAGGTTTGCGAAAACAGGACTTCAAGGTCCATGACCTTCCGGGACTACTTGAGGAAGATCTTGTGATCCACCAGAGACAATGAATAGATTCGGGCTTTGAGAAATTTTTGGTCTCCGAAAATACTGATCAGCCGAACCCCGTCATTTTCGGGTTCAACGACATCGACAGCTTCCATTACCAACCGGTTTTCTTCTCCTTCAATCAGATATGCATTGGCTTCACACATGACATCATCCTTCTCGGTTAAGGGGGTTGACTCTTTATCGACAAAAACCATTCCAAACCACAGGCAAACTCAGACAGTAACGGAAAGTTCCTCCGTGTTCATCCGCTGGTTCACTTCCATCGCTATGGAGCAGCAGCAGCACTGCCCGTGATGCCTGCAGGTTCATCTGATCTTTGAATTGACAGGGCAGACAGATTCTGCAGAATCAGGGCTTCAATCAGCCTGGGCAGAGGAATCGGACTTAATCCGACGATTTCAACGTTTTCCTGGAAAAGCGGAATCAGTATTTTTATTGCCGGGCTGCCGGCAATGGCTTCGGCAATTCTGGGCGTAACTTCGCCCATCATGGCATGTGCCAGGACGATGCTGAGCGGGCCGATGATCACATCCACCCTATCGGCTGTCCGGGCAATGGCGTTTTCGCCGGTCGCTCCCCGGTTGGCCCTTGCCTTCAGCATCTGCGATGTTGCAATGGCATTGGTGCCAAGCGCGATGATCTCGATGGTTTCTTCAAAAACCTCTTTAAGTTTTTTGATCACGGCACTGCCGATGCCGCCACCCTGACCATCAATGACGCAGATACGTTTCATTTCAGTTCCCAATGTTTTTCAGCGCAACGCATGACAGCAAGCCGGGATTCTCCTGACGCCTCTGGATTCTGACTGCTTGTATTACAGCTTGTCGGTTTTTATCTGATTCTGCCGTTTGCGCTTGGAAAGTCGCCTGGAAGGGCCTTTTTTCCGGGTTGTTGGAATCCATCCACCATCCGAATCGTTATCCGGCTCCCCGGAATTCATCCGGGAGGCCATCATCAGTTTTTGTTCAAACACCGCAGAGTTGAGCGTCGCGCACCCGAATGCGGCCGAATGCCGAATAATATCCTGATCCGAAGAAACCACAATGGCCTTTTCCTTTTCTTTGGCCGCCATTCTCTTGATGACCGCATCGGCCAGCTCGCCGGATCTTGAAAATATAATGCTGACGCCCTGAATACGGTCCCGGGACGGGCAATCGCAGGGTGCGCTGGAGCCGTCAAATACAACAGTGATGTTATGGCGCTTGACCCTTCGGTACGCTGTCAGCATCTCCACAAGCGCATCCCTGCCCGCCTGAATGCTCTGGCTTTCCAGACCGCCAAGAACCCCGGACTGTCGGATCAGGTTATACCCGTCGATAATAATATGGATAGACATTCGGCTGCTTCAGGTGCGTTTCAGAAGACCGATTAACCGATCCAGATCGTCATTGTTGTAAAATTCTATCTCAACCCGGCCCTTTCGGCCCTTGCGTTTGATTTTGACACGCGTTCCGAAATCCTGAGACAGGTCATTGGCCAGGCTGTTCAGATAAACATCAAAGGACCTGGGAGGAGAATCCCGGTCTTCGGGTTTCTGATTCCTGAGACGTTTAACCAGGGCTTCGGTTTCCCGAACCGAAAGGCCTTTGGCGATAACGGCTTTCCAGGCGGCATTCTGCTGGGCCGGCGTATCGGCTCCCAGAATGGCGCGGGCATGCCCCATTGTCAATGTCCCATCCAGTATGCTGGCCTTGATCGGTTCCGGAAGCTGGCGAAGCCGTAAAAAATTGGCAACGGCCGGGCGGCTTTTCCCCACCCGGACCGCAACCTCTTCCTGCGTCAGATGAAATTCGTCCATCAACCGGTTGTAGGCCTCGGCTTCTTCCAGGGCATTGAGGTCTTCGCGCTGGATGTTTTCAATAATCGAAATCTCCAGAAGCTGACCATCGGAAACGTTTTTGACGACAACCGGCACCTCGTTCAAGCCTGCGATTCTGGCAGCCCGAAGGCGTCTTTCGCCGGCAATCAGCTCGTAGCCGGTTTCCGCCTTTCGCACCATCAGGGGCTGAAGGATGCCCTGCTCCAGAATGGACCGGCTCAGCTCATCAAGTTCTTCCTGAGAGAATCGAATACGGGGCTGGAACGGATTGGGGCGAATCAGACGGACGTCGCAGGTAAAGTACTCCCCGGAGGCATCGCTCGGGGCAGGATCAATGTCCGGGATCAGGGCTTCAATACCCCTTCCCAGCGCCATTTTCTTTCGTCTTACGGTCCCGCCCTCATTTTGGGATTGTTCTGTTGTCATTTTCCAAAGCTCAACTAGCGAATTAGGTTTCCAGACCGGAGACTGAAGACGGGTCGATAATTTCCTTGGCCAGATCCATATAACTGACCGCCCCTGCCGAGACAGCGTCATACAGCACGACGGGCTTGCCGAAACTAGGCGCCTCCCCCAGCCGGACATTGCGCGGAATGATGGTTTTAAAGACAAGATTTTTAAAATATTTCCTGGCTTCATCTGCCACCTGCCCCGAAAGATTGGTACGTTTGTCGAACATGGTCAGAAGAATCCCGCCGAGCCTGAGATGAGGATTGAGACCCCGCTTGATCCGTTTGATGGTCTGAAGGAGCTGGGACAGACCTTCCAGCGCATAAAACTCGCATTGAAGGGGAATCAGCATGGAATCGGCGGCAGTCATGGCATTGACCGTCAGCAGGCTGAGCGACGGCGGGCAGTCCAGAATAATGTAGTCATAGGCGCTGGTGAGTCCGGACAGAAATTCCTTCAGGATGTTTTCCCGGTTGGCGCTGGAGAGCATTTCGATTTCAAAACCGATCAGTTCCACCCGGGCGGGAATCACCTTTAACAAAGCAATCTCGCTGTCCTGAATGATCGCTTCAACGGATGCCTCGCCGATCATTCCGTGATACAGCGTCCGGGTAAGTGCTGCCTTGTCAATCCCGACGCCGGTAGTGGCATTGCCCTGAGGATCGCAATCAACAAGAAGGATTTTTTTCTGGGATACTGCAAGCGCGGCAGACAAATTGATTGCCGTGGTGGTTTTCCCGACCCCGCCTTTCTGATTCGCGATACATATTGTGATTGCCATGACGCAAACGGTATCACAAAAATTGGTATTTGAAAAGTCAAACCGAATATGTCATGGTATGATCAGAGTTATAGAATCTTGGAGGAATGCCATAAAATGAACGCCAATAAAAAAATCCGGGTCTGGCTGCTGGTTGTGCTGATGCTTTTTCCCGAAATCGCAAGAGCCATTACCATTCAGGAAGAGGAAGAACTGTCCCGGGAATTCATGGCCGCTGTCAACGAACATTACGAGATCATTCACGATTCGATCATTACGGATTATGTCACCCGGATCGGCGATAAAATTCTGGCTGTCATGCCGCCTCAGTCTTTTTCGTACAAGTTTCATGTCATTAAGGAATCCACATACAATGCATTTGCAGGCCCGGGCGGTCAGATATTCATCAACAGCGGTCTCTTTGAAGCGCTGAACAGCGAAGAGGAAATTGCCGGCATTATCGCCCACGAAATCTCTCATGTGGCCTGCCGGCATGTTTCCGAACGGATTGAACGATCCAAAAAAATCGGTCTGGCAACCCTTGCCGGCGTTGCCGCCGGCATTCTAATGGGCGCAACCGGCTCAGGTGCGGCAGCAAGCAGCGCTACAGCGGTCGGATCCATGGCCGCGGCGCAGACGGCCACGCTGTCATACAGCCGGGAAGACGAGACCCAGGCGGACCAGAGAGGCCTGGATTATCTGACCAAGGCCGGATACAGCCCAAAGGGGCTTCTGGCAGCATTAACCAAAATCCGCAGCAGGCAGTGGTATGGCAGGGATCAGATTCCCACCTACATGATGACGCACCCGGCAGTGGAAGACCGCATTACGTTTCTCGGATCCTGGATCGAAGCCAACCCTTCGATTATCAGCAAGCTTTCGCCTCCTTCCCCGGACGCCTTTGACTGGACCCATGCCCGGTTGCTCGCCATGTTCGGACCAGAGGATGAAGCCCTGAAAAATTTCAAGGCCCAGGTCACCCTGACGCCTGACAAGGCATTGGCCCATTACGGCTATGGACTGATCCTGACCCGAAAGGGGAATCGAAGTGCTGCAATGGATCAGTTCCGGACAGCGCTGACCAGGCGTGCATTTGATCCAACCCTGCTCACGGAACTGGGAAGGACGTATTTTCTGGACGGCCGATATCCCGAAGCGCTCAGCATTCTGCAGGGATCCCTGGACATCTCTCCCGACGCAACCGAGGGGCTTTTCTACGCCGGCCGCTGCCTCATGGAACTGGGAAAATTCCAGGAAGCGTCCCGTTTGCTGGAATCCCTGCTGCGGGACACCCCGGACTACCCCGAAGCCATGTTTTATCTTGGCAGCACCTACGGCTCTCTGGGCAAAACTTCGGATGCCTGCTACTACCTTGGCCGCTATTACCATGTCCGGGCGGATTATAAAAATGCGATTGTTCAGCTTGAAAAGGCAGTGGATACGACCACAGACCCCCAGAAAAAAACTGAAATTGAAGGCTTGCTTAAGGATGCAAAAAAACGATACACGCTAAAAATGCGTGAATCCGAAACAAGAAGGCGATAGCTCCGGCATGAAACCTTTTGTTTACTTGATTCAATCTGAATCCGACATGCCTTATTCCGATCTGCCGGATGAACAAAATGACATTATTCTACTGACCTGGAAAGCGCCTTGCGATCGAAACGACGCCATTTTTTATCCGCAAAGCACCTGGAACGAAGGAAGAAACCGCCTGCTGAAAGAAGCAGTGACCAGAAACGCCGGATATCTTTATTATATTTTTCTGGACGGAGACTGCATCGTCAAGGAAGACGCGGAACTGGCCCGAACATTAAATGTCAAGCTTTGCGGCAACCCTTTTCGAACATTTGAAAAATATCTTCTGGAATGGGAACCGGCTGTCGGCTATTCCCGCTATTCCTGGCAGTATGAAGAACCGGGTTCCGAGGTCAATCTCGGATATAATTTTGACGCGCTTTTTAATGCGTTTCACCACGAAGCCATCTCTTTTCTGCTTCCGTACTACACGGGATTTGATTGCGAGTCCTGGCTGTATTCCCAGCACATTATGAATCATTTGACGGCGCTTTTGTACAATCCCCACAGAATCCAGTTCAATGTCATCACCACCCGCAATGCAAACCGCAAGTCCTATGGCCGCCGGAAAAAATACTGGACCCTTCCCGCAACGTTTCTGATGAATGCCATTTCATCGGATCTGAAACACAAGATGAAGATTCAGGATGCCAATTCCATCTATCCCCTGCCGGGAAAACCGGAAAAAAAAACAGGTTCCTACCAGATTCCGGAAACGTTTCTGCAGAACCACTTTAATTCAAAACACCCGTTGATCCGGTATCGGCGCCTGGAGGCACTTGTTTGCCGAAAAACAGCCTGCCAAATATAAAACCGGCAGCAAACGGCTCCGAACCGCGGTATGCATGTCCGGCCGGTGCGCCGGCCTGGATCAAACCCATCAAACAATCAGGGAATGCCTTTTGAATCAAATCGGGGACCATGATCTGTTCATGTTTGTCCCGCGGGATTCAAACAGTCACCTGGCGGCGCTGCTGAATCCGACCGTGATCCGGATTGAAGATGATCCGCCTCTGGATGAAGGGGCATTGATCAACGGCGTCAACTGCCGTTTAAAAACCGGGGTACAGCCCTATCTGCAGCAGCTTTACGGCCTGAAGCAATGCAACCGGCTTCGCATCGGGCATGAAAAAGAGCAGTGGAATCCGCTATGACTGCATCATTCGCTGCCGCCCGGATCTGATGTTTATAAAACCGCTTGATAATTTATCCCTTTTGGATTTATCTTATATCCATGTTCCGGATTTTCACGCATTTGACGGCATCAACGACCGGTTTGCCGTCGGCTGCACGGAACATATGAACATTTATATGAACAAACTGGACGAATTTCATGATTATGTAACGGACTGGTTTAAATACCGCAGCGATGCGCTTGCCGTCAGCGCGGAAATGTTTACCAGCGGACAGCTTCGAAATCACAACATTCCGGTTCGACCCTATCCGTTCAGGTTCAACCGGGCCAGAGGCGGCAGAATCAAAAATGACATTCCCAATGGATCGTGAACAAGGCGCTGTACCATGCAAAACCATTCCATATTCCATCGTGCAGGACACTCAGACAAGATAGACAGGCTTGTTGTCCTGCCCTTTATGAAGTCCGTGGATATTGCCATAAAAAGTATTCGGGTCCGTTTTTTCCGCTCCCTGATTACCACCATCAGCCTGGTTCTGGCCGTATCGTTTCTCAGCTTCACCCGCGTGGGCTCAGATGTGGCAAACGGACTGCTGTCCACCGGCGAACCCGCGCTGCGCCAGGCTCTGATTCGCTCCGGATACGATCTGCGGCCGGAGGATGTTTCCGTGGGAAACAGCCCCAAGCAGCAGTGGATCATTGTGCTCTCGCTTCTGGTCTGCGTGGTGGGAATTGTCAATGCCCAGCTCATGGCCGTTACCGAACGATTCAGGGAAATCGGCACCATGAAATGCCTGGGTGCGCTGGATCGCTTTATCCTGAGGCTCTTTCTTCTTGAGGCCGGCATTCAGGGGCTGATCGGATCCGGCGTGGGCGCGATTGTCGGCGGCGCCTTTGCCCTGGTAAATTTTTTTCTTCGATTTGGAACCGTATCCATCACCACCCTGTCCTGGACCCAGGCCGGTCTGTCCGTTGCCGGCGCCACGCTTGTCGGATGTGTGCTGAGCCTTGTCGGCGTGATGTATCCGGCTATAGTTGCCGCCCGCATGCAGCCGGTTGAGGCCATGCGGGTTGAACAGTAACATTATCCACAGGAACTGTCATGACTGATTCCAGAAAAATTGTCCGGGTTACCGGTGTGACCAAATCCTTTAAACTGGGCAAATTGGATGTTCAGGCCCTGAAAGGGGTCGACCTTGAAATCACCGCCGGAAATTATATTTCCATCATGGGTCCATCGGGATCCGGCAAAAGCACACTTTTTAACATGATCGGCGGGCTGGACAAACCCACAACCGGAAAAGTATTTATCGACGAAGTGGATATCGCCCAGCTGGATGCCTACGAACTGGCCTGGCTGAGATGCCGGAAAATCGGCTATATTTTTCAAACCTTCAACATCATTCAGGTCATGACTGCCCTTGAAAATGTCACCCTTCCCATGACATTTGCCGGCATGGCCGACGATGCGGCTGTGGAAAAAGGCATCAAGCTGCTGGAGATGGTGGGGCTGGGGGATCGCTTTCAGCACAAGCCATTTGAACTGTCCGGAGGCCAGCAGCAGCGGGTGGCCATTGCACAGGGCCCTGGCCAATGACCCGGCCATTATTCTGGCCGATGAGCCTACGGGAAACCTGGACCTGAATACGGGTGAGGAAATCATTTACCTTCTTAAACAACTCAGCCGCGAGCGGGGCGTCACCATCATCTCGGCGACCCATGACATCAAGATGCTGAATGTATCGGATCAAGTCGTCTGGATTCGGGATGGCCGGGTTGACAAAATTGAAAACCGGGATGAGCTGTCCATTTCGATCGGCCAGATCGGCACCAGATCCGGACATGACACATTGAGCGAATGTTAACCCTATGAAACACTTACCCAAACAGCTGGCATTGCTGATGATCGGGGCTACGCTGGTCGCCATGGCTGATATGGCTGTCCAGTGCCGGAGCCGGTGATTTTGAAAGGGACATCCGGGCCTTATCCGCTTTCGCAGACAGAAGCACGGGAACTTCAGGCTGTCGGTCCGCCGCCGAATACATCAAGGCGCAGTTTCAGGAAGCGGGCTTTTCCGAAGTCGGCGTGCATCGATATTCACTGCCGATACTCCGGCAGGGGAAAAGCCAGATGGCGGTCCCCGATCGCGGCATGGCGATTTCCCT
Source organism: uncultured delta proteobacterium (assembly GCA_963704205.1). Classification (GTDB taxonomy): domain Bacteria; phylum Desulfobacterota; class Desulfobacteria; order Desulfobacterales; family Desulfatirhabdiaceae; genus RAAP-1. The sequence goes on from CAVPHN010000042.1 coordinate 101,214, forward strand.
TCACCCGCTTCTGGGAAATGCCATTTCCCCACAGTCCATTGATCCCCAGGGGCTGAAAGGCCCGCTCATCTATGCAGGGGCCGGGGCGTTGACCGAATTTAACGGAAAATCCATTGAAGGCGCTATTTTGCTGATGGAACTGGATTCAGGAATAAACTGGATTCAGGCAGCCTCGCTCGGCGCCAAAGCACTCGTTTATGTGGACAGGGGCCTGTCTTCAAGAGCGTTGTTTGAGGACAAGCACGAGCTTTCGCCCATTCAGTTTCCCCGTTTCTGGATTTCCGCTGAGGATGCACGGCGCTTTTTCGGGAACTTTGAAACCGCACCCAACGGGTTGATTTTCCCTGAAATTCAGTTGAATTCCGAAGTCAGCTGGAAAGAAGTTGTCGCTGAGAATATCTACTGTCTGATTCCAGGCCAAAATGCCACGCTTCAGGAAGAGCTGATGATGATCGAGGCATTTTACGACAGCACCGCCTATGTGCCGGGACTGTCTCCGGGCGCGGACGAGGCCGTCAGCGTCGCCACCCTGCTTGATCTGGCCCGAAAGTTCAGGCAAACACCGCCCGAGCGCTCTGTTCTGCTGGTAGCCACCAGCGGCCATGCCCAGAGCCTGGCCGGCCTCAGAGATCTGGTCTGGAGCCTGCGGGCTTCTCCAAAGGATCTTCGCAAGCAAAAAAAACAGCTTCGGGATCTGGTCAAAGATACGCGAAAAGTTCTGAATGCGCTGGACCCCAAATTGCGGGAAGTCTCCACGGAAAATACCGATCCTGAAGATTCGCCGCTGGAAACGCTGGTCAAAAAAGCCATCAGTGATGAAATCAAGACCCAGGTCGATCAAGTATCCCGGGAACTGATGCGGCTGCGGCTTGAGCAGCCGGATTCGGACCAAAAATTATTCTGGCAGGAAAAAATTCAGGTTCTTGCCAAAGACAGGCTTCTACTTCGGCAACTTGGCTGGCAGACCTCTTTCAAGGGCCTCTCCCCCGAGGAGCAGGCTGTCCTGGATCGGCTCATGCCATCGGCCATCCTGCGTCAGAAAGCCATTCTTCGGGATGCCTCCAGTCAGACCAAGCTTCTCGACAATGCCCTCGACTTCAGGTCCCTGATAAAAAGCCGGGAGCTGATGGTGGCGATTTCACTTCATCTGTCCAGCCACGGCGATGGATTCGGGGCTTTCAGCAAGGGCTGGCTTTATCCCTTAAAGCCCAGCGCCAACCGTTCCTCTGCCTATACCTCCCTGGATGGCGCCATGCATCAGGGAAAAGGTGCGGAAATTCCCCTGTTCAGGGACACGTTAAGGCCCAGCAAACTCAGAACCTGGCAGAGTTATTTTACGGACCAACCTTTATTGGGCGGCGAAGTCAGCGCGCTTGCCGGTTACATCGGCGCCAGCCTGGCCACTGTCCATGACGCCCGGAGTCTCTGGGGAACGCCCTATGATGTTCCGGACGCAATCAACTGGCCTTATGCCACGGAACAAAGCCGCCAGGTATGCAGCCTGATAAGCCGGGTTGCATCCGTCCCCGTACTTTACAATGAGAGCCTGCCGCAAAACGGGTTTTCAACAGTCAGCGGCCGCGCAAGCTTTATCCGGCACGGAGAGCTTTTTGCCGATGCACCGGCCCCGGGGACCGTCATCCTCTCCTACCAGGGAAATACCAGATATTATGCAATGGTCAATGATCTTGGAACGTTTCAGATCAAAGGGGTTGCCGACAAAAGACATGTTCTGGACAAATTGATCATAGAAGGTTACCGGTTTGACCCTGAAACCGGAAATGTCTTGTGGGCCATTGACAAGGAGCAGACCGGAAAAGAGGCCTACCGCCTGAAAATGCAGCGAACCTCCATGCAGACCGATCTGATCATGTTTGCCTGCAAAGGCACCACCTTGTTCAATTTGATGGAGCCGCGCAGCTTCAAGTACATGACAAAGATCAAGCTCATAGACGGCCGGCGGGAGGCCACTCCCCTCAAGTACTGGTACAGCCGGATCGACACCCGGTCTTCGGTGCTGACATCCATTTATCTGGAACCTGAAACCCGTCTGAAACTGACGCTCTCGGATTCGGTGATTCATAAAAAACTGATTCTGACCCACGCGGACCCCGAACATTCCGAAGGAACGGGATACCGGATCGATGACTGGCCGATTCTTCACCGAACCGAGTTCCGGGCGGCCACGGACATGTGGGCGCTTTTAAACCCGCGGATCACCAACCTTGAAAAACACGGCATTTTCAACGAGCAGATCCGAAGACTTCAGCAGGAAGGACAATCCGCCCTGGAAACAGCCGGACAGGCCCTCTCCGAGAGGAGCATACGACCAGTTCATTGAAGCATCATCGGCTTCCTGGGCACTTGCCAGCCGGGTCTATGATGATGTCGAGCAGACGCAGAAAGACGTGCTTTTCGGGGTTCTGTTTTATATCGCCTTGTTTGTTCCGTTTGCCTTCTGCATGGAGCGGCTCCTGTTTTCATTTTCCAACATCTACAAGCGGATCATTGCCTTTAGCGTCATTCTGGTTCTGGTGATCGCGATCATTTACCAGGTTCACCCGGCCTTTCAACTGGCGTACAGTCCGCTTGTCGTCATTCTGGCTTTTTTCATCATCGGTCTGTCATTTATGGTGACGCTGATCGTTTTTCTGCGGTTCGAGGAAGAAATGAACCGGCTTCAGAACCGGGCAAGACCCGCGGCAACCGGAGACATCACCCGGTGGAAAGCCTTCACGGCCTCTTTTTTCCTGGGAGTCAGCAACCTTCGGCGCCGAAGAATCCGAACGGCCCTGACCTGCGCAACACTGATCATCCTGACCTTTACCATCATGAGCTTCACATCGGTAAAGAGCATACGGCTTCATTCCAGAATTCAATATCAGGCCCATGCGCCTTATTCCGGTTTTCTTCTGAAAAACGTGAACTGGCAGGATATACCCCAGACAGCGCTCCCGGTTCTGACCCATGCCTTTGATGCTTCCGGCGTCATTGCCCCCCGGGTCTGGCAGGAAGGAGAAGACCGAACCCGATCCGCGGAAGTCCCCCTTCGATATGGCAGCCGCAAATTTGAAGCCCATGGCATGATCGGACTCTCTGCCGATGAACCCGGCGTTACGGGACTCGACCAAATTCTGGTCGGCGGCAGGTGGTTCAAGCCCGAAGAACGCCATGTGGTCCTGATTTCCGATCGCATGGCCCGGGAGCTGGGGATTTCCTTCGATCAGCCCGAATCTGCAGTTGTTCAGATCTGGGGGATTCCGTTTCAGGTGACCGGCATTTTTTCCGGCAAACAGCTTCAGGATCGGCCCGATCTGGACGGCGAACCCCTGACGCCGGCCATTTTTCCCCGTGAAGCCTCTCAGGAAATGACCGAGGTTGAGATGGAGGCCATGGAATCCGGGGATGATGTCCGGTCGTATCAAAGCAGGTATCAGCATATTTCCGGAGATCTGACGCTGATTGTTCCCTTCCGGACACTGCTGTCTTTCGGCGGAAAGCTCAAAGGCATCGCGGTCCGGCATACGGAGGCAACGGACGTCCGCAAAGCCGCTCAGCATCTGGTCGACCGGTTCGGGCTGGCGCTTTTCAGCGGCGAGCCGGATGGCGTTCTGCTGTATAATGCCAGCGACGCCCTGAGCTACAGCGGCGTCCCCAACATTCTGATTCCGATCATCATCTCCATCTGCATCGTGCTGAACACCATGATCGGCAGCGTCTATGAAAGAAAGCGTGAAATCGCCGTCTATACCTCGGTGGGACTGGCCCCGTCCCATGTCAGCTTTCTCTTTATCGCGGAAGCCATGGCGTTTGCCGTTCTGAGCGTGGTCATGGGGTATCTTCTGGCCCAGACCAGCGCCAGCCTCTTTGCCGGAACTTCGCTGTGGTCGGGAATCACCGTCAACTACTCCTCGCTTTCCGGTGTGGCCGCCATGATACTGGTCATCCTGGTGGTGCTGATCTCGGCCATTTACCCTTCACGGGTTGCCGCGGAAATCGCCATTCCCGATGTCAACCGGTCCTGGACCCTTCCCGCATCCAACGGAAATCTTCTTGAAATCACGCTTCCCTTTCTGATGAAATACCGGGAGCACCGCAGCATCACCGGTTTTTTATTCGACTACTTCAAAGGTCACCAGGACGTCTCGCACGGACTTTTTTCCACCGGCGAAATCACTTTCAGCAAGGTTTGCCCGGTGCCGCCGGTTTCAGGAATTGCCGATGCCTGTGAAGGGGAAAGCTGCTGCAAGGATGCCTGTATTGAAATAGGCGCCCATGTCTGGCTGGCGCCTTTTGATTTCGGCATCATGCAGCAGGTGATCCTGCGGTTTTGTCAGTCCAGGGAGGAGCCGGGTTTTCTGGAAGTCAATGTTCTGCTGGAACGCCAGTCCGGAGAGTCGAATGCCTGGAGAAGAATCAACAAGGCCTTTCTGCACGCCATTCGAAGGCAGCTTCTGATCTGGCGGTCACTGGATGCGGCTGCCCATGACCACTACGAAAAGCTGCTGGCGGATGCTCTGGGTGAAAACGGCTGAGCCGGCAGGGACAGCCGTTTTAAACTTCCAGGAAAAACGGCAGGATAATCGGATGGCGGTGGATGGTGAAATCGAAATATTTTTTGAGGGCCGTCTGCATTTTCGTTCGGATCAGACCCACCCTGCCCGGAGTTCCAAGGGGGATATCCTCGACAACCTCCAGAATCACACATTTGGCATCTTCCAGAAGATAGCCGGTTTCCGTCTCAAACACAAACCCCCTGGAGAATACTTCGGGGCCATAGATCACAATGCCGGTTTCCTCGTCAAAAGCCATCGTGACCCCGACAATGCCGTCTTCGGACAACACCCGTCTTTCCTTCAGAACGCTTTTGCCCACATCCCCGATCCCTTTGCCGTCAATTAATATCCTGCCGGTATCGACGCGTTCCTGAAGACGGGCGCCATCATCGAATTCAATGGTCTGGCCGTTTTCAACCAGAAAGATATTTTCCCTGGCCATCCCCAGTTCCATGGCCAGGCGGGCATGGAGCACAAGATGCCGGTATTCCCCATGTACCGGCACAAAATATTTGGGCCGGGTCAACTGGATCATCAGCTTCAGCTCTTCCTGAAACGCATGGCCGGACACATGAATGTTGGATATTTTTTCATAAATGACATCGGCGCCTTTGCGGAACAGGTTGTTGATGATCTTGGCAATGGCCCGCTCATTTCCCGGAATGAACTTTGAGGACAAAATGACCGTATCGTCCTGCTTGATCTTTATTTTTTTATGGATGCCGCTGGCCATTCTGGCCAGGGCGGACATGGGTTCTCCCTGACTGCCGGTGGTTACGATGACAATTTCATGGTCCGGATAGTTATTGATCTGGTTGATAAAAATCTCCACGCCTTGCGGGATGGTGAGGAATCCCAGGTTCTTGGCGATATGGACACTGATTTCAATGCTTTTCCCGTTAAACGTGATTTTCCGGCCGCTGGATGCCGCAATATCCACGATCTGCTGAATCCGCACAATGCTGGAGGCAAACAGGGCAACGATAATCCGCCCCTTGCTCTGCAGCGCAATGCTTGACAGGTTATCGCCGATCTCCCCGTCCGATGCCGTATACCCCCTTTTTTCAACGTTGGTGGAATCGGAAAGAAGCGCCAGAACCCCTTCATCGCCACAGTGCGCAAAGCGCGCCACATCGGTATTCATGCCGGAAATCGCAGAATGGCTGATCTTGAAATCCCCGGTATGCACGACGAGCCCGAAAGGCGTGTAAATGGCAAGTCCGACACAATCCACGACACTGTGGTTCACACGAATGAATTCAATTTCAAAAACGCCAAGCCTGATTTTATCGCCGGGAACAACGCTGTGAAGGGTCGAGTATTGGAGAATGCCGAACTCTTCAAGCCTGTGACGGACCATGCCGAGGGTAAACGGCGTGCCGAAAACCGGGACATTGATCTCTTTTAAAAGATAGGAAAGCGCACCGATGTGATCTTCATGGCCGTGGGTCAATACGATTCCGGTCAATCTGGACCGGTTCTTTCTCAGATAGTCCATGTCCGGAATCACAATATCCACGCCCAGCATGTGATCTTCGGGAAACATCAACCCGGCATCCACGACAAAGAGGGAATCGTCGCACTCAAACGCCATCATGTTGAGGCCGATCTCACCCAATCCACCCAGAGGGATGATTTTCAGGCTCACGATTCAGCTTTTCCTTTCTCAAAATTTTCCACGATAACCCCCCGAACCCGTTCCAGCAGATCGTCCTTGGTTGTCCATGGAATAATCCTTTGTTTCAATGGGTTCCAGGATTTCCAGCGTCACATTGCCGGGCCGGATCATGAGCCCGTTTTTAGACATGATCCGCCATGTGCCGTGAATGACGACCGGAACAATCGGCACACCGGATTCAATTGCCAGAACAAAACCGCCCTTCTTGAACGCCTTGATGGATTGATCCCGGCTTCGCGTGCCTTCTGGAAAGATGAGAACCGATCGGCCATCTCGGATGATCTGCGCTGCCCTGGCCAGACTTTCAAAGGCGGATTTGCGGTTGGAACGATCAATGCTGATATACCCGGCCCTTTTCATGGCAAAGCCGAAAAGCGGAATACGAAACAGCTCCGCCTTGGCCAGCCACCTGAACTGCACCTTTAAATGCGCCAGAAGCACCGGAATATCAAAATTGCTCATGTGATTGGGCATGAAAATATAGGGCTTATCCGGGTCGATGTTGGAAAAACCCTTTACGGTCACATGGATCCGGCTGGCAAAAAGAATGGATTGGCCCCACGATCTGGCAACAATATGGGGAAGATTTCCTTTTTTGTCAAAAAAAGAAACCACGATGGCCGCAGTACCAAAAATGATGATCACCACGACAACCCACATTATGATTAACGCCGAGCAAAGATAATAAAACAGATCGGAAATTTTCATGAATCTCTTTCAAGTTTGAGTTGACAGCGGTCAGGTGAAAGACGCTCGGCTTTCAAATTGCGATTTCCAGTAGGTTGAAAATGTCGTCAACGGTCTGAATCAGCCAGTTTCGTTGGCGGGGTGAGGCGTAACGCATGCAGTCGCAGCGAACATGGCTCAGGGTTCGCACCAGCAGTTCACACGACAGCGCAGACTGGCAGAGTTCCAGGGCAAAATAAAACGGCTGACAGTCCGCATGGTCCGCCTGAATTTCCTCCTGCACGTCCCGGGGCAGGATCAGCCAGTAAATATCCGGGATGCCCGACTGCCGCAGATTCATATCCAGGTATGCCTTGATCCGGAAATAGTCATCCGGTCTCAACTGGTCAATAACATATTGTTTCATGGACTAAAATTATCACAATTCAAAATGCTGTGCAAGGGTGCCGACCAGTTTGCCGGCAAACATCCTTGACCTTTAAGCCGTGATTGTACTATTAAATCAAAATGCCAGCAACCCGGTCTTCCATATTTTACATGAAAATGTTTCCCCCCTTTGAAAAAGCGGGGCCAGGGGGAATTTCAGCAAAGGCGTGGCTGGTCATCCTGATTGGACTGGGACTCCGGCTTTGGGTTTGCCTGCATACCGTGATTGTCAATCCGGATGGAGCGCTGTATATTCACCAGGCCATGGCGTTGTACTTTAAAAACTGGAACAGTCTGAAAACCTGCGGATTGACTTTTTTATCATCCTACCCGGTCTTGATTGCCGGAGGATACTACCTGGTCCATGACTGGATCCTGTCGGCGCGTCTGGTTTCCCTGTTATTCGGCACGGCGCTTCTTATCCCGCTTTATCTGATGCTGAAAGAATGGGTCAGGGAGGACAGCGCCATTCTTTGCCTGCTGGTATTTGCAGTGACCCCGATCCTGGTCAGCAACAGCGCTGAACTGGTCAGAGATCCGATCTGCTGGTTTTTCTTGTGTGCCGGCGTCCTTGCCGTGATCCGCCAGGCAACCACGCATTCCCCCTGGCTGCTTCTGGTTTCATCCCTTTGCTTTCTTGCGGCGATCTGGGCCAGGATTGAAGCCGTATTGTTTCTGGCGGTTACCCTGGGATATCTGTGCTTTCAAAACAAGCGCAAGGCCATCAACATCCTGTTTTTTCTGTCTCCGCTTCTTGCAATCGCGTTTCTTTCCATTGCAGGGCTGATGATCTCCGGCCTGTCCTTTAACGACCTTCACCGGGGCCATGAAATCGCCGGAAAATTTATCGAGCCGATCCGCCAGTATCAAAAAATGGCTCAAAGTTTAAAAGACCTTGTCTGGTCCAGCCCGAATCCGTTCATGGAATTTTTCCTTCCCGAAGCCCGGAACCTGATCTGGCTGATCGCTCTGGGAACTTTACTGAATCGCTTTCTGGAAGCATTCTTCTATCCTTTTGTCGTTTTTTATGTTCTCGGACTTTCCGGAATTCACAAAAAAATCCGATCGGATTCAAGGCTTCTATATCTGGCGATTTTGACGGTCTCGGGCCTGGCCCTGCTTTATATGCACACCCTTCAGACCTGGATGCTGTATTACCGTTTTTTTGGAATCGTGATGATACCCGGCGCCGTCCTCTGCGCCTTCGGGCTGGAAAGGCTCCTGGAGACGCTCCCCAGGCGACTGTCTGTTCAGCCGGCAACTGTTTTTTTTGCGGTTTTTTTGTTGATTATCGGTGTCAGTCTTCCAAAAAACCTGAAATCGCCGGACCCGGACAAATCGGTATTTATCCGGATTGGTGAAACCGTTTTTCAGAACACCCCGGAACCTGCAGGAGCGCGGATCGCGACATCCCGCCACACGCAGATATGGATCTCCTTCTATGCCAATATCCATCTTCCCGGAGCCCTGCCCTGCCCGCTTGATCTGACCAACTGCTGGGAATCCTTTCCCGATGATCCGGATCAGTTTAAAGATCGCATTCGGCAAAACAACGTGAATTTTGTGCTGTGGGAAGAAAAGCACTGGCCTTTCCACAGTTTCACATTGTCGGATCCGGCTGTTTTTAAAACCTACAAGGAACTGGGCCGATGGTATCACAGGGATACGGGAAAAATGATCCTTTATGCGGTCAGCCACGCACCGGAAGCGACAACAGATGACAGATGACAGAAAGAACAACACCGATCCATCATCCGCCGCGCATCGCCCGTCGATTGCCGTGGTCATTCCGCAATACGGTCGCATCGGCGGCGCGGAGAATATGGCGTTTCAACTCTGTGAGCGCCTGGCCCCACTGTTTGATATTCATGTATTTGCCAGAAAATGGGATTCCGGCCCTTCCCGGGTTACCTTTCACAAAATTCCCATGATTCACTTCCCCAGATGGCTCCAGCCCATCAGCTTCGCCGGCTTTGCCCAGCGGAAAATCACCCGCATGGCTTTTGATCTGGTTCACAGCCACGAGCGCATATTTCGCATGGATCTGATGACGTTTCACGGCATACCGCATCAGACATGGATTCATGATATGCGCCGAAAATCTTTGAGCGGTTTTGACCGGGCCACTTGCTGGGCGGAGAAAAAAGGGATTGAAAATCCGGGCCTGAAAATGATTCTGCCGGTTTCAACCCTGGTGAAAAACGCGCTGTCCAAACACTATGCCATTTCCGAAGACCGGGTTTCCGTTGTACATCCGGGGGTGTCGATCGAACGGTTTTCCCGCCTGAACGCCCTGTCCTGCCGCGAGCGGATTCGGGCCCGCCACGGGTTATCCGCATCGGATGTGGTCATCTGTTTTGTGGGAATGAATTTTGAAATCAAGCGCCTGGATCTGACGCTTCAGGCAATTGCCGGCATGAAGCAGGATGGTTTTTCTCCCCCCTTGCCAAAGCTGTTGATTGTCGGAAAAGGAGACTCCGGCCCGTATTTGAAAATGGCCAAAGATCTCGGCATCAGCGATCAGATTGTTTTTGCCGGTGTAACGGATGAAGTCGAAGCCTATTACCTGGCAAGCGATTTGTTTGTAATGCCGTCACGCATGGACACCTTCGGCCTTGCGGTTCTGGAAGCCATGGCAGCAGGGCTTCCGGTTGTGATCAGCGCAAACGTGGGCGCCGCCGATCTGGTAACCCATGGCGACAGTGGTTTTATTCTGCCCCAAAACCCGTCGGCCCCGGATATGACGGCATCCCTGATCCGGTTAATGGATCCGGAGCTACGCCGGTCAATGGGAGAATGCCGCAAGACAGATTGCCGGAAATCATGACTGGGACAAGGTTGCCGACAAAATGGCTGAAATATACCGGACCCTCATCGCCGGACAGAACAACATCACAACTCCTGAAATCAATCGGCCATAACAGGAGAATCCATGATGCACCATACCCGGAAATCGATATCAGCCGGGTCCGCACCTGCTCAGCCAGAGAGCGGATTTCCAAGGTAACCACGGAACTTGAAGCCGGACCCATTCGCGCCGGCATGACGATGCGGGAATTTCTGGATGCGCTGCCAAAAATTCTAAAGGCCGATTCACTGAAGGCGATTGCCCTGGCAGTGGTCAAGGCGAAAAAGAAAAACAAACCCGTCATTGCCATGATCGGCGGCCATGTCATCAAAACCGGATGCAGCCCGGTGCTTGCGGGACTGGCTGAAAAAGGGTATATTACCCATGTGGCGTCAAACGGCGCTGCAGCCATTCATGATACGGAACTTGCCAGGTTCGGCCATACCTCCGAGGATGTCGCCTCCCAGCTTGAAGACGGATCTTTCGGCATGGCCGAAGACACGGCGGCCCTGGTCAATGAAGCTGCCAGACAGGCTGCGGCATCAAAAGAAGCGCCCGGAGAAGGCTTCGGAGAAGCCGTGGGAAGGCTGCTCTCAGAGGAAGCGCCCCCGTATTTGAACCGGGCACTGACTTATGAATGCTTTCGGCTGAAAATCCCCTATACCCTTCATGTGGCACTGGGAACCGATATTGTGCATCAGCATCCCTCGGCCAGCGGGGCCGCCATCGGGGAGGCGTCTTTGCGGGATTTTCGTATTTTTGCGGCATCGGTTTCCCGGCTGGGGGAAGGGGGCGTTGTGCTCAATTTCGGCAGCGCGGTCCTGATGCCGGAGGTTTTTTTAAAAGCCCTGGCCGTTGCCCGCAACCTGGGATTTCCGGTTACCCATTTTACGACCGCCAATTTTGACATGACCCAGCATTACCGGCCGACCGTGAATGTGGTTCAGCGCCCCGTATTGCCTGGAGGCAAGGGATATGCTATTACGGGTCATCATGAAATCATGATTCCGCTTCTGGCGGCTGCGATTTATGAAATTGCCTTGAAAACGTGACAACAGTCTGATTGGGTTAAGGGAAAAAAATGAACACAGCGTTGTTTTTGAATCAAATCTCCGAGCATATAGATTGTTTTCAGGCCCTGAAGCACGGGGCACCGGATATTCTCCGTGCGGCACAGGCGCTGACCGCAACGATTGAATCCGGCAATAAAATTCTCATCTGCGGAAACGGCGGCTCCGCGGCAGACGCCCAGCACTTTGCGGCAGAACTTGTGGGCCGCTTTGAAAAGGAACGGGCGTCTTACCCCGCCCTTGCCCTGACAACGGATTCATCCGCTTTGACGGCAATCGGCAATGACTACGGATTCGAGCAGGGTGTTTTCCCGGCAGGTCGAGGGGCTGGGCCGGAAAGGGGATACGCTGATCGTCATTTCCACTTCCGGCAATTCCCCCAATATTCATCAGGCGGTTCGAAAAGCGGCTTCAATGGGAATGCAGACCATCGGACTTCTGGGAAGGGACGGCGGCAGTATCAAAGAAGAAGTCGGCTTCGCCGTGATTGTCCCGCATGCCCGTACCGCCAGAATCCAGGAAGCCCACAGCTTTATCCTGCATTTCTGGGCATCCTGCGTGGATGAAGCCGTAAAGGCCCCGGGTTCATGAATTTATCCGCATTGACCCAAAAACGAATTCTGGTTGTCGGCGATGTCATGCTGGATCGGTATCTCTGGGGCGATGTCAAACGGATATCGCCGGAAGCACCGGTGCCTGTTGTCCGGATCCGCCAGCAATCCGAGGTTCCGGGAGGCGCGGGAAATGTTGCGGCAAACCTGGCCGGCCTGGAATGCCCGGTTTCGATTCTGGGTGTTTGCGGCAATGATGAAGCCGGAAACCGTTTAAGAAAGATTCTTTTGGAAAAAGGCATTGATCCGTTGCTTCAGGAAAGCATTTCACGGCCGACCATTACCAAGACCCGCGTTATGGCCAGAGGCCAGCAGCTCCTTCGCCTGGATGAGGAAGAACCCCGAATTTTAAGCCATGCGCTGGAAGAAAAAATCATCGACCGATTTGAACACAAAGCCCTTGAATGTGATGTTGTCGTTTTGTCCGATTACGGAAAAGGCATTTTTCAGACGCCAGGTCTTTGCCAGCAGCTCATCGGCTTTTGCCGGACTCGCGGCATCCCTGTTCTGGTGGATCCCAAAGGCGCCGACTGGACCCGTTACCAGGGTGCTACCTGCGTCACCCCCAATACCGCCGAACTGGAACTGGTCACAGGCGCAGCTGCCGAAGCAAGCGAGCCGCAGCTGCATCAGAGCGCCTCGGCCATCCGCCGCCAGTACGGGCTGGAATGGCTCCTGGTCACCCGTGGCTCCAGGGGAATGGTTCTTTGCGGAAAGGACGACTCCCCCCTCATGATCCCGGCAAGAGCCAGGGAAGTGTTCGATGTCTCCGGCGCCGGAGACACGGTCATTGCCACGCTGGCAGCCGGACTTGCCCTGGGGCTTTCCTTTGCCCGGGCCGCTCAGCTCTCGAATCTGGCAGCCGGAATCGTGGTGGGAAAACTGGGAACCCAGCCGATAACCCGTCCCGAGCTGTCGGCAGCCGTAGAACTGAACGACATGCAGCGCCAGAGCACCGGCGCAGCCAAAATAGCCGCCCTGGAGTCTGCCCGGATTCTGGTCAAATCCTGGCAGAGTTCCGGCCAGAAAGTGGTATTTACCAATGGCTGCTATGATCTTCTTCATCCGGGCCATATTCATCTTCTGCATCAGTCCAGAGATCTGGGCGATCGCCTGATTGTCGGACTCAATACGGATGCATCGGTCAGGCGCCTGAAGGGAAATACCCGCCCCATTGTGGCGGAAAGGGATCGGGCGTCCATTATAAGCGCCCTTGGCTGTGTGGATCTGGTTGTCCTGTTTGATGAAGACACGCCGCTTGAACTGATCCAGGCCATAAAACCCGATATCCTGGTCAAGGGCGAGGACTACCGCCTGGATCAGGTCGTGGGAAGGGAAGTCGTTGAATCCTATGGCGGCAGGGTCTGCCGCGTTCCCCTGCTCCAGGGCTACAGCACCACGCAGATCGCGGAAAAAATCGCATCAACGCAACAGAATTGATAAGTGTATACAAGAAATCTAAAAACAGGAGGCTGACATGGCGATTCACCCGGAACTTTTAAAAATTCTGGCCTGCCCCAAATGCAAGGGGGATATTTATCTGAACGAGACCGGCGACGGGCTGATCTGCGACCAGTGTAAACTGATCTATGAGATCCGGGACGATATTCCCATCATGCTGATTGAAGAAGCCAAGTCGTTTTCCTGATTCCCATGAGCCGTCCTCAGCCCCCCAAACCCGCCAAACTGGTCATCGGACTGTTTACCCGAAAACAGGAACTGATGGCGCCGTGGCTGCCGATCTCATGGAAAGCTTCGGACCTATTGACTTGGTCAGCCCGATGTTTCCCTTTGACTTTACGACGTATTATGAAAAGGAAATGGGATCCGACCTGCTCCGGAGAATTTTTGTTTTTAAATCGCTGATTCAACAGGAGGATCTGGCAGACATCAAACTGAGAACCAATGCGATTGAAACGCAGTTCAGCCGTGATGGCATGCGGCAGGTAAACATCGATCCCGGATATCTTCTGATGGAACGGCTGGTGCTGGCAACCGGAAAGAATTTTGCGCACAGAATCCATATCGGCAAGTGTATTTACGCCGACCTGACGCTCATATATCAGAAAAACGGCTATCAGACCCTTCCCTGGACATACCCGGATTATGCCCATGAGTCCATCCGGAATTTTCTCATTCTTGTCCGAAATAAATATATGGAAGATTTAAAGGAAGTTCTGCAATGATTCTCAGCATGACCGCTTTTTCCAGCACGAAACTGATTGTACCCCCCTTTTCCGTCAACTGTGAAATCCGCGCCTGTAACAGCAAGACCCTGGATATTTCGCTTCGAATCACCTCCGGATATTCCGCTCTCGAAGAAAAACTAAAATCCCTGATTTCTGAAACGATCAGCCGGGGACGCCTGGATATCCTGATTCAGATATCGGAAACCGCTGTTTCACCCGCTGCCTTTGAAATTGACGAACCCCGGGCCCTGGCTTATTATCAGGTCCTGACCGAGATCAAAGAGCGGTTTTCGCTGAAGTCTTCCGTATCTCTGCAGATGATGGCGGCCGCCGGAATCATCAAACCTTCTGAATCGGAAAAAGACATGAATGCCGCATGGGCCGCCGTCCAGCCATGCGCCCGGACGGCAGTTTGCGAACTGGTGGCCATGCGAAGACAGGAAGGGGAGTATATGGCCGGCGACATCCGAACCCGGCTTGAAGTCATTGAAAATCAACTGGCCAGAATCGAAACCGAGTCCGAGGGTCTTGTGGCCTATTACCAGGAGCGGCTGATTCGCCGCATTCAAAAGATCACCCGGGGAATTGTCGACATCGATCCGGGGCGCATGGCTCAGGAGGCGGCATTTCTGGCCGATCGCAGCGACATCTCCGAAGAAATCGTCCGGGCCAGAAGCCACATCTTGCAGTTTCGTCAGTTCATGGATGCTCCTGAACCGGCCGGCAGGAAACTGAATTTCCTGCTTCAGGAAATGAACCGGGAATTCAACACCATGGGATCAAAAACCGAAAACGCATCGGTATCCTACTGCGTGGTCGAGGTAAAAACCGAACTTGAAAAAATTCGCGAACAGGTTCAAAATATCGAATAAGGAGGCTGCTTGGAACCCCATATCATCAATACAACCCCAAAAATCAATCACATCATGCTGAACATCGGATTTGGAAACGTCGTGGCGGCCAACCGTGTCGTTGCCATTGTCTCCCCCAACTCCGCCCCGGTCAAACGCCTGAAAGACGAAGCCCGGGACGAAAAACGGCTGATTGATGTCACCCATGGCCGCAAAACCCGATCAGTATTGATTACGGACAGTAACCACGTCATCCTTTCCGCCATTCTGACGGAAACCATTTCCCAGCGGCTGTCAACATTAAAGGATGTGGAATAGCGATGAACCCATCCGGCGCGATTCTGGAAACCGATCCCTCCTGCAAAAAAGGCTGCCTGTTTATTCTTTCCGCGCCGTCCGGCGCCGGGAAAACCACCCTGTGTCAGGCGCTCTGCCGGCATTTTCCGGACATGCTGTATTCCGTATCCCATACCACCCGCCTGCCGAGGCAAGGAGAAACCCGGGGAATCGATTATCATTTTGTTACCAAGGATGAATTCCTTCTTCGTGATTGAATCCGGCCAGTGGGCGGAATGGGCCGAGGTTCACGGGAATTATTACGGCACATCCGCGAATTTTCTGAATCAGGGACTGGGGCGGGAAAGGATATTCTGCTGGACATCGATGTTCAGGGAATGTTAAAAATCATGAAGCCGGTATCCTTCCAGCATCACCGTCTTTATCCGGCCGCCGTCTCTGGAAGCCCTCAGAGAGCGCCTGGAATCAAGAGGCGCCGACAGGCCGGATATCATCGAGACCCGAATGATAAACGCAAAAAAGGAAATGGCCGAAGCCCATCGATACCGCCATGTCATTGTCAACGACGATCTGGAACTTGCCACCCGGGAGCTGATACTGCTGATCGACGCCTACCGGCGAAACAGACCATAACCTATTATCCATTAACCTTTAACCCACTACCCATACCGCCATGAAAACTGAAATTCTTTACGGCATCCATCCGGTGCTGGAAGCTCTGAAAGCCGGCAGAAGAACCTGTCTTGAGATCTATATCACCACGGACAGGACACCCTATCGTCTATCCGAAGTGACCGAGGCTGCAAAATCGCTGAAACTTCCGGTCAAATCCCTTTCTTCATCCCAGCTTTCAGTCCTTTCAGGAACGGAAGCCCACCAGGGCATCGGCGCAAAAGTCAGTGAATATCCGCTGGTGGAACTGGAATCCCTTACCGAGGCTTCTGTCGAAAGAAACACCCCCTGTTTCCTGCTGCTTCTGGATGGCATTGTGGATCCGCAAAACCTGGGAGCGCTGGTTCGAACCGCCCTTTGCGCCGGAGTCGACGGCATTCTCTTTCCCAAGGACCGCTCGGCTTCTCCCCTGCCCTCTGTTTCCAAGGCATCGGCAGGCGCCATGGAACATCTTAAAATGTCCATGGTCATCAATCTGTCGGCGACCATTCAGGAGCTGAAACATTCGGGATTGTGGATTGCAGGTCTGGATAAATCAGCCGACCAAACCCTCTACGATATGGATTTGACCGGACCCATCGCCATTGTGATCGGCGGAGAGGAAAAAGGCATTCGCCCGCTTGTCAAAAAACAGTGCGATTTTCTGGTTTCGATCCCTCAGGCAGCCGGCTTCAACTCCCTGAACGCATCGGTTGCCGGCGCCGTGGTCATGTATGAAGCCGTGCGGCAGCGAAGAGCTGCCGCAATCTCCTAAGGCAACAACCCCACACTGAGGATCTCAATATGAGCGCATCCGTTTCACTGCCGCAGACATCCATTCGGGTTGCCGCCAACGACATGTTCCTGCCGGTTGTCATGGCCTTTGTGGAACAGTCATCTCTGGCGCTGGGGCTTGAGAAAACCCGAAGCCCTCAGGATGACACTGGCCTCGGAAGAGCTTTTTCTTCACCTGTGCCGGGTGGTCATTCCAAACCAGGATGGCGTCAGAATTCGATGTATCCGAAAAGGGCATTTTGTTCAGAGCGATTTCTCGTTTCCCGAGACCGGTTTCAACATGCAGGCTTTCAATCTGACCGCAACGCCCCAGCCTCTGGAAAATGCCGATTTCGATGACATGCGGCTGATATTGGCGTCCCGATCCGTGGACCGGCTCAAAATCCGTCGAAAAGGAAATCATCTGCAGATTTCCCTGATAAAAGAGAAGAAATATCCCAGGGCACGGCGTTGGCGGAATCCCTGTCTCCTTTTGCCGGCAATGACTTTGCGATTCGTCGCCCCAGTGCAGATGAATTGAAATTCTTAGCCCCGTTAAGCCGGACATTTTATCCGGAGCTTACCTTGCCGGTTTATTTTCAATATCCGGGGATGCTGGTCGATATGATGCAAAGCGGCGAATATCATGCCCTTATCGCAGCCGGTCCGGCCGGTGAAATCGGTGGGGGAATGCATCTGGCATTCGCTCAGTGACCGAACCGTTGAAGCCATCGGCCCATTCGTTTTTGGCGATTCGCGGATCAGACCGGATTGCCGGATCCCTGATCGAGGCCTGCATCAGCGAGGCGGGAAGAACATCCGCCATTGCCATGATCTGTCATCCGCCTGCAACCGGTCAATATCATGAATATTTTGAATTTTTAGGCGATATGGATCAGTATTCGGCAGACGGCGACCTGATCCGGCAATCTTCGTGGTTTCGCCTGATGCATGAGGACATGGGCAGCGTGGTATGGACGCCGGCGGAGCTTGAAGCGTATCTGCGT
Source organism: uncultured delta proteobacterium (assembly GCA_963704205.1). Taxonomy (GTDB): domain Bacteria; phylum Desulfobacterota; class Desulfobacteria; order Desulfobacterales; family Desulfatirhabdiaceae; genus RAAP-1. The sequence goes on from CAVPHN010000042.1 coordinate 118,859, forward strand.
CAAACTTACAGCCGATTGTTTCTGCCCCGTGAAATCCGAAAGGTTACCGATGATGGTGAAACCCAGCCCGTGCACTCGGTGTTGTCCACTCAGATAGACCGCCCCAGATCGCTGGTCGATCTGGATATCCTGTGGCCGGGCGCGGACATGGAGGACAATCTGCTGCGCCATCTTCAGCTCTTTCGAAATGAGGGACTCCGCAATGTGGTGTTTGAGATCGACCTGGGCTCTGCCTGGAAGTCGGCAGCCATTCCCTGTCTTTTGAGAAACGGCTTTCGGCCGGTTCAGATTCTGCCCTATGCCGGTGACGGCGATATCCTTCTGTTTCAATTGTTCCTGTGCACACCATGAGCCCGCCTGTTTCATTTCAGCATCTGGCCCCTGAGTATGTTCAGCGGTTTGAGGCCTATGTCCCCAGCAAGCCGGATGATGAGCTGAAAAAATTCTTTGGCTGTTCCCGCCTTTTCCGGATGAACAACAATGAAAACCCGCTGGGGCCCTGTCCGTCAGCGGCCAAAGTGATCCGCAGCTTCGTTCCCTCCCAGGCCTCCATCTACCCCAGCGGCGATTGCTGGCATCTGAGGCAAAAACTGGCCGACAAGCACGGCATGGATCCGGACCAGTTTCTATTCGGAAACGGGGCCAATGAAGTCATTGCATTTGTCATCAAGGCTTTCTGCCAGAAGGGAGATAACATTATTACCGCGGATAAGACGTTTGCGGTGTACGAATGGGTAGCGGAATTCTCGGGAATCGAGGCCCGCCGGGTTCCGCTGAAAGATTATGGATTCGATGATGATGAAATGATTCGACGTATCGATGACCATACGAAAATTCTCTTTGTCTGCAACCCCAACAACCCCACCGGAACCTACTGGGATTCCGCGAAACTGAGGGGCTTTTTAAATCGCATCAACGACAGACAGATTGTCGTGGTGGACGAAGCCTACTGCGAGTTCGTTGAAAAACCGGATTTCCCGGACAGCATGGCGATGATTGCCGAGTATCCCAATCTAGTGGTGTTCCGCACTTTTTCCAAGATGCATGGCCTGGCCGGGCTGAGGATCGGTTACCTGGCCGGCTCCAGTGAGGCTGTTGATATCATCCGCCGCACCTGCGTGGTCTATTCGGTCAATACGCTGGCTCAGGCCGCCGCCCTGGCCGTTCTAAACGACAACGGGGAACATGTCCAGCATACCCGGAACCTGGTTCGGCGACAGAAGCAGTTGCTGACCGAATATCTTGACAGTCTGGGGCTCCCGTTTCTCAGCGGTGAGGGCAATTTTGTCATGATCCGGCTTCCCATGAGCGACAGCCTGGCCTATCGCAGGCTCATGATGCAGGGGGTCATGATCCGTACCATGACCGGATTCAGGTTTCCGAACTGGATCCGGGTGACAATGGCCTTGCCGGATGCCATGAATTCGTTTATGACGGGTCTGGACAGTATTCTAAAAACAGTTTCTGAACGCTCGGAATAACCGTGAACATTTACCCATTGCAGAGGGAAATATGACTGACATTGCAGCACCCGTTGACATCGCACCCGGACAAACCTGGGAAATCGATCTGCTTCGTCCTGAAGATGCGATCGGCGTCGTGAGGTTATTCCGAACCGTATATGGAGAAGGCTACCCGATTCCGGCTTTCGTCGATCCGGAGGAACTGATTCAGGCCAATGCAGAAAAGCGGATTATTTCCAGCGTGGCCCGAACTCCGTCCGGCGACATTGTCGGCCACAATGCCATGTTTCGCAGCGCGCCCTATCAAAAGATCTATGAATCCGGCGCCGGTCTTGTGCACCCCTTGTACCGAAGCGGCGGTATTGTCGGAAAGGCGGTTCAGCACGGCAGGGACCTGGCTGCGGACGCTTTCGGCCTGGATGCTCTCTTTGGAGAATCCGTATGCAACCATACCCACATGCAAAAAGTGGTTCTCGGACTGGGTGGAATTACCTGTGCCATTGAAGTGGACCTGATGCCCGCCGAGGCTTACACCCAGGAAAAAAGCGCCCCGGGCCGCGTCTCTGCCCTGATGGATTATATCTGTCTGAAAAAAACAGAAAAGCAGGTGTTCATTCCGGATGAAAGCCGGAATTTTTTTCAAATGATTTATTCTGAATATCCGGAAATCCGACACCTGAAACCATCTGCCGACTTGGTGCCGTCCCATATAAAAACCGAACTGTCCACTTCTTTTTTTGAATTTGCGGGTGTGACCCGGATTACCCTTCAGACTGCCGGACATGACCTTGTCGAAGCCCTGAACCTGGCGGAAACCAGCGCATTAAGCCAGGGCGCAACCGTCATTCAGATCTGGGCGAATTTGTCATGGCCCTGGATCGGCCGGATCGTTCACCTGCTGCATGAAAAAGGATATTTTTGCGGCGGCGTCCTTCCCCGATGGTTTGATGACGACGGGATTCTGATGCAGAAGCTCTGCAATCCCCCTGACTGGGAAAATATCCGGTTGCATGCCGATCGCGCCAAACAGATACTGGAATTTGTCCGGGCGGATTACCGGCGGTTCAGCTCGGGAAAATGACAAGTGACCCAACCTCGGAAATTGTATTCAGCCGAATTCGTATCCCTGATCTTTATTCTGTTTTTCGGTTTCTGCAACATGTCCGTGTTCTACAGCTTTTACAGCTATCTGGAACGCCTGGGCATTTCCGCCGAATGGCGGGGTATCGTTGTGGGGCTTGAGCCCATGACCGCTTTTTTTCTGCGTCCGGCAGTGGCTGTCTTCATTCATGCCGGAAACGCAATGGGGTTTCTTCGGTTCTCGATGATCCTCCTGGCCTTGATTCTGTGCGCCTACACAGTGACGGACGCGCTGCCGGGTCTGATTCTGCTCAGAATCTGTCATGGGGCTGCTTTCGTCACGCTGGTTTCGGCTGGCGTTGCGCTGCTGGTTCATTTCATTCCGCAGAAGAAAAGCGCTCAGGGGTTCGGCGTCATGAGTCTGGCAAGCCTCATCCCTTATGCCGTGGCGCCGATGTTGACCGAAAGCGCGCTCCGTTATTTCCGGAGTGAGGCCATCATCTATGCCCTGGTTTCAATCCTGGCCATCCCCGGAATCGTTTTGATTGTTGCCGTGGGACCCCGGATCCGGAGCATGCTTGTCAAAATGGATCCCGGCTATTTGCAGCGTCCGGAAATCGGGCAGTTGTGGCAGAATATTCGCCAGGTTCCGGTAATTCTGATTCTGTCCATGAACCTGCTCATATTCTTCACCTACGCCACGGTTTTTTATTTCATCAAATCATTTCTGGTGCATCAGGGCATTGGACAGGATGTCGGGATTTTCTTTGCGGCATCGATGGGCGTTATGATCGTTATCCGGACGGGGTTCGGGCGGGTGATGGATTCGGGCAACAGATTCCGGAAACTCGGTGCAATGGCGCTTTTTCTGGCGGCTGTTTGTGCGCTGTTGCCCTGGGTCGATTCGCTCCGCAAGATGTCTTTGGCAGCCGGTTGCTACGGCATGGCGATGGGCGGCATTCTTCCCCTGCTCAATTCAATCATGTTCCAGTTCTCTTCCAGGCAGTTTCAGGGAATAAACAGCAATCTCATGCTGTTCATGATGGATGCCGGATTTTTTTTATGTCCGGTGATCATGGGGACAATCCTGGCATCCGGCGGATCATTCACGCTGCTGTTTCTGATCTGTTCAACAACGACACTGGCCCTGATGGCGCTTCTGGCAGGCCTGAGCCGATGGCAATCCGTCCATGCAGCGCTTGATGCGAAAGGGTGAAGATGACACATGATATTCCTGCGGTGGGATGTTCCTTTCCCCGCTTTGATGCCCGGTCCAAGGTGAGTGGCGCAGAAAAATACGCTGCGGACGTTTATGCACCGGATATGCTGTGGGCCGGGGCCAGGCGGTCCGGAATTGCGCACGGCAGAATTCTGGCGGTTCACACGGCCGATGCCGAAAGCGTTCCCGGCGTTTTCAGGGTGTTGACCCGCAAGGACGTTCCCGGATCCAACCGCCAGGGAATCGTTCACAAGGATCAGCCGGTTCTGGCGGGTGAAAAAATCCGGCACTGCGGAGAGCCGGTCGCCCTGGTTCTGGCTGAAAACCGGCAGGCCCTGAAACAGGCGCTGTCCCGGATACGGCTGGATGTGGACCCCTTGCCCGGCGTGTTTGATCCGGAAGCGGCGCTGAAACCCGGGGCCCCCTTGGTCCATGCGGCCGGAAACACGCTGCTCTCCGCGGTGATCCGAAACGGCGATGCGGCCAAAGCATTTTCGGACTGCGATGTCATTCTGGAAGACTGTTTTGAAGTCCCGTTTCAGGAGCATGCCTTCCTGGAAACCGAAAACGGCGTGGCGCAACAGAACCCGGACGGCTCCCTGGTCATGACGGTTTCCACCCAGGCGCCGTTTCGGGATCGGATGGAGATCGGCCATGCCCTGGGACTTGATTTTTCCGCCATCCGCATCATCAGCCCCTATCTGGGGGGCGGGTTCGGAGGCAAGGACGGCGCCACGGTTCAGTGCCTGCTGGCCCTTGCCGCGATGAACGCCGATTGCCGGCCCGTAAAAATGTGGTGGGATCGGGAAGAAAGCTTTATCGCCGGATATAAACGGCACGCGGCAAGATTGTACTATAAACTGGGCTCAGGGGCCGACGGAACGCTTAAAAGCCTGGAATGCAGGCTGTATTATGACACCGGCGCCTATGCCCATCTGGGCGGGGAAGTCCTTGAACTGGGCATGGAGCATGCAGGCGGGCCGTATCGCATTCCCCATGTGCTGATTCAGGGCTGGAGCGTTTATACCAACAACCCGGTCGCCGGAGCCATGCGCGGATTCGGCGTCTCCCAGGCAGCCTTTGCCATCGAGCAGATGATGAACCGTCTGGCGGAAAAACTGCGCATGGATCCGCTGGAACTGAGGCTGAAAAACGCGCTCCGGCGCGGAGACCGGAACAGTTCGGGCGTTACCCTGGTGCATTCCACCGGGATCGTCTCCTGCCTGAAAACCATCGCGCAGCATCCGCTGTGGCGCAATCGAGCGGACTGGAAGGCCCGCGCCGGCCGGTTTAAGCGCCGGGGGGTGGGTGTTTGCGCCGTGTTCAATGCCATGGGATACGGCAGGGGCCTGCCGGATTCGGCCATTGCCAAGGTTGAGCTGACGCAGGAAGGCCGGATACGGGTATACTGCGGGGTATCGGACATGGGACAGGGCAATGCCAGTGCCTTTGTTCAGATCGCCGGCGAGTTGCTGTGCCAGGACACCGGACATCTGGAGCTGATCCTGCCCGATACGGACAGGACCCACCCTTGCGGGTCTTCATCGGCAGGCCGTACCACCTATACCTATCGGCAATGCCCTGATCCGGGCCTGTCGGCAATTGAAAGAAAAACTGATCCACCGGGCATCTTTGGTCCTGTTTCTGGATGAACCCACGGGCCTGGTGCTTCTTCCCGGCAGGGTCCGGCATCTGCCTTCGGGCCGGGAAGTGTCTTTTCAAGCCCTGGCCGCCATGTTGCCGGAATCGGACCGGACGGCCATCGATCAGCATGTCATGACGGTGTCTTCAGACGGAAATCTGAATGCAAGCGGTTTTATCCTTGGATTTCCCCATGTGCTCTTTTCCTATGCCGCCCATCTGGCCGGGATTGAAATCGATGAGCTGACAGGCGGCGTTTCGGTCCTGTTTTATCTGGCCGTCACCGATGCCGGCCGGATCATCAATCCCCAGGGGGTGGAGCAGCAGGTTCAGGGCGCCGTGGCTCAGGGTCTGGGATACGCCCTGTATGAGGATGTTTTGCTTCGGGACGGCAAGATCCTGAATCCATCGCTTACCGATTATATCATTCCAACAGCCCTGGATGTTCCGGATGTCACATCGCTGACCGTTGAGACCGTTGAATCGACCGGCCCTTTCGGCATGAAAGGCATGGGTGAGGTCGGCATGAACGGACCGCTGCCGGTGGTTGCGGGCGCGGTTCTGGATGCGGTGGGAGTGTGGGTCAAGCGATCGCCGGTGACGGCCGAGCGGATACTGGAGGCGCTGGGACTTGAGCATTGGAGCGGGGAGGAAATCATGAGCATTGTCTGCAAAATCAACGGCAAGGACACGGAGATTCAGGGGCCTTCGGATCGGCGGGTGGTGGACGTTCTTCGTGAAGACCTGGGACTGACCGGAACCAAGGAAGGCTGCGGCGCCGGAGAATGCGGGGCGTGCACGATTCTGGTGGATGGCGAACCCAGGCTGTCCTGCCTGATGATGGCTGCCCAGCTTCAGGATAAGGCCGTTACGACGATCGAGGGGATCGGGGAATACGAAGCGCTTCACCCGAGGT
>CAVPHN010000043.1:0-16944 GCA_963704205.1 uncultured delta proteobacterium
TAAAGCTGAAGACTGAAGGCAGAAAATATTTTTTTACAGGATCAAGAGTCCTTTTCGTATTAGGCTTCAGCATATTTACCTGAGAATTTCTGCCGGAAGCTAAGGAAGAACTGCCTGCTGCGGCAATTCCGGCTGAATTTCAAGTGAGTAGATGGCAAAATCCGGACAGATGGTTTCGCAGTAATGGCAGTTCACGCAATCATCCGGCTTTTTGACAAGGGGCGGATGGTAGCCTTTGATATTGTACCTGGAGGATAGCTCAAGCACATTGCGGGGGCAGAAGGCGATGCAATAGCCGCAGCCCTTGCATCTTTCTTCAACAATCACCACGATTCCACGGGAAACCAGAATTTCCTTCGAATCCAGAGGATCTCGCCAAAATTTCATATGTGTCCTTTAAGAAACGGATCGGCGGATGAACCATTAGTATCAACGCCGCTGGATGGTTATTGGAACAAAAAGGACAAGAAGATTTGCTTATTATGCATTCGTTCGAGCATGTCAAGCACATTTTACTCTTGAAGTCAATTTATCTGGGCTTAGGGTGCTAATTTTACGGGGGGTATGCCATAAAATATGCGAACAACACCCAGAGCATGTTCGGACATATCCGCAATGACATGGATGGCTTTGTCATCACCTGAATAGATCCCCCGGTGCCCTTGACAGCACCTGGGACAGGTGCTATTAAAAATTTCAAAGTCCAATGACCACCAGGCCGTCAACTTGGTCATGAAGCAGATAATATTGCTCATGTTTGAATCAGCTGTTTGATGGGCACGTTTTTTCGAATCGGATGTCACTTGAAACAGGAGTTTTTCAGTGGGAAAATACACCAATATGTCCGGGGACTGGATCAAAGATTTGATTCGGGACTTCATCGCCGCTTCACCCCTCAACACCATGCAGAACGAGGCCGGGGACCCTGCCTGGGACGACTGCGCTGGTGGGATTCGCCTCCGGTGCCGATCCGATTTGGCAGCAGTACAAGGAGTATATCGGCGCCTTTCACTGGACGCCCTGGGAAGTCTTCAGCCAGCATTGTCCCGGGAAACGCGCCGGACCGACGGAGCTGACCGTCATTTCGTGGATTTTGCCGCAGCGGGAGATGGTCCGCGAGGCGAACCGCCGGACCAAAACCTATCCTCGCGAGGAGTGGGCCAGGATCAGGGTGTACGGCGAAGCGTTCAACGTGGCCTTGCGTCACCATGTGGCCAAGAGCCTGGAAGAGCCGGCCATGCGGCGGTTGCCCCGATGCTGGTTTCCAACTGGACCATCGTCAAGTCGCAGCGGTTTTCCTATGCCTCCTCCTGGTCTGAACGCCATGCCGCCCATGCCGCCGGCCTGGGCACCTTCGGGCTGTGCGACGGGCTCATCACCGCCAGAGGCAAGGCCATGCGGGCGGGATCGGTGGTGGCCAAGATATCCATTGAGCCGACCCCCAGGCCCTACGCCGACCATCGGGCCTATTGTCTCTTTTTCGCCGACGGGACTTGCGGCAAATGCATTGACCGGTGCCCGGCCCGCGCGATCACCGAGGCCGGCCACGACAAGGAAAAGTGCAGGCAGCACCTGGCACGGTCCAGGGAATATGTGGAAAGAGACCTACAAGTTCGAGGGCTATGGTTGCGGGTTGTGCCAGGTGGGCGTACCCTGCGAGGCAGGCATACCGGTCAAGGCCGCCCGAGAGGCCCTGGAGCGCGGCGAATTGCCGCCGCCGCCGCCGCCTTTGGCCTGAGAAAAAACACGCGATGCGGTGAGCCTGATTCTATCGATATTACGATTGCCAGAACAGTCTTGCCGCATTTTCCCCGCAGATCGCATGGATTTGCGCCTCCGGCAGTCCGGATTTTTTCATTTCATCCACGTACCGTATGGGCTTGAGCAGAGGAAAATCGCTGCCCAGAAGGATTTTATCCTGTCCGAAAGCCGCTATGGCGACCGGATAAATGGCAGGATCATAGAGAAACGGTGAAGCCGCAGTATCCACATAGACATTTTTAAGGGCTTCCTTGACTTCCATTTTCAGCAAATGGTAAAAAGGCAGCCCTCCCCCCAGTGCGCAAGAATAATCACATTTTGTGGAAAGCGCCGCACCATTCGATAAATCTCGGAAAGCGTCATGGGTGCTTTGCCGGGATATGCGTGGCCGATCGGCTCATTGGTATGGATCAATACGGGGATGCGACTTTCCGCACAGAGGGTCATGATCGGAGAAAGCGCACTTAAAACCGGCTCGTCGATTCCCGACTGATAGAATGCCAGCTCTCCAACACCTTTCAGCCCCCCCTGAATGCATCGGTCAACCTCTTTTGCCGCGGCCGGATGCATCGGATTCAGGCAGCAGAATCCGATCAACCGGTCCGGATGCGCCTGAACCATTTCCAAGATGTAATCGTTTTGAAACTGCGCGGTTTCAAAACGGTTCCAGGGAAACCCGAACACCACGGATTTGTCGATGCCCTGCGCGTCCATGCTGGAAATCAATTCAGTGGCGCCCACCAGTCTGGATTTGGGGGAATCGTACAGCAGCCTGAACTCGGGTTCGCCCGGAAAATATTTTTCCCGCTGCTCGCAGATGTCGTTTGGGAAAATATGGGTGTGAATATCGATGATCATGGCATCCTCAAATCAGCAGTTTCGCCTTTTCAACAGCGCTGGTGGCATTGGGTGCAAAAGCCGTCCGCGCCTATCCGCAGGGCAAAATCGGCTGTAACCGGCGCGCCGCCGACCAGGATCTTGACCTTTTCCCGCAGCCCGGCGTCAATTACCGCCTGAACCACCTCCGCCATTCTCGGCATGGTGGTGGTCAACAGCGCGGACAGCCCCAGAAAAGAGGCCTGGTGATCCGAAAGCGCCTGCACAAATGCCTCGGACTTCACATCCGCGCCCAGATCAACCACTTTATATCCGGCGCCTTCAAACAGCATGGCCACGAGATTTTTCCCGATATCGTGAAGATCGCCCTGAACGGTTCCGATCACCAGCGTACCTGCGGTGGGAACGCCGCTTTCAATGAGAAGCGGCCTTAAAATGGCCATGGCGCCGTGCATGGCCTTGGCGCTTCGCAGCACTTCCGGAATGAACATTTCGCAGGCCTTGAACCGCTGGCCCACAACATCCATTCCCGGCAACAACGCCTTTTCCAGGATGTCCTGGGCAGAGCACCCTTCATCGACAGCCTGCTGGGTAAGGGTTTTTACCGCTTCGATGTTTCCGGCAATCAACAACTCCGAAATCTGTGAATCATTTATATCCATTAACCTGTCTCCTGAGTGATCAATCAAAATTTCTAAACCTCTAATTTGTGTTTGATGTTTTGTCAACAGACATACCAGGGGAACGATTCGTGTTGATACGCCTTGACAATGATAGTATTATCAAAAAACAAGGCATACAGCCAGAGATGAGAATTGATTTTTTATGACCCAAAGGATACGAAATGAAAATCGCGTTCCCAACCCAACAGAATTTCGGCCTGCAAAGCCCTTTATTTAACCATTTTGGATCTGCAATATTTTTTATCATCGCAGATACGGAGTCAGACAGATTTGAAACCGTGACAAATCCGGACAGGGACCATGTTCATGGACAGTGTCAGCCCCTGAAGGCGCTGAACGGAACACCCGTCGACGCCATCGTGGTCAGCGGCATCGGCAAAGGCGCGCTTCAAAAACTGGAGGCCGCCAATATCAAGGTATACCGGGGTGTTGCGGGCAGTGTATCGGAAAACCTGAAACGGATCAAAGCCGGCAAACTGATTGATTTCAGCATGGACCTGACCTGCTCCGGACACGGCCCTGACGGCGAGTGCAGTCATTAAATGCAGATCAGTTCTCTATCAGCAGGAGCAGCATGAGTCCATTTCTCTGGCCGCATCGCATCTGGACTCCCTCGCACCGGACCGGTCCGAGATTCTCAAATCCGAATCCCGTGAATACCTGATGTTCCGGGACGATGTGGATGCCTTTCTGAATACTTATTTTGCATCCATCTGTACGAAAAAATGTTTTGAAAGTAGCCTCAGCGCGTGCTGTTCCCGGGAAGGCATCGTTACGTTTTTTGCGGATATCGCAATAAACGCCTTGTTTTCCACTCCGGATGAACGACAGCACCTCTTGACGGTTCTGAAAAAACCAAATACCGGCCCAAAATGTGTTTATCTGGGCCCCCAGGGCTGCCTGTGGCGGATCAAGCCGATCGTCTGCCAGATGTTTCTCTGCGATGCGGCAAAGGTTCAGGTATTTTCAGACCATCCTTCGGCGGAATCCGCCTGGAATGCACTGAAATACCGCGAAAAGCAGTTTACCTGGCCGGACAAAAAAATTCTTTTTGATGATCTGGAAGCGTTTTTCATTAGCGCCGGACATGCTTCTTCCCTGATGTACCTGCATAACAGCCCCGGCTCTGCTGCGGGTCAAGAAACAGGCCGGGCTGTAGGCCCTTCACAAACCCATGCCGAATTCAAAACCGCTTCTGATAACGATCGGAAAGGACATTCGGCTTGAAGAAATACCGGATCCGCTCGACCGGTTCCTGATCAGCCAGCTGGAAATACCCAATCCCAAATGGCTGGAAAATGACCGTATGGGACGGTGGAACTGGCAGACCCCCAAGACGCTCTGCTTTTATACCCGCACCCCTGACGGCGGTCTGATCCTGCCGCGCGGAACCATGGGTCATCTGATCCGCCGCTGCAGAAAAGACGGCATCGCATACCGGATTGACGACCACAGGCGAGTCCACTTCCGCTTCTGGATTTTACCTTTTACCGGAACACTGAAGCCGTTTCAGAAAACCGTGGTCGAGGCCATGATGCCGAAGCATTTCGGCACATTGTCCGCACCGACCGGAAGCGGCAAGACCGTCATGGCCATGGCCATGATCGCCGAGCGGCGCCAACCGGCCCTGATCATTGTCCACACGCAGGATCTGGCCGATCAATGGGTCAAGCGCATCGAATCGTTTTTGAATATTCCGGAAGCAGACGTCGGACGGATCGGCGGCGGGAAAAAATCGATCGGCACGCACATCACCGTAGCCCTGGTTCAATCGCTGTATAAATGCGCCGGAGAAGTCGCGCCCCATATCGGGTTTCTGATTGTCGATGAATGCCACCGGTGCCCCAGCCGGACATTTACCGAGGCCGTATCGCTGTTTGATTCAAAATACATGATGGGACTGTCCGCAACGCCCTGGCGCAGGGATAATCTGTCAAAATTGATTTTCTGGCATCTGGGAGATGTCCAGTATACGATCGACAAGAATGAGCTGGTTGATTCCGGAGATATTCTGCCCGCACAGATCTTGGTTCGCCCCACCGAGTTCAAGGCCCATCATGACCCGGCGAAAGCTTACAGTAAAATGCTGGCGGAGCTGACAGCGGATGATCCGCGAAACCGCCTGATTGCCTCGGACGTGGCCATCGAGGCAAAAAAAACAGACGGCATCTGCCTGGTATTATCGGACAGAAAACAGCACTGCGAAACCCTGAGGGCCATCCTGACCTTCGGCCATAAAATCGCCGCTGAAGTGCTGACCGGGGATGTGGATGCCGGCCAGAGGGCGCAGATCCTGAAAGAACTGGCCGAGGGGAACATCAAGGTCCTGATCGCAACCGGGCAGCTTCTTGGCGAAGGATTTGACTGCCCGAATCTGTCTTCCCTTTTTCTGACAACCCCCATCCGCTTCAGCGGCAGGGTCCTGCAATATATCGGCAGGGTGCTTCGTCCGTCGCCCGGAAAAAAGCAGGCCCGGATCTTTGATTATGTGGACGTTCATGTCGGGGTCCTTCAATCGGCGGCAGATGCCAGACAGAGAGTGTACCAGGGCGAAAGCGGATGATGCCCAGATGAAATCGCTTCATCGTGAAGCAAAGCCGAATCCGGATCAAGTCCCGCAAGACGGTAGATCTTCGGCTGTCAATCGCCTTTCATACGATTTAAAAATTGCCGTGCCGGACGATTTCCCCATCGGTCAGGTAGATGACTTCCTCTGCGATATTGGTGGCATGGTCGGCGATCCGCTCGATATGACGGGAAATCAGGAACATGTTGATCAGGATCCCCACGTTCTCCGGCGTCTGAAGGATGGACTGCTTTCAGCTCTTCATAGGCATGCCGGACATAGGCATCCACATCGTCGTCCAGAAGACAGACCTTGAACGCCGCATCCGTATCCAGCTTCACCATGGCATCCAGGCTCATCTTGAGCATGTTTCTGGCTTTTTCCGCCATCACCGCATAATCAAAGATGAATTTACAGCATTTGTCCTTGGAGATGGTTTTGATGCGATAGGCGATATTGACGGTTTCATCGGCGATTCTCTCAAGATCGTTGTTGATCTTGATCACGCCCACGATAAACCGAAGATCCACGGCCACCGGCTGGTGCAGGGCCAGCACCTTGAGGCATTCTTCCTCGATCTCCACTTCCATTTCATCGATTTCATAGTCCATGCTGACAATCTGCTCGGCGATGTCGGCATCCCGGCTTTCAATGCTTTTGATGGCCAGCCGCACCCGGTCTTCCACCAGAGCGCCCAGGCTTAAAATGCTTTTTTTGATTTTTTCAAGTTCTCTTTGAAGATGTTTTGCCATGATGCCCTCTAGATCAGCCGAAACGGCCGGTAATGTAGTCTTCCGTTTGTTTGAGGCGGGGACGGGTAAAAAGCGTATCGGTTTCGTCCATTTCGATGAGTTTTCCGATGTAAAAAAAAGCCGTCATATCCGATACTCTGGCAGCCTGCTGCATGCTGTGCGTGACAATGATGATCGTATAATTTTCCTTGAGCTCGCCGATCAAGTCCTCGATTTTCTGGGTGGCTATCGGATCCAGGGCCGATGCGGGTTCATCCATCAAGAGGATTTCAGGCTCAACCGCAAGGGCCCTTGCAATACACAGCCGCTGCTGCTGACCGCCGGAAAGCCCCAGCGCCGATTCATGCAGCCGGTCCTTGACCTCGTCCCAGAGCGCCGCTCGCTTAAGGCTTTCCTCGACCCGGCTTTCGATAAAGGCTTTGTCCTTTACCCCATTGACCTTCAGGCCGTAGGCCACATTTTCAAAAATGCTTTTGGGAAAGGGATTGGGTTTTTGAAAAACCATGCCCACCCGCCGCCGCAGCATGACCACATCCACGGAAGGGTCATTGATGTTGAAATCATCCAGGGTGATCTCCCCTTCCACGCGGCTGATGGGAATCAAGTCGTTCATCCGGTTCAGACACCGCAGAAACGTGCTTTTCCCGCAGCCTGAAGGCCCGATCAGTGCGGTTACCTGAGACGATTTAACATCCAGTGAAATATCATAAAGCGCCTGGGCATTGCCATAAAAGAAATTCAGATGCCTGGCACGGAGCTTAAAATTTTCGGTCATGATTCCCCTCTTTATTTCATCCTTTTTCGAAGCCTGGCCCGCCAGACGATTGCCACCAGATTCATCCCCAGCACCATGGCGATCAGCACCAGCGCCGTGCCGTACTGAAGCGGGCGGGTAGCTTCAATGTTTGTTCCGGCAGTCGCCAGAACATAGATATGATACGGCAGCGCCATGATTTTGCTGAATAGCGAGGCCGGCAGCGTCGGCGTGTAAAACACCGCAGCCGTAAACATGATCGGCGCGGTTTCTCCGGCGGCCCGGCTGAGGCCCAGAATCGCGCCGGTCAGGATGCCCGGAAGGGCGGCCGGAAGCACCACCCGGTAAATGGTCTGCCACCGGGTGGCGCCAAGGGCCAGAGAAGCTTCCCGGTAGGTATTGGGCACGGATTTCAGCGCTTCCTCGGTTGAGCCGATGATGACCGGCAGTGTCATGGCTGCCAGGGTCAACACCCCGGCCAGAATGCTGACGCCCATCTTCAGCCAGATCACGAAAAAAGCCAGACCGAACAGACCGAAAACAACGGACGGCACGCCGGCAAGGTTGCTGATGCCGAGGCGAATCAGCCGCAGCACCCGCCCGGGTCGGGCGTATTCATTCAGGTAAATGGCGGATGCAACGCCGATGGGAAGTGCAACGACAATCGCCCCGATGCCCAGGCAGAGCGTTCCCACGATGCAGGGCAGGATGCCGCCTTTTGTCATGGAATCCGTCGGCATCTGCGTCAAAAACTCCCAGGTAATGGCCTTCCAGCCGTTCCAGACGACAAAAAAGACGATCACAAACAATCCGATGCCGTTGATGAGCGCCGCCATCCGGAAAAGCATGAACAAAAACCGCTGAATGCGCTTTCGGCGGCCGTGAACCCGTTCAAAGGAGGATTCCAGGATATTTTTTTTTCCCAATTTCTTCCATCAAAGTGATGCCTCTCCTGTCTGCCGGTATTTATGCGCGATTTGGTCCGCAATGATGTTAAAGAGCAGCGTAAATAAAAACAGGACAATGCCGGTTGCAAAGAGCGCGTAATAATGATCCCCGCGAAACGAGGCCTCCGCCATTTCCGCGGCGATGCTGGCCGGCATGGGCCGTACCGGATCCATCAGCGATAAGGGGATCATGGCCGCGCCCCCGGCCACCATCAGCACCACCATGGTCTCGCCGATGGCTCTGGACATCCCCAGAATGACTGCCGTGCTGATGCCGGAGATCGAAGCCGGCAGGATGACCCGGATCAGGGTTTCCCAGTGCGTGGCTCCCAAGGCCAGGGAGCCTTCTTTCAACGCCACGGGCACGCTGTAAATGGCGTCCTCGGAAAGGCTGCATATCGTGGGAACGGACATGAAGGAAAGCATGAGGGCTGCATTAAAAAGATTCAGTCCCGTTGCAATCCCGAAGGTGTTCTGAAGAAACGGCGCCACCACAACCATGCCGAAAAACCCGATCACAACAGAAGGAAGGGCTGCCAGAAGCTCTACAATGGGCTTTACGATTTCGGCCACGCGTTTATGGGCCAGTTCCGCCAGATAAACGGCCGTCATCACGCCAAGCGGGATGGAGATCATCGCAGAGACCAGCGTCACGGCAATGGAAGCCACAATCAGGGGGAAAATGCCGAAATCCGGCGGACTGGAAGTGGGGTACCAGAATTTGCCGAATACAAAGTCGGACAGGGTGATCTTCTTGAAAATCGGCAGGCCTTCCATGAATAAAAAAGCCATGATCATGAACAGGATGGCAATGGAGGCCAGCGCCACACCGAAAAAGAAGATGCGCACCGATCGGTCCGTTCGTTGGCGAGCGTTAGTCATAGGGATAATCTCAATGCCTTTCAGTCAATAAGTTCATACATTCCGCTGGCCTCCCCCTTATGGAAAGGGGGAACCGCACATTATGTTCGTTCTTCAGATAGGCCGGCTTACTTTAGCGGAATAAATCCTTCTTCCTCCACCAGCTTTTGACCCTTGTCGCTGAGTACATAATCCAGGAAATTTTTAACATCACCGGCGGGCTGAACCGGTGTGTACATGTAGAGCGGCCTGCTGACCGGAAACGTCTTGTCCAGCGTGGTTTCCTTGGAGCCGACGATGCCGTTGACGGAAAGCGCCTTCACGCTCTTGTCTAAATATCCGACTCCGATATAGCCGATGGCGTTTGGATTTTTTGAAACCGCCTGAACAATGGCACCGTTGGATGCCTGAAGCAGGGCACCGGGGAAAACCCGTTCTTTTTTCATGACTTTTTCTTCCCAGACCTCATAGGTTCCCGAAGACGTATCCCGGGAGATAATCACGACCGGTCTGTCTGCCCCGCCGATTTGTTTCCAGTTCCGGATCTCTCCTTTGTACATGGATTTCAACTGATCCAGGGTGATGTTTTTAAGCGGATTTTCAGGGTGAACAACCGGTACGATACAGTCATGCGCCACAATGAACTCAACGGGACTGGCGCCTTTTGCCTTTGCCTGCTCGGCTTCTTCAGGCTTGATCGTACGCGAGGAATTGGCGATGTCCGTGGTTTTGTCGATCAGCGCCTTGATACCGTTTCCGGAGCCGCCGCCGGAAATGGAAATTGCCACATCCGGATGCTCTTTCATATAGGCTTCGGCAATCTTCTGGGCAATCGGAAGTACGGTTGTAGATCCGTTGATGGCAATATTTCCGGCAATCGCCAGACCTGCCGTGAATAAAATGGTCAATGACATGATGCCGGCAATCCAATTCATTTTTTTCATTTTTCCCTCCATACTTTTTTTTGAGTGTTCACGCATCATCCTTTCGATGCATAATTGATTCCGGTTTCCCGCACGGGAAAACGGAACATCCCATTTGCCGCGAAGTATAAGGGCGATTTGTTAGAAAATGATTAGGATTATATGAAAATTTTGTGAGGAATATGAACGACGAATTCGCTTCCTTTCCCCGGAGCGCTTTCTACGGTCGCCCTTCCGCCATGGGCATTGACGATATGCTTGACAATCGCAAGTCCCAGGCCGGTTCCCCCCAGTTTCCGGCTTCGGGAGGGGTCCGCGCGGTAAAATCGCTCAAAGAGCCGGGGCAGGTGTTCCGGCGCAATTCCAATGCCGTGGTCCTGAAATGAAACGGCAACCCCGGCATCCGTTTTTTTGGCCTTAATTTCAATGCTGCCGCCCGGCCCGCTGTATTTGATGGCGTTATCCAGAAGATTCACAAAAGCCTGCTCGATCAGCGCTGCATTCAGATTTATCGAAAGCGTCTCTTCGCAGAGCAGCATGATCTGTATCGCTTTTTCATCGGCCATGGACTGGCAGAGCTGACGGGCGGATTGCAGAATCGGCAGGAGGAGACGATTTTCCAGAAGTATTTCCTTCTTGTCCGTTTTCTGTTCGATAAGGGACAGTTTCATCAAGTCGTCAATGATGGCATTCAGCCGGTTGGTGTGTTTTTCGATGATCCCCAGGAATTTGGCCGCTTCTTCCGGGCGATTCAGCGCGCCGGTCTTCAGCGTTTCCACAAATCCTTTAATGGCCGTCAGCGGCGTTTTGATTTCATGCGAAACATTGGCGGCAAAATCCTTTCGCATGTTTTCAAGACGCCTTAACCGGGTCACATCGTTTAAAACAATCAAAATCCCGATGCGCTCCCCTCTGGCATTTTTCAGCGCGCTGCTGCGCGCCTCCAAGACCGTCTCGCCGCTGATGTAAAAAAACAGATCTTCCTCGCGAGGCGTTTCATCCCGCAGCGCCAGCCTGACAAAACGGTGAAAGTCCGGGTTGCGGATGGCTTCCTGAACGCTCCGGTTGATCAGCTCCGAGGGCTTGCGGAAAAACATCCGGGCCGCGGTATGATTGATGCTGATGATCGTCTCTTTCAGATCAAGGGCCATGACCCCTTCAATCATGCTGGAGAGAACCGCTTCAAGCTCGTTTTTCTGGCCGATGATCGTCTGCATGCGCTCATCCAGGCTTGCCGCCATGTCGTTCATGGTCCTTGCCAGAAGCTGCGTCTCTGAAGAAGCAAAGACCGGCAGCCGGTAAGACAACTGCCCTCTGGCAAAATTTTCGGCGCCTTCACGGATTTTCTCCAGCGGTCTGCTGACGCGCCGTGAAAACAGAAGGCTTGCGCCCGTTGCCAGCAATGCGACCACCAGTACGCCAAACGATGTGCGCTGATGAATTTTCTCAAGCTGTCTGTCGATCGCGCTGATGCTCATCGAAGTCCGCAGAACCCCGATGCGCTTTTCACCTTCTATCAATGGCACCGCCAGGTACATCATGGGCTCCCGAAGGGTATCGCTGTAGCGGGTAAAAACGCCGGTTTCCCCGGACATCGCCTTCACAAACTCCGGACGGTCCGAATGATTCTCCATGGTTTTCGGATCGGCTTCCGAATCCCCCAGAACTTTTCCCAAAGGCAGTATTACCGTAATCCGCGTGTCGGCGAATATTCCCGCCCGTTTGCAAAGCAGATCGATGTTTTTCCAATCTTCGGCCATAAGGTAAGCCGTCATCTGATCTTTCAGGAGATTGGCCCTGGCCCCGAGGTTGGTGGCCGTCTGGTCCATGAAAAACCGGCGCATCGAAAAGTCGGCGTACCAGCTTGCCGCCAGAAGCGGAATCAGCACAATCATCAGAAACGGCGGATACAGTTTCCAGAAAAGGGGAAAGCGTTTTTTCATGGATTTTCCTTGAACCGGTAACCCACGCTGCGCACGGTTTCGATATAATGCCCGCAGGAAGGCCCCAGTTTTTTTCGAAGCCCGACAATCTGAACATCCACACTGCGCTCGGTCACCGGATAATTGTCCCCGCGAACCGCATCCACGATCTGGGATCGGGTAAATACCCAGCCCGGACGTCTGCACAGCATCACCAGAATCTGAAATTCCGAAAAGGAAAGCTCGACCGGTTCTCCGCGGACTTCCACCCTGCGGCGTCCCGGATCAATCGAGATATCCCCCCGCAAAAGGATGTCATTATCAGACGGCTCGCTTTTACGCCGAAGCACCGCGCTGATCCGTGCACACAGTATTTTGGGACTGAACGGCTTGGTGACATAGTCATCGGCCAGCGATAGTCCGGAGACGATATCGGCCTCTTCGCTTTTGGCGGTCAGCATGATGATGGGAATATTCAGAAATTTTGGATCCGATCGCAGTGTTTCGCGCAACCTTGATTCCGCTCATTCCCGGAAGCATGATATCCAGAACCACCAGATCAAACGGTTCGGAACGGATCAGCCGGATAGCGTCTTCTCCTGATCCGGCACACCTGACACGATAGCCTTCCGCCGTCAGATTATATCGGACCAGCTCTGCAATATCTTCCTCATCTTCCACGACCAGAATTCGCAATGCGTCCATGATTTATTTCCATTAACGGCAAGTCACTATCAAAACGCTTCGGTCGGGTCAGATCCTGGCTGTTCCTGAATTTTCCGGGTGCCAGTCTGACCAGATATACAGCAGCATCATGACAGGGGTCAAGTTCTGCATCTTTCTCTTCTAACCAACTTTTAGCACTTCCCTAATATTCTTCTAACATCGCGCTGTCATAAAGTCGGCATCGATCACAGGATACGACGGTCATGTTCTTGAAACCGGTTTTTTTAGTCCGGTTTCATCTGATACCACCCGGCGTCCGTATTTGCAACTTCCGGGATTTTCCGGCCCAAAGGAACATTAATAGAACTTATCCCCATGACGACACCCTCTCATCCATTTCTTTATGATCCCGACTACTGGCGCCGCGTATTTCGGATGGACTCCGCCGCAGCGGGTTTTTCCCCGGAATACATGCCCTTTGTCCCCGGAGATGTAGCAGCGGGGGTCGAGAATGAGCGCAGACCGCCGTCATCGGCGACAGTCACTGCGTTGACCTGCCCATTTCCATTCGGGAATCCGATTTTTTCAGAAATATCCCACGGAGGCCATGGTGAAGATCGGCGATACGATCAGTGACATCGAGGAAGGTCTCAACGCCGGAATGTGGACAATCGGACTGACCCAATCCGGCAATTCGCTGGGTCTGTCTCAGGATGAAATCGATCGGATCGATCCTGAAATCCTGAAAAGCCAACTGAGCAAAATCGAAACATCCATGCGGAAAGCAGGGGCCCATTATGTTATGGATGGTATCTGGGCGTGTTTGCCCATTATCCACGATATAAACAGACGACTGTCCCGCGGCAAACAGCCACTGATGCCCGTTTCGGATTGAACCTTTGTCGTGCATCCATCGAAAGAAAATACCGGAGACGAACAGCTGAAAACGCTTTCCTTCTGCACCCGTCGATATACCAATATCCCGGCCATTTCCCTGGCCCGAAAGCTGGCATCCCTTGCCCCCGGCAATCTGAACAAGGTTTCGCACCCGGGGGGACAACGGCCGTCGGCATGGCCATGAAACTGGCACGGGTGGCAACCGGGCGCTATAAAACCATTTCCATGTGGGGTGCATTTCACGGTGCATCGCTGGATGCCGTTTCCATCGGCGGCGAATCCCTGTTTCGAAAAAACATCGGCCCGCGGATGTCACCCGCCTGCTGAAAGCGGTGGAATCGTCCATGTACTGGAAAAAAATCTGCTGAACCTTTGACCGCTGGTTGAAGGGAACGGCCGGATTTGATTTAACAGATCGGCCCATGCAGATGCCACAACTCTTCAGTGTCACCCAACACGTATTATCGATGTCTTGATGGAGTGGCTGGGCCAGGATCAAACAACCTTGCAATCATATTTCAGGAATTTGGGATCATCCGACATGACTGGCAGTCTCCATAGAACATGGCATTGATTTGCGCATCTTCATCCAGAAAGTCATCTGGAATTCGAATCTGTCCCGCCAGCAAACCGAGCTTGCGCTTCCCCCTTGATTTGTGGGGAACCAGGACGACAAGCGGCAAGTTGTTCTTTGCAATAATCACCTCTTCGCCTTGATAGGCCATATCAATCAATTTCGACAGGTTTGTTTTTGCTTCGGATACGTTGACAATCATGGCGACCTCCTCACTACAAATAAACGGAATGGACCAACCATATCGATTCAGACCAGGCAAGTCAACTTTTTATCTGGTCGAATTCCAAGAATAGATCTAAATTTACCTAAAATATCCCGTTTGATTGCTTTGGGTGTTTTCAACATGATTGCCTTCTCCAGATTATTCTTTCAATGGTATGGGGGCACGGATCGCAATTTATGAATTGGCACTGTTTGCTGGCTGTTTCTTTCCTCATGCTTTTCTAAGAAGCGTCGTCTCAACAAGGCTGCCGGTGGTTCCGAATAAATTAATCTACTGACCCAAATTTATGCTACGGGGAAATTGTTAGCAGATGATTAGTGGCGGGGTAGAACAATTTTGAATTTGCTACCATATCGCCGGAAACAAGCGCTTTCGTTTTTTCGCAAATTCAGCGTATCCCTTTATGCCGAAAAGCGTTTTTTCTTCTATAACAATTCGCAGAAGGATCGCCAGCACCAGAATGAAAAGAAATACACACAGGGTCACCCGGTTAAAGAAATAAATCGAAATTCCGGCATAGGCGATGATCATTCCGGCATAGGCCGGATGCCTTGTAAAGCGGTACGGTCCGGAACCAAAAGGCCGTAAGAACCGTAAGCGCCTGTCCAAACCCATATAACTGGCATGTCGCAAAATCCGATGTTTTCTTGCCCAGTGCTTTTTCCTGCGCTACTCAACGTCGCTAATCAGCCGCGCGCTTTTTTTTGCTTCGGCTGCATTGGCCTTGTTAAGTGGTGGCATAAGGTTGTTTTTTATTATCATCTTTCTTTTTCTGATTATCCAATTCTTCAAGAACTTTGAAAACAAATCGCGCCGGCCAATCTGCCATACTGCCGCTAAGTGCCAATGCAATAGCCGTTGTTTCCAAAATCTCTTCTCGACTTACTCCCAAGTCAACAGCACTGCTGACGTGATATTCAATTCAGCCGTAGCAGCCGTTACTAATACTTATCCCGAGTGCTATTAGCTCTTTATGTTTTTGAGCAAGCGCACCGTCCTTTAGGGCATTCGTTTCAACTTCCCCCAATTCGCGAAAGGTCTTGATACCACTTTGGTACATCTGCCAATTGTATTTCTTCCTTGTCTTTCTTATCTCATCAATGTCGGGGAACACATTACCCTCCTTTAATAAATCAAGGCATTTAAACGTCCGGCATAAGGCCCGGTGACTTTTTGCCGTCGCCTTTTATGCCGTTGATTGGATGCATGCTTGAATTTTGTTTTTATACATGATGCGATGTATAAATTCTCAACCTTTTTCCTAGCCCAAGGGGTTTTTCGCAGAAAATTCAGGCTGGACTTCACTGACGGATCACGGTTGAAACATCGGATATCGATGCGATTTCCCAACTCGCTCCAGCCGTAATGCTCGACCAGGCCACTCACGATCTGCGCCAAGGTAATGCCGTGAAGTGGATCATTTGGCTGTTGTTCATTCATAAAACGATCTGGATAGCCTTGCTTCGATTTGGATAATAGTTGGATTTACGAGAATATCAATCTGTTTCAGCAAGTTGTTCTCTATCGTAATCGCAATTTTTGATGCAGCCATTTTCAACACCTCCGGTATGGCAACATATCATACCGCTGCTGTTTTCAAACATATTTTGGGGGAGTGGAAAGCGAAAAAAGGCCGCTGTTAAAGCCCCCTGATTTCTTCGAAAATCAGGGCGGGAAATACCCGATCTTCACCTGGGTCCTGTCGCCGCCTGCTCTTGCGGGAAACCTGGGGATTCCACCGCCGTCAGAGAGCTCGCCGTCGTAGGCAAAGGAAATGGCGCGGGTGCCGGCCGGAATCGGAAAGGACCTGTCAAAGCGAAGCGGCGTCAGATCCGACGGTGTGGTCCCCTGAATGGAATACATCACGGCATCTGCCAGAACCGTTCCCTGATCGTCCAGAAAGAGAACCTGCACCGCGAGCCGGTCAATGGCGTTAAAGCCGACTGCAAACCCGCCGACCAGCTTGACAACGCCGGCAATCTGCAGCATTTGACCGGAGGATTGACCCGTATAATCCACCGACAGCTCGTTTGTTTTCCAGATGCCTTTCGCGGCTTTTTGCATGGGAAGGGGGATGATATCGGTTTGCCGGGTGATTTGTGCCCCCTGATAGGATAACCCATGTGCCTGGCAACCAAAAAGCATCAAGGCTGCCGCAAACATTGATATATATCGAGTCGTTTTCATGTTCATTGTCCTGCCCCCCCAAATATCGACATTATCAAAAAACCGGGAATGAACGTTTTATGCTTATTGCTTACCTCGGTCTTAGCCCCGGCTTGGTCCCCACGGCACACAAGGCCCGAAATAGGGTGTGAATCCCATCGACCTGTTTCAAAACCCGCACCTTCTGGAGCATGTCGGCCTTTACTTGGGCTAGCACCGGCGCTTCGAGCTGTTCGAGCCGCCTCCGGATACCATGCGACCAGAGCGATAACCACCAGTCTTCGTCTTGCGCGTAAACGAACTCCGCCTCTTCAATGCTGACGTGGATATCGATGAACCCGGCGTGCTGCAACGCCTCTTCTAAGCGCGCAGGGGTATCGAAGCGCGGCAGCTCCAGGCGGCCTGCTGC
>CAVPHN010000044.1:0-128085 GCA_963704205.1 uncultured delta proteobacterium
GATGTCGTGTTTCTGCTGCTGCTGTTTTTCATGCTGACCTTTAACATGGCGATGGATCAGGCCATTCTGGTCCGCCTGCCCAAATCCGAAACCGCGGACATTCAGGCAAGCAGCCGGATAACGGTGACCATTACCCGCGAGGGTCTTGTCCACATTCAGGATCAGGCCGTTGAAATCGAAGCGATTCCAGCCGTGATCCGGCAGCATCCGGAATGGTCGCCGGATACACCGGTCAACATCCGTGCCGATCAGGTCGTTTCCGTGGGGCTGCTGGTCCGAGTCATCGACGGGGTCCGGAATTCCGGATCACGTCATTTCAATGTGTTGACGGAAAAAAGGCCTGGTTGAAATCCTCAAGCAAGAAGCATTTTCAGCAGGCACTTATCGCCTTCAGATGATCCAGACACACCTCAACGATTTACGGGTATTCGGCCGTGTCCTGTATGCGAAGACAGGAACGATGAGCCCTCTTTTCCGGAAAAATAGTCTTGACCTTTCCGACGGATCTCAGTAAGTATGATTGTACTAAAAGCGGTAGAAACCGCTTGACCGCAGACAATTTGCGGACTGGTTACGCAATCATTTATCATTCTTGGGAATGGGCTCAGGATCTCTTCTTCCTGACCCAAACGTTCCCCGTGAAAGAAATCATGCCACGAAGGCAATCTCTTCCGATATGGAAGTGGTGCTTTCGTGGCTTTTTTTTGGGGAGAATACATAGGATAACCGGTGATAAAGTTCTTATACAGGAAGGAGGTGGCAGATCG
Organism: uncultured delta proteobacterium; assembly: GCA_963704205.1. Taxonomy (GTDB): domain Bacteria; phylum Desulfobacterota; class Desulfobacteria; order Desulfobacterales; family Desulfatirhabdiaceae; genus RAAP-1. Next base: position 768 of record CAVPHN010000044.1, read on the forward strand.
AAAATCACGGCTCATGTCGCACTTACCGTTAAAAAAAGCAAATCGCCCAAATGTTTAGATAGATTATATAGCGGGACAGGCCTTCCCCGGCCAAGGAAAAAGGCCTGTCCCGGGAACTGAGAGTCCAAAAACCCAATTCCCGGCTGAACAGTATCACAGCGGCGGGAATTCGACAACCAAGGAGATGAACCATGACCCTCCGAATTTCCATTGTCACGGTGATATTCCTATTTATCATCATGACCTGCCTGTCGTCCGCGGAATCCGCGGATACCCCACCCGCTGCAGAACCATCCGTACAGAAACGAATTGCCGAAGATGAAAACAACAAAGAAAACACCCATCACAATTACCGGCTGGATGAAATCACCGTTACTGCCACCAAAACTGAAACGCCTGCAGAGCTTTTGCCTGTAACAGCCTATACGGTTGACGCCAAGGACATCGAAGCCCAGCCCAATTATTACATGAGCAATTTCGGAGAACTCATCCGGGATGTTCCCGGCGTACACGTTGCCCAGTACTATCCCTGGGGTCCGCCATGGGTGCATCTTCGGGGAACGGGATACTTCATCGGACGCACGGTTTTTCTGGTGGACGGCATTCCGGTTACCCCTTTTCTTTCTCAGACCATCAACAACAATGACATCGAGCGCGTGGACGTGGTTCTGGGGCCGACATCGGCACTTTATGGCGCCAATGCTTCCGGCGGCGTGGTCAATGTCATTACGAAAAGCGGCCAGGAGAATACCGGATTCAACAACGGCGTAAGTTATGGCAGCAACAACACCTGGCGGCCGCATACCAGCATCGGAGACAAGACCGGAGACTGGCGCTATTATTTCTCCTACAACGGCGATTATTCGAGCGGCTACAAGATGAAACCCGTTGACGGCATGATCGATCTGTATCGCCGCGGCAAGACCCAATATCTCTGGGATGCTTCCTATGAATCCAACAGCTATGATTACAGCTATCTCATGGGAAAACTGGACTGGCAGAACGCTAACGGGGTGGGGTTCAATGCCGCATATAATTATGAGAATCTCTACCTTTACGGCGGGCAGCCCGGCCTGGTTTTAAATGACGATGGCAACCAGGGCATTGGATCATTCAAATTCCATGCCCCTGTCGGAACTGCTGCAAAAATCACGGCGACCGTCGGCGTCCAGAATCTCGACAGACCCGGAACCAGTATCAAGGGGCTTTCCCTGGTCAATGATCAGCTCGTTCTGAACACTACGCCGACCTCGCGAACCGAGTGGCAGAACAAGCGCATTCCCCTGGAACTTCAGACTGATTTGTTTCTGCCCGCCAACAACACCCTCACCCTGGGCGCTTTCTGGAGCCAGGAAAAGGAAATCCGGGAAACCTACTCCCTCTCGTCCGGCGCCCGCACGGCAAAAACCGATTTTACCACGGATCAGACGGCATTTTATGCGCAGGATCAGATATTTTTGATGGATAACCGGCTTTCCTTGCTGGCCGGGCTTCGATGGGATTCCTGGAAGTTCCACGATATTTTCGATCAGGTCTCCACCCCGCAGACGCCGGATACCATCGAAAAAGAGCAAGTTACTTACCGGGGCGGAGCAAAATACCGTTTCAATGAGGTGTTTGCGCTGAAATCTTCAGCCGGAACCGCGTATTGGCCAGGTTCTCCGCTGTGGTTTTACGCCAATACCAAATCCGGAATGACCTGGCGTGAAGCCAATCCGAATCTTCAACCCGAAAAAACCTGGATGGTGGATATAGGCGGCGAATTTACAATCGCAAAAACCGGAACATTTTTCACCATCACGCCCTACTACGGCGAAATCAAGGACATGGTTTCCTACCGCTATGACGTCAACCCCGAGGTATCCGGCGGAACCATCATTCGCTCCCAAAATCTGGGAACCGCCGAAATCTATGGGCTGGAGCTGGGGCTCCAGCAGAAACTGACCGATACGCTCGGCCTGTTCGCCGCCTTGACCCTGAACCACTCCCGCCTGAAGGACTCCGGCGCCAATACCGATCATCAACTGCGTAACGCTCCGGATTACTGGGGCAGTTTGGGGCTCCGCTACCTGAACCCGGATTTGGTCAACGCCCAGGCGACCCTGCGCATCTCGGATTCCCGGTACTATGATGATGAGAACACCGAGCTGCCGTATTTTCACATGGAAGCCTACCAGACAGTGGATGCCAAGATCTGGCGGGACTGGAGGCTGTCCGATAAATGGATACTGACAACCGGACTTTCCGGAACCAATCTCTTTAATCAGGAATACGCCAGCGAGATTGTATATGTGGATCCAGGGCTCTGTGTCCAGGCCGATATCAACCTGAAATATCTGTTTTAAACATGGCATGAAAGCAAACATTCTGATCCGCAAAATACTCATCCCCGCAGTCCTGATTCTGTCTCTGGGTCAGTATGCGTTGCGGGAAGCGCCCCGGAAAGCGGATCAGGGCGCACAGCAGCGGAACCGTCTGGTCATCGGCGTGGGTCGAGATTTTTATGAAGGTCCGGACAGCCGCACCTATCTTCACGGCTCCACAAATACCTGGGAAGCCCTGACCTATCTGGACGAAAACCTGCGGGCCAGCCCCTGGCTGGCGGAGTCCTGGCAAAGCGCCGACAGGGATCGCACCTGGATATTTCAGCTGCGCCGGAATGTCCGCTTTCATGATGGTACAACCATGACGGCATTTGATGTTGCGGCAAATCTGGAGCGGATGCGGCGCCATTCCCGGTGCGACCCCTCGGGAGTATTCCGCAATGTCATCTCGATCGTAGTCCGGGGAGAATACGAAGTGGCCATCCAACTGAAAGCGCCTTCACCGGCTTTTGCAAACCATCTGGCATATTATTCCAGCCCGGTTCTCAAACCCGCCACCTTTGACGAAGACGGCCGGATCAGCCGGTTGGTGGCAACCGGTCCTTACCAACTGGACCGGATTCAGCGGGGGCAGACCGTGGAATTATCCCCATTCATCGATTATTGGCATGGCAGGCCCGTGTTTCAGAAAGTGATCTTCAAAACCATTCTTGACGCCCAGGCCCGAACCATGGCCCTTGCTGCCGGTGAAATCGATGCCATTGCCGATGTAGGCTGCATTCTTCCCGAGCAGGCCGCAGAGATTGCCGCTTTGCCGGGCGTTATCCTGAAACAGCAGGAAGTGGCGACCACCCACTATTTGTTTTTCAATGCTGGCCGGTCTTTTTTTTCACTGCCGGAATCCCGCTTATGGATGGCCGGAGCAATCCATCGGAACGAGTTGGTACAGTCTCTGGCAGGAAATTCCGGCAAGGTGGCCACGGATTATTTTTCGCCGCTGGCCCGTGACTGGGCTTTTGGAAGTCTCAACTTCAAAGCTGGGGAAAAACCAGATCCGCCAACCCGGGAGTTGATCATTTTGCTGAACAGCGGGACCATTCAGCGCTGGCCGTATCTGGAGATGGCCCAGGTGATACAGGGAAAATTGCAGGCCGAAGGGTTCAAAACCGGAATCAAGGTCCAGGAAATGGGCGGATGGCAACAGGCCCTTAAATCCGGCGCATGGGATCTGGCCATGCAGCCCAACACGCTGATGACCGGAGATCCGGATTTTTTCTTTTCCTACTATATCGCCTCAAGAGCCCCCGGCAATTTCGGCTATCTTAATCCAGAAATGGATCAATGGATCCAATCCGCCCGCATCGAGGGGGACTTCAGCCATCGCCAAAGGTTTTATCGCCGGATCTGCGATCGGATGAACCTGGATCTGCCGGTCTTGCCGCTTTACCATGATGTCTGTCTTTACGCACACCGGGATCACCTGGCGCATTTTGAAATGGACACAAATTTCAGGATTTGCCTGGACCGAGTGCGGACAAAGGAGAAAGAATGACGGCTAACGTTTTTTCCGAAGCTTTCTGGGTCGGGGTCTGGCAGGAGGCATGGGAATCCTCGATTCTTCAAACGACCCAGAAAATTGATCCTTCCCGGTGGATGGCGTTTTACGATAATGTCAGCGCCATCTGGCTGGAAATGATGGGCGATGGATGGGTTCTGGCCGAGAAGATTGCACAGAAACTTCTGGAAAATGAACTGGTCCGTCCGGGTGAATCGGTCCTGGATGTCGGCTGCGGCCCCGGAGCGCTGGCCATATCGCTGGCCGAGCAGGGTGCTTGTGTGACGGCCCTGGATTCCAGCCGGAAAATGCTGGACTGCCTGATGACCGAATGCCGGCGGCGCGGCGTTCAGGAGATCACGCCGGCGCAGGCGGACTGGTCCCGGTATGCGTCAGCGTCTCTTTATGATCTGGTGATTGCAGCCTTCTTCCCCCAGGCAATGACACCATCCGGAATCCAGCAGATGGAAAGCCTGTCAAAAGGCCACTGCGCTCTTGTCACCGGCTGCGGAAAGGACGCTTTTCCCATCCGGGGCCGGTTGTGGCGTCGCCTGATGGATGTTTCCCTGCCGTGGACCGGCAGTCACCTGTCCTGCGCCTTCAATTACCTGCTGACTTCCGGACGATCTCCCAATCTGCTGCATCTTTCCTGGCCGATCGACGTGAATCTGCCCATGGACACCGTCATCCGCTACTACCGGAACTATTTTGCGATATTTGGAAGAGACCATCAAGCCGTCGATGAAGCCATCCGCATCGAGGTAGCCGAATATATTCAGGATGACCGCTTCCAGTCCTTCGGAAAAATGGAGGTAGCGCTCATCTGGTGGCGACAGGAAGGACCCATTTGATGCGGATTCGATCGGTAGCAGCCCGCCTGACATATCTGCTTTATGTGCTTTTGGGCATTTCGCTTCTTTCGTTCGGACTGTCCGCACTGGCGCCCGGAGATCCCGCGGAAATCATTCTGCGCTTGCGGCATGAAACCCCGACCCCGGAGCAGATTGCGGAATTGCGTCTGGAAATGGGTCTGGACCGGCCGTTGCCGCTGCGGTATGTTCACTGGCTGGGCCGTGCGGTAAGAGGAGACCTCGGGCGATCCTGGCAAAGCGGCGAGCCCGTATTCAGTGAACTGGCCGGCCGACTGCCGGCAACCATAGAACTGGCCCTGGCCTCTTTTGGATTTATCGTGGTGTTTTCAACGATCTCGGGGGTTCTCTGCGGTGTCGGCAGAAACCGCATGATCGACCAGACAGGGCGCCTGCTGTCCATTCTTGCCATGTCCGTACCGAGTTACTGGTTGGGGTTCCTGCTGGTCTATTTATTTTCCATGAAGCTGGGCTGGCTTCCGGTCATGGGACGCGGCGGCCCGGAGCATCTGCTGCTGCCGGCCGTCACACTGGGTCTGGCCGCAACCGCCATGCAGGGCCGGGTACTGCGGGCAAGTCTGATTGAGGTCCTCGGGCAGGATCATGTCCGTTTTGCCGTTGCCAAGGGCCTGAAGCGCCGCAGCGTCTTGTTGCGGCACGTGCTGAGAAATGCCATGGGACCCGTTGCGACATTGTGGGGAATTTCCCTGGGAAATCTTCTGGCCGGATCCGCCGTTGTCGAGACTGTTTTCTCCTGGCCGGGACTGGGCAGGCTCATCGTCAACGCCATTCTCAGCCGGGATATTCCAGTGCTTCAGGGCGCTGTTCTGGTTGCAGCACTTGCGGTTGCCGGCGCCAACCTGGCGGGAGACGTCGTTCAGAAACGGCTCAATCCCCGACTGGGTGAAGAAATCGCGATGAAGACCGACGCTCTTGTGGCGGCTAAATTCCACTGGAATGCTTGATGATTTCGGGTTGTCTGATACTGGCGATGTTGTTTCTGGCCGGACTTTCGGCGCCGCTGCTGTCGCCCCACGATCCGCTTCAGGTGGATCTGGCAAAGCGGCTTAAGCCGCCGGACAAAGCTTTTTTGATAGGGACCGATCATCTTGGTCGATGCGTGTTTTCACGGCTCCTTTACGGCGCCAGACTTTCCCTGAGCGCATCTCTTTGCGCAACTGCGCTTTCCCTGTTTCTGGGCATGACCGCCGGCATCGGTTTTGGTTTGGCAGGCCCCTTACTGAACACGCCGCTGCGGGGGGTCATCGATGTGGCCCTGGCATTTCCGAGCCTGCTCCTGGCCCTGGTCATAACCGGCATCATGGGTCCTTCCCACACAGGTCTGATTCTCGGTATCGCCCTTGCCGGTTGCGCGTGGTGGACGCGGTTCATCCGCGATCAGGTTCTTTATGCCATGACCAGGGAATTTGTTCTTGCCGGACGGGTCCTGGGGGTCCGTGGCCCGAGACTGATTAGAGGTTATCTTTTTCCCCAGATACTGCCCCCGGTGTTGACGGCGGCATCCTTTAAAACAGGCTGGAGCATCATGGCCATATCCGCCTTGGGCTATCTGGGAATGGGTGTCCAGCCTCCTTCACCCGAGTGGGGCGTCATGCTGCAGGAATCAAGGCTTTACATGGTCAGGGCGCCATGGCTTTTACTGGGTCCCGGAGCCGCTGTGACCCTGACCGTGCTGGGATTCAATCTCCTGGCAGAAGGTTTGCGCGACGCATTTCAGGTGAAGGAGGCCGGCATTTTCTGATATGAATTTACTGGAAACCAGTCATTTATGTATCGGCCATGGCCGGCCGGGCGCCGAGACCCGACTGGTCGAGGACATCAATTTATCCCTGAAAGCCGGCGAGGCCCTGGGAATTGTGGGCGCCAGCGGGTCCGGCAAAACGCTCACTGCATGTGCACTGGCGGGTCTCCTGCCAAGCCCCCTTCGCATTGTCTCCGGAAACATTCACTTCCGGGGAAAATTGTTGGCGCATGATCGCCCGGAGACCTGGAGCGGCCTGCGGGGACGGGAAATCCTGATGCTTTTTCAAAGTCCGGCCGCGGCCCTCAATGGTATAGTACCTGTACAGGATCAGATCGCAGAAGCACTTGAGGATGTCAGGGGCTATCGCCGAGCCGAGGCCCTGAGGCGATCCATCGCCATTCTGCAAAGCGTGGGCCTGACAGCGGACAAGGCAAAGGCCTATCCTTTTCAGTTGAGCGGCGGCATGCGGCAGCGGGTTCTGATTGCTCTGGCCCTTGCGCTTGAGCCCGCCATCCTGATTGCGGATGAGCCCGCCGTGGGGCTGGACCCCATCCACCATACCGAGATACTGGCGCTTTTGAAGCGCCTGAACCGGGAGAGGCGGGTCGCCATGATCATCATTACGCACGATTTGCGCACCGCATCCTATCTGACGCATCGGGCCGTTGTGCTCTGCCAGGGACGGATCGTTGAATCCGCATCCATTCAGGAGCTTCTTCAACATCCCCGGCATCCCTATACCCAAGACCTGGTCGAAAGTCTGCGGTTTCTGGAGGGCACGTGATCCCCCTGATTCAGGCCGAATCCGTTTCAAAGCGTTACAAAGCGTCATCCGGCTTTGGCGGAACCACCGCGTTGCAGGACGTGTCCTTTCATCTGGAAGAAGGGCAGTCGCTTTGCCTTGTGGGCGAAAGCGGCGCAGGGAAAAGCACGCTGGCGCGTCTGCTGCTCGGGATGGAAGCCCCGGATTCCGGGCGAATTCTTTTTCAGGGCAAAGAACTGGGGGATAAAAAACATCGCCGCGAGCTGAAACAATGCATTCAGATGATCTGGCAGGATCCGGCTGTCTATTTAAATCCCTATTACACGGTCGCCGAGTTGATCACCGAGCCGATGGCAATCTTTGGCATGGGAAACGGAGGTTTTCAAAGGGATCGGATGATGCGGCTTCTGGACGCCGTCGGGCTATCCGGCGATATCTGCGCCAGTCGCCCTGGCCAGCTGAGCGGCGGACAGTGCCAGCGGGTGGCCATTGCACGAGCTCTTTCCGTAAACCCCCGGGTGCTTATCTGCGATGAGGCACTGGCCGGCCTGGACATTCCCCAGCAGGCACGAATTCTGCGTCTGCTGTTGAGCCTTCAACAGAACATGAACCTGACCTGCCTGTTCATTACCCATGACCTGAGAGCCGTCAGTCGCCTTTGCCCGAAAATGGCCATATTAAAAGAGGGTAAAATCATCGAAGCCGGCGACACCCGTCAACTGCTGCATCATCCCGTGCATCCGTATGCCCGGCGACTGATGCAGAATCATGAATAGAAACGTTTGGCTTTCGATTTAATCATCAACGCTTGTATGGATGATTTTCAGAACCATGATCCGAATGGTCACGGATTTGTCTTCACCAAATGTTCAGTCTGTTGCAGCCTGATTTCCATCCGTCCGTCTTTCCGTCAGCACATTGAAATGACGGGAACCAGAATTCCGGACACCGTCGATTACTCGGACCAGCAGCGCCATCCGGGGATATTTGGGAACGGATCTCTGAATGAATTGCGGGCCTCCCATGGCACCGACCGACGACTCGACGGCATGTCCATGACCTCCAACATTTCTTCCTCCGGAATGGGCTGATGAATCGTCGGATGGCGATGATCCGGCAGATTCACTTTCCCCTAGTCGGGGATGCCGCCTGGGATTCTTCAGCCGTTTCCGTGGGTTTGTTTGAAGCCGTATCGGAATCCGGCTGGACTTTGGGAACAGCTGCGGCCAGCACCGGTTTGGTAATGGGGACTGGTTTTTTCTGGGGGGGAGGGTCCCGCTTTGGCTGTTTGACCGGAGGATCAGATTTTTCAGGCAGTTCGGCCGATTTTGGAGCGACAACCGGTTCGAGTATTTTTTCCACCGGAATGTCCATTGGAGGAGACGCTATAACCCATTTCCCCGCATTCATGCGGTACTAAGGCATTCGTGGCCTTTATGATTATTTTGTTTAAGGAATTATATGCTGTTATCCGACTGCTGAAACTCACAGTTCGGACAATTCATACTAACCCCCATGCCCGGGGCGGGCACAACGAAGGATGAAAATGGGGGTTAAGTTAACGCCTTGAATTAAATTGTGAATTTTGCATTTTCATATAAAATCTACACCTTGTATGTTGCAATGTTTCGAACATCAAAATCTGGTTGTAGCGCATAAATCACAACCTGAGAACGCATTATGATTGTATTTTTGTCTAATTGGTGTACATTCGCTTCCTATGAAAACCACTCAAGACATACATCCTCTACGACTGACTGAAACCGTAAAAGGCGCCGGCTGAGCTTCCAAACTGCCTCCGGGGGACCTGGAGAAAGCACTGTGCGGGATGGTTTTTCCAACAAATGCCAATGTGCTGGTCGGGCTGGACCGCGCGGATGACGCCGGTGTCTATAAAGTATCCGATGACTTGGCCCTGATTCAAACCGTCGATTTTTTCACGCCGATTGTGGATGATCCGTATGCATTCGGCCAGATTGCCGCAGCCAATGCCCTGAGCGACATCTACGCCATGGGCGGCGTCCCCAAAACTGCAATGAATCTGGTGGCTTTCCCCTTGAAAACAATGGATATTTCCGTGCTTCGGCAGATCATTCAGGGCGGTCTGGACAAAATGACCGAAGCCGGGGTGGTGCTGATCGGCGGACACAGCATCGAAGACAGTGAATTGAAATACGGACTGTCGGTTACCGGATTCATCCATCCCGGCCGTGTTTTGACCAAGAAATCGATTCGCCTCGGAGACCGGTTGATTCTGACCAAACCGCTGGGGACCGGCATCGTCAACACCGCGATTAAAGGCGGGCTGGCGTCTTCCGCCGTCATCGAAACCACGATCCGATTGATGGCGACCCTGAATCGTCGGGCAGCCGAAATCATGAGCGATTTTGCTGTCAGCGCCTGCACCGATATCACCGGTTTCGGCCTGTTGGGGCATCTGGCCGAAATGGTTGCCGGATCTGGATTCGGCATGACAATTTATGCATCGAAGCTTCCCGTTCTCCCGGAAGCCAGGGAATATGCCGCCATGGGCCTGGTGCCGGCGGGTGCTTACAAAAACCGGGAATTCAGGGAAAACATGGTGACTTTTGGTCCGCAAGCGGACCGTGTCCTGCAGGATATTTCTTTTGATCCCCAGACCTCAGGTGGGCTCTTGATCAGTATTCCCTGCGATCAGGCATATGTGCTTCTGGCTAACCTGAAGGATAACGGCATCTCCCATGCCGCGATTATCGGGGAAGTAACAGAGACTTCAGAACATATTACGATGATTTAGCAGCTACATTTTTCATCTTACATATCTCGTCTGATAACCATTTGCTTGTTGTCTCGCATTCGGAGGATGGGGAAGCCTTACATATCACAAGTGCGCACCCGTTTGATGGCTTGCGGCAGACTGGCAAGAAGATCGAAGATGGCGAAGGCCGGCGTCGGGTTGGCCAGAAGTCCCATGGTGCGGTTGATTCGGGCCGCCTGGGAACAGGCTTCGGGGATGGTCAAGCCGGATGCGATCAGCGCCGCCGCAACGCCGGCCAGGCTGTCTCCGGTGCCGCCAATCGGTTCCATCGTTTCGATGCTAGGGCTTGAAACAATATCGACGATGACGCCATCGGCAACCACATAATCGTTTTTCCCCTTGACCAGAAGATGCCTGGCCGAATTTCCATTTGAAACGGCCTGTTGAATCAGATCCGGCGCGGCCTTGTCCTCATGCAGCAGGAAACCCCGTGTATAAAAGGGATGGGGCGCTTTTTCATCCGCCAGAAACGCCAGCTCGCCGATATCCGGTGTGAACAGGTCATAGGATTCGGCATAACCGCTCATTTTGGCCACATACATATATCCCGCGTCAGCCATCAGCAGCGGCCGCAGAGGCAGGTCGTCAATTGCCATCAGGATGCGGTTGTGCCAGTCCACATCGGGCTGAAGATAATGAAACAGATATCCCGTGTAGGGTTTCTGCGTCAGCCCCGCTTCCACCAGATACCGGTAGATATGTCTGCTGCCGTCACCATCGCCGATATCGCCGCACAAGAGGACATCGGGCGGTTCCAGTTTCAGCGTCTTGCAGGTGATACATGCCGCGGCGATCAATGCCGGCGTTCCACGGACCACCGGCGAAACACAGCCGTTAACGACAAGTTCCCGGTCATTCAGCGCAGCCCGGCCGCAGGTCAGCGGAAAATCCTTTCGTGGAACGGTGCCAACAATCAACCAGGGCATTGCCGGTGCATTTCCTCCCAAGCCAGTTGAAGGGCGTAACCGCACAGGGTTTTCCCCAGACGCTGCGGAGCAGGTGCATCGTCCAAAGTCTTTCCGATCAGTTGATCGGCCAGCCAGGGCACATCCGGACACCCGCCGCCGGATATATTGACAATCCGACGGCTTGACTTGTGAACGGTCAGCTTCATATTGGCGGCCCTGACCATCAGATAGTCGCCATAGTCACGGATCTGGAACAGGGACACGGGCGAGAGCAGGGTATCGTGAACAGGCACGGATTGAATCGGCTGAATGCGGGAATCGGACAGAATGCGCTGGACTTCCAGTTCCAGAATCAAGGGGTATTCAATCACCAGATCGCATCCGGTCCGAAGATTCGGCGGCGGCCCCATGACCCGTACCGCCATTCCTGCCTGCTTCAACAAGGTTTCCGCCTGAATCACATCGCTGGTATGATGAAAGACCAGAATGCCTTTTCCGGAGATTTCCCTGGATGACGATCGCGGGGGTTCTTCCCGTCTGCTTTTTCCAAACCAACCCATCGCAGCGACACATTATTCCTTATGAAGGGTGATGCGATATTCATCGTTGCTCTGATCTGCTGCGGCAACCGTCCAGCCCTTTGCGGTCGCGGCACGGGAGACATTTTCAAAACTGGCCTGATTGTCAACCAGAACACAGATATCCTCTTTTCCGTCAGATGCTTGAATGGTTTGAAGAGTCAACAGCACCGGTTGAGGACAGGAAAGCCCTCTGGCGTCCACTTCATGCGGCATGACGATTCCTCCTTAAATGCGTTTCAAATGTCCAAACCCAATACCCAGACAGAGCAGCAGCCCGATGATGACCGCTGCAATGCCATGCGGACCGATGCCGGCCGGCGAGCTGGCCAGGCCGAAATTATGAGAGATGGCGGCGCCGGTGATCATGCCCAGGGCAAAAATTCCGGCATCGCTGTCACCTTCACCGGCCAGAAACAACTGACGTCCGGGGCATCCGCCGGCCAGTGCAAAGGATAGCCCTGCCACAACCATGCCTGCGAAATTCCAAAACTCCTGTGTGTGCGCAACTGGTTGGCCCGTAAATCCAGGTTTGAACTGTCCCAGAAAGATATTGCCGACCAGCGCAGCCACAACCAGGGCTACCAGCCCGGAAAACAGGTGGATCTGTTTGAAAAGAATCAGATCACGCAATGCGCCCATGGTGCAGAACCGGCTCCGTTGCGCCAGAAATCCGACCAGAAGGCCGATCAGAAGCGAAATTAAAACCGTCGCATGGGCGGCTCCCGGCCCTTTCAGGCTGTACCACAGAATACCGGATTGGGCCTGGCCTTCCATTGGCGCAAAAATCAGTCGAAGGAGCAGCAGACCCAGCATGATCAGTGGCAGCAGGAGCCCGGCTGCGGTGTTCTGGCCGGTTGTCCGGCCCAGGTTATAGCCGTTTTTGAAAAACAGTGTACCGGCCCATACGCCGCCGAAAAGGCCCAGAAAACCAAAAATGGCATTCCCATCACCGCCTGCAAGCCGCAGCATGACGCGCCAGGGGCATCCCAGAAAAACCAGCGCACCGATCATGGCAACAACACCCAGAACATAACGGACCAGGGGAGATGATCCGCCGCGCGGCTTGAATTCTTTGAACAGCAGCGCGGTCAGAAAAGCACCCAGTACAAAGCCCATGATCTCCGGACGCAGGTACTGCACCACGGCGGCCCGGTGAAGTCCGATGCCGCCGGCGATATCCCGCTCGAAACAGGCCACGCAAATGCCCATGTTGGCCGGATTGCCCAGATATTGAAGCAAAATCGCCAGCCCCCCAATGACGCCGCCAACGGTGATGATCCCCGCTTTAGAAGAAAACCAGTTTTGTTTCATGTGTCTCCGCCTTTGTATGTAAGGTCTAAAAACGCACCAATACCCGAAACGATTCGGCCGATGTGGATATTTGCACGTGCCGGTTGCTATTGCCGTTGTGCTTTAATGGAAGATAAAGAATATGTCAAATTCATAAAAACTATAGTTAATCGCCGTTGATCGTTTTTGGTTATAGCTCAATTCTGGTTTTGGACAATGGATTGTATATCGGCACGTCGATGATATCGGAAAAATATGCCGCTTCATATACAAGAAATGACACGCAGGCAGCGGTGAATTCACTGTTATAAACGGTATGTGTGACGCTTATGGGAAACGATATCGTTTTATGGATAATGTATTGGGGTAAAACAGACCTCGTATCATCGCAGTGATCAGTTTCCCATATGATAAAATCACAGGTTATTTTCTTGAACACTATAGAATATCAGAATATAGCGACTCCGATTATAATATATATGAATTTGCTTAATAGTTTTTGTTAATATATCCTTAAAATAATCAGCACCAATTTAATCAAAATATATCACGGCGTGATCTGACAAAAATCGTAATCATCGTGCATTTTATCATTACTTAACGCGTGAGTTGAGGAGACCATCATGAGTGAGGATTATCGAGGAATGTGGGAGGATTTGGGGCTTGACCTGGCTAACCACGACGCTCTTTTGGGCGTTTTAGGTGGCGCCTATCAGGACATTTTTCTGTCACAAAAAAATCGTCCGGAGGGAATGGGCTATTTTGATTTTGTGATGAGCGAAGTCCATGGGTTGCGGATAAAAGAACTTCTGGATAAAAAAAAGACCGGCCGCAAAATCATCGGGTCTTATTGTGTCTTTGTTCCCGAGGAAATTGCTCTGGCCGCCAACGCCACCCTGGTGGGGCTTTGTTCCGGTGCGGATTTTGCTATGTCTGAAAAGGATGTAAGGATATGAAATTGATTTTTGTCTGTCCGGAACAAAATAAAGGGTTTGAAAGTTCGGACTACGAAATTGTTGAGAACAAGGGTGTCGTCACCGATGCGGCCGGAAACAAGGCCCTGGATGCAAAAATAGCCCTGAACGATAGCTGTCCGTATTGCTGTCAGAAACATATTTACCATGTCAGTGAATTATCCTGTCCGTTTTCCGGATAAAAAGGAGTTATTTTCATGAAAGAAATTGATGCACGCGGACTGGCTTGCCCTGCTCCGGTACTTCATACCAAGGCCGCGCTCCAGGAAGAAAAGCCTGTCGGCATATCCGTGATGGTTGATAATGCGGCCTCCCAGCAGAATGTTCAGCGGTTTCTGGAGTCTCAGGGTTTTGATGTCCGGATCGAACAATACGGAGCCGACTATCGGGTCATCGGAACGCTGGGCGCAGAGCCCGTGGATCATTCCCTGGAGCCTGCCGCGCCGGAAGCCGGATCCAGTAAGATCATGGTGATGTGCGCCACGGACCGGATGGGTTTCGGGGATGATGAACTGGGTCTGAAATTGATGATCAATTTCCTGCGCACGCTGAAGGAAATGGGTCCGGAACTATGGCGGCTGGTGTTCGTCAACAATGGCGTCAAACTGACGATCGACGGTTCGGAAGTGCTTGACGATCTCAAGTCTTATGAAAATGGGGGTCTCAAGATTCTGGTTTGCGGCACCTGTCTGAACCATTTCAACCTGCTGGAAAGAAAACAGGTCGGCGAAACCACCAATATGCTGGATATCGTTACCGCCATGCAATTGGCCGACAAGGTCATTTCGCTTTAATAATACAAGGGTATTATCACTTTGTGGTTTCAAAAATATAAGACAAATGCCATTTGATTGCCCTTCAGGAACACAGGGTTGCGGTCAGGCGTAATGGATGGCGCAGCAGATCCAGCGCGTCCAGAATGATGCCAACAACGATATCCGCTGCCAGAATCGCATCCGCGGCACCGCGTTCCTTCACGCCTTGCAGGAGGTGTCCGTCGCAGGCAATGGTTCCATTGTAATCCAGGATCAGATGTGAGAGGTTCAGAATTCCATGACCCGGGATTTTGATTTCAAGCATGATTTCATATCCTCATTTGCGATTTAAAAAGCGGCTTCCATGAGCTGCTGAAAGGTTTCGGCGTCTTTTAGATGTTGCTCCGGCCATTTCCTGAACCAGTTCGTCCTTCCTTTAGAACACAGACCCTGTCCGCTATCCGCCTTGTCTGGCTCAGACTGTGAGAAACGGCCAGAATGGTGTAGTGCTGCTTGAGCCTTGACAGAAGTGCTTCGATGCCGGCTGCTGCCCTGAAATCAAGCGACGCTGTCGGCTCGTCCAGCAGCAGCACCTGCGGCTCCAGAGCCAGCACCCGTGCCAGACAGAGGCGTTGCTGCTGCCCGCCGGAGAGTGTTGGCGCCGGTTCCCCGAGCCTGTCTTTCACCTCATCCCACAGTGATACTTCACGAAGCGCCCACTCCACCCGCTCGGACAAAGCGGCGCCAGCCAGACCCAGGGTCACCCGAAGCGGCATGGCAAGGTTTTTCCCGATGGAGAAAGGTAGAACTGCGGGCGTCTGGAAGACCATCCCCACCCGCCTTCTTAGATCCGAAAGCGGAATAGAATCCGGATAGACATCTATGGTCCGGTCATGAAGCCGGATATGCACGGTTCCTTCGGTCCGGCAGTCGGGGACTGCGTTCAAACGGTTGATGGACCTGAGCAGCGTCGTTTTTCCCGATCCCGAAGGGCCCACCAATACGGTCAGTTGGCCGGGCCAGAGGGAAAGGGTGATATCTTTGAGCACGATCTTTTCCAAAAACCGTACCCATAAATTTTCGATGCGGACCGTTGGCTCATTTCCGGATGTCATCGGATCTGCCATCGCTTTTCGGCACGTCGCTGCAGGAAAAATGCCGCAAGAAAAAGCAGCCCGGTAATGAATAACAGAACAAGGGCCGTTCCAAATCCCTGTTCCAGCTCGCTTGCATTCCGGTATTCCGCGGCCAGATAATAGATGCGAAAAGGCAGGGCCTCGAATTTATCCCAGAGGTTGCGGGGAATTCCCGCATGTGCCACCACGCCCGTGAGCAAAATAACGGCCGTATCTTCCGATGCGCGCCCGATGGCAAGAATAATGCCGCTGAATATGCCGCGACTGGCAACCGGAAGCAGCACATGCCGGATATTTTGCCATTTGCTGAACCCGATACCGGGGCCGAGCAAACGCATATGTTCGGGGATGCCTTCAATGGCTGCCTGGGTTGTGCGGATCAGGTAAGGCAAAATGAGCATGGCGATGCAGAAGGCAGCCAGAAACAGGCTGGTTTGGGCTTTGGGGGTCAAAGTCCTTCGGAGCAGAAGGATCATGGCAAATCCGAAAAGTCCCATTACAATGGATGGCGTGCCGGATAAAAAATCCACCATCCATCCCAGAAAAGCCCGCCGGCGCCGGGAGGCGTACTCCGTCAGGTAGATTCCGCCGGCGATTCCCACGGGAATGGCAATGACTGCTGACAGGAGAACCAGAAAAATTGTTCCAACGAGGGCCGGCCAGATCCCGTCGAATATAGGTGTTTGACCAGTGATGGCCTCAAACCATGGCGTTTCCCCGAAAAAAAGCGCAGGCGTAATGCTTTTTGTCCCCTGCAGAAGCAAAAATCCAAGCAGGAATATCACGACCAGTACCGCACCCATACCGGACAGCCAGGCAAATCCTGTATAAAAGCTGTCAGATAATTTTCTCACGTTGTCGATCTCCGGTCTTTTGGGCTGATTTTTGGATGATAAAATTAAATGCCCCCATGATCAGAAAAAGAAGCAACCCGGAGGCAAAAACGGACTGGTAAGCCATGCTCTGGCTGTCTGTTGCCAGAACCAGGGCGATGTGTGCGGTGAGCGTGCGGATGGAAGCAAAAATAGAACCGGTAAATTGCGCCGCGTTTCCGGCCAGCATCAGGGAAATGAGCGTATCACCGATGGCCCTTCCGAAGCCGAGAACGGCGGCAGCAGTCAGGCCTCTGGAGGCAGCGGGCAGCAACACGTATCGCATTTGCTGGATGGGCGTAAACCCCATGGCTTCCGCTGTCAGCCGAAGGAGCGGATCGAGCTGCTCCAGTCGGGCATGAAAGACAAGCACAATGGTGGGAAGGATGAGGACACTCAGCGTCAGGGCTGCGGTTATGAGAGAAAAACCCGATCCGGCTGCAAGCCAGTCCCGAAGACACGGAACGAGCACGAAAACCGATACGAAACCGATGATGACCGTCGGAATGCTCGTCATGAAATGGATCAGTGCCAGCAGAAAACGCGAGAATAAACCTCGTGAAAGGACATGAACCAGGCTGCAAATGCCGATGGCCGGAGGAAAGGCCAAGACAAGCGCCAGAATCGAAAGGGCAAGCGAGCCGGCGCACATGGGCAGAATGCCGAATTTGCCTGCAACAGGCTGCCAGTGCCAGGATAGAACCTGGGACAGGCGGGCCCACGTGAACAGTGGCAGGCAAAAGTAAAAAAGCAGCAGGAAAATGGCCAAGATGGCCCCGGCGGAAACCGCGGTAGCCACCAAAAGGCTCCATTCAATCCATTTTTCAGATGGGTTATTTTTCGGATAAATCGGCGTTCGGGTCCTTGTCATTTGATATGCATGGCTTTTCTACTTCAGGGGCAGGTAACCGTGTTTTTGGCAAAGCGCCGTCCCGTCAGGACTCAGAATGTAATCAATGAATGCTTTCACCAGTTTGGAGGGCTCTCCTTTGGTGTTCATATAAAGCTTGCGAACTACCGGGTAGCTTCCGTTCACGGCGTTTTCCTGAGAAGCTGCCACGCCGTTTAAAACAACCGCTTTCACGCTGTTATCCACGTGCCCGATGCCCGCGTAGCCGATGGCGTCCTTATCCTGCGAGACAGCCACCTTCATGGCGCCGTTGGAAGCAACGACATTGGCGGCGCTTGCGATCGTCCCTTTATTGAGCAGTTTTTCCCAGAAGACTTCGCGGGTGCCACTGGCCTCATCCCGGGTGAAAAGATGAATGGCGGCGTCTTTTCCCCCCACGTCCTTCCAGTTAATGACAGATCCGGCAAAGATGTCCCTCACCTGCTGGGAAGACAGCACTGAAATCGGATTTTCCGGATGGATCACGACAGCCACCCCGTCCAGGGCAAAGGGAAAGGACTTGAGGCCGTATTTGGCGATTTCCGCCTCTGAAAGCGGGCGTCCGGTGTTGCCGATATCCGCCAGTCCTTCGCCGACTTTCTGAACTCCGATTCCAGAGCCGCCTCCTTCAATTGTAATGCGGATTTTGGGATGGGCCGTCATGATGGCCTTGGCTGCATCGTTCATCACCGGGATATGCGCTGTACCGCCTGCTATTGCAATCGTTCCTTCCAGGCCCGCAAAGCTGTCCAGAGAAGCGGCTGTTGCATTTCCCGAACAAACCACCAAAAGCATTACAAGGATTGTAAAACAAGACACTCCAAAAGATTTCATCCTGTCCTCCTATGGTTTAATGAAGTTCTGTTGCGTGGGTGTGAGTATCATTTTCATGTCTGGGGGTAAATGCACGGATGATTCATGAGCATTAATTTCAGCTTTATAGTAAAGTTGTTTGAATAATACAAATTCATAATAGTTATAGTTAAAGATCGATCATGCTTTATAGTTATCATCGGGGGCATCTATTTGGCTATTCGAAAAGAATACATCTTTCAACTGCCTTGTTTGGGGAGGAGGAGGAGGGGGGGGTAACGCCTTCAGATCAGTGGTAAAATTCCGGTTATTTTTTTTCAGTGGTAGTGATATTGCTCATATTGATCACGATTTCTTTTTTGCCGACCAGGCCCAGTTCCTGTCTGGCAATGGCCTCGATATAGGCGGGGTCATTCTTTAACCGTTCAATTTCATGATAGAGCTGAAGATTTTTCCGTTTGAGTTCGGCATGGGTACTCACCAGGGCCTGGCGTTCATTTTTCATCAACTGCAGGTCGGAAATGCCTTTGTCGCCCACAATGATCAGAAAAAACGTAAACACAATCGCCATGACCGCAATGACCATGGCAATGTTTTGTCCGGCGCCGGGATGTTTATCGGGAGATTTCATGCTGATTCTATGACACAGTTCAAGGGGTTCCGTCAAGATTTCAAGCAGAAGTTTCCTTTGGCAGCCGATAGATCAGCGCTATCGTCAGCACCGGAAGCAATGGCAATGACATTCAGGACCGGTTCGATCGAGAACATATCGGCCAGTTTTCCGGTTATCGGCGTCATGACGCCGCCGGCTCCCAGGGCAAATCCCATCATCAGGCTGGATGCCATGGATTTTCCCTTTGGCGCCAGTTTCTGGGCCATGGCAACGCCAAGAGGGAGCGTGGCCAATGCAAAGATCCCGGTAATGAAGGTGTTCAGGTAAAGCCAGTTTCCCGGCACATTCAGCATCACATATATGGCCGGCGTGGTCAGCAGATGCGACCCGTAAAACACCGGCTTGAATCCGATGCGATCCGACAGGTAGCCTGCGACCAGACCGCTGAATGCTCCGGCAATGGTAAAAAGGGATACCACCGCACCGATGGAAACCAGGGAATGCCCCTGTCTGGCGTAATGCACCGGCAGATAGGTTAGAAGCGACTGACTGACAAATGCCCGGGATGCCATGATGAGCCAGATCAGAACGATGGGTTTCCAGACCGTTCCGAATACTTCCCGAATGGATCCGATCAGCCCGAAATCCTTTAATCCTTCACATTCGGGAACCGGAACCGTGAAATACAGATAAACCATGACCATGAGTCCCAGAATCATGGTCATGGGCATTGATTTCAGTCCGTACGTCGCCACAAACCAGGTGATAAACAAGGGGCCGACGCCGAATGCCAGGGTGCCTCCCATGTTGAACACCGAGATGGAAAAACCGATATTCCGGCCGGAATAGGTCGAAATCATGCCGGCAACCGTCGGATGAAACATGGAAGAGCCGATGGAGCCCAGGGAAACCAGCATGACAAGCGCCCAGAACGTGGGCGCGACACCCACCAGGGAAATCAGGATGATGACCAGAAAAGGGCCTCCCAGAATAAAAATCCGGGTCCTGTAATGATCCGCGAGATATCCGACGGGCGGCTGGACAACAAATGCCAGAAACCGGCTGAGCCCGGTGATGACTCCCACCTGGGTCAGGGTCAGCGAGAAATGTTCCACAAACACCGGCATCAGGGGGTTGATAAAGGAGCTGTAAAAATCGCCGGTGAAATGAACCAGGGTCAGGGCAAAAATCATTTTCAGATTACTGTTTTCAGATCGAGTGTTCGTGGGGCCGCAAGTGTGATTGATTCTATGCATCTGGTCATCCTGTAAATGGAACATAATTTTCCGGCAAACACTGAGTGGATTGCAGGAAGTTTTTGACTTTTAAATTTTTCAGGGTATCATAAACCATGATTATATCAAGACGGAAAGGAAGATAAGGTCACCATGAACTGCATTGACGCCATTGAAGGGAGCCTTAAGTGCCTGATCAACCGGTTTCATCAGGCATATCTGGATGAAAGCCTGGATGACACCCTCTATGTCCGTAATATCCGGTCCGTGATTGAAGGCCTTGATGACTTCATTCAACGCAACAAGGAGCTTCAGCTCATCGATCCGAAAATACTGCGAACCGTTATCTATGGGTATGCCATGGAAAAATGGCTGAAAAGCGTTCGGGATATGGTCATCAAGGAAAACCCGCCGACCGCAAAACCCGTCAGTCCCGAATCTGATGAATACTACCGGTATTATTTCGATTACATTTACCATAACGGCATGTATCCCCGGTAACCGGCATCATCATAAAGCGAGGCGACCATGATTCCTGAAACTTTTAAAGCCCTGATTGTTGACTCAACTTCCGAAGCCCACAGTAAACGGCGGATTGCCGAAAAATCCATCCGGGATCTTCCGCCGGGCGATGTCCTGATTCAGGTCATGTACTCTTCCCTGAATTACAAGGATGCCCTTTCCGCAACCGGCAACAGGGGCGTTACCCGGAACTATCCCCACACCCCCGGCATTGATGCCGCGGGCATCGTGGCGGAAAGCTCCCATTCCGCATTCCTGCCCGGTGATCCGGTTCTGGTAACCGGATATGATCTGGGCATGAATACTTCCGGCGGATTCGGCCGGTATGTCCGGGTTCCCGCGGACTGGGTGGTAAAGCTGCCGGAAAATCTTTCCCTTAAAGAAAGCATGATCTATGGCACCGCCGGTTTTACGGCATCTCTTTCGGTTCAAAAAATCGTTGAACACGGTCTGACCCCCGATTCCGGAGACATCCTGGTTACCGGCGCAACCGGCGGCGTCGGAAGCATGGCTGTTTCCATTCTATCTAAAATCGGCTATTCGGTAACTGCAGCCACAGGAAAAACCGACCGGAAAGATTTTCTGCAAAACCTCGGCGCCAAAGCGATAATATCAAGAGCAGAGCTCCAGGACAACCCCGAACGGCCGCTGATGAAGGCCAGGTGGGCCGGAGCCGTGGATACCGTCGGCGGCGATATTCTGGCATCCACGCTCAAGTCGACGTTTCAGCGGGCGGCAATCACCTGCTGCGGAAACGTGGCTTCACCCACGCTGTCTACCACGGTGTATCCCTTTATCCTAAGAGGAATCACCCTGTATGGCATTGATTCGGCCAGCACCCCCATGCCCGTCAGGGAAAAAATCTGGCAAAAAATTGCCGGAGAATGGAAAATCAGCCATCTTGATCTTCTCCATACGGAAATCCCCCTTGAAGGCCTGGAACACTGCCATCGAGCGGATGCTCTCCGGTGGACAGCACGGCAGGGTGATCGTCAGGCTGGGGGATTAGAGCGTCTTTATTCATCCGTTACAACCGATCCGGCGTTTCACCGGCGTTTCATCCGGCGACAGGGGAAGCACTTCCCATCCGCCGCCAAGTGCCTTGTAGAGGGCGACGATATTTGTTGATACGGTGCGTGTGCTTTGAACCAGGGAATCTTCCGAGGCATACAGGGAGCGCTGGGCCTGAAGCACGTTCAAAAAGTCCGTCTGTCCCATCGTATACAGCTGGATCGCAAGCTGCACTGCTTTTCGGCTGGCGGCCACCGCATCTTCCAGCGCATTCCGGCGCTCCCGTTCTTTTGCGGAAGCAATCAGCGCATTATCGACTTCCTGCAATGCAGACAGAACGGTCTGCCGATACGAAATCAAGGTCTGTTCCTGAAAAGCCGCCTTCAGCTCAATGTTGGAAAGGGTCCGACCCGTGTTGAAGACCTGCCAGCTGACCGAAGGCCCGAACGACCAGAAGCGGTTCGCCCAGTCCATCCATGAACTGAATTCTCTGTTGCGAAAGCCCGCTGAACCCGAGAGCGTGACCTTTGGGAAAAGATCCGCGGTGGCCACGCCGATGCGGGCCGTGGCGGCATGGATTTCGGCTTCGGCCTTTCGAATATCCGGCCGCCTCCGCAGAAGCTGCGATGGAACCCCCACGGGAACCGACGGCAAAGCAGCCGGAATGGCCGCAGGCTTCGGACAGCTCCGGTATCAGGGCTCCGGGTTCACGGCCGATAAGAAGGCTGAGCCTGTAGATCGCCTGCTCGGCGGATGCCTCCAGTCCCGGAATCTGCGCGGCAGTGGTCGCTGCCTGGGCATCGGCGTTGGCCGCATCCAGCCCGCCGACCAAGCCGCCCAGAAATCGCTTTCGCGTCAATTCAGCGCTATGCTGCTGGGCCGTCAGATTCCTGCGGGCTATCAGGATACGCTGCTGGAAAGCGCGAAGGTCGATGGTGTTTACTGCGACCTCGGCCGCAAGCGTCACGAATATGCCCCGGCTTCCTTCCACAGCCGCCAGCAGGTCGGCGTCGGCAGCCTCCGCGCCTCGCCGGATACCGCCGAAAATATCCAGTTCCCAGGCTGCATCGAAGCCGGCCTGAAACTGGTTGGAGATCACCCCGTCGGCTCCGCCGGTATTACTGCTCGAGGGCTCCCGGCGAGGACTGACTGCGCTGAAAAGAACCTCCGGCGTTGACGCTGGGCCCGAAACCGGACAGCGCAATGTTCCTGGCCGCCCTGGCCTGCCGAATCCGGGATGACGCCAGCTTCAGATCCAGATTTGAACGCAATGGCTCTTTCCACCAAAGCGGACAGGACCGGATCATCAAACGCGGTCCACCAGCGGATTTCGTCCGGTACTGACGGTCCGGCACCCGGAACAGGACCGGCCCAGGATTCCGGAACAGATGTCTGCACCGGCTGATAGTTGGGGCCGACCGCACATCCGGCTAATATCACCAGACAAAGCAGCAGCAGTCCATGGACTATAACCGGTTTGAATGCGGCGGATGGATACTTGCACGACATATGAATACTCCTTTTACCGGGGCTCTTGCCGGACATGCCGGCGATTTTCCCCTTACTCGTAACGCAGGGCTTCGATCGGGTCCAGCCGCGATGCTCTCCACGCCGGATAATATCCAAAAATGATGCCCACACCGGCAGAGACGATAACGGCTGCGGCAATCGCCCCCGGCGAATTCTCGACAGGCCAGCGAAGAAACAACCGGACGAGCTGCGATCCGCCGTGTCCCAGCAGAATGCCTATCCCTCCGCCGACCAGACACAGAACAACGGATTCCACCAGAAACTGCCTGAGAATATCGCGGGCCCTTGCGCCAACAGCCATACGCAGCCCGATCTCACGCGTTCGCTCGGTTACCGATACCAGCATGATGTTCATGATCCCCACGCCGCCGACCAAAAGCGAAATCAGGGCGACGCACAGCAGCAGATTGGTCATCAGAAGCGTGGTGGAGGAAAGGGTTTTGGTCATCTCGGTCATGTCTCGGATCGTGAAATCATCCGGCTCGCCACTGCGGATGCGGTGGCGTTCGCGAAGCGTTGCGGTAATCTGCTGAATCGCCGCGGGAATTTCCGCTGCGGAAACCGCGGCGGTCATAATCTGATCGATGTTGGTGAAGCGCACCGGCATGGGGTTGTTCGCAGCCTGAATGTCCGATCGCACCGGATAAAGGCTATGCTGACCGCCCGGATAAATCTTGCTGAGCGAGTTCACCGCAGAAGAAGTATCGGAGGCTGCTGCTCTGGTTGGCAGTGGTCAGCGCGGACCCGGTGACCCGATACTTGATGGTGGTCCACGGCGCCAGAAGAATATCATCCTGATCCGAGCCCATCATGTTGGCCCCTTTGGCCGTAAGCACGCCGATGACCCGGAACGAGACATTCTTGATGCGGATTTCCTTTCCGATGGGGGACTCGCCCTGAAACAGCTCCCGGGCCAACGTTTGACCCAGCACGCAAACCTTGTTGGCATTGAGGACATCGCGGTCGGAGAAGACCTCACCCTCTGCCAGCTCGCTCCATTGACGCACTTCGAGAAAAGACGGTGTTGTGCCGTAAATGGACGCTGGGAACCCAGTTCCGGCTGCCGTAAACCACCTGGGTCCGCGCACGGACCACCGGCGCTGCGCTGGAAACAGACGGACATTCCCGGAGGATGGCCTCATAGTCCTGGGGCGTCAGGGTCATGGTGCTGCCCGAGCCGAAACTGATCCCGCCGCTGGCCGCAGTGCCGGGCATTACCAGAACGGTATTGGCGCCCATGCTGGCAATGGATTTTTGTATCGCCGAGGACGAGCCGTTTCCGATTTCCATCATGGCAATCACGGCAGCCACGCCGATGACAATCCCAAGCGTTGTCAGCATGGCCCGCATGGGGTTGCGCTTAAGGGCCAGCAAGTGCCGTGCGCACGGTCCGATGAATTTTCATCTGCTCGCGCTGCCTCCGGCTTCCACTTGAGGCGTCCATCCATGATCACGCCGTCGCTGATGCGGATGATCCGGTCGGCATGTTTGGCGACAGCCGGATCGTGGGTAACGATGATGATCGTGATTCCGTCTTCCTGATTCAATTTCCGGAACATCTCAAGCACCTCGTTGCTGGTATGTGAGTCCAGATTTCCGGTGGGTTCGTCGGCAAACAGAACCGGAGGCTGGTTGATCAGGGCCCGTGCAATCGCCACCCGCTGCTGCTGTCCGCCGGAAAGCTGCGAAGGCTCGTGGTCCATCCTGTCCTGAAGTCCGACACGGCCGAGCATTTCCACGGCCCGCTTCCGGGCTTCTTTATCGGAGATATGACCGGCTGCGTAAGACACCGGCATGCTGACGTTTTCCAGCGCACGTGGCCCGGGGAAGCAGATTGAAGCTCTGAAATACAAAGCCCATGGTGCTGTTGCGCAAGCAGGGCGCGATCGTCCGCGGAAAGGCGGCCGACCTCTTTCTGGTTCAGCCAGTATTCTCCGGATGTGGGCCGGTCCAGGCACCCCAGGATATTCATCAGGGTGCTTTTGCCGGAGCCGGATGACCCCATCAGCGCCACAAGCTCGCCTGCGGCAATCTGCAGCGATACGCCTTTTAGCACCGGAACATCCATATCGCCGATATGGTAAGTCTTATAGATATCCTTCAGTTCGATCAGATCCATAAGCTGCTATCGCCCGCCTCCGCGACCTCTGCCGAACTGAGGAATAAAGGGGTTGGCGGTTCCGGCAGGACCGGTTGCCTGGGCCTGTTGCCCCAGAACCACTTCCATGCCTTCTTTCAGCCTGTCACCCTGAACTTCGGTCATCATGCCATCGCTGAGTCCTGCTTTCACCCGGACCGGCTCCAGAAAATTCTTCCCTGCTGAACCCAGAGAATGCCGCGTTTCTGACCGTCCGAAAGCGCTTTCTCCGGCTTGTTGGCCTTTGCCCCTCTTCACGTCCGCCTTTTCCGCCGGCAGCTCCGAAGACGCCTCCCGAAATTCCGGCGCAATCTGTTCAGCCGGCGGGCGTCCACCTGAGCGCGGCATTCGGCGCCAGCAGGACGCTGCTGAGACGGTTCAGCTCAAACTGAACATTGGCAGTCAGATAAGGCAGCAGACGGCCATTTGAATTGTCCGTTATGACTTCAACGGTATAAGTGATAACATTCTGGGTCATGGAAGCGTTCAGCCTTACTTTGCCGACTTCTCCGCGAAATGTTTCACCCGGAAATGCGTCAACCGTGAAGCTTACAGGCAGACCGGGCTTGATCTTGCCGATATCCGCCTCGTTGACAGCCACCCAGACCTGCATGCGCCTGAGGTCTTTGGCGATCAGAAAAAGGCTGGGCGCATTCAGACTGGCGACAACCGTCTGCCCGATATTGACCCGGCGGTCGATGATGACGCCCTTGACCGGCGACTTGATCGTACAGTAACTCAGGTTGCGCTGCGCTCGCCTGAGCGCCGCTTCGGACTGGGCTACGGATGCCTTGGTCTGCATAATCGTCGCACTGGCCCACTGCAAGATTTGCACGGGCCGTCTCGTAAGCCGCCTGGTAAGCATCGTAGCTGGTAACGGCCAGCGCCTCGGAGGGGCCAAGCTTTTGCGCACGTTCCCAATCACGCTGAGCCTGATAAAGCTTGGCCTTCATCTGTTCGATGTCGGCTTCGGCACGCTGGAGCGAAGCCTTGTTCACCTGAACCAGCGCAGCTGCCTGCGCGGCATCCGCCGCATACAGGGAGTCATCGATCCGGGCCAGAATCATTCCCGCTTCAACGTCAGATCCATAATCGATGGTTTTTCCGGTCTTGTCCCGACCGAATTCCAGAATTTGTCCGGCGATCTGGGCGCCGATATCAATCACTTCCTCAGGTTCAACCGTGCCGGTGGCGCTGATGGAAACCATCAGATCTCCGCGGGTGATTGCCGCGGTTCGATACGAGACGGCCTGTCCGTCGCTTTTTCGCAGATACATGGCAAGGGCTGCGGCGGATAGTCCGAGTACAATGACCGTAATCACGATTCTTTTAATCTTCATGGCTTAACTCGCTGCAAATGGTAAATAAAACGCGTATACAGATAAATGCGGCCGGTTTCCGTCTGTAAATTGTTCAGGGCTGACGGCATGTATCGCTTTCAATCTCCCGGCGAATTTCACGAATGCCTGCCAGGCTGAAGCGCAGGATGTGATCCGCCAGCACCGCCACATCCACATTCAGAAATGGGGGGCCGGAGAGTTTCTTTCCTTCAGGGGATTTCTTTCGACGCTGTTCCCGAATGATCAGATCAAAGCATTGGGCCCGGATGCTCATCTGGCAGAGTTGAATCTGCGTATCGGAGGCTTTTTCGCCAAGAAGTTCCCGCACCAGCACAAACAGGCCGCGCCGGATCGGCTCGATGGACTCCTGCATGACATCGGTCAAAAGACCCGTCTGGTTGACCAGCTCTTTGTACAGGATGTCAAATTCATAGCTTTGCGGGTCGGCAATTCGCTGAAGAATTGACTGGATCCGCCCGCGAAGACGCTCTTCGGTCGGAGCGCATGGCGGCACATTCCCATCGGCGGGATAAATCTCCAGAGAGCGCTGAAACGACCGGCGCCAGGCCTCGGCGTACAGGGTTGCCTTGTCCCGGAAATAGTAATTCGCCGCGGCAATGTTTGCGCCGGCCCGCTCACAGATCTCCGCAAGCGTTGCTTCCCGGTATCCCTTTTCCGCAAACACCTCGCAGGCGCTTTTCAGCAGCCGAACCTGCGTGTCGCGATCGGGTTTTTTTCCGGATTTCATTGAGCACCCCAGACAATAAAACGTACATTTGAAATATTCATTTTAATTGTACGTTTATTATTTCTGTCTGCCCGTGTCAAGGAAAAAATCAAGCCGGCAAAACGGGATGCGCAAGATATTTCACAACCATTTCTTTTTTCTGAAATACCCCAGCATGGCAAGGATCATTGCAATCATCACCCCCCACACCAGCGCATATCCCCATTTCCATTTGAGCTCCGGCATGAACTCAAAATTCATGCCGTAAACCCCGGCAATAAAGGTAATGGGAATAAATATCGTGGCAATAATGGTCAGCACCTTCATCACCTCATTCATGCGGTTGCTGACGCTGGAAAGATAGATTTCCAGAAGGGCGGAAGCCAGCTCGCGATAATTTTCCAGGGAATCCACCACCTGAATGATATGATCATACAGATCCCGGATGTAAAACTGAGTTGTCTGCCGAATCAAACCGGATTCGTTTCGCTGCATTGCGCTGATGACTTCGCGAAGGGGCCATACCATTTTTTTCAGAGACAACAGCTCCCTGCGCAATCGGTGCATTCGCGGCAGGGTTTCCTGGGCGTGATCGGTCAGCAGCTCGTCCTCCAGAACCTCGATGCGCTCCCCCAGCACCTCCAGCACGGAAAAATAATGGTCCACCACGGTATCCATCAGGGCATAGAGCAGATAATCGGGCCCCAGACCGCGAATACGGCCCTTGGCGCTGCGCAGGCGGGCTGCGCACCGGTTCAAAGATATCGGCGTTGCCTTCCTGCAGGGAGATGACATAATTCTTCCCCAGGATAAAACTGATCTGCTCCGCGGCCATGGTTTCGTCGTCATCTTTGAGGGTGAAAGCTTTCATCACGATAAAAAGACCGCCTTCCAGGTCTTCCATTTTGGGACGCTGGGCCGTATTGAGGATGTCTTCCAAAAAAAGATGATGAATGCCATAGCACTTTCCAAGGGTTTCGATGAAATCCGGCCGGTGAAGACCGCAGACATGAATCCAGGTGGTGGAGGGCAGATCCCGGTAAGAAAGGCAGTCCTCGATGGCTGCGGTCTGCTTTTCCTCAAAGTGTTCTTCGTCGTAGTTGCTCACCGTCAGAACGACCGTATCGGTCTTCTGCTCGCCGACAAAAATCAGGGAACCGGGTGGAAAACCCAGTTTTTCTGAACGGTCACGGACAATGCCAGTAGTCATTTCAGATCCTTAATATTTTCCGTGATAACATCCCCCCCCTTAGGACTGGGGAGGCCGGGACGGATAGATTTCATGGCCGTTTAAAATAAAAAAATTCAGATCAGGCACCCGGCCTGAAGTATCGGCAGTTGATTTGTTTGATATTAGATGTTACGAAAGCAGCGGATTGTCAAGCGCAATAAACCAAAGGATGACACTTATGCAATATTCAGAGCTTATCGATTCACTCAAACTGGATCCATTGACCTATGCAACGGAATGGAAAAACAATCAAGCCGGCAAAGTCGTCGGGTACATGTGCTCTTATGCCCCGGAAGAAATCATCTGGGCTTCCGGCGCATTGCCCTTCAGACTGATGGGAACAAAAAACGCCCTTAGCCGGGCGGATGCGCATCTGCAAGCCTATTGCTGCAGCCTGGTGAAGGGGTCTCTGGAAGATGCCCTGACCGGCCGGCTCGATTTTCTGGACGGCATGGTTTTTCCGCACACCTGCGATTCCATCCAGCGGCTGTCCGACATCTGGCGCATCAACGTCAAAAACTGCTTTCATGCAGATGTTGCTCTCCCCGCAAAACTGGATAGCGACAGCGCTTCGGACTATCTGGTCGCAACATTCAAAAAACTGATAAAAGACCTTGAAAACTGGCTTGGAAGAAATATCACCGGGCAGATGCTTCAGGATGCGGCGGATCTCTATAACGAAATCCGATCCCATCTGAATGCCCTTTATATGCTCAGGCAAGCCCATCCGGGGCTGATTGCCGGAAGCGACTTTCACGCCATTGTGCAGGCATCCATGTGGATGGACCGGAAAGCGTACTGCAGGATATTATCCGGCATCGTCGGATCTTTAACAAAACAAACGCCGGCCGGCTCTTTTAAGGGAAAACGCATCGTTCTTTCGGGAGGGATCTGCAATGTACCGGATATCTATCCCATCATTGAAGCGGCCGGAGCCGTTATCGTTGGAGAAGATGTGTGCACCGGGGACCGGTTTTTCCAGGGAAACATCGGGATTCAAGGTGACGTGGTCGAAAACATCGCTAGGCGCTACATAGATCGCATTGTTTGCCCTGCCAAACATCAGGGGCTGTTCAGCCGGGGCAGTCACCTGATTCAAAAGCTCAGGGAAACCCGGGCGGACGGGGTCGTTTTTCTCTTCCTCAAGTTCTGCGACCCCCACAGCTTCGACTATCCCTATATAAAAGAAATGCTGGATCAGGAAGGGATTCCGAGCATGCTTTATGAAATCGAAGACCGGAATCTATCCGAAGGCCAGTTCAAAACCCGCTGCGAGGCATTTGTCGAAATGCTCTAAGGGTCAGGCGCCATGCCCTTTTCACGGATGCCTTGGATTGAATGCTACCGTAAAGGCTTCTGCCACTCTTTGGCAAAAATCTCCGCGACCCGGTCGATCTGGCCGGGGTCTATCTTCAGGGCTTTTGCCACTTCCGCGTACAGCGTTCTGCGATCGCTGTTTTCGGCATCCACGAGACCGTTGAGATCCCTTTTCTCCTTGAGGCTCAACCCGCCGGCATCCACTGCAGAAAGGTAACCGTTATCCCCTTCTTTCAGGGCGCCTTTCTGGTAATAGGGCGTCAGTGCCTGAAAGCGGGCTTTCATTTTTTCCTTCAGGGAGCGGATGGTCGGATTGGAAACGGTTGTCTCGTCAGCGGCCCATGCACTGGCAGGTGCGAAGGCAAAACTGATCTTGTCAAAAATCCCTTGATGGATCATGGATTGACCACCCTCTTTAGGCGGCTTGTTACCCCGGATATCATTTACGATATCCCCGGCAACGGATTCAACCTTTTCCGCCGGGAAATAGATATTGATGGTTACGCAGGCAAAAAGGGTTAGCACTCCGGCCATCGCTGCCGTCCACAATAATGATTGTTTTCTTTTCATATGCTCCTCCTTGGGTTATTCGACAACCGCTTCACCTCTGAGTGATCCGCTTGATTCTTTTCACCATGTCTTTGAGACTGATACGGTTATCTGGATTTTGATTTACAATGTTTACCCCTGAAAAGCCACGCCTTTTTACAAGATACTCCGTTCCGTCTTCCCTGATTGTGCCGTTGATCGTGAACATATCGTTTTCAAGTCTGGCCCGCATGCCGATTTTTTCATAGGGAAATTTTTTAAAAACAGATGCAAAGGCACCCGCCAAACCCATAAACGGGCTCTGTCCCCCGCCAATCTGCGCAATATTGTCTATCGCTTTAATGCTGATTGTTTGGGGGACTCCTTTTGTTTCAACGGTTTCCAGTAAAAGAACAAATCTCTGGGGTTGGCCGTAGGCAATCTCAAAATCGCGAATGTGGCCATTCAAAACTCCCTCTATCTTTCCAAATGCGGTATCCGTCGTCATTTCGGTCAGCAGAAGATCATCCCAGTGTGCGTTGAGCTTAAAAACCGGCGCGGATGTCAAGAGCCCCGAAGCACCCAAATCTGATAAAATAATTTTGCCGCCGAATACCTTGGCCGCAATTTCCCCTTGACTGGTAACCGTGTGTTTTTCATATCGGACGGGATCCAGCATTCCGGTTAAGATGCTCTCCGGGGGAATCGTTGCAATCCCGGAGAGGAGGGACTGTAGGTTGATCCCGTCAAATCCCAGACGGGTATGGACGGAAATATCCGGACCAAAAATATTCTTGACCTGCACGGATCCCAGGCGAAGATCTCCGCCGGGCACCTGGATCACGGTCGGGGAATCAACGGATATCTTGTTTGGGCCAGCATCCAGAAGGATGCTCAGCGGTTGTTCCGGCAGCGGGGGGACGGTCACGGATTGAACCTCAAACTTGCCTTTGAGCCCATCAACAGGGGCTTCAGCCAATCCGGTTTGGTACCAGACGGGCAGATCGAGGTGAATGCCCTTCAAAGAGATGCCCCTGTCCGGTAAGACAAGATTTCCCTGGCGCCATCCGATTTGTCCCGTAACTTGCCGTGCATTTTCAAATTCTTTTACCTTGAATTCGGCAGAAACGGTTCCTCCGGTCTCAAGGGTTGCCAGAAAAGGCATTTCAGTCTTATAGGGCTCCAGCAACAGGTGATGAAAGATCGGTTTCAAGGACACCTGCGGGATATTCACCGCAAAATCAGCATCCCGCCCAGGATCCTGCTGCTTAAGAACTCCCTTGATTTCAAGGGGCAGGATATCCGTCAGGTCGAACCTGAGCTTGGAAAGCTGCAGAAATCTTTGTTGAAACTGGTAGGTCCCGTTACATGACGCGACAATGGGGTTTTTTGACAGGTTCAGATAATAACGATCATAAAGGGCTTCGCCTGTTTTGGCTTCTAAAGCAGCGGCAAAGGTCATACTGGAATGCTTTAAGTCGACAACCCCTCTGGTCTCGGTTGTAAGGGAGATATTTTCTCCCATCAGGCTCCCGGCCGTGTTTTTAAATGCCAGATCCTCAATGGACAGTTTTGCGCTCACCTGCCAGGGCCCGGCTTCCGGACCTGCAACTTCGATCCGAATGGCATCTCTGGCCGAAAAATCCCAATCGGACGGAAGAAGCTGGTACGCGGCGGCAGCATGGAGAATCGCGGTATTTTCCCCTTGAAGCATCAAATTTATTTCGCCGTCTTTCAGGCCAATGGCGAGCAGAATATTTTTCAAGTCAGACGTGTCGAATCGGACCTTCGGAAGCGCGATGGATTTTTTTTCCGTGTCAATGCGGCCGTCCGGGATATGGAACTGGATATCTTTAATCTGGATGTCCCGGGTCCCGGTGCGAATTTTCGCGCTGGGGACTTGCAGGGTCACATTCGTGATTTCGATGACGGGATACCGGCTTGAAATGCCTTCTGCCCGGAGACTGACGTCTATGAGGCGGCAGGACGCCCATCTGATTTTCCCGTACAGGGCCAGGCCCTTGCAACGGACTTCAAGATTTTCAACATTGAGATTTTTATGGGCATGGCTATAGGTAAATTTTGACTGCACGTCCATTCTTTGGATTCCCAGTCCGGCGTCCTGAAGTTTCATGTCTTCGGCCTGGAGCGTGCCGCTGAACTTGAGATCATTCATGTCAAAGCGCATTCGCGCTGAAAAGATTCACTTTCGGCGCCGTAAAATGCATATTACGGGAAGCATTTTTGACTTCCATGGCAAATGACAAGAAAAGCGGTTTGTCGGTTACCGGCTTTGGCATGGAGTTGATGGGCCTGAATGGTTTGATCTTCCCAGGATGCCGAGATCTGTCCGTCAAGAATTTCCCCTGACTGAAATATGATGTCTCTGAAAAGAAAGATTCCGACAAGGCCCTGAACCATCCTGGTCGGAAAAGAAGACCTCTTTTTCTCCGGGCAGGATAGCGGGCAGATGTGAAGTTCACGGAGATGCCGTTTATCTGTACGTTTTCCAGGATAAGGGATCTGTGGCCCCAAGGCCCCCCAAGGGCCAAATCCGCCCGGACGAAAGGAAGTCTCAATTGAGAAGGCGGCTTGCGGCCCCGAGGTTTCAAATACAACGCCCCCTGGCCTCTATGACCATTGGCTGCAAAGAGCAGGAGATGCTTTCAATGGTGCAGGAAGACCCGGTAGCCGCAGAGAGTGACTCTTTCTATCATCGATTTGATGCGTTCAGGATGATAATAGAGATAAAGGCCCATGCTGGAGAGGACAACCACGATAAAACACAGAAAGATGCCTGAAACCAGAACAAATTTTTTAATAAGCCGCATGGATGTGATAAAAGCCATTGTCTTAATTGTCTTTTTCACCGGCGTCGGTGTTCAGCCGGTGGAGATGGAAAGCGTCTTCACCCAGGGTCCGGCGACAGAGTTCGACGAGGTGCTCGTGATGGGTAAAGAGAAATATCTGGGTGCGCCGGGCAAGTGCTGCCAGTTGCGGGAGAATGGCGGTGGCCCGGTCATCGTCGAAGGTTATCAATAAATCATCCAGGATAAGGGGCATGGGCTCATGCTGTTCAAGATACCGATCGAGCGCAGCCAGACGAAGCGCAAGGTAAAGTTGATCCCTGGAGCCGTCACTCATCCCTGAAATCGGAACCGAAGACCGATCCGGGCGCAAACCCACCAGAACAGGGACATCGTCAGCATTGAACTCCGCGCCAAGGCCTGCGAACGCGCCCCGGGTGATGCGCCGAAAGACCTGGCCCGATTTTTCCAGCAAGGGGCCTTGGTTTTCCTTCCGGAACCGCTCGATCTGGGTTTGCAGGAAATGCACAGCCAGACGCAGGCGAACAAAGCGCGAGGCATCCTGTTTCAATCGCGCCGCAAGGATTCGGCCTGCTGGCGATAGTTCGCGGCGGCATCTCCGGCAGATTCAAGCATCTGCTTTTGGCCTTTGAGTTCAGACAAAGTGTCGCGGACCGACTGAAGCGCTGTTTCCGTATCATTTTTCCGGCCCTGCAGCATCCCCTTTCTCCGGGCAAGCGCCTCGATATCTTCCAGCCCGGATGCGGGAAAGGAAGTCATCCACGGTTTGGCCACGTGCAAGGCCGCTTAGCGTGTCACGGAAGGTGGCGATCTGACACTTAGCCTGATTGCGCAACTCCAGATTCGCGAGCATCGGTTCCAACGCTTCAACTGTATCCAGTTTTGCCAGGCGGCTCAGCGCTTCCAGCGCCTGAACCGCCTGGATGATAGGACTCTTGAATACCCGTTAAGTCATTTTTTGCCTCTTCGATCTGCCCTGCCAGCTGATTGTAACGGGCCTGGGCTTCCCGGCCCTTGGTGAGAGCGTCCCACAGCCTGGATACCCGGGCTTCGGTTGTATCGCCCATGATTCCAAGTACAGTGCAGTGATCGTTCACAGCTTGTTCGTATTGCCGAACCGCCTGGGTCATTTTCTGCGACTTGGTGGTTAATTTTTTCCAGGTATCGAATTTGGCAAGAATTTCCGTTCGTTCCCGCAATAGCGCCAACCCGGAATTGGGAGAAATATCTTCCGGCAGCCCGATCGCCTGACACCGTGACTTCCATATGTCCGATGCCGTATCGCCCGCTTTGCTGACCCGCGCGCTGTTCTGATGGAAAGTTTCCAACTGACTTTTGAGCGCCTGCAGTTGCTCGGTGATTTCGATTCGCCGGCCCGTTGACTCTTCTCCTTGCTGGATCCGCTGTCTGGCTTTTTCGAAAAGCAGTTCAAACTCCTTTTCCTCGGATTCGGCAAGAACAGCGGCGAGTTGCTTTTTGGCTGATTGGACCCGCTCTGCTTTTCTGTTGAAAGGATTCCTCGGCAGCTCTCAACTGACGAAGAAACCCTCTGAACGTCACTCCAGGTTTCGCGCCATTCCTCCATTTCATTCGGCGATCGCGGCACAATTCCGCAGGCTGTCCACAGCGCCTCCCATGCGATTTGGCATTCCTTCAGATTGTTCTGAAGCGCACTTATCGTCTCTTCAGCCTCCTGGTTCTGTTTTTCAGACTGGGTTATCTGAAAGCGTTTTTCCTCTGCCTGGGCCACAGCCTCAGCCTGTTCACGGAGTTGATCCGCAATGTCGTCGGCCTGGGCAATCGCTTGCGGAAAAGCTTCCTCCAAAGGCCTGCCCGGAACGAATTCTTCCTGAACGCCTTTGCCCTGCAACAAAGCCAGCACCAGACTCCAGCCGTGATCCCGATGATCCCTGGCTTTACGCAGAGCCTGTTCGGATGGCAATTCGCCACGGCGCTCCATCCGTCCAAGCTCGGCTTGAATGGATTCGATCCGTTTTTTCCCATCGCTGTATCTTGGACGCCTCGATCTTGATTTCCCGCTTTATCTTGTCCATTTCTTCGCCAACGCGACGAATGGTGGATTTGGCAGGAACAGAAAGGCCGGCGGTACTGTCCAAATCCTCGGGAGCCCCGGTCAATTCCTTATGCAGGTCCCTTGTTTCCTGGGTCAGTCGTTTGACTTCGGATTCGCCGGCCGAAAGTTTTTTGTTTGCATCGATGGCTCCCGCTGCCGCGGATAAGGCATCCCGAAGACGGGTCAAATCCGTTTCCGGCAGCGCCTTCAACTGCGTTTCCCGGGTCTCGATCTGCGTCTTTATGTCTCTGGTCTTCTCTTTGTGTTTCTCGCGCTCCTCCAGTGCCTTTTGCAGGTTGTTGGCGGACTCCTCGCAGGCCAGCCGAACGGCACTGTTCAGCCGCAGCGTCTCAAGTTCAGACATGGGGCCGGTCAGTTCCAGATTTTGCATGCCCGCCCGCAGAGCTGATTCAAGTACAGCCAATTCGGTTTCCAGATCAATCAGGGAATTCTTGCGATCCCCATAAACGCCCAGGTCCTGGTGCAATCGATCCAGAGCGTCGGCCTCTGCCAGCAAGGCGGGCGAAATCCGGCAGCCTGCCAGATGCGTTTCAAGTTTGGCGATATGAGCCGTCAGGCGGCGGACTTCCGCCTGGGCATCACCGGCCGCTTTCCGGGCGGCTCGGGCCCGCTCGACGAAATCGCTGGAAACCTCGGGCATCCAGGGAAGCCCCTCCAGTTTTCGCATCTCCTCGCTGAGCCGTCCCACCGTGGGAAGCGCGTCTTCGCAGCGAATAATCCATTCCAGGTCACGGGTGATTCCAAGAATCTCTTCTTCCAGCTTTGCCTTTTTTGTCTCGGCTACCTGCCAGCTCCCGTTCGATCTTCTCCCATGCTTCCGGGTTCACTGCGGCTTCACGGCTTTGGCGCAGGAGTTCCTTGTGCTTGGCAGAAGCCGGCCGGATCGAAACATTGGCCACCGCACGGCCTTTAAAGAGACGTTCCGATTCTTCCGTCAGCGCCGCCAGAACCTGTTGAACGGGGGTCCCGCCCATGCTGGCCGAGAACAGGGCATCACCGATATCCCCCTGGCCGCGGAGCAGTTCTTCTGCTCCTTCGCGGAGTTCCCGCGGACCCAGACCAAACATCGTTGAAAAATAGGCCTGATCCACACTGCCCAGAAAAGGGACCAGTGCATTGTCAGGCAAGGGGTTGCCGTCGGCGTCCAACAAGGTGTTTTTATTTCCCTTGCGGCGTTGAAACGTGTGTTTTTCGCCGGCCCGATTGCACACCTCGCCCATGATTCGCAAATCCTTGTAGTCGTGCAGGAAATTGTCGGGTGATTGGCCGTGGATACCGAAGAGCAGATCGCGAATGGCGCGCAGCAGGGAACTTTTGCCTCGCTTCGTTGGATCCATGGATGACATGAAGATCGCCGCCCTGGCTCGGGAAACCGGATGTCCAGATTGGTAAAAGGTCCAAAGGCCGGGATGTGTAATCGGTCAAATCTCATGACGCCCTCCCTTTGTGCCCAGGGCATCCAGAATAATGGCCCTTACCTCTTCCAGAACCGAAGCGCTGTTATCTGCCGTCCAATCGGATTCGACTTCACTGCGGATTTCCCCCGGAAGCACGCCGAGCATCTCTTTAATTTCGTCAGGAAGATTTCCAGGTTCGACCCTGGCTTGTTCCAGGGTCTCCAGAACGATTCTGGTAAGGGCATCCCGCTGCGCAAGTTGTGCCAGGTCGTACACGGGAGATGTTGACACCTTGATTCGTTCAATCCAGATGGCGTCCTGGCCCTGATCCTGAGCGCCGGCCAGCAGTTCGGCCCGCCAGCGAAGGGAATCCCGATGAAGCGATCCGTGCAGGGGCGTGGCTCCGGTGAAGACAATCCTGGCCGCGACCAGCCGCCCATCTGCTTGACCCACAGCATGGGCCATGGATTGCGAAACGCGACCGAGTGCTTCGGATTCCTCCGCCACTCCTGCCAGATCGATCTCAAGCACCCGCCATCGTGACGACATCCAGGTCATGCCAATCCACCCTCTCCACATCCAGGGAATCATTCACCGTCACCAACCAGCAACCGTGGGGGCCTGCCTCCCGGACATCCCGACCCTGACAGTTCCCTGCGAACACGATCCAGGGATCCCGGCTGATCACCTCGGGCTGGTGAATGTGACCGAGCGCCCAGTAGCCATAGCCTTTCTGACGAAGATCCGTTTCCGAACAAGGAGCGTATGTGTCGTGACCAGGGCGGCCGGTAAGGCTCGTGTGCAGGAGCCCGATGTTGAACTTATTCGGCACGGCAGCCGGATAATCCGGCACCAGATTTTCGGGCACGGCACGGTTCGGGAAATCCGCGACCGTGAATCACCACGGAATGTCCGGCCACTTCCATGGACTCCGTTGTCCGGGTGGAAAAAACGTGTACATTCTCCGGCAGGGTCAGCTTCCTGGAAATCACCGAAGCTGCGTCATGGTTGCCCGCAATCAGATAAACCGGAATGCCTTTTTCGAACAAGCGGGCCATTTGGCGTCGAAAAAAAAGGCCGGAGCTGTAATCCTTCCAATCTCCGTCATAAAGATCACCGGAAATGACCAGAAAATCGATGTTCTCCGTCGATTGCCAGCTGGATCAGATTCTCGAAAGCCCGCCTTGTTGCACCGCGCAGGACATCAACCGGTGCCCCGTCATGCGCATCAAGACCTTTAAGCGGGCTGTCGATGTGAGCATCAGCGGCATGGATGAAACGTATCATGGCAGGAGTCCTGTTGCTGCCTTTTTGGCAGCGAATGTAAGAAGAACGTCTTTCCAATCAACATGGATAGACAGGCCAGTCTTACCTTTTGGCCAGGATAATACAAGAAGGTCTTCCACCCGTTGCATATTTTTCATCAAAGTGCATCCAGTTGCTCGGCTTCCTTGAGTTTATCGACATCGATTTTATCTTGTATTCTTCCGCTCGCTTCTTTTGCTCTGATAAGATCGGATCGTGAAATGAAAAGAATTTTAAGCTCACCCAGTTCGACAGCTTCACGATTTTCCCATGCCTCATCAAACTCGATTCCCGGGATCGACATCATAATATCAATCCGCAAAGGCGCCCGTCCCATCTGATAGAAATAGCCTTTGTGCGCAAAGTCATCCGGAGTAAGATTTTCCAGTGGTGCGCCAAATTCCTTCAATGCAGCATACACGCCATTTGCATTATCCTGATCCGTCGCTATAAATACATCCAGATCCTTCGTGAATCGTGGCTCGCTGTATTTCATTACGGCATATCCGCCCACGACAAGATAACGGATCTTATGCTTTTCGAAAAGTTTCAACAGTTCTCTGAAATCTGGACTCGTCAGCATTTTTTCCTCGAATCAAAAAATAATCGTTTAGCATCTCTTCTACTGCCTCAAAAATGGCAATATCTCCCTGGGATTGCCAGAAGCGGATATCGAACAACCGTTTATCATCCGTTATACGCTGATAATTTTCTTCGATTTTTCTCATTTCTTTTCCTGTAGCGGAACCAATTCAGGAAGCCGTAGCAGCTAAAATGAATCCATTTCCCTATTGAATATCTATCAAGAAACGGATGGTTAGTCAAAACGTGTATGAATTAAAGATCTATACAATAAATCATGGCACATGCATTCCTTATGTCCGGCTGCACGCGGGGCACACCATAACGAAATTGGTTTTGCCGTCCTGAAGGAAAATGCGTCGTGTTGTTATTTTACAGGATTCACAGACCAGGGGATCGATTCGCCGCGTGACCGGATTGTAAAATACGGGCAGGGTTCGCGTGGCTTTTCGATACAAAATGGTCACAATGAGTTGCGCAACGTCCACCAGGTAGCGTTCTGCCGCGCAGGCGCGAATCTGAATCTGGGTATCATATTTATGCTGAAGATCCGCTATTTTTCGATCCGCCTCCAAGGGCAGATTGTCGATTTTCTGCTGCCGTTCCATGCGCTGGGGGTCGCTCAGGTTTGGATGGGCAAGTGAAACGCGCATTTCATCGGCCAGAGATCGGTAATACTCACGCGTATTGGTGACATCCCGGTGAAGCCTTCTGCGCATGCTGGCGATAAACGGTGATAGATCTTCTTCGATACGATGCTGAAGAGATTTCAGGGCTGCCTGAAGCGAAAATCCGATACGGGGGGAAAACTGCGGCGGCAGATTGCTTTTCCGGTAATACGTGCACTCAAAGTCCGTGATGGAATCCTCAAAGCCATCGATGATCGCCCCGGAGGGTTCGTGAAACGTCAGCCGCATCAGGCCTTCCTTGCGTTCATCGCTCAAAGCCACATAGCGGCTGGTGATGACCATATAGGTCGTTCGGGTCTCCGCGCGGACGCCAACCTGAATTTTTCCGTTGACAATACTCAGGTCCTGGGCAATCGCCGCGTCAAATCCCGCTTTTTTTATATAGGGAATGGAAACAGCGCCATAAGTAACCGGAATACTGGCAGTTGCCAATTGAACCAAGCGGTCCAGAATCGGACTTCCATAAAGCAGCGGATGGTCATCCCCACCCAGACGTACTTCTTCGGGAAGTTTCAGGATAGTGGCCAGATCATGGGGAAGCAGCGCGTGAATGTGATCGGAATGGGCATCGACCAGCGCGCCGTTTTTTTCAAGAAACTGTGTGGTGAGCCGAATCAGGTCCGAATCCAGTATCATGACTATACTCCAAAATCTTCCCGAAAGAGTTTTTCATCCAGTTCCTTGCTGCTTTCATATGCGGTTCTGGCGCGCTTGATGCGGCCTGCCAGTGCATTAAATGCCTTTTTTCGCTCGGTTTCTTCGGGATGGGTCACCCACAGTTCATAGACCATGTCGCTGAATTCCTGATCGCCCTGAAGCCGGCCCAGAATCATGTCGATTTCGCCCACAACAAGTTCGAACATATTGATTTTTTTATCCAGAATTTCCAGAATTTCATCTTCGATGGTTCCGCTTAAGCAGAAATTATAAACCTGTACAGCGTTATCCTGTCCGATCCGGTGAAGCCTTCCGATGCGCTGCTCGATTTCCATGGGATTCCAGGGCAGATCATAATTGATCAGAATATGACAGAACTGAAGGTTGTGGCCTTCGCCGCCGCTTCCGGTCGCAAGCAAGACACGCCGGCCATCCCGAAAAGACTGAATGGCGGCGCTTTTCTGATCGGCCGTCATGGAACCCTGATACACCGCGCAGGAAATGCCTTTGCGCTGAATCAGTCCATGAAGATAGGAAAGCGTGGCCAAATGATTGACAAAGACGATTTTCTGATCGGTCGATGCCTGCAGAAAATCCATGACCTGCATTGCCTTTGCACTTTCCTTGATGGTTTTACCCAGTTTCAGCAGATGCCGGATACGCGATTCGATGTCACCATTCAGGCTGGAAAGATTGATTCGCTCAATCATGGCCAGGGCCGCGGCATGGGAAGATCCGGCTGCCTCCAGAAGCCGTCGAATCACCATGCGATTTAAAGACGGGATTTTCATTTCCGCAACAGTGGAAGCAAATCGGCTGAGCTCCTGATAAAACTGGGTTTCCTCCAGGGCAGAAGTGATTTTCGCCGTTGTTGCAAAACGGGGCGGCAGATTGATCTGAGAAGCCGATCGGGTGTTTCTGACCATGACTTCCTTTAACAGATCACGGAGACGCTCCCGGTTTTGCGGATCCGTTGGATTTCCTCTGGCCACAAATTGTTCCTTGAACGCCTTGCGAGTTTTCAGATGGCCTGGCTTCAGAAGGGTCACGAGATTGTAAAGCTCTTCCAAATTGTTTTGAACCGGTGTTGCGGTCAGGAGCAGCAGAAAGGTTTTTTGGATTGCATTGACAAGCTTCCAGTTCAGGGTCGTCTGATTTTTCAGATGATGGGCTTCATCGACAATCAGCATGTCATAGGATCGGGCGCATACCGTATCCATATTCCGCCTGGATCTGGCGGTCTGAAGCGATACCAAGAGAAATGGAGCCTGCCAGAATTGTTCCGGATTGTCCTTGAACATCGGATCCGTCGAGGCAACGACATCCAGGTCGAATTTGCATTTCAGTTCCTCTTTCCACTGGTTGATGAGTGAACTCGGGGCCAGAATCAGGGCGGATTTCACCAGTCCGCGCAGGATATATTCTTTCAGAATCAGGCACGCCTCGATGGTTTTGCCTAAGCCCACCTCATCGGCCAGAATGGCGCGGCCGCGAAACGATCTCAGCACCTTTCTGGCGGTTTCCTGCTGATGCCAGAAGGATTCGACACCGATCAAGGCGCCAAGACAAATCAACTGGTCATATGAACTCCTGAATCCCAGGCGGTAGGCGCTCAATGTCAGATTCAGGGCTTGAATATCGCTGACATACCGGAATCAATGACATTCAGAAAGTCGGCGGTATCGATTTCAAAACGGACATGCGGATTGGGAAGCGGCTCTTGCGGCGCTTCTTCAGCTGATTTATCGTTGAAATCAACTGCCGTCTGGACCGGGTCCTGAATATCACCGGTTTTAAGCAGAGTCGTTTGGGGTTTCTTTGAATCAGGGATGATGTTTGAAAGGACCTGTTTGTTTCTTATCATTTGCTGAACCATCGACAGCAGATATTCAGCCCGTTTTCTGTCCTTCACTTTCAGCCTGCTCACGAACCGGTCGCGGTCATGGAGAATAGCGGTAAGCACTTCTTGAAGCAACTCGACATCTTTGCTCTGGTGTTGAAATATCAGCTCTGCCAGAATCAGGGCATTCTCTGATGGATGATCAGGTTTTGACGCCATCCCTGAGTCAACAGATTCAACAAGCGTCACATCATCTTTTGATTTAGACGCCGCATGGCAGGCATAGTCAAAAAAAGACCTGTCCAATGGCGCCAGTTTCAGCCCCTTCTGGGCGTACCGCAGGACATTTTCCCAACTCTGCATGCCTGCGACTCCTGAGGATAGTCGATATCGATAGTCATCGATTTTTTCACGCTGACTGATTCGCTCGCGCTCCTGAGCGATTTTTTTCCGGGCTTCTTCCCGTTTTCGTTTTTGTTTCAGATTGCGGTCAACAGCCATGATTCATCCGATTCCAACAGATAAAAAAATAACCTCCTGATAGCATAAAAACGCAATTTTATTAACCCAAAAATGCCTGCAGGAGGTTATCATGAACAGTAATGACTGTAGCCGTCATGAAGCATTTTGTCAATTTCGTTCTGAAGTTCGGAGCAATCCGGATTATGTGATTGTCGGAATTGATATCGCCAAGGATAAACACCATGCGTTTTTTTGGTTCAACGCGGGGTGAGACATTGAAGAAGCGGTTGATCTTTAAAAATTCAGAGCAGGTTTTTGAGACCCTGAAGTTGCATGTTGAGTCGGTCCAGGCTAACTGCGCAAAGAGTAAAGTATTGCTGGGATTGGAGCCAACCGGTAATTATCATAAGGCGCTTTGTGGGTGCCTGATTGGGCTTGGGTAGCTGCCATAAGGAGAACATGGCCATTATCCGGTGGTGTCTGGATCCAAAGCAGATCGGCAAAATGACATTGAATGAATTTGTTCAGTTGTTTACCCGCTGTTTAAAAGGCCGAGAAAGGGAGAAAGGTACTTTCCCGGAACATTCTTTACCAGTTTAAATGGCCCGGAGCCAAACGGCTGAAGATTGGCAGTGTGTGCTTTAATATCCTGGCCGTCCCCACATCATATGTGTTTTGGAAGTATGGGCAGCAGCGCTGGGGACATGGAGAGTAAAATAGCAGGATGGGGTCGTGACAGCCCATCCGGTGAAAACGCCCAGCGCTCGGCAAAATTTCAAGATCGCTGCTGACGGAACCATTCAAAGTGCTATATGCCACCTTGAATATGATGGGTGATCCCGGAAAAAAGTCTTGGTCGGATATAAAACATACGCCATTTCTGCAATGATCAACCATTTGCGCTTCAATGGAATGTTTTGAATCAAAAAACGATATATGAACCGGAATCGGAATCTTACAAACAATCCGCTTGTCACTTCTTTTATCTTCGAAAGTGGTCATCGTTTCACCCCCCTGCCTTCTTTTCAACCATGTTCTTTCTCCAGACGACAATATATTCCTGCCTGTTGCGGCACAGGTTGATTTTCAAAGCTTCACTTCGAAACCATGACGACCTGCAAGAAGGGCAATATCGTATCGGATAACAGCTGGTTATCTGGTTAAGCGTATCGACTCAGCAAATCAAATCGGCGCCTTTATCCGTTAATCGAAGGGTGGGGAAGCTATCGTTAACTTT
The DNA here is from genome assembly GCA_963704205.1 of uncultured delta proteobacterium. Lineage (GTDB taxonomy): Bacteria > Desulfobacterota > Desulfobacteria > Desulfobacterales > Desulfatirhabdiaceae > RAAP-1. The sequence continues at coordinate 44,342 of CAVPHN010000044.1, forward strand.
CTCAATCAGCCCTTTCTTAGTCAAATCGGACACAGCCTGATCAAAATGGCTTTTTTCCTGCGACGTCAGCAATTGCCAGTAGTCTTCCTGCAGCCACTTTGGTGGAATTGTATCATGATCATCCAGCTGAGATCGAAATTTACTTAAAATATCCCGTTTGATTGCTTTTGGTGTTTTCAACATGGCTGTCACCTCCTGAGATCTTCTTTTGTTAACGCTGCGAAAGGTTTGCGCGGCGCGGAACAGTATGCCGTCATTTTGAATCAGCGGACTGTATTTTATGGCTGCATCGTCATTCAGCGCCAGGAGTATATCCGCTTCATCCCTGGTTGTTCCCGCTCCGGACATGCCTGTCAGTCGAAATTTGAAACATCGGTTAGCGAGAGCACGCTCAGCATAATCATTACGGTCAATATCATTAAAAGCGACATCACTGTTTTCATGGCTTTCTCCTTTTTGTTAAACCGACAAGCATGCGGCGCAACACACGATTCCACTTACAAAAAATGCGGTGCTGGAAGTTCGCGGGCGCCTCATAGGGGTGATCCGGCAATCGACTCTGCCATTATGGATCGCCTGCTGCATCATTTCGTATCGATCCGCATCAAAAACCCCGCCACCGGTCTCACAACCAGGGCTGTTTCATGAACGATAGAAAAATCCGTCTCTATTTGACCGGGTTTTTCAGGGATTTTTTTGTCTGTATTTTTGCCCTGGACTTCGACTTCCAATCCGTTCGTCTCGACGATTTTCCAGTTGACAGCACGGGCATTGACTTTTCCTTGGTGCATTCTGGCTGTTTTTGATCTTGATTTCATGGCGATCCTTTCCGGGGCTGTTATTACCCGCACCTTCCATTTCAAAGCGCTCTGCTTTTTCTTTCGTTCCAAAGCCTAAACACCTTCAATCTTATTGGCCAGTGCGCGACGGATCGTGTCCTTCGAGTTCCTCAAGCCGATAGGGCTTGCCCAGGAATGCCTGGGGCAGTTCGGCGTGATCGCCCGCCATGACATGTTCCTTGCCATATCCGCTGGAAAGGACAAACGGAATTCCGGGCGATAGGCCGCGAAGGGCTGCCAGCGTCTCCAAGCCGTCCATGCGCGGCATGGTTAAATCGCAAACAACGCAACGGATTTCATTCTGATGCCGCCGGAACACCTCCAGGGCCTCGGCGCCGTCCCTGGCTTCAAGCACCGCAAAGCCCAGGCGTATCAGCATCGTCTTGAGCATGCCGCGTAACTGTTCCTCGTCTTCAACCACCAGCAGCGTACCGCCCTCTTTGCTCTCCGGGATTTGAGCCGCGTTGTCCGGCTGGCGGATAACTTCTTCAACCGACAACGGGAAAAAGACCCGAAAGATACTGCCACGGTCCGGTTCGCTCTCCACCGTTACAACCCCGTGGTGTGCCCGCACAATCCCCAGGGCCACGGACAAACCCAGGCCGCGGCCGGTGAACTTGGTGGAAAAAAACGGATCGAACATTTTCTCGATATTCTCTTCTGCGATACCGCAGCCCGCATCCGCCACTTCCAGGCAGGCGTAGGCAGGGTCCCGGGGCTTCCAGTCGACGGGAAAACGATTTAAGGCGTGAATATTCGCCTGAGAAACCGTCTGGACGGTCAGGCTGATTCCGCGTCGGTTCTCGCCAGTGGACTCCCATGCGTTGGTGACCAAATTGCTCAGAACGAGCTGTATCTGATCCGCGTTCGCTCGGATGAACGGACCAAAAGCAGGGAAATCGGCCTTAAGAAGCGTGTCTTTCGGGGCTGCGGCCTGAAGCAGGATCAACCCTCGGCGGCAGGCTTCGGACAGGTCCATGGGTTCATGCTTGCCGGGCGTTTGTCCAAGATAGGTCAGCATCAGGGTGCTCATATCAGCCGCTTTGCGGGAAGCCGCCATCGCATCGGTCAGGTTTTTATCCACCCCTGATCCCATGGGCAGGTTCAACATGGACAGTTCAAGGCTCCCCATGACGACCTGGAGCTGGTTGTTGAAATGGTGGGCAATGGCGCCGGCCATGAGCCCCAAACTTTTGGCCTTCTGGAGCTGCCGGTTTTGGATCTCGAGCTTTACCTTTTCCACTTCAACCCGCTTAAAGTCGGTAATGTCACTCATAACGATGCGGCACGCGGGCTTGCCGTCGCCGTCTTGCGCCACGGCTGCTTCCATCCGCACCCAGATGGGTGCGCCGTCTTTTTTCACCATTTGCAGCTCGAAAGACTGTGGTTCACCCGTCTCAAAAAGCTGCCTGAGGTGAAGGTAGTAGACGTCCTGATCCTCTTTGCGTATAAACCGGGTGACCGGCAGTTTGACCAGCGCGTTTCGGGTGCTGCCCAGCAGCGTAGCGGCGGTGAAGTTGGCCTCCAGGATCAGCTCCTCTTTGCTGATGGTGCAATAGCCCACCGGCGCCAGGTCGTATAGATCGAAATAGCGCGCCCGGGCGGCGTCCAGTTCCGCCTGCGCCGAGCAAAGCTCCTCGTTCTGCATCTCCAGCTCGATCTGATGCACCTGCAACTCGTAGAGGGCTTGCCGGGTTTCTTCAAGTGACAGCACTTCCTGCTTTTCAATTATCCTGGCGGCTTTTTCCTCTGCCTGCCTGCGCAAATTGATCACCTGATTTGAAAAAGTCTTTGTTACATTCATTTTCATGGCCTTTTAGCTGTCTCTCCGCTTCAAACTGAATTACCAGCCGGCAAAAATCGTCGCTATCCGTATCAAAAGTCTTTCTGGATTCTGATTTTTGAGTCCGGGCATCGTAATTTTGAATCACGGCATCGGTAATATCTATGGATAAAAGCGTATAGACAACCCCGTCGGTCTGTTTTTCGACAATCAATGTATAGCCTTCTTTATTACCGATATCCTGAACCAGCGCTGCCACTTCCTGTTGAATCCGGCGGATGCTTTGAATTTCCAGTGCTTTAAAATCTTCCAGGTATTTCTGCTGAAGGGCTTTTAAATCGCCAATCTTAATTCTGATTTCCCGCTGTTTTTCCTCCCGGACTTCTTTACGCATTAGCAGAGATTCCCGTTCCATTTTCTTTTCAATATCTTCAATTTCGGCGACTTTGTTTTTGAGATCTGTTTCCATCTGTTTTCCCTGTTTGCTGATCTCAACCTGAGCGCTCTTGCCGGCGTTGGAAACCTTAAGGATTTCCTGGAAATCCACAACTCCGATTTTGGCAACATCAGCAGCGGATAATACCCCTGTCAGAAAGAAAAAAGACAAAACGCCAACAGCCGGAATGCGCTTCATCAAGTTCATCTTTAGACCTCCTCGTTGATATCAATCAAATGCCCCAGTGAAACATGGTTTTTCAGCGCTTGCCACAGCATCAAGACATAAACATCTTTGCCGATCGCTAATCGATAGAACCTTCTATTATCCAGAGCATGGTATGGCTTTGGAATAATTTTCAGGCCAGCGTTATTTTGCAGGTGCATTTTCGGGAAAAGATTGCCCATATGCGATTTTACCTCCTCACAGGGCGTGTCTCATCAACTGGCAGCTGGACCGCCTGGTGTTGGCACTATTTGACGCCCCCATAGACTGATTTTTTTCTAATTCAATTTTTGTGCCAAAGTCATGTGCCCGCATTACGCCACAGATCATGCTGATTTTTAAGAATAATTACCAAAGCGCTTTTACAGACTGTCATTATCCGCTATATAACGAATGGTCACATGTGACCTTTTGGTCAAATATGACCATTATTTGGGCACCCTGGAACAATGGCCGCAAACGATAATGACGGAGATATAAATAGAAAATCGGAGATGTTTGATGGGATTAGAATTTATGGTTTTTCGGATGTCGAGTTTGCGCATACGCGCGCGCAAGGTGCTGCGGTCGAGCCCGAGGATTTCAGCCGCGCTGTTTTTTCCGCCGACTTTCCAATGGGTCTGTTCAAGTGTCTGGACAATATGGTCGCGCTCAACCGCTTCCAGGGTCTTTTGGCTGTTGCTTAAACCCTTGAACGGCTTTTTGAGTTCATCAGCCAGGCGCAGCTTGGGACCCGATGAGTTGATCACCGCACGTTCAAGAACGTTTTCCAGCTCCCGGACATTTCCAGGCCAGTGATAATTCTGAAGCGCATTCATTACGCTTGCCGGAATCATTTCAATGGCTCTTGCCCATCCGCTTGGAAATTTTTTTGACGTAATAATCCACAAGAAGCGGGATGTCTTCCATGCGATCCCGAAGCGGCGGCATGGTAATCGGAAAAACATTCAACCGGTACCAGAGATCTTCACGAAAACGGCCCTTTCGGACTTCCTCTTCCAGATTGCGATTTGTGGCGGCGATAATCCGCACATCGACTTTGATGGTGCGGGAGCTGCCCAACCGTTCAAACTCGCCGTCCTGGAGCACCCTGAGCAGTTTTGGCTGTAGTTCCAGCGGCAATTCGCCGATTTCATCCAGAAAAAGGGTCGCGCCGTTTGCAACCTCAAATCGCCCCAGGTGTCTGGCATTGAGAACCGGTGAAAGCCCCTTTCTCATGACCGAACAATTCGCTTTCGATCAGATTTGAGGGCAGTGCGGCGCAATTGACTTTTACCAGCGCCCGGTTTTTGCGCAGGCTTAAGCCGTGAATGGCCCGCGCGACCAGCTCCTTGCCGGTTCCCGTCTCTCCCAGAACCAATACGGTGGTATCGCTGCCGGCAATTTGTTCCGACTTTATAGAGCACGTATTTAAGCCCGTCACTTTGACCGATAATTTTCTCATGATTGTTTTCCAGTTTAATTTCTTCCTGCAGATAGGCTCTTTCCGCTTCCAGTTGATTTTTTAACTTTTTTATTTCGGAAAGGGCGGTTTCGGCTTTTTCTTTTCCTTTTTCCACCTCTTTCATTGCGACGACAAGTTCGGCCGTTCGCTCCTCGACCTGCTGTTCGAGCTTATCGTGGGCTTTTTGCAGCATATCCTCGGCACGCTTGCGCATCAGCGCCGCGCCGATGTGCGATGCGATACCTTCCAGGAGTTCAACCACCTCGATGGTGAAACAGCCTTTGCGTCGGTCATTAAGCTGGAGCAGACCCACAATCCTGTCCATGTCCCGAATGGGCACCAGGGCCACGGAGGCATAGCCTCGATGTATGCACAGGTTGCGCGGATGAAGCCGGAGATCCTCGCCGGGCGGGATGTCCAGAAACGGAAATGAATCGCTCGTCCAGCAGCTTCCCCCCGCAGTGAAGAGCGGATTGGACGGGTCGACCTTGCCGGAAATGACCAGGCCGCAGGTACATTGCAGACTGACCTTGCCGTCTTTGTCCAGGCACACCCCGCCATCCGCGTTACGCTCGATCAGGGTGTTTTCCGTCAGCAGAAAATCATTGGCAAAGCCTTCCTGGATGAAATACGGGAAGTCGTCTCCGTCTTGCAGTCGAATGCCCACGGCATCGAGCCCGGTCCGCGTCTTCAATGCGGACAGAGCTCGCCGGATTGATTCCTGCAGTTCTCCCGGCTCGTTTAGAATCTGCAGGATTTCCCTTCCCATTTCTCTATAGGCTTCCGCCAGTTTGCGCACGGTGATGTCGCTTATCACAATGCGGTATACGGGGGCGCCGTCGGCAGTCCTGCTCCACGGTTGCCGACAGAGAAGCCCAGAATGCCGTTCCGTCCTTTTTCATCGATCCGCAGTTCGCATGTCTGCGGTTCACCGGTCTCAAAGAGCTGTTTGCGGTGCAGGTAGTAGATGTCCTGGTCCTCTTTGAGGATGAACCGGGAGATCGGCTGCTTGACCAGCGCGCCCCGGGCCACGCCCAGCAGGGTGGCGGCGGTGAGGTTGGCCTCCAGGATCAGCCCCTTTTCGCTGAGGGTGCAATAGCCCACCGGCGCCAGGTCGTAGAGGTCGAAATAGCGCGCCCGCGCGGCGTCCAGTTCCGCCTGCGGCCGGCGCAGCTCCTCGTTCTGCATCTCCAGCTCGATCTGATGCACCTGCAGCTCGTGGAGGGTTTGCCGGATTTCTTCGAGCGACAATGCGTCGAGGTTTTCCGTCGACAGGTCCCTTTTTTCCGGACGATCTCTTCGGCCTGCCGGCGCAGTGCCTGCCTGATCGCTCGGACTTCGGCAGAAGCGAGCTTGGCTTCGTCGGCGTCACGGCCTGTATCCTTTTTATTCATTGTGCCCATCCTTCGTGCCGGCCCATCTTTGATTCTCTGGCTCGTTCCGTTGTCGCAATCGCATACATCTGCCCGGCCTCATTCACCAGCGCGGTGGCGGTGATCCAGACCTCCACGACGTGCCGTCTTTGGCGATCCGCCGGGTGCGATACGGCTCCAGAATTTCAGCCCGGCCCAGCTGCAGTGAACGTGGCCAACGTCTGCATCTCGCAGCTCCTCCGGGATCCGGTCGCGGACGTTCATCGGCAGCGCCTCGGCCTCGCTCCAGCCATACATCCTCACCGCTCCCGGGTTCCAGGCCAGGATGCGGCCCTCCAGGTCCTGCACGGTGATGGCATCGTGCGGCATCGCGCACAACCACCGCCAGACGGCGCAGCTCGTTGGCTTTCCGCAGCGCCTCCTTCGCCTGCTTCGTCTCGGTGATGTCGACAAAGGTGATCACCGCGCCTTCGATCACATTGTCCAGGGTGCGGTAGGGCTGGATGCGCATCGTGTACCACTCGCCCGTCCGTGGTCTGCACCTCCACCTCTTTGGGAATCAGGGTGTCCAGCACCGCCTGCGCGTCCGCCACCAGGCTGTCGTAGCCGACCAGGTTGGAGACGATGTGGCCCACGGGCCGCCCCACGTCGCTCGGGATCAGGTTGATGATCTGCGTGGCGGCGGGGGTGAAGCGCAGGATGCGCAGCTGATGGTCCACAAAGACGGTGCCGATGCCGGTGCCGGCCAGCAGGTTGTTCATGTCGTTGTTGGCCCGCGACAGATCGGCCACCTTGGTCTGCAGCTCGGCGTTGACCGTGGCCAGTTCCTCGTTGACCGACTGCAGCTCCTCCTTGGAGGTCTCCAGCTCCTCGTTGGTGGACTGCAGTTCTTCGTTGACCGACTGCATCTCCTCGTTGGAGGATTTGAGCTCTTCGTTGGAGGTCTCCAGCTCCTCAATGGTGGTCTGGAGATATTCCTCCTTGGCCCGCAGTTCCTGCTTGAGCGCCGCGATGTCCGCATCAATGTCCGCATCGGGGCTGTCCGCTCCCGCGGTGACGTGCGGGGCAGCCTGCTGCATCTGTTCGGGATCGACAGCATGCGCCTCCTCCAGGATGACCAGATACAGGGGCGGCTCCTTTGTCGCGGCAGGACGGCCCGTCGCCACCGGGCCGACGGTCAGGTTGACCGTGGTGAAGTCGCCGTTGGTTTTGACCCGCAGGCCCGGGCAGCGCACGGTCTCCTTGTCCGCCGCGGCTTTGTGCAGGGCCGTGGTCAGGTCGCGCCGCAGCCCTTCGCGGGCCATCTTCAGGATGTTGTTGACGCCGGCCTCGCCCGGGGCCGGTTCCAGGTACAGGCCGGTGCGGCCGTGCAGATAGAGGATGTCGCCCTGGCCGTTGACCAGCGCGCCGGCCGGGGCGACCTGCTGCAGCAGCGCCTGTTCGGTCAGCTCGCGCAGCGGCAGTTTTCCAGCGGATGCCGTCTTGCCCGACAGCCTGCGGCAGCACCGGATCCATCGCCGTCATGGGCGGAAGAAACCGGCCCAGCGCCGCGCGCTGCGCGCCGTGAACATCCTCCTTTGCGCTGATACAGCTTCGCCTTGCGGTCCAGCGCGGCAAACAGATCGCCGAACTCGCCCACGGTCTCCGAGGTGCCCAGGAAAAGAAATGCCGCCCGGGTTCAGCGCATAGTGGAACAGGGGAATGAGCTTCTTCTGCAGCTCCCCGCCCATATAGATCAGCAGGTTGCGGCAACTGATCAGGTCGAGCTTGGAGAAGGGCGGATCCTTGATCACGTCCTGCTCGGAAAAGACCAGCATGTCGCGGATGCCTTTGTGGATGCGGTAGGCGCTGCCGTCGGGCTCGGCCGTAAAAAAGCGCGCCAGCCGCTCCGGCGAGACGTCGGCGGCGATGCTGGCCGGATAGACGCCGGCGCGGGCCGTGGCAATGGCCTGGCTGTCGATGTCGGTGGCAAAGACCTGCACCTTGAAGCTCTGCTTCAGCGCCTCCAGGTGCTCCTGCAGCAGGATGGCGATGGAATAGGCCTCCTCGCCGGTGGAGCAGCCCGGCGACCCAGACGCGGATCACGGCGCCCGCGGGCTTGCCGGCAAAGAGCCTGGGGATGACCTGTTCCTCGAGCGCCTCGAAGGCCTCCGGGTCGCGGAAGAAACTGGTCACGCCGATCAGCAGGTCGCGAAAGAGCGCCTCCACCTCCGCCGGCGTCTGCTGCAGGTACTTGACGTAGCCGTCCATCGTTTCGATCTGGTGGACGGCCATGCGCCGCTCGATGCGGCGGTGGATGGTGCTCGGCTTGTACTGGGAAAAGTCGTGGCCGGTCTGGGCGCGCAGCAGGACGAAGATCTTCTTCAGCGCGTTCTCGGCCTTGGGCGCCGGGACGGCGGCGGCCGCGGGGGCTTGCCGAAGGCATGGGCGACATAGGCGATGAGCTGGGCGGGCATCTCGGCCGGCGGCAGCTCGTAGTCCACCAGGCCGGTGGCGATGGCGCTGCGCGGCATGCCGTCGTACTCGGTGGACTCGGGGTTCTGGGCCATGACCATGCCGCCCTCGCCCTTGATGGCCCGCACGCCCAGGGTGCCGTCGCTGCCGGTGCCGGAGAGCACGATGCAGATGGCCCGCTCGCGCTGGTCCTGGGCCAGGGAGCGGAAGAAGAAGTCGATCGGCAGGCGCTGGCCGCGCGGCGCGGCCGGCTCCAGCAACTGCAGCGTGCCGTTCAGAAAGGCCATGTCGCGGTTGGGCGGGATGATGTAGGCGCAGTTGGGCTGCACCGCCATCCCGTCCTCGACCTCGAAGACCTGCATGCGGGTGTAGCGCCGGATCAGGTCGGTGAGGATGCTCTTGTGGTCCGGGGCCAGGTGCTGCACCAGGACAAAGGCCATGCCGGGATCGGTGTCGGCCGGCATGCCGGAAAAGAAGGCCTCGAAGGCCGCCAGCCCCCCGGCCGAGGCGCCGATGCCGACGATGGGAAAACCGGCAGCGGGTTTTTCATCCATATCCGGCACATCGACCGCTGTTCCGGCGTTCTTCTTTGCTTCGTTTATTTTGGCAGGCGCCGCTTCCGATGCTTTCGCTTTGTCTTTTTTTCTGGATGCCATGAGGGACTCCTGCTTGTCACTCGCGCTTCATTGCAGCGCGCTTTACGTCGGTGTGTTGCTCGAATTCGGGATGACTTATTCCATTATCTTTCATAAATCTAAGCACTTTTGTCAATAAAAATTTGGATAGATGTGGCGGCAATATATTTCTTGCGGACTGTCACATGATTTAATGGATAGATGAAAAATGCACTTAAAAGGGATATAATGAACAATATGCCGATGCGAATGATAGGGATTGAATCAAGGAAGGCCATGCTTAAAACAAAACCGGTGGCATTAGAATATGTAATTTATTCCTCATGCCACCGGCGAATTTTCAACCAGGTTACCCACTGTAGACAGCGAGGAACCTTCTTTATTCTTCTTGCATAAGCACTTTGAGGTCTTCTTTTTGCCCAAGCTTTATCGTTTTATTTCTTATGGAATCGACGGCTTCGATTCCTTCAGCATCCAAGACCGTAAAAATATTAATTTTCATTGGTTCGCTCAAGAGGCTCTTTATTCCAAGCAAGACACCGAATCTGTCGGACTTCATATAATGATCCAGATTTTGGCGGGTTTCCCATGCCGAAATCTGGTTGAAAACTTTTTTGTCTTCAATATCACAGGAGATACCATAGCTCAAACATCCGCTCTCTTTTCCTGGCGGCTCAACCATTGAAAGAAGCGTTTGCAGAACCTCTTTCTGCTTTTCCGGAAGCACATTCATGTTTGTGACGAGTAAGTTCATTGTTGAAGATATCCTTTTCTCTTTGCATTCAGCGGGAAGGCCCGCTTAAAGTGAAGGATGAGATGGCTCAAATGGAAAGTTCTTAACAATATGCCCGTTCTCTCATTTGCTGTTTCTTTTCTACTTTTAAGAGGCTCTTTACGGCTTTCACCCCCCTGATTTCCCCAATCTGCTGTCTCGCCTGTCATCACTGCACAGCCCGAAAACAAGGACAATCCAAACACATTAACACTGTCATAAAAATAGCCTTTTTCATATTGCCCATCCTGTCTTTAGATGTGCAATCATACGATCGCACAGTTTATAAATGCAACCAGACATAATCGGGACCTGGGCGGTACAGTTATTTTCCGACTGGCCATTATACACCGTATTTTATAACAGCAATCTTTGTGCCAGGATTTTTCACTTAGGATCATATGATCCATCATTTTGATATTATGAGAATATTAGTTAAAAAAACATTTACAGAACTGTTAAAAACAGCCCTGTAAAAAAGGTCATATTTAACCTGTGGTTAAATATGACCTTTTTATGGTCTCTTTGGTGTTCCGGATGGAAAAGATAAAAGCAGCTTAAAAAAACAATCAATGCCTCTTAACGCCTGCATTGTAATTGCTTTTTGAGAAAATCCTCTGTTCTGCGCAGCTCAGACGTGGAAAAATTCTTGAACGCTCAAAGATGGCGTTACTTTTGGAAGGATTTGGATGAATGTCTCTGTGTTTACCCGGCAGTCTTCTTTGCTGCCAGGCCGGTATAAAGAGAAGGTGCCCCGCAAGACCTTGGATCGATCTTAGGATGTATATCTGGTTGCACCTTGAAATGGCAGGATCAGACGCCCTGCAGCACATCGATCATGGAAAAAACCCTGCCCTGAATGCCTTGGCCGATTTTACCATGCAGATAGACGACCGCATCCAGAGTCCCCAGTGCATAGACGTCCCTGCCATTGACATTGTGGGTAAATTCAAAGGTAACGGTCTGATCCGCGGAAGTCAGGGTATAGGTATGCCATCCGTGGCCCCCGATATTGGCTTCGGGAATGCCCCATGTTTTTCGCTGAACATCCGGATTGCGCTCCATTTGAGATATCTTTTTCCGTAAAGGGAATCCCCATTTGGTTAAAGTAACCGATGATGGCCTTTGCCGTACCGCTGGTGTCTGCCTTGCCGCTTTGGTGACTTTCCCGAACGCTCAGGCTGTATCCTTTATACAGGTCCGGAAAATTGGCCGCACCATATTCCAGCATGGCCTGAAGCCCGACGATCTGTTTGGCCATGTTGGGTGCAATGACCGCGGCAATCGAAGAAGCCAGCGACCGTATTCTCAAGGGCTTTTCGGTCACCTCCGGTTGTTCCCATGACAAACGGCAGATGGTGCCGGGCATAAAACACAGCATTGGCGTTTACCGCAGAAGGATGGGTGTAATCCACCGTGATGATACCGGGATATTTTTTTACGATATCCCCCATGGCCGCATCCCGGTTGTCCGGATGAATCAACCGGATCAGCATGTTTCCGAATTTATGATTCTGAAAACGGAATATCAGCACCGGTCAGGGAAAACGGAATCAAATCAAACCGGCTGTCGTTGACAACATGACCTGCCACCGTAGCCGCCATATTCCCGGGCAATCCATTAACCATCACACGAATTGGATTCATTGAAGCACCTCCATAAAAAGATATTCAATGACTCTCTTGATCTGTTCGTTCTTAACCCGTTCAATACTTGCAGCATATCCTCCGGAATCGGAGACTCCAGATGGATTTTTTCGCCGGTTGCCGGATGGGTAAAAACAATTCGCCAGGCGTGCAGCATCTGCCGGGTTACGGTTTTCAGAACATCCGGGTGATACGCGCCGGAATTCCGATATCCATAAACCGAATCACCGACAACCGGGTGCTGCATCGCGGCGCAGTGCACCCGAATCTGATGCGTTCTGCCGGTTTTGATTTCTACTTCAAGAAAGGAAGCTGTGTCAAATAGTTCTTTAACCCGCCAGAGGGTTCTGGCATCCCGGTTTCTTTTGCTCAGAACAGACATTTTTTTCCGATCCACCGGATGCCTGCCGATTGGCAGGTCAATAACGCCGCTTAAGGCTTTCATTCTTCCCGAAACCAGGGCAAGATAGGTTTTCTGAAGGGTTCTGTCCTTGAACTGTGCGCCAAGATGCGCCTGTGCAGCCGCGGTTTTGGCAACCACAGAGAATGCCGGACGTATCCTTATCCAGCCGGTGAACAATTCCGGGGCGGATTTTACCGCCGATGCCCTCTAATTTTGGACAATGATACAGAATCGCGTTCACAAGGGTTCCGGAAAAATGACCGGGAGCCGGATGGACCACCATCCCGGCAGGTTTGCTGATCACAACGATGTGATCATCTTCATGAAGGATACAGAGGGTGATGGCTTCGGGTTGACAGGAAATGGGTTCTGGGGCGGGAATACGGCCGGAAATGATATCTCCGGCCTTAACCCGGTAGCCGGGTTTTTTGATTTCGTTCTGGACCTGAATCTGTCCTTCCCGAATGAAATTGGCGGCCATGGAACGGGAACAGCCGGCAACCTGCAGAGCAATCACGTTATCCAGACGTTCTCCGGCATGATCATCCGCAACGGAAAAAGAAAACGGACCATGGAAAGGCATCATGGAGGGTTCATTAAGCTGCGGCGGTCTCCTGATCAAACAGGGATTCAATTTCCAGAAGAATCGTATCTTCGGTTGTCTGCCTGGATGTGGAAAGCTCTTTAATCAGAAGTGTCTGAGCCGTGTCATACAGTTTTCGTTCGCCAAAGGACAGATCCTTGGTCAGCTTCAGCAGGTAAAGATCCCGGAACACTTCTGCAACGTCGAACAGCGAACCGGTCTTGATTTTTTCCATATAATCCCGGTATCTGCGATTCCAGGTCTGGGATTCAGCCGCGATATCTCTTTGATTTCTCATCAGATCATAGATTTTGGGGATTTCATGCTTCCTGAATGATATCCCGAAGGCCCACGGAATGCACATTCCATGTGGGAATCATGATGACCATGCCGTTCTCGAGAATTTTCATGATATAAAAATCATGTTTTTCTCCATTTACCACTTTACATTCAATGGCATCGATGCGACCGACACCATGAGCCGGATATACGGCCAGATCACCAACCCGGAATTTCTTGGCGCAGGTTGTGGAAGGTTGAACCTTGTCTTTGCTTTTCTTGTCATAAAGTTTCATAGTGTACCATATATACCAGTATCGGGGCGTGAAATTCGGGACATCTGATGAGGAAACAGCGCATGCAGCAGGATAACTAAAGTTCTCCTACTTGAGATAGATTATTATCACACATCAACTGAACAAGCAATAAAAAAGGATTGGCGCCTTGCGGCGCCAATCCTTTTTAAACAACTCAACAAGATTTAAAGCGTGTGACTACATCAGGAACGGAACCATCAGCAAGTGCCACAACGTTCAGAATCTTGATCATCGGGTTAACGGCAGGACCTGCGGTGTCTTTGTAGGGATCGCCGACAGTGTCGCCGGTAACCGCGGCTTTATGAGCATCGCTGCCCTTTCCGCCAAGATGACCGTCTTCAATGTATTTTTTGGCATTGTCCCATGCAGCCCCACCGGTTGTCATGGAGATGGCCACAAAAAGACCGGTGACGATGCTGCCGATCAAAAGACCGCCCAGAGCAACCTTGCCCAGGAGAAGGCCGACAACGATCGGTGCAACTACCGGCAGAATGGCGGGAATAATCATTTCCTTTAATGCAAACTTGGTAACGATATCCACGCATGCGCCGTAATCGGGTTTTGCAGTTCCTTCCATGATTCCGGGAATGGTGCGGAATTGTCTGCGGACTTCTTCAACAACCGCACCGCCGGCATTACCGACTGCTTTCATGGCAATGGAGGCAAACAGATACGGCAGAAGACCACCGATAAAAAGACCGATGATGACGCTTCACGTCAGCAAGATCAAACTTGATGGCCGCAGCACCCTTTGCACCCAGAAATGCAAATTCCTGAACATAGGCGGCAAAAAGAACCAGAGCGGCAAGACCGGCGGAACCAATGGCATAGCCCTTGGTAACGGCCTTGGTGGTGTTTCCGACCGCATCCAGAGGATCGGTGACCGCACGGACGCTTTCATCCATTCCAGCCATTTCGGCAATGCCGCCGGCGTTGTCGGTAATGGGGCCGTAGGCGTCAATGGCAATAACCATACCGGTCATGGAGAGCATGGACATGGCGGCCATGGCAATACCATAAAGTCCGGCAAAATAATGAGCGGCAAAAATAGCGATACAGATGGCGATAACCGGAGCGGCAGTGGCCTGCATACTGACGGCAAGACCGGCGATGATGTTGGTGCCGTGACCGGTGGCTGAAGCTTCTGCAATGGCTTTAACAGGGGCATATTTACCCGTGTAGAATTCAGTGATGATAACAATCACGACCGTCAGAATAAGACCGATCAGGGTTGAAAAATAAATTGCCTTGGCGGAAATGGTGCCAAGGCCGCCCATATATTTCATGGTGACGGGATAAAAGGCGGCAGCAGCAATAATGGCTGCGCCGAACATGCCTTTATACAGAGCGCCCATGATGTATTCGCCTTTGCCAAGTCTGACAAAGAAAATGGCGATCATGGATGCCACGATGGAAATTGCGCCAAGGATCAGCGGGAATTCTGTCGCCATCTGAATTTTGGGGAAAAGCAGGTGACCGATCAGCATGGCGGCAACAGCGGTAACCGCATAGGTTTCAAACAAGTCGGCAGCCATACCCGCGCAGTCGCCGACATTGTCACCCACGTTATCCGCGATAACAGCCGGGTTTCTGGGATCATCTTCCGGAATTCCGGCTTCGACTTTACCCACCAGGTCAGCACCGACATCCGCACCCTTGGTGAAGATACCGCCGCCCAGCCGGGCAAAAATGGAGATCAAGCTGCCGCCAAATCCCAGGGCAACCAGAGCCATGATGTCATGGGTCAAATAATAATAGCCGGCAACGGAAGTCAGCGCCAGGCCGGCAACCATCATACCGGTAACCGCGCCGCCTTTGAAGGCAAGCGCCAAGCCGGCAGCCAGGCCTTTTCTTGCAGCTTCAGCGGTTCTGACATTGGCAATAACCGACACTCTCATGCCGACATAGCCGGCAATAAAAGAGGCCACTGCGCCAATCAGAAAGCCGATGGCTGATTTCTGGCCAAGAAATGCAAAAATGGCAACAAAAATGATAGCGCCGACAATAGACATGCTTTTTAACTGACGATTCAGGTATGCAATCGCACCTTCTTGAATGGCTGATGCAATTTCCTGCATCTTTTCATTACCCGCCGGAGCAGCTTTAACAACCGTAGCAAGCGCAATCGCAAAAAGGACCCCAATTACACCCACCAGCGTACACGTCAATGGAATATTTGCCAGTACGTAGTCCATTATTTCCCTCCATCTGTTGTTTGACTTGAAGTTGTGATTATCGACCGATTAAAACGATTCATCGCTTCCTTTGCACCATTACAAAGGACAGTAACTGCCGCATCCCGTGCCCGGGCAATGATGTGTTCCAGCATTTTGCCTTCTTCCAGATTAAAGGATGATAAGACATGATCCACAGCATTCATTCCTGCCTCGGGACGCCCGATGCCCATGCGAAGGCGGGCAAAGTCTCCTCCGCCAAAAGCATCCATTAACGACTGAATACCATTATGTCCCCCGCTTCCTCCTTTCTCTTTAATTTTAATTCTTCCAAATGCAAGGTCCATGTCGTCATGGACAATTAACATATCTTCACAGGATAGACCAAAACTTTGAGCAAGTTGGTAAACCGGATTTCCGCTGAGATTCATATAGGCCAGCGGCTGTACCAGGACAACTTCCCTGCCCTGTATCCTTCCCCTGCCGACCCGAGCATTCACTGGATGCATTTTCAGGGAAATGATAAATTCACGGGAAATCGCCTCAATGACTTCAAAACCTACATTGTGACGTGTTTTTGCATACCTGGGTCCCGGGTTTCCGAGCCCGACGATCATAAAGCATTTCTTATATCCGCACTGCGTTTGGGTTGCTCTGGAATCGTTTTCAGCCATCCATGATCATCCGGCTTTTACAGAGATGTCGTTCAGATCATTTAACAGGAGCGACGGCGCCTGCTTCTTCACCGGGTTCTTTTTCGTCGGACTTGGTGCTGAGGATGGTTAAAATCGTGTAATTTGTATCTGCCGGAATTTCAAGGTTCCCAGCAATCTTCAGATCCTTGACATGGATGGAATCCCCGATTTCCAGATCCGTAATATCAATCTGGATGGATTCCGGAACCTCAAAAGGCAGACACAGCACTTCAATCTCACGCTCGATGATCTGAAGCATACCGCCTTCTTCAATCCCTTTTGACTTGCCTTTGACAACAACGGGAACATTGACCGTGATTTTGCGATCTTTTGAAATTTCGTAGAAATCCACATGAAGAAATTTTCTGGACATCGGGTGAATCTGCAGCTCTTTAATCATGGCGGTGCGGCTGCCGGTTTGAGCGTTTTGGACCGTCATGTTGAAGATAATCTGGCTGGCAGATGCCTTTTTCAGTGCCCGCTCTAAATCCAGGGATGAAATTGAGAGTGAAACGGATTCGGATCCAGGTCCGTAAAGTACCGCAGGAATATTTCCTTCCCGCCTCAGCGCTCGTGAAGGGCTGTTGCCGGCTGATGTTCTCATTTGTAGCAGTAAGTTCAAGTATTTCCAAAAAAACCTCCTTATCTATTCTTCAATCCGTTATGGATGATGCCAACGTGTTTATACAAATAATGATGTTACGGAATCCCCTCTGTGACTTCGGATGATGGCTTCCCCTACCAGGCGGGAAATGCTGAGAACCTTGAATTTCTCACATGCAGCCGCATCGCTTTTCAAGGGAATGGTATCGGTGACAATAAAACTTTTTAATGCAGACGACATAATCCGCTCGACTGCAGGGCCGGAGAGAACTGGATGCGAGCAGCAGGCATGGACTTCTCTGGCGCCTTTATCCATAATCACGGTCGCAGCCTGGGTAACGGTTCCGGCGGTATCGACCATATCATCCAGAATGATGGCCACTTTCCCGGAGACATCCCCGATAAGAGCCATTGCCTTGGCCTTGTTGGGTGCCTCCCGGCGTTTATCCACAATGGCAAGACCAGCGTTCAGGCGCTTGGCAAAAGCCCTGGCTCTTTCAACTCCGCCGGCATCGGGCGAAACCACCACAAGATCACTCTCAAATTTATTTTTGAGGTAATCCAGTATCACCGGGGCCGCAAACAGGTTGTCCACGGGAATACTGAAAAAACCCTGAATCTGGCCGGCGTGAAGATCCATGGTAATCACCCGGTTGGCGCCGGACACCGTAATGATATCGGCCACGAGCTTGGCGCTGATCGGAACCCTTGGCGCAACTTTTTTATCCTGCCGGGCATAGCCGAAATAGGGTATGACAGCCGTAATTCTTCGGGCAGACGACCGTTTAAAGGCATCGATCATTAACAGGAGTTCCACAAGGTGGTCATTTACCGGAGAACTCGTGGATTGAATCAAAAAAATATCCTTTGACCGGACATTTTCATCAATTTCAATCTGAAGCTCACCATCGCTGAAGGTTTTGACCTTGGCGCCTCCCAAGGGCAAATCCAGATATTTACATATCTTCTGCGCCAGCTCAGGGTTTGAGTTTCCTGAAAAAATCCCCAGCCCGTTTGTCGCAAACCCGCTCATTTAGAATCTTCCCATGCTGCCCAAAAAATGGCAGCCCGTCTGATGTGGTCTTTGCAACCGTTCACAGATGGTTTTTTCCAACCCCTGACCTCTGACTCCTGTGAACAATTACCGGTTTTTATAATCAATGTGGAAAGACAAAAAGCCCCAATCCCGCCGGGACAAAGCAACTGGCTGGGGCGGGAGGATTCGAACCTCCGAATGCAGGAACCAAAATCCTGTGTCTTACCGCTTGACGACGCCCCAGCATGAAAACCAGACAGGCTAAACCAGCAGTTGCGTCACAAAACACGACCATCTCTGGTTTATGGACAGGGTTTCATATGCCTTCCTTGCCCGATCTGAATCCGAAAAAATTCCAAACACCGTGGGGCCGCTTCCCGACATCAGTGATCCCAGCGCCCCTTGATCCAGCAGGGCTTTTTTAATATCCGAGATCTCCGGATACCAGGAAATGGTAACAGTTTCAAGATCGTTACACAGATGGTGAAGAGGATTAAACCCCTTGTTCAAAGGAAAACTTTTAAGCTTTTGTTCACAGTTTGTCAATCCCAAATTCAGGTTTTTATAGATATCGGCGGTGCTTACCTGGATATCAGGACGTATCAATACAATAGGATAGGGCTGAATTTCTTCAAAAAACTCAAGATTCTCCCCTACCCCGGTTGCCAGGGCAGGCTTTTGATAAATAAAAAACGGCACATCCGCCCCAAGGGTCAACGCCAGGGATGCCAGATCCCGATTTGAAAAGGGATGACCATAATGGGTGTTCAGACCCAAAAGGACGCTGGCGGCATTGCTGCTGCCGCCACCCAGACCGGCTGCCACGGGAATGTGTTTTTCGATACAGATACCGACGCCGCCCGAATGGCGCAGGGCATCAAAAAAACACCTGGCAGCGCGATATGCAATATTGGTTTCATCTTCCGGAACTGCCGGATGCGTGCAGGCAACGGTTATCTTCGAAGCTTGAAAGTCCAGCGTCAGGGTGTCGTACAGGGCTAACCCGCACATCAGTGAATGAATATCATGATAGCCATTCGGCCGTTTTCCGATGATGTGAAGGAAAAGATTGATTTTAGCAGGCGAGTTGATTTTCATGAAAAAGAGCATCCAAATAAATGTTGACAAAATATTGTGATTATAGATAAAGCTATTAGAAAAATAAAGAAAGAAATCGGCAACACAGATGAAACAGAACTCGTTTTTCCATACACGTGGATTTTTATATGGATATCTTATAAAGGATGGTGGCGCTGGCAGGCTAAATACCAGGGGTGCGCCAACGAACGCTGATTAGTAATTTATTAATCTCTAAAAAAAGGATCGTGGGCAGCCCAAAGCCCATGATCCTTTTTTTATTCCAAAGGGGGTCGTGGAAAATAAATCCACGACCCCCTTTTTTTTCAAAAGGAGTTTTTATGATTCTCCAGCAGTTTCCATCAGAAGATGAATTCAACCGAATGGCAAATGAATTCAATGTCATTCCCCTGTGCGTTGAAATTCTTGCAGATACGGAAACCCCGGTTTCCCTGCTGAAAAAATGCCTCAATAATCAGGGCCCTCGTATTTCTTTTTGAAAGCGTTGAAGGCGGAGAGCGATGGGGACGATACAGTTTTTTGGGATTTTCCGCCCGTTCTCATATTGAGGTTTTTCGGGACCGGGTGGATATTCATGATTCTCAGTGCTTCAAATCCATTCCTCACGAAGGGGATCCGCTGCGTGTCCTGAAACAGATTATGAGCGCATACCGCCCAGCGAATTATCCCGGGCTTCCCAGATTCTGGGGAGGCATGGTGGGATATTTCTCCTATGAAATGGTATCGTTTTTTGAAAAAATCCCCAACCGCCTGCCATGAGGACATCCCCCTGGCGCAGTTGATGATTCCGGACCAGCTGATGGTGTTTGACAACATCCGGCATACCCTCCTGGCGATTGCAATATCCTTTCTGGATCCTTCCTCGAAACCTGCCGAACATTACCGAAGAGCCGCTGAAACGCTTCAGGGCATTATTCGACTGGTCGAGTCCCGGATGCCTGAAGCGCCGGACCCGGTTGCCCGGTCCGCATCCTTTTTGAAGGCATCCTGTCCGGATGAAACCTATCGCTTGCAGGTTCAGCAGGTCAAAGACCATATTCAGGCCGGAGACATCATTCAGGCCGTGCTTTCGCAGAAATTTATCTGCGACTCATCCCCGGACCTCTGGATGCTGTATCGGGCACAGCGTTTTATCAACCCTTCACCGTATTTATTTTTTCTTCGGATGAATCATCTGTCGCTGATCGGATCTTCTCCGGAAACCATGGTGCGCCTTGAAAACGGCATTGCCACCCTTCGACCCATTGCCGGAACCCGGCCCAGAGGGAAAACCGAGCAGGAAGACCGGGCTCTGGCCAATGAGCTTCTGGGAGATGAAAAAGAGCGGGCAGAGCACCTCATGCTGGTGGATCTGGGCCGCAATGATCTGGGACGGGTTGCGGAAACCGGCTCGGTTCAGGTGACGGATCTGATGGTGGTCGAACGCTACTCCCATGTCATGCACCTGGTTTCCAACATCACCTGCGATCTGAAGACCGGACTGGATGCCTGGGATTTGCTGAGAGCCACGTTTCCGGCCGGAACGCTCAGCGGCGCGCCCAAGGTCAGGGCCATGGAGATCATTGACGAACTCGAACAGGAGCCCCGCGGGCCTTACGGAGGCGCTGTCGGGTATATTTCCTTCAGCGGAAACATGGACCTGGCCATTACCATTCGAACCGCCTGCATTGAGAATGGCAGGCTAACGGTCCGCGCCGGCGCCGGCATTGTGGCGGATTCGGATCCCGAACGCGAACGCATTGAAACCGTGAACAAGGCCAAGGCCATTGAAAAAGCCCATATCAACTGATCACTTGATTCATTCTGGATGATCATTCTGGAGAAACGCCATGATCGTGATGATAGACAATTATGACTCTTTTACTTATAATCTGGTCCAGTATCTTGAACAGCTCGGAGGCCCTGTCCGGGTCATTCGAAATGACGCGGCAACCATCGAAGACATCGCTTCCTGGAGTCCGGCAGGCATCGTGATCTCTCCGGGACCGGGCACGGCCGGATTCCGCCGGCATCTCCCTTGCCGCAATTCACCGATTTTCCGGCCAGATTCCGATTCTTGGCGTTTGCCTTGGTCATCAGGCCATCGGCATGGCTTTTGGCGGTAAGGTTGTCTCCGCCAAAAAGCTGATGCACGGAAAGACATCCGCCATTCATGCCGACGGGAAAACCCTGTATAAAGGCATAAAGCAGCCGTTTCAGGCCATGCGATACCATTCCCTGGCCGTTTCCACGAGAAGGACTTCCGGATTGTCTGGAAATCAGCTCGGAATCCGAAGATGGCGAAATCATGGGGCTCCGGCACAAGACACACCCCACCGAAGGCATTCAGTTTCACCCGGAATCCATCATGACCCCAGTCGGAAAACGGCTGCTGAAGAATTTTTTAAAAATCACCGGCTCGATTCAGTTAAACCCGAAAATTCAGAAGGAAGGCCACTTATGTTTAAAGAATATTTAAATAAGATAATCCATCGCATCAATCTGAGCGAATCCGAAATGTCGGAGATGATGACCGAGATTTTTTCCGGGGAAATAACCGATGCCCAGATCGGCGCATTCATGGCTGCCCTTGCCACCAAAGGCGAAACTTTTGAAGAGCTGGCCGGCGCAGCCAGAATCATGCGCCGGAAAGCCATACGTGTTCAGACATCGGCTGAGACCGTTGTGGATGTCGTCGGCACGGGCGGAGACGGCGCACATACGTTTAACATCTCCACCACAACCGCTTTTGTTGTGGCAGGCTGCGGCGTCACGGTCGCCAAACACGGGAACCGTTCGGTATCCAGCAAATGCGGCAGCGCGGACCTTTTAGAGGCTCTGGGCGTCAACCTGAACTGCGAGCCGGAACTGGTTGAAGAAGCCATACGGGAAATCGGCATCGGGTTCCTGTTCGCTCCCCTGTATCACAGCGCCATGCGGTATGCGGCCAAGGCCAGAAAAGAAATCGGCCTTCGCAGCATTTTCAATATGCTGGGACCGCTTACCAATCCGGCAGGAGCCAATTGCCAGCTACTGGGCGTCTATGCGCCGGAGCTGACCGAGATGTTTGCCCAGGCCCTTCGGCTTCTCGGCGCCAGATGCGCTTTTGTGGTTCATGGTCATGACGGCCTGGATGAAATCTCCATCTGCGCGCCGACCCGGATCTCCGAGCTTCGGGACGGCATGATCCGCACCTACGACATCAACCCGGAGCAGTTTTTCGGACAACCTGCCTCACCCGAGGCCCTTTCCGGCGGCGACCCCGCAGCCAATGCAGCCATCACCCGCAATATTTTGAACGGCGAAAAAGGCCCCTGTCGGGATGTAGTCCTGATCAATGCCGCAGCCGCTCTGGTGGTTGCCGGAAAAACCGGGCAGTTGAGTGATGGGATACAACTGGCTGCCCAGGCCATTGACAGCGGCGCGGCAGCGGCAAAACTGGACAGCCTGATCCGGTTTACAACAGCTTAAAGGCCGGAGAAGTAAAACCATGACAAAGCATATCTTAGATGCCATCGTCGAACAGAAACACCTGGAAATAGCAGCCCTGCTTCGAAATACACCTGAAAATAGAGCTTCGGGAACAGGCGCTCCGGCCAAGAGAGCGAAGGCCATTTCTGGAAATCCTTCGGCAGCCTGGAAAGTCTGGAATCAACATCATTGCGGAAATCAAGCGGGCATCACCTTCCAAGGGAATGCTTTGCCCGGACCTGGACCCGGTTGCCCTTGCCATAAGTTATGAATCCGGAGGCGCGGCCTGTCTGTCGGTGCTTACCGACAGACAGTTTTTTAAAGGAAGCCCGGAGGACTTGCTGGCAGCCCGCGCAGCCACGCAACTTCCCGTCCTTCGGAAGGATTTTATCATCTCTGCTGCTCAGATCTATGAGTCCTGCATCCTTGGGGCAGACGCCGTGCTGCTGATCGCCCGAATCCTTTCCGACGAATCAGCTCAGCGAACTGCTGGCTCTCTGTCACACGCTTGGCATGGACACCCTGGTTGAGGTGCATTCGGAATCGGATATGGCATCCGCAATCCGGTCCGGTGCAAAGCTGATCGGCATCAACAATCGGAATTTACAGACATTTCACACGGACATCGCCACATCCACGCAACTGGTTTCGCAGCTTGCACCCGGTCAGATTCCGGTTGCCGCCAGCGGCATTCAAAACCGGCAGGACATTGACCGCCTGTTAAAATCCGGAATTTTTAATTTCCTGATCGGCGAAAGCCTGGTAAAATCCAAAGACCCGGCAGCCTTTTTGCGAACCTTGATAAAATAGCTGTTGATGATTTGCCGAAAACATCAAACCGCAGAACACGCGGATCACGCGGAAAGTATTTATTTCTGCATTATCTGTGGTTCACAAACCAGGACTTTCATCCAAAATTTATGACGTTTTATAGACCTGAAATAAAGATCTGCGGCCTGACACGGGCCGATGAAGCCGTGGCCTGCGCCGAGGCCGGGGCTGATGCCATCGGGCTGGTGTTTTACCCGCCAAGCCCCCGACATCTCACCTCCCAACAGGCCAGAGAAATCAGCCTGGCCCTGCCGGATCAAACCGCACGGGTGGGCGTGTTCGTCAACTGCCCGGTTTCGGATATTCAGAGACTGATCGACGAATGCAGGCTGACGGCTGTTCAGCTTCACGGGCAGGAATCCCCGGACGTGGCCAGAGAGCTTTGCGACAGGGGAGTTCTGGTCATCAAAGCCCTTTTTGTCAACAAACCCCCTTTGATCTCCGAGGCCCCGCACTACCCGGATACGGCGTTTCTGGTGGAATGCGGAAAAGGCCGGCTTCCCGGCGGCAATGCCCTGAGCTGGAACTGGGCCGAGGTGAAACCATTTGGAGAGTCTTACCCTCTTATTCTGGCCGGAGGCCTGAGCCCGGACACCATTGCCCTGGCTGTTTCCGAGGCCGCCCCCGATGCCGTTGATGTCAGCTCCGGAGTCGAGTCCAGTCCCGGACGCAAGGATATCCAAAAAGTCCGCGCGCTGATTCATGCCCTTTCCCTCTGTACCATCGAAAGACAGCCCAGAAGGATCTGGAGACCACCCGAGTAAAGGACCGTTGCGTCATCCGTCAGCAAAAATACGATAAAGGCCGGAGAATACAATTGCGTTGTTATTTCTAATTATTTCTGATAGGGATTTCAGAGGATGCAGGCACGATGCGTACGAGCAGGACTGGCGCCCTTTCTGCAACACACCGGCATAATAAAACTCCCGCGAAAATAAAGACCGCTGTCCACAATAGATTTACTGGATCAGACTGGACAGGATGACACGAACATTTCCGGGCTGGAATATCTGCTGAAAGAGAGGTCGGCGGCAGAAGCCATGCGACGCCATCAGCACGACAACAGATACTCACTGTCGAAGGGCATCGATGAATTGGATTGAAGCCTGAACCTGAAAAACCCAGTAACGGAGTTATGCCATGACGCTTCTATACGAGCATTTCATTTTGCTGGTTGATGATGAGCAGTCCATCACCCGATCGCTCCAGCGTTTGTTTCGAAAAGAAAGATATCAGATCCTGACCGCTTCAAGTGGGCAGGAAGGCCTGAATATTCTGTCCGGTTTTGACAAACCCGTGTCCTTGATCATATCCGACCAGCGAATGCCGGGAATGACAGGGGCACAGTTTTTAGAAAAAGCAAGAACCCTTGCCCCGGAAGCCATCCGCTTCCTGTTGACCGGCTACTCAGATGTCAAGGACATTCTGGATGCAGTCAATAAAGGGGAAATCCACAGGTATCTGACAAAACCCTGGAATGATGACGACCTGCTGCTTCAGGTTCGAAGCGCCCTGGAAGCATACGAGCTAAAGGTTGAAAACCGTAGACTCAACGCACTGACAGCCCAGCAGAATGAGGCGTTAACCGAACTAAACCAGGATCTGGAAAGGAAGATTCGGGAGCGCACCCTTGAAATTCTGACCAAAAGCCAGGCACTGGAAGAAGCCAATGCATCTCTGGAAAGGGGTTTTGTTGACACCATACGGCTTTTATCCTCTCTGGTTGAAACCCTTAATCCCAAGATTGGGAAGCTATCTGAATTTTGTCGCGCAACTGGCCAAACGAATTGGCCAACGGTTTGGTCTGGACAAGCAGGAGCAGGAGCAGATTGAAATCGCGGGGCTTCTTCATGACATCGGTCTTCTGGGCCTGCCCAAAACACTGCTTGAAAAAAATATGGAGGATATGGTTGAAGCTGAATTAAAACTTTTTAAACAGCATCCGATTATCGGACAGATCTGTCTTCAGCCGGTTGAAAGGCTGGACGCTGTAGGCGCCATTGTCTTTTCTCACCATGAGAATTTTGACGGCACCGGATTTCCCGACGGGTTAATAGGGGAACATATTCCGCTTGGGGCAAGAATTATTCATGTTGCGGCGGATTACGCCTGGTTTATTCGTAAATGGCCAAAGGATATTATTGAAATCCGTCAACATGCGGTTAAATATTTGGGTCACTCCACGAAAAACATTGTTACCGACGACCCTCAAGTTCTCATTCAGGAGATTATCAAACAAGTTTTTTTCAGGAAAGCCAGGCATCAATATGATCCGGATGTCGTCAATAAACTGGTTCAGATCCTGGAGGGGGATCAGAAGAAAGACGAGAAACCCGAAGAAAAATCCATTTCAATTTCCTTATGGTTCCTCAAGCCTGGAATGAAGTTAACCCAGGAGCTTCGAATCCGCGACGGCAGACTGCTGCTGGCCCGGGGCAGCGTACTGAATGCTGAGACGATTTCAGCGATTCAAAAACTGGCAAAAACCGTTCTGATTAACGAGAGGATTAGAAATATCTGTCGGTTAGTGAATGATTTGAACAGAAGTTCCGATCGACAAACCGTCAGTCCCTTCAATTGAAAGGCGAAATTGACAATTTTCCATGGAACCTGATTTTTTTCAACAAATAGACCGCATTCGAGAACTGCCCACACTTCCGGCCTATTTACTTAAAGTCAACCAGATGCTTCAGGATTTGGGAACCACGGCCGATAATCGGAAAAATTAATTCTTGTGGAATATTTTCCCGAACACTTTGAAAAAATCTGACTCAAGGCGGTTAAGTCCGCCATTTCCTTTGTTGACGCAGAAAAAATGGAAAAAGCCGTGAATCACGCGGAAATTGGCGCCTATCTTGCGGAAAAGTGGCTTCTGCCGCAACTGCAGATTCTGGCCGAATGGTATCCCCGGCTTCAGGGCGAAATCACGTCGACCTGCCAGTTTTTTTCGGAACCATAGGACACAAGAGATCCCTTATGCCTGCATCCCCACATACCGTATTGTGTGTTGACGATGAAATCAACGTTCTGAATGCCTTAAAACGTCTTTTCCGAAAAGAGGGGCATACGCTTCTGACGGCTTCCAGCGGAGCGGATGCGCTGAACCTGCTTCAGGACAACGCGGTGCATATGATCATCTCGGATCAGCGAATGCCTGAAATGAGCGGAACAGAGCTCATGGGAAAGGTAAAGGAATTGTATCCGGATGTGATTCGGATCATCCTGTCCGGCTATACCGACGTAGACACCATCACAGAATCCATCAACAAAGGCCATATTTACAAGTTTTTCCTGAAACCCTGGAATGATCAGTCTCTGGTGCTGGAAATCCGCCAGGCGCTGGTACAACACGATCTGGTACAAACCAATAAGGCCCTTCATCAAAAAGTTCTCGAACAGAACGAAACACTCCGACAGATCAATGACAATCTTGAAAGCCTCGTAGCGGAAAGAACCCGCGATGTGGAAATTCAGAATCAGGCGCTTGAGCTTTCACGCGCGATTCTTGAGGATTTACCCGTTCCGATCATCGGGGTGGGCTACCGAATTGATGATTGTTCTGATAAACAAGGCCGTGCATGGGGTAGATACGGGAATT
Source organism: uncultured delta proteobacterium (assembly GCA_963704205.1). Taxonomy (GTDB): domain Bacteria; phylum Desulfobacterota; class Desulfobacteria; order Desulfobacterales; family Desulfatirhabdiaceae; genus RAAP-1. Next base: position 71,017 of record CAVPHN010000044.1, read on the forward strand.
CAGATCGGCAGGCCTGTTTCGGATTACCTTTCCGATGATAGCGAAAAGAAAATCATTGAGGTGATGACCTCCGGCATACCGCAGACCCTCTCCGGAGCATCCCTGGGATCCTGCCTGCGGAATATCGATGTAACGCCCCTTTCCGGAAGGTTTTCCGGAAAGGGGGTGGTTCTGACCGTTAAAGGGCATGAAGCCGGATAATTTCAAGAACCAGTTCGGTTGTCAGAACCATATCGCTCAGACGAACCCACTCCCGCACCGTATGCATATCCCTCATGCCGGTCCCCAGAACGCCGGTCATGATTCCTTTTGAAAAAAAGACATTGGCGTCTGCACCGCCGCCCGTGATTTTGGGAATCAGCGTGCGCCCCAGATTCTGGGCGGCTTTCATGGCAAGGGTCACCACCGGGTGATCCTCGGGAATGTGGGTGCGGGTAAAGTCCGGCACAATCTCAACCTCCAGCCGGGGTCTGCCGGCTTCGGCGGACTGTGGAACATAATCCTGAACAGCGGTTTCAAAGGCAGACACAATGGTTCGGGTCAAATCCGCCAGTTTCTCGGGGATCATGGCTTCTGACCTCGCCGTTTACCGTCACCTGGCTGGGAATGATGTTGGTCGCCACGCCTCCCTGAATCACGCCGATATTGCAGGTGGTTTCCCGATCGATACGGCCGAGCGTTAAGCCGGCAATGGCCTTACTGGCAATGGCAATGGCATTGATGCCTTTTTCCGGAGCTGCGCCGGCGTGGGCGTCTTTTCCATGCACCACAAATTTCAGGTGATTGGCGCCCGGCGCGCGGGTTACAATTCCGGCGGTATCGGTTGCATCCAGCGCATAGCCGAATTTTGCGGTTAACCGGCTAAGATCCAGATTTTTAGCGCCCTGAAGCCCGATTTCCTCGCAGATCGTCAGAACCACCTCCAGCGGGCCATGCGGCAGGCGATCTTCCTGAAGCACGGCAAGCACCTCCAGTAAAATGGCGATGGCGCTTTTGTCATCGGCTCCCAGAATGGTCGTGCCGTCGCTGGTAAACACGCCGTCCTTGATAGACGGGTTTCACACCGTTTCCAGGCTCGACCGTATCCATGTGCGCATTCAGCATCAGGGCCGGAGCATCCACGCTGCCCCTGAACCGCGCAATCAGATTTCCCGTGTTGCTGCCGACAGCCTTTCCGGCATCATCCACAAAGGTTTCCGCTCCCATGGCCTCGAGAATATTCTGAAGTTCACTGCAAATTGCCGCTTCATTTCTGGATACGCTGTCAATTTGAACCAGTCGGCTGAAAGTCTCCGCCAGTCTTTCCGGGTTAATCATGCACTCTCCTTCAGTTGTTCATGCTTTGCAGCGGCGCCGGAATCAATCCTCCCAGGCGGATAAACCGGTTGTCGCCATCGCCGTTGTTGACCGCCATGATCACAGACTGACCCAGAAGGCCTCCAAAAAAAGCGCTGTCTCCGGCTTTTTTCCCGGGAACCGGTATCAGCCGGGTTGCCGTTGTTTTTTTGTTGATCACGCCGATGGCCATTTCATCCGCGATGATCGCGGCAATGGTTTCCGCTGACGTGTCACCGGGAATGGCCACCATGTCGAGCCCCACGGAACAGACACTGGTCATGGCCTCAAGCTTTTCAATGGACAGAAATCCGGCTCTTGCCGCCTCGCCGATATTCAGATCTTCGCTGACCGGAATAAAGGCGCCGCTCAGCCCCCCCACATGAGAGCTGGCAAAGGCGCCGCCTTTTTTGACGGCATCGTTTAACATGGCAAGGGCAGCGGTGGATCCGGGAACTCCGATACTTTTCAGCCCCAGGCTTTGAAAAATTTCACCGACGCTGTCTCCGACATTGGGTGTCGGGGCAAGACTGAGATCCACAACGCCAAAACGAATGCCCAGAACCTGGGCCACTTCCCGGCCGATGAGCTCGCCGACACGGGTCACCTTGTAAGCAGTGCGCTTGATGATTTCCGAAATCTGTCCCAGATCGGGCTTGGCATCGGATTCCAAGGCGCGGTCGATGGCTTTTTTGACCACTCCGGGACCGCTGACCCCGACATTGATGACCGCATCGGACTCGCCGATGCCCAGGTAGGCGCCGGCCATGAACGGTATGTCTTCGGGAATGTTGGCAAACACGCACAGCTTGGCGCATGCAAGGCCGTCCTGACCGGCAGTTCGGCGGGCGGCCTCCTTGATGATTTTTCCCATCATCAGCACCGCATCCATGTTGATGCCGGCCCGGGTGGAGGCCACGTTCACCGATGAACACACCCGGTCTGTCTCTGCAAGCGCCTGGGGAATGGCCTCAATCAGGGCCCGGTCACCTCTGGCAACCCCTTTCTGGACCAGGGCCGTAAACCCGCCGATGAAATCGACATTTACCGAAACAGCGGCTTCATTCAGGGTTTTGGCGATCTCCACCATTTCCTCGGAAGAAAACATTGCGCCCAGCACCGCGACGGGGCTGACGGATATTCGCTTGTTCACCACCGGAATGCCGTATTTATCCCCGACCTGGTTGCAGACCTGAACCAGGTTTTGAGCCAGTCCGGTGATTCTGGAAAAAATGTTATCCTTGAACCGGTTGATATCATGGCTGGCGCATTCCAGAAGATTAATCCCCAGGGTAACGGTTCGAACATCGAGATGTTCGTTCTGAAGCATTTCCAGGGTTGATACAATTTCGCTCGTACTTAGCATTGTTCCCTCTCCTGACTTCTGGCTTCCGGCTCCAGAGTCCTGTCTTTTTCACACCCGGTTAATGGCCTCAAAAATCTTTCGATGCTGAATGCTGATGACAAGGCCCAGTTCTGCGGCCTTGTCCCGAAGATCCCGGTGAAACGCATGGGAGTCGATATCCACCGGAACATCCACCTCATAGATCATGATGTTGTCGTTGGGGTTTTCGCCGCCTTTGAATGCCGCCTGAAGGTTGGTGACATTGACCCCGTAACCGGCGATGATCCGGGTCACATTGGCCACAAGCCCCTTGCGGTCCGGGCCGCGGGTGGTAATCACAAACGGCTCGGCGGGTTTCCCGCCAAGCGCAGGCGGGCTGATCTCCAGATACTTGACATTGACCTGAAGCCGCATCGGCGTCAGGGCTTCGGACAAAAAGCAGCACAGCGCATCGGAAGTCAGGTTCACCGGCATTTCAGCGATGAAGCTGCCTGAAAACTCAGACTGCAGAATGGTCTGGGTAACATTTTCGATATTGCAGTCCTGCTCAAACAGAATCCGGGACACCGCCGCCAGTATTCCGGGCCGGTCCGGTCCAAAAACAGAAATGATGATTTTTTTCATGGCTTCATCCATAAAATAGAGGGTTCCACAGCGCAGACACTTTTGGTGCCTGTAAGAATCATGGCCTGGATCAGCTCCGAACGGATCTGGTCAATAAAGCGCATGGCCCCTTCTTTCAGCCCGCCCATGACCGCAACGGAAAACGGCCGGCCGATCATAACGGCGTCGGCACCCAAGGGCCAGCATCTTGAGCACATCCCCGCCGGTCCGCACGCCGCCATCGGCCAGAACCACGATCTGCCCCTTTACCGCCGAAGCGACTCCTGAAAGGACGCGGGCCACGCCCGGGGTGTGATCCAGGACCCTGCCGCCGTGATTGGTTACCACGATGGCGCTTGCCCCCACATCCACGGCAATTCTTGCCTGGTCCGGGGTCATGATGCCTTTTAATATAAATTTCATCGGGGTTCTGGAGATTATTTCCTTGAGTTTTTCCGGTGTCTTGGGTGAAACAGGCCTTCCCATCAGCTTCAGGGTGATCAGGCCGGCGGCATCGATATCCATTCCGACCACGGCTGCGCCCGCGGCTGCGGCACCTTCCAGTTTCCCGAACAGCTCCCTGTCTTCCCAGGGTTTGATAAAGGGAATACCATGCCCGTGCAGAGAACGAATGGCCTGAAACCCGGCTTCATGGATGAAATCCGGCGCACCGTCACCCGTACAGCCGATGATTCCTTTTTCCCTGCACCCTTCCAGCTTTGCCGCGATATAGTCATCTTCAGAAAGCTTTCCGCCCATATTAAAGGAAACCCCGCCGATGGGTGCGGCCAGAACCGGTATCTCCAGGGGAATCCCCAGGATCTCGGTCCGGGTATCGGGTTCCACCACATCATGGATCACCCGCATCTGAAACCGGCATTCCGAAAGCGCCTGAATATTGTCCCGGAACGCAGCACCGGTTCCGATGCCTCCCATGCCCGGCACCTCGCCGGCACAGGCCCTGCCGTCACAGACCGGACAGACCCTGCAAAACCCCTCCATCAACTTTCTGGCCTGATTTCTGATTTCTTTCATAATCATCTTTCCTTTACAGCTTGAACACTTTCCCCGGCCTGTGATACATTGAAATCATGACGGCTGTGTAAAAAAGTCCATTATCTGCGCTGCGCTTCATCCCTGGTCGTTGCGGCGTACTAAATCGTACGGCAGGCGGAACGCCGGTACTTTGTCATCCCAAGTTTGACTTTTTATGAATTTAAACGCATAAAAGGCATTGGGCAATGTTTTTTTCACCTCTTAACCATACCCATTGCCTATTTTTCCATCGACAGGACAGCACCATGACGAAAAGTCATACTATGCCATCTTTGTTCAGAGAAAACAAGACGCTGTTCATTCTCATTGCCGTTGGCATTTTTTTAATCGAGCTCGAAATATTTGCCGTTGCCGCCATTAACTCCGGCAGAAAGTCCTGGCTTGAAATCAAGGATCAGCGCGGCAACATCATTCATGTGTCAGAAGGCAATAACCTGAGCAGCTTCAACAAATATTATTTTGAAAAAACATTCGGGCCGCTGGATCAGTATCAGGTTAACTGGGTCTCCAAGGATGAGCCATTTCCCTTTCGGGCCTGGTTTGCGGCAGCCATCGGTATTCCGGTTGGCGCCATTCTGCTCTTTGGTTTTATCACCCGCGCTTTTGCCGCCCTGATTTATGGTGACAGGATCGCCGGCAGTGCTTCTTCCGAAGCCCCTGAACCCATCGCCCGAAACCGGCTGGAAACCCTGATGGCAGGCATCAGCCGCCTGAACATTTTCGCCATCGGATTTCTGGTGCTTCTGGCCATGTTTACCTACTGGGTCGTACCCAACCTCATCCTGTATATCGGCCAGGTGGGAATAGATACCATCTTGCGCTACAAATGGTTTTTTCTGGCCGTAGCCCTTATCATTCTGGGAATTATGGTATGGATAATCTATTTGCGCTATCTTCTGGCCAAAAAGACCATAGACAGCCAGACCGAGGTTGAAAAATTCAGGCTTCAGCTGGCGGCCGGCAATGGCGAACCCCTGCGACTGGAATACTCGGAATCCGCACTGCTGACGAATGGTCCTGGAGTGGCTTCGGCGCCAAATCTGATCAGAAAATCCGAAACAAAAGCCGCAGTCCGCTTAATTTGTGATCTTTCCGACTTCATTTTTTCAAGGAAATGGATATGCAGATTGTTACCACCCATAAAAACACCGATTTTGATGCACTGGCCTCCATGATAGCCGCAACGCTTCTTTTTCCGGGATCCATTCCGGTTATTCCCAAATCCGTCAACCCCAATGTCAAATCCTTTGTTTCCATTCACAAAGATATTTTGAATCTTCGAGAACCGGACGACATTGCCATCGATGACGTGAAGAGCATCATCATCGTGGACGTCAACAACTGGAGCCGGATCGAGCGGTTCAACAAAATCAGCCAGAAGGAAGGCCTTGAAATCATCCTTTGGGATCATCACGCAATTGAAGGCGATATTCTGCCGACCTGGAAATGCCATGAAGAAATGGGCGCCAACATCACGCTGATGATCCGGGAATTCCGGAAACGGGACATCTTTTTGACCCCGATTCAGGCCACGCTGTTTTTAACCGGCCTCTACGAGGATACCGGAAATCTCATGTTCCCCTCCAGCAGGGCTGAGGATGCGTTTGCCGCCGGATTTCTTCTGGAGCAGAAAGCGGACTTGAACATTCTGGGATCGTTTCTGCGGCCGGCCTACGGGGAAAGGCAGAAGAACATTCTCTTTGAAATGCTTCAGAACGCGGAAAGGCTGCGGTTCAACGGCTACAGCGTCAGCGTCAACAAACTCGATATTCAGGGACACGTGGACAGTCTGGCGGTTGTGGTGCGGATGTACCGGGAAATCCTGAACGTGGATGCCGCCTTTGGCATATTTTCGGACAGAGAGCGGGAACGCTGTATTGTCATTGGCAGAAGCAACGTGGACGGACTGAACATGGGCATGATCATGAACAGCATGGGCGGCGGCGGCCACCCCGGAGCAGGCTCCGCCATGTTGAAATCCGTCAATCCCGAAGCGGTTGAAGCCATGATTCTGGAGCTGATTCAGGGCAACCAGCAGGTTTCGGTCCAGATCAGCGATCTGATGTCCTTTCCGGTGGTGACCCTGCCGTCCGACACCACCATGGATCAGGCTGCACAAATTCTGCGGGAAAAAGGCTGCACCGGCATTCCGATCGTGGATGACGGGAAACTGGTCGGCATGATTTCCCGAAGGGATTTTCGAAAAATCAAGGGAACAAAACGGTTGAAATCACCGGTTAAAGCCTTCATGAGCACAAATGTACTCACGATTGAGCCTGGTAAAAGTCCGATGCAGGCAGCACGACTCATGGTCAAGCATGATGTGGGAAGGCTTCCGGTCGTTGAAAACGGAACCATTATCGGTATCATCACCCGATCCGACACCATGCTCTATTTCTACGACATGCTGCCGGATTAATATAGACTTCCAGAAAAAGCTTTCGGGTGCGTTATCGAGCTTTCAGATACGCCGCCAGCCGGCGCAGTCCCTCTTCTGTGGAAACATCCGGAACATAATATAGATCCCTCCTGGCAGCGCGGATATCAAACCAGTGGGAGGTTGAAAGCTCTCTTGCGACAAACCGGGTCATCCGCGGCTCTCCCTTTAATGCAAAGGCTTTGTAAAACCATTCCAGGGCGGCGCCGATCCAAAAAGCCGACTTCGAAGATACCGAGCCCTTTACCGGAGAAAGCCCGCCTGCCTGAAGAATATCATCAATCATTTTCCAGAGAAAAACCGGTTTTCCCTGACTGATGAAATACACATTCCCCGAAAGTTCCGGCTCCCGGATCAGAGCCTCTTCGGCCAGAATATGGGCCTTGGCTGCATTATCAATGTAAATTACATCCACCCGGTTTTTGCCATCCCCGATTCGCCGGAGCCGTTTTGCCCGTTTAAGGATTCGCGGAACCAGGTGATTGTCTCCCGGACCCCAGATCAGATGCGGCCTTAAAGCGATGGTTTTCAGGCCATCCCCTGCTCCTTGCCGACTCTTCTCTGTTCTTTGCCATCCGCCATCCGCCATCTGCAGCCCGCCCCCGGCCTGCCGGACAGCCTGCTCGGCCAGGGCTTTGGTTTCCGGATAGGCGGCATGATAACTGCCGGGATAGGGAACGGTTTCGTCCACGCCTTCCATGTCTCCGCCGTCAAAGACAACGCTGGGAGAGCTGGTGTAAATCAGGCGGGAAACCCCGCAGGATTTGCAGGCGGCAATGACATTGCGGGTTCCTTCGGTATTGATCCGGTAATAGTCCTTGTAATCCCCCCAGACGCCGGCTTTGGCCGCCACATGATATACGGTATCCACGCCTTTGACGGCATTTTCGACGGCAACCGGATTCGAAATATCACCCTGAACCTGTTTGACCCCCAAGGTCTCAAGCTCCGAATAATACCCCCGTGAAAAGCTGCTGACCCTGTCCCCCCGTTGTACAAGAAGCCGGACAATGGCCTTTCCCAGAAACCCGCCGCCGCCGGTAACCAGAATGGTCCGCTGAAAGCCGTCCTGATGTTTCATTTATCGGATTCCTTTCGCATTCCCCCATGTGGGGATTGATGGGGGGTTCATAAAAACCGTCAGACCGGATTCAATACTTTTTCCAGATTCTGCAGATCCTGTTCCTGGCCCACGGCAATAACGGTGGCTCCGGGTTCAAGTCGGGTTTCAAAGGAAGGGTTGAACATCATGCTGCCGTCAACCTGTTTTATGGCGATGATGATCAGATTGTAATCCTGACGGATTCCGGAATTCTTAAGCATTGCATTGGCAAGCATTGATATAGGGCTTATCGGAATTTCTTCCATCTGAATGTCTTTGCGGGCATGCGTCAGGGCCAGATCCAGAAAGCTGGTGACCGTGGGCCGAATAATCCGGTGGGCCATGCTCACGGCACCGACTTCGTAAGGCGATTCAACGGCTGAAGCGCCGGCAGCCAGCAGTTTGGATTTTGACTCTTTATAGATCGCCCTGGCCATGATAAACAATTTAGGATTGAGCTGCCTGGCAGTCAACACCAGATACACGTTTTCCACATCGGTCCCCAGGACTGCGATCAGGCCCTTGGCACGTTCAATCCCTGCGCTTAAGAGAATCGCCTCGTCCGCCGTGTCGCCGGACATATACAAAATCCCATCTTCTTCCATAACCGGCACCAGGTCCGGGTTTTTTTCAATCACCACGATATCAATGGGCTTTTGACGAAGATTCATGCACAAGACTCTTCCAATGCGGCCATAACCGCAGACAATGTAATGATTTTTCAGTCGGGTAATTTTTTTATCCAATCTTCGCCTCCCCAGAATGATCCGAATCCGTCCTTCGATCATGTACCGCATCAATATCCCGCCCGCATATCCCAAAAAACCGACTCCCGCAAACACCAGAAATATGGTATATAATCGACCGACAGGGCTGAGTTGATGGACTTCTCCAAACCCCACGGTGGTCAGGGTGATCACGGTCATGAAGAGGGAGTCCAGAAAATCCCAGCCCTCAATGGCCATGAATCCCCAGGATCCGAACAATATGATGGCAAGTGTGATCAGAACGGTTATGATCAGTTGTCTGGTGTTGTCCATGTCTGGGGATATACGACACACTCGATAGTGAAAGCAAGAGGATTTCCCTGTGGACCCCATCTGGTTCTACCATGTTCTTCACAGCGGGCTTGGAATTGCCGCGCTGCTGATTGCACTGGCCACCCTGACCCTGGTGTGGCGGCTTCGCGGACTGCTTCAGTGGAAGCGCTCATTAAAGCATGAATTCAGGGAATTAAAGGATGAGCTTTATTACTGCCGGGCCTTGCCGGCAACAGGCGATTCAGGTGGTATTGGATCGCTGCCAGGAAATCTGGCAGGCGGGGTTTCCGGAAATCAATGAGGTTTCCGGGTTTGCCGGATATCTGCGGGATATTGCCGCTGCATTTCATCCGGATCAGGAAAAGCCGGAGCTTTGCGTGACCGCCGGAAGCCTGATCCGCGCTTCTCACAGCGCTGTCGATCGGCTTCAGGATATTCTGCGCAGACCGGGTTTTTCACGGTTTCAAAAAATTCGTATCCGGCATATTCGAAAGGCCTGGAACTGGTATGACAGAATCAGCAGGTATCGGGCGGTTCAGGCCTATATCCGCTACCGCAGATGGATCAACCGCACCAATGTGCTGAGGCTCATCCTGTTGCCGGATCCTTTTTCCTGGCTGATCTATCTTTCCAATCAGTTGACGATTCTATCCCTGACCCGTTTTTTTTTAATGGATATTTATCTGTTTGCCGGAAAGCAGGCGATTCTGGCATATGATCATGAAACCCGGCATGAAGCGATTCCACAGGATGCAGGGGAAATCGAACAGGATCTATCGGACCTGGCGGAACTGATTGAGCCGGAATTCCGTGCTCCCGGATCCCCGAATTCAGGAGATTCGAAATCGCCTGGTAGGCGTCAATACCCTGATTTTCTCATCTCCCGGGTACACGGAATGGAAATCCGGTTTTCAAGATGCGCTTCGGGTGATCGCCGGAACATATTTTCCGGAAAGTCCTGCACCGGTTGAAGAAGCCAGGCTGGGACCGATTCTGATCCGATGCCAATTCTGGCTGCAATCGGTTTCCAACACGGAGAAGCTGCCGATTTTCAGCCGTCTTCACCGCATTGAACTCAGGTATCTGCACAACGTCAAATCGGCCACAGAACACCCGCTCTTTCGGCAGGCCGGATTTTTTGCAAAAAAAACCTTGAAGATCTACAAATGGATGCAATGGCCGCTGTTGATTTACCGGCTGATCAAAAAGACAACTCCGGCGGGCATGGCCGCCAGCATGGGATGGGTGCTCGTACGGAAAGGAACGGTCAATTATCTGAGCCGAAGGGCTTTTGATCTGACCCTTCAGGAAATGGAGACGGTCTATCGATTATCTCGGGAGACAGGAGGCGCAAGACTGAAGACAGATGGCAAAAGGCAGGAGATTGAAAACTGACGGAAAAAGTCAGGAATCAGAAGCTTCCGGCTTCTGATTCCTGACTCCTGTCAACTTGTTTTTATTCTTCAGACTTGCACACCGCCTGCGGATCAGCTATCTGCTTCAGGGTTTCAAACCGTTGAAGCGTTTCCTTCTCGATCTGAACGCGAAGTCTTTTCGACTCTTCCGGGAAGGTCTTTTCAAGCTGGGCGTAACGGTTCTCACCGGAGAGAAATTCCTGAAGGGTTCCATCCGGAGCTTTGTCGTAATCCAGAGTAAACGGATTTTTCCCTTCATCCGCCAGAAGCGGATTATAGCGGTAAAGCGGCCAGTAACCGTTCTGAACCGCAAGCTGCTCTTGCAGCTGGGTTTTTCCCATGCCTTTTTTAATTCCCTGGTTGATACAGGGCGCATAGCAGATGACGATAGACGGCCCGGGATATCTGTCGGCTTCCATAAACGCCTTTAATAGCTGCTGTTTATTGGCACCCATCGCAACCGAAGCCACGTACACATACCCGTAGGTCATGGCAATCCGGCCCAGATCTTTTTTCCCGATTTTCTTGCCGGAAGCTGCAAATTTGGCCACCGCACCGCTGGGCGTGGCCTTTGAAGACTGGCCGCCGGTGTTGGAATAGACTTCGGTATCCATGACCAGAATATTGACATCTTCCCCGGATGCAATGACATGGTCCAGACCGCCGTAGCCAATGTCATAGGCCCAGCCGTCGCCGCCAAACGCCCATATGGATTTTTTTACGAACAAGTCTTTCATGCCGTAGATCTGATCCATCAGGCGGTTTCGCTGCATTCCGGCAAGAAGCCCTTTTAGCTGATCGCTGTAAGTCTTTGATGCCTCGGCGTCATTCATGGCGCCCAGCCACCCGGTCATGGCGTCTTTTACCGCATCCGATACCGGGGTATCCAGCGCCGCCTTCATCAGATCCGCCAGTTTATTTCTGCGCTGCCGCACCGAAATGGCCATGCCGTACCCGAATTCCGCGGCATCCTCAAACAGGGAATTTCCCCATGCCGGGCCATGCCCGTCCCGGTTCACCGTATACGGAGTCGACGGCGCCGATGCCCCCCAGATCGAGCTGCAACCGGTTGCATTGGCAATGATCATCCGTTCGCCCAAGAGCTGGGTCAGAACCTTGACATAAGGAGTCTCCCCGCAGCCTGCACAGGCTCCTGAAAACTCCATCAGCGGTTTCACAAACTGGCTTCCCTTGACCGAATCCCGCTTTAACAGATTGTCCTTGACCGGAATGGTTAAAGAAAACTGATGGTTGGGAACCTGGAGCAACGTCTGGGTCTCAATCGGTTTCATGACCAGGGCTTTTTTCTTGGCCGGGCAGATATCCGCGCAGTTGCCGCATCCCTGGCAATCCAGGGTATTGACCTGGATCCGGAACTGATATCCTTTCAGCTCCTTTCCCAGAGACGGGCGGGTTTCAAATGCAGCCGGGGCTCCGGCAAGCTCGGCATCCTTTGCCAGAACCGGGATGATGGCGGCATGCGGACAGACAAAAGCACACTGGTTGCACTGAATACAGTTTTCAATAATCCATTCGGGAACATGAATGGCCACGCCGCGTTTTTCGTATCGGGCCGTGTCCACCGGGAAAACGCCATCCGGCTGAAACGCGCTGACCGGCAGCTTGTCGCCCTGCTGGGCCAGCATGGGACTCATCACCTTTTCAACAAAATCCGGCACTTCCTCGCCAAGAATGTCGCTTCCGGAGGCATCTTTCCAGGATGCGGGATATTTGATTTCCTCAAGATTGGCCAGGGTCTGATCCACGGCATCCATATTCATCTGGATGATTTTTTCGCCCTTGTTGCCGTAAACTTTTTTAATTTCACCTTTTAAAAGCGCAATCGCCTCTTCAAACGGCAGCACATTGGCCAGTTTGAAAAACGCGGTCTGCATGATCATGTTGATCCTGCCGCCCAGGCCCACGGCATTGGCGATTTTAACGGCATCCACGTTGTAGAATTTCAGCTTGTTGCCGGCGATGAAGCGCCGCATCCGGGCCGGAAGCACCGTCTCCATGTCTTCCAGGGACCAGGGGGAATTCAGCAGAAAGGTGCCGCCCGGTTTGATGCCTTCCAGCACATCATAAATCTGGACATAATTGGCTTTGTGGCAGGCGACGAAATCCGCCGTGTTCACCAGATATGTGGACTGAATGGGCTTGCTTCCGAACCGCAGATGCGAGACGGTAATGCCGCCGGATTTTTTGGAATCATAGGCAAAATAGCCCTGGGCAAACATCGCGGTGTTGTCGCCGATAATCTTGATGGCGCTTTTGTTGGCGCCCACGGTTCCGTCCGATCCCAGGCCCCAGAACTTGCACTGAACCGTGCCCTTGGGGGTGGTGTCAATCAGTTCTTCAACATCCAGGGATGTTCGGGTAACATCATCGACAATGCCGACGGTAAAATGATTTTTAGGCCCTGCGGCATTCATGTTTTCAAAGACGGCCTTGACCATGGCAGGGGTGAATTCCTTGGAACCCAGTCCGTATCGTCCGCCGGTGATCATCGGCATTTCACCTCTTTCCATGAAGGCCGTGCAGACATCCATATAAAGCGGATCACCGATGGCGCCGGGTTCCTTGGTTCGATCCAGAACCGTTATTCTGTCACAGGATGCCGGAAGCGCTTCCAGAAAATCTGCGATGCAGAACGGCCGGTACAGGCGGACCTTGACCAGACCCACCCGCTCTCCGCTGATCATTTAGATGGTTGATCACTTCCTCAATGGTCTCACAGGACGATCCCATGGAAATGATAACCCGCTCGGCATCCGGGTCTCCCACATAATCAAAGAGCCGGTAGCGCCGTCCGGTCAGGTCTCCAACCTTTTCCATGTATTTGGAAACCACTGCCGGAATCTTTTGATAAAATGGATTGGCGGCTTCCCTGCCCTGAAAATAGATGTCCGGATTCTGGGCAGTGCCGCGGATATGGGGATGCTCCGGATTCATGGCCCGGCTTCGGAACTCCTCGATGGCTTCAAAATTGGTTAAAGCGGCCATATCCTCATAATCGATCATTTCGATTTTCTGAATTTCATGGGAGGTTCGGAACCCGTCGAAAAAATGCAGAAACGGCACGCGGCCTTCAATGGCGGAAAGATGCGATACCAGCGCAAGATCCATGACTTCCTGAACCGAGCTGGAACACATCATGGCAAAGCCGGCCTGACGGACAGACATGACATCGGCGTGATCCCCGAAAATGGAAAGGGCGTGGGCAGCAAGCGCACGGGCAGAGACATGAAAGACGCCGGGAAGCAGTTCGCCGGAAATTTTATACATATTGGGAATCATCAGAAGCAGACCCTGTGAGGCCGTAAACGTGGTGGTCAGAGATCCGGCAGCCAGCGCGCCATGAACCGCGCCGGCAGCGCCGGCTTCGGACTGCATCTGTTTGACCAGAAGGGTCTGGCCAAATATATTTTTACGCCCCTGGGCCGACCATTCATCGGCAATCTCTCCCATCGAGGTTGAAGGGGTTATCGGATAAATCGCGGCAACATCGCTCATGGCATACGCCACATGGGCTGCGGCAGTGTTGCCGTCAATGGTTTTCATTTTTTTGGACATGATCAATTCTCCTTTATTCGGTTTTCTTCGAAAAGCTTCCATTAGATGAATCTGTTTTAGCGTATAAGCGGCATTTTGTAAACAAGATAGGAAACCTTGCCATAAAACTGCTCCAGAACCAGAGTTTTCTGAGGTTTCGGCGTGGAACAATAAACTTAATTCCATTTTCAATAACTTTGTTACTCTAAATATTATCATCGTCTTCAAATCCGAATACATACATAAATATCATTTTGATATTATTATACAATTAATTTAAGTACCTCGGCGAAGCATAACAACAATTGAAATCAATTCAATACATATATCAATATTGTCAACTGAAATTATTGTCATTTTAATAACAACTTAGATCAACGCAGATAATTATCGTAACGATGTTTCACTTTTTGATATAAGAATGAATTTATTCTGTCAAGCAGAAAGAGCTGTTTTACAGCCCAAAGCCGATCTGTCAAAAGTTGATGAAAATGTAACAATTTTTATCGATTTTTCTCTTGTGAATCGGGCGGCCGAAAAGGTGGGACGCAAAGCTTCTGGCCTAAATTCCTTTTCAGGAATATGGCAGCAGGGTTACCGGGCGGGTATTTTGCCATGCTCGATGCCGATTTTTCGGTCATCGCCTGGGGACAGAGACAAGAAAGAGCAAATTATCACTTAACTTCTTTATATTTAATGGATACATTCAATAAATCCACAATTTGTTCGATATTTTCCATCATCACAAAACGCATCAGGGCAACCGGTTCAAGGGGAGAAATCGCCACCTCGATAATGCCTGGGTTTTTTATGAAATTTTGAATTGCCAGAATTCTATCCCTGGCAGAAGGCAGATTTTGTATCTGGATTTCCTGGTTCAATTGCTGAATGATATCAGAAGCAAATTGCGCTTCGCTCTGGCCGGACTGACGGGCGCCCATGCCAATGAGTCTTCGAATAAAGGAATAATCCTGATATTTCAAGGTAATATTGGATATTGCCACACCCGGTATCAGTGCGATCAGCGCTATCGGATTGCTGGGAACCGATTTGACAACAGCCAGATCCAGATTGTTCAGCCGGGCTGAGGCATCAAGCTGGCCCATGCCTGAAGCGCGAATGTGAACATTTTGGATTTCCAGATCTTTTTTCGTCGAATCATAGCGATAGGCATATTCCACATCGGCCTCAATATCCGTATACCCAAGCTGGCTCAGCACAGGGGCTACCCCCTTCATGAATGAATTGCTCCGGCTGATGCGAATTCCTTGAATTTCAACGTGCATGAACGCAGGAATTTCATTTTTGATGTCAAATGAATGCAGCACCAACCGGTCAACAGCAACAGGACTGTCCGTATCCTTGATTTGAAGGGAAACCTGGCGGACCTGAACGGTTTTTGAAAAAAACCCCACGTCCAGTGATTGGTAGGAGAGCGCTGAAATCCTGCCTGTCTGATTCGCCCACTGTTGAATGCGGCTTCTGGCATCGTTTTCTATATATAATTTTAGCCCCAAACTGGCGCTTGCAGCCAGGATCAGCAGGACTCCCGCCATAATTCCGATGTGTTTTCGGGTCATTTCTCCTCCGTCATGTCGTCACATATTGAAATCACACGCTTAACCTGCTACAGTTGTCGCTGGTTATGGAAATTCATATTGCATTCACCCTTGTGGCGGCTTTTGGCCATCATGTATCCTCAACTGCCCAAATCTTATAAAAACGCCTATTCTTTTAAAATCAGCGCGCCTTCTTTTATCTATCCGGACGACTACATCCCCAATGTCCAGATGCTTGGCCCATTTCTGGACGAAATTGAGCTGCTGTGCTTTGAAAGCCATCGGTCTTCCTTGCCGTCGTCCGCAACGATCCGGGAACTGGAATCTCTGGCAAAGGAATTCAGGTTAACTTATAATGTTCATCTCCCGTCGGATCTGGACCCGGGAAATCCGGAACGCAAAGGAACAAGATCGGTTTGTTGAAAGCATTCTTCGGGTCATGGATCTCACCCAGCCTCTGGGGCCAACAAACTATATCCTTCATCTTCCTTATAATCAATCCCCGATTGGAAGGATTTGCGACAAAGCCTGGCAGAGCCGGATTTCAGACTGCCTCCGCAGATTAAGGGATGCAGGGATTCAGAGCACTGCCCTTTCCATAGAGACGCTTAACTATCCGCTGGAATGGATTGAACAGATTCTTCGGGAATATGACCTTCGCGTGTGCCTGGATATGGGACATCTGATCGTAAATCATGAAAATATCGAAACCACATATCATCGTTTTGCCGGACAAACAACGATGATTCATTTACATGGCGTTAATAACGGAAAGGATCACCTGGCGCTGGATGTCTTTGATCAGCGCTGGCTTGACAAGATTTTCTCCCTGCTCAAGCAGTTTACCGGGACTGTATCCATTGAAGTTTTTTCGTTCAATCACCTTCTGGACTTCCCTTGCGGTACTGGAAAACAATATACGGTAAAAGGCATTCATGTCCAATCACTCAAAAGGACTTATGATGATCAGCATAACGGCCGCCCTCTGGGGCATCCTGGCCATTGTGCTCAAATATGCACTTCAGCGGTTCAGCGGCAATACCATCATCTGGTTCCGGTTTACGTTTTCATTTATATTTCTGGCGGGGTATTATCTCATTCACCGTCCCCAGGTTTTTTGAAATCCTGATCAAACCACCGATTCTGGGAATCCTCGCCGGCCTTGCCATGGCCGGCAACTATCTCGGGTTTACCCGCGGCGTGGCCCTGACCTCTCCCAGCAATGCTCAGATATTGATCCAGGTTTCTCCACTTCTGGTGGCGGTTGTGGGTGTTGTCTATTTCAAGGAAAGACTCTCCATCCTTCAAAAGACCGGCTTTGGCATTGCAGCCGCAGGCTTTGTGTTGTTTTACTGGGATCAGCTTCAACACTTGATGATCTCTTCTCAGCAATACACTCTGGGCAACATCTGGATCATTTTTGCGGCCATCACCTGGGCATTTTTTGCAGTATGCCAGAAGCTACTGGTACAAATCTGGGCACCTCAGCAGACCAATTTGCTGATTTATCTGGTTGCTGCCATCGTATTTTCCCCCCTGGCCGTTTTTCATGAATTTCAGGGGCTGGGCCTTTCGGACTGGCTGACGCTGATATTCCTGGGTGCCAATACCCTCATTGCCTATGGCACTCTGGGTGAAGCCCTCAAACTGCTTCCGGCCAACCAGGTCAGCGCCATTATTGTCCTGAACCCCCTGATTACCTTGATTGTTGTCGGTGTTCTTTCGGTTCAGCAGCTTCCCTGGCTTTCATCTGAAAGCACCACCCTGATCGGTTATGCCGGAGCGCTGCTTCTGCTGGCAGGCGTGGGCCTGGTCGTAAAAAAAAAATAACCAAACGTTCACTTGCCGACCTTGAGTTTTTGCCCGGAACGAAGCATATCTGATGGGCCCATGTTGTTTAACCGCCGCAGATCATCAACAGTCAACCCATAGGTCCGGCCAATACCATACAAGGTTTCTTGGGGTTTGACTTCATGATATTTCTCTGTTGTCGCCTTTTTCTCTGGTGTTTCAACCGGTTTGGCCGGACTGACAGCCTCTGCTTTAGGAGCAACTGGCTGTTTCGGTGCCGGTTCTGTTTTGATCTGAGCCACTGGCTGTTTACGAAAGGTTTCAATTTCTCTTGCAATCTGGTCAAGTCGCTGTGTGGTTGAAGCTCCCAGCTTATCAAGTCTTGCAGACACCTGCTCAAACTTGTCCTCCTGAAGGGCCAATTGAGCGACTTTTTGGTAATTCTGCTCCATCTCTGCCAGCTTGACTTCCATTTTTTTCAGTTTTGTTTCCATCTCGGCGATCGGTTTGGTATCGGCCGGGCTCCGCAACATGGGAAGAAACACAAAAATAGCAAGCAGAACAAACACGCCTGCACCAACAATGACCAACAGCAGCCCGCTGCTTTTAGTCAGATTGGACATAAAACTATCCACATTCCCTTTTTTCCAGGGTGAATAGGCATCTTCCGGATAATAATCTTCGTCCGGCCCCTGTTCAGTTTCAGCGCCTCTCTTATCTCTGAATGTTTCTCGCGAATTTCTTTCTGACATAATCATCCTCCACTCCCGACCTTCTATCTGTTAATTGCTCATTTGCGTAAAAAAAACTGAATTCTGTCAACGACATATTCCTGCTGAGCCGCCGTCAGCTCCGGATAGACGGGCAGTGCCAGCGTCTGATCGGCTGCACGTTCTGATTCCGGAAAATCCCTTTCTCTGTAATTCAAAAAAGAAAAACACTTCTGAAGGTGCAGCGGTACCGGATAATACACTTCGGTTCCAATCTCCGATTCAATCAGAAACGCCCGCAGTTCATCTCTTTTTTCGGCAACTCGGATGACATACTGATTGAACGTATGCCGGTTTTCTTTTTCTACAGGCAGCATCACCCGACCCTCCAGGCGGCTTTGGGAAAACAGGCCGCGATAGGTCGCTGCATGATCCTGACGCATCTTTGTCCATTGATCCAGATGCTTCAACTTGACGGATACGATGGCTGCCTGAAGCGCATCCAGTCTGAAATTACCCCCGATCAGACTGTGATAATATTTGGGATAAGACCCGTGATTCCTCAGCATGACCAGGGTGTTATGAAAGGCTTTGGACGGGGTGGTTACCATGCCGCCGTCTCCGAACGCGCCAAGATTTTTGGATGGAAAAAAGGAAAAACACCCGAAATCGCCCATTTCCCCTGCCCTTCTGCCCTTGTATTCGGCGCCAATGGCCTGAGCCGCATCTTCGATAACCGTCAGATGGTTGTCTCTGGCGATTTCAAGGATCGGATCCATGTCCGCGCACTGCCCGTAAAGATGCACCGGAAGGATGGCTTTCAGATGTCCCCTTTCCGCGGGGCTCATCCCTTCAATGGCGGCTGAAATACCTTCAGGAGAAATATTATAGGTTGCCGGATCAATATCCACAAAACAGGGATGCGCGCCCAACACGGCAAATCGAGCCTGCGGTTGCAAAAAAAGTATACGGCGTTGTAATGACGGTATCGCCGGCTGTTATGCCGGATGCCATCAAGGCGATGATCAGTGCGTCGGTCCCCGAAGAAACCCCCAGGGCATGGGCAGCATGGCAGTACTCTGCCACTTGTTTTTCCAAAGCTTCAACATGCGGCCCCAGAATAAAATACTGGCTGTCATAGATTTCTTCCGTAACCTTTAGAATATCCTGCTTGATCAGTTGATATTGACTTTTTAAATCCAGAAGGGGAACTTTCATTTTACCTCGGTTCAAAATAAGGGTCGATTCGAAAACCTCCCGCATACTTTCATGGTTCGACTGGAATTGCTATTTTATGACCGTTTCAGGCGCCGTCGTTATTTGAATCATGACCAGCGGATCATGATTTTCATTTTCAATCACCGCTTGTTTTTCCGGCGCAAGATACAGGGATTCACCGGCCTGAAGCGTCAGGGACTCCGGTCCAACCGTTGCGCTGGCCAGTCCGCCGACAATGACCAGGGTTTTGGATTCCGATGGCTCTGCCTGAACAATTACCGTTGATCCCGGATATACGATCAGTCGGCCAACCCGGTAATGGTCTTTTGTTTCCAGCGATGTCAAACTTCCCCAGGGCTTGGACGCAGTGGTATGCTGCTGACACTCCCATCGCCCCTTTTCCTTGAGGGCGGTCACAATGGATTTGACATCGCGGCTGTTTTCAATATCCGAGACAAATATCGAATCCGGGGTTTCCACAATCACCACATTGTTCAGGTGATTGGCGGCGATCAGCCGCTCATGCCCCATGACAAAACAGTGATGCGAGTCATTGCTGATGACATCGCCATGAAAAACATTCTGATTTTCATCCTTTGGCAGAAAATCATACAGTGATTTCCAGGATCCGATATCGCTCCAGCCAAAATCCGAAGGCAGAACCGCACCTTTTTGCGTTTTCTCCATAACCGCCACGTCAATGGAGATATTGGAAAGCAATTGATAGTCTTCCAGCGGCAGGGCACCGGAAGCCGCAGCAAGGGTTTTTATTTGATGATAGAGATCCGGTTGAAATGCTTTGAATTCTTCCGCCATAACAGATGCTTTAAAAGCGAACATGCCGCTGTTCCAGAAATAATTGCCTGCCTCAACATAATGCCTGGCTGTCTGAAGATCGGGTTTTTCCACAAACCGGTTGATGGAAAGCGCGCCTTCGGAAATCAGGGTTTGGCCTTCGATATAGCCATAACCGGTTTCCGGATATCCCGGCTGGATTCCGAAGGTAACGATATAATCCGCTGCCGCAAGACGAATGGCGGACGCCAGTTTGCCGTGGAAACTGTCCACGTCCTGTATCACATGATCCGCCGGGAAAAATACAGAGAATGGCATCGGCTTCGTTTCGAAGAATGTCAAAGAGCGCCAGAAGAATGGCCGGAGCCGTATTGCGTCCGCAGGGCTCGCTGATCACGTTCCCATTGGCGCTGAATACCAATTGACTTCATATGCCTGGATATCTCCAGGGAATGTTCCCTGCCGCAGACGATTCTCACCCTGCTGCAGTCCAGAACCGGCGAAAGGCGCTTGATGGTGCTTTGGATCAGGGAATCGCTTCCGATAAAACGGACCAGCTGTTTGGGATACAATTCCCGCGACACCGGCCAGAGCCGCGTACCGGAGCCGCCGGCAAGAAGCACCGGATAGACCGGAAGATGGGAATGGGTCATTTCAGGATGTTCCCTTTTCTGTTAGGATAAGCGTCTTTGGGTCGGCCGGAGGATACCGCAGGGCTGCAATCCGTCTGAACAGCCGGATATCCCAGAAGCGCGTCGATGTCGCGTTTCAGCTTGCTTCCTGCCTTAACTTTCAACTGCTCGGGAAGGGATATGACAATCTGGGTATGGTCCGGGCTGTTCAGGCGCAGAATCGCCGGACAGGCGCCCGGATGGCTGCTCATGACGTCCCGAAGCCTGAGCAGGGTCTCCCGCTGGACTCGGGACAGGTCAAGATTCACATGAAGGGTTGCGGCCCAGGTTTCTTCAGCCTTTTCCAGAGGAATCAGGGTTTCTGCCAGGATTTTGACCGAATTATCGTCTTTTTGAACTTCTCCCTGAACCATGATGGCGACATCGCCGGACAGCAGATCGCTGACAGCCGCATAAAGATTCGAAAAAACCGTGATCTCGACACTGCCGTTCATATCTTCCAGAGTGACAAAGGCCATCAGCTCATCACGCCGGGTTTTGATCACTTTTACATTGCGGACGATGCCGCCGATGCGAATGGCCTCGCCATCGGCTTTATCCGAAAGAGAAAGGGAGTCTGCCGACGCAAACTTATCCAGAATATCCTCAAATCCCTGCAAGGGATGGCCGGTGATATAAAACCCCAGGGTTTCTTTCTCCAGCAGGAGCCGCTGCTTTTCATCCCATTCCGCAATATCGGGAAGCGGAGAATGGCCGATTTTCTGCTCTCCCTTGACGCTTCCGCCAAAAAGGCCCATTTGGGGATCCGAGCGCTTTCGGTGAACCAGTTGCCCGTAGTCAATGGCATCCTCAATGGCGGCCATCAGTTGGGAACGCCTGGCACCGGTTGAATCAAAAGCCCCGCATTTGATCAGGCTTTCAATCACCCGCTTGTTGACTTTTTTCAGCTCCACCCGCTCACAAAAATCGAATAATGACAAAAATCTGCCATTTTTGCGTTCTTCGATGATGCTTTCGATGGCAGCCTCACCGACATTTTTGACGGCAACCAGGCCGAACCGGATTTTCGAACCCGCAACCGTAAAGCTTTTTTCGCTTTCGTTGATATCCGGCGGCAGCACTTCGATGGCATGGCTGCGGCATTCGGCAATGTATTTGACCACACCGTCCGAGGAGTTCATTTCGCTGGTCAGAAGGGCCGCCAGAAGTTCAACCGGGTAATGGGCTTTTAAATAGGCGGTCTGATAGGCGATCAGGGCATAGGCGGCGCTGTGGGATTTATTGAATCCATATCCCCCGAATTTTTCCATCAGATCGAAGAGCTGGCTGGCTTTATCCTTGGGAATGCCTTTCTCCTGAGCCCCCTGAACAAAACGGTCCCGGTGCTTGGCCATGATTTCGGCAATCTTTTTTCCCATGGCTTTTCGCAGGTCATCGGCTTCGGACATGGTATAATTGGCCAGCTCGGCCGCAATTTTCATGACCTGTTCCTGATACACGATGACGCCGTAAGTTTCCTTCAATATCGGCGCCAGCTCGGGCACCAGATATTCCACGGTTTTCCGGCCATGCTTGCGGTTCACAAAATCATCCACCATGCCGCTTTCCAGCGGGCCCGGGACGATAAAGCGCCACCAGGGCCGTGACATCGTCAAAGCATTCGGGCTTCAGGCGGACGAGCAGATCCTTCATGCCGGAGCTTTCCAGCTGAAAGACGCCGGTGGTGTCTCCGGATGCCAGCAGGCGATAGGTATCGGGATCGGAAAAATCCAGATCCAGAAGATCCGGCGGCGTTTTGCCCTGATCCTTGATCATTTGAAGGGCCTCGGCAATGACCGTAAGGTTTCGAAGCCCCAGAAAATCAAACTTGACCAGGCCGATTTTCTCCACGCATTTCATGTCGAACTGGGTGACGACTTCCCCTTTTTTCCCCCGGTACAAGGGCAGGTATTCCACCAGGGGCCGGTCTCCGATGACCACGCCTGCGGCGTGGGTCGAGGCATGACGGGGAAGCCCTTCCAGAACCCTGCAGATGTTGATGAGATCTGCGACTTCCGGCCTGCTTTCCACCAGTTCCATGAGTTTCGGCTCCTGTTTAAGCGCCTCATCCAGGCTGATGTTGAGCACATCCGGAACCATTTTGGCAATGGCATCCACTTCGCGCAGGGGAATATCCAGTGCCCTTCCCACATCCCGAATCACGGCCCGGGTTTTAAGCTTTCCAAAGGTGATGATCTGGCTGACATAATCGCCGCCGCCGTAGCGGTCCACCACATATTTATACACCTGTTCCCGGCCGTTGATGCAAAAATCCACATCAATATCCGGCATGCTTTTTCGGCCGGGATTCAAAAACCGCTCAAATATCAGTCCATGTTCAAGGGGATCCAGATCGGTGATTCCCAGAGAATAGGCCACCAGACTTCCGGCCGCGGACCCGCGGCCCGGTCCCACGGGAATCTGATGCTCCTTGGCATACTGGATAAAATCCGCAACAATCAGAAAATAGCCGGGAAATCCCATCTCCTTGATGACAGACATTTCATATTCCAGGCGATCCAGATAGGGCTTTTCATCCTGATCCGGGTGTTTTTTCAGAATCCGGCGCCATACCCGGCCATACCCTTTACGGGTTTTTTCATCAAAGATATCGTCCGCGGAGTGCTCACCCGTGGATTCATATTTGGGAAAATGAAAGGTCTTGAAATCAAATTCCAGATGGCACCGTCCGGCAATGTCCACGGTATTGGCAAGGGCACCGGGATAGGATTTGAAATCCGCGACCATTTCGTCCCGGGATTTGAAATAGAGCTGGTCCGTCCGGAATTTAAAGCGCTCCGAGTCATGAATGGTTTTTCCGGTCTGAATACAGAGCAGCACATCATGGGCCCGGACATCGTCCTGATCCAGGTAATGACAGTCATTGGTGGCAACCATCGGAATGGACAGCCGCCGGCTCATATCGAGCAGGGTCTGATTGACGTGATCCTGGATGTCGATGCCGTTGTTTTGAACCTCCAGGAAAAAATTCCCCTCACCAAACAGGCTGAGATAAAACCTGGCGGCTTCATCCGCCGCGTCCTGCCGGCCGTCATTGATAAGCCGTGGGAATCTCGCCATGAAGACAGGCGGAAAGCGCGATGAGCCCCTTGGTGTGATCCTTCAGTATATCCTTGTCAATCCTGGGTTTGTAGTAAAACCCCTCAAGCTGGGCTATGGTCGCCAGTTTGCAGAGATTCCGGTAGCCTTCCATATTTTCGGCCAGCAAAATGATATGAGAAAGCCCTTTATTGTCCTGGGCTGTTCTTTCGGCAATGGAACGCGGCGCAATATAGCATTCACACCCGATAACCGGTTTGATGCCGGCTTTAAGGGCTTTTTCATAAAAATCGACGGCCCCGAACATGGTTCCATGATCGGTAATGGCAACGCTGTCCATGCCGTAGGTTTTCACCCGCTGCAAGAGCGGCTCTATTCGAATGGCGCCATCCAGAAGACTGTACTGGGTATGAACGTGAAGATGAACAAAATCTGTCATTGCATCCTTAAAGCAGGCTGAAGACCAAAAGGAAAAGGATGGAATTATAATGCGTACCCCCCCTTTTTTTTCAGCCTTTTAATTAATCCAATCGATAATTCGGAGCTTCCTTGGTAATGATCACGTCATGGACATGGCTTTCCCTGAGCCCCGCAGCGCTGATCCGGATAAACGTCGCCTTTTCCCTCAGCTCTGCAATGGACTTGCATCCGACATAGCCCATGCCTGCCTTGAGTCCGCCGACCAGCTGAAAAATATTGGCTGAAAGCGTTCCCGAGTAAGGCACCCGTCCCACAATGCCTTCGGGAACCAGTTTGTCGTCTGCTTCCTGCTCCGTCTGGTAATACCGGTCCTTGCTGCCTTTTTTCATGGCTTCCAGCGACCCCATGCCCCGATACACCTTATAGCTTCTGCCCTGGAAAAAAATGGACTCCCCCGGGCTTTCCTCGGTTCCGGCAAAAAGACCGCCGATCATCACCACATGGGCGCCTGCACCGATGGCTTTGGTGACATCGCCGGAAAATTTAATGCCGCCGTCCGCGATCAGCGGAACGCCTTTTCGATTGCAGACGTTCTTGCAGTTCATGATCGCGGTCATCTGAGGAACACCAGCACCGGCCACGATGCGGGTGGTGCAGATGGAACCGGGACCGATGCCGATCTTCACCCCGTCAACGCCGGCCTGAATCAGATCCTCGGCTCCTTTTTCAGTTGCCACATTGCCGGCAATGAGCTCGATATTGCTGAAAGTCTGCTTTAACGTAATCACCGCATCCATGACATTTTTGGAATGGCCGTGAGAGGTATCAATCAAAATCACATCCGCGCCTGCCTTAAGCAGCATTTCGGCGCGTTCCAGCATATCCGGTCCGACGCCGATGGCGCCGCCCACCCGAAGCCTTCCCTTGTCATCCTTGCAGGCATTGGGGTATTTTTTGATTTTCTCGATGTCTTTAATCGTAATCATGCCGGTCAGCCGGCCGTTTTTATCCACGACGAGAAGTTTTTCAATCCGGTGCTCGTGAAGCAGTTTTTTTGACTCATCCAGATTAATGCCTTCGGTAACCGTAACCAGATTCTTATGGGTCATCACCGCGGACACGGGTCTGGCAAGATCGGTTTCAAACCGAAGATCCCGGTTGGTCACAATTCCGACCAGCCGATCGCCGTCCGTTACCGGAACTCCGGAAATCCGGTATGCTTCCATGAGGTTGAGAACGTCCTGGACAGTCTGATCCGGCCTGATGGTCACCGGATCAATGATCATGCCGCTTTCCGACTTTTTGACCTTTCCCACTTCCAGAACCTGATTTTCAATGCTCATGTTGCGATGAATAAATCCCAGCCCGCCGTCTCTGGCCATGCTGATGGCGGTTCGCGATTCGGTAACCGTATCCATTGCCGCGCTGACAATCGGGAATGTTCAGCGTCAGGTTTCGCGTCAGCCACGTGGTGGTCGTAACGTCTTTGGGGAGAACATCCGAATAGTTGGGCACAAGCAGGACATCGTCAAATGAAAAAGATTCTTGGATGTTTATTTCTTTCATGGGTTTCCTCCATAGGGTTTTTACATAACCTCTGTCTTAACCGATTAAAATACAAGAAGACAAATGCTTTGGCAATTACTAATTTTGTCTTTCGGCAAAACGCCCGAATTCTGACACACGCCGGCCGATTACTGCTCTTTTTTATTGACGAACAAAATTTTGCCTGTATCTTATCCGATAAATACCATTCACCAATCAAAGGAGGGTTATCATGAAAAAATCGTTCGCGTTGGTTGCCTGTGGAATGCTGTTCCTTGCCTTAACGGCTGCACCCCTTATTGCGGCTGATCCCATCAAGGTCGGTATCGTAGATTGTTATACCGGGCCTCCCAGCACCTACACCAATGATGTTCGGGATGCATTTAAGCTGGCCACTGACAAAATCAATGCCAAAGGCGGGGTCCTGGGCAGAAAAATCGAATTTACGACCCGGGACAGCAAATTCAAGGTGGATCTGGGATTGAGCGCGGCCAAAGAGCTGATCATGCGGGAAAAAGTAAATCTGCTGATGGGAACCATCAACAGCGCCGAAGCCCTGGCCATCTCGGATTTATGCAAGACCGAAAAAATCCCTCTGCTGGTAACTTTTTCCAAAAGCGACGCCATTACCGGCGAAAAAGGACACCGGTACGTGTTTTCCATGAATGAAAACACATCCATGGCCGGAAAAGCCGCTGCCGTGGCCCTTTCCAAAAAACCCTACGTCAAATACTGGATCGGCGGAGACGATTATGAATATGGACATGCCATTGCAGACGGGGTATGGCAGAATCTCAAAAAATTAAAACCCGAAGTCGAGCTTCTTGGCCAGACCTGGTGGAAGGTGGGCGAGTCCGATTTTACTCCGTATATTACGGCCATGCTTTCGGCAAAACCCGATGCAGTCATCATCGCTACCGGCGGCAAGAACTGCGTGCCCTTTCTGAAAGCCGCCGAAACCACAGGATTCAACAAGCGCGTTCCGTTTTACATGCACACGGCAACAGAACTGTCCACCCTGCAGCCCCTGGGACTTGATGCTCCCGAAGGGGTTCTGGGCACTTCAAATTATTTTTTCTATTATCCCGAAACTCCGGAAAACAAGGATTTTGTCAAGGAATTTCAACAGGCATACGGCAGGCCCCCCAAGGTCGGTGCTTTATACGGCTACATTACCGCTGCCTTTATTGCCAAAGCCTATGAAAAAGCCGGAACCATCGACACGGAAAAATTTATCGACGCCCTGGAAGGCATGAGTGTCGACAGCCCGGTCGGAAAACTCACCATCAGAGCCTTATGATCACCAGGTAATGCTTCCCATGTTCATGGGGGTGACACAGAAGGCGCCGGGATATGATTTTCTGATTGCATCTGACATTGTCACGATTTCCGGCGAAGACGTCATGCCGGCAATTGAAGACATCAAGAAAGCACGTGGACAGTGACGGATTGATTTGATGATAGAATTTCTCTCCCATATCACCCTTTCCTCCCTGCTGCAGCAGATTCTGGTTGGGCTCAGCCGGACAACGATTCTGTTTATCGTGGCATCCGGCCTGAGCCTGGTCCTGGGGGTGCTTCGCATACCGAACCTGGCCCATGGCTCATTTTATATGATCGGCGCGTTTTTAACCTATTCCGTTGCCGCGGTTGTGGGGGGAAAGGCCGGTTTCTGGGTGGCGCTGGTGGCCGCCCCCATCGGCGTTGCCCTGATCAGCCTTGTCATGGAACGCGGACTTTTCTGCCACCTCTATGACCGGGAGCATCTCATGCTGCTGCTGTTTACGTTTTCATTTACCCTGGTCTTCGGGGATGTCGTCAAGATCATCTGGGGGTCTGATTTCCGGTCCATTTCAACGCCGGCTGTTTTTCAGGGATCTTTATCGATTTTCGGCCTTCCCCTTCCGCGTTACAATGTTTTTCTGCTGATTATCGGGCCCCTGGTGGCCTTCGGGCTTTGGGTGTTGACCCAGAAAACCAAAATCGGGAAAATCGCCCGGGCTGCGGCCGTTGACCGGGAGATGGTCGGGGCGGTCGGAATCAATGTCAGCCTGGTGTTCTCGGCCGTTTTTGTGATCGGATGTTTTCTGGCCGGACTCGGCGGCGCGCTGGTCGCCCCTACCCAGAACATTACTCAGGGCATGGATCATTCCATCATCATGGAGGCGTTTTTGATTGTCATTGTCGGGGGCCTTGGCAATATCTGGGGGGCGCTTCTGGGCGCGCTGATTTTTGGCCTGACAGATGCCATCGGCATCCTGTTATGGCCCCAGTTCGCCATTGTGTTTCCCTACGCCGTGGTGGTGACCATCCTGATAATTCGCCCCAAAGGCCTTTTAAAATCAACCTGGTAAACGGAAAGCATATTGCCGGATAATAAAAACAATGTGAAGATGGTGCTGTGGCTGATGGGGATCGGGCTTTTGTTTCTTATTCTTCCCCGGTTCCTGCCCCGATTCTATGTCTATCTGACGGCGCTGATCCTGCTGACAGGGCTGCTGGCAACCAGCCTGAATCTGGTGTTGGGGTTCGGCGGCATGTACCAGTTTCACCACGCGGTGTTTTACGGCATCGGGGCCTATGCCCTTGCCCTGATGCTGACCAAATCAGGCCTTCCGGCCTGGACCGGATTTATTGTCGCCCCCCTGGTCTCCGCGGGGCTGGGATATGTCATCGGGTTGATCTGCGTCAGGCTGTCCAAGCTTTATTTCGGAATGCTTCAAATCTCCCTGGGATCTCTGGTCTGGGCCATCGTGTTCCGCTGGTATTCCTTTACCGGCGGCGATGACGGCATTCACGGCATTCCGCTGCCAAAGATGCTGTCCGCTTCTCACGGCGCCTATTATTTTACCTTTATCATCACCGCGGTCTGCCTTTTTCTGATGTATCGCATCGTGCATTCCCCGTTTGGCAGAACGTTTCAGGCCATTCGCGACAATCCCGAAAGATGCGAGGCCATCGGCGTCAATGTCCGGCGGCACCAGCTCGCAGGGGAGGTGATTGCCGGTTTTTTCGCAGGCGTTGCCGGAACACTTTTCGTGACGGTTGAAAACTCTGTGTTCCCGGATCTGATGTTCTGGACCCTTTCCCTTGAAATTCTGATCATGTGCCTTCTGGGCGGATGGTTCACTTTTTTTGGCCCCATGCTGGGCGCCGCCATCATGGTCAGCCTCGAGAACCTTTGTGGGAATCTATACGGAGTACTGGACCCTGATTCTGGGAATCGTGCTGATGCTGCTGATTTTTTTCATGCCAGATGGCGTGCTCGGGATGCTTCTGAAATCGCGGTTTAGGAGCCGGAAGAACGCTTCGGCCCTCAGCCTGAAACCCTGAGTTGCTTCAGGCAAGCAAAATGACTTTTCGTTATTGATTGGACAAGTTCTTACATGCTTAAAGTTGAAAATCTTCAAAAATCTTTTGACGGCTTCATGGCGGTCTCTGATGCCAATCTTGAGGTCAATAAAGGCGAGGTGGTCGCAGTCATCGGACCAAACGGCGCCGGAAAAACTACGCTCTTTCATCTGATTACCGGGCAGGTATCCCCGGACAAGGGCCGCATCCTCTTCAAAGGCCAGGATATTGCCGGCCTGGCTCCTTATAATATCTGCAGGCAAGGAATCTGCCGGTCCTATCAGGTGGTCAATATATTCAACCGGATGACAGTGTTTGAAAATGTCCAGGTTGCCCTGATGTCCTTTCGGAAAATGACCTTTAACCTGTTCGCACCGGCCGGAAAACTTCTGATAAAGGAAACCATCGACATTCTGGAAAGCGTCGGACTGGCGGAAAAGGCCGATCAGGTCAGCGGCTCCTTGTCTCACGGCGATCAGAAAGTCCTTGAAATCGCCATTGCCCTGGGGAACCGGCCGGAGCTTCTGATTCTGGATGAGCCCACGGCCGGCATGTCACCGGAAGAAACCGCCATGGCACTTGGCCTGATGAACCGGCTTTCCAGCGATCTGGGATTGACCATTCTGTTCTGTGAACATGACATGGAACTGGTGTTTTCCATTGCCCGGAGAATCATGGTCATGCAGCAGGGAAAGACCCTGATTCAGGCAACGCCGGATCAGGTCAAAACCTGCCGCCAGGTACAGGATGCCTATCTGGGGGGTGCCGAATGATGCTTGATGTCAGCGAAATTCATACATATTATGGCCTGAGTCATGTGCTTTTCGGCGTATCCCTTACGGTAAACCAGGGAGAGATCGTCTGCCTTCTGGGTCGAAACGGCGCGGGAAAGAGCACCACCATGCGCAGCATCATGGGGCTGATTCCGCCGCAAAAAGGGACCATCCGGTTTAAGGGCATCACCTGCACTGGCCAGAAACCTTATCTTCTGGCCCGCATGGGCATGGGATATGTACCGGATGACCGCAGGGTTTTTGCCGATCTGACGGTCGGGGAAAATCTTGAGATCGTCCAGCGAAAGCATCAAAAAACCGGTATCTGGAACAAGGATGCGGTTTATGATTTTTTCCCGCCTTTAAGAAACATCGATACCCGGCGGGCAGGCTTTTTAAGCGGCGGAGAGCAGCAGATGCTGACCATCGGCCGGGCACTGATGACCAACCCGGATCTTCTGCTTCTGGATGAACCCACGGAAGGCCTTGCTCCTCTTGTGGTGAAACTGCTGGCGCAGCAGATTCGGAAACTCAAGGACACCGGACTGACCGTTCTTCTGGCCGAGCAGAATCAAAGCATTGCGCTGGGGCTGAGCGATCGCGGCTATGTCATCGACAACGGCGTGATCCGTTTTGGCGGAACCATCCAGGAACTGATGGAAAACGAGCCCATCCGCCAAAAATATCTTTGCATTTAACCCTCTCTTGTTCTATCAATCATAGCTTCTTTCACCCGACTCTCAAATTTCAGGAAACAATCGATGTTTATCGAAAAAGATCTCTTTTCACAGCATGTTGGAATTGAGCTCATCGAAATGGCGGAAGGAAGCGCCAAGGCCAGGCTCAAAATACAAAAACACCACTTGAACGGCGCAGGCCTTACGCAAGGCGGCGTTGTTTTCACTCTGGCCGACCTGGTCTTTGCCGCAGCATCCAATGCATACGGGCCGCTTGCCGTGGCCATTAACGCCAGCATCTCCTTTGTCAAGGCAAGCACCGAAGGCGCGGTGCTG
The DNA here is from genome assembly GCA_963704205.1 of uncultured delta proteobacterium. Classification (GTDB taxonomy): domain Bacteria; phylum Desulfobacterota; class Desulfobacteria; order Desulfobacterales; family Desulfatirhabdiaceae; genus RAAP-1. Next base: position 101,811 of record CAVPHN010000044.1, read on the forward strand.
ACAGCCGAAGCCAAAGAGGTTTCCCGAAATCACAAACTGGCATCCTACACCATTCATGTAACGGATGAGCAACAAGAGATGGTCGCCATTTTTCAGGGAATGGTTTACATCAAGCCTTCTAAAAATAAACACCACCTGCGAGAAGACAAATGACGCAAACGCGCCCTATGCCATCGAAGCCGCGCTTTTTGAGAAAACACCATGATACTTGCTGTTGAAGAGCTTTCGATCAATGCCTGGCCGGCATTACAGACAATGCTTTTGGTATCGCGTTAATCGCAGTTCCTGATGAAACCTTTTTTAAGGCAAGGATAATTATCCATGACAATTTCCTATTCCGTTATCATTCCCGCTTACGATGAACAGGAGTGTCTGCCCGCCACGCTGGATGCGCTGCAAAAAGCCATGAAATCGATTGACATGGCTGGAGAGGTGATTGTCGCGGACAACAATTCGCGGGACAGAACGCCCGAAATTGCAAGGGAATACGGCGCCACAGTCGTGTTTGAGCCGATCAATCAGATTTCAAGAGCCCGCAATGCCGGCGCAAAGGCGGCCAGGGGTCGGTATCTGATTTTTCTGGATGCGGACACGATCCTTTCCACTGCGCTGCTGCAAAAAGCATTGGACAATCTTTCAAGCGGCGCCTGCTGCGGCGGCGGCGGCAAAGTGGTTTATGAAGGCGAGACTTCCGGCATTGTCAGGGGCGCAACTGAACTCTGGAACCATTTTTCCGTTAAATTCGGGATGGCTGCGGGCTGTTTTATCTATTGCCTGAAAGAAGCTTTCGATGCTGTGGGCGGATTCAGCCAAAACGTCTATGCCAGCGAAGAAATCTGGTTTTCCTGGAAATTGCGGGCATGGGGAAAACAGCGTCATATGGATTTCCGGATTATCGACAGCCCGCCGCTGATAACATCCAGCCGGAAACTGAAGTGGTTTTCGCTGCTTCAGATGTCCGGAATGCTTATGGTTTTCTGTTTCTTCCCTTTTGCAATCCGATTCCGTCCTTTATGCCGCTTGTGGTATGAAAGGCCCGCGGATAAAAAGCAGTAAAAAACTAAGGAAATCATGATTGAACTGGAACCGTTAATTGTCTTGTTGCTCTGCCTGATGTCATTTATCGCCGGATTCATCGACAGCATTGCCGGCGGCGGGGGACTCATCCTGCTGCCATCGCTTCTGATTGCCGGAATTCCTCCCCAGTCAGCCCTTGGGACCGGTAAATTCGCTGCAATTTTTGGAACCTCCGCAGCTTTGGCAAACTTCGTGAAAAACAAAAAAGTGATATGGAGAATTGCGGTTTTTGGCCTTGGCTTTTCATTTCTGGGTTCGGTGATCGGAACAAAGGCCATATTGCTTTTTGACCCGCAGACAACGGCAAAAATCATCATCATGCTGCTCCCGGTCACGGCCATTGTTACGTTTCTTCCCAAAAAACAATTAAAGACTTCCTCATCAGAGTTCTCCAGCAGGGAATTATATGTCTATATCCCTTTGTTCTGTCTGGCAATCGGCTTCTACGATGGATTCTACGGACCGGGAACCGGAACCTTTCTCATTTTCGGGTTTTATATCTTTCTTGGCATGAACTTGATAAACGCATCCGCCATATCCAAGGTTTTCAATCTGGCATCCAATCTCGGATCATTTTTCACTTTTTTAATGGCCGGCAAGGTCCTCTACGGCATCGGAATTCCGATCGCGGCAGCCAATGTCCTTGGAGGGTATCTGGGGAGCATTGTTGCCATCAGGAAAGGGCAAAAACTCATAAAGGGTTTTGTCCTTGCCGTGTTCTTGATTCTTCTGTTAACACTGATATTTCGAATGTGGAAAGGATAACATCACTTGTTGCCAAATGATTGAAATGTGATAAATAGAGCAAAACACCTGTTTGAATCCGCGCAACTTAACATAACACCTTCATTTTTTTGTGACAGGATGCCATAAACGATGAATACAGAACCATCGAAAAACAAGTTTGAACCCTGCTGCCTGGCAACCACCATCGGCAGCCTGCCCCATACGGATGCGGCCCGGGCCACCCGGCTGATGCTGAAGAGCACGCCTGAAATTCCTTCCTGGGTTCAGTTTCCCAAACGCACTTTCCACGAGAACATGATGATGCAGTTTACCGAAGGGCTGCCGGCTCTTGTTCAGGACAAAGACCGCATCTCATTTTCCACTCAGGCCGAGAACTTTGCGGAACAACTGACCGATTTTTACGAACGCTATCTGGCCGCAACCGAAGACGGCCAAAATATTAAAAACAGGCATGACGCCCTCGACAGTTTCGGCCTTTCATCGCAGTACGCAATCGGCTTTTCCGAATTCATGGCCCGGCTTGCTGAACCGTCGGTGTCGGGCGCAGCCTTGATGCTAAAAGGCCAGGTCACGGGACCCTTCACCCTGGGGACGAACCTGGTGGATCAGGAAGGTCGCTGCGCCTATTACGATGAGCAGCTTCGCGATGTCATCGTCAAGACCGTTGCGATGAAAGCCATGTGGCAGATGGAACGTTTGGGCAAATTCGGACTGCCCGTCATGATTTTTATCGATGAGCCGTCGCTGCTCGGCTTTGGGAAAATGACGTTTCTTTCAGTCAGTCGCGAAGATGTCATACGCGACATCAACGAGGTGGCCGCTGTCATTCACGCAAAAGGCGGGCTTGCCGGTGTCCACTGCGAAGAGAACACCGACTGGTCCCTTTTGATGGAAACCGACCTGGATGTTCTCGACTTTGACGCATATGACCACTTACAAGGCATTACCCTCTACCCTGCGGAGCTGGCCAAATTTTTCGGGCGCGGCGGATGCCTTGGCTGGGGCATTGTTCCTACCCTGGATAAAGACGCTGCTGCAACAGAGACGGTCGAATCCCTTCTGGTCCGCTTTGAAGAAGGGATAGAGCAATTTGTTGCCAGGGGTTTCGACAGGGATCTTTTGAGGCGGCGGGCGCTGATTACCCCAAGCTGCGGCGCGGGCGGCGTGCTTACCGAGCCGCTGGCCGAACGTGTGCTGGATCTTCTGCACAACCTGTCCTCAACGCTCCGCATCCGATACGGGTATGCGACGGCATAACGAGAAAAGAAGAAATATCCGGAAAGCTTCCAGTAAGCGGTTCAACATCGTTTCGCCAGAAGACGAAGTTTCTGAAATATGCGGCTCTTCAGGAATTCGGGCCATCGGATGCGCCGCTGCATCTTGCCACCCGCCTGAAGCATATCGCCGCAAAGACAAAATAAAGGGCGCACTGCCCCCACAACATGCCCCATTCGTTTTTGACCTCTTGAAGCGATGCCCCCATCTGATTCATTTTAACCAAGCCGGCAATGCCGGGAGTGGATGGCAGCAGCTGTGAAAGCGCCCGCAGCCATTCGGGAAGGCATTCAACCGGCCAGGAAAACCCTGCCAGAAACAGAATGGGAATGGAGGTAAACACCAGGACCAGCATGGATGTTTCGCGATTTTGAAACAGGGTGGACAGCGCGATCCCCAATAGAATGACGGAAAGCAGGAACGGGAGCAGAAACCATAAAAGCTCAACTGGCTCGCTTCGAAGCGGAAAGTTGTAAAACCGGTACACCACACCGAAATAGTACAGGGCATGAACCCAATATAAAGATCCGTAGGCAAGCGTTTTGCCGATGATTACCGGAAAAACCGATGCGCTCTTGCTGCCGTTGTGAAGGAAAAACCGGGCGTTGTGCTTTTCCCGGGCTGTCCCTCCCAAAATACCGGTTCCGATAAGAAGAGTCTGCTGCAGCAAAAGAACCAGCACTGCCGGAACCACATAGCTGGCATACCCGCCGAAGGGATTAAACAGCGGAATGGAGATAAACTCAACCGGATCTCTGACTGCCATGGCTTGATTCTGCGAAAGGCCTGAGGCCATGAGACGCTTGATTTCAATGCCTGCTGAAAAAAATCGCGAAGACTTGCCCACCCCTGTCATCACGGTCCGGTAAATCAGAAAATAACTGGCATCTGCGTAAATCGATACCTGGGCCTGTCTCCCCTGCAGCAGGGTTTTATTGAAATCTTCGGCAATCACCAGAACTCCGTAGACTTCTCCCCGATAAAACGCATTCTCGGCCTGAGCCAGATTATCCGGCATCAAAACCACTGCAACCGATTCGCTGGCATTAACCATTCGAGTCAGAGCGCGGCTGGACTGGGAATGATCGAGATCCACCACGGCGATAGGCACTTTTCGCAACACTTCCTGCAGATAGGGAATCGGATAGACAATGGGATAAAGCAGAATCGCACCGAAAAATAACAGAAGGGCCGCTGTATCCGAGAAAATATTGCGGTATTCCTGAATCCACACCTGGAAAACGCGTTTCATAACCGGCCCCAGTACTTAGGATGCTGCATCACCGTCTTCATTCGAGAAAGGGTGATCGCAAGAGGCACCGCTACAAACAGAACCAGCCCGCCCAGAAACGGGAGCGACGCCTGAACCGGCGCACCTCTCAGGGTTTGATCCACAACAATCTTCAAATACGAAGTCAACGGCAGCGCATACCCCCAGAGCTGGCCGATCAGGGGCATGGACAGGGTGGGGAAAGTCACTCCCGAAAAAGCAAATGCTGTTCCGCTGTAAAATGCAGCTATGCTGATCGATAATCGAAGGTTGGCGGTTATGGCCACAATCAGCAGCCCCATGGATTGATACGCCAGAATAAAGACACAGGTGCAGGCAAATAGAAAAACAGCGTTGCCATGAAGCGGTATGTCCAGACAGACAGACTGAACAACCTGCATGGCCATTGCCATCAGGAAAAAGCCGAGGGTATAGGGAAGCAGCTTTCCGATCAGCGCCGTCCCAACCCTGTCTCCTGCAGTTGTCAGCCAGATCCGGGCTGTTCCCTCCTTAAGCTCCACGCCTACCGCATAAATCGTCAAGGTTATAACAAAAATCTGAAATATCGTGGGTTGCAAGGCAGTCAGCAAAAAATAGAGGTAATTCAGATAAGGATTAAATAAAATGTGAGGTTCGATACGAACCGGCTCGATATGGGTGAGGGCTGCTGCAGGCTGTTCACCGGAGCGCTCTCTGTAGCGGAGATTCAGGCCTGCGCTCATTGCATTTACGGCCCTTGCGGCATCCCGTTCAATCAGGCTGCCGGGCAGTAAAAACTGGTTGTTGTAATAGACGATGACTTTTGATCGCAGTCCTTTTAGAACCCATTTTTCAAAATCCTCGGAAATGACAATCAGCGCATACACTTTACCGGATTGAATCCAGGATTTCCCCTGTTCCAAGCTTTCGACCGAACCGGCAATCCGTATGGATGGCGTTGCATCCACCATGCGGATCAACTGCCGGGACAGGGCAGAGTGATCGGCATCATGGACCGCCACCGGTAGATCCTGCGGACTGCCCTGAAAAAAAATGGACAGCAGCATGCCGAAGCTTATGATTGGCAGCCCCACCAACATCACCAGATAAATCGGCCTTGAAACCATACGACCAAGTTCCCGGCGGACGACCGGCAATAACCCCCATCCGGGAACAGATACATGACCTGTATCCGGAAATGAAAGCTGCCCAGAAGGCTGTTCTCCATCCTTCTGACACCCGTCCGCCGATTCGCCTCTGCCGTCCTTTGTCATCTGGCTTCCGTCGCCGGATACTTGACAATTACACTCATCCCGGGCCTAAGCCCCTCGATCGGCTGAACAGGAACTGCCCGGACCTCAAATGATTTCAGATCAAAATCACCCATGGCGCGGGTGGCCCGCCAGGTGGCAAAATCTCCCATCGCACGAATATAATTGACCTTAAGTGAATATTCGCGACCGCCCAATGCCGGGAAACGGGCCACAAGTTGCGTCCCCATTCCAAACCTGGGGAGCAGATCTTCCCTTAAGTGAAACACTGCCCAGAAGTCCGAAGTGTCCAGAATCGTGATAATGGGATAGCCAGGGCTCACCATCTCTCCAGTCTCGGAAATCACCTCTACAATCTCTCCGCTGATAGGGGCGGTTATCCGGGTTTCCCTGAGATAGGCTTCCACCTCGGAAACAACTCCCGATGCCTGATTCATCAGAGCGGATGCAGCGTCTTTATCTTCCTTTCTTGCACCCGAAAGCGCCATGTCATAAAGTGCTTTGGCAGCTTCCGCCGTTTGATGCGCAGCCACCTTCTGAGCACTGGCCTCATCCAGCTTCTGAGCGGGAACTACGCCTTCCGCATGGAGTCTTTCAATTCGCTGAAAGGTTTTTTCAGCAAGCGCTGCTGCGGCCTGGGCCTTTTGCCAGGAATTCCTGGCAGCCTGAATTTCTTCTTTTCTGGGTCCGGCAAATGCCTTTTCGCGATTTGCGCCGGCTGCCCGTTCCGCTGAATTGGCCTGTTTGAGTTTTGCCTCAATTTCAGGGCTGTTCAGGGTAAGAAGCGCCTGACCTTTTTGAACTCGTTCCCCCTCCCGGACAAACACAGCCGATAGCCTGCCCGCAATTTTGGAACTAACCTTGACCTGTGTGGCCTCCACCTCGCCCTGAATCAGCGGCGGCTCCGGCTTCAAAAAAAACCAACCGCCAACGCCCACCATCGCCAGCACAAGAACTACCGCCAGCGTTATCCCCCACTTTCCTGCCGTTTTCATAAAGCGAAATCACCTTTTGATGGCATATTTAAAAGTCCGATATCTGCGTTGAGCTTCATTTTTCGCCAGAAGATTTATTGGCGTCGTATGCACCGTACGCGTCATAGACAGGATTGTCGCCAAAAGCTCCGGGGCCGCTCGCCTTGATCTTGAACAGGCAGAACGCCGGTTTATTGCCATCACATTTTTGATTTTTTCGAATTCATCAATTGTCTACCACGGCGAACACAACACTTGCCTGAAATAACTTTACAACCCCTCGACAGAAAGGCTTCGGTCCGCCGAATACGCAGTTATCGCATCGCTCATACCGCAGACCTCCAGCAGCTCCGATAAGGACACATCAAATTCAAAGGCAGCATTCAGGCGTTCCACATGAACGCGGGAAAGCGAAAGCTGGGCATCCACGACATCCAGGGATGTTGCCAGCCCTTCTTCAAACGCCCGCTGCCGAACCCGGACATATTCTTCAGCCAGGTTCCGGGAAACTGCGGTAGCGTCAAACTGCTCAAGTGCTTTCATCAGCTCCTGATAGCGTTTTTCCACCAGCGTTGCGATATCCCGCCTGGCTTTCTGTTCCAGGAACTGAACTTTTTTTTCGACAAATCTGGCGGCTTTCAGCCGATTGCTTCCTGAAAAACCCTCAAAAAGCGTCCAGTTCACACCGACACCCACTGCCCATTCCGGGTCCAGAACCGTCAGATCCGGCGAGTACAGCTCCCGCATGCCAAACAGGTAAAATTCCGGCAAAAAAGTGCCTGCCTCTTTCTGTGCACCTGCATGCGCCTGCCGGCGCTGGGCTGAGATCTGTCCTAAAATCGGATTGTTTGAAACCGCTTTTTCAGAGAAAAAGTCTGAGCGGTTCCAAGGCTCTGAAAATGAAAAGCGGGGTTGTGGGAACAACCGGTTCCTGTGAAGAAAGGATGTTTTCCAGAGCTGTTCGGGCCAGCGATACGTCCCGAATGGCGCGCATATGCAGCCGCTCTGTCTCCGCCACGGAAACCTCCGCATGAAGTCTTTCAGACCGTGCGATCACACCTGTTTTTTCAAGTGTTACCGCTTCCTGAAGATGGCGGTACATGGAATCCAGAACCTGTTTTCGAATGGCCGCAACTTTTTCAGCCAGTCGAAGCCCGAAATACCTCCGAGTCAGTTCGCTGGTCAGATTGTATTCCGTACTGCGCAGTTTTTCATGGGCTTCATCCTGTCTGGCTTCCGCAGCCCGCTTTGCCGCAGTGATCCTGCCGCCGGTATAGATGGGCCATGTCAGGGAAATGTTGGCTTTCCAGTACTGCTGATCCTGAACACCGAGTTCAAAGGAGGGAATTTTTTGAGAAGGGACATTCGGATGAAGGCTGAGCATCACGGTTCGAATGTCATTCAAGTCAATCATTATCGGATCATTCAGAGCCGTGTATCGACCGCCTGCCTCAATCCGGGGATAGCCAAGCCCTTTGGCAGCCATCAGTTCGTGGTCTCTTTCACGGATTTCCATCTGCGAGGCCATAATGGCTTCATTGGAGGATCTAAGAACCGAAAGCGCATCATCAAAGGCAAGGTCACGGGCATGAACGGCTGGTGACAGCCAAAGGATCAGCCAAAAAAAAATGGTAATATAGACAAGTGTTATCCTCTTGTCTATTTGAATAGATTTTTCGCAAACGCCAATACTGACTTCGCCTTCCACTGGCTTATCCTTCAATTTCTTCTGGAATCGGCATCACTTTATGTGTTGTCATTTTTCAAAACACCCTGATTTCGGGATCGGATGCATCGGGTAATAACGAAGGTAGAACTGCTCCCGTCAAAGATGATGATATCAGAACTTCTTCAAAAATCCAGTATTTTTCGATTCTTCGTCATTTAATTGAAATGGATTTTCCGAACAGATTTTCTGGAAAAAGTATAGTTCATGCATGTTTTCTCCAGGAAAATCCCCGCAATCGCTTTCTTGTAATCCATGAAGAGGTGTTTTATAAGTGCAAGAATGATTCAGCAGGCAAAAGCAATTCTTAAAAACACCTTTGGATACGACGATTTCCGGCCGCTTCAGCAGGAGATCATCGAAAACATTCTCGGGCGGAAAGACACCCTGGTCATCATGCCGACCGGGGGCGGAAAGTCCCTGTGCTACCAGATTCCGGCCCTGATGTTCGAAGATCTGACGGTTGTGGTCTCTCCGCTCATCTCCTTGATGAAAGACCAGGTGGAACAACTGACGGCCCTGGGCGTCGGGGCTGTGGTCTTAAACAGCACGCTGTCCTTTGAAGAATACGGGCAAAACATCTCCCGCATTCTGAGAAATGACGTCAGGCTCCTGTACCTTGCCCCGGAAACCCTTCTGATGCCAAAAACCCTTGCCATGCTGTCCTCAAGGCGCGTGGACTGCATCGCCATCGATGAAGCGCACTGCATATCCGAATGGGGACATGATTTCCGGCCGGAATACCGCCAGATGATCGCGGTGAGAAACCAGTTCCCCAAGGCCGTCTGCGTGGCGCTGACCGCAACCGCAACCCCACGGGTCCAGAAGGACATTCAGCATTGCCTGAATTTTGAAGCCAGCAATGCATTTATCGCAAGCTTCAACCGGAAGAATCTCTTTCTGCAGATCGTGCAAAAGACAAGTCCTGTCCAGCAAACCATTGAATTTATCAAAAAGTTTCCGAATCAGCCGGGAATCATCTACTGCCTGGCCCGAAAACAGGTGGATGATCTGACAAAAACACTTACCAAGGCAGGCTTTTCCGTAAAACCCTATCACGCCGGACTGCCGGACGGCGAGCGCCGGCAGAACCAGGAGCGCTTTATCCGCGATGATGTTCAGATCATGACCGCAACCATCGCCTTTGGCATGGGAATCAACAAGCCCAATATCCGTTTTGTCCTGCATTACGACCTGCCCCAGAATATTGAAAGTTATTACCAGCAAATCGGCCGCGCCGGAAGGGACGGCCTGCGGGCCCATTGCATGTTATTGTTCGGTTACAGTGATATTCATAAAATCAAATACTTCATCAATCAGAAAGTCGGATAAAGAGAAACGCACCGCCATCATGCACCTGGGCGCCCTGATCGGACTTGCTGAAACCGGAGACTGCCGCCGCATCCCCCTGCTGAGCTATTTTGGAGAAAAATACGCCAAACCCGAATGCGGCATGTGCGACAACTGCACATCCGCAGAGCAACTGCTTAGCGATCTTTCGATTCCGGCCCAGAAATTCCTTTCCTGCGTGAAGCGCTGCGATGAAATGTTTGGTGCAGAGCACATTATCGATGTGTTAAGAGGCGGTAAAACACAAAAAGTCATAAAATTCAGCCACCAGGACCTTTCCACTTATGGCATCGGGAAAGAATATTCCAAACAGGAATGGTTCTATCTCAGCCGGCAACTGCTGCAAAAAGGCGTGATGATTCAGGACATGGAACATGGCGCGCTTAAGCTGACGCCAAAGGCCTGGGAGGTGTTGCGGGGAAAAGCGCTTTTTTCAGGTAAGATGGATGCTAAACCGGAGGTCCCTTCCCCGGTCAAAGACAGCCAGAACGGCTGCGATCAGCCCCTGTTTGAGTTGCTTCGGGAAAAACGAAAGGAACTGGCCGATATAACCAATGTTCCGCCTTATGTGATCTTTCCGGACAAGACCCTTATCGAAATGGCGGTATATTTTCCGCAATCGCCTGAGAGTCTGAGGCAGCTTCATGGCGTTGGCGCCATAAAATCCGAAAGATACGGCCAATATTTTCTTGAGATCATCTCCCGGTACTGCAAGGCTTCGCACATTGCGGAAAAGCCAAAAAACATCGTGAACCCTGAGTCCGTCATCCTTGAAAAGGCCGCAAACCGCAGACACATCATTATCGGCGAAGCCTACAACTCGGGAAAGACCATCTCGGGACTTGCCGCAGATTACAACGTCAAACAGAGCACCATTATAAATCATCTGTACCACTTTATTTCTGAAGGCAACTTTCTTCGGCCCGGCGATGAGTTTCAGACCCTTTCAGCCCTGACTTCGGACCGGCAGTCCGTGGTGCTGGATACCTTTGACAGACTGGGGACGGAACAATTAAAACCTGTTTTCGATGCCTTACATGAAAAAGTGTGTTATGATGAGCTTTATTTGCTTCGTTTGTATTACCTTGTCAAGGGTCAGGGGCCAGGAACTTGAGTTCGACTATTCTAACGTTTTTTAGAACCACATGAACGCATTCAGTCCGGAGCAGATCCTTATCGTCAATCAGGCGGCGGCCATGGCCGAAGAGCTGGTCAGCAACCATTATAAAATGTCCCTGACCGAATGGAAACGACCCCGCTATGATATTAAAACCTTGGCTGACCTTGATCCCGATGAAATTGTCGACGGACCACTGGCCCAGATCATCCGGTACGAAGGCAAACCCAAACACGCATTCCTGAACTCTTCGAGCTTTGATTTCTATAAAATTTGCTTTCAAGATCATGCTATCTTGAAACTTCTTGCCCAAAACCCATCCATTATGCTATTATCACTTGTTTTGTACATTGCCACACATGAGCTGATTCATATTGTCAGGTTCAGCAAATTTCTTCAAAATTTCCATGCGTCACCGGATGAAAGACAAGCTGAAGAAAGACGGGTACATGACAAAACACATGAAATTCTCAGTGACATCAAACTATGTGGAATATCGGAAGTGTTTGATTTTTCAAAGAGTTGGCAAATACCTCTCGACAGCTTGACAGACTCGCTCGAAAAATATTCAGGGTGATTCTTGACAAGGACAATTCTTACATTATGTTTAGTGCGATTCGGGTACAGGGATTTCTCAGATAATTTGCTCCCAAAATCATTTCAGGAGGACAGCAGTATGCCGATTTATGAATACGAATGCACCCAATGCGGCGCGGTGGAAGAAGCCATTCAGCATTTTTCTGACAAACCGCTTAGTGTTTGCAAAAATTGTTCCGGTCATCTTCATAAACTGATTTCTCAGAGCAGCTTTCACCTGAAAGGTACTGGCTGGTATGTAACGGACTATGCCGGAAAAAATCATAATGCAGCATCCGCTCCAAAAAAATCCGAGGACAATTCCGCGTCGTCAACTGCAGAAACTCCCGCTGCAACATCGAAAACATCTGATAGCTCCGATTCATAACTCGAGCAACACCCCAGGTATATTTCGAAATTTATCATGAAGGGAGGTGGCCAGTATCCTGCTGATACGTTTTGAAATATACAAACGATATCTATTTTTTCAGTTTATTAATGAATTGTTTTATACCAAAGAAATTAAAGGAGAATTAAACAATGAAACTCAGACCATTACAGGATCGCATTGTTGTTAAACGTGTTGCAGAAGAAACCACAACCAAAGGCGGCATTATCATTCCCGATACTGCCAAGGAAAAACCCGCGGAAGGCAAAGTTGTTGCAGTTGGAAACGGCAAAGTTGCCGATGACGGCAAACGGATTGCCCTTGAGATCAAAGCCGGAGACCGCATTCTTTTTGGCAAATATTCCGGATCAGAAGTAAAGATTGATGGTGAAGAATTCCTGATCATGCGGGAAGATGATGTTCTTGGCGTAATTGAATAATAACGGATTAATGTTTTTTAGATATGGAGGAATGAATAATGGCGAAGATTATTAAATACGATATGAAAGCCCGTGAGGCCATGCTGAACGGCGTCAGAGCTCTTGCAGATGCAGTTGTGGTAACCCTTGGCCCCAAAGGCCGCAATGTGGTTATCGACAAGTCCTGGGGATCCCCCACCGTAACCAAAGACGGCGTAACAGTTGCCAAAGAAATCGAACTGGCAGACAAATTCGAAAACATGGGCGCTCAGATGGTAAAGGAAGTGGCCAGCAAGACCAGCGACATGGCCGGCGACGGCACCACGACCGCAACCGTACTTGCCCGCTCCATTTACGAAGAAGGCCAGAAGCTGGTTGCAGCCGGAAACAACCCGATGGCCATTAAACGCGGCATCGATAAAGCCATTGAAGTTGCGGTCAAAGAACTGCACAAAATGAGCAAGCCCACCAAAGACAAACGCGAAATCGCCCAGGTCGGCACCATTTCCGCCAATAACGACGAAACCATCGGCAACATCATTTCCGAAGCCATGGAAAAAGTCGGTAAAGAAGGCGTTATCACCGTTGAAGAAGCCAAGGGAATGGAAACCACACTGGAAGTCGTCGAGGGCATGCAGTTTGACCGCGGCTATCTTTCCCCCTATTTTGTGACTGACCCCGAAAAAATGGTCGCTTCTCTGGATGATCCCTTTATTCTGATCAACGAGAAAAAAGTCAGCAGCATGAAAGACCTTCTGCCCATCCTGGAGCAGGTCGCCAAAATGGGAAAACCCCTTGTAATTATTGCAGAGGATGTTGACGGCGAAGCTCTGGCCACTCTTGTGGTCAATAAGCTCCGGGGCACCCTGCAGGTTGCGGCCGTGAAAGCTCCCGGCTTTGGCGACAGAAGAAAAGCCATGCTTGAAGACATCGCCATTTTGACCGGCGGCCAGGTCGTCTCCGAAGATCTGGGAATCAAGCTTGAGAACCTGACCCTTTCGGATCTGGGAAAAGCCAAACGCATCAGCATCGACAAAGACAACTCCACCATCGTGGACGGCGCCGGCTCCCGTTCTGCTCTTGAGGGCCGCGTCAAACAGATTCGTGCTCAGATTGATGAAACCACTTCCGATTATGACCGTGAAAAACTTCAGGAACGTCTTGCCAAGCTGATCGGCGGCGTTGCGGTTATCAATGTCGGTGCAGCCACCGAAACCGAAATGAAAGAGAAAAAGGCCAGAGTCGAAGATGCGCTGAACGCTACCCGCGCAGCGGTCGAGGAAGGCATTGTTCCTGGCGGCGGCGTTGCCCTGGTTCGCTGCCTGGATGCACTGGAGAAAATGAAACTGAAAGGCGAGCAGAAACTTGGTGTAAAGGTGGTGATGCGCGCCATGGAAGAACCCCTGCGCCAGATTGCCAATAACGCCGGATACGAAGGCTCTGTGGTCATCGACAAAGTCAAGGCCGGTACAGGTGCTTTCGGCTTTAACGCAGAATCAAACGTCTACGAAGATATGATCGAAGCAGGCGTGATCGATCCGACCAAGGTAACGCGTTTTGCGCTTCAGAACGCCGGCAGCGTCGCTTCCCTGATGCTGACCACCGAGGCCATGATTGCCGACAAACCCGAAGAAAAGGCCGATCCGATGCACGGCGGTGGCGGTGGCGGCGGCGGAATGGGCGGCATGGGTGGAATGGGCGGAATGGGCGGAATGATGTAATCTGCAGCTCATAGTCGTTTTTTTAGAATGCCTCCATGGATCATTCATGGAGGCATTTTTTTATCAATTTCATGCTTGACATTGATTGCCATTAAAAATATATATTCAGTTTCTGTCTTGAATCCGCAAGGTCCATTCCCAAAAGGTGATCCCGGCCTTTCGATCAGAAGCAATATATGAGCAAATCAGCTACGGATTTTCCACGAATGGATATTCTTTTAGAGGGCATTGTCATTATTTCCGGGAATTATGGCAGCGGAAAAACAGAAGTTGCCATTAACCTTGCGGGCTATCGAAAACAGCAGGGGATCGATGTTCGCATGGCGGATCTGGACATTGTCAATCCCTATTTCCGGACCCGGGAAGCCCGAAAGCAACTGGCAGAGCTTGGAATCGAAGTGGTCCTGCCCCCGGAACAATACATGCAGGCGGATCTGCCCATTTTAAGCCGTTCGGTCAGCGGTTTGATCCGGAATCCGTCAGCGCTGACGATACTGGATGTCGGCGGAAACAATGTCGGCGCGATGGTTCTGGCAGCCCTTGCGGATTCATTTCAGTCGGTTCCCTACACCATGCTTCAGGTGGTCAACCCGTTTCGCCCCCTCACCCGGAGCCTTGAAGGGGTGCTGAAGATGAAACAGGAAATCGAAAAAGCATCCAGACTGACCATCAGCGGCTGGATTGGAAATGCCAACCTGATCGATGAAAGCTCAATGGAATCCGTCCTTACCGGATATGCCTTCATGAAGAAGCTTTCCGAATCCACCGGATTGCCGCTTACGTTCATTACGGCTCCAGCCTATTTACTGCCCGATTTGAAGCCCGAAGCGTTTTCGTGTCCAATACTGCCCATCAAGCGGCAACTTGTTCCACCCTGGAAACAGGCTGTCCGGCTGCGGGAATGAAAATCAATCTGAAAGTTAGGCTTCAAGAGGGTGTCAATTTTTCTTACCCTACGGCCTTCAGTTTGATTACAATAGTCGTTACGAATCATAAAAGAGGAATTTCATTGGCTATGGCCTACCAACATCAAATTGACGTGGATCGGTGTAAGGGATGCGGTTTATGTGTGGCCGTATGCCCCAAAAATGTACTCGAGATAGCCGGCGAAGTGAATGCCAAAGGCTACTTCCCAGCCTATCAGGCAAGGCCCGATGACTGTGTGTATTGTTCAACCTGCTGCATTATGTGTCCGGATGTGGCCATGTCCATAACGGAAACACCTTAACCCTGCAAGTCTTGCGGATATTACGGAGGATTCCATGAGCAAAGTACTCATGAAAGGAAATGAAGCGATCGGGGAAGCCGCCATTCGGGCAGGCTGCCTCAATTATTTTGCCTATCCCATCACCCCCCAGTCCGAGGTAGCCGAATATCTGGTTCGACGGATGCCGGAAGTCGGCGGCGTTTTCTTGCAGGGTGAAAGCGAAGTGGCTGTCGGCTATATGATTTTTGGAGCCTCTGCATGCGGTGCTCGGGTGATGACAACATCATCCAGTCCCGGTGTCAGCCTGATGAGCGAGGCCATCAGTTATATCGCCAGCGCACAGTGCCCTGCGGTCTTTGTCAACATCATGCGCGGCGGCCCGGGTCTTGGCGGCATTCTGCCTTCCCAGGCTGATTATTTTCAGTCCACAAAAGGCGGCGGGCATGGGGATTACCGGCTTCTGGTCTTTGCGCCTGCCAGCGTTCAGGAAGCGGTCGAAATGGTGATGATGGCTTTTCCCCTGGCTGAAAAATACCGCAATCCGGTCATGATCATGGGCGATGGCCTGATCGGCCAGATGATGGAGCCGGTTGTTTTTCCGGATCATCTCAAGACCCAGCAGATAAACACGGACAGCTGGGCATCCAGCGGCATGGACACCCGAAACAGCAGCACCCGGAATCTTGTAAAAACCCTTTATCTGGACCCGACCCAGCTTAACGCCCATAATCTCTTGTTAAAAGCCAAATATGACCGGATGAAAATTGAGGAAGTCCGCTTTGAGCCTTACAACATCGAGTCGGATTACAAAGTGCTGATTGTCAGCTATGGCACGATGAGCCGGGTGTGCCGGACCGCCATTGACAATTTCAAGGCCAAGGGCATTGAGGTGGCCATGATCCGGCCGCAAACCCTTTTTCCTTTTCCGGAAATGGCCGTTCGCCAGGCCGCTGCCAAGGAAAGCTGCAAGACGGTGATCAGCATTGAAATGAGCATGGGTCAGATGGTTGAGGATGTCGAGCGCAGCGTTCAGGGCAGAAAGCCGGTCGAATGGTATGGAAAATGCGGCGGAGAAGTCCCGACGCCAGAAGAAGTCATGGAAGCGGTTCAATCTTATATAACGCCCCAACGAAAGGAGCAGAACTAATGGGAAAGACCTTTCACAAACCCGAAGCCCTTTCAAATCAGCCGACCCATTACTGTCCGGGATGCACTCACGGCGTGATTCACCGGCTGGTAGCGGAAGTGATTGACGAGCTGGGAATCCGCGGACGCACCGTCGGCATCGCCCCCGTGGGATGCGCGGTTCTGGCCTATAATTATTTCACCTGTGATTTTCAGGAAGCGGCCCACGGCAGGGCCCCTGCCATGGCAACCGGCATCAAGCGGGTCCGGCCCGATTTGATGGTGTTTACCTATCAGGGGGATGGCGATCTGGCCAGCATCGGCATGGGCGAAATCATTCACGCCGCCAACCGGGGTGAAAAATTCACCACCATCTTTGTCAACAATGCGGTTTACGGCATGACAGGCGGCCAGATGGCGCCGACCACCATGCCCAATCAGCGCACCACCACATCCCCGTTTGGCAGGGATGTTGCGGATGTCGGCATGCCGATCAAGATCGCAGAACTGCTGGCGGCCCTGCAGACTCCGGCTTACATCACCCGGCAAACCGTTATCCGGCCCAAATATATCGTAAAAGCCAAAAAAGCCATCCGAAAGGCTTTTGAATATCAACTGGCAGGCAAATGCTTCAGCCTGGTCGAAGTGGTCAGCACTTGCCCCACCAACTGGGGGATGACACCCATGGATGCCATAAACTGGTCGGAGAACACCCTGCTTCCCTATTATCCACTGGGAGATATCAAAACCCCCGAGCCCATGAGCGGAGGAACAGATGCAAAGTGAAGTCATGTTTGCTGGTTTTGGCGGCCAGGGCATATTGTTAAGCGCCAAGATTCTGGCCCATGCCGCCATGGAACAGGGATTTGAAGTCGTATGGATTCCTTCCTACGGCCCTGAAATGCGGGGTGGAACCGCCTACTGCATGGTCGTCATCAGTGATCGGCCCATCGGATCTCCCATCATTCGTAACCCCATGCACCTGGTGGCCATGAACCGGCCATCGCTGGAGAAGTTTGCTCCCATGGTAAAGCCGGGAGGCGTCATTTTGATCAACAGCTCCCTGATAACCGTTGGCTGCGGCAGAGGCGACGTGGATGAATTCATCATTCCGGTCAATGATATCGCCATCGGCCTGGGAAGCATCCGATCGGCCAATATTGTCGCCCTGTCCGCTTTTGCGGCCCGCAGCAAAATGGTGGACGATGAAATCCTTCGCGAATGCGTCAAGGAGGAGTTTTCAAGTAAAGCCAAACTCATTCCCTTGAACATGAAGGCGGTCGATGAGGGACAGAAGGCTGCTAAAATATCGAGTCCATGATGCTTGTCAAGGTCCCTGAATACATTCAGTCCATTGAGCCCTATAAGCCCGGAAAGCCCATTGAGGAACTGGCCAGGGAGCACGGCATTGAACACGCCGTCAAGCTGGCTTCAAATGAAAACCCGCTGGGGCCATCCCCCTTGGCGGTTCAGGCTATTGCACATGCCTTGTCCAGCCTTCACCGGTATCCGGACGGCAGGGGCTATGAGCTGACGGTTAAGCTTTCAAGCCGTCTGGGTTTTTCCCCGGATCATTTTGTACTGGGCAATGGCTCGGACGATCTGATCGGCATGCTGACCCGGGCACTGCTTCAGCCCGGCGATGAGGTCATCATTCCCACACCTTCGTTTTTAATGTACGAAATCAATGTAAAAAGCGCGGGCGCCATCCCCATTCTTGTTCCCCTGCGCTCTCTGGTAATTTGCGGCAATGATCTTCTGGAATGGGTGACCTCCCGAACCCGAATGATTTTTATCTGCAATCCCAACAACCCGACCGGCACGGTGATGTCCCGCAGTGATTTCGAAACATTTATCGAGGCGCTTCCTCCGGGTATTGTTGTGGTCGTGGATGAGGCGTACATGGAGTTTGTCAGGGATCCGAATTGTGTCAACAGCATGGAATATGTTCATGGAGACCGGCCGGTTGTGGCCTTAAGAACTTTTTCAAAAGCCTATGGCCTGGCTGGACTTCGGATCGGTTATGGCGTCATGACGCCCGAGATTGCCGGAATTCTTCACCGGATTCGTCAACCCTTTAATGCCAGCCTGCTCGCCCAGGCCGGCGCTGTTGCCGCCCTGGAAGATGAGGCGTTTTTAAACAAGACCGTTCAAACCGTGCATGAAGGTCTCGATTACCTGTATACGGAACTGGACAGGATAGGGGTCCGGTATTTTCCCACACAGGCCAATTTTTTCCTGATCGATGCAGGGCAGGACGCGGATGTGGTTTTTCAAAACATGTTGAAAAAAGGCGTCATTATCCGTTCCATGTCTTCCTACGGCTATCCGAAATACATCCGGGTCAATACGGGCCTTGCGGAAGAAAATAAACGGCTGATTGAGGCTCTTGAGCAGGTACTGTGAATGGAATCCGCTTCTTCTGACGACGCTCTTCCGGCGACCGATTCCCTGCTGATAACCATAGACGGGCCTGCGGGCGCCGGAAAGACGACAGTCAGCCGGCTTCTTGCCGAACAGCTTAAATACCGGTACCTGGACACCGGCGCGCTTTATCGCTCGGTTGCTTACGGCATCCTCATAAACGGCATCGATTTTGAGGATGATGCTGCACTGGCAGGACACCTGAAGGGATTCGTATTGACCGCGAAGCCGGATAAAAACGGCTTTCGCCTGCTTTGGAATGATCGGGATATTACGGATCAAATCAGAACCCCCGAAATCTCCATGATGGCTTCCGCTGTTTCCGCCAAACCCGCAGTACGAAGCTTTCTTCTGGACATGCAGCGGGAAATGGGAAAAGACAAAGCCCTGGTGTGTGAAGGCCGCGACATGGGAACGGTGATATTTCCGAAAGCGGATATCAAATTTTTTCTGAACGCCGACCCTCATGTCAGAGCCTGTCGGCGCTACAAGGAAATGCCGCCCAAGACAACCATCACCCTGGAAGATATTTCCAGGGACATGCTCCAGAGGGATCAAAACGACAGCCAGCGGGCACTTTCCCCGCTTAAACCCGCGGACGACGCCATTCAGATTGACTGCACCTATATTGATCCTCAGGCTGTGGTCAGGAAGATGATGGCCTGCATTATTCCAATGCTTTAGGACTGACTCCTCGCACAAAAATATAATTATTGTTTTTTCAAAGACAGTCTGGTATATAAGCAAAGATATACTGGCAACAGTATATGGTTTAGCAGGTAAAATAAGGCTAAGGGGGATAGTAAACTTTCATGGAAAACGATACAGAAATCAATTCAGAACCAACAATTCAAACTCCGACAGTTGTTCCAATGAACCAGGTGGACTTGTTTGATGATGCCCAAGAAGCATCTGAAGGCATGGACAGCCTGATGGAAATGTACGAGGAGAGTTTCAAACGCTTTGCCGAAGGCGAAGTGGTTACGGGTCGTATCATTTCGGTAGACAAAGATCATGTGCTGGTGGATATCGGATACAAATCCGAGGGACAGATCCGGATTCACGAATTCCGGGATGAGAACGGGGATATCGTCGTAAAGACCGGCGATTCGGTTGAGGTTATGGTGGAATGGTGGGATGATGAAAACGAAGTCGTCATTCTTTCCAAGGAAAAAGCCGCCAAGGTCAAGGTGTGGGACGATATCAAAAAAGCCCATGATAATGACGAGGTGATTCAGGGCATTATTCTGGCACGCGTTAAAGGCGGATTTTCCGTGGATGTCGGTGTCCAGGCATTTTTGCCCGGATCTCAGGCAGATCTTCGCCCGATTCGCAATCTGGACGAAATGGTTGGAAAGACCTTCAATTTCAAAGTGTTGAAATACAACCGGAAACGAAGCAATATCGTTCTGTCCAGACGCGCCCTGCTCGAGCAGGAAAGAGAAACCAAGCGGTCCGCAACATTGACAACCATCCATGAAGGTAAAGTCCTGGACGGAATCGTAAAAAACCTTACAGAATATGGCGTTTTTGTTGATCTCGGCGGCGTTGACGGCCTGCTTCACATTACGGACATTTCGTGGGGAAGAGTCAAGCATCCATCCGAACTCTTTAAAGTCGGAGATGAAATTACCGTCAAGGTATTGAATCTGGATGTTGAAAAAGAACGCGTCTCCCTGGGCATGAAACAATTGACTCAAGATCCGTGGATTGCCGCGGTTGAAAAATATCCGATCGGAGCACGCATTAACGGAAAAGTGGTCAGCCTTACCGATTATGGCGCATTCGTCGAACTTGAAGAAGGCATCGAAGGCCTGATCCACGTTTCTGAAATGTCCTGGACCCGGAAAGTTCGCCATCCTTCCAAGATCGTCTCCATCGGCGATATGGTTGAAGCGGTCGTGCTGGACATCAAACCTGAAAATCGCCGGATTTCTCTCGGAATGAAACAGATCGCACCCAATCCCTGGGATGTGATCAGTGAAAAATACCCGGTCGGCACAACCATAGAAGGCAAGATCAAGAACATCACGGATTTTGGTATCTTTATCGGGATTGATGAAGGCATTGACGGCCTGGTTCATATTTCCGACATTTCCTGGACAAAACGCATTAAACACCCTTCGGAAATCTATAAAAAAGGGGATGTTATTCAAGCCATTGTTCTGGATATCGAAAAAGACAACGAACGGTTTTCTCTGGGCATCAAGCAGCTTCAGCCAGACCCCTGGAAAACTGTGGCGCAGCGCTATGAGGTGGGCAAAATCATTACCGGTACCGTCACCAATTTGACGGATTTTGGTATCTTTGTCGAACTTGAGGAAGGCATCGAAGGACTGGTGCATGTTTCTGAAATCAGCAAGGAAAAAATCAAGACACCGGTGGGCAAGTTCAATATCAACGACGTCATTACGGCGCGGGTGATGAACATCAACAGCGATGAAAGACGAATCGGACTTTCCATCAAGCGTCTTGAGGTGGAAGACGAACAGGCGCTCCTGTCCGACTATGTCAACAGCATGAAGCCCGGGCCTTCGACTTTTGGGGAGCTTCTCAAGGAAAATCTCCAGGAAAAGCTGAGCAACGACTCCAATCAGTAACGCATTGCCTTGAAAATGATCTCCCCTCTTTGAAAAAGGTGGGGAGATCAACAGGTTGAATCATCACGCATTTTCATGTTTTTGAGGGGAGCGGAAGATCCTCCGCAAGCATCTCTGCGGTTCTACCTCAATTCAGTCCTGCCGTTTTATAGAATATCGCCCCCGAATTTAGTTCATTACCTTTTTATTGGAATCATATCATGTTCTCCCGAAGACATCCTTATCTGCTTTTTCTGCTAATTTTTTCATCCATTGTCGCGGTTTCGGCTATCGTAATATCGCTGGTTGTACTGACGGGAATCAAATACTCGACCCAGAACGATATTTCAGATGCGGGAGAAAAAGTCGGCGTCATCGAAGTGAAAGGGTTGATTGCCGACCCCCATGACGTCATTCAGGACATCCGAAAGTATCGCGAAGACAACTCGATCAAGGCCATTGTTCTTCGAATAGACTCACCCGGAGGCGGCGTCGGGCCGTCACAGGAAATTTTCAGGGAAGTCCAGAAAACCCTTCAGGATAAAATAGTCGTTGCATCCCTTGGCTCCGTTGCGGCTTCAGGCGGATATTATATTGCGGCGGCAGCCAGTGGCATTGTCGCCAATCCGGGCACTTTGACCGGAAGCATCGGCGTCATCATGGGATTTACCGATTTTCAGGGACTTCTTCAGAAAATCGGCATTACACCGGTTGTCATCAAAAGCGGCCAGTACAAGGATATCGGCTCTCCGGTCCGTTCCATGACAGATCCTGAAAAAATCATTCTCCAGACGTTTTCGGATCAGGTTCATCGACAGTTCATCACGGCAATTGCGGAAGGCCGGCATCTTGAATACGAAAAAGTGGCATCCGTGGCCGATGGCCGGATAATGTCAGGTGAAAATGCGCTTGAACTGAAACTGGTTGACCGGCTTGGAAACCTGGAAGATGCCATTGAGTGGGCAGGGCAGACTGGGAGGCATCACCGGCAAAGTATCGGCAGTTTACACAAGGGATAAAAAACATACATTTATCAGACGCCTGGCGGAGTCATCGCTTCATGAAATCCTGAGTCAGCTGTCCGCTTATCATCTTTTTGCCGGGTATGTCCTTTGACCTTCCCCTTACACAAAACTGTAACGTCAAAGCCATTAACCGAAAATTCTTGAAAAGAAACCGCGCTTGGGCACATGTACCGGTGAAACCAGATCCACCTTTCCCACCACTTCGTTGTTGAAGCGGATCACCATCTCCCCCATGCGCTGGCCTTGCTGAATCTCCCCCTTGACCTGTTCGGGGAGTTCAAGGTTCTTGGTCAGCAGTTTTTTCTTGTCGCGGGCAATCGGATAGGAAAAGCCTGAGGCTGCGATCGGCTTTAACGTTTTTTGCTTCCCGTCCGGCAACGCGATTTGCTTTTCGATAATGTCTCCCTGCTTTACCACGGTTACCATTTCATATTGGCCAAAGGCTTTTTTCAGCTTCTCGTCAACGATGCCATCCCGGATTTTGGCCGCAGGACTTCCCATGACCACGGCGATCAGTCGCAGATCGTTGCGCTTGGCCGTCGCCACGATACTGTAGCCCGCTTCGCGGTAAAAACCGGTCTTAAGCCCATCCATGCCGGAGAAACGGTTCATCAGATTGTTGTGGTTCCGCATGATCAGTGTGCCATTTCGGAAGGGTTCGGTTTTCAGCGAAGACCATGTCAATAACTGGGGATACTGAACAAGCTCCCTTGCCAGAATGGCCAGGTCAGACGGAGAAGACATGTCCGCTTCCTGGTTCTGGGATGGCGGCAGGCCGTGCATGGAGTGAAACTGCGAATCAACCATGCCGAGTTTGCCGGCCTTTTCGTTCATCATATCCACAAAAGCGTTTCGGCTGCCTGCGACATACTCCGCCACGGCATAAGCAGCGTCATTGGCCGAGGCCACCATGACAGCCCGCATCATCTCATCAAGGGAAAGAACCTCCCCTGGCTTGAGATAAACCTGGCTGCCGCCCATGGCTGAAGCCTCCGGCGAAACGGTCACCTTATCGTCGAGCTTTATTTGCCCGCTCTTCAGTTTATCCAGAACCACGGAGGCAAGCATCAGTTTGGTGATGCTTGCAGGCTGACATTTCAGGTGCACGTTTTCACCCTCAATTACGATGCCGGTTTCAGCCTCTACAACGATAAAAGCCTTGTAGGGCTCGACTTTCTCCGGAGGTAGTGTTTGTTTGGCGCTCTGCGGCTTGGCAGGGGGCTTTACCGGCAGATACCGATTTAGATGGGGAAGTTTTGGCAACTTTTTTACGTGGGGCCTCCTTGGCCCAGGCCGGACAGGCCAGAAAAGATACAACGAGCAATGCGGCAAACCAATTTCTCATGACAGTGACCTCCTGATAATATATTTTTATATCATAAAATATGTACATATTGCGTGTCAAGCAGATTAAAACACTAAATATGGTAGTGATGGCAATATCTTTGTTCATGGGATTATTGTCAAAACTCGGCATGGCCCGCATCCCCAAAAAGGAGAAAACCTCCATCCAGTGCTGCAAAGAAATAACACACCCTTTAGCGATGCGCAGTTTCTTTAAAACTTGAATTTGGGGAGCAGCGGCCAGAGAGGATGTCGCGTACCGTGTTTTGAAGCAGGCAGATCTTAAAAAAACAGTCTACCTTGCTGTCGTTTTCCAGCAGAGAATGTCTAATAATAGTGGCTGTATTGATGCGCTGGAGGCTTGCAATCCGCAGTTGAGCCATGAATACAAGCATGGGGGCTGTCGCCCCGAATAACAGGGAAAGCTTGTTTGAAAAAACTTCGCATGATTTAGAAGTTTTGTGGTCGGGACGACTGGATTTGAACCAGCGACCCCAGCGTCCCGAACGCTGTGCTCTACCAGGCTGAGCCACGTCCCGACTCATCTGCCTTTTTTATGACAGCAGCGCCCAATTGTCAATGAAAAACACATGAAATCATGAGCCGTCAAGCGTTTTTCTCTAGGGATCCCTCTTTTCAGGCCTCCCCCTATGAAAAAAGAGGGAGAGGCATTTCTCATCTCATTTACGAAAAAGGGTGTGTGACCACAATCGTTTCATCCCGACCCGGCCCGACCGAGATGATACCGATGGGTATGCGGCTCAGTTCTTCAATCCGGTCAAGATAGTTCCGGGTGTTCCGGGGAAGGTCTTCTTTCCTGCGAATGCCTGAAATATCCTCGGACCAGCCGGGAAGTGTTTCATAAACCGGCTTGCATTTGGACAACACCTTCAGGCTGGACGGGAATTCCGTCAGCACCCTGCCCTGATATTCATATCCGGTGCAGATGCTTAACGCATCAAAGCCGCCCAGCACGTCCAGCTTGGTGATGGTCAGGCTGGTCAGCCCGTTCAGCCGCACCGCATTGTTCAGCACAACCATATCGAGCCAGCCACAGCGCCGTTTCCTGCCGGTTGTTGCGCCGAATTCGGCGCCTTTCTGCTGAATCCGGTCCCCCGTTTCATCAAACAGTTCCGAGGGAAACGGCCCCTGCCCCACGCGCGTGGTGTATGCCTTGACAATGCCGATAACTCCGGTGATCCGTCCGGGACCGATGCCGGACCCGCAGCAGGCATTTCCGGAAACCGTATTGGATGAGGTGACATAGGGATAGGTTCCGTGATCGATATCCAGATGGGTTCCCTGAGCGCCTTCAAAAAGAAGCTGTTTGCCTGAGGATATGGCCTGATCCAGTTCGACTGAAACATTTGCCACATAGGGCAAAAGGCGCTCTGCATAGCGGCTGAAAGTTTCAATAATGGGCTGAGGGTCCAGGGGAGCGGTTGAAAGATAATTTTTAAGATAATAATTTTTTTCATCCAGAAAAGACAGAAGCCTTTCCTTAAACAGCTCGGGATCGATCAATTCAACAAAACGAATGCCTCGCCGGGAAATCTTGTCTTCATAACAGGGACCGATTCCACGGCCGGTTGTGCCGATTTTCTGATCTCCCATGAGCTGCTCACGGGCAACATCAATCAGCTTATGATAGGGCATGATCAAATGGGCCAGTTCGCTGACCTTCAGTTTCTCCGGTCCCACATCAATTCCCCTGCCGGTGAGATAGTCCATTTCATCGATCAGCACCTGAGGATCCACTACAACCCCGTTGCCGATATAACAGATTTTTTTCTGTAGTATACCGGAAGGAACCAGATGACTGATGAACTGCTCACCGTTTACCACCATGGTATGGCCGGCATTGTTTCCTCCCTGAAACCGGACCACGACATCGGCAAGATCCGCAAGCAGATCGACGATTTTCCCCTTACCCTCATCCCCCCATTGGGTTCCAACGATTACAATGTTTGCCACGCGTCGCTCCTTTGGTTAATGACTCCTTATGAAAAGTCATCAAAATATTTCCGGCAAGACCTTTCGGGTTGGCAATCTCCTCAAACCCCAGGAAATGCACCTGCAGCTACCCGATCGGATGAGATCTCCTGTCTCGGAAAAAGCGCTGCAGGATCTCTCTGCATTCGGTTTCACAAACCCCGGCAATGACATCCAGACTGTGATTCAGACGCTTGTCGGCCGATAAATCATACAAAGATCCGGCAGCGCCCCATTTGGAATCTCTGGCGCCATAGACAAGCCGGCTGACCCGGGCGTGAATGATTGCTCCCATACACATCATACAGGGCTCTACCGTAACATACAGCGTGGTGTTTAACAATCGGTAATTCTGAATCTTTTTGGCCGCATGACGAAGCGCAAGGATTTCCGCATGCGCCGTCGGATCGGACAATGAAATGGTCTGATTATGTGTCGCGGCCAGAACCGTTCCCGATTCCGAAATCAAAACAGCGCCAACCGGCACTTCTTCTTCCTGAAATGCCGCTGCCGCCTGGCAAAGCGCCAGCTTCATCACAGTGCCGTGAGCGCTTGCCGGATCCATATCTGCTTGCTGGATTTGCATCTTGGTGTACAAACCCCTGTCAGGTTATCATTGACATTATTGTCTGTTTGGCCTATAAATAAAGAATAATTTGCGCCCGTAGCTCAGCTGGATAGAGTACCGG
>CAVPHN010000045.1:0-15684 GCA_963704205.1 uncultured delta proteobacterium
GGCGAAACCCTTCTGTCAGCACGGTGTTGATGACACCCTGGTTGCCCAGCAGCGACTGGAAAGCCGCCCCTACCACAACCGTTGGCAGCACAAAGGGGATGGTGATCAGGGACTGAATCAGGCGCTTTCCCGGAAAATCAAACCGGATAAAGACCCATGCAACAGGAAGGGCCGAGACCAGGGTCAGAATCGTTGAAAGCCCTGCCTGCCAGAAGGTGAACCAAAGGGTCTTGATGTAGAATCCGGAACGGATCAGGGGCGATAATGGCTTGAAATCCCATTGGCCTTCCGGCGCAAGGCTCATTTTCAGGATGTTCAGAGAGCGGGTAAAAATAAAATACTGCCAGAAAAAGCAGTGGAATTCCAGCCAGAATACAGTGCACGGGGCGAATACGGTTTTTCATAAGACGATGAGATTGTTTCGATCACAATGTATTATCGGAGCACCGCATCGGTCCAGGCATCTATCCATTTTTCACGGCCGGCGTCGATTTGCCGGGGGGATATTTGGACAGGGTGACGAGGCCTTTGGGTGTTCTGAACAAAGACATCGGGGAGTCTGGCAGTGCTGTTTGCCGGAAACACGAACATCTGAAGAGGGATGTCTTCCTGAAAAGGTTTGTCGAGCATGAAATCAATCAGTTTCTGAGCCAGTTCCAGATGCTTTGTGCCTTTCAGTATCCCTGCAAATTCGATCTGCCGGAAACAGGCGCCATCTGCTGTAACGGCGGCAGTCGGGGCCTGCGAAAGGGGTTTTTTCGAATACCAGACTTCAGCGGCCGGGCTGCTGGCGTAGCTGACGACAATGGGGCGGTTTCCTTTGGAAGCGGCGCTGAAGTGACCCCAGTAGGCCTGTTTCCATCCATCCACAGCCAGGACATCATTGGCCCTTAGCTTTTTCCAGAAATCAAGATACCCTGTTTCCCCAAAATGACCCACGGTTGTCAGCAGAAAGGCAAGTCCGGGAGAGGATGTTGCCGGGTTTTGCACAACCGTAAGGCCTGCATATTCGGGCTTGACGAGGTCTTCGAGGCGTTCCGGAGCCGGAATCCCTTTCTGGGAAAACCAGTTCTTGTCATAATTGAGGCAGACATCCCCAAAGTCAACGGGCAGCAACCGGTTTTCAGGATCCAGTTTCAGGGCGTCGGGAATGGCACTCAGATGGGCAGAGGCGTAGGGAATGAAAATGCCGGAAGACAGAGCCCGGCCAAGAAACGTGTTGTCAACCCCGAAAAAGACATCGGCCATGGGATTGGATTTGGATAAAATGGCCTGGTTCAGGACAGCGCCGGAATCACCGGCCTTGATGAACTTTACTGAAACCCCGTGGGATTTTTCAAAGTCAGCCATGAGGGTCTTGCTGATACTGAAGCTGTTGTGCGTCATGACCGTCAGTTCAACGGTCTTATCCTGAGCAAAGCCTGCGGTTCCGGAAAAGCATGCAATCAAAATGATGAAACGCCAAAATAATTTCATGTTCTTTCCTTAAAATAAAAAAGCCATCTTCCGGTAAAGGGAGATGGCTTCTGGTCTGAGATTTCCTCCACCGGCATTACCCGGATCAGGTTCAACGGTCGGACTCACTGCTATCGGCAGAGTCCCTCTCAGCCTGGTTTGTCCAAGCTCCCGAAAAAAATTTAATAAACTGATGGTTCTGACTCTATGGAATTGTCAGAGGATTGTCAAGTCCCATTATTCCAACTAACATGATTCATCCTGCCGGACTTGGCATGTTCAAATACTTTCAACCCGGCAGGGCACAAACCGGTGCATGGGCGTGCCCAGCGGATCCCGGTGGGTGTTTTTGGTCAAACGGTTGACATTGATGCCGTAAACGCTTCGTCATAAATCAGACCAAACCCATGGGGAATCAGAACCGTTCCTGTACGGACCTGGTTGGTGACCTGGAGTTCACCGACTTCACTGCCGGCTTCGGTTACGACCCTGACCGCTGACCGTCCGTCAGCTCCAATGCGCCAGCATCATCCGGATTGACAGCAACCGTGCAGGCCCGTTTGCCCTTGTTCCATTCCGGGTTTCGCATCAAGGTATTGAGTTGTATCCGTATGCCTTCCGGCATTCAGGATAAATGGAAAATCAGGCGGCATTTCAAGGTCTTTGGTTTCACTGGCTGCATCCAGCTTTTTGGCCTGTTCTTCCAGTTCGGGATATAGACTTCAATTTTTCCGGATGGCGTGCGGATGGCGGCAAAATTGTCGTCCGGATCGCCTTTCCGACCCACAGACCCTGGGGATTGTCCAGAAGGGCCTGAAAGATGCGGTCGCCCTGATCCATCCCCGGTTGCAAAGCCCGCGCGGGCGGCATTTTCGCGAAAGGCTCTCGGGCGCGGTCATCAGCATTCCCCACAGAGCCGGCCAGGGCCGCGCTGTCCCATTCCTTGCCCAGGGTTTTTGCCAGCACAAACGGCATGGCGGCTAAGTGCATTCGGTTCGGTTGCCGGCCCATTCCATGAGTTTGGCGCCAAAGGTGAGCCGGTCGCCTTTGGCCGCTTTCTGCAAATCATCCGGAATATCAGGGATCAGGCCCAGTTTGTCGGCCAGCAGGGTAAAAATCTGTGATGCTTCCAGGCACTCTCCTGGCGGCTTGACAATCGGCCGACGCATCTGGAAATAAACATCCGGGAAAGGTCCATGGGAAAAAAGTGCCGTCCCAGGATTCGTAATAGGACCGGCAGGGCAGCACATAATGGGCCAGCCGGGCGGTTTCACTCATGACGATGTCGTTGACCACCAGAAGATCCAGTTTGCCAAATGCTTTTTCATAGGCCGTGGTGTCCGGATAGAACGCAAGCGGGTTGCAGGCACTGACACAGAACGGCCCGCAGTCGCTCGGGATGATCGCTTAAGATTTCTTCCGGCATGACATTCGGCGGGAAAGGAGCCGGCAGCCGCCGGCGGCATGTTGAGTGTCAACTGTCCGCCAGGTTTTGGGATTGCGTTCATCCGCATGAAATCCCATGGGCATCACCATGCCGGGGATAAGATTGCCGCCGCGAACACAGAAAATACCGCAGACGGCTCCCAGGATATTCATCATATAGGAGTTGAGTGTGCTGTGGCGCCCCATGTAAATTCCCAGATCCGGATGCATGCACCATCTTTTGGTGGTCATCAGACGGCACACATTCAATGCACCTGATCAATAATCCAGCTCGCAGACATCAAGGGCCGCTTTGACGTCAAAGCCCTCAAACCAGGGCTGGATCTTATCCCATCCTTCAACATGCTCGGTGATATAGTCTTTATTTTCCCAGCCATCATCGACAATGATGGCGATCATGGCCTTGATCAGCAGGGCGTCGGTGCCGGGCCGCACGGGCAGGTGAATGTTGGCAATGGCGGCTGTTTCACTTTTTCTGGGGTCAATGATGACCAGCAGTCGATCCGGGATCTTTGCTGAATCCCTTGAGCACCTTTCGGGCCTGGGGCATCTGATGACTCATCATGCCGTTCCAGCCCCAGCCCACCAGCATTTCTGTGGCATGCTCATCCGGTATGGCACATAATGTACTGCTTGCCCAGCATCCGGCCAAACACCCACCACGATACCGGAAAATTCCTGGCCGGCAGAGGAATAGTAGATATTGGGAGCCCAGGGCCTCTTAGCATGGACAGTCCGAATGCGCCTTCAAAATGACCGCCCTGGGCGCTGGCGCCCATATAGGCCAGACACGCGGGCCGTGTGCATCCACCAGTCTTTCATTTTTGCCGCGATTTCATCCGATGGCCTGATCCCAGGAAATCGGGCTCGAAACGCATTGCCCGACCCGCTTTAACGGTTCGGTCAGCCGGTCTTTGGGATACTGGTGATAGATCACATTCAGGCCCTTTGCGGCAGGCATAGCCCTCACTTCGCGGATTGTCTTTATCCGGCCGGACTTTTACCATGCGGTTGTCTTCCACCAGAACTTCAAGCCCGCAGTTCTGGGCGCACAACACACATCCGGTTTTATGCCAGGTTTCCATTTATTGTCTCCTCTTCTAGGAAATCAGCCCGCGTTCTTTTGCCATGGCCATCATTTGATCTGAGCTGGTCAGCGGTGGCACCTGTACTGGTCATCTGTTTTCTGCTTCAGGCTTAATGCGTCGGAAGGGCAGGTGGTGACGCACAGGCCGCAGCCGATGCAGCGGTCCGGGTTTACCACGGCCTGATCGCTGATCGTTCATGGCAAGGGCATCCATCTGACAGCGCTCAAGACAGGTTTCGACACCCGATGCACGCATTCAGCGATCAAGCAGCGGCGAAGTAGTTGGAAAAAACGATTTCCGCCGGTTTGGGGTGCTGATTGAGGGCCCGGAGCACGCCGCAGCAGTCGCCGCAGCAGTTGCACATGCCGCCGGGATTCTGGGCCGTGGCCGGCTGGGTGACCAGGCCGGCTTCCTGGGCATCTGGACAGGATTCGAATCGCCTCGTCGACATCGATTTCGCGGCCCATGCCGTGGTCCAGATAATACTGGGCCATGGACCCGAACATGAAACAGGTCTCCAGGGGTTTGTCGCACGACTGATCGATGAGGTCTTTCTGTTTCCGGCAGATGCAGTTTGTGACCACGATTTTATTCATTTTCTTCAGGATTTCGGCGGCATCGTCAAAGGCCGCGACATTGCGGGTGGCATCCAGGGATTTTTGAACCGGGATGGTGCGAAGAAAGGTGCCGCGGCTTTTATTGAAAGCGTCCAGAAATCCGGCCTGAAAATATTCTTCCAGAAGTTCGGAAAGGCTGCGGTCCAATCGAGAGACCTGGAATTCAAAAAGGCCATGGACAAAGGGAATGGCGGCATACCGGACGGCGTCGCCTTTTTTCACCCGAAAGACAAGCCCTTTTCCTGCCATGTCCTCAAGCTGCATGGCAACATCTGAAAGCGGCTGGCCTATACGCTCGGCAACCGAGTCGGGCTTTTCCAGGCGGTGCGACATCGACAGAAACAGTCCGGCTTCATCTTCGGTAAATAATCGCTTTAATATTTTAATCTCCACGCCGGTTTCTGTTTGTGGAAATCCAATGGAATAGAAGTTCAGCCGTTCCCGCAGCTGTGTAAAAATGTCTGCTCGCATGTTCCCCCTGAGAAATGGATCAAATGGTTGATGTGGTTGCCGACTGGCACCGAACGATGGTATTCTGTTTGTATGCTGAGTTCTTGCATGCAAGTTAATCGCTTATCATTTTTCAGATCACCCTTCTTCGCGGTGGCTTTGGCTGAGTTTTTTTAAAAGCAGTTGCAGAATCACCTGCTCTTCTGAAGTCAGCGGTTGCAGAAAATCCTGATTGGCGGTTTCTGCCAGGATAATGAGGTTTTCAGTCAACTGCCTTGCCTGTTCGGTCAAACAGACGCTAACCGCCCTGCGGTCCTCAGGATGCGTTTTCCTTTCCACCAGGCCTGCTTTTTCAAGCCGGTCCAGAATACCGGTAAGGGTTGCGCTGTCCAGCATGACCCTTTCCCCGAGTTCCCGCGATGTCACCTTGTCGTGTTCGTGAAGAAAACCCAGCACCATGCCTTGGGCGGCAGTCACTTGGGCACTGGTCAGCCGGCTGGTCCAGAACTTGGCGGCAGCCTGGCTGGCTTTTGCGAGTTGAAAAAAAATACACTGGTCTGCTTTCATTTTTATCCTTCGAAGGCCATCAATTAACTTGTGTACAATCAAAACACACGGCCATTGTCAAGCAAAATAATGTACATTTGTTTTATTGGATAAGGCCTCAGCCCTTTAGATCCGGCAAGTAGGCAGTTTTCTTTTCACTGAAGAATTTATTGAGGGTATCAAAAATTAACCGATTTCAATAAAATGCAATTTTTTCGGTACATATAAAAGGGTCAGGAACCGTATTTATACGTATGTTTTTCCGATCGAAGCAAAAAATATTAAAGTTTGTAGATAAAATGGCGATAATAGGTATAAATAGAATTCAATTTGTTTTTGAAATCTATTATGTGTATTTAAGTCATGACATTTTATTCGGTAATCAATAATATCAGTTTGTTGCTTTTAATTTCATTTTACCGCTGTGTTTTTATAAGGGGGAATCCATCATTTTCGAAATGGTTTCTATGACTGACAGGAATCGGTTATTTTACGGGCGTGACCATGGGGTATAATAAATCTTAATAAAAATGTACGGGGAGGATGTTATGAAACGAATTGGTATCGTTGTGCTGGCGGTTTTTGTTGTAACACTTGGCTTTCAGACCATGCTTGCTCTGGCCAAAACCCCGGATGAGCTGGCAAAGGAAACAGAGGATGCCTGCGAGGCTACAGCCGCAACCAAGCCCACGCCGCAAATGATCATGGACAAGGTGAACCGGGCTTGCGCGCTTCTGCAAAAAGAGGGAAAAGCGGCTTTCTCCAAGTTCAGCGGAAAAGACAGTGAATTTGTTTTTGCCGGCACCTATATCTGGATTCATGATATGGCGGCTGTGATGCGCATGCACCCCATCAAGTACAAGCTCAACGGCCAGTCTCTTGTCGATTTTAAAGATGCCAACGGGAAGCGGTTCTTCAATGAAATGAACAAAACAGCTAAAGAAAAGGGATCGGGATGGGTGGATTACATGTGGCCGAAGCCCGGAGTAAAAGAATCCTCCCAGAAAGTCTCTTTCATCAAATTATGCAGTGTTCAGGGAGAAGACCTTGTTGTCGGGTGCGGCGTTTATGATCTTCCGGAAGCCGATGTGAAAAAATTGCTGAAATAACGGCCATGGCTGCATTTCAGTTTCCTGTAGTGCAAGAAAGAAGGCGATGAGATGATGAAAAAAGCGGGAAAATTCACCCTCAATAAGAAATTATACGGTTTTGTGGCAATTGCCTCTTTTTTTGTGCTTGCTGTCGTTGGGATAGGGGCATTGTATTATTCGCGCATTGAGGTGGCAAACCTGATAAAAAACGATGTCAACACGATTGTTTCCGAAAGTTCTGGCTACCCGGGTGGCTGAGAAAACCTATCTTCAGTTTTTGACAGACGATCTTAAAAAGCAGTTTGACGAGATGAATCGTGATGTAATTGTCCGGGTGACTGCACTTAAGGAAAAACAAATAGATGGTGCATGGACGGGCTATATCGGTACAATCGGTACGGAGTTTAACCGGTATCAGAAATTGTTTGATGAGCTTGTTGAAGTTCACGGACAGCAAGGCACTTTAAAGACAGAAATGGTCAAGCCGCTCCAGACTTCCGAAGCCCTTCTGATGGCCATCCTTAATGACCTTATAAAAAAGCAGGCCACATTGCGAATGGATGGGGATGCCCTCAGCGGCGCTGATCTTGGCATGCTGGATGTTGTCAGGGACTGCAGAACCTTGTTTATCAAATTGCAGACCCTGCAACTCCAATTCATGATGAGTGGTGATGAGAAGTTTATAGCTGAATATCAGCGAATTGCCTCCGGAGATGTCAAGGAAATGCTTCTTGCTCTGGAGCAGATTGCAGTCGCAACAAAAAATGATTCCTCCATCAAGACGGCTGCAACAGTCAGGGAATCGCTGAATAAATTCATGGAATTCATCGGACAATCTCAGAATTTGTACGAAAAAGAAAGTGAACGGGTTCAATTTCTGAATAACGCCGGGAAACGGATCATTGAAGCGGCCAATGCGCTTGTGAGCCAGGTGAACGAATCCATAACCGGTCAGAAGCGATCCGCTGTAACGTTTATTTCCGCGATTCTTCTTGCGGGCTTAATCTTCTTCTGGGTACTGTCTTTTATTCTGGTTCGATCCATCACCAAACCCATTAACTCGGTGATAGCAGGTTTAAGTGAAAGTTCGGAGCAAGTGGCTTCAGGTTCCATACAAATTGCTTCGGCCAGTCAGCAACTGGCTGAAGGAGCGTCTGAGCAGGCGGTTCTTCCATTGAAGAAACGTCAGCCTCGATTGAGGAGCTTTCCGCAATGACAAAACAGAATGCCGATAATGCCGAGCAGGCCAATACGCTTATGTCGGAATCCAGGCAGATCATCACCCATACCAATCAATCCATGGAAAGATTGACGGTTTCAATGAAAGACATTTCCAGAGCCAGCGAAGAAACTCAGAAAATCGTTAAAACCATCGATGAAATCGCTTTTCAGACCAATTTGCTGGCATTGAATGCCGCTGTTGAAGCAGCCCGCGCAGGTGAGGCCGGTGCGGGATTCGCCGTTGTCGCAGATGAAGTGCGCAACCTTTCCAAACGAGCTGCCGAAGCCGCCAAAAACACTTCCATTCTGATCGAGACGACAGTCAAGACAGTTCACGAAGGGGCCGGATTGGTTGATAACACCAACAGCGAGTTTAGGCGCGTTTTGATCAGTGCAACGAAAGTCGAGCAGCTGGTTGCAGAAATTGCCGCTGCTTCACGGGAACAGGCCATGGGAATTGAACAGATCAACTTGTCTGTGACCGAGATGGACAAGGTGATTCAACAAAATGCAGCCAATGCCGAGGAATCTGCTTCAGCTTCCGAGCAAATGAAGGGCCGTGCCGCAGAGATGAAGGATTTTGTGGAAGAACTGGCGGTTTTGGTCAGAGGGGGGGCAGGTCAGGTCAGTTTAGATCCGGAAATTGTTGAAAGCGGACAAAAAATGGCCCTGCTGTCATATCGTGAGCCCAGGGCCTTGACGCGGGCGAACAGTGGACTGTGTAAAAGATTGGACCAGGATAGATAAGAAGAATGCTGTGGTTGCAGGCCGCCCCCCTTAAAGAATCAGAAGGGACGGCCTTATTCGTTGAAAAGGAAACTAAAATAAGGGTAACCTGGCAATGGTTGCCTGTTGAGAGGAAATCTGCATATAGCAGACAGGCCCTCCTGAGTAAGGATTAGTCATCCGCTCAGTAGCGTAATGCCCGAAGGCGAAGCCTGAAAGGTATTGTGTGAGTGCGACGAGGTGAAGGGTGAAGCCCTGAATCTGACACATAGCCCCGAGAAAGGTTAAATTTTGGGAAAGTGCCGATCCTCTCTTATTGGGCGCAGGCCATGCGGTGAGCGCGGTAATGACGAGCGCAGAGCCGACACCCCGGGGTCGAAGACAGCATCGAGTCATACAACGGCAGGCAAGTAACCAGGCGAGCGACGATCAAGGGCTCTTGGGGAATCAACCGCAATGGAAGTACCCGAGTACCGTGTCCAAAATAAAAAGAGGGCATGGGATGGCCGCGTCGCGAGTGATGGGGGCCGGTGAGTCGCAATGACATAGCAAAGAGGCGGCTAATCCCCGCTGAGCGAAGGCCCCCACGGCGAGTTAACTGTGAAGGAGAAACATTGACGCTATGCAAAGAGCGAGAATGCAGTGACAACGAATCTGACACGGATAGGTGAAAAGGCGCGCAAAGAGCCGGACTTGGTATTTACAAGTCTGTATCACCACATTTTTGATGTGGACAATTTGCGTGTTTGCTACGACAATCTGGAAGCCAAAAAGGCGACTGGAGTGGACGGTGTAACCAAAGAAAAATATGGCGAGAATCTTGAAGATAACCTCCAGGATCTATCGGAGCGACTCAAGCGGATGGGCTACCATCCAGCGCCGAGTCGAAGAAGTTATATTCCGAAGCCTGGAAGCGAGAAGGGCCGGCCGCTGGGGATAAGCTGTTTTGAAGATAAGATAGTGGAATCAGCGATCAAGCGCACCCTCGAACCAATCTTTGAAGCCGTATTTGAGGGCAGCAGTTACGGATATCGACCGGGTCGCAGTCAGCACCAATGTCTGGATGCTTTGGGGCGGACGATTCAACAGAAACCGATCAGCTATGTGGTAGAGGCCGATATCAGAGGATTTTTCGATGCGGTCAACCATGAATGGATGATCAAATTTCTGCGGCATCGAATTGGAGATGAGCGCGTAATCCGCCTGATTATCAGGATGCTGAAAAGCGGCATTATGGAAGATGGTCTGGTACGTGCCAGTGACCTGGGAACTCCTCAGGGGTCGATATTATCCCCGCTGCTGTCGAACATCTACCTTCACTATGTGCTGGATGTGTGGTTCAGCCGGAAAGTGATCAGGCAAAATCGTGGCGAGGCGTATTACTTCCGTTTCGCAGACGATTATTTGGCATGCTTTCAGTACAAAGATGATGCGGAAGAGTTTCAACGACGCATGGCGGAGCGACTCGAAGGATTTGGTCTGCAATTGGCGAAGGAAAAGACACACTGCATTGAATTTGGACGTTTTGCCCGTGAGAGTGCATACAGGCGCGGCGAAAAACCAAAGGAATTTACCTTTCTGGGGTTCACGCATTACTGCGGGAAAACCAAAGAAGGATACTTCAAGGTCAAACGTCGTACCAGCCGTAAGAAGCTGGGTCTAAGCCTGCGCAAGTTCACGGATTGGACAATGAAGGCCCGCCGTGGTCTGAAAAAGGGAGATATGCTCAGGCAGGCTCGCGCCCGAGTGATCGGGCACCTGAGCTATTACGCCATAACGGACAATTTGGAAAGGTGCAGCTACTATGTCTACCGCAACCGGACAAATCCTGTTCAAATGGCTCAACCGAAAAAGCCAGCGCAAGGCATATACCTGGGAAAGCTTCAACCAAGCATTGAAGTGGGTGAGGTGGCCCCGAATAAAAGTCCGCAAAGACCTGAACCCATGTCGTAGAGCGGAGGCTTACTGAATAACGAGCCGAGGAGCCGGATGTATGGGAAAGCCGCTTGTCCGGTTCTGAGAGGGCCAGGAGTTCAACTGTGATATGGAAAAGATAATGTGGCCCCGCCGCGAAAGCAGGCGGAAACTGAGAAAACAAACATTTTCCTAAGCCATGGAAGACTCCCGGCTACTCGAACAACTTTAAGTGGATAGGACAGCGATCAGGACTTCAATATAAAAGCGCGCATGGCTGATGCGCGCGGCCATGTTGGCCCGGTGATTTGCAAGAATGCCGCTGAAATCGCTGTCTGTTACAAAAAGCCAGGGTTCGATTTCGGTGGCTTTTTTACAGGATAAAATGGCATGATGCAGTATTTCCGTGCCGTGACGGGTTTCCAGTGTGGGATAAAAGTCTTCAAGAACCGCTTCCAGAATTGTTTCCAGGGCACTTGCCACGCCTTTTGCGTAATAAAAATAATCATCCACCCGGAACCAGCTGACCGGATCTCCATTGGATTCCTTGGTTTTAATCAGGTTTTCATCGCAGCTTCCCAATAGATTGTCATACACGGCAAGAAGCGGCAGCAGGGTGTCTGCCCGTGAATAAAAAACGGCGGCCCCATTTTCGAGATTTTTTTTATAAGCCGCAATTTCAGACATTGCGTCTTCATAACGGGATTCAGGAGAAGGCAGCCAGTAGCGTTCGGGCTTGGTCATCAGCCAGTCCATGGCGCGCTCCAGATTCTTGTTCAGGGATTCAACGCTTCCGGTCCTTGAAAGACGTTCCGTCAGGATAACGGTTGTTCTTCGCGTAACTTCCAGAATGCCAAGTTGAAAATTGTTAACATTATCCGTGAAGTCTAAAATATCGTTGGGCCGCCATCCCCAGAATCGATCGTGCAGTTCGTAGGAAAGAGGCTTGATGACGGCCGTGACAAATGCAACGCCCGGAACTTTTTTGGCTTGGGCCTTGGATGGATCCTGGGCATGAGAGGCTGCGGCAGGCGAATGCACAGCGGCTTTTTTGCCGGCAGCAGGCAGAGCAGCAGGTTTGGCCGGGGGCGGTGCTGCGGAGTGAATCGGTTTGGCTGAATCCGTATGCATCTGGGTGTCTGGCTGAGATTTGGAATCCTTTGCACCGGAAGGGCTGGCTGTGACATGCCCGGCGGAACCGGTTTTGGGGATTTCCGCGGCGGATTGGCCGGCAGTGGTATCAGATTTTTTGGCAAAAGGCATCGGGACAGCAGCAGGTTGTTCCGGTTGCAGGCCGGCAACGGGCGGTTCGGGCTTGCGCAGGAGTCCCACTACGGTCCCTGTCAGCCATAATACGGCAACCGTTAACAGCAGGCCGGTAATGATCCGCTGCGTGGCAAATTTTTTAAATCCTTCCATGATTTCTCCTTTATCCATTCCTGAGTTTTCGAATATCACCTACCCGGATGGTCACATTTCGTGCATCAAAATATTCGATGATCGGTATCACAAATTTTCGGGATGCCCCAGTCATATCCTTAAACTGGGGGGTTGAGATCTCGCCGTGGACATTCAGGAACTCCACCAGTTTTTTCTTGATCATCAGGATGGCTTCCTGGTGGAAATAAAAATCGTCTTTTATTCGGACGATCAGCCCTTCGTCTACCAGGACATGAAGGACTTGTTTTGATTTGGCTTCATCCAGATTCTGCGTTTTGCAGAATTCCTTGAAATAAGGAGGGGTGAGGCCATTTTGCTGGTAGGCATCCAGGATTTTTCTGCGGACATCCGTCTGATCCAGGCCCAGGGAAACCGTATGGGAGGACAGGCGAATCATGTTTTCTTCCTGGGCCACCTGGCCGGCTTTTACCATCTGCTGAATCATCAGGGTAAAAAGCTTGGGGCTGATCTGGGGCGGCAATCTGGATTTTAACTCTTCTTTGGACATTCCCGGCTTCAGCGGGTTGTTTTTATGGAAAGCGCCCAGCAGACTGCCGGCCTCAAGAAATAATTTTTCGAAACACGTGCGGTGAATAAAGACACGCTGTTCCCTGTCAGTCATCAGGATAACCTTGTCTGAGAGAAGCCGCTGGATGGCCGCGTCCAGTTTCTTGTCCGAAGTATTGGTCATAATGCGCAGATCGGAAAAGCTGATGCCCTGATATCCGGCCTCTTCGGCGTGATAGGTGAGCACTTCTTCAGGGGGAAGATCAACGAGTTTCAGAATGCCTGAAAAAACGTCGGGTTTAAAACGCTTGTGTTTTTGAGGTATGGGATTGAGGATGCTGCCGCCGCCGATGGTTCGGATCGGCGAATAGCTTCGGATCACAAACCGGTCATCTTTTACCACCGCAACCGGGGCATCGAGTCGAAGCTGAGCCGCGGTGGTGCCGCCAGGAGAAAGCTCTTCACTGTCCAGAAGAATCAAATTCCCCAGAACTTCGCTGGTTCCGGTATGAAACCGTATTCGCGTTCGATTTTTTACGGGTTTTTTATTGCTTTTTAAATAATGGAGTCCGACATCCACCATAAAGCTTGAAGTCAGTGCATTCGGGCTCGAGAGCACATCTCCGCGGTCAATGGATGCTTTTTCAAGCCCCTGGAAATTGATGGCAGTGCGCATTCCCGAAACCGCCTGCTCCACGCCGGCATTGTGAACCTGAATGCCCCTGACTTTGGAAGTGACGCGGGAAGGGTATATCATTACCGGATCACCCAAGCGAATCATTCCGGATATCAGGGTTCCGGTAATGACGGTTCCAAAGCCCTTCATGGTAAAGACCCGGTCCACGGGAAGCCTGAACAAATTGGTTGTCGAACGTTCGGGAATCGAGGTGCTCAGGGTTTCAAGGGCCGTTATCAGCTCGGGTATGCCTTCTCCGGTCATGGAGGAAACCGGCAGGATGGGGGCATCTTCCAGAAATGAGCCTGCGGCAAAAGACCGGACATCTTCTGTAACCAGCTCCAGCCACTCTTCATCAACCATATCCATTTTGGTCAGAACAACCAGGCCGTGCTGAATGTTTAAAAGGGTGCAGATTTCCATGTGTTCGCGGGTCTGAGGCATTACGCCTTCATCGGCGGCAATCACCATGACAACCATATCGATGCCGGTGGCCCCGGCCACCATGGTTTTAACAAATTTTTCATGTCCGGGAACATCCACAATACCCAGGTGCTGCCCATCGGGAAGATCCATGGAGGCAAACCCCAGCTCTATCGTGATGCCCCTTATCTGCTCTTCTTTTAATCTGTCGGTGTTGATGCCGGTCAGCGCTTTGATCAGGCTGGTTTTTCCGTGATCAATATGTCCAGCTGTTCCAAGAATGATCTGTTTCAATGATGCCAGGCTCCTTCATCATGTTTTTTGGAAATGCGGCTTTATTTCCTTGCCCTGAAGTATTCAAACACATAGGCCATGCCGACAAGAAACCCCCAAAGACCCACTGTAAAACCGATCCTGGCCTGGGGGTAGAACATGCGGGTAAGGATTACAGAAAAGGCAGCTCCCAGAACGGCTCTTAAAATAAAAATATAAAAACGTGTCACGATATGGCCTTTCACTGTTGACGACTTCGTGTTCATCTATCATTATAATCTATAGTAGAAGGCAAATCGGGTCAATAGGCGATTGTGAGAAAGAAAGCCTGAAGACGGGTCTTCTTTCGTATTTGGTTTTTTGTTTTTTTACATGGATCAAACCGTATCAGGTATCTGTTTTCCAATGATGGCATTTATTTCTCAATATGCTTATGGCTCTTTGTTTTTATTAAGTTTCATGGCCGCTACCGTTCTTCCCGTCGGCTCGGAATGGCTTCTTGTCTCCATGATCCTGAAAGGATTTGATCCGGTGCTGTCCGTCTCCACGGCAACAGCGGGAAATACCCTTGGTGCGTGCACCACTTATGGAATCGGGGTTTACGGCAGTACTTGGGTGATCCAAAAACTGCTCAGAATGGATGAAAAATCCCAAAAACGCGCCGAAACATTTTATGCCAAATACGGGGTCTGGTCTCTGCTGCTTTCCTGGCTGCCATTAATCGGAGATCCCATCTGTTTTGCCGGAGGGCTCCTGCGGGTTCATTTCGGCTTGTTTGTGGTGCTGGTCCTGGCCGGTAAATTGACCCGCTATGGCCTTCTGGCAATACTGGTGTTATGATGCCCATTGATTTATCGCCGTAAAAAGCATATGGGAAAATGTAAATCAAAATGATGTTATGTACAATTTTTATCTATCCGTACCTATGGAGGCCCGATCATGGATATGATGATTACTTTTCCCGGAAATAAAAAAGTGGATTCGACCTACAAGGGATTTACCGTCCACACGGACCAGCCGGTTTCAGAAGGCGGGGAGAATACGGCGCCGGAACCCTTTGATCTTTTTCTGGCATCTATCGGAACTTGCGCGGGAATCTACGTTTCCTCTTTTTGCAGGGAACGTCATATTGATACAACCGATCTGGGGCTGATTCTCAGTTTCTATCCCAACCCAACCACGGGTATGGTTGAACGGGTGGATATTATGATCAAACTGCCTGCGGGGTTTCCGGAAAAATACACGGCGGCCGTTATTCGAAGTGCTGAAATGTGTTTTGTAAAAAAACATCTCTCAGCGCCGCCGCAGTTTTATATCACAGCCTCCATAGCCTGATGGGTAAATGGCGCTTATTTGGCTTACGCAAAAAAAATCCGGTGCCGTATCGCCATACGAAAAAATAATGACAATGGTTGAAATGAGATAGCCCATGAAAAAGGTATTGATAGTTGACGATGAAAAATCTCTGCTTCTCAGCATCCGGGCAGGGTTTGAGGCATACAAGGACCGCTTCGAGCTGTTTACGGCAGAAAATGGGAAAAAGGCGGTTAAAATTCTGGAGTCAAATCCAATTGACCTGGTGGTCACGGATATTCGAATGCCGGAAATGGATGGATTCGAGCTTCTTGTCTTCATGAATTCCCGTTTTTCATCCGTACCCGTTCTTGTCATGAGCGCCTATGGCACCAGGGAAATCCAGGGAAAATTCGAATCCATCGGGATTATCGGCTTTATGGATAAACCGGTTGATTTCGATGATCTGGTTAAAAACATCGATGAAGGGTTAAAACAGACTTCCCAGGCCGGAACCA
>CAVPHN010000046.1:0-13474 GCA_963704205.1 uncultured delta proteobacterium
TGACCGGATTTTCCGTGGGAAGTTTTCTCCAGCTTATCGAAATGGAAGAAAAAACCTGTCTTCTTGAAGTGAGCGCCAGAGGCAAAAAAGGTCTTTTTTATTTTGATCACGGGGTATTGTTTGATGCGGTCAGCGGCAGACTGATCGGAGAAGAAGCTGCCATAGAGATGATTATGTGGAATCAGGTTTTGCTTTCGTTTAAAAATCTTCCGGATAAAAAAATCATGAGACGCATCAATTCCGAGTTAATGCCCATCATGATGGAGGCTTCGAGGCGCAAGGATGAAAAACTTCAGGAAAACGAATTGGGCGGTTTTGATG
The DNA here is from genome assembly GCA_963704205.1 of uncultured delta proteobacterium. Lineage (GTDB taxonomy): Bacteria > Desulfobacterota > Desulfobacteria > Desulfobacterales > Desulfatirhabdiaceae > RAAP-1. The sequence goes on from CAVPHN010000046.1 coordinate 322, forward strand.
GATCTTTTGAGCAGGACCTGAACTTTCTGGAAAATGAGCTCAGTTCGCTTGAAGTCGGCCGATGGTCTTTTCGGGCCGCCTCCTGAGGACCAGAAGTCCATTGAGCCGAACTGGCTGACACCGGAATGCCCGGGTCCGAACATATTGCTGACCCCGGAAATTGATGGAGGACTTGAGTCTCTTTTGCCCGAGACAGCGCAACGCAGCACCGCCAGACAGCCCGTGAAGCAGATTGTTGACCTGTTTAAAAAAATGGCAACCGAGATGCATGGCGTGATGATGATCAGCCTGATGGATCTTGATGGAATCATGATTGCTGAGCACAACCCGGCACAAATCCCATCGGATGTTTTTGCCGCCAAATTTGCCATGGTTATTGGAATCATCGAAAAAACCCTCATGGAATTCGAAGGGGTGGGGGATCTCAAGGAAACCATTTTCCAGGCAAGCGATGCCTGGATCGTATGCCGCCTTGTGGCGCCCACGTTTTACCTCGGACTTATGGTCAGCCAGGAGTGTACGCTGGGAAATATCCGGCTGGTTTTGGGCAAACACATTGAAAAAATCCGCAAGTTGCTGCCATAGATGGCTGTTGACGCGTCTTGAGGAATGCCGGATGGATGGAATATGGAATTGCCTGCCAGTACAAATACGGCGCAACTGATTGAGGATCTGGAACAAATATTTTCCATCCTGCGCCATGAATTTGGAAATACGGTCAACTCGCTGAAAATGACGCTGGATGTGTTGCTCAGGAATTTTGATGCATTTGACGATGCCGCCAAGGTGGAATTTTTGCACCGGGCATTGGCGCTGGTTGCCCGCCAGCATAAATTTCTGGATGCCATGCGCGCTTATGTCCGTGCAGCGGTTGGTGAAATTGAAGAAATTCCCCTGATCTTTTTCTGGAGCGACTGCGTTGCCCTTGCCAGATCAAAACTTGCTGGAAAACAGATCGCTTTCAAACAGGAGATTCAGGCTGAACCTTACAGCATTCAGGCGCAATTCATCCGCCATGTATCAAATCATCGGTCACCTGATAGATAATGCCATTGATGCGGTTTCAGGGGTTGAATCTCCTGAAATTGAACTGTTGGCTTTTACACAGCCCGGCAGCTTCGTGGTCCAGGTTCTCGATAATGGGCCGGGTATTCCGGCAGAGATCCAGCCAAGATTGTTTACGCCCTTTTTCACCACTCGGGAAGGGTATTCCGGATTGGGGCTGGCCATATCTCGAAAAATGCTCACGCAGATGGATGGCCGTCTGGAGCTGAGCAATCGTAGTCCTTCGGGAGCAGCGGCGAGCATGTGGCTGAAGATTGGCTGACAGAGCATGCTACCCGGTTGTCGGCAGTTCTGTATTCTGTATCAGGGCGTCCAGTATTCTGGGGATATTATGGGCTGCCTTGCCGGCGTGAAACCGACACGCGCCTGCCGCGCGATGCCCGCCGCCTTCAAATTCTGAAAGAAGTTGCCCGACATTTACCTTGCAGTGTCCGATTAAAAATGCTGTGTCCCACGCTGACCATGACCATGTCAGGCTGATTGGAATCGAGGCGGATCTTGACCTGAACAGAGCACTCCGGAAACAGGGAATAGACGAGAAACCGGTTGCCGGCTGGCGGTGGCGTCAAGGCGCGAAAATCAGTCACCGCCACATGTCCAAGGCACTGGGTGTGGTCTTTCAGGTAGGCTCTGTAGGCGATGTTTTCACGGATAACCGCATCGCAGCGGGCTATCACGGTCTTGTCTTTCATGACAGAATGAATCGGTACGGCCCTGAGAAGATCAACCAGATGGTTCCAGTAAGGTTCATCGGCTTTGTTCTGACCGCTGATGGTCATGGAAAGCAGGATATAGGGATGGTGTTCCGGATACAGGACTTCTTCCTGGGTCAGGTCCGCCGAATCGATTTTGTCCGCGGCCTGAACCAGTTCCGTATAGTCCTGTGAAACCTGTTCCGGTAATAGTCAAAAATGATTCCTGCAGCGGACGGCGCCATTCGAAAAGCGCCTGAAAAAGACAGCTCTCCTTGATTGGAAAAATGATGGTCAAACCACAGGGAGCAATTCGGCGCATCGGGCAGGTTGGCGATAATATCGCCTTTACGGATATCCACAAGACCTTTTTGAATTTCGCTGGGCTCTGCCCATTTGACCGGCGTCTGAATATCCAGGGCTTCATAAAGAAGGACAGCGCAGACCACGCTGTCAAAATCGGATCGGGTTATTATTCGCATATTATCCTGAGTTGATAGAAAGAATTGCTATCCGGCTATGCGCCGGCTTTTTGGGATGGGGGAATATGAACAACAAGGTTGAGTATGTTTTTGCCTTTTTTTCGATGATAATGAATTTCGTCCATTAGTTTTCGGATCAGAAAAACGCCAAGCCCTCCGATTTCCCGGTCGGAAATGCAGGCTGAAATATCCGGAGCTTTCAACGACAGAAGATCAAAGGCGATGCCGGTGTCTTCGATCCTGATTTCAAATGATTTCGGGGGGTGCTTCATGCAGGTCACTTTGATATCCCCCTTGTGATCCGGATAGGCATAATTGATGATATTCACCAGGGCTTCTTCCGTGGCCAGTTCAATTTCCTTGACGCGTTTACGAGAAAATCCGAGCTCTCCGGCATTGGCGGAAATAAACTGAACCAGCAGTTCCATGCTTTCAATCCTGGCAGGTAGTTGCATGCTTGACATGGAAGACCCCGAAAATTCGGATAATGCGGATTCCGGATGGTACCGCTATCAGAATGGATGACAATGCCTCAGGTTTGAAGGATTGCCGCCTGTACCGTATCGTGAATCGGAATGATGGAATCAAAGCCTGAAATTTCAAAAACTTCGTTTACAGACTCTTCCATGGCTGCCAGCAGGATTTTTCCGTCAAGGGATTTGAGCTTTTTTGCGATAATCAGTATGCTCCGGAGCCCGGCGCTGCTGATATATTCCAGAGAGCCCAGGTCAACGACAAAGCACTTTTCGCCCTCCTCGATCCACAAGCCCAGGGTTTTTTCGAATTCGGGAGCGGTTAAGGCATCCATTCGTCCGCTGATTTTGACAATAAACGCATTTTTTTCTTTTCCGAATTTGATGATTTCCATGAACATCTCCTGATCACTTGCAATGATTTGCATCTTATGATGAATATGATAAACAACCTATTTCCTATAATAACCCTGATGAGAAAATCAATAAGATAATGATAAAATTGTCTTCGACGGTAAATGAGAGGTCTTGATTGATGTCAAATGGTAAGTTTTCAACAAGTCCGGATTCTGATCGCAAACGACCACACCTGGTTGCGGACAGAGAAGCCCTGATGCGGATTTTCATCCGGCCGGAAAGCGATGCCGCACGGCTTACACTGCTTAAGTACATGGATCAGATCCTCTTCGGCCTGCATGAATTTTTAACCCGGCATGTCGGTGTTACCCAGGAAATCAGTTTAAAGGAACTTTCCGAACGCTTTACCGGTTCAACCATCGGCAGGCATCCTGAAAAAAAACTAGCCGATGTGATTACCGACCTGATTGAAGACATCGCCCCCCATGCGGTGAATGTGGCCTCTCCTTATTTTGTAGGCCACATGACTTCGGCATTGCCGTTTTTTATGGTTCATCTTAAAACGATTATTGCTGCGCTGAATCAGAATGTCATCGAGCTTGAGACCTCAAAAGTGGTTTCCGTTATTGAAAAACAGGTGCTGGCCAAGATTCACCGCCTGATATACCATCAGGACAAGGCCTTTTATCAGGAGCACGTTCAAAATCCCGAAACCCTGCTGGGGTGTTTTATTGAAGACGGGACCCTGGCCAATATCACGGCCCTCTGGGTTGCCCGCAATTCATTGCTGGCTGCAGAAAATTGTTTTGAGGGGAATGGAAAGAAGGGCTTATGGCAGCCTGCAAGGCGTATGGTATTGAACGCGTGGTGGTGCTGGTATCCAGATTGGGTCATTATTCCCTTAAAAAAGCCGGCGGCGTTCTGGGAATCGGAAGCCAAAACGTGATTCCGGTTGAGGTGGATGCGAAAAACCGGATGGACATGAATTGCCTGCGGCAAAAAATTGCCGAGCTTCACAGCGGCCCCGAAAAAACCCGAATCATGGCTGTTGTCGGAATTGCCGGTACCACCGAGACAGGGTCCGTTGATCCGCTTTCCTGGATAGCGGCAATCTGCGCCGAACACCGCATTCACTTTCACGTGGATGCGGCCTGGGGAGGCCCGACCCTGATGTCTGAAAAATACCGACACCTTCTTGCCGGAATCGAAGAGGCGGACAGCGTGACCATAGACGGGCACAAGCAGTTTTACATGCCCATGACATGCGGAATGGTGTATTTCAAAGATCCGAAGAAGCTGGATGCCATCGAATATCATGCCGGGTATGTCAACCGGCCGGGCTCTGTTGATCTGGGCAGAAAATCCCTGTCCGGCTCGCGTGAGGCCAGCTCGCTGATACTTGACTCAACCCTTAAGATCATGGGCACCCAGGGCTATGCCTTGCTGATCGAGCACGGCATCGAAATTGCCCGGCAGTTTGCAGCAAAAATACAGGGCAGGCCGCTTTTTGAATTGATCACACCGCCTGAGCTCAATATCCTCACCTATAGAATTTCGCAACCGGCCAAAAGATTTCCTGGCGGATTCCGGCCTGAACAGGCAGATTGCATACAGGCTTTTGAAATAAACGAAGAGCTTAACGCCATGACGCGTAAAGTCCAGCAGCTTCAGCGCGAGGCAGGAAAAAGCTTTGTTTCCCGCACCACCTTGCGCGTCCATCAATACCCGGGGCTGGACATTGTCGTTTTTCGTTGCGTGATCATGAACCCCATGACAACCCTTGATGTGCTCTGCGATATTCTGGATGAGCAGGAAGATCTATCGTCGGATCCTCGATGAATCCGTCGATTTGTGACCATGAACCCCCCCCACCTTCTTTCCAAAGCCATCCGTCAGGGTGAATGATATGGGAACATCATTTTTATTGTGACAAACGCCGCATCTGTGATAATGATCCGCCAGCCATCGACCAACCTGTTTGCAAGTCTTTATTCATGAATATTATTCATTGGTTAAATATTTTTTATCGTTAAAGGAGGAAGCATGCCCATCAGAAAAATCGAGCGAACCCCGTCTGCCTATGCCTATCCCCTGCTGATCAAAAACATCCTCAGGATGCCTCTGGTGTATGCGCCCAAGCAGGAAATCATTTATCGGGACAAGATGCGCTATACTTACGAAACCCTGAACAGCAGGGTGTCGCAGCTGGCCAACATGCTGGAAAAATTGGGTATTGAGCCCGGAAATACCGTTGCCGTCATGGACTGGGACAGCCACCGGTATCTGGAATGTTTTTTTGCCATCCCCATGATGGGGGCGTACTTCACACCATCAACATCCGGTTGTCACCTGAGCAGCTTGCCTACACCATCAATCATGCCGAAGACGATATCATTCTGGTCAATTCCGATTTTCTGCCCATGCTGGAAGCCATCAAGGATCAGATCAAGACGGTAAAAAAATTTATCCTGCTGACGGATCGGACGAAGCCTGCAACAACCCTGGATCTTTCCGGCGAATATGAATCCCTTCTGTCCGCATCCCGGCTCCGGTTATGATTTCCCGGATTTTGACGAAGACACCATGGCCACCACGTTTTACACCACAGGCACCACGGGAATGCCGAAAGGCGTTTACTACAGCCACCGTCAGCTCGTCCTTCACACCTACGGGCTCATGTCCGGTTTCTGCATATACAAATCCCAGGTCAACCTGAATTCCGGTGACGTGTACATGCCCATGACACCGATGTTCCATGTCCATGCCTGGGGCATTCCCTATCTGTGCACGCTTAGGAACCAAGCAGGTCTATCCGGGCAAATATGAACCGGCCTTGCTGCTGAAGCTGATTGTTTCGGAAAAAGTCACGTTTTCACACTGCGTGCCGACCATCATGCACATGCTGGTCAGCAGCCCGGCCATCACGCAGGTTGATCTTTCCAAATGGAAAGTCATCATCGGCGGCTCGGCCCTTCCCAAGGGCCTTTGCAAGGCGGCACTGTCTCATGGCATCAATGTGACGACCGCTTACGGCATGTCCGAGACCTGCCCGATTCTGACCGCCGCCAACATGAAGCCGTTCATGCTGGACTGGGACATCGACAAACAGGTTGAAATGCGCTGCAAAACCGGAATGCCGGTTCCCATGGTCAATCTTGAAATCGTGGATCCGGAAGGAAACTCCGTTCCCCATGACGGAAAATCGACCGGCGAGGTGGTGGCGCGTTCGCCCTGGCTGACCCAGGGCTATTTGAAGGATCCGCAGCGCAGCGAAGAGCTCTGGAAAAACGGCTGGCTCCATACTGGCGACATCGGCACTATCGATACCGAAGGATACCTGCAGATCACGGACAGGGTCAAGGATGTGATCAAAACCGGCGGCGAGTGGATTTCCTCTCTGGAGCTGGAGGATATCATCAGCCAGCATCCGGCGGGTCAGCGAGGCTGCGGTGATCGGGGTTGCCGACGAAATGGGGAGAAAGACCCCTGGCCCTGGTGGTGTTAAAGGCTGATCATAAGGGTAGGGTTACGGAAGATGAACTGAAGGATTTTTACATGAAGTATGTGGACAACGGAACCATTCCCAAATACGGCGTTCCCGGCCAGGTGCTGCTTGTCGACACCATTGCCAAGACCAGTGTCGGCAAGATCAGCAAGAAGGATTTGAGAATCCAGTATAAATAGGCATTCTGTCTCAAACAGGGGCAACAGGACGCCTTGTTGCCCTCTTTGACCACTTAATCCACAAGTCAAAAAGATAAACCGCCGCAATGGCGGTGATCACCCGGGGAATCCAGAGCCAGAAGATGCTCAGGCCAAGGGAGGCAAAAAGCATGGGGTCTTCAACCATCGAATGGTTGATGCCGATGGAGATGTGAAGCCGCTCCAGTTCTTCGGCGCTGAAATTGCCTTCTTTGGCTTCCTCGACAATGACGGCGGCCCCGTAGGCGACGCCAAACACCACAGCCGTCAGCCACAGCAGCCCGACCCGCTCATCCAGTCCCATGATTCTCAGAAAAGGTTTTAATACCTTTACCAGAAACGGAATGATGTCGAAGGCCTTCATCAGGCATAAAGCGATCATCAGCGGCATCACGATCAAAAATATCTTGATGCTGAGAAAAAAAGTGGAGATGCCCCATTTTTCAAGAACTTCCCACAGGGCTCTCTGATCCTGGGTCACTAGGGCCATTGCAGGGGATGCGCCCGTCTGCAGGTCCATGAACTGGGCAACCGCGATCACGGTGACAACAGAGGCGGCTATCCGGATGGTCGTGGCTTTTAAGGGAGCCAGTCCGGATCTGGCCTGCACCATTCCCTCCTGAACGAGATTGTGGGATATGAGCAGGAAAATGGCGATCAATGTCATCTGGTTTACGGAAAAAGGCAGAACGATCATGGCGGCAATCCCGCCGTATATGCCCGTTAACATGCCGACCACCAGAGGGATTGCAGCGGCAGACGGCATGCTGATCAATTTCATGAGGGGCGCAAGCAACAAATCCATCTGGCGGATCAAGCCGCTGTAGTCCAGAAGAACCGTAAAAAACGAGATGGGGATCAGAATCTTAAGCAGCCAGACGTAGCTGCTCCAGCCTTTATTCAGGCCGGCCAGAACGCCGGATTTGGCCGTATCGCGAAAAACTTTCATTTTTGTGTCAGTTTCCATTTGTAAGTGTAAAAGGAGTCGGAAACCAGAATTGCGGATCCAAAAAAAGCCGGCCTGGATGCATTATCGCAGTCCATTGGTAGGGTCGCCTTCTTCAACCATCTGTCCCAGAACCTGGATTTCGGCCTTTCCCGGCAGGCGCCCGCTCAACTGGGCGGTCAGAACCACATCTCCGTCCTGGTTGACGAAAACGGCATCGGCCCGGGCCCTGAATTTTTCATCAACATCCCTTATCGTCAGGGTGCAGGTAATGGTGTCGCCAAAATAGACGGGACGCTTGAACCGGAAATCCATACCCGAGGCCAGCCATCCGATTTGTCCCCCAATTTCCGTGACCATGCCGCCGACAAGAAGTCCATGGCAGATTCTGGCCTTGAATCCCTTTACTGCGACAAATCGCGAATCAAAATGAATGGGGTTGTAATCGCGGGTCAAATCCGCAAACTGTTCGACCTGCGGCTCTGAAAACGTTCGGGTAACCGTAAAAGTCGTGCCCGGAGTCAATCCCGAAATCGTGTGCTGCCGAATGATGGACATCAAGCTTTCCTTTTCAATGCGTCATTAACCACCCAACAATAACCCAATTTGATATTTTTACAAGCACAAAAAATGACGGCTCAGGCATTCAGTTGACAAAACCGATGAACCGGTCTACATCAGGAAGACATGACGAACCCTATCGATAAAAGAATTCCCTTGGGCCTGAAACCGGGCGACTGCATCGGCATTGTGGCCCCGGCCAGCCCTTTTGAAGAAGCGGCTTTTTACGCCGGAATCGGTATTCTGGAGAGCATGGGCTTTCGGGTGAGGTTTCCGGAAGGAATATTTGCCAGATCCGGGTATCTTGCCGGATCGGATGCAGACCGCGCGGTCCAGGTGAACGCGGCTTTTCAAGACAGCGATATTCAGGCCATTGTCTGCGCAAGAGGCGGCTACGGGTCCCTGCAGATCCTGCCGTATCTGGACTATGAGGCCATACGCCGGCATCCCAAGCAGGTGATGGGATTCAGCGACATTACCGCCCTTTTGTGCGCCCTGTATCAGCGCTCCGGCCTTGTTTCCTGCCACGGGCCAGTGGTCACATCCTTAAAGAATGCCGGCCCCGGAACCCTTGCGTCCGTATTCAATGCCCTGACTTCAGCCGAACCGCCTGCAATTCAGCTTGAAAACGGCATTGTTCTGAGTCCGGGAAAAGCGTCCGGTCCGGTCATCTGCGGCAACCTGACAACAATCTGCCATCTTGTCGGAACGCCTTTTGAGCCGAAACTAAGCGGGCATCTATTGATTCTTGAAGATACGGGAGAAAAACCGTATCGCATCGATCGCATGCTCACCCACATGAAGCTTGCCGGGGTATTCGACGGGCTCTGCGGCCTGGGGATCGGCTCGTTTGAAAATTGCGGAAAAACCGATGAACTGTTTGAAATCATCGCCCGCATCCTTGACCCATTCCACATTCCCATCCTTGCCGGATTCAATATCGGGCACGGGTCTGACAACATTGCGGTTCCCTTTGGCATTGAAGCGGTTCTGGATGCGGATCATCACTTGTTGACGTATCGCTGCATTGAAGGATAGCGGACATGGAGCGTGTTGATTACCTGATGCATCAGGCTGTTGCCGAGAGGGTCTTCCCAGGCGGGGTTCTGCTGGTTTCAAGGGACAATCGGATCGAGTTTTTCGAGGCCTATGGCTGCGCGGATCTATTTTCCGGCTTAACGGCAACAAGACAGACCATTTATGACCTGGCATCCTTGACCAAGCCGCTGGCAACCACGCTGGCGGTGATGTTGCTTATTCAACAGTCCCGCCTGAGCCTGGATCAGGCGGTTGTATCGGTTTTGCCTTGTTTCCGGGACCCGTTGATGTCTCGGGTAACCATCCGCCATCTGCTTTCGCATTGTTCAGGTCTTTTGGATTACCGCGCTTATTACCTGAGTCTGCGGCATTTTCCTTTAATTGAGCGAAAAGAACAACTGGGGAAGATGCTGGCCAGGGAGCGTCTGGTCAGCATGCCGGGCAGCCAGGTGGTTTATAGCGACATCGGGTTCATGATATTGCGCTGGATTGTGGAAACGGTATCCGGAAAGCGCCTGGATCATTTCCTTTCGGAACATTTATACCGTCCGCTGGGACTGGAGCACCTTTTTTTCATTGACCTGACGCAGCAGGCATGCCATGACAATATTGCAGCCACTGAACTCTGTGCCTGGCGAAATACCTTGCTGAAGGGAAGGGTTCACGACGACAATGCCTTTGTCATGGGCGGCATTGACGGGCATGCCGGGCTTTTCGGATCAGCCGCCGATGTCGCAAAGCTGATTTCTGTGCTGTTGTCGGACTTAAAGGGGCAATCCGACCGGCCATTTTTCAACGCAGGCCTGATCCGGGATTTCTGGTCCCGGCAGACGCCAGGGGGAAGGGCTCTGGGGTTTGACATGCCTTCAGAGCAGAGCCCCAGTTGCGGCCGATTTTTTTCCAAAGCCGGCGTGGGGCATCTTGGGTATACCGGCACATCGTTCTGGATTGATCCGGAGCAGTCGATATTCATTGTTTTTTTGACCAATCGCGTTCACCCTTCCCGCTATCATGTCGGCATACGTCGGTTTCGCCCCCTTATCCATGATGAAATCATGGGGACGTACATTAATCTATAAGTTGTTTTGCGGGCATGATGTCGGAACCATTTTGCGATGTCACGCTCTCACGATTTAACAATAATGAATAAAATAACGGACAAGTCAAATTGCCTGCTTTCGCTATTCTGATCTTTTTTGCAGCGTAATATTTTCCTTGAGAATCCGAAATTATTCTGTTAACCTGACTAATTTAACTGATAAAAAACATTGGTAACAGCCATCTTTCTTCGAATATTTATTTTTTCCAGGTACAACTACGTTAAGCTGTAAATGAGGTATTATGAGCTTTTTAAATGGATTCTTAGGGTTTTTTTCAAGCGATCTGGCCATAGATCTGGGGACTGCCAACACGCTGGTTTATGTGAAAGGCAAGGGCATTGTGCTGAGCGAGCCCTCTGTGGTGGCGGTCAGAACCGACAACAGATCCAAAAACCGGGTTCTGGCAGTCGGGCTGGAAGCAAAGAACATGCTGGGAAGAACCCCTGGAAACATCGTTGCCATCCGGCCCATGCGTGATGGCGTCATCGCGGATTTTGAAGTCACCGAAGCCATGCTCAGGCATTTTATCCATAAGGTTCACAACAGGCGGTCCTTTGTCCGACCCAGAATCATCATTGCCGTGCCGTCCGGAATCACCCAGGTTGAAAAGCGGGCTGTGCGGGAATCCGCTGAATCCGCGGGCGCGCGGGAAGTGTTCCTGATCGAAGAACCCATGGCCGCGGCTATCGGCGCTGGCCTGCCCATCACCGAGCCCACCTGCAATATGGTTGTTGATATCGGCGGCGGGACAACAGAGGTTGCCGTCATTTCTCTGGCTGGCATCGTATACTGCAGATCCTTGCGAGTGGCCGGGGATAAGATGGATTCCGCCATCATCCAGTATATCAAGCGCAAATACAACCTGCTGATAGGCGAGCGAACCGCAGAGGCGATTAAAACCACGATCGGAAATGCCTATCCTGACCCTCAGAACCTTGAAACTGTTGAGGTCAAGGGAAGAGACCTGGTATCGGGCATTCCCAAGATTCTTACCATCGATTCGGAAGAGATCCGTATCGCCATTTCAGAGCAGATTGACGCCATACTGGAAACCGTTAAAATCGCCCTTGAACAAACGCCGCCTGAATTATCTGCCGACATTGTGGACCGAGGGATTGTGCTGACCGGAGGCGGAGCATTACTGAAGAATCTGGATAAACTGCTCATGGAGGAAAGCGGCCTGCCGGTAAGGATTGCCGATGATCCGCTTTCAACTGTTGCGCTTGGATGTGGAAAAGCGCTGGACAGCATTGAATTCCTCAGACAGGTTGTGATTACTTAGCTTTATGTTTTCAAAAAAACAGATTGTAATTGGTGGCATATTTATTTTTGCAGTCATCAATATCATCTTGCTTTTTATTTCCGCCAGATATGTCAGCTCTTCTTCGGCTACCCGGCTTATGGGGATGGGGATCATTTCTCCTCTCCAGGAAGTTGTAACAAAGTCTATTCAATCACTCCGGTCCATGTGGACCCATTATTTTTATCTGGTATCCACGGAAAAAGAAAATGATGATCTGAAAAAAAAGCTGGCCAAGACCATCTATGATATCAACCATTGCAGGGAAACAGCGCTTTCCAATGACCGGTTCCGTAAACTTCTTGCTTTTAAAAACGCCAGCAGTCTTCATTTCATTTCCGCCGAAGTGATTGGAAAAGACCCTTCCCAGTGGTATAAAACCCTGGTAATTGATAAAGGTGTTTCCGAAGGCATTACCAAGGGCCTTGCCGTTGTCGTTCCGGAAGGGGTGGTCGGTCAGGTGATTGATGCCTCTGACCATTATGCAAAAGTCCTTCTGATCATTGATTCAAACAGTGCCGTGGATGCGCTGGTTCAGCAGACCCGGGCACACGGCATCATAAAAGGCGGTTCCGAAGGTCGATGTCTGCTCAATTACGTTTCAGAAAAGAAACCGTCAATATCGGAGACGCCGTGGTGACATCCGGCCTGGACGGTGTTTTTTCAAAAGGCCTTCTGATTGGAAAGGTGACGGACATCATCCGGAACAACCCCGGAATATTTCAGGACATCGAGGTTTCCCCTTTTGTTGATTTTGATAAAATTGAAGAAGTTCTGGTCGTTCTCAGCCCGCCATCACAGAGCCGGTTTCGTTGATAAAGAAATAGTGCCATGGGCTTTTTGCAGGCGCATTTAGTGAGATCTTTTTTTTCGGGTTCTTTCGTGAACGCCGTGGTGCGGATCGGTCTGATTCTGTTTCTGGTTATATTTCAGACAACGATTTATTACGCCATTCCTGCCATGGGTCATTTTGTGAACCTGCTGATCACTTTTGTGATTTACGCAGGGCTTTTTCTGCCCTTTGTCGAGAGCATCGTTCTGGCAATTGTGCTGGGACTGCTTTCATGGACTGTATCACAGGGAGCCCGTCGGCCTGTATCTGTCCGTATATTTCTGGATAATTATCGGGCTGAGGCCGTTTGTGATGCTGTGAATTTAACAAACGCCAACACGCTGCGGCTCCTTCTGGGAATTGCGATCGGATTTGAAAATCTCATGTTATTTGCCGGAACGGTTGCCCTGAAACAGCAAATTGCGTTCTCATCCGAAGCCTTTTGGGCAATGGCCTGTCAACTGTTCTGGACATTGCTTCTCGGCCCGGTTTTCATCAGATTATTGAAAGCCGTGGACCGCTATTTCAAAGTTCATGCGCAATTGAAATAACGTCATGTTAGATACAACGCCTTCGAATTCTTTTCTCAAAAACCAAGCCCCGGA